>MELC01000026.1 GCA_001767455.1 Acidobacteria bacterium RIFCSPLOWO2_12_FULL_66_21
GACGCCACACGGACCGCCAGTGGGACACGAGGTGCGTCGTGCGCGAGCACGAACACGGGGACGTGTTTGCGGCGCCGCCTCCGCGGACTCCTTGGCTATTGAGGAGCCCGCTCCGGCGGCAGCTTGTTCGAAGGGCTGGAGATTACAGGGGGCTTGACAACAGGACGCCTCATAGAAGGAAGCATTAAGGAAGCATTAGAGGGGGCCCGTCAACATAATGCCAGCTATCGGACACGCCCCCCGCCCCAGCCAGCTCGGGGGCCCACAGCTCGGGGGCCCACAGCTCGGGGGCCCACAGCGCAGATTGGCCCCACCCCCACGTCGGATTGGCCCCACGGCGCGCCGATTATGTCTCGCGCCGACGCCTTGTCAAGCGCGACGGGTCTCGGCTGGCGTCTCGCCCGTCGCCACGAAGCACACCTCCGCTGTGCCGACGTGCGAGCCGTCGCTCAGGACCCGGTCAGGAACCGGGGGCGAACACTGAACTGTCGTCGTCCCAACCCGCCTGATCGGGAGTGCTCGCGCACAGCGGTGGCGCCCGCGCGGGGCGGGGTGCCGGCACCTCGGTCGGCAGACCGAGATGCCGAAGGATCCGGCCGATGACGGCCGCCTCCTCGATGAGCGCGATCAGACGCAGGCGGCCGCCACACCCGGGTCCCACGCGAGGCAGCCTCGCGTGGGGCCCGCCGGGGGCACGCCAGCACGTCAAACCCGAACGTGCGGGCCATCAGCGACGACCAACACTGGCCGCAGGCCTGACGCCGCGCCGTCTCCGCGAGGTCAGGCTCACGAGCGGGCACGGGGGACGACTCCAACCCCGTATCCCCGCTCCCCACTGGAGTCTGGCCCTGAACCACCTCGGCCCGCCAGGCCGCTCGCGGCCCCAGGACGCCGTGGTACAAGAGCAGGTTGATGCGCGGCCGCGGCACGAGCACCGCCAGCCGCCCCAGGAACTCCACGGGGTCGAACACGATGTCCGTCGTTCCATCGCGCCACGGGTGCCGCAGTTCCAGTCGCACCTGCCCATCGCCGGTCAGGTGCAGCCGCTCCTGCGGCACTGGCGGCCGCAGCGTATAGCGGACGATGCGCTCGAGCCGCTCCCGCTGCCCCGCCGGCACGACCAGGCCCGCGTGTAGATCAAATCCATTCGCCCGGGCGTGACAATGCCCGGGAGCGGACGTCTCGACCGGCTCGGCGGCGTCGCCCAATCGACGAAGGCGGGCGCCCCGGCGCGGTCCCAGCGCGATGGTCCCCTGCACGGACGCGGCGGCGAGGCCGGCGAGGACCGGCGCCTCGTCGGTCCACGCGTCCGGCGCACCCGCCTCGCCGTCGCCGGGTCCGAGTCCTCGGCGCTCGAGCCGGCGCATGATCAGCGGCTCCACGGTCGCCAGTACCTCCGCCACGTCCAGGGTCGTGAGGTGAGGCGCGGGGTGAAAACACAGCGCACCCGCATGGTCCCTCGCGAAGACCCCGTCCATCACAAGCGCATGGATGTGCACGTTCAGGTTGAGGGCGCCCCCGAACCGCTGGATCACGGCGACCCCGCCGCCGCGGCCCGCCTCGACGCCGTCGTCGCCCACACGCGCGCGCAGCACGCGGAACACCGCGCCAAACAGCACGCCGACGACCGCCCGCCACAAGTCATGGTCCCAGGCCAGTTGATACCGCAAGCGGTACGGCAGGCTCAACACCCACTGCCGAATCGGCACGTCGGGGAACACCTGATCGACCAGATGCGCAGCGCGCTCGGCCATTCGGCGGCCGCCGCAACTGGGGCAGAGTGCGCGCCCCTTGCAGGAAAAGGGAATCAGGCGGTCGAGGCCGCAGTCGCGACAGCGCAATCGCGCGAATCCGCCGGCCAGCCAGCCACACCGAAGGAAGGTACGGAAGGCGCGCTCCACGAAGCCGGGCAGCCCTTCCCCATCGCGTATCGTGGCGGCCTGCGCGCGAAAGGTCTCGAAGTGATCGCGCACGATCTGATAGAGCGCACCCTGGGCGGGAGCCCGCGGTTCGTAGTCGGTTGAAGGCCGGGCCATCCGCTGCTGGCACGCGGGCCGCATGCCAGCGGGAAACCCAGGCGAAATCGGCCTGAACTCGATGCGCGCGCGAGATCAGGTCGCAGTTACTGCAGCCCGCCACCGCTGGCCTGATCGCATTTCCTGCACGGCGCTAAAGGACGCGGCTCTTGACTTGACGGTGCCCGCCCGCCCTCACCTGCGCGCGGCATCAGTCAGTGGAGTTGGTCGCGGGATCGGAATTGGATCTGCTCTCGATCGGACCGGAGTGGCATGGTTTGGGCGATGGCGTCAGATCAGGGTCGAGTCAGGCGCCACGATCGCACTTCCCTTACGAGGGCGTCCGACAGCGCGGCGATCAGGACACGAGCCGTTGCCGCCTCACTCGCGAGCCGACCGGCTGGGCATGCAAACGAAGCAGAAGACCATGACTGGCAGCAGAACTACTGCAGGGGCAGCCGGGACACGTCCCAGCCGCCGCCGAGCGCCTTGACGAGCAGCACGCTGGCGGTGAGGCGCCACGCGAGGATGTTCACGCCCGTGCGCCGGTTGTTGAGAACGGCACCCTGAGCGACCACGACCTCGAGGTACGTGGTCACGCCTCCCCGGTACCGGTTGGTTGCCAGCGTCAGCAGGCGCTCGGACGCAGCGATCGCCGCCGCGTGGGTGGTCGCTTCCTCGTTGAGTATGCGCAGCGCGGCCAGGTTGTCTTCCACCTCGCGAAAGGCCACCAGCACCGTTTCGCGATACAGCGCCTCGGTCCTAGCGTAGGCCGCGCGCGCCTGTTCGGAGACGGCCCGGCGGCGGCCGCCGTCGAACACGGCTATCGCCGCGGCCGGCGCGATCGACCAGAAGTTGCTGGCCACCTTCAGCCAGTCTCCGAGCGCCGCACTTTCGAAACCCGTGTTGCCCGTCAGCGCCACCACGGGGTAGAACGCGGTCGCCGCGATTCCGACCTGCGCGTTGGCAGCGGCCAGACGGCGCTCAGCGGCGGCAATATCGGGACGGCGTTTCGAGGATCTCGGCGGGAAGCCCGGCTCGCACGGCGGGCACCGGCATGTCCAGCGGCGCGCGCGCCACGCCGAACGAGGATGCGGGTCGCCCGAGCAGCACCGCTATCGCGTGCTCGAGCTGCGCCCGCCTCAACTGGTTGTCAATCGCCTGGGCCCGCGTCGACTCGAGTTGTGTTTCCGCCTGGGCGACGTCGACGGCGGAGGCGACCCCTCCCTGGTAGCGGTTCCTCGTCAATTCCAACGCCCGTTCGTAGGCGGAGACGCTGGTGTCGAAGATCTCCTTCTCGGCGTCGAGCGCGCGCAGCGTGAAATAGTCGAGCGCGAGTTCGGCGTGCAGACTCAGGCTGACGCTCTCGAGATCCGCGGCGCTGGCCTGGGCCGACGCGCGGCTCGCTTGAATCGTCTGGCGGACGCGGCCCCACACGTCGAGCTCGTAACCCGCATCGACTGTCAGGTTGTAGGTGGTGGCGTCAGATTTCCCAGCCTCGCTCGTCCTTTCGATCGACGCGTCGCCGCTTACGAACGGCAGGGTCGCCGCCCGCGCGCCGCGCACGAGCGCACGGGCCTGGTCGAATTGCGCCTGCACGGCCCGCAGCGTGTTGTTCGACACCGAGAGCTGTTCCTCGAGGGCGTTCAACTGAGGATCGTTGAAGATCTCCCACCACTTCCCTCGAAGCGTCTGATCGTTCGGCTGCGCCGGCTTCCAGGTTCCCAACTCCTTGAAGGCGGGAGGCACAGGCGTTTGTGGCGGCTGGTACTTGGGTCCCACCGCGCATGCAGACGCGCACAAGCCGATCAGTCCAGGGATTGCCAGAGCCGCACGCAGGCCGCTTCCCCCGGCCCGCCGCAGCGCCGGGCGGCGTGTCCTCACCGCGGGTCTCCTTCGTTTTTCGCAGACGCCGGCTTCGCGATCCGCACGACCTGACCCTGCTCCAGCGAGTCGGGAGGATTCACGATGACCCTGTCGTCCTTGTTGAGCCCGGAGACGATTTCGACTTCGGTGCCGAAGTCGCGCCCGACCGTCACGGGCGTGATGGTCACCGTGTCGGCATTTGTCACCACCGCCACCCGCAGGCCTTCGCTCCGGAACATCAGGGCGTTCACCGGCAGCCTGTACGTGGACGCCGCGGCCGGCAGCTTGAAGCGCACTTCGGCATACGAGCCCGCGAGCAGTTCGCCGGACGGGTTCGGCACGTCGAGTTCGACCAGCAGCGTCCTCGACGCGACTTCGATGGTCTGCGCGGTGCGCACGAGCGTCCCCAGGAAGGTGCTGCCCGGAAGCTGCGTCAGCGTGAGCTGGGCGGTGAGCCCCGGTCGTACGGCGTGCGCGTGGGCCTCGGGCACGTTGACGAACACGCGCAAACGGTCGGTCGACGCGATGTGGAAGAGCTCGCGCGCCGCGCCGCCGCTCGCGCCCGAGTCGATCAGGGCGCCGACGTCGGTATTGCGGGCCGTGATCACACCGTCGAATGGCGCGTAGATTTTAGTGAAGGCGTGCAGCTGATCGAGCCGCTGCACGTTGTACTCGGCCGACTTGACGGCCGACTTCCTGGCCTCGAGGCTGCCCGCGGCGTTATCGGCATCCTGCTGCGACACCGAATCGGTTTTGCGGAGGTCCGCGTACCGGTCGGCGGTGATCTGCGCCAGCCGCGCGTTGGCTTCCGCGGTCGCCAGGTCGGCGCGGCTCTGGCGGAGCTGCTGCTCGAGTTCCGGCGCGTCAATCTCCGCGAGCAGTTGCCCCGTCTTCACGCGTGTGCCGAGTTCGACGTATCGTCGCCGCAGGTACCCGGAGGTCCGCGCGTAGATGGGCGCGTCGGTGTAGGCCTGCACGTTGCCCGGCAGGACGATCTCGTCGAGCGGCGCGCCGCCTTTGAGCTGGACCACCGAGACCGTCGGGACGGCTGACTCGTTGGTTTCGCGCGCCAGCGTCGCCATCGTCGTGGTGCGGCTCGAAATGCCCCAGGCGGCCAGGCCGCCGAGCACCACGAACACGACAATCGACAGGCCGACGGCCCGGCTTGGTGAGCCGGCACGGCGTCCGTCACGCTCCACACGCTGCATGGCACTCCTCCAGCATTTGACCGGGGGGCTTCGCCCCGCCGGACCCCCCCACTCACTCGCTAGCGGGGACCCCGTGGCCCCGCGCCGCTCGTCTTTTGAATGGCGGGGACCCCTGCACCCCGCCAGGCTCACTGCGCTCCGCGCGCGCTTCGCCGCTCGCTCCGCTCCGCGCGCGCTCTGCCTTTCGTCACGCTCGCTCGCGCACCCGGGGGGCTTCGCCCCGCCGGACCCCCCATCGGCCACCCCAACGCGCAAGCGCGTTGGGGGCCCCGGCTCGCCGTCGCTCGCGGGGGCCCCTTCGCCCCGCTTACGCCTCCGCCAAGGCTACGGCGGACGCGCCGAAGCGCCTCCGGCGCGAAGGCGGGCCGCTCCGGCGGGCGCGCCTGCGGCGCGCCTTGGCCGTCATGCGGCGAACGAGAACAGAATTCTCGGACCGCGCCGCATAACGGACTAATCTGCCCGGGCTGGCGACGCGGCCGGCGTGCGGAACCGGTGGAGCAGGCTGAACACCGCGGGCACGAAGAACAGGGTCGCCACGGTGGCGACGCCCAGGCCGCCGACAACCGCGCGGCCGAGCGGCGCGTTCTGCTCGGCGCCCTCGCCGAAGCCGATCGCCATCGGCAGCATGCCGATGATCATGGCGAGCGCCGTCATCAGCACGGGCCGGAAGCGCGTGAACCCGGCGGCAATCGCGGCATCGACCGCGCTGGCGCCGCGCGCGATTTCGTCCTTCGCGAAACTCACCACCAGGATGCTGTTCGCGGTGGCCACGCCGACGCACATAATGGCGCCGGTCAGCGCGGGCACGCTGATGGTGGTGTGCGAAAGGAACAGCACCCACACGATCCCCGCAAGCGCCGACGGCAGGGCCGAAATAATGATGAACGGATCGAGCCAGGACTGGAAGTTCACGACGATGAGCAGGTACACGAGGATGATGGCCAGCGCCAGTCCCGCCAGCAGGCCCGTGAACGCCGTGCGCATGGTGTCGATCTGGCCGCGGACGACCAGTTCGGATCCGCGTGGCAACGATGACTCGCTGGCTTTCAGAATCGGGGCGATCTCCCGGGCCACGCCGCCCAGGTCCCGGCCCTGCACCGATCCGAAAATGTCGATCACGGGCTGGACGTTGTAGTGGGAGACGACAGCCATGCCCACGCCGCGGCGGAACGTCGTGAGGGCTTCGAGGAGTTGTGGCCTCCCGCCGGCCGGCCCGGCCACGGAGATGGCGCCGAGCTGCTGCAGGGACTGCATCCAGTACTCCGGCGTTCTGGTCGACACCGAGTAGCTCACTCCGGTGGCGGGGTTGAGCCAGAAGGTCGGCGTCGTCTGACCGCTGCCGCTCAGCGAGATGAGCAGGTTGTTGGCAATCTCGCGCTGCGTGACACCCGCCTGCGCCGCGCGTGTCCGATCGGTCTCGAGGTACAGCCTCGGCAGGTCGAAGGCCTGGTGCACCCGCAGATCGACGATGCCAGGCACCCGGGCGAGCCGTCCCTGCAGCCTGGACGCGAACAGGCGATTGGCGGCCAGGTTCCTGCCGATGACCTGGATGTCGATGGGGGCGGGCAGGCCGAAGTTGAGGATCTGCGTGACCATGTCGGAGGGAACGAACGTGAACTGCACGCCGGGGAACTGGCGCGTCAGCGCGAGCCGCAGGTCGTGGATGTAGCGCGCCGTCGGCCGATGGCGAGGAGCGAGCGAGACCTGGATGTCCGCGTCGGCCGACCCGATGGGCGCCGAGTTCATGTAGAGGATGTTGATGCCACCAAGCGGCATGCCGATGTTGTCGATGAGGCTGGCGATCTCCCCGGCGGGGATGACGTCGCGGACCGCGCGCTCGACCTGGTCGCAGATGGCGGCCGTCTCTTCCACCCGTGTCCCGGTCGGCGCGCGCAGGTGCAGCTTGAACTGGCCGCTGTCCACCGCCGGGAAGAAGTCCTGCCCCACCCACGGCAGAAGCCCGAACGACGCCACGCACAGGAACAGGAACACGCCGACGAACAGGGCGGGGCGATGGAGGCAGCCTTCGAGCGTCCGCCGGTACGCGTATCGAAGGCGCCCGAACGCCTGGTCGACCTGCGCCTGCAGGCTGACGAAGGGATTGCGGCTGCCCAGCCGTTCGGCGTGCCGGTCCGGCTCGTGCGCCTGCAGCATGTACTTCGACATGGTTGGCACGAGCGTGCGCGACAAGCCGTACGACGCCAGCATCGCGAAGATGACCGCCTCGGCCATCGGCACGAAGAGCTGTCCTGAGATCCCTGGCAGGAAGAACATCGGGATGAACACGATGCAGATGCAGATCGTGGAAACGAACGCGGGCATGGTGATCTGCTCGGCGCCGTCGAGGATCGCGGCCTCGAGTTCTTTGCCCTGCTCCAGGTTCCAGTTGATGTTCTCGATGGCGACGATCCCGTTGTCCACCAGGATGCCAATGGCGAGCGCCAGGCCGCCGAGCGTCATGATGTTGATCGTCCCCCCCATCGCGCGAAGCCCGATGATCGAGACGAGGATGGACAGCGGGATCGACACCGCGATGATCACGGTGGCGCGCCAGCTCCCGAGCAGGACGAGGATCAACAGGGCCGTCAAGCACGCGGCAAGGACGGCTTCCCGCACGACGCCGTCGACCGAGGCCCGGACAAACAGCGACTGGTCGGAGAGCTGCCGGACGTTGAGCTCGGGCGGCAGGCCGCGCAGAATCCGCGGAAGCACGCCCTTGACACGATCGATGATGTCGAGGGTCGAGGCGTTTCCGCTCTTCAGGATCGACATCAGGACGGAGCGCTGTCCGTCCACCCGCACGATGTTCGTCTGTGGCGGGTTTCCGTTGCGCACGTTGGCCACGTCGCGGATGTAGATCGGCGTCCGCCCGACAACCTTGATGGGGAGATCGTTGAGCTCACGAATCGTCTGCGGGCTGCCGTTGAGCGCGACGTCGTGCTCGAACGCGCCGATCTTCATGCTGCCCGCGGGCAGGATCAGGTTCTGGACCCCAATCGCGTTGACCACATCGAGCGGCGACAGGCCCTTGGCCTGCAAGGCAACGGGGTTGAGGTCGACGAGGATCTGGGCCGTCTTGCCGCCGTAGGGCACCGGCACCGACGCCCCCTGCACCGTCGCAAGCTGGACGCGCAGGAAGTTGCCGCCCAGGTCGGACAGTTGCTGCTCCGACAGCCCGCGCCCTGAAAGCGCCAGTTGAAGGACCGGGACCCTCGTCGCGTTATACACCTGGACGGAGGGCGGGTTCGTCCCGGGCGGCATCCCGCGCAGCACGGACTGCGAGCTGGCCGAGACCTGGCCGAGCGCCATTTCGATGCTCACCCCCGGCTGGAAGAAGACCTTGATGAAGGCGATCCCGCGCAGCGACTGCGACTCGATGTGCTCGATGTCGTTCACGTTCAGGGTGAGCGAGCGCTCGTAGTTCGAGACGATCCGGTTGGCGATCTCCTCGGCCGAGAGCCCGCCGTAGTTCCAGATGACCGCGATCACCGGGATGTTGATGTCGGGGAAGATGTCGACGGGCGTGCGCAGGATCGTCAGCGGGCCCAGCAGCAGGATCGCCAGGGCCAGCACCACGAACGTGTAGGGCCGGTTCAGCGCGACACGGACGATCCACATGGCGGGGCGGTGTCGCCTACGGGCGGCTCTGCCAGTGGTCGATGAACCCGATCAGATCCTGGTTGAACTGCTCGGGGTACTCCCGATACGGGAAGTGGCCGGCCTCGTTGAGGATCACCATCTTCACCTTCGCGTTCCTGGCGCCGATGATGTCGAACAGGCCCAGCTGTCCGCGCAGCTTCGACGTCGGGTCGGCCTTCCCCCAGTCGAGAACGTCCTGCTTGCCCGCGTAGAGCAGCACCGGCATCTGCAGGACGGCGGCCTTGCTCCACGCCCGCTCCTTGTAGGCCGTGGCCTGCGACCGCCAGGCGTCGTTGGTCAGGGCCACGACCTTGGCCCGCGCGGCCTTCGACTTCGGCTGCATCGCCATCGACGCGTCGGCCTCCCAGTACTCCGGGTCGAAGGTGGTCTTCAGCCAGGCGAGCTTCTCCACGCGGCACTTCAAACCGTCGTAGACGTTCTGGTCGGGGCAGGACGACAGATCCAGCCGGCTCGGCCCATCGGAGGCGGACGGACTGGCCGGACCTTGTCCGATGATTGTGAGCGTCTGGATGATCTCGGGATGATGGACGGCCACGTAGAACGCGATCGCGCCCCCGGCTGAATGTCCCACGAGATGGACCTTGCCCAGCGTCATCGTCTGGATGAACTGGTAGATGTGCTCGACCTGGCCGGAGTAGGCATAGTCGGCGTCGTTGAGCGGATTGCCGGTCAGCCCGGATCCGAGGCGGTCCACCGCGTAGACATGGAAGCGCTTCGCGAGGCCGGGGATGTTCCTCGACCAGACGTTCGCCGTGGAGGACCCCGCCGTCATGCCTCCGTGAATCAGCACCACCGGCTCGCCCTGACCCTCGTCGTAGTAGCGCGTCGCCACGCCTTTTACATCGACGAACCTGGCCTTGAGGCCGCCGATGGATCCGTCGGGACCGGGCGCCGCCATTGCGCCCGCCCCGCCGGCGACGAGGGAGGGCAACAGCATGACCGGCGTCAGGAGCCTTCGCCAGTCCGTTCTCCGGCGGCGACCATGCGCTGCTTCCGGCTCATGCGGACCGGGGATGCGTCTCATCTTCCGACCTCCGTCCTCTCGAGTACGTGACACTGCCACGTTCATGCGTGCTGGCTTCCCGAGGCGTGGCCGACCGGCGGCTGAACCGCAGCGTCCTGATCTGGTTCGATCACGATGTTGAGAAGACGGTTGAAGCGTTGCTGACCCATCGTGAAACCGATGAAGTAGCCGAGCTCGACCAGCTCCGGCTCGGAGAAGTGCGCGTACAGGCGCTGCCAGAACGCATCATCCACGTCCCGATCCCACGTGATGGCGTCGGCCAGCGACAGCGCGGCTCTCTGCCGTTCGTCATAGAGATCGGAACGCTCGAAGTTCACGACGTCCTTGTAGTGCGCTTCAGTGACGCCCCCGCTCGCGGCGTCGTTCAGACGCTGCCCGCCGCAGTACGCGCACTGGACCGCCTGGGACACATACACGCGGCAGAGCTCTTTGATCAGGACGTCCACGCTGCCCGACCTGAACACGTCGTTCCACGTGTTGACGAAGGACCAGAACACGGCCGGCACGCGGGCGCGAATGGCGTGACTCTCGGGACGCGGCACGCCTTCACGCCGCGCGCGCGCGAACTCCTCCGCCATGCGAGGGTCGGAGACGCGGTCGATGTCGATGGGTTGGATCCTGTTGCTGGCCATGTGCGGTGATGTCCTCTACCGGAGTGTTCTGGCCGCCGGCTGGCGGCTCCAGTAGTCGATGAAGTTGATGATGTTCTGGTCGAACTCGTCCGGGTACTCCCGGTAGTGGAAATGGCCCGCGTGGTTGGCGATGATCATCCGCAGGTTCGGGTTCCGGGCGGCGATGACATCGTAGGTCGCGAGGCCGTTCCTCAGGATGGCCGACGGATCGTTCCTGCCCCAATAGAGCAGAGTCGGCATCATCAGGATCGGTTCCTTCATCACGCGCTCGTGGACCTGCTTCTTCCATTCATTGAACTGCGACCGCAGCGGATCGCCCGCGCCGGCCGCCATCTTCTTCACCGTCTCCTGCGATTTCGGCCGGCTGGCCATGTAGCGCCCGGTCTGGAAGAACAGGTCGTCGAACGCGACGTCCGGCTTGAACGAGATCGCGCGCAGGCGGCAGCGCCATTCCTCCCAGTCGGGCTCTTTCGGGCAGCTGGCGAGGGCCGCTTCGCGGGTCGTGGGCCCCGTGTCAGGCGCGGCAGTGTTGGAATCGACGATGACGAGCGTCTTGACGATCTCCGGATGCGCCACCGCGAGGAAGAACGACAGACCGCCGCCCCGCGACTGGCCGACCAGGTGGACGCGTCCCAGCTTCAGCGTCTGAATGAACTGGTACATGTGCTCGACTTCGCCCTGGATGTTGTAATCCCGGTCGTCGAGCGGATTGCCCGTCATGCCGGACGCGAGCTTGTCGGCGGCGTACACGTGGAATCGTTTCGCCAGGCCCGGAATATTCTTTACCCAGGTGTTGGCGCTCGAATGGCCCGACCAGCCTTCGCCGTGCACCAGGACCATCGGCTCGCCCTGGCCCGCCTCGTAGTAGCGCGTCCTGACGCCCTTGACGTCGATGAACTTCGCCTCGAGGCCGCCGATCGATCCCGTCGCCGATACGCCGGGAGGTGGCGCGGGAGCCTGGGCCTGACCCCCAAGGGCTGTGACCGACGACAATCCCACCCCCGTCACGAAGAGCGCCATCCGGATGGCCGCCGCAGGACCGTATCCAGCGTGCACGATTGACATTGCTCCCCCTGGCATTGCGGTTACTTCGCCGCGCCCGTGGTCCCGTGCGCGTGCTTCAGATGCTTGTCGAAGAACGCCATGTAGACATCCCACGCCTTCTCCTGGATCGGGTCGGGCTTGAACGAACCGTCCTGCTGGCGATAGATGAACGCGTAGCCGTGGACAGGATGGTCGAAACTGACCCAGGTCGCGTCCTTGCCGGCCTCTTTCAGCCAGTCGTAGGTCAGCTTGAAGACGCCTTGTTGGTGGTCCTGGTCGCGGCCCATGACGAGCATCGGCGTCCTGACTCGCTTGATGCGCTCCATCGCCTTGGCCTTGTCGGCCCGCTGCCTGACGAGCGCCTCATCCTGGAACTGAATCTCGGCGCCTTTGCGGGGCGCGGACGGACCGATGTCGATCTCCAGGTACTCGTTGGCCGCGCCCTCGTTCGGGACGCCGCAGCCGAACGTGATCTCGCTGGCCGCCTTCATGATCAGTTCCCCGCTGTGGCTCACGCCGAACGCGCCGACGGCGTCCTTGTCCACATAGGGCAACGACTGCAGGTACTGGATCATCGAGATGAAGTCATCCGAATCGAGTGTCGGACTCGACTTCATCGTGCGCTGGCCGCCGCTGACGCTGTCGGGGAGATTCTCCGCCCGCTCTGTCTTGTTGTAGAGATCGGGAATCTCGTTCCGGGGCTCGGCGTACGCGACGACGTAGCCCCGCGCGACCATCCGGTCGACCATCGGCGCCAGGCGCTCGACGCCTCGTTCCACCGACGGCATGCCGCCGGCGCCGTTGCCGGCGCTCATCAGGATGGCCGGGAACGGGCCGTTCCCTTTCGGCTTGCGCAGGCCGATCGCGACGTAGGCCTCGTCGCGCGTGAAGACGAACGTCAGCTCCACCGGGATGTCCGAGCCCTTGACGGGCTTCGTGATGGCGTATCCGTGCGGCGGGAGCGCGGCGGGCGGTGCGTTGCCCATGCCGCGGATCTGGGGCGTCGCCGCCGGTGTCGCCGCGTGCGGTCCCGGCACCAGCGTGCCTGCGGCACAGCACACGCCCACGAGCACCGCCACGGCCATGGTCCGTTTCTTCATCGCCATCTCTGCCTTTCCTGGGCCACAAACGCGTTGCATCTGGCGCGCGGGCGTCAGCGGCTCCGCGGCATGTACCTGCCGAAGAAATCCAACGCCTGCTGGATCACCTTCAACTGGATGTCGTCGGGGTGATAGACCCCCTTGTCGTCCTTCTTCACGCGGACGATGAAGCCGTGGACCGGGTGATCGTAGGAGACGTGTTCCACGGTCTTGCCCGCTTCCTTGACCCAGGTGTACGCGGTCTCGAACAGCCCCTGAAGTTCGTCTCGATCGCGGTTGACGAAGAACATCGGGAAGCTGATGCCGCGAATCCGTTCCATCGCGGTCTTCTTGTCGAGGTATGGCGCGGCCGATTCGATCGTGCGGAAGAGCGGCTCCTCCACGGCGAAGTACTTCTCGTCCAACCCGAGGAACTCGCTGGCGTCCGGCTCGGAGACGATCGCGGCCCTCACATTCAATCCTTGCGAGCCGGCGCGGAGAATCATGCCGCCGGCGTGGCTGTTCCCGCAGAGCCCGACCCGGTTCGGATCCACGTACGGGAGCCGCTTGACGTACTCGACGATGGTCGCCAGGTCATCGATCTCGAGCGGCGGGCGGTTCATCGCCGCGTTGGCCTGCTGCTTGCCGACCTGCAGCGGCGGCAACTTGGGGTAGGCATACCACGCTTCGGCGCGGTACTGGAGCCACGCCACCGCGTAGCCCTGCGCAAGAAACCGCTCCATCGTGTAGGCGTGGTTGTTGATGTACTCCCGCACCTGCGCGAGTCCGGCGCCGCCATTCCCGCTGAAGAACAGCACGACCGGGAAGGGCCCGTTCCCCTTCGGGTGTCGAATGCCGATCGGGGTAAACAAGCCGTCGACGGTCTCGAGCAGTGTGATGTCGACGGGGATGTCGGAGTTCGTCACCGACTCCGTGAACACGACGCGCTCCCACGGCTCGGTCACTTTCGCGGGACCGAAGACTTTCTTCGCGGTCGGGGGCGCAGCGGGCGCCTGCGCGAGCGCGACATCGGCCCCGCACAAGAGCGCGGCGCAGACCAACACGGTTGAACGCATCATGGAAAGCTCCTTAGCCTGAGTAGTTCATCAACGCGCGCGATTCAGTCAGCCCCGGCTGTTGTCCCAGCCGGCGTTGCAGTGAGGCACTGTCCAGTTCTTGATGGCCCGCGGCTCCTGCACCGGCTTGCCCAGCGTCGGGCTCGTCAGGCAGTAGGTGCCCGTCCGCGTGCCGAACCAGATGAGATTGCGATCCCACTCCACGAACACTCTCTCAGCGTCGCCACGGAACCAGCTGTCGTAGTCCTCCGGCGTGCCACGGTGAGGCGGAACGAAGTACGCCAGCTCGCGCGGCCGTGTGGGATCGGAGATGTCATGCACCCGTATGCCTGCGTTGAACCACGTCGTCACCGCGATCTCGGGCCGCGCTGTGCCCGGCGCCACCCAGCACTGGATGTTATGCGTGCTGAAGCGCCCGGTCGCTAGGCAGAAGTCCGCGTAGGGTGCATCGGGCGGCGGCGTCGGGCGCGGGAACTGGCCGATGAAACGCGGATGGCGCAGGTCGCTCACGTCGATCAGATGCTGGGGCTTATAGGGTTCCCGGCAGTCGGGCAGGTGCGCTTCCGGAATCCCGATCACGATGTTCCGCAGCCGGTGACCCGCAGGAGCGATCACCGGATAGCACGTGTGGTAGGGAATGCCGTCGATGCTCTCATAATCCCATCGCGCCACCGAGTACGGTTTCGGGTTCTTGATGTCGGTCAGATCGAAGATCACCATGCCGTAGTGGCCAAAGCCGCCGTAGCCCACCCTGCCTCCGTCTTCCACGCGGATCGGTACCGTCGGGCCGCCGTGAGCACCGGACCAGGCCGCCTGGCTGCCGGCCCACCAGTACTTCTTGTACTCCTCTTCCTCGCCCCGCAGTTGTCCGGGGAAGTGCCAGCGAGACACCTCGGACACTTTTTCGGGGTCCGACAGGTCGACGATCATGAGCCCGTTGCTGCTGGCGCGGCCTGAATTCTCGAAGCGGAGCTGGTCGGTCCAACCGGCCTCGAGGTACGCGTAACGCCCGCCGTCGTAGAAGTTCATGTGGGTGCCGGTGCCGGTCTCTCCGGTCGAGAACTCGTTGAGCAGCCCGGGCGCCGTGGGGTCGGTGATGTCGTACACGCGGATGCCCCTCAGGCCCTTATAGCTCATGATCTGCTTGCGGAAGTCCTCGTCGAACTGGCCGCGCGGGTATTCGCCGGGCTTCGGGGAGGAATTCGGCTGCCCCGCGGATCTCACCATGAGCCATTTCTTGAGCCGCGTGTTGTAGGCGACGCAGCCGGATATCCCGCCTTTTGCCGGCACGACGACGGGTCTGCGCGCGTCACTGACATCGAGCCATCCGGCGCCGCCGGCAGGCAGGAGACGCTGCGCGCCTTTTGCCCACATCGCCATCAGCGGCTCGCCTCCAGCCACGCTGGGCCCGTCGATCTGGGCCAGGATTTCCATGTTGTGGAGGTACTGCTTGCGATCGAGATAGTTCAGGGACCCCATGGGTCTCTTGAAGGGGGTCGTGCCGACGCCATCAGGCAGCCCCGCCAGCCCGCCCCGTTGTTGCCCGGCGTGCGCGCTTCCGGCGCCGGCCAGTCCCGCCACAGCCGCGGCCCCGGCCGCAGCGCTCATCCTGAGAAAGGTCCGCCGTTCCGCGTCGAAGTCGCGCTTGGACATCGTGATCTCCCCGGGGCGGTGCAGGCCCAGGACCGACCGCCTCCGCCAAGGCTCCGGCGAGTCTCGCCGAAGCGCTCCGCGCGAAGGCGGAAGCCCTGGGCCTACGGTCATTCCTGTCTACGCCAGTTCGCTCAGACCGCGTCCGAAGTACACGCTCGCCGCAGTCTGATCGTCCCAGCCGCGATTGCAGTGCGCCACCGTCCACTTGTCGATCTTCCGGGGCTCGAGCACGGGCCTGCCGAGCGCCGGCGTCGACAGACAGTAGGTCCCTGTGTGCGTCGCCACCCAGACCAGGTTGCGATCCCATTCCACCATGGTGGTTTCCGTCCCGTCGCGGAAGTACTCTTGATAGTTTTCGAGTTCCGACTTACGGGCTCCCACGAACCAGGCCGTTTCCTTCGGCTGGGTCGGATCGGAGATATCGAAGGTGCGGACGCCAGCGTTGAAGTAGGTCATCGACACGAACTCGGGGCGCGACGTGCCGGGCGCCACCCAGTTCATGATGTTGTGCGTGCCGAAGCGGCCGCGTGCGAAACAGAAGTCCGAGTAGGGTGCGTTCGGCGGCGCCACCGGGCGCGGAAACAGCCCGATGATGCGCGGGTTGCGCGGGTCCCTGACGTCGATGATCTGCGCGGGCTTGAAAGGCTCCCGGCAGTCGGGGAGGACCGTCTCGGGGACACCGATGACGAGTCCCCGGAGGCGGGGGTTGTTGTCGGAGATCACGGGATAGCACGTGTGGTACGGGATGCTCCCCAGCGTCTCGAAGTCCCAGCGCGCCTTTCCGAACAGCTTGGGCTTCGTGATGTCGGTGAAGTCGAACACCATCATCCCGAAATGACCGAACCCGCCGTACCCGACGTTCCCCCCGTCCTCCACGCGCACGGGAACGCTGGGAGCGCCGTGAGAACACGGCCAGGAGGATTCATCACCCGCGAAGAGGAACTTCTTGTATTCGGCTTCCTCCGACATCAACTGGCCCGGGTGCCACCACCGCGAGACCTCCTTGACGTTGGCCGGATCAGTCATGTCGACGACCATCAACGCGTTGCTGTTCGCACGCTGAGCGTTCTCCATTCTCAGCTGATCGGAGAAACCGGCGTCGAGGTACGCGTACTTCCCGCCGTCGTAGAAGTTGTGATGCGTGCCGCTGCCGGTCTTGCCGGTGCTGAACTCACAGAGCAGATTCGGCTTGAGGGGATCCGTGATGTCAGAGACGCGGATGCCCCGGAGCCCCGCATACGAGGTTTGCTTGTCGAAATATTCCTTGTGATACCGCCCGTACGGGTACTCCGGACCGGCCGACGTGTTCGGCTGGCTCGCAGACGTCACGCTGAGCCACTTCTTGAGTCTCGTGTTGTAGGCGACGCACCCGCCCGTGCGTCCGGTTCCGTCGGCCTTCACGAGGACCGGCTTCCTTGGCTCCGTGATGTCGATCCAGCCGCCGCTGGACGGGAGCAGCCGTCGCGTGCCCTTGGCCCACATGGACATGAGCGGCTCGCCGGCGGAGAATCGCACGCCCGGCAGAAAGGAGTGAATCTCGAAGTTGTGGATGTACTCGCCTCTGTCGATGTAGTCGAGTGCGCCCAGGGGCGTCTTGAAGGGAACCTTGCCGCCGAGTCGGCTTCCCCCCAGGAGCGGGTCCTTCTGGGCGTGCAGGCCGACCGCGCCGGCGAGGCCCGCGCCGGCGGCCGCCAGCGCGCCGGTGAGCAGCGCCCTGCGGGTCACCGGTCCGGGTTTGTTTTCGGATTCCGGGATCTGATCTGACGGATCTGGTGGTTTCATCGCCATCTACTTCCTCCAATGCGCGTGGCAGGCCCCCCGTCGCGAAGCGCCGGGAGGGGCCCTATCCAACTCGAAAGATGACGCGGAGCGTGAAAGGTTGGACCACTCTACCACCGGACGAGTCGACCTTCAAGGCAGGCGTGCTGCGCCCGTCAGCGCGCGGCGGTGGCGCGGATCTCAGGGTACGCGGGCGGCGGCACGCGGCGCTTCGACGCCGCTTCGTACGCCGACGCCACCGCAAGGATCCGATTCTCTGCCCCTGGCTCCGCCCTGAAAACCAGCGAGAACGGCAGCCCGGGCGCCGGCAGCGTCGTCGGCGTGTCGGTATTTCTCGCGACGTACTGCCTCTTGTCAGGGTTCAGCACGAACGTCGGGTTGTACACCGTGCGCACGTAGCCCGCCGGGATCAGCACCTCGGTCAGCCCCGCGAAAGGACCCATCCGGATCTCCCCGCGCATGTCCCCTCGTGGTCCCGGCGATGACGCCAGGCCAATCTGCCCGGGCGGCAGCGGCGTGTGCAGGCGCACGACGACGTCGAGGTGGTTCTCCTGCATGACCTTCATCTCGACGCGGCGCAGCAGCTCGCGAAGCAGGATCCGCTCGTCGATGCCCTGATCCTGGCCGAGCGGGCGGCGGATGTTCTCGACCTCCTCCCAGTTCTTGAAGGCCGCGCGCTGGTCATCGCCCCAGAACTTCGAGCGCGCGTTGAGCGTGGGAAAATCCACCAGCGTTTCGGTAAAGCCGCGCGCGGCCCAGTCGGCGGCCCGGCGAGTGGCGTACTGCGTGAAATGGAACTTGAAGGTCAGCGACCCGTCCGGCACCTGTTGCATGAAACGGATGTTCAAGTTCTTCGGCGGCGGGATCTTCCCTTCGGCCAGTCCGACCATGTAGTCGATCGGCGCCATGGTTCCCGAGCCGAATGTCTTGCCGGCCGCGAACTCGGTCGGCTTGATCATTGCGGCGAACTCGGGAAAGACCGGCGTGCCGGCGGCGTTCAGCCTGTACAGGATCGCGGGGAAGAAGACGGGCACCATCTCCGCGAGGGCGCGCGTGTAGGTCGTCGTCATGTTCTCGATGTCCGGGTCATCGGGCCAGAGAGGATCGCTCGATTCCACGAGCGTGGCGCCCAGTTGTCCGCCGAGGACATCCTTGATCTCCTTCACCGCGGCCGTGACGATCGGCTCGTCGGCCTTGATGCCTGGGAACACCAGCATCGATTCCCTGATGACGCCGATGCGCATGCCGCCGAGCGAGCCCGCGGTGCCGGGCATGGCGGCGCTGGCTGCGTAGGGCGTGCCGAGCACGCTCGAGCGCGGGACGGTCGTGAAGATGTCGCGCGGGTCGTAGTACCCGTTGACGGGGTCCTTCATCGCGTCGAGCACCTTGGCCGCGTCGGCGATGGTGCGGCACATGATGCCGGCGCGGTCGTTGTAGATGTCGGAGCCGATCGCCCCGCCGTGGAACGAGATGAGTGACTTGTGCGGCAGGATCAGCGCGACGGCGTTGTGGTTGGCCGGTCCGCGGCAGGAGAGGCTCGTCTCTTCGCACACGCTGCACATCACCAGGTTGGCGCTCACCGAGGCGCCGGACCCCGAGCTCGATCCGAGCGACGCGGCGCGCGTGCTGTCATAGGCGCTGCTCGGGTTCCCGGCCCAGCTGCTGCGTTGATATCCGAGGGTGGAAATGAGCTTCTTCGTCGGCTGGTTGCGCCCTCCGGGATCGCCGGCGCGGCCGTTGTACTCGGTGTTGACCGCCTTGGCGTAAATGATCGCGCCCTTCTGCCGCAACTGGGCGACGAGCGTGTGATCCCGGGCCGGGAAGTCGATATCGTACCGGGCGTCGGCACCGGCCGTCGTCCGCATGTCCATCGTGTCGAACGGGTCCTTGAATGAAAACGGGATGCAGTACATCGGCAGCCGCGCGAGATCCGGCGTTCGGCCGTACTGCGCGTCGAGCCGGGCCGCGCGCTCGAGCGCGTCGGGTTGCCTGCGGAACTCCTCGCACACGGCAGGCGATCCTGGCGGCAGCGGGCCGGACGAAGGCGCCTTGTCGCGATCGCCCTTGCACGTCACCGAGCGCTCGCCACGAAGGTTGAGGGTCCCAAGCGCGTTGATCTGCCCGGAGTTAGGCGTGCCGACCGTCATGCCGTACTGCTGCTGCACGGACGGGTCGGACGCCGTGGGCTCCATCCGGCCGAACTCAATCGGCGGCCCGGCGTACTGATCGAAATCGGGCACGAGCGTCGAGATGGCTACCGTGTCGGTGGGGATCTTCAGCGGAGATCCCGCGCGCACCGTGCCGGGAGCCGCAGGGATCGGCGCGCCGTCGCGCGTGACCAGGCGGTCGCTCACGCCGTTGTAGACCTTTGCGCGGTCGACGTAGGCTTGCACGAGGCCGTGGCAGGTGAGCCGGCCGGTCTGGATGGCGCGGTGCACGTCGGCGATCGTCGCCTCCTCGAGCTGGAAGCGGCCACCTTGTGCC
Organism: Acidobacteria bacterium RIFCSPLOWO2_12_FULL_66_21; assembly: GCA_001767455.1. Classification (GTDB taxonomy): domain Bacteria; phylum Acidobacteriota; class Vicinamibacteria; order Vicinamibacterales; family 2-12-FULL-66-21; genus 2-12-FULL-66-21. Next base: position 19,521 of record MELC01000026.1, read on the forward strand.
TGGCGCCCCTGCAACTGCAACGGAAGACCGACGAGGGCCAGGACCAAAAGCACCGGCGGAACGAAATAGACGCCGTTCTTTCCGATGGACATCGCAGCCCTCCGGTTGGGTGGACGGGCAATTTTCGGGTTACGTGGCGGACACCGGTCGCGCCGCACAGATAATAGCTGTATTCTGAGGCACGTCTTCTGGGGGGAACGATGTCGACAACTGGTGGCAGCCTCTCGGCGGGAATCCGTTTTCGCTTCGGGAGAATCGTCATGCTCTCGGCTGTGGTGGCAATCGCGTGTCCACCAAGCGGCGCCTTCGCGTCGGAGCTGTCCCAGCCCAAGTACAGGATGGTCGTCGAAAAAGATGTCCGGATCCCCATGCGCGACGGCTCATTCCTGGTGGCGGATCTTTTCAGGCCCGACGCATCAGGTGAGAAGTTCCCCGTGCTGCTCTCCATGAGCGTCTATCAGAAGGAGCTGCAGTACGTGCCCCATCAGTCTCCGTTCAGTCATCAGGAACGTGCGGAGCCCGAGTGGTGGACAGCCCGTGGCTACATCCTGATGTTCATTGACTCGCGAGGTACCGGGAAGTCGCCGGGCGATACCGATGTCAGAGGCATGCAGGAGGCCCAGGACTATTACGATGCCATCGAATGGGCAGCCAGACAGACATGGAGCACCGGCAAGGTCGGGCTGAATGGCGTGTCCTATTATGCGGTCACCCAGTGGAACGTCGCAGGGCTGCAGCCCCCGCATCTGACGACCATGATTCCGTGGGCGGGCTTCGGAGATGGGTACCGCGACGCCATTTTCCACGGCGGGATCTTCAACCAGGATCACCTGGGCAGCTGGTGGCTCGACGTGATGGGCAAACAGCTCCTCGAACACACCCGAACCGACAACGTGGGAGCGTTCAACGAGAACCTCCTCTACAAGTACATGACGCACCCCCTCGACGGCCCGTGGTGGGACAACGTCAAGGCACGCGCGCAGGTAGACAAGATCACCGTGCCGTTCTACAGCGCGGGCAACTGGAATGGCTGGTCGAACCGCCATCTGCGCGGGAACATCGAGGTGTTCGCCCGCGCGGCCTCGAAGAACAAGAAGCTGCAGGTGCACATCGGCGGCCCCACCACGCACTTCTATCAGGAGGAAGGCAAGGCCGAGCAGCTGCGCTGGTACGACTACTGGCTGAAGGGTCTGAAGACCGGCATCATGGACGAGCCGCCCGTGAAGCTGTGCGTCCGCGCCAGCCTCACGGCGTGCAGCTGGCGCTTCGAGGACGAGTGGCCGATCAAGCGCACCCAGTACACGAAGTACTACCTGACGGCGGATCCGGCCGGCGGCGTGGTCAAGGACGCGCTCCATGACGTCAAGCTGTCCACCACGCCGCCCGCGCAACCCGGCCAGCTCACCTACGACGCCGGCCCGGCATCCCACGGTCGTGGGAGAAACGGCCTGCCGGCGCTCTCGTTCACGACCGAGCCGCTGGCCGAGGATGTGGAGATCACGGGCCACATCAATCTGGTCGTGTGGGTGTCATCGGAGACCGACGACATGGACATCTTCGCCTACCTGCGCAAGGTGATGCCCGACGGGTCGGTGCAGACGGCAGTCCGCGGCATCCTCAAAGTCTCGCACCGCAAGCTCGATCCCAAGCTGTCAACGCCGTATCGGCCCTACCATACCCACGACGAGGAACAGAAACTGACGCCGGGCGAGGTCGTGCCGGTCGAGATCGATATCTGGCCCACCAGCATGGTGTTCCAGAAAGGCAGCCGTATCCGGCTCGATGTGATGCCTCATGACGGCGCGCGGTACTTCAGCGTCTATCACCTCAAGAACAACACGCTGTACCTGGGCGGCGACCGCGCCTCTTACGTGTTGCTGCCGATCGTCCCGCCCAAGGGCGGACCGGTGCCGAACCTCGGGGGCATCATCCTGCGGTGAGAAGGAGGACGGCTGTGAGACGATCGATTCTCTGTGTAGTCGTGACGGCGGTGATGGGTCTTGGCACGCCGGTCGCGATCGGCAGCCGGCCCGCGTTCGCCGCCGGGGCCGGGCAGGACGTGCTTCAGGCCGACCACGCGTTCATGCAGGCTCTCGGAACATCAGACAAGGCCGCGGTGCGTCCACTGCTCGATTCTGACTTGATCTGGACCAACTGGGAGGGGAAGACCCTGGACAGGACTCAGGTCCTCGAGCATCTGCCCCCATCCACCCTCGGCGATGCAGGATCGAAGTCCTACACCTACGACCAGATTGTCACCGTGCGAACCGACAGTGGAAAACTGCACGTGCTGCGGGTGTGGGCGAAGCGTCCATCGGGCTGGCGCCTGCTGGTCTACCACGAAGTGAAGCAGGCGGAGAAGGCCGGGGCTGGCTCGCCGGCCCCTCCCGTCAAAGAGTGCATCAATCCCTGCAAGACCGTCCCTTACAAACCGAAGAACGACACCGAGGCCGGCGTCATCAAGTCCTGGCAGGCATTGGAATCGGCCGTCACCGCCGGTGACGCGCAGGCCTGGGCTCCGCATTTTGCGGATGAGTTCCTGGTCATCCGCTCCAGCGGGACCGAGCCGGAGACGAAGGAAGACCGTATCGCCAATCTCAACCGGCAGAAGCGGGCCGGGACCAACGGGGCGCCGGGGCAACTGGCTCCCGATCACACGCGGATGCTCACCGTTGGCGACGCGGTGGTGATGAGCTGCCGGACCCTGCCGCACAGCGGCAAGCCCTCCCAGGTGACGCGCGTGTGGATCAAACGAAGCGGCAGGTGGCTGATGACCGTCAGCGTCCAGACGACCATCCAGGCCGCCGCCCCGGTGGGGGAGAAGTAGGAGGGACGTCGACTCTTCGGGATCGAACGGCCTCGATCAACCGGCTGTCGGCCGCGCCGTCCATGCCGGCTTCGATCATCTGCTCGAACAGGGCGACGGTGGCGCGGCCGAGAACGGCCTGGCAGCCGAGCGTCTCCGCGAGCTGGACGCCGTAGGTCGAATCCTTGAGCCGGCCGCGTGCCGTGAAGGCCGGGGGATCTTCGTGACGGCCCTCCGCCATGAAGGCGGCGTGGCGCACCACGTGCGGACTGCCCGTGGCGCCGGTGGAGAATGCGCGCGCGGCGCTCAGGAGATCGATGCCGGCGGCTTCCGCTGCGACCAGCCCCTCGGCGAGCGCGGCGATCTGCGTCGCGCCCATCAGGTTGTAGATCAATTTGAACGCGGTGCCCGCGCCAACCGGCCCGAAGTGAAAGATCTCTTTGCTCAAGGGCGCCAACAGCGGACGGACTTCCTCCAGATCGGCGGCTTCCGCGCCGGCGAACACGACCAGTTGACCGGCGGCAGCGGCGTATGGGCGGCCGGCGACCGGACAATCGATATAGCGAAGACCACGTCGCCGGACGGTGCCGGCCAGCTCGAGTACCCAATCGTGCGACAGGGTCGAGCACTCGATCGCGATCATCCGATCCGACACGTGCGCCGACAGCACGCCCTCCGGTCCGGTCCACACCGCACGCGACGCCGCATCGTCGCTCAGCGACGCGAAGACGACGTCCGCGCCGTGCGCCGCATCGCGCGGGGTGGCTGCGGTCGTGGCGCCCAGGGCTTCGAGCGGGCGCACCTTCTCGACGCTGCGGTTGTAGACCGTCACCGGGAAACCGGCGCCGAGCAGGCGTCCGATCATGCCGTGCGCCATGTGTCCGGCGCCGAGAAATGCGATGGTCATCGGTGGCCGTCCTTGCGAGTGCGGTGCTGCTACTGCACGATGCCCAGACCTTCGAGCGCGAGGCCATACCCGAGAAGGTCCTGCATCTGGCGCCGGATGTGCTGCGTCAGCAACACCCGGGTATACCTGCGGTTCAGATCGGGCTGCAGCAGGATCTGCCGCGCCAGCTCCCAGGCGCGAGGCAACACCTGGCTCTTCGGCAGCACTTCGTTGACCAGCCCGATTCGAAGCGCCTCGGGCGCGTCGATCTTCTGGCCGGTCAACAGGAAGTAGCGGCCGCGGTTGGCGCCCATCAGCATCGGGAAGACGACGTGCACGCCGTCACCAGGAATCAAGCCGCCGGCGAAGTGCGCCGAATCCTGAAACGCGGCGGTCTCGGACGCGAGGACGATGTCGCAGAGCAGCGGCAATTCGGCGTGGCGCAGCGCCGGACCGTTCAGCGCGCAGATCACCGGCACGTCGATATCGAGCATGTTCATGATGAGGTGCTTGGATTCCCACCCGAGCTTGCTCCACGCATCGGTCGAGAGCTTGGCCACCGCGCGCGTGGCGTCAGGCTTGATCTGGGGTCCTGTGAACTCGTCGCCGGCGCCCGTCAGGATGACCAGGAGGTTGTCGCGGTCGCGCGACACGTCGAGAAACGCCTGCACCAGATCGCTGTGGGCCGCCGGCCCCCAGCGCAACGAGTCCCCTTCGGTGTGCAGCGTCATCTCCAGGATGCCGTCCTCACGCCGCATCCGAATCGTCTTGAATGTCTCCGAGTAGTCTGTGAAGGCCATCTTTACGATCCTCGCCTGACTCGCCATCCGCGTGCGCGCGCCGCGCGCCTCACTCGGCGGAGGCGGCGCCGGTCTTTCGTGTCAGCCCGAGCTCCCGCTGCATCTGCGCGATGTCGAGCGCACCGTCCCACCGCGCCACGACGAGCGTCGCCACGCCGTTGCCAATCACGTTCATCGTGGCGCGCGCCATCGACATGAACCGTTCGACGCCAAGCAGCAGCGCCATGCCGGCGACGGGCACGGTCTGGAGCGACGCGAGCGTCGCCGCCAGTACGACGAACGCGGAGCCCGACACGCCGGCTCCACCCTTCGACGTCACCTGCAGGACCAGCATGAACGTCAGCAGTTGAATCCACCCGAGGTCGACGTTCATCGCCTGCGCGATGAAGAGCGTCGAGACGACCTGGTAGACCGCTCCGCCGTCCTGGTTGAAGGAATAGCCCGTCGGCGTGACCAGCCCGACGACGCTGCGATGGCAGCCGGCCTGCTCGAGCTTCTTCATCAGCGGCGGCAGCGCCACTTCCGAGGTCGACGTGGCCAGCACGATCAGGATTTCCTCCTTGATGTACGCGAGGAACTTCAGGATGCGGAAGCCGGCGAGGCGCGCGACCGAACCGAGCACCACGAGCGTGAAGAGGATGCACCCGGCGTACACGGTGGCGACGACCTTGGCCAGCGGCATGAGCGTGCCGATGCCGTAGGCACCGACGGTGAACGCCATGGCGCCAAACGTGCCGACCGGCGCGAGGACCATGATGAAGCGGAGCACGGCGAACAGCGTCGCCGACGCCTGATCGAAGAGCTCGACCAGTTTCCTGCCCTTGTCGCCGACCTTCAGCAGCCCGAGCCCGAACAGCACCGAGAAGAGCATGATCTGCAGGATGTGCCCTTCCGCGAACGCGTCGACGACCGTCGTGGGGATGATGTCGAGGATGAAGCCGACGACGCTCAGCTTGGTTGTCGGGTTGGCGTAGGCGGAGACCGCCGATGCGTCGAACGTCGCGGGGTCGATGTTGAGCCCCTGACCCGGCCTGAACAGGAGCCCGACGCCGAGACCGAAGAAGTTGGCCAGCGTCGACGCGATCTCGAAGTAGATCAGCGCGCGCACCCCGATGCGGCCGACCTCTTTCAGGTTGGACATCCGGCACAGGCCGCCGACCACGGTGACGAAGATGATCGGCGCGATGACCATCTTGATCAGTTTGATGAAGCCGTCGCCGAGCGGCTTCATCGCCGCACCGGCGTGCGGATAGAGGTAGCCCAGGACAATGCCGGCCACAATGCCAATCACGACCTGCGTCATGACCCCACCCTGCCTGGTCTTGCGGGTGGGAGTGTCCTCGGCCATGCGCGCCCTCCGTTGTCACTAGAGTGATCGGCCCGCTCCTGCGGCGACAGGCCGGGACTCTATCACACGGGCAGTTCACGCCGGCCTTCCACGACGTCTTGACGAGGGTTGGACCGGGCGGTATGCTCGCTCGCGGTTCGCCTCGGCGCCGGGCATCGCTGCGGACTGCTCGCCGATCCCGGACCGCTGCGCGGGCAACTCCCATCGTTCACGACACGCAGACCGGTCTCAAGACAAACTCGAAGTGCCAGGTCATCGACGAGCAGGGCCAGATCATCCCGTCTCAGTTCCGAGGAGGACACCATGTCGGTACGGCACTCCGCCCGCGCGATGAGCACGGGCCTGCGGCGGCTCGTCGCCGCTGGCATCATCTCGGGCGTGCTCGCGCTGGTCTCGGCAGCGGGACAGGCCGTCATCGGTGTCTCGGCGCAGTCGCAGGCGCCATCGCCGGCGGCGCGCGCGCCGTACGCATCGAAGCTCTCGCAGCCCAAGTACAAGCTGGTCGTGGACAAGGACGTGAAGATCCCGACCCGGGGCGGATCGTACGTGATGGCTGACGTGTTCCGTCCCGATGCCCCGGGCGAGAAGTTCCCGCCGCTGCTGTCGTTGAGCGTCTACCAGAAGGAACTGCAGTACGTGCCCCACGCGGGCCCGTTCACCCATCAGGAACGGCCCGAGCCCGAGTATTGGGTGCCGCGCGGCTACGTCCTGATTTTCCTCGACAGCCGCGGCACCGGCCGCTCGCCCGGCAACGCCGGCGTCTGGAGCACGGCCGAAGCCCGGGACTACTACGACGCCATCGAGTGGGCCGCCGCGCAGCCCTGGAGCACCGGCAAGGTGGGCCTGGCCGGCGTGTCGTATTACGCGGTCACGCAATGGATCGTCGCGAGCCTGAAGCCGCCGCATCTCACGGCGTTCATCCCATGGGAAGGGTTCACGGACCATTACCGGGAGTGGGCGTATCCCGGCGGGTTGTTCGGGCAGGCGCGCGTCATGCGGTGGTGGACCGACGTCACCGGCAAGCAGTTGCTCGAGCACACGAGGATCGACAACGCGGCGGCCTACAACGAGAACTACATCTACGACCTCATGGTGAACCACCTCGACGGTCCGTGGTGGGACCAGGTGAAGGCGCGCGCCCAGCTCGACCAGATCACGATACCGTTCTTCAGCGTTGGCAACTGGACGAGTTTCCACTTCCGCGGCAACGTCGAAGGCTTCGAGCGCGCCGCGTCCAAAGACAAGTTGTTACGGGTGCACATCGGCGGGCGCCTGACCGAGTTCTACTCCGACGAAGGCAAGACCGAGCAGCTCCGCTTCTACGACCATTGGCTCAAGGGCATCGACACCGGCATGATGAAGGAACCGCCGGTGCGGATCTGCGTTCGCTCGAGCCCGCGGGACTGCAGGTGGCGCTTCGAGGACGAGTTCCCGCTCAAGCGCACCAAGTACACCAGGTACTACCTGACGGCGGAAGCCTCCGGAGGCCTGGTCCCGACCTCGACCAACGACGTGAAGCTGGCCGTCAGTGCGCCGGCCGCCGAACGCGGCCTGACCTACGACGCGGGGCCGTTGTCCGCCGCGCGCGGCGGCCGCGGCGAGCCCGGCGCCTCCTTCATCTCCGAGCCGCTGGCCGACGACACCGAGATCACCGGGCACGTCAACCTGGTCATGTGGATCGCCTCGTCCACGAATGACGCGGACGTCATCGCGCGCCTGCAGAAGGTGAACCCGAACGGATCGATCGAGGCGGTGTCGGACGGCGTCCTCAAGGTCTCGCATCGCAAGCTCGACCCGAAGCTGTCGCGGCCCGACCGGCCGTACCACAGCCACGACGTCGAGCAGAAGCTCGCGCCGGGCGAGGCGGTGCCCATCGAGGTGGAGATCCGCACGACCAGCATGATCTTCCAGAAAGGGAGCCGAATCCGGATCGACGTGCTGCCGCACGACAACGAGCAGTACTTCGCGGTGTACCACCTCGGGACCAACACCATCTACACCGGTGGCAACCGCGCCTCCTACATCCTGCTGCCGATCGTGCCCCCCAGGGGCGGCGTGGAACCGGATCTCGGTGGTATTCGCAGCGCGGGACGAGGAGGCAACTAGCCTCGATGTGACAAAGACCTGGTCGCTGAAAGGCTCAGGGTTCAGGTCAGAGCGCCACGTGGCCCTGGATAGTACTCAGCGACCCTCCGCGCGCCACGTCTCGGTTGTCCAGTGGCCCTTGTCCTCGCGGAGCCGCACGAGACCCGTCCACCCGGCGATCCAGACGTCGCCGGTGCGCTCGTCCAGGAGCAGATCGCGCATGAACTGGAGGCTGGTGAGGTCAGTCGGATGTCGCGTGCCGTCCTTATCACGGAGGATCGGGCCGGCTGTGTAGTGCAACAGCCAGGTACGGCCGCGGACTGGATCGATCGCAACCGCCGATGCCGTGTCCTCGAGACCCTCCTGGCGCTCGAACCGTCCGCTGACATCGTCCAGCCGAAAAACGCCCATCTTGAAGTCGATCACCCACAGCCGGCCGGACACGTCCTCCATCAGCGCTCGCGGATCGCTCCCCGGATAATCGCGGGATTGCAGCGCAAGCGTGCGGGTCGGGGCGACAATGGCCTTCAGGAAATCAATGCGCCACAATTCGCCATTGCGCCGGAACAGGACATCGTACGGATCGGCGCCGAGATCCAGAGCGATTGGCGCGAACGTGTCCGACCCCGCGTCGTAACGCCACACGTCCTTGCCGTTGCGGGCGAGTAATTCCCCGGACGGACCGAGCAGAGACTCGAACGCCGACTCGCTCCGCGCCGGATCCTGCAGATACCCCTTCCACGCGGTTCCGTTCCATCGCACGAGGCGGCCGTAGCAGCCCGCCCAGGCCGCGTCATGCCAGGTAAGCACGGAGCTGCAGATTCGTTCGTCGCGGCTCGCAACCGGCCGCCGTTCATCCGGACGCCACACGACGATCCCCGCCTGAGCACCGGCGATGATGGTGTCGCCGAGCCGCGCGAGAGCGTAGATCTGATCGTACTCGGCGGTCAGGCGCAACGGTTTGTTCGCGGCCGGCGCTTTCGTCGGCGCGCTGCCGCAGTCCGACTTGTAGGCGTTCATGTACGACTGGGCGGCGGCCACGGCCGCAGGGCGCAGGTTGCGCTTTCGCTGAGGGAACTTCTCGAGCACGCGCTCGGTCGCGAGGTACGCCGAGCACCAGGACTCGCTCATCACGCTCTGCGCCTCGACGAGCGCGCGCACGTAGTGCACGGTGAAGTCCTCGGGCAACGCCTGCGACGCCTGGTCCAGCAACTGGAGCGGCGTGGCACCCCAGACGTCGAGCGCCCCCGCGCGCAGCGCGGCCGGCGCTTCATGGGTTTCCATCGCGCGCAGGTATCCGAGCACGAAGCGGTCGGACGCCGTCAACTGGGCGAGCTTTACGTCACCAACCGCGATGCCTCGGCCAGCCGCGAGCCCGTCGAGAAACGCCGCCGCGTTGCCGGGCGTCTGCCATCCGAGCGCGTTGACGACGGCCGCCTTGCGGTCGTTGGGGTCCGTCCCGAGAAGAACGCGCAGCACCTCGCCTGCGACGTGTTTCGTGGCGCGCGCTTCCTTCACGACCGCGAGATCCGCATACGCTGAGGCGAGATCTGTCGACGTGAGGGGCGAGTCGGCGCGAAGGACCGCAGACGCGAGCACGATCGCAATGAGACCCACCGAACCCCGCTGCTTTCCCATTTCGCTACCTCCGGTGCGCGGATTCTACGTCAGTCGCGGACGCAGGATCCGCTGAATCACCGACGCCTCGTACCGCTATTGATCCAGTTGGTACGCGCCATTGGGCCCGATGTGACAAAAACTCGGTCGCTGAAAGGCTCAGGGCCCAAGACTGAGGGCTCAGGTGTGGTCAGCCCCGACTTCGTCGCTTCAGGGCCCGGTCGCTCCCCGCGTGGCGCGTACGGCCCTGACGATGTCGGCCTCGGACGGTACGTACGGGTCCACGAGAATCTGGCCGAATGGGACGGGGCTCCACGGCGCTCCGACCCGCTGGATCGGCGCGTCCGGGTACCCCAGGGCCTTGGTGTTGGCTCTCACGTTAATCCGTAATCCCTCCGACGGATCTCCTCGCATTCTCCCAGTCACGAAATAGCTGATCGCTGAGCGCAGTGTGAGAA
>MELC01000027.1 GCA_001767455.1 Acidobacteria bacterium RIFCSPLOWO2_12_FULL_66_21
TGGAACCGGCCCACGCAAACAGCCCGAGCGCACGCGCTGCTTGCGTGGGCCGGTTCCGCCTGTCCCTGCCGCGCTGCGCGCGGCTCGACGGTTCAACCCGCTGCCCGGGCTACCCATCCATCTTCAAGGCCTCGGTGGGTTCGATCCGGAGAACACGACGCGCCGGCACGATGGCGGCAAGCAGGGCGATGCCGATCATCAGCGCCAGGTAGGCCAGCAGCCGCGCCGCGCCGCCCGGCGACGGCCTTGCATTCACCGCGTGGAGCATGGCCGCCGTGAGAACGCCGCCCAGGAGGACGCCGGCGGCGACCTGGGCGAGTGGTCTCCGGGCGACCGTGGCAGCGACGCGCCACCCCTCGCCGCCGAGTGCCACACGGAGCCCGATCTCTCGCGTACGCTGCGAAACCGTGAACGACAGCACCGAGTGAATGCCGGCGAGCGACAGCAGGAGGGCGCCTGCGCTCACTCCGGTGACCAGCCAGAAACCGAGCCGAAGCAGGTACATCTCGACCCGGCGCACCTCGTTCAGCGGAACGGCGTCGTGGATCCGGATGGTGGGATCGACGCCGGCGGCCAGGGCCCGGAGTCGGGGCACGAATGATTCCGGCCGACCCTTGACGTGCACCACGAGGTAGGCCGGAATCGCGGACCCCGGGGCAGCGGGGTGATAAATGCCGGCGCTCTCGGGCTGCTCACGGCCCGCGGGCCTTCCGATGTCCCGAACGACGCCAATGATCTCGTACCATGGTTCGGCGCCGGAGCCGACTTCGCCGAACCCAGGAGGCTCCGCGTAGCGCACCCGCCGGCCGACCGCATTGCCACCACCGAGAATCCTGTCGACAAACGACTGATTGACAATGACGACGCGTGCACCAGGCGCCATGTCCGCGGCACGGAAGCCCCGTCCCGCCGTGGCCGGAGCGTTCATGAGCGGGAAGTAGTCCGCAGCCACGGCCGCGGACTTGACGCGGAGACGTCTGCCGTCGGGATCCGGAGTCGCCGCCATGCCGCCATCCAGCTCGATCGGGCGAGTCCACCGGCTCATGAGGGGCAGCCCATCGGAGAAGGTGACCCCGGCGACCGCCGGCTCGGCTTCCAGCTTGTCCTCGAGCTCTCGGAACGTCGCGGCGAACCGTGCGACAAAGCCTGCGCGCGAGGCATCGATGGGAGCGCCGAGCGCCGTGTCGCGATCCATCTCCAGGCGGGCCGACAGGAACTCCTCCGACCCGCTCTGCACGGCGCGAATGTCCACGGCCTCGCCGCGCAACAGGCCGGCCAGGACCGGAAAGGCCACCATGGCCGCGACCTGCAGGATGACCACCGCCGTCCAGACGCCACCAAAGCGGAATCCACCTCCGCCGGCCGTCGCCATGCGCAGCCGGCGATCCAGCGCGCCGGTGACCTTGAGCGCCGGCACGACGCCGGCGACGAGCGCGGCCAGCACGGCGAGCAGGCAGGCATAGAACACGGTCGCGGGCGACAGGCCGCTCCTGTCCCAGAACGCGGGAGCTCCACTGTTGGGCCCCAGCACGACTTCGATCAAACCGAATTTCCATCGAAGGGCGGCATCGGCGGCGATCAGCCCGACAGCGGCCGCCGCGGCTGCGAGCAGCAGGGCCTCGGCGAAGAGCTGCCAGATGATGCGGCCGCGAGTGGCCCCGAGGGCACTCCTGACGACGATCTCGCCTTCGCGGGCAGCCGCCCGGGCGAACATCAGGAGCGCCACGTTGGCGCAGATGATGACGACGAGCAGAATCAGAAAGAGATTGATTGTCAGGAACTCGACCCCAGAGACGTGCTGGAGCAGACTCGCGGCATACGGCTCGACCCGCGGCGTCACGATGTCGCGTGTGCCGGGGATGCCGGCGGCGGCCCGCCCGCCGACGGCGGTCAGCTCGGCTTGCGCCTCCGACATCGTGACGGCGTCGGCAAGACGCCCGATGACTCTGACGCCGGGATCTCCTGGTTGGTGCTGCGGGACATCCAGACGGAGCGGCACCCAGAGTGTCCCGCCGGTCGGCGATTCGAACCGCGCCGGCATGACGCCCACAATCGTGTGCACCGTGCGGCCCAGACGGACCGTGCGCCCGATGATGGCCGGATCGCCGTCGAAATGCCTCTGCCAGAGGGCGTGCCCGACTACGACGACCGGTGCGGAGTCCGGCCGCTCGTCTTCGGCCGCCAGGGGACGCCCGAGAAGCGCAGGCACTCGGGCGAGCTGGAACACCGACGCCGTGACCTCCACAACGCCTACCAGCGTCGGCACCCGATCCGCCGCGATCAGGTTACGGGTGCGGTTCCGGAATGCCCCCAGGTCCTCGATCGTCGCCAGTTCCTGCTGCCACCTGACCACGTCGTGCAGTGTCGGGTTCTCCGCACGCTGCGAAGCCGCATCCCAGTTCTGGATGGTGACGACCCGATCCCCCTCGGCGATCGGAAGACTCGGGAACACGAACCGCGTGACCAACTCGAATCCGGCGGCGCCCACCAGGATGGCGAACGCCATGGCGAACCCGCAAATGCAGGTCAGCGCCGGGTACTTCCGCAGCATCCGGACGCCGAGCCGAACGTCGAGCGACATGCCCGTCGTCCACCCCAGTGTCCTCGCGTCGCGAACACCTTCTGTCGATGTCGGGGCGAACATGCGGCCTCGCAGTCTGGTGTCGGAATTCGACACAAGCCTACGGGCTCGGCGTGTTGGAAGTCAACAACACGAACTTCAACTTCCGCACGCGGGCGGCACATCGTCGATCGTGACCCGCCCCACGTTGCCGTCGACGGTGACGATCTGACCGTCCGCGATTCGACGGCTGGCGACGCCGGTTCCGATGACCGCAGGAATTCCGTACTCTCTGGCCACGATGGACGCATGAGAGAGCAGGCCGCCGATGTCGGTGACGACGGCCGCGGCCATGGCGAGCAGGGGCGTCCAGGCCGGGGATGTCATCGGCGCGACCAGCACGTTGCCGGCCTTCATCCGATCGAATTCGTTGATCGAGTGGATGACCGACGCCGGAGCGGTCACGCGTCCCGGGCTCACCGGGATGCCACGGATTCCGTTGCCGGCGCCCGCCGCGCCGAACTCAGGCATCCAGCGGCTCAGGCGAAGGCCGAAGACCTTGGACAGACCCGGGAGCAGGACGGGGGGCTTCAATGCCTGGTGCTGCTTCCATCGTTCGCGTCTCTCGTGCACGTTCCGCTTCATCTGCTCCGCATCGACGTCGAGTTGCGCGCGCAACGCCTGATGGAGCTCCACCGCGGTGACGAAGAACACGTCCGCCGGATCGTCGAGGAAACCGGCGCGCACCATCCGGGCGCCGAGCTCGAGAATGAACCGCCGGACGACCGGCCAGCCCAACCCGAAGAAGAACAGCACGTCCTCGCGGAGCACCTGGCCGTAGTCGAGCAACGCGAGCATCGATGACACCACCGCGCGGCGCACCGGACCGAGCGAGGCCTTCAACCGGGCTTCGGCGGCGAGCCGGTCGCGCCGCGCCTGCTCGACGCGCGGAAGCCGCGCCCCGTCGGCGAGGAACAGTTTGATCCTTGCGAGCACCAGGGCGGGACACTCGCCGAGCGTCGGTTCCATGAAGTCGAGGTTCGAAATCTGGAAGCCGTTCCGATCCAGGTACTCGTGAAAGCGCGACAGCCACGCGCGCCCGGCAGGGCTCTGCCCCAATCGGGCCTCAACCTCGCCGGCCGGCGATTCGACGAACACCCTTTGGAGCCCGGCATCCTCGCGGACCGCTTCGGAGAGCGCGTGCAGCTCCTTTTCGGCCCTCGTCGCTTCGCTGTCACGGCCCCGCAGCAACACCGCAAGCGGCACGCGGTGTCGTTCGGGGACCACGAGCGGATAGAGGCGGCTGAAGGCCTGCTCGATCTGACCGCTCATGCGGTTCAGCATGACGGCGCGAAAGTAGTCCGCGTTCGCGCGGCAGACGTCGGTGATTCCTTCCCACAGCGTTGCCGGCTCGGCTCGTTGCGCGTCGAGATCTTTCCACTTCCCGACGGTCCGCTGGTACTGCGCAAGCTCCGTGCGGCGCCACCCGCTCTTCCAGAGGTTGGAGAGATAGCGCCGATACGCACGGACCGACGGCAGGCGCAGGGCCGAAAGGATGTGAACTTTGCTCGGGTCTGCCTGGGCGAAGACGTAGCCGTTGATGGTGACAAGCTGCCCCGCGTCGGGCGGGACGGCTATCCCGGACTCCCTCGCAACTTGCCTCAGGACCTCAGCGCCGAGCGGCAGGTAGGTGGTTTCGAACAGCGGAGAAACAGGCCGGGGCATCAACTCGATCATGCTGCTACGTATCAGCATGGTCCCCTTCTTCTGGGCCCCCCACGACACCAGGCCGGTGATCGGCCGCGATTGGACGATGAAGAACCGCCGGCCGTCGTGGACGAATTCGATGTCCTGGGGCGCGCCGAAGTGCGCTTCGATTCCGAGGCCCAGGCGGCCGAGTTCCGCGCACTGACGTCGCGTCAACGTCGACCGACGACGCCGCTTCTCGGTCACCGGGACGACGCGAGTCGCACCGTCCTCCGCGACTTCCATTTCGACCTTCTCGGCGATGTATCGCTCGCGCACCTTCACTTTGGCCTTGTCGAGCCGGTATGTGTCCGGCGTCACGCGGCCCGACACCACGAGCGTCGCCAGGCCCGGATTGGCCGTGATGACGATCTCTTCGCGGTCGCTGGTGACCGGGTTCGCGGTGAACATGACGCCGGAGGCGCGTGCGGGTACCATCGCCTGCACGATGACGCCCATCGCCGGCGGCGCCCCGCCAGGCGCCACGCGCTCCCGGTAGCCGACCGCGCGAGGGGACCACAGCGACGCCCAACAATCGCGAATCGCGCGCAACAGAGCGTCGGTGCCGACAATCTGCAGGAAGCTGTCGTACTGGCCCGCGAAGCTGGACTCCTGCGTGTCCTCCGCGGTTGCGGAGGAGCGGACGGCGACGGCGGGGTGCCTGAGGGATGTGTAGCTGTCGATGATCTCACCGGCAATCTCCGGCGGGATCTCTCCGATCTCGAATCGGCCGCTGCCCGCATGCGGTCGGCGACATGATTCGAAAGCGGCTGCGGTCACGCAGAAGCCGGGCGGCACCGGAAAGCCGGCGCGCGCCAGCTCTCCCAGCCTCGCGGCCTTGCTGCCCACGAGGCAGAGATCGGCCATCTTGATCTCGTCAAGCCGGTGGACGTACGTCACGTGACTTGCTCGCGAGAGTTTCTCGGCACAATCCGATGCCGGAGCGACCTGCGCCATGGTCGCTCATGCAGCGGTCGGATCTTGCCGCGAGAACTGGAACGGTGCAAGCTGGCGGGCTCCTCCGTCGAACGCCTGATGAATCTGCTGACGGCGCTCGACCACGATGTCGAGATCGTAATTCGGCGAAAGCCCCGCTCGCGGAAGGGTGGCCGGATTAGCGTCGTCGCCGCCTGAGTGGCACTACCTGCCCATTCAAACCGCTTGACAGGTGGCGGCTCCAGCGAATATATTCGCGACGGGCGAAAAAATTCGCCGTCACGATTCCTGCGGAGCCGCATGCCCAAGCTGAAGACCGTCGATCTCACACGCCGGGAAAGCCAGATCATGGAGATCCTCTATCGCCGCCGGCGGGCGACGGTCGAGGAGATCCGATCCGAGCTGCCGGATGCGCCGAGCCCGTCCAGCGTCCGCAAGCTGCTGGACATCATGATCGAGCGCGGCCTTCTGACGCGCGAGTACGACGGCCCGCGGTTCATGTATTTTCCGGCGGCGAAACCCGAAGAGGCCCGCCGGTCCGCGCTGAAACAACTGGTGCGGACCTTCTTCGACAACTCACCGGGGTCGGCGATTGCGGCGCTGCTCGACATGACGTCGGCGCAGCTGTCGGCCGCCGACTACCGGCGCCTGAACAGCCTGCTGAAACGCGCGCGCGAAGAAGGAGATGAGCCATGACTGCTGCCTTTCTCGATCCCGCCATCTCCGCCACTCTCTGGATCGCCATCAAGGCGTCGGTGTTGCTGGGCGTCGCCGCCATCGTGCAGACCGTGATGTACCGCCGAACGTCCGCGGCGATGCGCCACCTGGTATGGACGCTCGCCGTTGTCGGCGTGCTCCTGCTTCCGATGGTGTCGCTCGTGCTGCCGGAGTGGACGGTGGTGACTCGGACGGCAGCGACGAAAGCCGTGGACGCAGCGCCGCGAGTGGGTACCCTCGAGGAACCCGCAGCTCCGGCGCGTCCGTCCGGGTCCCTCGCGGAAAGCGCCGAGCCCCCGCTCGTTGCGCGGCCGGCGGTGAGCACCCGCCTTCGCGGCTCCGCCGCTACGGCGGACAGGCTCTCGTGGCCGACGGTGATTGCCGCCATATACGCTGCCGGCGTGCTCGTCATGCTGATTCAGCTGGCGATGCAACGGCGGAGGATCGGGCGGCTCGCGCACGAGGCGACAGACCTGCGCGACCCGGAATGGACGCGGCTGCTGCATGAGTCCGCGGCCAGCACGCACGTCCATCGTCCGGTCCGTCTGCTGCGAAGCCGCGAGTGCAGCATGCCGATGGCCCTCGGCATACGCCGGCCGGCAATCCTGATTCCGGCGACGGCCGATACCTGGCCTGAAGACAGACGACGCGCCGTGGTCCTTCACGAGCTGGCGCACGTCGCGCGGCACGATTGCCTCACGCAATCACTGGCGTTTGGGGCCTGCACCATGTACTGGTTCCACCCGGCCGCGTGGTGGGTTGCGCGGCGCCTGCGCATCGAGCGGGAGCTCGCGTGCGACGACTGTGTGATCGCGGCAGGCGCTCCGGCGCGCGACTATGCGGGCCACCTGCTCGAGATCGCGTACAGCCTGGGGAGCCAGCGGGCGCCGGCCCTCGCGGTCGCCATGGCGCGTCCACGACAGCTCGAAAGCCGCATGCTGGCCGCGCTGGACGGGGCGCGCAACCGGACGGTGCCGGCGCTGCGCGTGCGCGTCGCGGGGGCGGTGATCGCGGCCGTCCTGCTCGTTCCGCTGGCAAGTGCCACATCGAAGGCGGCTGCGGTGGCACCTGACGCGGATCGCACGTCGGCAACCGCGACCCCGGTGCCCGCTCCGGAACAGAAGGTTGTCGGTCCGCGGTTGAAGGCCGTGGAGTGGCCGCTGATAGAGTCCGCCCGCCGCTTCGTCCGCGCTGCCGCGGAAGCGATCGGCGTCGCGCAAAACGGGTTGCCAGGCACGTGGGAAATCCGTCCGGCCGGCACGGAGGGCACCGTCCATCTGCGACTGGTGGAAGTGAACTCCTCCTCCGGCTCGAACATACCGATCACGCAGCTGGAAGGACTCACGGCCGCGCAACTCACAGGCGCAGGCGGACCCGTTCAGTTCCGGCTGCGGCGCGATGCAGGCACGTTCACGTTCGAGGGCGTGTTCCGCGGTGGTGTCGGCGCCGGTACGTTCTCATTCACGCCGGATCCGAACTTCCCGGCGGAACTGGCAAAGCGCGGCTTTGCCCGGCCGGCCGCGCTCGAGCAGTACCAGTTGGCCCGGCACGACGTGGGTTACGCGTTTCTCGACGAGCTGAACAAGCAGGGTTACGCAAAGCCGCGGACCTCCGAGCTCGTTCGCGCCGGTCAGCACGGTGTGGCCCTCGGGTATCTGCGCGACATGGGCGCTCTCGGCTATCGGCTCGGTGCGCTGGAGCCTTTGATCACACTCCGGGACCACGGGGTGACTCCGGCGTACGTTCGCGAGCTCTCGGCCCAGGGATACAAAGGACTGCCGGCCGACGATCTCCGCCAGGCGCGCGATCACGGCATCACTCCGGAGTACGTGCGGGCGATGCGCGACGCCGGTTACAGCTCGCTCTCGATGGAGCAGTTGATCAAGGCGAGAGACCATGGCGTCAGCGCGGAGTTCGTCCGCGAGCTCGGCGAGGCGGGTCATCGCAAGCTGCCGCTCGATCAGCTGATTCAGGTGCGCGATCACGGCGTGTCGCCGGAGTACGTGCGCGACATGCGCCAGCTCGGGTACGGAGTGCCGGTCGACGAGCTCATTCGGGCGCGCGACCACGGCGTCAATGTCGAGTTCGTGCGCGGTATGACAACACGTGGCTATGCCGGACAGTCCCTCGACTCCCTGGTGCGGCTCCGCGATCACGGCGTAACGCCCAAGTACGCGCAGGAACTGAAGGCGCTCGGATACGACCGTCTCTCCGCCGATGATCTGGTCACCCTTCGTGACCATGGTCTGACGCCGGATCGGATTCGTGCCGCCAACACGCGCGCCGGCACGCGGCTGCCGGTCGACATGCTCAAGAGTCTCGCCGCAGGAGGAATGAGATAGCGTTCAGCAGCGGGAGCCCTGACTCCTCGATGAACACCTTCACGTCAGGGTAGCCCATCAGCTTCAGAATGAAGTAGTTGACTGCCGCTTCGCCTGGATCGTCGGAGAAGCAGACGAGCTCCGCGTATCTCGGTACACCCGCCTTCGTCAGGATGGTCCAGATGTCCTTCGCGGCTTTAGGAGTGCCGTCGGCGTTCAGAAGGTCGGTGTACGGCACGTGCACCACCTTGCCGTCGCGGGCTTTCGCAGTGACGTCCTTGCCCGAAGCGATAAAGACCTTCGGATAGATGCCGTGCGTGCTCTTCGGGTCCGCGATGATCACGTCCTTGCGGACGTGTCCGGAGTAGGCCGCCGCGGGTATGGATACGTCACGCGGACCTTTCTGCGGGCCCACAACGGTCGGCTCCTTGGTCACGCTGAAACCACGTTGCGTCCACTTGTCCATGGAGTCCAGGAAGACGGATGCCTTCTTCTGCCCGAGTCGCTCCAGCATGACGAACGCCAGCGCCGCGTCCTTCGTCAGCCCGGCGCCTGAAACCACAACCGCCTCGTGAGACGCATCGACGCCGGCCGGACCGAGGATGGCCGCGAGCTTCTCGGGGCTGCTGACATTGCGCTTGAAGACATCCGCCGGGATGTTGAGCGCAAACGGCACATGGCCCTGGTTGAATGCGTCGGCCGATCGCACGTCCACGATGCTGACGCGCGCGCCTCCGAACATCCTGATGATCTGGCCGCCCCAGAACTGCAGCCACGGTGTGTCCCGCGTCAGGAAGGGGGCGTCGTACGTCCAATACGGGAGGCCTCTTTCATCGGACAGCCATCCCATCTCCGATTCCGAGTACAGCTTGACCTTGGGGTAGTTCGCCAGGAACTTGAGAGCGAAGAACGGCCCACTGGCGGCCACTCCGCCCCCGCAGTAGGTGTAGATCTGCTGTTCGGGCCTGACGCCGAGATAGGCCAGCATCCTCTTTATGTCGTCGGGAGATTTGAAGGTCTTGTCGGCATTGAAGAAATCAGCGCTCGAGGCGAGGACCGCGTTGGGGATATGCCCGGCCTTCTCGAACGGTGCGACCTGTCCAAAGTGCCAGTCGGCCCCGAGCGCCTCCAGCAGCACGTTGTTGGCCGGATCGCCGGACGCGGTCAGGAATTCCGGCAGCCTGACTCTCACGTCCTCATTGACGCGCGTGATTGTGAACGAGCCTCTCTTCGAAACGGGTGTCACGTCTTTCGTGACCGGCAATCCCGCCTCCTCCCACTTGGAAAGCCCGCCGTCGACGATGAGGAGATCCTTCGCGGGGAAGCCGAAATAGTAGAGGGAGTAGAACAGCCTGGTCGCCAGAAAGGTGCCGCCCTGATCGTAGATGACGATCTTCTTCCCGGGGCTGACGCCCCACGACTGGTACAGCCGCTCCATATCGGCGACGGGCATTTCCTTCAGACCATACCAGGCCATCAGATCGACGCTGACGGCGCCGGGCACATGCTTGGCCGCGTAAATCTGAGCGGGTGACCCATCGAGGATCACGACATCCGCGTTGCGCAGGTTCTTCTCGAGCCACTTGACAGTGACAAGGTTGCCGTTGATTCCCTCTGCTGCCCTCACGGGCTGCGGCAGGAGCAGGCAGCCTGCGATGAAACAAAGAAACAGTCGAGCGCTGGTTGAGTTCATGTCGTCACTCCAATTCGTCGCGGCACAACAACGCGGTTGCGATGAGGTCGGCTGCTACTCCAGGCGAAGAGCGTTCACCGCACTGATCCGCGAGGCATTCCTCGCGGGAACATAGCAGGCGACGAGCGCGATAGTGATGAGAAACGCCGTCGCGCCGGCGATGACGGGGCCGTTGTCGAACTGCATGCCCGGCCAGGCCGTCCCGAGGAGTCGCGCAATACCGACAGCACCAAGCATCGGATGTCGCGGTAGACAATCTACGGCCTTAGACGTAGACTGTCTACTGCTTGTTCCAGGGATTTGGACGGGGGCTATTCCGACCGGAGGGCCTGGACCACGTCCACGCGGGACGCGCGCGCGGCTGGCAGCAAGGAGGCGACAACGGCGGCGGTGATGAGCACGGCCGCCGCGCCCATCACTGGCAGGGCGCCCGGCAGCTCGACCTGCGGAACGACCATCGCCGACGCGCGCGCGAGCGCGTACCCGCCGGCCGCGCCCGCCGCGATCCCGATCGCGGCAATCAAGACGCCCTCCCCGAGCACGCGGGCCAGCAGTTGCCTCGGTGCGGACCCGACGGCCAGGCGCACGCCGAACTCGCGCGTGCGCGCGCTCACCGAGAACGCCAGCACGCCCGCCACACCCACGACGGCGATCAGCAGCGCGATGCCCGCGAATCCGGAGAACACGAAGGCGTTCAGGCGCTCGGGCGACAGGACCTCCGCGCGCACGTCCTCGAGCGTCGCCGCGCGCTCGACCGGCTGGTCCGCGGAAATCTCGCGGATGACGCGCTTCACCGCCGGCACGAGCGCGTACGGATCGCCTGCCGCGTGCACGAAGAGCCGGCCGGCATGCCCGATCTGCCGGACCGGCATGTAGATCGTCATCGCCGATCCGCGGATCACGTTCTCGTCGTCCACGTCCGCGACCACACCGATGATCCGGCGGAGCACGCGGTTGCCGAAGTAGGGATCGGTCCACCACATGTGGCGGTTCACCGCCTCGCCGTTCGGGAACAGACGCCGCGCGACGCTCTCGCTGACGATCGAGACGGGCTCGCAGCCCTCACGGTCCGCGTCGATGAAGTCGCGGCCGGCGAGGAGCGGGACACCGAGCACGGCGAAAAAGTTCGGCGCGACAATCCGCAGCCGCGCGCGCGGATCCTCTTCGCCGTCGGCGGGCGTGTACCCCTCCACGGCGAACGGGACGCCGGGACCGAAGCGGCCGGCGTCGCGCCAGGGCACGAAGCTCCCGACCGCAACGCCCCGGACGCCGGGCAGGCCGCTGATGCGCCGCGTCGCCTCCTGGTAGAAGTCGATCTCCTTCTGGCCGGCAACGCCCGTCGCCGGACCCGGAATGTCGAACACCAGCACCTGCCGCATGTCGTAGCCGGTGTTCGCCGTCTGCAGGGCGACGAGCGTCGAGAGGAGCATGCCCGCCCCGGCGAGCAGGACGAACGAGAGCGCAATCTGCGTCGTCGCGAACACCCGGAGACGCCGGTTGGTGCCCGGCGTGATCCGGAGGCTGCCGCTCGTCAGGCCCAGTCCGGTGGGGGCGCGCGGGGACGGCAGGCGCGGGACAAATGCCAGCAGGATCGCCGCGGCCATCGCCAGTCCGGCGCCGACCCACAGCACGCTGGCGTCGACGTGGACCTCGAGCGCGCGGACGGAGAATCGGGCCGCGTAGCGGGCCACCACCATGACGGACGGCCGCGCCAGCAGCACGCCCAGCACCGCACCCCCGCAGCAGAGCACCAGACTTTCGGCCAGCAGCGTACGCCGGAGCGCGCCGGGGCCGGCGCCGAGGGCGGCGCGCACCGCCAGCTCGCCTTCGCGGCGCACCGACCGGGCGAGAATCAGGTTCGCGACGTTCGAGCACGCGATGACGAATACGACCGCGGCGGCACCGAGGAGCAGGAGCAAAATCGTCCGCGCGGGCGACGCGATCTGATCGCGCAGCCTCCGGACGGTCAGCCGGACGGCGGCCTTTGGCGAGTACGCCTCGGGATGCTCATGCACGATGGCGGCGTGCGCCGCGGCCAGCTCGGCGCGCGCCTGTTCGATCGACACGCCTGGTTTCAGCCGGCCGAAGAGCTCCGTCATCCGGTGGGTGCGGCTCGTGACCATCGTCGCGCCGAGGTGATGCGGGCTGGTCACCACGTTCGCGATGATCTCGGTGTCGGCCGGGTACGGCACCGACGGCTCGAGGACCCCGACGACGGTCGCGGTACGTGGACCGAGGCGGATCGTCCTGCCGACCGCCGTCGGGTCGCTGTTGAGCGACGTCGTCCAGAACCTGTGCGTGAGCACCGCCGCGCCTGCCGCCGTCGGTCCATCATCGTGCTCGTTCAACAGGCGGCCCAGCACGGGGCGGAGACCCATGACGTCGAAGAAGGAACCGCCCACGACACCCGCTTTGACGATGCGCGGTTCGCCGCCGAGGCCGATCATCGTGAAGTCGACGGTGGAGAAGTCCCCGAAGGCGCCGATCGTGGTGACGCGTGACCTGAGATCGTTGATCTCGGGCACCGAGAACGTCATGTTCGCGGCGCCGATGCCGGGCGCGGTCTGGCGGATGTAGATCAGGCGATCTTCATCGCGGTTGACGAGCGGACGCAGGAGCACGCCGCGGATCACGCTGAAGATCGCGGCGTTGGCGCCGATGCCGAGGGCGAGCGTCACCACGACGGTGGCCGCCAGCCCCTTGGCCCGCAGGAGCGAGCGCAGGCCGATGCGCATGTCGTGGCCGAGCGCCGCGCCGGCGTCGAACCAGCGGCCGTACCACACGCGCCGCATCGAGTCGCGGATGGCCGGGACGTAGCCGAATTCCCTGAGCGCGGCCAGGCGAGCGGCCTCGGGATCCTCGCCGCGCTCGACCCGTTCCCGCACACTGAGCGCCAGGTGGCTGCGGATTTCCTCGTCGAGGTCGCGCTCGTCGGGCCGCATCTCAGGCTACGGCTTTACGGCTGGCGCCGGGTTCATGATGCGTCCGATCGCGTCCACGAGTTGCGCCCACCGGTCCTGCTCGCGCGAGAGCTGCGCCTTTCCCGCCGCCGTCAGCCGGTAGTACTTCGCCCGCTGGTGAGCTTCGCTGACGCCCCATTCGGATTGCAGCCATCCGCGCTTCTCGAGGCGGTGCAGGGCGGGGTAGAGGGAGCCGGTTTCGACCTTGAGCAGATCGTCGGACTGCGCGCGGATGGCCTGGCCGATGCCGTGGCCGTGCTGCCGCCCCCACTGGAGGGTCCTGAGAATGAGCATGTCGAGAGTGCCCTGAAGAAGCTCCAGGCGCTGTTCGTCGGAATGTTTGGCCATGGTCCCAGACAGTGTACGGCGTTGGACGTAGGGTGTCTACGGCTTGTTCCGGTCCGGGGAGCCTGGCCAGCCGTGTACCGTGCCGGCGCAGCCAGCCGGATTCTCCCTCCGTATCGCCCGACGGCGGCCGAGCCGGGGAAATTGACGCCCTGCCCGTCGAGCACGTAATATAGTGCTGCACGTCATTCACGTGCTAATGGAATCGGAAGAGAGGTCCGATGAAGACGAACGTGACTCTCAAACTCGACGCCGATCTGCTCCAGGAAGTCCGCGTCCTCGCGGCCGAAGAAGGACAGTCGATAAGCGCGCTCCTGGCCGGGCGGCTCGAAGCGCTGGTGCGGGAGCGGAAGGCGTTTGACAAGGCGAGACGACGTGCGCTGGCGCGGCTGCGCACAGGTCTCGACCTCCAGTGGACGCCTCCCAAGTCGCGGGACGAGCTGCATGAGCGATAAGTACTTCGTCGACACCAACATCCTCATGTACGCGCACGACACGGCTGCCGGCGCGAAGCACGAGCGCGCCATGGCCCTTCTCGACGACCTGTGGCGCGAACGGTCGGGCGTCGTAAGTACCCAGGTTCTTCAGGAACTGTGCGTCAACCTCCGGCGGAAGGCAGGGCGCCCGGTCGATCTGAAGACCGCGCGCGAAGTCGTCGCCGACTATCTGACGTGGAATGTCGTCACGAATACCGGGCAGTCCATCGTTGAGGCGCTGGACATCGAGGAGCGCTACCGCATCTCATTCTGGGATGCGCTGATCGTCCAGGCCGCGGACGCATCGGGTGCTGCGACCCTCTACTCGGAGGATCTGGCGGACGGCCAGACGTACCGTGGAGTGCGGGTCGTCAACCCGTTGAACGCGGACGAACGGTAGCGATGGCTGGGATCGACGCTCAGCCGACGCGGATGTCGTGGGTCTTGCTGTCGCCCTCAGCGAGCCTGACCTCCGCTGAACCAGCCACAAGCGTCGTCAGGAACTCGCGATCGAAGTGCTGTCCGGGCTCCGGGCTGTCGATCGCGGCGATGCGATAGTCGCCCGGCGGGAGGCCGCGGATCTCGTAGCGGCCGTCACGCCCGGGCTGCACGAGGTGAATACGCCGCGACTGCGCCACCCAGAAATCCCGATTGGCGGGGAAGAGGAGCACGTTCCGGTCCGTCACCGGCTCGCCGTCCTTGTTCGATACCGCGCCGGAGAGCACGGCGGTCCTCGACGCGAACGTGAGGACCCCGGTGGGTGGATCCTCGCCCGCCTTGATCTCGAGATTCATGTCCGCGGCATCGACGTCGCGAAAGACCGCAGAGGCGAGCGCCCACCCTTGAGGCAGACCGTTCACTCGCGCGCGATAGAGTCCCGGTGCCACGGGGCTGATCGTGAAAGCGCCGCGTTCGTCCGGGGTCGCGCGCGGTACGGCTGCTTCCCAGTCGGACGGTCCCATGATCGGGTAGAGCTGGACGCTCAGGCGCCGCGCGTCGGCCGGCGGCGGCAGCGTGTTGAGGTCAATGCTGCCCGTGACGGTCCGCCCGCGCTGCAGCGCGAGCGACCCGTCAACAGTGTTGCCGGATGTAACCGTGACGTTCATGGCGGCGGTGAAGTCCCCGCCACCCGCCGCACCGATCGCCTTCGTGCCCTGGGCCCGGAGCACGTACGTGCCCGGCACGAGTCCCGCAAATGAGAACCGGCCGTCCGCCCCGGGGTGACGAAACCACACCGCAAGGCCGGCGATTGGCATCAGCGGATCGACGAGCTGGACGCTCGCGAGTGCGGGCAGGCCGTCCGGCCCGGTCACCACGCCCGACACCGTTCCGGTCTTGAGCGAAATGAGCTGGACGGCGATTCCGCCGGCATGATCGCTCAACCCGAGCGAGATACGGGCCGCCGCTGAAGGACTGGGTGTGCCGCCGAAAAACGCGGGCACGTAGCCGGCCGGCGCCGGAATCTCAGCGCCGCTCACGCCATCGCGGCGCGCCTCGTTGATCCGCGCACGTGCCTCTGCGTCTCCCGCGGCGATGATCTCCTGGCGGACCCGGATCGATTCGGCGCTCGCCGCCGCTGCGGCAACCATGTCGCGCGGCGTCGCCGCGACGAGGTAGTCGCCGGGTGGAAGGCCGCCGATCCGATAGCCGCCGAGGTCATCGCTGACGGCGTTGCCGCCAGGCCTCGCGGTCCGATAGCCGTTCTCGTAGGCGAAGCGCATCGCGGCTACGGGAACGCCAATGGCGGGATCGCCCCATTCGTCGGTGACCACGCCGCTGATGACGCCCGCGCGCGGGAGCTTCAGCGAGACCTTCTCGATCTTCTGACCCGCCGCCAGCTTCAGCGGCGCGCCAGGGACACCGGCGCCCGGGCGGCGCGCCCCCAGCGCCATCTCCAGGTAGCCGAGCTTGGATGCCGAGAGCGTGTAGTCGGCCGCGGGAAGGTCCTCGAGCACGAACCGTCCTTCCGCATCCGCGACCGTCGTCCGGGTGATGCGAGGGGAAAGGCTCGACACCTTCACTTGCGCCTTCCGGACAGGCCCGGCGAGATCGGCGCTCATGACCGTTCCGGTAATCGAGCCGGTAGCGGCCGGAGGCGCCTGCTGCGAGGCTGCGGGAGCCACCGCTGAGAGCGCGAGCGCGACGATTAGAGAGCAGGACTGTCTTTTCATGGCGCTACCTCGCGCAGTTCGGACAAGGCAGAACGACTCCTGACAGTCTCGCGGCGCGCTACGGGAGCAGTTCGAGCGGCTGCGAGAACCGGGGGCCGACGCGGATCACGCCAAAGTCCCGCCGATCGGCCGTCAACACTCGATAGATCTTGCGTCGCTCGGCGACGGCAGCGACCGTACCGTCGACGAGCCCGATCTCGAGATCCTTGAACCTTGCGTCGAGTTCCAGCGCGCGAACCACATCCGACGGAAGAGGCAGCTCGTACTCGTAGCGCGTCGCCGGGTCGAAGACTTCGGCGATCAGCTTGCGCATTGCGACGCGCTCGTCGCGCAAGAAGTCGTCGAGTTCAGCGAGCACCAGTGCAGGTACGACGACGAGACTCGCCGAGGTCAGGGCCGCTTCGTAGTCCGGGAAGCTGGGTTCACCCGCCGCCCCGCGCGCGAGCGCCCGCAGAAGGCCGCCCGTGTCGGCAACGATCGGACGAGTCACCCTTCGAGGTCTCGGAACAGCTCAGACTCATCCCCGAGCTTCGTGTCCGTCGACCCGAAGAGCCGTGTAGAGGGCGGGCGGCGACCCTTGTAGTACCGCGACGCGACGATCCGCAGGCCCTTCCGGACGAGGGCGGAAGCGGAGTGACCCGCCGCGCGCGCCCGCTTCAAGGCGCGAACATCCTCTTCGTCCAGGCGAACAGTGGTCGAAATCAAACGTGCCATACACTCACCATACAAGGACTTGGGGGACCGCGCAAGTTTCCGGACTAGACGGACCCGACTGCCGCCTCGGCCCTCGATCAGGCGACAGCCATCTTCGAAGGCCTGCAGCAGGGCAAGATCGACCGGTCACTCTTCACGCCGAATGCGAACGCCTGTTTCTCCGAGCAGGCGGTGGCGGATTTCGCCTCCAGCCTGGGTCCGCTCGGCAAGCCGCTGGACTTCGTGCAGCAGTCGCAGAGCCTGCGCGGCGGCAGGACGCTCCGCAGCTTCAGGGTCCGCTTCGCGCAGAAGACGCTCCGGGTCTGGACGTTCACGATGCCCGACGGCAAGCTGGAGCAGTACATGGTCGCGGCGGCCGGTTAGGCGCCAGGTCGTGGCCGGATCGACCACCACCCCGCGTCGCAAGAGGTTGACAGAGGCGCGCAAGTCCTGCATTGTAGGCGCTCGCCTTCGCCGACGTCTGCGCGGCCCCCAGGCGCCACGTCTCGCAGCCTTGGCCAACGCCCCCCGACCCGATTCGCGCATCCTGATTGCCGGCCGCGATCGAGAGCTGAACGACGCCCTCATTCGCCTGCTGGCGCAGTATCGTCCGACGCTGGGTGACGACGACGAGGCGGCCGTCCTGTCGGCGCTTCGTGACGGTCACGCCCTGTGCCTGGTCATCCTGCACGATTCGCGAGCCGACCGTCGCGCCCTCGATCTCGTTCAGCGCATCAAGGAAGACCGGCCGGACGTCGCGGTTCTCGTGATGAGCGCGTACCCCACGGTGGAGCACGCGACGGAGTCCATCCGCCGCGGTGCCGAGGACTTCGTCCCGGTGCCCTATGCCGGGGAGGTGGTGCTGAAGGAGGTCGCGCGCATTCTGGAGGCGGCCGAGCTCCGCACGCGCATCGAGAGCCTCGACCGGCTGGTCTCGACACGGTACGGCTTCGAGCGGGTGATCAGCCGGTCCTCGCGCATGCGTCCCGTCACGGATCGGGCCCAGGCGGCCGCGCGCAGCGAGACGCCGGTGCTGATCGTCGGCGAAACAGGCACGGGCAAGGAGCTCATCGCGCGCGCCATCCACTTGAACAGCCGGCGCGCCAGACGCCCGTTCATGCCGATCAACTGCGCCGCGCTGCCCCGCGACCTCGTCGAGAGCGAGCTGTTCGGCCATCGCCGCGGCGCCTTCTCCGGGGCCGTCGCCGAGCATCCCGGCTTGTTCGTCGCCGCACACGGCGGCAGCCTGTTTCTCGATGAAGTCGGCGAGCTGGCGCTGGAGGTCCAGGCGAAACTGCTCCGGGTCCTGCAGGACGGCGAGGTCAGGCCCGTTGGCGGGCTCGACAGCCGGCGGATCGACGTTCGCATCATCGCCGCAAGCAACCGGACGCTCCCGTCGATGCGCGACGGCGGGATGCGACAGGACCTCTTCTTTCGACTCTCGGTGCTGGTGATCGACATCCCCCCGCTGCGCGAACGCCGCGAAGACCTGCCCGTGCTCACCGCTCATTTCTTGAAGGTGCTTCAAGAGCGCGGGATCCGCTCAGCGAACGGCATGGAGCCCGAGGCCCTCGATCTGCTGGAGCACTATCCGTTTCCCGGCAACATTCGCGAGCTCGAGAATCTGCTCGAGGGCATTTGCGTCGTGCTTCCTCCCGAGCAAACCACCATCCGTGCCAGCGACGTACGCGCGTGGCTGCGGCGGAGGGGCGTGCCCGATACGGACCGAACGAGCGATGCGACGCACGTGCCGCTCAAGCTCGTCGAGCTCGAAGCGTGGGCGATCGCTGAGGCACTGCGGCAGGCCCACGGCAACAAGAGCGCCGCCGCCCAGATCCTCGGCATCTCCAGAGACACGCTGTACCGCAAGATTCACGATCTGAACCTGGCCTCGGATCTGCCCGATTCTCGGACACACCACTAACTCATTGCGATCGCGCGACTTAATGGCTGAGTGTCAGATAGTCTGACGTACACCTTCGTATCTGCCGTTTCCGCGCTCGACGCAAGCCGCCTCTTTCCAAGCACTTAGAGATACGTGAGATCCTCACGCGTCGGCATCGTCCGTGCTCATGGCAGCGATTGAACTCGGAACGGTGTTTAGATTCCGGAGGTCAACTTCCATGCCCGCAGTTGCTGCTCACGTCTTGTCGCGGTCTCGCGTCCCTGTGGTCGGCGCCATGCTGCTCACGTTGGTCGCACTCTCCGCCGCGCCGGCGGAGGCGATTCCCGCTTGGTCGAGAAAGTACCGGACGAGCTGCTCCACCTGTCATGCCGCCTTCCCCAAGCTGAACTACTTCGGCAAGGCGTTTCGCAACAACGGGTACCGTTTTCCAGGGGGAGAGGACGGGACGGCCACCAAAGAGCCGCCTGTCAGCCTGGGCGCTGACGCCTACAAGAGGCTCTTTCCTCGGGCGTTGTGGCCGTCGGATGCCCCTGGGGCCGTGCCACTCGCGATTCGCGGCGTGTCCCGATTCAACACGTTCCAGGACGATCAGACCACCACGTTCGAATTCCCGCACGAGTTCGAACTGCTGACCGGGGGAACACTCGGCGAGACCTTCTCGTTTTTCGGCGAACTGGAGGTCGAGAACGAGGGCAACGAGAACGAGCTCGGAATGGACGCCACGCTGCAGTACGATCCGAG
This sequence comes from Acidobacteria bacterium RIFCSPLOWO2_12_FULL_66_21, assembly GCA_001767455.1. GTDB lineage: Bacteria > Acidobacteriota > Vicinamibacteria > Vicinamibacterales > 2-12-FULL-66-21 > 2-12-FULL-66-21. The sequence continues at coordinate 19,266 of MELC01000027.1, forward strand.
GCCCTGGCTGCACATTCGGATGGGGTCGCTGACGGTCCACCCGATTCCGGACCACCTCCGACTGACGGCGGCGCACTACAGCGCCTACGACACGCGAACGACCCCGGGGTCGATGACGCTGAAGGCGCCAAACCCGAACGGATCGACCGCCACCTTGTCGATCTCGGCCGCAACCGGGGAGGATCGCTGGAGGTTCCGCGAGGGTCAGGCTGGCGTCGAGGTGTGGGGTGCGCGAAATGGTCGGAACAACCACGGCGGCGTGACGTGGTCGCTCGGCGTCGGCAACGGACAGGGCCTCATCGACGCCAACGATCATAAAGACGTGTTCGCCCGCGTCGCCTACAAATTCGGCGGGTACGGCGAGCTCGGCGGCGGAGAGCTCTCCCAGGACCTCGAGTTCTGGCGAGACGATTCGATCAAAGTGGGAGCCTTCACCTATGTGGGCAAGTCCACGAACATCTATGCGGGCAGCACGCTGGCGATCGGTGGCGGTGCGGGAGCGGGCATCGTCAACGTCTCGGCCAACAGCGAAACCACCAACACCTTCCGTATCACCGGCGTAGAGTTCGACTGGTGGGCTCGCGATCTCAATGTCTTCGGACTCTACATGCGGCAGCACGACGACGATCCGCGCGGAACCGGCGAATCGATCGACACGGACGCGTGGTTCGTCGAGGGCAATTACACGGTCTACCCGTGGCTCATCGGCGTGCTCAGGTACGGCGCGACCGCGCAGGACTTCAGCGTCAGGCCGGATCCGACGACGCAGAAGTTCCTGGTCCCCGCGGTGGTATTCGTGGCGCGCGCGAACATCAAGTTCACGATCGAGGCCCAGGCGCGGCTCGACGGCCCCGGCAAGGGCCACAACCGCTATCTCGCCGCGATCGACTTCGGATTCTGAGGAGCAGGCCATGACTCGTCATTCGGTCGTACTCGGTTCGATGCTGGCCGCAGCGGCGCTTGCCGCCGTCGCGGCACCCTACGCGGCGGCGGTCAGCATCTCGGGCACCGTCAAAGTCACCGGCTCGGCGTCGGCCGCCGACGTCGTCGTCTACATCCAGCAGGCGCCAGGCACGTTCACGGCGCCCGCCAAGCCGGTCGCGATGGACCAGAAGCAGATGCAGTTCGTCCCGCACGTGCTGCCGGTCCTCGCGGGGACCAAGGTGGCGTTTCTCAACAGCGATCCGACGCCGCACAACGTCTTCTCGCCCGACAACGAAAAGTACAACCTCGGCACGTGGGCGCAGGGGCTGTCGAAGGACTACGCGTTCGCCAAGTGCGCAAAGTTCCCGTGCGTGTATACGCAGCTCTGCCGCGTCCACCCCGAGATGGAAGGCTACGTCGTCGTGCTGCAGAACCCGTTCTTCGCCGTCACCGACAAGACCGGGCATTACGCGATCGAGGGCGTGCCGCCGGGCAGCTACACGGTGGCCGTGTGGCACGCCAAAGCGAAAGCGCAACCCAAGCCGGTCACAGTGGACGCCGCCAAGCCGGCGACAGTCGATTTCACCCTTGCGCGCTGACGGAACGGGCAGAGACGCATCCGCCCGCTGCTACTCGGCGATCGTCCCGGACTTCAGGTACTTCCTCAACCTGATCCCGTGCCGCACGGCCTGTCCGGTTCGCACGAACGCCGGCGGCTACGTTCGCACCGTCGCCGAAGGGGATACCGAGCGCGGATACCGGATCGCGCGCGCGCCAAACCCGTTGGCGTCGATCTGCGGCCGCATCTGCGCCCACCCGTGCGAGTCGAATTGCCGCCGAGGCGTCATCGATCAGCCCATCTCGATTCGCGCGCTCAAGCGGACGCTGACCGAGCGCCACGGCGTCGAGAATACCCTTGGCGATCAGCCTGCGCCTCTCAAACCATTGCCGCTCGCGGTCGGCGGGCCCCAGGGTGCCCCGCGCGCGGCGATCGTCGGCGCGGGCCCGGCCGGCCTCAGCTGCGCGCACGATCTGGCGCTGCTCGGCTACCGCGTCACGTTGTTCGAGGCGGCACCGGTCGTCGGCGGCATGCTCTATCAGGGCGTGCCCGAGTATCGGCTGTCGCGCGACCTCATTCGCGCGGAGGTCGACCAAATCCTGTCGCTCGGTGTGGAGTTGAAGCTGGAGTGGCGGCTCGGCCGCGACTTCACGGTCGGCGATCTGCGCCGCAACGGGTACGCCGCAGTCTTTCTCGCACTCGGCGCCTCGCGCGGTCGCGACCTGGACATTCCCGGCAAGGATCTCGACGGCGTCATCAACGGCGTCGATTTCCTGCTCAACGCGAATCTGGGATATCGAGTCGCGCTGGGCGAGCGCGTCCTCGTCATCGGCGGCGGCAACGTCGCCATCGACGTCGCGCGCACGGCGCTCCGGTACGCGGCGTCGCACGACTCCGGTCAACTGCCCGGGGGCGCCGAGCAGCTGCTGCAGACTTGGGGCTATGACAACGCGTTCATCGACGCGGCGCGCACGGCGCTGCGCCTGGGCGCGCGGCACGTGCAGCTCGTGTCCCTCGAATCGCGTCCCCAGATGCCAGCACACCCGGACGAGGTGCGCGAAGCCGAGGAGGAGGGCATCACGCTCCTGCCGGGCCGTGGGCCGAAGGCCATTCTGGCGAAGAACGGCCGCGTCGCGGGCCTCGAGACGCTCGAAGTCGAGTCGCTGTTCGACGCGAGCGGCCGCTTCAACCCGACGTTCGTGCGGGGCAGCGAACAGCGGACGGAGGCGGACACGATTATCCTCGCGGTCGGCCAGCAGCCCGACACAGAGTGCCTGGCCGCCGACCGTGAAATCGAGATCACGCCGCGCGGGCTGGTCGCCGTCGATGCCCGGACGCTCGCGACGACCATGCCGGGCGTCTACTGCGGCGGCGATCTCGCCTTCGGGCCGCGGATCGTAATCGAGGCCGAAGCGGACGGCAAGCGCGCGGCGCTGGCCATCCACGAGTCGCTCGGCGGTGGCACCGTGCCGCGCGTCCGCGCGCGGTTCCGCCCGGTCGAGCTGCGCCGGGCCGGCGATCGCTACGACCGCATCCCGCGCCAGCCGATCCCGACGGTGCCGGTCGCGCGCCGCACCGGCTTTCGCGAAGTGGAGGACGGCTACAGCGATGAGCAGGCTCGCCTCGAAGCCTCGCGTTGTCTGTGGTGCAACGTCGAGACCATCTTCGATTCCGAGCGCTGCATCCTCTGCAGCGGCTGCGTCGAAATCTGTCCGGAGGCCTGTCTCGCGCTCGTGCCGGCGTCGCGCCTGCACTCGTCGGCCGCCATCGACGCCGTGAGCGACGCGCTCGACGTCGGCGCCGAGGCCGGCGCGATCGTCAAAGACGAAGCACGGTGCATCCGGTGCGGCCTGTGCGCCGAGCGGTGCCCGACCGGCGCGATCACGATGGAAGCACTCGAAATCGACGAATCGCCGCAGACCGCTCTCGGGCTGTATCACGAAGACATGAACGAGGTGCGGCCATGACGAATGATCGGGTCCCGCCGTCCGGGTTGCCGGATCCCGTGCGGCGCAGCCTGTTCGCCCTCGGGGGCCTCGGCCTCGGCGCCGCGACGGTGGGCTTCCTCGCGGCGACCTTTCGATTCCTGGTGCCGAACGTGCTGTACGAGCCGTCGCGCCGGTTCGCGGTCGGGCCGGCGTCGGATTTCCCTCCCGGGTCTGGCACGTTCCTGCCGGACCGGCGGCTGTACGTGTTCAATAGCGCCGACGGCTTCTATGCCATCTCGTCGGTGTGCACGCATCTGGGCTGCAACGTGAAGCACATCGGGCGCGGGTTCGAGTGCCCCTGCCACGGCAGCCAGTTCGACGAGAACGGTCAGGTCGTCCATGGACCGGCGCCCAAGGCGCTGGCGTGGTACGCGCTCAGCCTTTCCCCGCGCGCGCAGCTCGTGGTCGACCTCGATCAGCCAGTGAGTCCCGAGTTCCGGCTGCGGGCTTGAGGAGACGCGTGTGAGCCAGACGATCTGGACCCGGACGCTGACGTGGTTCGACGGCGTGCGCCGCTCCGTCTGCCGCGTCGGCTGGCCCGCGACGGACAAGGATCGCGCCGCGGCGATGATCTCAAGCCTGTTCCTGCACATCCACCCGGCGCGGGTCAGCCGCCACGTGCTCAAGCCGACCTACACGTTCGCGCTGGGACTCATCTCGGCGATCCTCTTCGTCGTCCTCTCCGTGACGGGGCTGGCGCTGATGTTCTACTACGTGCCGTACCCGGCCGAAGCGTACCGGAGCATGAAGGATCTGCAGTTCGTCGTCACGTTCGGGATCGTGCTTCGCAACATCCATCGCTGGTCGGCCCACGCCATGGTCGGGGTCGTCTTTCTGCACATGTGCCGGGTGTTCTGGACCGGCTCGTACAAACGGCCGCGTGAGTTCAATTGGGTCGTCGGTGTGCTGTTGCTGCTGCTTACGTTGGGCTTGTCGTTCACGGGATACCTGCTGCCGTGGGATCAGCTGGCGTTCTGGGCCATCACGGTCGGCACCAACATCGCGGCGTATGCGCCGGTCGTCGGCGATCAGGTGAAGTTCCTGTTGCTCGGCGGACACGTGATTGGCGCGACGACGCTGCTGCGTTTCTACGTCCTGCACTGCGTGATGCTGCCGCTGGCGATGCTGTTGCTCATTTCGCTGCATGTGTGGCGCGTGCGCAAGGACGGATTGAGCGGCGCCGAGAACCACGCGTCGCCCACCGAGGAGCTGGCCGGCGTCTTCCCGGCGTCCACCAAGACCTATGGACTCATGGCCATCAGCAAACGGCCGCAAGCCTCCGTTGAGGCGCGCGACCCCAACGATGAAGTGTTCGCCTGGCCTCACCTGCTGTACCGGGAGCTGCTGATTGCCCTGGCGGTGATCGTCGTGCTCCACGTCGTCTCGCTGGTGTTCATGGCCCCGCTCGAGGAAATGGCGGACCCGACGCGCACGCCGAACCCGGCCAAGGCGCCGTGGTACTTCCTCGGGCTGCAGGAGCTGGTGAGCTACTCGGCGCTGGTGGGCGGCGTGGTCGTTCCCACGCTCCTCGCGCTGGCCCTGCTGATCTTGCCCTACCTCGACCGCGGCACGTCTGGCTCCGGCCGGTGGTTCGCGCCCGAACGTCGTATCGCGAACACGATCTTCACCGCAGTCGCGGCCGCTTTCGTGGGACTGATCGTCATCGGCACGTTCTTCCGCGGACCGAACTGGGCGTGGGTGTGGCCATGGAAGTAAGGAATATCGCGCCGCTCCGGTTGCATCTCCTGTTCGCGGGGCTCGGCATCACGTTCCTGCTGATCTTTTCGTGGGTGCTGTTTCACGAAGAGGCGGCGGAGTGGCGGACGACGCAGGCCCGCTTCCGGCAACTCGAAGGCGACGTCAAGAACCCCCACCAGCTCGCGGAGGCGGCCAGCGTTGGCGGCCTGCGCCAGGTCTGGCTGCCAGACCTCGGGCGGATCGATCGCTGCGAAACGTGCCACCTCGGGATCGACGATCCCGCGTTCGCGGGCGCGCCGGCCCCATTCGCGACGCACCCCGGCACCTGGCTGGCGACGCATCCAACCGGTCGATTCGGCTGCACACCCTGCCACGACGGGCAGGGGCAGGCGACCGACTATGCCGCCGCGGCACATCGGCCGCAGCCGTTCGTCACGCGGCCGATGCGCCCGCTCGAGACCATCGAAGCGAACTGCGGGACCTGCCACCGCGCGCTCGACCCGACCGACGCCCCCCGTCTCGCCGAAGGCCGACGCCTGATCGCCGAGTCGGGCTGTTTCGGTTGCCACGAGATTCCGGGCTTTGAAGGGATGACTTTCAGAGGACCTGCGCTCGACAGCGTCGGGTACAAGGTCCGGCCCGCCTGGCTGGCGTCCTGGCTGAAGGACCCCAAGAGCTATCTCGCGCAGTCCAAGATGGGCAACTTCCGCCTGTCTCCCGACGAGATTGGGAGCCTGCAGGGCTTTCTGCTTTCGCAGCGGATGCAGGTGCCGCTCGACAGCACAGGGGTCGATTGGAAGAACGCGGACACAGCGAACGGGCGGGCGTTGTTCGGCGAGCTCCGGTGCGTGAGTTGCCACGCTGTCAACGGTCGCGGCGGCACGATGGGCCCGGAATTGACGAACATCGGGGACAAGGTGCGGCGCGACTGGCTCTTCAGCTACCTGAAGGATCCGCATCGTGTTCAGGCGGACACGCCGATGCTGCAATACCGTCTGAACGATGCTCAATGGCGGGATCTCACAGCGTTCCTGCTCGAGCAGTACAGCTCGGCCGACACCGGCGCAGAGCCGCCGCCGGTCACGTATCAGGACGCGCGCCTGCTGGCGGCCGGCCGCGCTGTCTTCGAGCGTCGCGGCTGTTCGAGCTGCCACCGTCTTGCGGCCATCAAAGAGACCGGACGCATCGGTCCCAGCCTGGCGGGCATCGCCGACCGCGATCCGGACGAGTTGCCGTACGGCGGTAGCACCGTCCGGCACACCACCGACAATTACATCTTTCTGAAAGTATTGTTGCCCGACACGCTGGGTCAGCCTTCAGGGATGCCGACATTCGGTTTCTCGCCGGCCGACGCTGCCAGGATCACATTGGCGCTCGCCAGTATCAGGAAATCCGATCTGCCGGCGTCCTACGTTGTTGGTCGTCCGGCGCTCGTGCCGTATCGGCCCGGCGGCAAGTTTGGTGAACTGGTCATGCGGTACCGGTGCCTGAGCTGCCACACCGTCGGCGGATTCGGAGGCGACCTGTCGACCGTGCCCCTCGATCGGATTGGCAGTCAGCTCCAGCGCGACTACCTCGCGAACTACCTGCTCAATCCAGGGGCCGTACGCGTCAGCGTCGAAGCTCGCATGCCTGTTTTCCATCTGTCGCCCGACGAAGCGAAGACGATCGCCGACTACGTTTCGATGGTCTTCCTCGATGACCGCTTCGACCGGTACGACACGAAGTTCACCTCCGCCGAAGCGCGGCGCGGGCAGGAGCTCTACGGGCAACTCGGGTGTCAGGCGTGCCACCAGCTCGGGACGAAAGGCGGCTACGTGGGACCGGAACTGTCCACGACCGGCGCGCGGCTGAAGCCGGGGTGGATTGCGGCATGGCTCTCGACGCCGCAGACATACAAGCCGGGTACGCTGCAGCCCGATTACGGACTCTCGGGCGCGGACGCGCGGGCGCTCACGGCGTACCTCACCAGTCTGGGTCGGAGCGACGCCGCGAAGGCGCGCGGAGGCAAGACACCATGACCGGGCGCGCCTGGCACGCCTCGGCCGTCACGGTGCTGGCGCTCATGACGTCGGCCGCGTGCAGAAGCGGCCCACGGCCGCAGCCCGGCGACCCGATGCTCGATGCGATTCGTGCCGAAGAGCGCGAAGGGAAGTTGACGTACGTCGAGAGCCAGGGGCGGCGGCTCTTCGTTCACTACTGCGCGACGTGTCATGGAGACGACGCGCGAGGCGACGGCCAGAACGCGTCGAACCTGAACCCGCCGCCGCCGGACATGACCGTTTCCCGGATGTCGCAGGATCCCGCGCTGACGAGACGCGTGATCGCGGAAGGCAGCGCGGCGGTCGGACGATCGCCGCTGTCGCCGCCGTGGGGACGCAGTCTCAGCCAACAGCAGATCGACTACCTGGTGGCGTACTGCCAGTCCTTGGGCCGGGAGACGCCCTGAGACTTCGTCAGGCATGAAGGCTCTCGCGATGGATGGGCGGTACTCTGGACTGCTCCTGCGAACGCTGAGCGGGCTCTTCATCGCGCTGACCGTCGGCGCGGGAGGAGGGGTGGCGTGGTTCCTCCTCCGCTACCCGAGGGTCGCTTCCCCTAACCCTGTCCTCATCCACGTCACCGCCGCGCTCATCGAGCGAGGCCGGTATCTTGCCAACCACGTCGCGGTATGCATGGACTGCCATTCCACGCGCGACTGGGACGCGTTCTCAGGGCCGATCGTGCCTGGAACGGAAGGGGCTGGAGGGCAACGGTTCGGCAAAGAACTCGGGCTCCCGGGCACATTCTACGCGGCCAACATCACGCCGGCGGGTCTCAGCCAATGGAGCGATGGCGAGATCCTCAGGGCGATCACCGGCGGCGTCACGCGCCGTGGAAGAGCGATGTTTCCCGTCATGCCGTATCCACGCTATCGCGCGCTCTCGGAAACCGACGCCGAGGCCATCGTCGCGTACATCAGGACGCTCACACCGGTCGCCCGTGAGATCCGCCCGTCCCAACTCGATTTTCCCATGAACGTGCTGGTCCGAACGCTTCCAGAACCGTTTGTGCCCCGACCGCCGCCGGATCGCAGCAGCCCCGTCGCGTACGGCCGGTATCTGACCACGATAGCGGGTTGTTCCGCGTGTCACACCCGCTCCGAACGCGGCAAGCCGATCCAGGGGATGGAATACGCCGGCGGAGCCGCCTTCGACGTTCCACGGGCGGGCCGCGTTCAGTCCGCCAACATCACTCCAGATTCCGACACCGGCATTGGAGATTGGCCCCGCGCGTTTTTTGTCGCACGCTTTCGTGACCCGACTTCGGCGGGAACACGGCGGCTTCTCCCGAGGGACCGGCGCCTCAATACCATCATGCCGTGGACGATGTTTGCGGGAATGACTGACGAGGACCTCGGCGCGATCTACGCATATCTTCGAACGGTCAGGCCTGTCAGGAATCAGGTGGCGCGATTCAGCGGCGCCAGCTAGAACGGCCGAGCTCCGCCGACGCGTGTCAAATGAAACCTCGAGCCTCGGCCCTCTGGCACAGACGGCAGGACGTCGTGCAGCAGTCGCAGAGCCTGCGCGGCGGCATGACGCTCCGCAGCTTCAGGGTCCGCTTCGCGCAGAAGACGCTGCGGCTCTGGACGTTTACGATGCCGGACGGCAAGCTCGAGCAGTACATAACCGCAGCCGCCGGATAAGCGCGCGACGTGCGCTATCGATGAGGCGCGCGAGGCCTGGAGGCGGCCGGCGATCCGGACAACGTGCTGTCGAACAGTTGCAGCATCGCGCGGCATGCGGCGCCGTGGTGTTTCTGCGGATGGTCCACGACGAAGACGCCGCGGACCGGGAGCCCGGTCCTGATCCGGAGCTCCGCCAGGCGGCCGCTGCCGATCTCGTCCGCCGCCGTGCGCCGCGACACCATCCCTACGCCAAGGCCCGCCATCACCGCGCGCTTGATTGCATCCGGATGATCGAACGTCATCGTTCGTGATGGCGCGAGCCGGTGGCGATGCCACCAGCGCGACAGCTGGCGGCGGGTGTCGGACCCTTCCTCGCGCACCAGCCACGTTTCGTCCTTCAGTTGACCCGGCTTGACCGCGCGGGCGCGCGCAAGGAGCGAATCGGGACCGGCGACGACGACGAGCTGGTCCTGCGCAATGACGCGCGACCGAAGGTCGCCCGACGGCAGCGCCCCTGCGACCACCGCCATGTCGAGATCGTTGCGCGCGACGCGCTCGGCGATCGTATGAACGGGCCCGATCTCGAAGTGCAGGTCGTAACTCTCATGCTCGCTCCGGTATCGTGCCAGCAGCGGCGGAAGCAGGTACAGCCCGGGCGTGGCGGTCGCGCCGAGTCGAATGCGGCCGATTGCGCCGCGCGCCACCTCCTGCATGCGCTCGTGGGCGCGGCCGACGGCGGCGAGAATGCGCCGGCACTCCTCCAGAAAGACCTCGCCGGCAACCGTGAGCGACACGCGCCGCGCCGCACGGTTGAGCAGCCTGGCCCCGATTTCTTCCTCGAGCAGCGCAATCTGGTGGGAGACGGCCGGCTGCGACAGGTTGCACAGGCCCGCGGCCCTCGAGAAATGCCGCAGCTCCGCGACCGCGACGAACGTCCGCAGCTGACGAAGTTCCATTCACTGATGTTATCAGACGCATTCGATCATTTCATTGGACGAATGACTTGGCCAGCCTTAGATTCAGGCCTGCAAGCTCTCACGGCGTGCCCGCACGCAATCCGATCGACGGAGTCGTTCGTAGGTGATCCGACGGCGTTCCAACTTTCCAGGGAGGAGAGCAGGATGACTCGGATGACGCGATGGGGAATGACTGCAGTACTGGCGGCGATGGCGGTTGCCCTCGTACCCGGCCTGGCAACGGCCCAGGACAACCCGAAGCCGCTCTACAACCGGCTCGGCGGCGTATACAACATCGCCACCGTCGTGGACGATTTCATCGAGCGGCTGCTGGTCGACGACACGCTCAACGCGAACCCGGCAATCAAGGAGGCGCGTGGCCGCGTCCCGAAGGCCGGTTTGAAGTTCCATGTCACGGCGCTCGTCTGCGAGGTGACGGGCGGCCCGTGCAAGTACACCGGCCGGCCGATGAAGGAATCGCACCAGCACCTGAACATCACCGAGCGGCAGTGGGAGGCGATGGTGGCCGACTTCCGCAAGACACTCGACAAGTTCAAGGTTCCGGCCAAGGAGCAGGCGGAGCTCATCGCGATCGTCGGAAGCACCAAGAAGGACATCGTGAAGGCGTCGACGAACTAATCCGCACGGAGGTCACCACAATGGGAGTCACCTGTCCAGTCGATTTCGATGTTGCCGGCGTGCGCTCGGAGATCCAGACGATCTACTCGCGGCTGGCGGCTTCGCCCGCGGGTGACTTCCATTTCCACCGCGGGCCGGCCTACGCGGCCGCGGTCCTTGGTTACGACCCTCATGAGCTCGCGGCGCTGCCGCTGGCTGTGACCGCGAGCTTCGCGGGCGTCGGGAACCCTCACGCCGGCGATCCCATTCCTTCCGGCGCAGTGGTCGTTGACGTCGGCTGCGGCGCGGGCACGGACCTGCTGCTGGCTGCGCGCCGAACCGGTCCGCGAGGCCGTGCGATCGGCGTGGACATGACCGAGGCGATGCGCCGGCGCGCCGCTGACGGCGCCGCCGCCTGCGGGCTGCGCCACGTGGACGTTCGGGCGGGGGACGCGACGCGTCTGCCGGTAGACGATCGCAGCGTTGACGTCGTGATCTCCAACGGCGTCCTGAACCTGGTGCCGGAGAAGGCGCGGGCGATCGCCGAGATGGCCCGCGTCCTCAAGCCCGGCGGACGCGTGCAGATTGCCGACATCACTATCGGGGAGCTGCTGCCCGACAGCGCGCTGCGCGACATCGATCTCTGGACCGGTTGAATCGCCGGCGCTCTGCTGGAAGCAGAGCTCGTTGCGGCTTTCCGGGACGCGGGCTTCGACCGGGTCGCGATCACCGCGCGCTTCGACTGCTTCGCCGGCACGTCGAAAGAGCGGACGGCGCGCCGGTACGGCGTTCAAGGCGTCAACCTGTCCGCCGTCCGTCCGTGATTCAATCGGGGCCGCCGCACATCGCCAGTTTCCGAGCGAGGAATCTGCGCTCCGGCTCCGTACAGGTGCACGCCAGGGCCGACCGAAACGCGGTGGCGGCCTCCGATGGCCGCCCGAGATCCAGGAGCAGGTCGCCGCGGACCGCCAGCAGCAGGTGATACCGGCGCAGCCGGGGATCCCGATCCAGCGACGCGAGTGCGGCGAGTCCTTCAGCCGGCCCGCGGACCTTCGCCAGCGCGACAGCGCGATTGAGCGCGACGACGGGCGAGGGATTGAGCGAATGAAGCTGGTCGTAGAGCGTCAGAATGAGAGGCCAGTCGACCGACGCGGGATCCACGGCATGACGCGGCCGGCGTCTCCGGCCAGCCGCTTGCTGTCGATGTTGAACGGCTTCTTCGTCCAGGCCATGTACTTCTCGATCGCCTTCTGCATCTCCTCCGGGCTGATCGTCTGCCAGTCGGCCGGGTTGTCGTAGAGCAGCAGCATGAATTGGGACATCAGGGTTGCTCTCCTTTCATACTAGAGACGAACAAGGCGGGCGGAAATCGACAATCATCGTAAGTTATTGCAGTGCCTTTGGAAACGGGACCCCGATCGTCCGGAAGTAATCGGGCGTGACGACAGTCCACTGCGCCGACACGGCCGAGCCCGCCGGCGGCTCCGGCCGTCCCTCCGCCAGAAACGACCGCCCGAGTCCGAATCCTCCGCCCCCCACCGGCACGCACGACGTCGCCGCGGCCGTTTCGACCTCCGGTGACCCGTCGAGGCGATCGATCAGCGTCCGGAAGAACTTCGCCGACTTCGCCGCCGTGGGATACCGCGTACCCGGCAGCGACAGCCGCGCCATCAGCACGCGGTCGGCGTCGAGTCCCGGATCGACGTGTTGAAGGCGCCAGAAGCTGCGCAGAAGCAGCGACGCGCCCGCACGCAGGACGGCGGTCGCTGCGACCTCGGCGACGACCAGCACATCCGGTGTGCGTCCGTGTCCTTCCGTGGTGAAGACCCAGCGGCTATGATTGCGGGCGGGCACCCTGACGCGATGACCACCCACTCATCCTCCCGCGTGGACGGCCGGGGCGGCGCGCAGACGACGCTGTCGACGGCCGATCTTCGCGTCCTGGTGGACGGCGCGCTGGGGGCGGTGCCGCGCGGCGCGCGCGTGCTCGCCGTGATCTCCGATCGCACGCGCGACGACAACACGCCCGAGTTGTTCCCCCTGGTGTCACAGACCCTGGCGCGCCGGCGCGCAGCCCGTCTCGACGCCCTCGTCGCGCAGGGCACGCACGCCGCGATGGGACAGGCCGACAAGCACGACAAGATCGGAGGGGGCACGGCAGACATCCCGCTGCTCGGCGACATCTTCGATCACCATTGGGATCGGCCCTCCGAGCTCGCGGAAATCGGGACGCTCTCCGGCGAAGAGGTGGCGTCGTTGTCCGGTGGTTTGATGCGTGACGCGGTGCCCGTCCGTCTGAACGCGCACGTCAATCCGCGGCAGTACGATCTCGTCCTCGTGCTCGGCGCAACGGTGCCGCACGAGGTCGCGGGCTTCGCCGGAGGGGCGAAGTATTTCTTCCCGGGCGTCGCCGGACCGGAGCTCACGCACGTCACCCACTGGCTTGGCGCGCTCGCGACGATCGAGCAGGTCATCGGCCGGGTCGAGACGCCGACGCGCCGGCTCATCGAAGCGGCCGCGGCACATATCACGGTGCCCGTGATCGCGCTCACGTCGGTGACGACACGGCAGGACGACCGGCTCGTCACGCGCGCGCTGTTCACGGGCGACCTGCGCGGGAGCCTGCGCCGCGCGGCCGAGGTCAGCCGCGACGTGCACGTGCGCTACACGGGACGCCGGTATCGCCGCGTCGTCGCGCTCCTCGACACGCACTATGACGAGTTGTGGGTCGGCGGGAAGGCGAGCTACAAGCTGGGCGCCGTCATCGAACCAGGAGGCGAGTTGATCGTGCACGCGCCGCACCTGAGCGCGATCTCGGCGACGCATGGGACCTTGATCGAGCGCTATGGGTACGCGCCACTCGAGCGGGTTCGCGAAATGGTCGAGGGCTCCGACGAGCTCCGCGCGAATCTCTGCGTGGCCGCGCATCTCGCCCACGTCGCGTACGGGAGCCACCGCGCCGACGATGGGCGGATCGCGCCGCGCTTCCGGATCACGCTCGCCTCACGCCTGCCGGAGGACACATGCCGGCGGGTCAACCTGGGGTACCTGGATCCGCACGGCGTCGACCTGGCGGCGCTGGAGGCGGACCCGGACACGCTCGTCGTCGATCACGCCGGCCGGGATCTTTACCTCGTAGCGCCGGACAACTGAGACGCCGCGGCGGATGGCGCCGGCTGCTGCCGTCGCATGCCGGCCCACAGCAGATCGAGCCCCGCGATGGAGCCCGTCCTGAATGTCATCACCACCACGACGGCGGCCAGCTCCACGAGGTTCTTGTTGACGAGCAGGTACGCGCCCTCGGCGCCCGTTTGCGGGAGACCGGAAAACGGAGGCGCGGACACGTAAAACAGCGTGAGGAACGCGATCGCTCCGCCGCAGCCGATCTGCGTGAGGAGGCCCAGCATGAGCGACAGGCCGACGAGCGCGAGGCCGACCGGCACCATGATATCGACCGCGTGCATCAGGCCAGGCGACTGGGCCAGCCGGTGGAACGCTGGTCCCAGCGGACCGGTCGCCGTCGCGAGATAGCCGCTGGACGTCCAGTCGACGATCGGGCGGCCGGTGCTCCGCGCCCATCCTGGCAGCGCCAGCTTGTAGAACCCCTCATACAGGAAATGCCATCCGACAATCGTTCGAAGCGCGACGAGCGACCACTGCTGCGCGGGGGACAGTCGGTCCATTCACATCTCCCCTTCTGACAACGCCAAACGCCAAACGCCAAACTTCAAAATCCCGACTTCCAACTCCCAATGCCCAACCTCCACGGCTGTCACGCATCGACGTGGCCCGGCCGCGCTCCGTGCTGCAAGAAAGCCGTCAGCGCGTGCAGCGGGACAGGGGGACATCGAACTACAAAGCCAAATGCAGGCGCTTCGTGAGAAAGTCGCGGTTCGCAACCGCGGCTGCTTTCGGCGTCGTCGCCGGATCGGAGACGCGATCGAGCTCCACGATTCCCCATCCCGCGAAACCGCCGCCCGTCAGCGCCGTCACGCAGCCGGCGACATCCACGCGCCCGCGATCGAGGGGCGTCCACCGGTAGCCGGGCGCGGCAGCGGTCGGCTCGACGTTCTTGAGATGCACGGCGCGCATGCGTTTCGCATGGCGTCGAATGGCGGCGATCGGATCGCCGCCGCCCTGCTGGTAATGCGCGATGTCGAAGATGAGTGACACGGCAGCCGGATCCGCCGCCGCCAGAATTGTCTCCAGCGCGCCGGGCGTCTCGCTCAGGCTGTTCATGTGCGGATGGTAAACGAGCGGGACGCCGATCGCGGCTGTCCGCCGGCCGACCTCCGTCAGCAGGTGCCCGAGCCGCGCGTAGTCGTCCGGTTCGGTCGCGCGGCCTTTCGGCTTTTCATCGATCACCTGCAGGAACAGTCCGCCGGCATCACGCACGAATGCGGCGTGCGCGGTGTGCAGCTCGATCTCGGTCTTCGCCTCGGCCGGATCGACCCGCAGGTTGCCGCTCGACAGCACGGCGAATGTGAGGTGCCGATCGCGTAGCCGCCGGCGCAAGGCGGCGGGGCGTCCGGCGTAAGCGTTCAGCACGCTGGCACGAAGTTGAATCGCCTTGAACCCGACGGCGGCAATGTCGTCAATCGCTTCGTCATCGCGGCCGCCCCACGTGATGGCCGCGTAACCGATCTTCATGCGCGACGGGGCCGGCGCCGAAGACGGGGCCGCCTGCGCGCCGCCGAGCGCCGTGGCGCCGAGCGCGCCGAGACCGGCGAGGAACCGACGTCGGGACGTGTCAGACATGTGTGGACTCCAGGCGCGCTGCCGCGGACCGTGGAAGAGCGGCCACCGCGGCGGCGCCGGCGAGCGCGATGACCATCAGCAGCACGAAGCCGCCGCGGTAGCTGCCGGTCACATCGCGCAGATACCCGATGAACATCGGCGAGGTGGCCTCGGCGACGCCGTCCGCGGTGAGAATCACGCCGAGCAACCGGCCAAGCACCCGCACGCCAAACAACTCGGCGGCGATCAGCGGGATGATCAAGTACTCGCCTCCGAGGCCAAGCCCGAAGACGATCGAGAAGGCGTAGAGCGCCGGGCGCGACGCGCCCAGGAACAACAGCGGGATCGACGAGGCGATCAGCAGGTAGATGATCAGCATCACCTGTTTCTTCGGGAGGTGATCGGCGAGCCATCCCATGAACAGCCGTCCGGCAATGCTGCACGTCAGCACGATGGAGGCGATCCCCAGCGCGTCGCGCTGCGTCAGGTGCAGGTCCAGGCTCAGGTACAGCTTCAAGTGCTGGTTGGTCCCGCCGACCGCGCCGATCGAGCACATGCTGCCGATGGCCAGCAGATAGAACGCCGGCATGCGGAACAGACCGCCGATTGGGGCGACGGGCGCCGGCCGCGCGGTCACCGCCGGTGTCTCCTCCGGCGACTCCCGGATGAAATACGCCAGGGGCAAGGCGATGAGAACGATCAGGATGCCGAGCACCTGGAGCGCGTCGCGCCAGCCAAGGGAGGGCAGCAGCCGCGCCGTGATGAGCGGCACGAGCGCACCGCCGATCCCGATGCCCAGGTACGCAAACCCCATGGCTTTGCCGCGCCCGGTCGTGAACCACCGAGAGAGGAGCACCTGGTTGGGCAGCGGTCCGCCGCACACATAGCCGAGCGCATTGAGGAGGTAGAACGAATAGAACATCCAGAGCGCCGTCATGTGCGCGAGACCGACGAGCGCGCCGCCCGCCATCACGATGCCGGCCATCATCAGGCGCCGCGGTCCGAACCGATCCACGATCCAGCCGGCGAGGAACCCGAACAGCGGCCCGACGACCAGCTTGCTCAGCGCGTTGCCGGACGTCACCTGCGTCCGCGACCAGCCGAACTCCGTGACCATGAAGTCGTAGTACAGCGGCAGCCCGTACAGCGCGAGGCCGACGATCGCGAAGAGGGCGGCGAACGCGGTGAGCGCGACGTGGCGCCGCGGAGCGTCGAGCCGGTCAGGCATTGCGGCACTCCAGCAGCCGCGCGGAGTGCGGCGGCATCTTCTCCAGCGTGACGCGCGACACCGCGCGTGCGACCGGCTCACCCGTCCAGAAGTCCACGACGTCCGACACGCGCGGCAGCGCGGCGCTCACCGTCGCCGGCGTGTCCTCCCAGTTGAACGCGCACACCGTCAGCCGTCCGGCGAGCGCGATCGTGCCGGCGCGCAGGCTGTCGTCCTCGAACACCGCGGGGACACCGGTTGGCGGAACGAGCTTCTTCAGAATCGCGAGGCGATGCTCCGGCAGGGTGGTGAGATCGTCTCCCGACAACAGCATGCCCCCGGTGGCGTACACCGCGGACGCGTGGAACTGGAACTCGTCGTCGGTCAGGTCGTTCCCGCTGAGGACGATGGCGTCCGGGTCGTTCCACCACAGCCGCCCGTTCTGCCAGTTGCGCAGCAGATTCTGGCGCGCCGTGGCGCGCACGCGGTCCCACGTGCGCGTGATGTCGTTGGAGCTGCGCGATCCGTGTACGAGACCGAGCGAGGGCCACAGCGGATGGTTGCAGCCGAGGATGAAACTGTCGCCGGCGCCGCGCCGGATCGCGGCCATGCCGCGTCGATATGCCTCAATCCGCGTCGCGCGCGGATCGTGAAACCGGCCGCCGTGGATCGCCCCCCAGAAGTTCGCGTCCAGCTTGAAGTACGTGCAGCCCCACTCGCGGCGCATGGTGTCGAAGACGCGCTCGAAGTGTGCCTGGACCTCCGGGTGGGTGCCGTCGAGGACGTACCACGGCCCGTGGCGCCAGCCGCCGAACGTCACCGTGTCGGACCGGAGCGGCGCTCCGTCCGCGTTCTTCACGAACCAGCCGGGATGCTGCTGAAAGACGTGCGAGGCTGCCTCGGCGACGAAGGGTGCCACCCAGATGGCCGGCTGAAACCCGCGTTTGCGGATGTCGTCGAGCACACGGCGCACGTCGCCACCGAACGCCGCGCCCGTCTCGAGCCAGTCGCCCATCGCCGGCTGATACCCGTCGTCGATCTGCACGTAGGCAAGCCCCGGGATCTTCGTTGAAATCGCGTCCAGGTTGTCGAGCACTTGCTTCGCGGTCACGCGCGGGCCGAAGCAGTACCACGAACACCAGCCGGTCGGCGGAGCCGCCGAGACGAGCCGCGGGTGGTTCTCGCCGACGCGCGCGGCGGCGGCCGAGAGCAGCGCGCCGGAGTCGCGGCCGCTGGCGATCCAGAACTCCTCGAGTTCCCACGACTCGCCCGCCGGCAGGGTCAACCCTTCGGTGTCGACGATGACCTCGAGGCCCGCGGGCGGCCGGAGGCGGAACGCGCCGCTGAAGCGCCGGCATGACGTGAACGCCAGCGCCCAGGCGGCACCGCCCGGCGGCGACAGCGTGAGCAGACCGTAGAAGCTCCGCGTGTCCTCGGGCGACGGCAGCTTGTAATGCTTCACGTCCGTGTACGACCCGAGATCCTTCGGCGCGCCCAGCGTCCCCCCGGTCTGCGAGAGCATCTGGAAGCCCTCGCCGTACAGGTGGGTGGACTCCGGAAGCGCCAGGTCGAGACCGAACAGGACGATCCCGGCGAGCGCAACAGGCGCGCCCGAGCGGTTTGTCACGCGCGAGCGGCAGCGATTGCCGGTCCACTCCCGCTCGAGCGCGACCCGTGCCAGGAGACGCGCGTCCATGCCGGGGGAGGTGGGCACCAGACGGTACGGGGCTTTCCGGATCTGGTCCAGGCGCGGCAGCGGCGCGGGGACCGGCTGCTGCAGTGCGGCGGCCAGCGGCATGGCGACGACACCCGCCAGCCATTCGCGGCGGGACAGCCCGAGATCTGCGGTCCCTGCGCGGGTTCCGTCAGCGTCGCGTCGCGGCGAGGTCGGGTCGATCACGGTAATGCTCCTCTCGCACGGCGCGAAGGCGCGCCGCGGCATCCTCGGGGGTGATATCACGCTGCGGGGTACCCAAGAGCTCGTAGCCGACCATGAACTTGCGGACCGTCGCCGATCGCAGGAGCGGCGGATAGAAGTGCGTGTGCAGGTGCCACTCGTCGTGCGGGCCACCGTCGGATGGGCGTTGATGGAACCCCATCGAATACGGAAACGGCGTCTCGAACAGGTTGTCGTACCGCGTCGTCACGCGCTTCAGAATGTCGGCGAGCGCGCGCCGCTCGTCGTCACGCAGCGCGTCGAGTGCCTGGACGTGGCGCTTCGGGATGACGAGGAGCTCGAACGGCCAGATCGCCCAGAACGGCACGATCGCGGCAAAGGCATCGTTGGCGGCGACGAGTCGCTCGTTCGTGCGCGTCTCGCGCGCGAGGTAATCGCAGAGCAGGCATGCGTGCCCCGCGGCTTTGTACGCGAGGAGCGAGGCCTGCTCGCGCGCGGGCTCATTCGGGACGCTCGCCGGCGCCCACACTTGGCAGTGCGGATGGGGATTGCTCGCGCCCATCTGGGCTCCCCGGTTCTCGAAGATCTGCACGTACCAGACGTGCGGCAGGCGCCCGAGGGCGGTGGTCTGCTCGGCCCACGTGTCGACCACGCGGCCGAGCGCCGGCACGTCCAGGCGGGACATGGTGAGATCGTGGCGCGGGGTGAAGCAGATGACGCGGCACACGCCAGGCTCCGTGCGCGCGAGGAGCAGGGGGTCGTCGCCGTACTCGGCGGCCGGCGTGGAAGCACGGAGGGCGGGAAAGTCGTTGTCGAAGACGAATGTCGAGTCGTAGCGCGGATTCGTCTCGCCGTTGGCGCGCCGCACGCCCGGGCACAGGTAGCAGGCGGGGTCGTGCGAGGGCACCTCCTCGGCAACCGCGGCCTCGACGGCCCCCTGCCACGGGCGTTCGGTTCGCTGCGGGGACACCTGCACCCAGGTGGCCGTGAGCGGATTCCACCGCACGTGCGGATGCGCGTTCAGTCCGTCCATCATGGATGTGGGACTCCCGCGTTCTCCTGTGTCGCATCGATCCACAGCAGCGGCTGGCGGACGAAATAGTTGCGGACCACTTCTTCGACGCTCGAGTCCGCCGGCAGCCCTTCCCAGAGCTGGACATAGTCCGGACGGCCGAGCGCGATGCCGGCAAAGAGCAGGCTCTCCTGCCGCATGGGCCAGTCCCGGTCGTACATCACATCGGGAGGATGCGGCCACGCGTGTTTGTCCCTGATGAACGGGGCCATGAACGCCATCGCGCGCCGCATGCCCCGGCCGTCGGGCAACTCGAAGGTCCAGAGGCTGTCGGCCCGCGTGGACAGGATTTGACAAACGGTCGCCATGGCCTCGAGGTTGAACAGGGAGTAGCCGTACGGCTTCGTGCGGCGCAGCTCCTCTGGGAAGCTGCCGTCGGCCGCCATCTGGTTCGGAACGATGATTGCGGTGAACCGCCGGCGTGCGTCGGCGAGCAGGCCGGCGTTGTTCGTGAGCCGCGCGAACGCGGCGACCTGCATCACCCAGCAGGTCGCATGGTTGTTCTTCGCGTCGCGCTCGGAGATCCCGTACGAATGCGTCGTGATCCAGTCGAGATACTCCGCGAACCAGCGGCGGACACCGCGATCGTCCTCGGCGGTCCACCCCGGCGCGCCCTCGAGGCGCTCCACGGCGCGCGCGACTTCCACGAGGTGAATCGTGTCGATGATCCCGGTGCCGCGGCCCGTGACGCGGCCGTGGATCGCCTGCGCGAACTGCAGGTTCGGGGTCATGCGGGTGTCCGGCGTGATGAACCAGGCGCGCAGGTGATCGGCGGCGCGGGCCGCGTAGGGCGCCTTCCGGGTGAGCTGCCACGCGGCGACGAGCGCCGGCACCTGCACCGATAGCCGCATCAGCGCGCGCCGATGATCGGCGAAGTTGGCCGGGTTCGACATCCCGTCGCGCTGTATGTATGGACCGCCGGGATTGTCAGGATCGGGCCACCAGTAATCCCCCTCGGAAAAGAAGTCGTGCAGGCCGCCCGCGCTGCGCGGGGAACGCGAGGCTGTGACGGTTATCGGCCGCTCGGCGAGATACCGATCGGCGGCGCGCAGGACGCGCGCGCGTTCGCGCGGCAGATCGATTGGGGACGCGGCAGCGAGCAACGCCGCCGGCAACACCAGTGCCACGATTCTCACTCGCGCACCTCGACTCGGGTCGGGATCAGGCCGCTCCGCCGCTCGACCGCCGCACGACGAGGTACGGCGGGATCACCACGCGCTGGAACCGCCCCTTGGCCGCGGCCCCGCCGTCGAGCCGCTCGAGCATCAGCTCCGCGGCGCGCCGGCCCTGGTCCTCGCGCGACCAGCCCACGGTGGTCAGCGGCACCCTCAACAGGTCGCCCAGCGCGATGTCCCCGGCGCCGACCACGGCGATGTTTTCGGGCACCCGGAGGCCCGCTTCCCAGATCGCTTTCATCGCGCCGATGGCTGCCGGGTCGTTGCTCGCGAAGACGGCGTCGACGCGCGGCGTGACGGCGAGCAGCTTCTTCATCCCGCGGTAGCCGTCCGATTCCATGAAGCCGCCCTTCACCATCCAATGGGGGCGCAGGGCGATGCCGGCGTCCTTCAACGCGGCGCGGTATCCGTCGGCCCGGCGCTTGGCGTGCACGATCGAGGGGCCGGTGATATGCGCAATCGCGCGCCGGCCCTGCGCGGCGAGGTGGGCCGTGGCGAGCCGCCCGACCATCTCGTCGTCGGTGAGGACCCGATCGCAGCGCACGTCCGTGTGATCGTCGCGGTCGATCATCACGATCTCGATGCCGAGGCCGGTCAAGTCGCGGAGCAGGTCCGAATTGCCGGAGGCGTTCGCCGACGCCAGCACGATCCCGTCGACCTGCCGCTGGCGCAGCATGTCGAGCTCCGCGCGCTCCTTCTTCGCGTTCTCGTTCGAGCTGCAGAGCAGCAGGCCGTAGCCGCGCGCGCTGACGGCGGCCTCGAGACCGGCGACGATTTCCACGAAGAAGGAGTGCATCAGGTCGGGGATGACGATGCCGAGTGTGTGGGTGCGCCGGAGCGTGAGACTGCGGGCGACCGCGTTGGGCTGGTAGCCGAGCTCGGCGACCTTGGCGAGCACCCGCGCGCGCGTGGCGTGGCCGATGTCCTCGCGGTTGTTGAGGACCTTGGAGACGGTCGTGATGGACACGCCGAGCTCTCCGGCGATCCGTTTCATCGTGGTGGTGGGCGCCATCGGTCCTGTGTGCTCCGGTTTGCTTTACCGTTAAAGTAACTTGACTTTAACGGTAAAGGATAGTATCACAAGCCCGCGCTTTCCGTGCGTCCCCGTCCGAGAAGGAGAGAGACATGCCTCGTCGCGCGCTGGCGTTCACCCTTTGGCTAATACCGGTCGCCCTGCTCACGATGTCGGCGCAGGCGCCCGCGCCCAAGGCCCCGGATCCGGCAAAGCCGCAGCGGCTCGCGTGGTTCCGCGAGGCGAAATACGGACTGTTCATTCACTGGGGACTGTACTCGATTCCCGCGGGGGAGTGGAACGGCACGCGGTCGCTCGGGCTCGGGGAGTGGATCATGAACCGCTCGCGCATTCCCGTTCGTGAATACGAGAAGCTCGCCGGCCGCTTCAACCCCGTCAAGTTCAACGCCGACCAATGGGTGCAGCTCGCCCAGGACGCGGGGATGAAGTACATCGTGATCACGTCGAAGCATCACGACGGATTCGCGATGTTCCGCTCAACGGCCAGCAGGTACAACATCGCCGACGCCACGCCCTTCAAGCGTGACGTGCTGAAGGAGCTGGCGGACGCCTGCGCGAAGCGCGGCATGCGTCTGGGCTTCTACTACTCGCAGTCCCAGGACTGGCACGAGCCGGGCGGCGCGGGCAACACGTGGGACTTCGGCCCGGACCAGGACGCGGGCGGCAAGGAGCTGAAGCCGTACGACGAGTACCTGCGCGGCAAGGCGGAGCCGCAGGTGCGCGAACTGCTTACCGGGTACGGGCCGGTCGCCCTGATCTGGTTCGACACGCCGCGGATGATGGGCGGCGATCGCGGCCAGCGCTTTGCGACGATCGTCCGCACCCTGCAGCCGAACACGCTCATCGACGGCCGTCTCGGAACGGAAGGGGACTACCGCTCGACGGGGGACAACGTGGTCCCGCCCGCGGCGTCCGACGAGGCGTGGGAGACGCCGGCGACGATCAACGACACCTGGGGCTATCGCACCGACGACACGAACTGGAAGTCGCCGGGGCAGATCACCTTCAAGCTCGTGGACATCGTCAGCAAGGGGGGCAACTACCTGCTCAACGTGGGGCCCACGTCCGAGGGCATCATCCCGGCGGCCAGCCAGGACGTCCTCCGGACGGTCGGGCGATGGCTGAAGAAGAACGGGGAAGCCGTCTACGGCGCGGGGCGCTCGCCCTTCGGGGACGAGTTCGGCGAATACACCGCGCGGGGCGCGACGGACGTGCGCGGCCAGAAGCGGTTCCTGCCGCAGACGGAGTGGCGCGTCACGGCGAAGCCGGGAAAGCTGTATTTCACGTTCTTCAGCGAGCCGCGGGCGCCGTTCGAGATTCCCGCGATGAAGAACCGGGTCGTGCGCGCCTACCAGCTCGCGGACGGCGCGCCTGTGGAGCTCAAGAGCGAGAACGGGCGCACGACATTCACGATGGCGCGGCCCATGCTCGACCCGATGGCCACGGTGGTGGTCGTCGAGTACGAGGGGGATCCGATCGTGCGTTGAGCGCCCGCCGAACGCCGCGACAGGTGTGTGTGGTTTTCATAAACGGAGGGCGCCCGGCTCGATCGAGCGGGGCGGCCCGGCCGCTTGGCGACTGCGAAAGGAGCGGTTCCATGCGTTTGCTCAGACCGACGGCCTTGTGGGTTCTCCTGGCGCTGGCGGTGCCGCTCACGGCGCTCGCCCAGACATCGATGGGGGGGGTGGACGGCACCGTGACGGATGCGACCCGCGCCGGCGTGCCGGGGGCGACCGTCACGCTGATCAATCTCGGCACCAACATCCAGATCTCCCGCGTGACGAACGACCACGGCTACTTCACGTTCGTGAACGTCCGGCCGGGCACCTACACCGTCACGATCGAGCTGCAGGGATTCAAGACGGCGAAGCTCGCGCCGTTCACCGTGAACGTCAACGAGACCATCGCGCGCAACGTGGCGCTCGAAATCGGCGCGCTCAGCGAGGCCGTGCAGGTCCTCGGTCAATCGGAACTGCTCCAGACCGCGACGGCGGAGCTCGGCACCGTCGTCGAGGAGAAGGTGATTCGCTCGCTGCCGCTCCAGGGGCGCAACTTCACGTCCCTCCTGATGCTGACGCCGGGCGTGAACCCCGTGTCCACGGCCCAGGGACCGGCCGAGGAGACGGGCTTCGGCACGGAAGGGAATTCCGGCATTCCCGGCGGGCAGGTGATTAACGCCTCGGTCCAGGGGCAGCAGAACCGCTCGAAGATTTATTACATGGACGGCATCGTCAACACGAGCGTGCGCGCCGGCACCTACGTGGCGATGCCCGATATCGACTCGCTGCAGGAGTTCAAGGTCCAGTCGCACAGCGACAAGGCGGAATTCGGCGGCGTCACCGGCGGCGTGATCAACATGACGTCGAAATCGGGGACGAACCGCCTGAGCGGCGGCGCGTTCGCGTTCTTCCGCAACGAGAAGCTGGCCGCGCGCAACCCCTTTCGCGACGCGCTGACGCCGAAGCCGGAGTTCCGGCAATACCAGTTCGGCGGGAGTTTCGGCGGGCCCATTCTCAAGGACAAGACGTTCTATTTCGCCTCCTACGACGGGTGGAACTACCGGGACGTACAGGCCATCCGGCACACGGTCCCGACGCCGGCGGAACTCAACGGCGACTTCTCGCAGGCGTTTCACGGCCGCGCAATCTACAACCCGTTTACGACGCGCATCGAGAACGGGAAGATGGTGCGCGACCCGTTCCCCGGGAACGTCATCCCGCAGAACCTCATCTCGCCGCTGATGCAGGCCTTCCTGAAGGCGTACATGGTGGTCCCCAACCTGCCCGGTGAAGTCCGCGACAACTTCCGGAACACGCGGGAGCGGACGAGCAAGTCGAACGCCCTCAACCTGCGGATCGACCATCACTTCTCGTCGAGCGACAACCTGTTCTTCCGCTGGACCGAGCGTCGCGTGAATGTCTTCAACCCGATTGGCGATCGCGGTTTCAAGACTCCGGACTCGATCAATCGCAACTTCGGCGGCGGCTGGTTCCATTCCTTCTCTCCGAGCCTGATCCTGGAAACGCGAGGCGGTCTCGCCACCCAGCCGACCGAGGATGCGCCGCTCGAGCACGCGCTCGGGGTCACGCCGCAGTTGGGACTGGGCCTGCCGCAACTCGACCGGTTCATCGGGTACTACGCGACGGGGTTCAGTCCGTGGAGCGTGCCGGATCTCGGCATGCAGGGGCCCCGCCCGCGCTCGAACCCGAACTGGAACGCCGCCGCGGACATGACCTGGCTGCACAGCAACCACACGTTCAAGGGGGGCTTCCAGATGCTGCAGATCGGCCGGCTGCAGCGCAACCAGTTCGGGCAGCTGAATTTCAGCAACGAGCAGACGCGCGATCCCCAGAAGACGTCCACGACGGGGGACGCGCTGGCGTCGGCGCTCCTGGGCATCCCGAGCCGGATCCAGGGCTTCGTACCGGACCTCGGCTTCATCGACTTCCACACGTCCACGATCTCCGGATACGTGCAGGACCAGTGGGCCCTGCGCCGCAACCTGACGTTCACCTACGGCCTCCGCTACGACTACATCACGCGCGTGATCGGCAAGGGGCTGCAGAGCGGTCCCGACATGAACACGGGTGAGTGGCTGCTGGCGCTCAAGGACATGCCGCCGGTGTGCTCCGGGCAGGCGCCGCCGTGTCTGCCGGCGGCGCTCAATCTGATCCCCTTCTCCGAGCACATTCGGGCGACCGGACAGGAGTACTCGCTGCTGAAGCCGATTACGGACAACTGGGGCCCGCGCGCCGGTCTCGCGTGGCAGGTTGACGAGCACACGGTCCTCCGCACCGGCTATTCGCTCATGTGGGACTCGATGATCTCGAGAAGTCAGTACGGCCAGCACCAGTTCGAGAGCTGGGGATGGCCGCAGTTCTCCGGGATCGACACCGGCAACATCAATCGCGAAGGGGAACCGCTCCAGACGCTCAACGACGTCACCTCGCTGCCCTTCGCGCTGCCGCGGGCCGCGCCGTGGAACTCGGACGGCTACTTCAACGATCCGAACCGGAAGAACTCCTACTCGCATCAGTACCAGGCGGAAGTCCAGAGGGATTTGGGGCGCGACGTGATGGTCGGGGTCGGCTACGTGGGCAGCTACAACGGGCGGATGGAGTTCTCGGGCCGCGCGGCGGCCCCGAAGGTGCCCGCCTACGACGCGACCGGACGCAAGCTGCTGCCGGCCGAACGGGATCTGCTGCGGCCGTACCCGTACATCAACGGGACGTTCACCTACGAGACCGATCACGGGATGTCGAAGTACAACGCCCTCCAGGCCAAGCTCCAGCATCGCTTCTCGCACGGCTGGGCGAGCATGGTCTCCTACACCTTCTCGCGCTCGGTCGATACCAGCAGCGGCTGGTTCGACGCGGAGAACGGGCTTGGCGGACGCGCGCAGGTCCAGAACTTCCACGACATGGACGGCGCGCGCGGCGTGTCGAGCTACGACGTTCCGCACATCTTCACCTGGGCGGGGGTCGCCGAGATCCCTGTGGGGAAGGGGAAGCGGTGGCTGACGAGCGGGCCTGCGGCGGACCTTCTCGGCGGGTGGCAGCTCACCTGGAATTTCCTCGCGCGATCCGGGCAGCCCTTCACACCGACGGTCGACGGGGACCCCGCCAATCTCGGCTTCAGCGGCTACTCGCGCCCGGACCTGGTCGGCGATCCGCACGTGTCCACCCCCACCGCCGATGCCTGGTACAACATCGCGGCGTTCGCGATCCCGGTCGGGCATTTCGGCACCGCGGGGCGCAACCTCCTTCGCGTGCCCGGGTTCTGGAACGCCGATCTGGGCGTCCTGCGAAACGTCCGGCTGGGCGCCGCGCGGAGCCTCGAGATCCGCGCCGAGGTGTTCAACGTGTTCAACAACATCAACCTGGGGAATCCCAACGGGAACATCAGCAGCACGAGCGCGGGCCTCATCACGTCGATGCGGGGCCATCCGCGGGAGGCGCAGTTCGGGCTGCGGCTGCTGTTCTAACCAGGCGGGAGGCTGAGTTAACTTTAACGCTAAAGTAAATTGACTTTAACGGTTTCGTTGTAGTACCACATCGTTTCTCAGGACGCGGTCGCCTGGGACCGTCCGAAGGAGGGAGGGGCTATGCGGTCGACGAGGAAGCGCTGGCGCGGCGTGCTGGCAGCCGCGTGTGTCGTTGCAGTTGTACTGGGGGCCGTGCCCGCACGTGCCCAGGATACGGGCACCGTGTCGGGTACGGTCGTGGACGCGCAGGGGGGGGCGATTCCCGGTGCCGCCGTCACGCTGACCGACGAGCGCACCGGCACCAGCCGGACGTTGCCGACCGCCGCCCACGGTGAGTTCACGTTCCATTCCGTCCTGCCGGGCGGGTATACGGTCAAGGTGGAACTGACGGGCTTCCGATCCTTCGAGAAGCGCAACAACGTCGTGAACGCGAGCGGCCAGCTCGATCTCGGGAAGGTGAAGCTCGACGTGGGCAACCTGACCGAAGTCGTCACCGTGGCCGCCACCGGCACGCCGGTCGAAATCCACAACAGCAACTACACGGGCCTGCTCACCTCGACGCAAATCTCGCAGATCCAGACGAAGGGACGCGACGTCATGTCGCTCCTGCGGCTGATGCCCGGCGTCCGCTACGAGGACGACATCGAGGCGATGGGCGAGAGCTTCGGCTCGCAGGTCCCCAACGTCGGAGGGCAGCGCCGCCACTGGAACCAGGTGACGGTCGACGGTCTCAACGGCAACGAGTTGAGCGGCACCAACCGCTTCGCCTCGGCGACCAACCTGGACGCGATTGCCGAAGTCAAGGTGATGCTGGGGAGCTACAAAGCGGAGGACGGCCGCTCGGGCGGCGCGAACGTGAAGGTCGTGACGAAGAGCGGCGGCCAGCGCTACGCGGGCAGCGCGTATTACTTCGCGCGCCGCAACCAGTGGAACGCGAACTCGTGGGACAACAAGCGGAACAACCTCCCGACCGCGATCTATCACTACGACACCTACGGCTTCAACGCCGGCGGGCCGGTGAAGATCCCCGGGCTCTTCAACCAGGGCAACGAGAAGAAGCTGTTCTTCTTCTATTCGATGGAGAACCCGCAGGCCAAGCAGCCGGGCAGCGTACGCAAGTACATGATGCCGACGGACCTCGAGCGGAGCGGCGATTTCTCCCAGACGCTCGACGCGGCGAGCAAGCTGATCGTCATCAGGGATCCGCTGACTCTGCAGCCGTTTCCGAACAACGTGATTCCGGCGAATCGGATCAACGCGAGCGGCCGCTCGATCATCGACCTGCTCCCCCCGCCGAACCGGCTCGATCGCAGCGTCACGGCCGGGTTGTACAACTTCATCCGCCAGGAGACGCCCGACAAGCCGCGGCTGAACAACGTCGTCAAGATGGACTGGCGCCGCACGGGCAGCGACAACCTCTCGATCGGCTTCAACAGCTTCATCTCGGTGCAGAAGGGATCCGAGATCACCGCCGGGCCGGAGAAGTTCGGCTACCTCGCCGCGAAGTATGACTTCGGCAACAACGCCGTCACCCTCGGCCACCATCACATTTTCGGCAACAGCCTGATCCACGAACTGTATGGAGGCGTGCGCCGGCAGACCGAGGGCTTCGGGACGGCGACGGACGCCGACCTGGAACACATCCTGCGGAAGAACATCGGCTTCAACGTCGGACAGTTCCATTCCGAGCTGAACCCGCTGGGGTTCATGCCCCTCGTGACGCTCGGGCTCGGCAACAGCGGTGCCGGCGTCAGCAACACCAACTTCACGTACGACCAGCGGATGGGAGAGACGGCGCACGACTGGCTGTCGTCGGCGACCGAGACGTTGACCTGGCTCCGCGGCAACCACACGTTCAAGGGGGGCGCCTACCTCGAGTACATGAGGAACAACGAAGCGCGCGGCGGGCTGTGGATGGGACAGTTCAACTTCAGCCGGAACACGAGCAACCCGCTCGATACCAACTTCGCGTATTCGAACCTGCTGCTCGGCGTGTTCTCCCAGTACGACGAAGTGGACAACTACCGCTCGACGCGCAACCGCCGGTGGGAAGCGGAGTGGTTCGCGCAGGACACGTGGCGCGCGAGCGACCGGCTGACCGTCGATTATGGCGTGCGCTTCCTCTGGTACACGCCGTACCGCCAGGCGAACAACCGCACGGCGGCCTTCGTGCCGGAGCGGTACGATCCGGCGCAGGCGCCGCGACTGTATTACCCGGCGCGCATCAACAACCAGAGCGTGGCCTTCGACCCGGTCACGGGCCAGGTCCTGAACCAGGTCTACGTCGGCACGTTCGTCCCGGGGACGGGCGTCTCCGGGAACGGGATGGTGACGGCCGACTCGAAGGACTACCCGCGCGGGTTCCGCGACCAGCTCGCGCCCGAGCTCGAGCCGCGCGCCGGCGTCGCCTACGATCTGTGGGGGAACAACAAGTCGAAGCTGCACGCCAGTGGCGGCGTGTACCACAATGCCGTGCTCGGGGGCGGATCGCAGGGGAACCTGCAGGGCCCTCCGTACTTCAAGCAGTCCACGATCTTCTACAACACCCTCGACAATTTCATGGCCCCGGGGACCACGCTGTCGGGCCGTCCGACGGGCGTCAACGGTCTCGAGCGCGACGCGAAGACGCCGGTCGCCTACCGGTTCTCCGCCGGCCTCCAGCAGGACATCGGCTGGGGCACCGTGGTGGACGTCAGCTATGTCGGGTCGCTCAACCGCTACCTCGAGATGCAGACGAACATCAACTACATCCCGGACGGCGCCAAGTTCGTCGACCAGCATCCCGAAAACATCGATCCGCGCAACGGCCGCGCCCTGCCCGACGATTTCCTGCGGCCGTACCGCGGCTACCAGGCGATCAACATCCGAGGCAACTGGGGGACGTCGAAATACAACTCGCTGCAGGTGCAGGTCAACCGCCGCTACATCCACGGGCTGCAGTTCGGGGCCGCCTACACGTACGCGCGCGCCTTCGGCATCGGCGACGACGATCCGGCGAGCGTCTCGCTCATCCGGCCGCTCGATCTGTGGTACTACGGACCGATCGGCAGCAACCAGCGGCACAACCTGACGATCAACTACACGTACGATCTGGTCCGTGGCACCAGCCTGCCGGCCAACCGGTTGTTGCGCGCGATCGCCGGCGACTGGCAGCTCTCGGGCGAGAACGCCTGGGTCAGCGGCGACTGGGAGAACATCGACCTGTCCACGACCGACAGCTTCGATTTCACGGGCGGCAGCGAGGGCGCGCGCGTCGTGATGACAGGCGACCCGCGGCTGGCGCGCAAGGATCGCACCCCGGACCACTGGTTCGACACCTCGGTGTTCCAGCGGCCGGCGGGACGCGGCGACTTCGGGAACGAGGGGCGCGCCGTCATCCAGCTTCCCGGCGTCAACAACTGGAACCTCGCGCTGTTCAAGAACTTCCCGTTCGGGCGCCGCTACGTGCAGTTCCGGGCGGAGGCGTACAACGTGCTCAACACGCTGCAGTTCAGGAACGTCGATCGCGGCGCGCGCTTCGACGCGGCGGGCAACCAGGTGAACGCGAACTTCGGCAAGGCGAACAGCGCGCGCAACCCGCGCATCATCCAGCTGGCGTTTCGGTTCACTTTCTGAGCGGCGTGACTCTCGTCGGCTTCTCTGGCGCGGCGCTCGCCGGCGCTCTCGCACTGGGCGTCGTCGTCGCGCCGGAGGTCCCGGCCTCCCGGCCGCGCGTGTTGCTTCTCGACGCCGCTCGGCTGGCAGCAGCCAAAGAGGCGATCGCGCGACACGAGCCCGCGGTCGCCGCCGCGTGGCAGGCGCTCGCGGCCGACGCAGACAAGGCGCTGAGGGCGTCCCGCTTTTCGGTCGTCGACAAAGGCGTGACGCCCCCGAGCGGCGACAAGCACGACTACACCAGCCAGGCGCCATACTTCTGGCCCGACCCGTCGAAGCCTGGCGGCCTCCCGTACATCCGCCGTGACGGCGAGCGGAACCCCGAGATCAACCGCATCACCGACCATCGCGCCCTCGACGGGTTCGCGGGCAGCGTGGAGACCCTGGCCCTCGCGTCGTATCTCAGCGGCGACCAGCGCTACGCGAGGAAGGCTGGTGCGCTGCTCCGGGCCTGGTTTCTGGACGACGCGACGCGGATGAATCCGAACCTGGAATACGCGCAGTTCGTGCCGGGCGTGAACACCGGCCGCGGCATCGGACTGATTGAGACGCGCGGGCTGACGCGCGTGGTCGATGCGATCGGACTGCTGGAGACTTCACCGGCGTGGCGGGCGGAGGACTCGGTCTCGATCCGCCGCTGGTTCGAGCGGTTCGTCGCCTGGATGCAGGAGAGCCGCAACGGCCGCGACGAAGCGGCGGCCCGCAACAACCACGGCACCTACTACGATCTTCAACTGGCGTCGTACGCGTTGTTCCTTGGCCGGGACGCACTCGCCCGCGACGTGCTCGAGAACGCCCGGGAGAAGCGGATTCGGGTACAGATCGAGCCGGACGGCCGCCAGCCGCTGGAACTGGCACGCACCAACGCGTGGAGCTACAGCGTCGGAAACCTCGATGGACTGACGTTGCTCGCGACGCTCGGGGATCGTGTGGGCGTCGATCTGTGGCACTACACCACGGGCGACGGGCGGTCGATTCGCGCGGCGCTGCTGAATCTCGCGCCTTACGCGTTCGGAGAGCGCGCGGCGTGGCCGCACGCGCAGATCGGCGCCTGGTCGCCGCAATCCCTCTTCCCGGTGCTCCGGCGCGCGGCGCCACACTTTCCGGATGACGCCGAGTTGCGCCGGGTGCTCGTCCGCGTGCCTCCCCGCAGCGACACAGACAGGCGCACACTCACGGGGGGACAAGAAAATTGGTGACCAATTTCTCCTTATCGGATATCGAAGGCGCCGCGCAGACGGATGTCCTCGGACGAGGCCCCGACCAGCACCCGGAATCGGCCCGGCTCGACCGTCCACTTCATGTCCCGATCCAGCAGCGCCAGATCCTTCGGCCCGACGCTGAAGCGCACACGGCGGCGCTCGCCCGGTCGCAGCGATATCCGCTCGAACCCGCGCAGCACCCTGTCGTAATAGACGACGCTCGACACCTCGTCGGAGAGGTAAAGCTGCACGACCTCGTCCCCGGCCCGGGTGCCCGTGTTCTCGACATTCAGCGAGATGTCGATGGTGAGGTCGGCGCGCTGGACCGCCGGCGCGATCTCGAGGTCGGAATAGCGGAAGGTCGTGTAGCTCAGGCCGTGGCCGAACGGATACAGCGCGCCATGGACCATGGACCGCTTCTCCTGCGCGTTCAACTCCGCGTACGGCACCTGCGATCCACGCTTGAATGGAAAGTTGAACGGGATCTGGCCGACCGTTTTCGGAAACGTCAGCGGAAGCTTGCCTGACGGGTTGTAATCGCCGAACAGAACGTCCGCGATCGCCGTCCCGCAGAACTCCCCCTGGAACCAGGCCTCGACGATTGCCGGCACGTGCCGATCGACCCAGTTGATCGTCAGCGGCCGCCCGTTGAGCAGGACGACGACGACCGGTTTTCCCGCGTCCGAGACCGCCTGCGCCAGCCGCAGTTGAAAGCCGGGAAGGTCGAGGCTCGTGCGCGAACGGCTTTCGCCGACGATGTCCTCGCTTTCCCCGAGGACGACGACGGCGGCATCCGTCTGCCGCGCCATGTCGCGCGCCGTGTCGATTTCCGCCTGTTCGGCCGCCGACGGCGGCACCGGCAGGATCTCACTCTCGGGAAACGCCGCGTCGACGACGTCTGTGCCCTTCGTGTAGAGCACGCGGACACCCGGGCCGACTTTGGCGCGTATGCCGTCGACGACGCTCACCACGGACAGATTGGCGGGGCCGTATCGACTGATGGAGGTCCTGGTATCGGCGGCGTTCGGGCCCGTCACCAGGATCGACGTGATGTCCTTGCGCAGGGGAAGCACGCCGTTCGCGTTCTTGAGCAGCACGATCGATTCGTGCGCCGCGCGGAGCGCCACGTCGAGTGACTCGGGGGTGCGAACGAGGCGATCCGCCGCCTTCGGGTCCGGCACGAACGGACGATCGAAAAGCCCGAGCCAGTACTTGACGCGCAGGACGTCGCGCACCCGGTCGTCGACGAGCCGCATCGCCACTCGCCCGTCCTTCACCAGTCCACGCACCGCGTTGATGTACACGTCGGGCATCGTGAACTCGGTGCGGATGTTCAGCCCGGCTTCGATCGCCTGCCGGACCGCATCCGGATAGTCCGCCGCGACGCGATGCTTGCTCTCGATGAATTCCACCGCCCTGCTGTCCGAGACGACGTAGCCCTTGAACCCCCACCGCGTGCGGAGGATGTCGGTGAGGAAATAGCGGCTGCCTGTGACCGGCACGCCGTCGTAGTCGTTGTACGAGCTCATGACGCCGAGCGCCCCGGCGTCCTGGATGGCCGCCCTGAACGGCTGGAGGTAGATCATCTCGAGCTCGCGCGGCGTCGCCTGCGGATCCGTCCGAGCGGTCGCGTCACGGCCGCCTTTCGGGATGCTGTAGACGGCGTAGTGCTTCGGCGTCGATACCACACCCGCCGCCTGCAGTGCCTTGACCTGGATGCGTCCCAGCTCGGACGTGAGAAACGGATCCTCGCTGTAGGTTTCGACGACGCGGCCCCAGCGCGGATCGCGGGCGAGATCGAGGATGGGCGAGTAGATGTTGGTGTAGCCGAGCGCGCGCGCTTCGCGCCCGGTGATCGTGCCGATCTTCTGCACGAGGTCGCGGTCCCACGCGCTGGCGACACCGAGCTGCGCCGGAAAGCTCGTCGCGCGGTCGTGGTTGAGGCCGCGGATGCCTTCGTTGGTGAAGTCGACCGGGATGCCGAGGCGCGTGCGCTCGATGAACCACCGCTGAATCGTGTTGATGGCCTCCGCGTGGACCGAGTACGGATAGGTCAGCTTGCTCGGCGGCAGGCGCGTTCCCGCGCGGCCGCCGTATACGCCGTTGAGCTGCTCGTCGATGTTGCCGATGCCGTCCTTCCAGATCATCTGATCCCAGTCGGCGGCCGGCAGTTCGTCCTTCAGCACGCGCGAGTAGCCGTAGAGCGTCGCGAGCTGGCAGCTCTTCTCCTCGATCGTCATCCGCGCGAGCAGATCCTCGATGCGGCGCTCGACAGGGACGGCCGGGTCTTCATACGGATCCTTCGTCCCGTTCTTGTTCAAATCGATCCAGCCGTCGTTTTTTGCAGGCGGGGACCCCTGCACCCCGCCAAGCTCGTCGCTCGCGGGGGCCCCTGCGCCCCGCTCCGCTCCGTCGCGGTACATCGCGGCAGGGCCGGCCTGCGGCCGCCGCGCGGTGACGACGGAGGTCAACAGCGCGAGGAGGGCGGCGATGAACAATACGCGCCGAGTCATAAAGTCCTTTCTTTATCGGCGGGGCCCCCTGCACCCCGCCTGGCGGCCTTCATTGCGCCGGCGCGTTGCCCCCGGCTCCATTCCGGCCGCGCGCAGCCTTGTACGCCTTGATGACTGCGGCCTCTTCGCGCTCCGCGTAGAACGGATCGAGGGGATAGCAGCCTGACGCGAGGCCGAGCCGCGGCCCGGTCGTGCACTCGCTGAACGTGCGGCAGATCGCGTTCCGCCGCAGCGGCCGTCCGGCGAGAACATCGGAGGGAAGCTCCGGATAGGCGAGGACCATGCGTCCAAGTCCGACGAAGTCCGTCAGGCCGTGTCCAACGGCGTACTGCGCGACGTGCGGGAGCCATTCCTGGAGGTACGTGTACGCGGACCCGACGAAGATCAGCGCGGGGAAGTCACGCTTGAGGCGCGCGGTGGCGTCGATCTGCCGCGCCACGCCGGCCAGGGGATCCTCGGGCGGCGCGTAGCCGTCGCTCGGCGGAAAGAGCGCGGGACGCTGCACGTGCGGGTTGTAGTACGGGCTGCCCGCGGTGATGCACGCAAGCCGGATGTCGAGGCGCTCGAGCTCCCGCAATACCAGCCGTGCCTCGTCGAGCGCCTGGTTCATGTCCGCGCCGCGAAGCAACCCGAACCCGTGTGCCTCCGGCGTGTCCTCGGGGATCCCGACGCCCGTCGCATCCTTCTTATAGGGCACCGTGTCGAACGCGGACAGCCGTACGGCAATCCCGAGACCGGGGACGTGGGCACGGATGCCCTCCGTGACCGACCGCAGGAACCGCGTGCGATTCTCGAACGAGCCGCCATAGCGTCCCGGCCGGGTGTGCGCGCTCAACAGCTCGTGCCCGAGATAGCCGTGGCAGTGCTTGATGTCGACGAAGGCGAACCCCGCATCCGCCGCGCGCTTCGCGGCACACACGAAATCCTCGACCAGCACGTCGAGCTCGTCGTCGGTCAGCACGCGGACGCCCGCGCGGAAGCGCCGATCGAGCATCGGGTGGTGGTACGCGACCAGCGGCTCGGGGAGGTCCTGGCGCGACGGGCGTGAATATCGTCCCGAGTGTGTGAGCTGCAGTCCGACATGCAGGTCGCGATCGGCGTTCGGGCCGAACCGCTCGCGGTGCTCGGCGACGAGATCCTCGCGAAGCCGCGCGATCGACGACTGCGTGCGCGCCGTCAGGAGCAGCTGGTTGGGATTGGCGCGGCCGTCCTGGCGGACCGCCACCGCCTCGCCGCCCCACACGAGTTTCGCGCCGCTCGCGCCGAACCGCCGCCACCGGCGCGTCGTCAGCTCCGAGGGCGAGCCTTCCGCGGTGCCGTCCCATCCCTCCATGGGCAGGACGCAGAAGCGATTCCCGACGCGCACGCCGTCAACGTCGATCGGGCGTGCGAGCGGAGATTCCGACGGCGGCGCGAGCGCGTCGTCGAAGTCGAGCGCGAGACCGAGCGCGCGCAGATGACGGCGGAAGGCGTCGGCCGTCTTGAACGCCGCCACCCGCGGGTACGAAGGAGCGTCCGCCACGTCAGGTTGTCTTGAAGCCCGGGTCGATTGTCACCTTTGCGCCGCTCTTCAGCGCTTCGTTCGCTGCAATGCACCACGCGGCCGAATGCGTCGCGTTTTCAGGGCCGCAGAGCAGCGGCGTGCCGACGCGCACCGCGGAGCAGAACCGCGCGATCTCGATCGTGCTTGGCGACGGCTGGTTCGGCTTGGCCGGCGTCTCGGTCGCCGCAGGGCGCGCCGTGCCGCCGGCGTTTGCCGGCTTGGTTTCCGAAGCGTCCAGCAACGCGCCCGCCCCTTTCGGCGCCACTTCCACGCCCGTCGCCTTTGCGCCCGCGCCTTCGTCGAACAGCATCGCGTCATTCTCGTTGCGAATGATCAGCGTGCCCTTCGTGCCGTAGAACGCCTCGTACCGCTCGTCGAACGCGTTCGACTCGACGGACGTGAAGCTGCCGGTGACGCCGCCCGGGTAGTCGAAGATCGCGTACACGTGATCCGGAACCTCGCGGCCGTCGTTGTAGCGGTGGATGCCGCCGGTCGCCTGCACGTGCTGGGGCGTCGCGCCCAGGAACCAGTTCACCGCGTTCACCTGGTGGCTGCCCAGCTCGGCGAAGAGGCCCTGCGAGTACTTCCAGTACAAACGCCAGTTCCACAGGTGATCCCAGGTGGGATAGCCCCACTTTGACGCGTCGAAGTCCTTCGACGGCGGGTCGCCCGTGCGCCGCCAGTTGCCGTTGCGGTGCCACGCCAGCCGGACGTAGTGCACGTCGCCGAGCAGTCCCTGCCGCATGACGCCTTCGTAGGCGGAGCGGTAGACCGGGTTGTAGTTGCGCTGGTAGCCGATCTCGAGAATGCGTGTGTTCTTCCGCGCCGTCTCGATCATCCGGGTGTAGCCCGCCGTGTCCCACGCCATCATCTTCTCGCAGAGCACGTGCTTGCCCGCGTCGAGCGCGCCGCAGACGACGTCGGCGTGCGCCCACAGAGGGACCGCGACGATCACCCCCTCGAGATCCTCGTGCTGCAGCATGTCCCGCCACTCGACGTAGTGCTTCGCGGCGGGACGCTTGTTCTTCTTCAGGACGTCGTCGGCGCGCTGCAGCGACACCGGGTTGATGTCGGCCATCGCGCGCACGTCGGCGAACACGGGATCCAGACGGCCCAGGAGCGCGCGGCCCTGACCGCCGACGCCAACGAAGCCGACGCGGACGGCGCCGCCCCTCGCGGGTCCGCGGATCGCCGCCGCCGTGCCGAGCGCGGCGACAGCGGGAACGCCCGCGATAGCCTTCAGGAAGTTCCGGCGGCCGATGGCCATTTGTTCGGGGGTGAGATTCATGACAGCAGCTCCAGTGTGACGCCGGGACAGTGACCGAACACTTCGACGCGCTCCGTGGCGTCGTCGAGGACGAGGATCGCCTGCGTGCCCTTGTGCGCCGCGCAGTAGGCCGAGGCGAGCGCGGATCCGCCGATGAGGAAGGCCGTCGAGAGCGCGTCGGCATCGGCGCCGGACCGCGTGAGGACGCTCGCGCTCAGCACGCCGGAGGCCGGCATGCCGGTTCGCGGATCGATCACGTGCCCGTAGCGGACGCCGTCCACCTCGAAATACTGCTCGCCCGCGCCGCTGACGCCGAGCGCCGCGTCCGACATCCAGGCGCGCCCGACGCGACGGCGGACGAGGCTCGGGCGAAGGTCGACAGGCCACCCATGGCCGTCCGACCCGACGGCGACGATGCTGCTGCGGCCCGCTGACAGGAGGGCGTTCGAGACGCCGGCCGAGCGAAGCAGCTCGGCCATCCTGTCGAGCGCATAGCCCTTGCCGATCGCCCCGAAATTCAGCTCGACGCCGGCGCGATCGAATCGCAGGCTGCCGCGGGCGGGGTCGAGACGCACGCGTCCCATGCCGCTGCACGCCCGCGCCTCCGCCAGCTCACCGGTCGTCGGCACGCGTCCCTCGCGGCGCATGAAGCCCCACGAGCGGCTGAGCGGAGTAGAGGCGATGTCGAACGCGCCGCGCGTCTGTTCGTGCAGCTCGCGCGATCGCGCGAGCAGTCCGAACAACTCCGCGGCCACCGGGACCGGTTCCTGCGACGCCCGGCGGTTCAGGTCGGCCACGTCGCTATCGTCGCGGAACACGGTCAGGAGGCGCTCGATGCGATCGGCCTCGTCGAGCGCCTCGCGCGCCGCGGCAATGCCGGCGGCGCCGGTGTCGGAGAGCGCCACCTCGAACCGGCAGGCCATCGCCATCCGGTGGACGCGAATCCAATGGTCCCCGGCGGGGTACCGGCGCCCGAAATCGAGCGACAGGAAATTACGCCGGGAAACGACATCGGGCATCAGAACGCCTCGCGGTCCGCGCGCTCGCGCTGCAGGTCTTTGAGTCCCGGGCAGTTGCGGAGAACGAAGTCGCGCACGGCACGGAGGACGACGGTCGTGCCGCCCGACGGCTTCTGCGCCCTGAGCCGGTCGACGTCGGCGCGCACCACGTCCTGCAGGTGGATGGCGGGCCGCACCTCCGCGTTGTCGTACGTGAACTCCGCGCCGTGGATCGTCAGCGCGCGCACGTGCCGGCCGAAGAACGCGTAGGACGGCATGCGGCCGAACATGTCGGGCTCCGGATAGTCCTTCTCCTTCTCCTCCGGCTGCAGCGCCGCGTCGGCCGCCGTGCCGCCCCCCTTGTACGCGATCCGGATGTTCTCGAAGCGCAGGTCCTCGATCGGATGATCGGGGATGCCGCTGACGAGGATGCCGTGCGCGCCGTCCACGCCCGAGGCGACGACGTTGCTGATCGATACACGGCGAATGACCCCCGGCGGCGGGTTCTCGGGGCCGCGCGCGCGGTTTCCCAGACGGATGAAGATCGGCGCGTTCACGATGTCGCGCATCGTGAGATTGGTGATCGTCACGTCCTCGATCAGCCCGCCATCCACGCTCTCGATCGCGAGGCCGCGGCTGTAGTCGAACACGCAGTTGGCGATCGTGATGTTCTTGAACCCGCCGTTGCTCTCGGTGCCGAACTTGATGCGCCCGGTGGTCCCGCGCGTGTATTTGACGGTGCGCTTGAACGTGCCGTCGAGCAGCGTGCCCTCATCGTAGCCGCTCACCTGACAGTTGGTGATCGTCACGTTCTCGGTCGCGCGGGCCACGCCAAGACCGAAGCTGCTTTTCAGGCAGATGCCGTCGTCGAACGGCGAGTTGATCGTGAGGTTCGACAGCCGGACGTTCCGGCAGGCATCCACGTCGATGCCGTCGCGGTTGGTGTCCATCTTCACGTTGTCGACCGTCAGGTTGTCGACCCCGGTCGCGAGAATCGCGAAGTGGCCGCCGTGGAGGATGGAAATGTCGCGAATCGTGATGTTGCGGCTGTTCTTCAGCGCGATGGACTTGTTGCCGGCCCCTTTCGGCGGGTTGCCGGCGCGCGTCAGCCCCTTGCCGTGAATGAGTCCCGTCCCGAGGATCGCCACGTCCTCGACGTTCTCTCCCCACATCAGGCTGTTGTGCCAGTGGCTGTGCCCGAAATCCTGGTACTTGTCCCAGGGGTTCGGCTCCGGCTCGTCGTACGCCGCGCGCTCGAGCGGCGCGGCTTCGATGACCGCACCGTGGCCGATGAAGAGCGCCACGTGGCTCTTGAGATGGATCGACGTGGACAGGTACGTGCCGGCGGGGAAGACCACCGTGCCGCCTCCGGCGGCCGCCGCCGCGTCGATGGCGCGGTTGATGGCATCCGTGTCGAGCGTCTTGCCGTCGCCCGTGGCGCCGTGGGCGCGTACATCGAATTGCGAGTCCGCGGCCGGCGTCGTGCGCAGCGGGAAGCCGCGGGCCCCGATGGCAGCGGCGCCCGATTGCAGCGCGAGCGCGCAGACCACGAGAGCCACGAGATGACGCTTACGCATGACGCACTCCTTCCCGGATCCCAGTCCAGATCGGACCGTCCGGATAGCCATAGGCAGTCCTGGTTTCCGCGCGAATCGTGCTGCTGTAGCCCGGCGCCTCCGGGACGAGGTACCGGCCGCGCCCGACGACAACCGGATCGACGAAGTGTTCGTGCAGGTGGTCCACGAACTCGGTGACGCGGTCGTCCATCCGGCCCGACACGGCCACGTAATCGAACATGGACAGGTGCTGCACCAGCTCGCAGAGCCCGACGCCGCCGGCATGAGGACAGAGGGGAACGCCGAATTTCGCGGCCATCAGGATCACCGCGAGGTTCTCGTTGACGCCGCCCAGGCGGCAACTGTCGATCTGACAGAAGCCGATTGCCCCCGCCTGCAGGAGCTGCTTGAACATCACGCGGTTCGGGCAGTGCTCCCCGGTGGCCACGCCGATCGGCGCGACCGCCCGCGCGATCGTGGCATGCCCGAGCACGTCGTCCGGGCTGGTCGGCTCTTCGATCCACCACGGGTCGTACGGCGCCAGGGCGCGCACTCGCTCGATCGCTTCGCCGACGTCCCAGCGCTGGTTGGCGTCAATCATCAGGCGACGGTCGGGACCGATGGCCTCGCGCACCAGCGCCACGCGGCGCGCATCGTCGTCCGGCGCCCCGCCCACCTTCACTTTGAAATGCGTCCACCCGGCCGCGACGGCTTCCCGGCACAGCCGGCGGATCTCGCTGTCGCCGTAACCCATCCAGCCGGCCGACGTCGTGTAAGCGGGATATCCCTCGCGGCGAAGGCGCGCCTCGCGCTCCGGCTTCCCGGCGGCCTGTCTCTCGAGCAGGGCGACCGCCTGATCGGGGGTGAGGGCGTCGGTGATGTAGCGGAAATCGACGCAGCGCACGAGGTCGCGCGGCGACATGTCCGCCAGCAGTTTCCAGACCGGTTTCCGTTCGCGCTTGGCGTGCAGATCCCAGACGGCGTTGACGATGGCCGCCATCGCCAGGTGGATGACCCCCTTCTCGGGCCCCAGCCAGCGCAGCTGCGACTCGCACGCGAGCGATCGCCAGAATGCCGCGTGATCGGCGGTGATGTCCTCGAGCGTGCGTCCCACCACCAGCGGCTCGAAGGCGCGGATGGCCTGCGCGCAAATCTCGTTGCCCCGTCCGATGGTGAACGTGAACCCGTGACCTTCGAGGCCGCCGTCGGTCCGCAGGATGACGTACGCCGCCGAGTAGTCGGGATCGGTATGCATCGCATCCGTCCCCGCGCCGCTGTGCGAGGTCGGAAACCGCAGGTCGATGACGTCGATCCCTTGAATGCGCATCACGCTCCCGTTTCGCTCAGCCGCGCGGCCCCGTGCGTGCGCACGCGATCCAGCGCGACCGCCACGACGATGATCGCGCCCGTCACGATCTGCTGGACCCAGTTCGCGAGGCCTTTCTGCGAGCAGCCGATCGAGATGATGGTCATGATCGCCGCGCCGATGAGGCTTCCGGCAATCGTGCCGCGTCCCCCCGCAAGGCTGCCGCCGCCGATGATCACGGCGGCGATCACGTCGAGCTCCAGGCCGACGGCGACCGTCGGGTCGCCGACCGACAGCCGGGAGAACTGGAGAAGGCCGGCGAGCCCCGCGAACGCTCCGGCGATCGTGTAGACGGCGACGTTCGTGCGGCCGATCGGCACGCCGCACAGCCGCGCCATCCGCGCATTCGATCCGACGGCAAAGACATGCCGGCCGAACCGCGTGTAGCGCAGCATGCCGGCGACGACGAGCGCCAGCCCGAGCACCAGCCAGATGCCGGTAGGCAGCTTCGCGGCGCTGTCGGGGGCGCGCAGCAGATCGTTCAGCCACGTGAACGGCGCCTCGATGCGCCTTTCGTGCGCCAGCCCCTTGGCCGCGCCGCGCACGACGAGCATCGTGCCCAACGTCACGATGAAGGGGACGACGCGCAATCGCGTGATGAGGACGCCGTTCAGCAGCCCGCAGAAGGCCGCGGCGACGACGGCGCCCAGGCCGGCCGCCGCGGGTGGCACGCCCGCCCGGAGCAGCAGCGCGATGACCACGGTGCTGAGCGCGATCGTCGACCCGACCGACAGGTCGATTCCGCCCGCCACGATCACGACGGTCATCCCGAGCGCGGCCATGCAGACAATCGCGGTCTGGCGCGCCATCAGGTCGAGGTTCGCCGGCTCGAAGAACTGCGGGCCGACGAGCACGCCGAACACGATGGCGACGGCCACCAGGCCGAGCGCCGTTCCCGTGCGGTCGAGAAGCGATCGTGCCGTCACGCGGTCCCCGTCGCCTCGAGCATCAGCTCGTGCTCCGAGCGGGCGGTCGCGGCCAGCAGCGGGCCAAGGCGCCCCCGGCGCATGACGCCGACGCGATCGCACAAGCCCCTGATCTCCGGCAGATAGCTGCTGACCATCAGCACGGCTTTCGCGCGCGGGGCCGCCGCGGTGGCAACCAGACTGTCGATGAGCGCGTAAATCTGCGCCTTGCTTCCCACGTCGATGCCGCGGGTCGGTTCGTCAAGTATGAGCACGTCGACATCGTGGTGGAGGAGCCGCGCGAGCGCAACCTTCTGCTGGTTGCCGCCGGACAGCTCGCCGGCGCCCTGCCCGACGCCGCCGCACCGGATGCCGAGGCGCTCCACCCACTGGCGCGCCGCCTCGCGCTGGCGGCCGGGCGAGACCCACCCGGCGCGTCCGAACGGTTCCAACCGCGTCAGCGTGACGTTGTCGGCGAGACTCAGGTGGACGGCGAGCCCTTCGCCTTTGCGGTCCTCGCTGAGGAATCCCATCCCGGCGCGCCAGCAGCCGCGTGGATCGCGCGGCGCGGGCACCACACCCAGCCGTACCCGCCCGGATCGGACGGGCTCGAGGCCGAACAGCGCGCGCAGCAGGCGCGTGCGTCCGGAGCCGATCAGGCCTGCGATGCCGACGACTTCGCCGCGCCTCAGCGTGAAACTTGCGCCGCCGGGGCCGAGCCCCTCGACGTCGAGAAGCGGCTCGCCGGGCTGTCGCGGCGTGCGCGGAAACAGCTCGGCGACCGGGCGGCCGACCATCATGGCGACGATGTCGCCGATGGTCGCGTCCTTCACGGACCCGCGTCCTGCGTTCCGGCCGTCACGCAGCACCTCGAAGCGATCGGCGACGCGCTGGACGTCCTCGATGAAATGGGAAATGTAGACGATCGCATGGCCCTGCGCCTTGAGGCGGGCGAGCAGCGCGAACAGACGGTCCGTGTCCTCGGCGCCGAGCGAGCTCGTCGGCTCATCGAGGACGAGTACGCGACAGCCGACCGCGACCGCCCGGGCGATCTCGACGAGCTGCTGCGCGGCGGGGGAGAGCTCGGCGACGGGAGCCTCCGGCAGGATGTCGTCGTGGCCGAGTTCCGCCAGCGCGCCGCGCGCCAGCTCGCGCATGCGCGCGCGATCCACTAGCCCGAAGCGCATCGGCTCCGCGCCGAGCAGGACGTTCTCCATCACGCTCAGGTGCGGCGCGAGCGACAACTCCTGGTAGATCATCGCGACGCCCGCGCGGCGCGCGTCGATCGGATCGCGCGGCGCGTACGGGCGGCCGTCGATGCTCATCCGTCCCGCGCCGGGCTGCAGCGCCCCCGCGAGCACGCCCATCAGCGTGCTCTTGCCGGCGCCGTTCTCCCCGACCAGCGCGCAGATCTCGCCGCCGCGGACGGCGAGGTCCACGCCGTCGAGCGCCGTCGTCGCGCCGAAGGCCTTGCGGACGCCGCGCATCTCGAAGCGAGGTGCGGTGAGGTGTTCCGTCACTTCGACAGGTCCGGGTGCAGCAGCGCTTTCATCTCGGGCTGCTCCATGTTCTCGCGCGTGATCACGCGCACACCGGTGTCGATTCGTTTCTCGACCGGCTCGCCCTTGATGTGCGCGACGATCGTCTTCACGCCCAGGTAGCCCATGCGCACGGGATCCTGCACGACGAGGCCGTCGATGGCGCCATCCTGCAGGCCCTTCACGAGGTTGTCCGACGCATCGAAGCCGACGAACCGCACCTTGCCCGCCCACCCGTTGTCGTGCAGCACGCGGAGCATCGCGAAGGACGTCGACTCGTTCGGACAGAAGATACCGTCGATGCCGAGGCTGCCGTCCGATGCCTTGAAGGTGCTCAGGAGCGCTTCGGCCTTCTTGTACGCTCCCTCCACGTCGGCGCCGCCGTACTGATTGGCGCTGACCACCTGGATCGCCTGGTGCGCCGCCATGGCGTGCAGGAATCCCTGCTCGCGCTTCGCCGTGCTGTCGCTGCCTTCGGTGTATCGCAGCAGCACGACCTTGCCCGTGCCGTGAAGCGCCTCGGCGAGCCGCTCGCCCCCGAGCGCCCCTCCTTTCTCGTTGTCGGTCGCGACGAAGCTGACATACCCGGAGCCCTTCAGCCCGGAGTCGATGATCACGACAGGAATCCTGCGGCGCGCCGCCTCGGCCACCGGCGTGACGAGCGCCGCCTCGTCGAGCGGCGCGAGGACAATGCCGGACACGCCGCGGCTGATGAAGCCCTCGACTTCCGATATCTGCGAGTCGCGGTCGTCCTCGCGGATCGGCCCGCGCCAGATGACCTGGACCCCGAGCTCGCGCGCCGCCTGGTTCGCGCCGGCGTGAACGCTTTGCCAGAACACGTGCGACGTGCCCTTCGGGATGACCGCGATGGTGACGTCGCCGGGCGCGGCGGATCGCGATCCGCAGCCTCCGGCAGCCGCGACGAGCGCCGCCGCCACCAACCGACAGAACGTCCGCTTCATGCGCGTGCTCCCATGGCGGACAGGTACCAGAATCGCCGGGCGTTTCCGCCGAGCACCGCGTCGCGTTCGGCGGCGTCGCGGTGGGAGAGGGCGTCAATCGTTACCTGCATCACGTCGCGGTAGGCGCCTGCGAGCGTGCACACCGGCCAGTCGGACCCGATCATCAGGCGATCCGCCCCGAAGCACGCGAAGGCCGCGTCGATGTAGCGCCGCAGTTCGCCCGGCGTCCACGACGACCAGTCCGCCTCGGTCACGAGGCCCGAGAGCTTCGCCGACACGTTCGGCAGCGCCCCGAGCTGGCGCAGATCGCGATGCCAGCCGTCGAATTCCCCGTGGCGGATGTCGGGCTTGCCCAGATGATCGAGCACGAACCGCTGGTGCGGAAAGGCGGCGGCCAGATCGATCGCCTGCCGGAGCTGCCGCGCGTACACGAGGATGTCGAAAGGGAGTCCCGAGCGGCCCAGCGCGGCGATCCCCCCGCGGACGTCCGTCCGCGCCAGGAACCCGTCGGGTTCCGCCTGGACGATGTGCCGGATGCCGACCAGCTTCGGGTGAGAGCGCAGGGCGTCCAGCCGCGCGTCGATCCACGGCGATCGGAGGTCCACCCACCCGACGACCCCCACGATGAAGGGATGCGCGTCGGCCAGCGCGAGCAGCCAGTCCGTCTCCCGGTCGGTCTGTCGCGCCTGCACGGCCACGCAGGCGTCGAATCCGGCGCCGGTCATCTCGCGGCGGGATTCGTCCGGAAGAAAATCGCGGCGGAGCGCGGCCATGCGGTCGTCGATCCACCCGTATTCAGCGGGGTCGTAACGCCAGAAGTGCTGGTGAGCGTCGATGCGCAGCTTCATCGCC
This sequence comes from Acidobacteria bacterium RIFCSPLOWO2_12_FULL_66_21, assembly GCA_001767455.1. Lineage (GTDB taxonomy): Bacteria > Acidobacteriota > Vicinamibacteria > Vicinamibacterales > 2-12-FULL-66-21 > 2-12-FULL-66-21. Next base: position 64,140 of record MELC01000027.1, read on the forward strand.
GCGGCCTCAGCGGCGCGGAGCCGTTTCGGTGATCGGTTCGTCGACGACTTCGAGCTGGAAGATCGGCTGCATCTCGGTCCACCAGCCGCCGTCGGACCCGCCGGGCGGCGGCGCCTGCATCGATTTCATCAGCGACTCCCACTCGGCGACGCGGGGATGCGAACTGACGTGCGCGGCGAAGGCGTGGCGGAAGTCGATGCCGTCGGTCTCGACGACCATGACCAGGCGGCGTTCGAGCAGGTAGATCTCCATCTGCCGGATGCCCGCGCGCCGGAGACTCTGGAGGACCTCGGGCCACACCCGTTTGTGATGGTCCCGGTAGGCCGCGATGACCGCGGGATCGTCCTTGAGGTCCATCGTGAGCACGGAGCGGGTCATGGGTGCGCCATCACTTTCTGTCGCGCGCGGCCGAGGCCATCAATGCCGAGTTCCACCTCGTCGCCCGGCTGCAGATAAACGGGAGCGGGCCGCAGGCCGAGGCCCACACCCGCGGGGGTGCCGGTACTGATCACGTCGCCGGGGAGCAGCGTCATGAACTGGCTGACGTAGCTCACCAGCGTCGGGACGTCGAAGATCATGTTCGCGGTCGTGCTCTGCTGCCGCATGGTGCCGTTGACGGTCAGCCACATGCCGAGCGCCTGCGGGTCCGGCACCTCGTCGCGCGTCGCGAGGAACGGGCCGATGGGTGCGAAGCTGTCGGCGCTCTTGCCCTTCACCCACTGCCCGCCGCGTTCGAGCTGGAACGTGCGCTCCGAGTAGTCGTTGTGAAGGGCGTACCCGGCGATGCAGGCGTCGGCCTCCTCGCGCGCGATGTACGAGGCGCGGCGCCCGATAATCACGGCCAGCTCGACCTCCCAGTCGAGTTTCGTGCCTCCGCGCGGGATCCAGACCGGGTCGTTGGGTCCGGCCAGCGCGGTCGTCGATTTGAAGAACAGCACCGGCTCCGCGGGCAGCGCCATGCCGCTCTCGGCGGCGTGGTCGCGGAAGTTGAGGCCGATGCAGACGATCTTGCTCGGCCGCGCGATGGGCGGACCGAGCCGCGTGCCGTCCGGGATGCGCGGCGCGTCGCGCCCGCGATCGCGCAGCCACGCGGCCAGCGCGTCGAGGCCGCCGCCGCCGAAGAACGCCTCGTCGTACTCGGGCGTGCAGGCGGAGACGTCGACCAACGCGCCGTTCACGAGGACCGCCGGCCGCTCGCCGCCCGGTGCGCCGGCGCGTACGAGCTTCATGCGACCAGCACCCCGCCGTCGATGGGGTAGGCCTGCCCGGTGACGAACGCCGCTTCGTCCGAGCACAGATAGAGCGCCAGGTGCGCGACCTCCTCCGGCGTGCCCATGCGGCCGATCGGCTGGTACTCGGACAGCGCGCGGAGCACCTCCGGCTCCCGGCCGGGGTAATTGGCCGCCACGAACCCGTCGACGAACGGCGTGTGAATGCGTGCGGGGCAGATGCAGTTGCAGCGGATTCCGCGCTTCACATAGTCGATCGCGATTGACATCGTCATCGTCAGGACGGCCCCCTTGCTCATCGAATACGCGAACCGGTCGGGCACGCCGACGAGCGAGGCGATGGACGCCATGTTCAGAATGACGCCGCCTCCCCGGGTGAGCATCAGCGGGATGGCGGCGCGGGAACAGAGATACACGCCGAAAACGTTGACATCGTAGATCCGCTGGAGGTCTTTCGGCGACGTCTGCTCGATCGTGCCCACATGGGCGATGCCGGCGTTGTTCACCAGGATGTCCAGCCGGCCGCCGGCGCGCTCCACGTCGGCGAACACGGCCGACACGCTGGCTTCATCCGAGACGTCGCAGCGATACGCCCTGGCGGCCCCGCCGCTGCGGCCGATCGCGTCGACGGTGGCGGTGGCGGCCGCTGCATCCCGATCGACGACCAGCACATTTGCGCCACGGCCGGCGAAGACGGAGGCAATCGCGGCGCCGATGCCCGATCCGGCCCCCGTCACGAGCGCGATCTTGTGCGTGAGATCGAACATGCCGGCGGCCGGAATATTTCATACTTTACCGGTAAAGTCAAAGCATTTCCTGTTACTTTACCGTTAAAGTCGAGTTTCCTGATAGAGTGCTCCGCATGTCCAGGACATGGCTGCTGCCGCTCTCGGCCCTGGCGGTGTCAGGGCTGCTCGTGCACGCGGCGTCCGGCCGGACCGGCGCGCCGGCGCAGTTGACCGCCGACGAACAACGGGCCGGGTGGACGCCGCTCTTCGACGGCTCGACGCTCGGCGGCTGGCGCGGCTACAAGCGCGCCGACGCGGCCGGGACCCGCTGGAAAGTCGAGGCTGGCGCGCTCACGCTGCCGCCCAACGACGGACAGGACACGCGCGGCGCGCTCGATATCGTCTCGGTCGCCACCTTCGCGCGCTTCGATCTCCGCTGGGAGTGGCGGATCGCCCAGGGGGGCAACAGCGGCGTCAAGTACTTCGTGCTCGAGGACCGCGATGCCGCCATCGGCCACGAGTACCAGCTCATCGACGACGAGCGGCATCCGGACGCGAAGATCGGCCCGCACCGGCAGACGGCCGCATTCTATGACGTGCTTGCCGCCGCCGATCGTCCGGTGAAGCCGGCGGGGGAGTGGAATACGAGCCGTGTGCTCGTCGACGGATCGAGCGTCGGGCACTGGCTGAACGAACGCCGTGTGCTGCAGTACCAACTGGGCAGTCCGGCCCTGCGGGCCGCGATCGGCAAGAGCAAGTTCAAGGGCATCGAGCGGTTCGGCACCGTGCAGGACGGGCACATCCTGCTGCAGGACCACGGCGACCAGATCTGGTTCCGCAACGTCCGCATCCGCCGGATCGAATGAAGGTCGGCATTCTCGGCGGGGGCGGCATCAGCGCGACGCACGTGCGCGCCGCCGCCCTTATCGGCGGCATCCGGGTCGTCGCTGTCTGCGGTTCGAATCGCGAGAAGACGGAATCGCTCGCGCGCGAGGCGAACGCCGTCTCCTTCACCGACCTCACGGCCTTCCTCTCCCATCCGATGGACATGGTCGTCATCGGCAGCCCGTCAGGACTGCACGCGGACCATGCGATGGCCGCGCTCGGGCGCGGCCATCACGTGCTCGTCGAGAAGCCGCTGGATATCTCCACCGCGAAGATCGACGCGCTGATCGCGGAAGCCGATCGCGCGCGGCGCGTGGTGGGTGTCTGTTTCCAGGAGAGGCTGGCGCCCGAAATCGTCCGGCTGAAGTCCGCCGTCGATGAGGGACGGATTGGCACGCCCGTCTTCGCCTCGGGACAGGTGAAGTGGTATCGGCCTCCGGAGTACTACCGCGGCTCGCGCTGGCGGGGCACGTGGGCGTTCGACGGCGGCGGCGCGCTGATGAATCAGGGTATCCACACCGTCGATCTGCTGGTCTGGCTGTTCGGTCCGGCGTCCGCGGTCACCGGCCGCGTGGCCAATCGCCTGCATCCGATCGAAGTGGAGGATACGGCGGCGGCGCTGATCGAGTTCGAGAATGGCGCGCTCGGGACGATCGAAGTGTCGACCGCCGCATTCCCGGGATTCCCGCGCCGAATCGATCTGACCGGCACGGCAGGATCGCTGACGCACGAAGACGAGGCCAGGCCGGCCGCGCTCGCCGACGCCACGCCGCACCGGCGGCTCCTCGAGGATTTCATCCGCGCGGTGAGGACCGGCGGCACGCCCGCGTGCGACGCGCGCGAGGGGCGGCGCAGCGTCGCTCTGGTCGAAGCGGTCTATGAATCGGCGCGTTCGGGACGGCGCGTCATTGTTCGTAGTTGATCAGGATGACGAGTTCGGCCGGTCCCTTCTGCTTCAGTCCGTGCGAGCTGCCCGGACGCGTCAGCACGGCGTCTCCCGCCACGACCTCGAAGGTCTTGCCGTCGATGGTCATGTCCCCCTTGCCGCTCAGCACGTAGTAGATCTCGTCGTCTTTCTGCAGGTGATAGCCGATGGCCGATCCCGGCTTGAACGCCCGCTTGCGGAAGACGAGCTTCAGCCCGGGCACCTTGGCAAAGAACGAGTAGCCAATCGTCTGGCCGCCGCCGTCGTGCGTCCCCGGCTCGTTCTTCGCGATCTCGGCATCCCGCTGCAGGATGTACCCACCCGGCGCCGGCGCCTGCGCCGCGCGCATCCAGCCCGCACCCGCCACGAACATGACGACGGCCACACCGATCATGCGCAGAGACATCAGTCTTCTCCTCGTGCTATTTGCCGTTGGTTGCGAGACCCGTGCGCTCGAGCCTCAACACGAACCCGCCGCGCGGACGCATCGAGACGCGCAGGGCGCCGTCAGGCTTGACCTCGACGGCTTCACTCGCGAATTCCCGATCCGATGGACCATCGAGGACGAGCGTGCCCCGCCACGAGCCCGCTTCAAGGAAATCCGGCTTCAGGGCGATCGTATAGACGACATCCTGGCCGTTGAGGCCACCGAAGTACCACACGCCGCCGTCGCGCCGCGCGACGATGACGTCGCGGCCCGGCCGGCCGCCAATCACGCGCGTCTCGTCCCACGCCGCCGGCACCTGTGTGAGGAACGTCTTCGCGGCGTCCGGGAGCGCGCGGTACGACGCGACGCTGTCGGCCAGGTGCTGGATGCCGTCCTCGAACACCACGGACAGCGCGAGCTCGTGCGCGTTGGTCGTCGTGTGAGGGTATTGCGCGTCACTGAAGGTTACCGGCGTGAAGTCCATGGGGCCGACGACGTTGCGGGTGAACGGCAGGATCGTGTTGTGCGCGGGCGCGCGCGTCGAGTACGCCTCCCGGAATTTGTACTGCTCGGCGCCGAACACCGCCTCCATCCCGACGAGATTCGGAAACTCGCGCGACCAGCCGCGCGGCATGGTGCAGCCGTGGAAGTTGACGAGGAGGTGGAACTCCGCGGCATCCGCGATGACGTCGCGGTACTGCCGAATCCGATCCTGCTTGTCGCTGTGCCAGAAGTCGACCTTCACGCCCTTGACGCCCCACGCGCGGAGCTTCGCGAACTCCGCACGGCGCACCTCGCGTGCGAACATCCGATCGCGCGGCGCCTCCGTGACGTCGTTGTGCGGGCCGCCGGAGTTGTACCAGAACAGCAGGCCCACGTTCTTCGCCTTCGCGTGCGCGATGACGTCGTCGATGGTCCCCGACAGCATGCGGTCCCAGTTGGCGTCGACGAGCGCGTACTCCCACCCCATCTCGGCCGACAGGTCGGTGAACGCGTTGAGATCCTCCGCGTGTTTCGGACTGTCGCTCTTCGACCACCAGCTCCAGGCCGCGCGGCCCGGCCGGATCCAGCTCGTGTCGGCGATGCGCGAGGCGGGCGACAGATCCAGGACGAGATCTGATTCGAGAATGCGTCCCGGTGCGTCGCCGGTTATGACCACGCGCCAGGGGAGTGTCCACGGCAGCGCGGACTCGGGTTCCACGTTGCCGACCCCGAGTCCCTCTTTCGGGTTGGGAAACGCGAGCCGGTACGTGGATCCCGGCGCGTGCTGGGCGAGATGCGAGCCGCAGTAGCCATCGTCCAGGCCCGATTCGCTGATGAGGAGCCATCCGCCCGCGGGGGTCTCGAACAGCGCGGGCAGCGCCCAGCCGTCGGCCCGCGGCGCGGAGGCGCCGGCCTTGATCTCGCTGAAGAAGTCCTCGTACGCGGGCCCGTAGCGGTGCACCTCCTGCTGCGGCATCATCCACGCCGTCGATCCCTCGGGCACATGGAAGCCGGTCTGCTCTTCGACGACCGTCTTCACGCCGGCCGCCTGGCCGGGGAATCGATAGCGGAACGCGGCGCCGTCGGCGTGCGCTCGCAGCACGATCTCGAGTCGCGCTCCGGCGGCATTGGCGAAGGTGAGCGTCCGTTCGCGGCCAACGACGTGATGGTTTCGGCGCTTTCCGAACGGCATCGCGTACCGCTCGTCGATCGTCCTGGCCGTGCCGGCGCGGACGAGCGTCAGGCCCGACTCGAATGCCTGGTCGGCGCGCCGGATGCCGAGCGGGGAGTCCTCGAGGACGGGCCGGCCGTTTCGGTTGACTCGCCATGTCAGCCGCCCCTGCGCGCCGCGGCTGACGGCGATCGAGGTGCGGCCGTCCGGCGAGGCGAGGGTCCAGCTCGATTGCGCCGCCGCGGCGGCAGGACAGCACAGGACGATGGCAATCGCGAGGCGCGTCATCATGATGGCAGCCGAATCTCGAAGCCTCTGCGGTACTCACGCGTCAGCAGCGCGTCAGCTTCCTTGTCGTTGACGAACTTCTCCGTGCGGCCGTCGAACACCAGCGACCGGCCGACGCGGTACGAGATGTTGGCGAGGTGGGGCAACGCCGACGACAGGTGTCCCTCCAGGATGTTGCAATTGAGCAGCGTCGCGTCGCCGGCGCGGATCGCGTCGATGAAATTGCGGTAATGCGGGCTCTCGGTCGTCGTGAGCCCCGTGGGCTCCGTGACGGCGTCAGGCGTCGCGGATCCGGCGCCTTTCTCGTTTCTTGGGCCCAGGTAGGATTGCCAGCGGCGGCCGCTTTCCTCGATCCACAACCAGCCGTCCGATCCGTAGAACAGGTTGCCGATCCGCACGCCGGCTTCGTCGTTGGTCGCCTCGCCGCGCGTCGCGAACTCGAGGGCCGTGCGATCCGCGTACTCGTAGAGGGTGGTCTGGACATCCGGCGTTTCCTGCGACGACTCGGCTCCAAAGTACCCGCCGGCGGACCGGATCTTCACGGGGTGCTCCTGCTTGTTGAGCCCCCATCGCGCGATGTCGAACTGGTGCGGGCCCTGGTTGCCCGTATCGCCGTTGCCATAGTCCCAGTGCCAGTGCCAGTTGTAGTGGAAGCGGTTGCGGTTGAACGGCCGCTTCGGCGCCGGACCCAGCCAGAGGTCGTAGTCGACCTTCCCGAGGTACGCGTCGTCGTAGGGCGGCTCGTACGACGTCGACGTGACCGTCAACGCGTACTTCTCTCCCGGCTTCATCGGCCCATCGGGGTACTTGCCGATCGACGCGCGCGGCTTGAAGCACAAGCCGCGGGCCATGTAGACCTTCCCGATGCCGCCGTCGTGGAGAAACTTGATCGCGTCCCTGACGGCGGGACGGCTGCGGTTCATCGTGCCGACCTGCACGAGCTTCTTGTAGCGCGCGGCGGCCTCGACCATCTTGCGCCCTTCCCAGACCGTGTGCGACGCGGGCTTCTCCACGTACACGTGCTTGCCGGCCTGGAGCGCCCAGATCGTCGCGAGCGCATGCCAGTGGTTCGGCGTGGCGATGACGACGGCGTCGATGTCCTTGTCGTCGAGCACGCGGCGCAGGTCCTGCGCGAATGTGGGCCTGAACGACGGCACGTCGCTGAGCCGCGCATCGTTGATTCGCTGGGGCGCGAGATTCGCGTCGATATCGCACAGCGTCTTGATTTCCACGTTCGACAGGCGCGCAAAGCCGCGCTTGAGCGAGTTGCCCTGGCCGCGGATGCCGATGCTCGCGACGACGACGCGATCGCTTGCGCCGAGGACGCGGCTGTCGAACACGGAGCCGGCCACGGCAAGGCCGGCCGTGGCGGCGCCGAGGCGCGAGGCGAATTCGCGCCGCGAGATCTCGTGCGGATTGATGGGGGTCGCGGCCACGGGCACCTCCTTGTCGCGGCTCAGCCGAGGGCCAGCCGGCATCGCGCAGTATAGCCTGCCGGGCGGACGAAGGCGCACGAGACTGTAGCGGTAAAGTAAACGCGTTTCTCGCGCGCGTGCAGGGTGGCTCGCTACTCGGAGGGCGGTCTGGTCGCCTTCTGACGGCTCGACGCCGCGGGCGGTAGGCGTGTTGCCCCCTTCCAATCCTCGACCCTCAATCCCGGCACGCGCGTGAACTCCGTCGTGTTGTGCGTGATGAGCGTCAGCGTGCGTGCCTTGGCCTGTCCGGCGATCAGCACATCGTAGGGACCGATGGGCGTGCCCTTCGATGCGAGATGCGCTCGGATCTCCCCGGCCTGCCGGGCGTCTTCCTGGTCGAACTCCAGCACCGGAAACTGGAGCGCCTCCACGCGGGCCACGTTCTTCTCGACCCGCTGACGCTTGAACGCGCCGTAGTAGAGCTCGTGGATGACGACCGCGGACACCCCGAAGTCTCGTGGCGCGTACCGACGAACGCGGCGCGCGATCGGAGATGTCGTGTCGTTGAGCAGGGCAATGACAGCGTTCGCGTCGAGGAGATACCGCATCAGCGGAACACCGTGCCGAGTTCAGGCCGTTCGGTCGGTTCGGGCTGCTCGCGCACGGCCGAATTGAAGTCGTCATCGAGTTCACCCACGAGGGCGTCGAGCCACTCCCACGAGTCGGGCACCGGTTCCAGCACGATGGCCCGGCCACGGCGCCGGATCCGGACTTCCCGGCCATCGACGCGAAAGGCGCGCGGCAATCTCACCGCCTGCGATCGCCCCGACCAGAAGACCTTCGCCGTGTCCATTACGCACCTCCCGGACGAGATAAACCAAACGAATATACCGCGCCGGGCCAAGGGCCCCACCCGCCTTCGCCGCCTCAGGCCGCCCGCCGCACCCGCTCAAACAGCCGCAGCCATGCGACCTGCCGGTTTCAACCGCCGAACGTCTGGCTCCCTGTCCTTTGAAATGGTCTACGCCCGCACTTTCACGGCCACGGCCGTGGCGCCGTTCTTCAACGCCACCGGCGCGGCCGCCTTCGACAGGTCGCCGCCGTCGACGGTGATCCGCTCATTCCCGGCGCCCTCCACTTGCAGGAACGCCGGCGACGGCGTCAGCACGCGCGAGGCCGTCAACAGAACGTCCGTCGAGTCGATGAAGCGCAGCACGGATTCCGCCTGGGGCGTGCCGGCGACGCTCAGGCCGTTGATCGCGGCGTCGCGCACGTGATCGAAGATCACCGCCGGCCGCAAATCGGGCGTGGCCACCTCGAACCGCACGTTGTGCAGCGTCACGCCCCGGGCGTTCCTCGCGTACAGCCCGTACGCCGGCATGGGCCCGAGCATGAAGTACTCGCCGGCGATCTGCGGCAAGTCGCGGCGCGCGGCCTCGTCCGCAGTCCCGCCACCGCCGAAAGTCAGGTGCACGTTGTCGAACGTGATGTTTTCGAGGACGGAATCGCCGACCGCGTTCAGGACGATGCACGAGTGTCCCTCGCCGGGACGGTACGTGCTCGAGAAGGGATAGTCGGGCAGCGGCGGAGGGTCGGTCGTGACGGTTCCGTGAATGTTGCTGAACGTGATGTTCCGGACGATCCCCGGCGCGGCGGGCGGCCCTGCGGGGGGAGGTGGCGCCGGCTGCGGCGCCGCGCCCCCGGCGGCCCGCTGGCCGGCCGGACGCTGCGACGGGCCGACGCTGATGCTGATCGGGCCGGTGACGTCCTTCAGAATCAGGTTCGAGAAGGACATGTTCTCGAAACGCGATCCGGGGCTCCCATGGAGTTTGAAGGGGCAGCCGAACACCTGGTGCAGCACGCAGTTCGACACGGTGATGTTCTCGGCGGTGCCTCCCCCGAAACGGAAGACCGACCATCGCGTGCTGAACGTGCAGTTGGTCACCGTGATGAACTTGCAGCTGCCGAACAAGGCGCAGGCGTCGTCCTGCGTCTGCACCGTGCAGTTGCTGATCGCGACGTGCTCGCAGCTGATGAAATGGAACCCGTCGTCGTTGCCGTTGACGCGGTTGAAGATGTGCAGCCCGTCCATCTGGACGTACTTCGACTGGATCACGCGCACGCTGTGAAACGCGCTCTGCCACAGGCGCACGTCGCGGACGCGCAGGTGCTCGCATCGATGGAAGAGGAGATGGTAGGGGCGCTTGTTTCCGCCGATGCCGCTCGGCGGCGTCGCGCCGCGCTCGGGTGCGTGGAATTGGATGCCCTGGCCGTCGATGAGCCCGGGGCCCTCGATCGTGAGGTTCTTCGCCTCGACCGCGAAGAGCAGCGCCCAGTTGCCGTCGCCCAGCGTGGAGTCGCCGCGAAGCGGGATGGCGTCAACCGCGTGGTACTGCTTGCCGTCGGCGCTTCCGAGCAGCGTGGCGGCGGCCGCCAGGTGCAGCGTGACATTGCTCTTGAGCTCGGTCGTGCCGATGTGGAACGTGCCCGCGGGGACCAGGACGGTGCCGCCGCCGTCGCGCGTGCAGGCGTCGATTGCGGACTGCAGCGCCGGCGTGTCGATGGTCTTCCCGTCGCCCCTGGCGCCGTAGTCGCGGATATTGTAGACGCGCGCGCCGTTCAGGACGCTGGCGGGGGTCGCCTGCCCGGCAGCGGCTGCGGGAGCAGCCGCCAGCGCACCGCCGAGGGAGACGCCGAGCGCGGGCAGCGAGACGCGCTCCAGCCATTCACGCCGCGAGACATTCGGATCCGGCATCGCATCACCTCCCGCGAAACGGGTGCAGGGTATCACGGCTCGGCGTCCAAGGCACGCGCATTCTGGTTTACTTTAACGCTAAAGTATAGTACCAACCGTGTGCCCCGGAGTGGGGACAGAGGAGGGCCTGCCATGCGCCGTTCGCGCGCGCCGATCGTCCTGATCGTGGGGCTGGTGCTGGGTGCGGCCGCCGCCGGGCGGGCAGCCGGGCCTGCCGCACAGTCTCAGAACACCCATACGAGCCATCCGGACGCACAGTGGTTTCCGGACGCCGCGTTCGGTCTCTTCCTTCACTGGGACGAAGCATCGGTGAAGGGCATCAACATCGGCTGGTCCGACATTCCGGGCCGCCGCATCGCCGCGCACAAGGAGAAGTTCACCCCCGAGGAGGTCGCGCGCATCGTCCGCGAGGACGACTACAACCTGGAGGGGAAACCGTGGCCGGTCACGCCGAACCAGTACTGGGCGCTCGCGAAAGACTTCAAACCGGACCATTACGATCCGGACAAGTGGCTGAAGGCCGCGAAAGCGGCGGGCTTCGAATATGCGGTGCTGACGACGAAGCACCACAACGGGTTCGCGATGTGGCCGAGCAAGTATGGCGGGTTCAATACGGCCAACTACATGGGCGGCCGCGATCTCGTGAAAGACTTCGTCGCGGCGTGCCGGCGCAACGGGCTGAAGGTCGGCTTTTACTTCTCCGGTCCCGACTGGCACTTCGATCGCGACTACTACAACTTCCTCTATCACGGGACCGAGCATCCTGAGATTCCCGCGCTCGACGCCGATCTGAAGCCGCGCACGACCACTCACACGGCCGAGGACATCGCCGCGCACCAGAAGGCGTACGCGGAGATGGTTCGCGGCCAGGTGGAGGAGCTGCTGACCGGTTACGGGAAGATCGATGTCCTCTGGTTCGACGGGAAGCCGGCCGTGCCCCGTCCCGACCAGGTGATCACCGCCGAGCGCATCCGCGAGCTGCAGCCGGGCATCGTCATCAACCCGAGACTGCACGGCCACGGCGATTACATCACCTACGAGCGCACGCTCCCGATCGAGAAGAAGCCGGAAGGATGGGCGGAGTTCTGCAACACGTGGACGAACAACTGGTCGTACGTGCCGCAGCCGTTCCGCGCCAATGGTTTCGTGCTGGGGCAGCTGGCCCGCGCGCGGTCGCTCGGCGTGAACTACCTGCTCGGCATCGGTCCCATGCCCGACGGCGATCTCGAGCCGGCGGCGTACCGGAACATGGCCGTCGTGGCGGACTGGATGAAGACGAACGGCGCCGCGATCAGGCAGGCGCGGCCGTTGGCCGACGCTGAGAAGGCCTCGGTGCCGGCGACGGCGGCCGAAGGGAGACGGTATCTGTTCGCGTTGCCGAGATTCCAGGGTAACGGGGCTTACGAGAAGGATTGGCTCCCCGCGGCCGACGAGACGCTGACGCTGGCCGGCGTGCCGCGTCCCTCGTCGGTCACGCTGATGCGCGACGGCTCGCCCCTCAAGTACTCCTACACGGGCGACACGGTGAGCGTCGAGCTTCCGGCGGCCGTTCGGACGAAACTGGTGGACGTGGTTCGCGTGGACCTGCCGCGGTGATCGCCTACCGCCGGCTCTTGCGGCCGTACCCGAGCTCGGCG
>MELC01000028.1:0-2681 GCA_001767455.1 Acidobacteria bacterium RIFCSPLOWO2_12_FULL_66_21
GCGGGTACATCGGCGCGCGCGTGGGACAGCCCGACCTGAAGGTGCTCTTCGACGACAAGGACGGCAGGACGCGCTGGGTGCAGCTCCGCATCCCGGTGACCGAAGGGCGCAAGTACAAGGTCGGCGAGTTCACGTTCGAAGGCAACGCGATCGTCAAGTCCGAGGCCCTGCGCCCGCTCTTCAAGCTGGACAAGGGGGATACGTACAGCGAGAAGAAGATTCGAAAAGGCCTGGAAAAGGCGCGCGAGGTGTACGGCAGCGGCGGCTACTTCGAGTTCACCGCGTACCCGGATCTGGCTCCACGGGATCAGCCGCAGCCGCCCGCTGACGGCGCGCCGGCCGGTCCGCCGCCGCCGGCACCGGCCGCCGCGGGGCCGCCGATCGTCGACGTGACGATGCGCGTCCAGGAAGGCAAGCAGTACTTCGTCAACCGCATCATCTTCCTGGGCAACACGACGACGCGCGACAACGTCATCCGGCGCGAGATGTCGCTGGTCGAGGCGGGCCCGTTCAACACCGAAGCGCTGAAGTACAGCGTGCGGCGGCTGAATCAGCTCGGCTACTTCAAGAACCTCGAAGGGGACGCGATCTCGGTCGACAAGACGCCTGGCGCCGACAACAAGGTCGACGTCAAGTTGAAGTTCGAGGAGCAGAACCGCAATCAGCTCACGTTCGGCGCGGGCGTGTCGCAGTTCGACGGGTTCTTCGGCCAGCTCTCGTTCCAGACCGCCAATTTCCTCGGCCGCGGGGAGACCTTCACGGTATCGGCGCAACAGGGCAGCCGCGCCAAGAACTACCAGCTCGCCTTCAGCGAGCCGTTCCTCTTCGATCGTCCGATCACGGTGGGGGCGGATCTGTTCATCCGGGAAGTCGATTACATCAACGTCTATACGCAGCGATCGACCGGCGGCAACCTGATCTACGGGTTCCAGGTCGGCGGGTTCGCGCGGATGTTCCTCAACTACAGCTACGAGCGGACCCGCGTCAGCGACCTGAACAGCGCGCTGATCGATTCAGCCCTCACCCAGACGAATCCCTTCCTGGCCGACCAGTTGCTGCTCGGGCAGGGCACGCGGACCATCAGCAAGATCGGGCCGAGCTTCGTGTTCAACACCGTGGACAGCCCGATTTTCCCGACCAGCGGCCAGCGCTACACGGCGGCGATCGACGTCGCCGGGATCGGCGGCAACACCAAGTTCGTGAACCCGCGGCTCGAGGCGATCAAGTACTGGCAGCAGACGCGGCGGACCTCGCTCGGGGTCCGGGTTTCGACCGAGTACATCCGGCCGATCGGCAGCACGAAGGCGCTGCCGATCTTCGAAAAGATCTTCCTCGGCGGCGAGTACAGCATTCGCGGCTTCGATTTGCGGACGATCGGCCCGCGCGATCCGATCTCCGGGTTCGTGATCGGCGGCAACAAGAGCCTGCTTGCAAACGTGGAATACCTGATTACAATTGCAGGGCCCGTGCGGCTGGTGCTCTTCGCCGACGCAGGGCAGGTCCGGGATTCGGGCGAGCGCTTCGTGTGGCGGGAGGCGATCACCAAGCAGGAGTATCCGCCCGGGTCATTGCCCCTTCTGCTGGATCCGTTCGCGACCGTCGGGCTCAAGGATCCAACGAAGCCGACCGTTGTGCCCAACACGGTGATCACCGGATATCAGCAGGCGTTCAAGTCGTCGATCGGCGCGGAGATCCGGTTCTTCATGCCGGTCCTGAACGTGCCGTTCCGGCTGATCTTCGCCATGAACCCGAGCCGCGGCGGAGTGTTCGATCAGAACGGGCTCCCCGAGAAGAAGTGGAAGTTCAGGTTCGCCGTGGGGTCGACGTTCTAAGGGTGCTGTAGGGTGCTGCAGGGTGCTGCAGGGTGCCCCCTAAGCACCTTGATGTCTGTCTTTTTCAAAGGGGATGGTTGATGACTGCGTTGAAGACCGTGACAGGAATGGCGGCGCTCGGGTTCGTGCTCGCGGCCGCTCCGGGATTTGCTCAGGCGACAGGGGCTCCGCCCACGACGCCACCGGCCCAGACGACCCAGAAACCGACCCCGCCTCCCGCGGCCACGGCTCCGGTGCCCGAGGCCCCGCGGCCGTTCCCGGAAGGGGCCAAGGTCGCGTACATCAGCATCCAGTTCATCGCGAACACGTCGGTGGAAGGCAAAGCCGCGACGGCCAAGCTCGATGCGCTGAAGAAGAAGAAGAACGACGAGCTCGTCGCCAAGGGCACGCAGTTGAAGGCCGCACAGGACAAGCTCCAGTCGGGCGGCACCGTGATGAGCGATCAGGCGCGCGGCCAGCTCGAGAAGGAGATCGAGCGGATGCAGCGCGATCTCCAGTACGCGCAGCAGGACGCGCAGCAGGAGGTCCAGGAAACTACCGACCAGCTGCAGGGCGAGTTCCAGATGAAGCTGAACCCGATCATCGAGGCGCTGCGCGCCGAGAAGGGCCTGTGGATGATCTTCGCGCCGGAAGGCGCCGTGGTCGCGGCCGATCCGGGTCTCGACCTGTCGGCCGAGGTCGTCAAGCGGTTCGACGCCGCCGCCAAGACGGCGCCAAAAAAGTAGGCAGCAGGCAGCAGGCAGCAGGCAGCAGGCAGCAGGCAGCAGGCAGTAGGCAGTAGGCAGCAGGCAGTGAGGTGTCGCGGGACGCTCGGCGTCCCCGGCACCTTTCAGCACCCCTCGGCACCTT
>MELC01000028.1:2693-53710 GCA_001767455.1 Acidobacteria bacterium RIFCSPLOWO2_12_FULL_66_21
CGGCACCTTTCAGCACCCCTCGGCACCCCTCGGCACCTTGAACTGATAAACTCCCCGTTTGTGCCCATCAACATTCCCGAGACATTGGACCGGCTCTGCTATCGATATCCGGCGACGCTTGTCGACGCGGTGACCGAGTACGAGCCTGGCAAGCGACTCGTCGCCGTCAAGAACGTCACGATTAACGAGGATTTCTTCCAGGGGCACTTTCCCGGAGAGCCGCGGTTTCCAGGCGTCCTGATGATCGAAACGCTCGCGCAGGTGGCCGGACTGCTGCTCATGCAGCCGAAGGACGGCGCGCCTCCGGGCCGGGCGTATCTCCGCGGCGTCGACGACGCGAAGTTCCGCCTGCCGGTGATGCCGGGCGATCGCCTCCGGCTCGAGGTCACGCTGGGCCCGCAGCGCGCGCGGCTGGCCCGCGCCCGCGGCGTCGCCTACAGCGGCGACGAGATCGTCGCCGAGGCCGAGCTGCTGATGGGCCTGGAGCCAGACGCCCTGGATGAATCCCGCGGCGAAGTCGCGATCCACCCGACGGCGATAGTCCATCCCGGCGCCGAGATTGGCGCCGGCAGCGTGGTCGGCCCGCACGTCGTCATCGGCGAGCACGTCCGGATCGGGCGGCGCTGCCGCATCGGCGCCTCGTCGGTCATCGACGGGCACACCGAGATCGGGGACGACAACGAGATCTTTCCGATGGTGTCGATCGGCCTCAAGCCCCAGGATCTGAAATACAAGGGAGAGCCCACACGCCTGACCATCGGCAGCCGCAACGTCATCCGCGAGTTCGTGACGATGCACCGCGGAACGGCGGGAGGCGGCGGCATCACGCAGGTCGGGGACGAGAACGTGTTCATGGCCTACGCGCACGTGGCGCACGACTGCCATGTCGGCAGCTACACGATCTTCGGGAACGCGGCGACGCTCGGCGGTCACGTGACGGTCGAGGACTACGCGACGATCAGCGCGTTCTCGGGCGTGCACCAGTTCTGCCGGGTCGGGAAGCACGCGTTCATCGGCGGCTTCTCGGTGATCACGAAGGACGCGCTGCCGTTCGCGAAGACGGTGGGCAACCGCGCGCGCATCTACGGGCTGAATACGATCGGGCTGGTGCGGCGCAAGTTCTCGCAGGACTCGATCGCGAAGCTGCGCCGCGCGTACCGGCACCTGCTGCATTCGAACACGAGCCGCGCCCTCGCGCAAATCGAACGCGACCCGTCATTGAGGTGCGAGGAAGTGCGGTATGTCGTGAACTTCATCCGCACGTCGGCTCGAGGGGTTGGCCTGCGCCGTCCGAGCCGCAGGCTGGAAGAGGCGGTCGAGGAGTAGGCCCGACCTTCAGGTCGGGCGGGCGCTCAGTAGTGGACTACGGTGAGCTTGTAGGTCACGGGATCGGTCAGGCTTCCCGCCGCGTCGTAGATCCTCGCGCACAAGGTGCCGGCGGCCGTCGCCGTGCCGGTCACGGTCGTCCCCATCGCCGCGGCATCGTTCGCAATCACGATCTGGCAGGCCACCCCGTTCCAGGTGCCGAGCGCCAGCCCGATCGTGGCGGCCGGGTCGATGGTCGTGGCGGTCACGGTCACGTCGCCCGCGACGGCCACCGAGAAGGAGTGGGACGCGGCGCCGTTCTTGTTGAGCGTCCCTTCGAACGTCTCGGTCGTCGTCGTCGGTGTCGGCGTGGTCGGCGTGGTGTTGTCGGTGTTGCTGTCGCACGCGGCACCTGCCACGAGCGCTGCGGCCACGAGAACCTGGAAACACAGTCGACGCATTCTGACTCCGTTTTTGAATCGTCGGGGTCCCCTGCACCCCGACTGGCGACCGTCACTCCGCCGGCGCTTCGTTTGCCGAATGGCGGGCCCCCCTGCACCCCGCCAAGCTCGTCGCTCACGGGGGCCCTCCGCCCCGCTCCTCGCATGCCGGCTCCGTTCCGGCCGCGATCGAACCAGTCCGGCTCGCCCTTGCCGGAACGCCGGATATCGTTCTGATAGACTGATTATCGTACCCCATGAAGTCCTTTCCCGCCTCGGGTTTTGTGACGCCGCCTCAGGTCCCCGGCCGATGGGCAGAATCGGCCTGATTGCCGGCAACGGCCGGTTTCCGTTTCTTGCGCTCCAGGCCGCCAGGAGCCTCGGCCACGAGGTCACGATCGTGGCGGTCAAGGAAGAGGCCTTCAAGGATCTCGAGGAGGCGGCCCGCGCGGCCTCGGCCGAGTTCCACTGGGTCTCCCTGGGGCAGCTCGGCAAATGCCTGAGGATCCTGAAGGCCGCCGGCGTGTCGGAGGCGATCATGGCCGGGCAGGTCAAGCACGCGAAGATCTTCACGGGCATCATGCCGGACCTGACGCTGCTGGCCGCGTTCAGGCGGCTGAAGGCCTACAACACCGACGCCTTGATCTCGGCGGTCGCCGACGTGATGCGCGACGAAGGGATCGAGCTGCTCGATTCGACGGCGTTTCTGCAGCCGCTCCTCGCCCGTCCCGGCACGCTCACCGAGCGGGCACCGGACGACGCGGAGCGCGAGGACTTCGACTTCGGATACCGGATGGCCGACGCCGTCGCCGGACTCGACATCGGCCAGACGATCGCCGTCAAGCACAAGGCCGTGGTCGCGGTCGAGGCGATGGAGGGGACCGACGAAGTGATCGCGCGCGCGGGGCACCTGGCGGGGCCGGGCGTGCGCGTGATCAAGGTCGCCAAGCCGAATCAGGACATGCGCTTCGACGTGCCGGTGGTCGGCCTCGCGACGATCCAGGCGATGCGCATCGCCGACGCGAGCGCCCTCTCCATCGACGCCGATCGGACGCTCGTGCTCGACGGCGAGCACGTCATTGCCTCGGCCAACGAGGCGCGGATCGCGATCGTCGGCCGTCCCGTCAAGGAGTCGCGTGGCAACTGAACCGCTGCGAGTGGCCGTGATTGGCGTGGGGCACCTCGGACGCCACCACGCCCGCATCCTCTCGGCGCTCGACGGCGCTCGCCTCGTCGCCGTCGTGGACACCATCCCCGAACGCGCCGCGGAAGCCGCGGCGGCGACCGGTGCCGAGCCCCTCTCGGATTTCACCGCGCTCGCGGGGAAGGTGGATGCCGTCACCATCGCCGTCCCGACGGACCTGCACCACGATATCGCGCGGCCGTTCCTGGAGCGCGGTACCGCGGTGCTCGTGGAAAAGCCCATGGCGCGCTCGCTGGCGGAGGCGGATGCGCTCGTCTCCGCGGCGCGCGCGTCGCAGGCGACGCTCGCGGTCGGCCACACGGAGCGGTTCAACCCGGCTGTGGCGGCCGTAATGCCGCTCGTGACGTCTCCACGGTTCATAGAGGTGCACCGCCTCGGGGTCTTTCCGGACCGCAGCCTCGACATCGACGTCGTCTTCGACCTGATGATCCACGACCTGGACGTGATTCTGGCGCTCGTCCGTTCAGACGTCGCGGCCATCGAAGCGGTCGGGGTGCCCGTCTTGACCCCGCGGTTCGACATCGCGAATGCGCGGCTGCGGTTTGCCTCGGGCTGCATCGCGAACGTCACGGCCAGCCGGATCAGCCGCGACCGGGTCCGGAAAATCCGCTTCTTCCAGCCCGATTCCTACCTGTCGATTGACTACGCCGCGCAGGAAGTGGAGGGCTGGCGGCTGGTGCGCCGCGAGGGGGCGCGCCCGGCGATCGAAGGGGGGCCGCTCGCCGTGACCCACGACGAGCCGCTCCGGCTGGAGCTCGCGGATTTCGTCGCGGCAGCCCGCGATCGACGGCCGCCGGTCGTCGACGGTCATGCCGGGCGGCGCGCCCTCGAGCTGGCCACGC
This sequence comes from Acidobacteria bacterium RIFCSPLOWO2_12_FULL_66_21, assembly GCA_001767455.1. Classification (GTDB taxonomy): domain Bacteria; phylum Acidobacteriota; class Vicinamibacteria; order Vicinamibacterales; family 2-12-FULL-66-21; genus 2-12-FULL-66-21. The sequence goes on from MELC01000028.1 coordinate 6,485, forward strand.
GCATCGCGGAGAAGATGGAATCGGCGGTCTGACATGTTCAACGATCTCGACGGCTTCATCGCGGCGCTGGACAGGGAACGCGAGCTCGCGCGCGTGGCGGAACAGGTCAGCCCGGACCTGGAGATCTGCGCCGTGGCCGATCGCGTCTCCAAGTCCCCCGGCGGCGGGCCGGGGCTGTTGTTCGAGCGACCGGGCGGCTTCGACATCCCGGTGGCGGTCAACCTGTTTGGCTCCATGAAGCGCATCTGCATGGCGCTCGGTGTGCGCACCCTCGACGATCTGGCCCGGGAGATCGAGACGCTGACGACCCCGAAGGTCCCCAGCGGGTTGTTCGATGCGCTGAAGATGCTGCCGATAGTCAACCGGCTGACGGATCTGATGCCGAAGACCGTGAAGGACGCCCCCTGCCAGGAAGTCGTCAACCGCGAGGGCACGCTCGACGACTTGCCGATCCTCAAGTGCTGGCCGGAGGACGGCGGACGTTACATCACGCTGCCGCTGGTGTTCACGAAGGATCCGGAGACGGGAGCCCGCAACATCGGCACGTACCGGATGCAGGTGTTCGACGGCCGCACGACGGGGATGCACTGGCAGCGCCACAAGGGCGGCGCGCAGCATCACCGCGTCGCCGAGCGCATGGGGAAGCGCCTGCCGGTCGCGGTGGCGCTCGGGCCGGATCCCGCGACGGCGTATTCGGCGACGGCGCCGATGCCCGAGGGGCTCGACGAGCTGATGCTGGCCGGCTTCCTGCGGCGCGAACGGGTCGAGCTCGTCAAGTGCGTGACGGTGGACCTCGAGGTGCCCGCCAACTCCCAGATCGTTCTCGAGGGGTACGTCGATCCCGGCGAGCGGCGGCGCGAGGGGCCGTTCGGCGATCACACGGGTTTCTATTCGCATCCCGACGACTACCCGGTGTTCCATCTCACCTGCATCACGCAGCGGAAGCGCCCGACGTATCTCACGACCGTGGTCGGCGTGCCGCCGATGGAGGATTACTACCTCGGCAAGGCCAGCGAGCGGATCTTCCTCCCCCTGATCAGGAAGACCCTGCCGGAAATCGTCGACATGCACTTTCCGGCCGCCGGCATCTTCCACAACATCGTCATCATCTCGATCGACAAGCGGTATCCCGGCCACGCGCGCAAGATCATGAACGCGTGCTGGGGTCTGGGCCAGCTCATGTTCTCGAAGACGGTGATCGTCGTCGACAAGGACGTCGACGTGCAGAACGAGGCCGAGGTCGCATGGATCGTCGGGACGCATTACGATCCGGAGCGGGACATCCAGTTCACGCGCGGCCCGGTCGACGATCTCGAGGACGCCAGCGACCTGCCCGCGTTCGGCAGCAAGATGGGCATTGACGCGACGCGGAAGTGGCCCTCGGAAGGTTTCACGCGGACGTGGCCGACCCGGATCGCCACCACCGACGCCGCCAGGGCGAAGGCCGACGCCGTATGGAAGACGATCAGCGAGGGGTGGAAAGCGTGAGCGCGCTCGACGGGCTCGCCGAACGTGTGACGGCGGGCGCGACCATCACCGAAGCGGATGCCCGCCTGATGCTGGCGAGCCACGACCTGATCGCCATCGGCGTGATGGGTGATGCCGTCCGTCGCCGCCTGCACGGCGCGAGAACGACGTTCGTGCGCGTGTTCGAGATTCACGTGAACGCGCCCCCCGCGGGACGGCCCCTGCACGTGTCGGCCGGCGAGTTCCGAATCATCGGACGCCCCGCATCGTTCGAGGCGGCGGTGAAAGCGGTCGGCGCGGCCTCGGCGATCGCGTCGGGCGTGCCCGTGACCGGGTTTTCACTGATCGATCTCCAGGGAGTCGCGTCCGAGTCGGGCCAACGGCTCGACGCGGTGTGCTCGGCTCTCCGATCCGCGGGTCTCGCGGCTGTGGCCGAGGTCCCCGTCGACCTCGCCGGTGACGCGGCGGCCGACGCGGTGAACGCCGCGCGGTCCGCCGGGCTCGCCGTCACACGCCTGACCGTCCACGCGCTCCCGGACGCCCGCGCGATCGAGCCCGCCGTCAGAGCTCGGGATCTCCAGCTCGCCACCGGCGGCTTCAGGGTCTTCGCGCCGCTGCCGCGCACGATGTCCGTGACGGAACCGTCGAGCGGGTACGACGACGTGAAGCAGGTGGCGATGGCGAGACTGCTGGCGGCGAACATCGAATCGATCCAGGTGGACTGGGCGCTCTACGGTCCGAAGCTGGCGCAGGTGGCGTTGACGACCGGCGCCGACGACGTCGACAACGTCGCGGCGCAGGAGTCCGGCGCGCTCGGCACGCGGCGGAGCAGCCTCGAGGAGATACGGGGCAACATCCGCGCGGCGGGGCTCGAGCCGATCGAGCGAAACGCGGTATTCGAGTGCGGCTGGAATGGAGCCGGCGGCGGAGCGCCGGCGGAATGAAGGCCGCCCGTCGTGGTGCAGGGGTCCCCGACGATTCAGGAAAACCATGAAGCCAGTTCGTCTCGGCGCGGTCGCGTACCTGAATGCGCGTCCGCTGGTCTACGGCCTCGAGATACGGACCGATCTCTTTGCGCTGCGCTTCGACGTGCCATCGAAGTGCGCGGCGCTCCTGCACGAAGGGTCGATCGACCTTGGCATGATCCCGTCGATCGAGTACTTGCGCGGCCAGCCGTATCGCATCGTCCCCGACTGCGCCATCATCTCCGAAGGCGCGGTGGCGTCGGTCGCCCTGTTCAGCAAGACGCCGGTCGAGGCCGTCATCTCGATTGCCGCCGATACGAGCTCGCGCACGTCGACCGGACTGTTGCGCGTGTTGTGCTGCGAACGCTTCGGCATCGATCCGCGCTTCGAGCCGATGCACCCCGATCCCGTCGTCATGCTGCGGCACTGCGACGCGGCGCTGCTTATTGGGGACCCCGCGCTGTTCCTCGATTACGAGGGGATGGGCCTCGTGAAGACCGACCTGGGCGAGCAGTGGACGGCCATGACAGGACTGCCGTTCGTGTGGGCTTTCTGGGCCGGACGGCCGGAGGCGCTCTCGACCGGGCACGTTGCCGCGCTGCAGGAGGCCAGGGACGGCGGGGTCGCGGCATCGGATGAGGTGGCCGACGCGTACTGCGGACCGCAACATGCCGCGCTGGGCCGCGCGTACCTGAGAGAGAATATCCGCTACCGTCTCGGCGAGCGCGAAGAGGCCGGGCTGCGGCGGTTCTACGAGCTCGCCGCCAGGCACGGCGTCGTCGATCGCGCGCAGGCGCCGGCGTTCTACCCACGCCCGAAACATGTCTACTGAGGCCCTGGCGGACCACGTGCGGAACGGCGGGCGGCTCGATGCCGCCGGCGCGCTGGAGCTGTACCTCGACGCGCCCACGCCGCTCCTCGGCCGCCTCGCCGGCGAGATCCGCCGCCGCAAGCACCCCGACGGCGTCGTCACTTACATCATCGACCGCAACGTCAACTACACGAACATCTGCGTTGCGCGCTGCAATTTCTGCGCGTTCTACCGGCCGGTCGGATCCGCCGAAGGGTACGTCCTCGGGTTCGACGACATCTTCCGGAAGATCGACGAGACGATGGCGCTCGGCGGCGGCCAGTTGCTGCTGCAGGGCGGGCACAATCCCGATCTGCCGCTCGAGTGGTACGAGGACCTGTTCCGATCGGTGAAGCAGCGCTATCCCGCCTTTCGCCTGCACGCGCTGTCGCCGCCCGAGGTCGTGAACCTCTGCCGCCTCTCCAGGCTGCCGGTTCCCGAGATCATCGACCGGCTCGTTGATGCCGGGCTGGACAGCATTCCCGGCGGCGGCGCCGAAATTCTCGTCGACCGCGTGCGCAAGCTGCTCAACTGCTACAGCAAAGCGACGGCGGACGAATGGCTCGATGTGATGCGCCACGCGCACCGCGCGGGTCTGCGCACGACGGCCACGATGATGTACGGGACGGTGGAGACGCCCGAGGAGCGGCTCGAGCACATGTTCCGGCTGCGCGAGCTGCAGGACGAGACCGGCGGATTCACCGCGTTCATCGCGTGGAGCTACCAGCCGGAGCACACGGAGCTTGGCGGGAGCGAGGCCACCGGCGTCGAGTACCTGCGCACGCTCGCCACCGCGCGCCTCGTCCTCGACAACTTCGACAACCTGCAGGCGTCGTGGGTCACCCAGGGGGGCAAGGTGGGGCAGTTGAGCCTCGCTTACGGCGCGAACGACATGGGCAGCGTCATGATCGAGGAGAACGTCGTCCGAGCCGCCGGCGCCAGCTACTGCATGGACGAGATGGAGATCGTGCGCAACATCGAGAACGCCGGGTTCACGGCGCGGCGGCGCAACATGCACTACGAGGCGCTCGGTGAGCCGATCTTCCGCGGGCGGCAGGTGCCCCGCACGCTGGAGCTCGCGGTCGCGCGCGGAGAGGACGATGCCACGCGTCCGCCGGAGATCGGGCGGTACGCGGCGAGAAGCGCCGCAGAGAAGAAGGCGCGACAGGCCGGCGCCACGGAGTAATGGGACGGCTCTTTCGTGCCCGATGGGTGCTGCCGATGACCGGCCCGCCGCTCAGGAACGGGTGGGTCGCCTGCGATCACGGCGTCGTCGTTGGCGCCGGCGAGACGCCGGCGGATACCGCGGGCTTCGAGGTCATCGATGCGGGCGAGGCGGCCATCCTGCCGGGCCTGGTGAACGCCCACACGCATCTCGAGCTGTCGTGGATGCGCAGCCAGGTGCCTCCGGACGCGTCCATGCCCGCATGGGCCGCGAGGCTGATGGCGCTCAGGCGATCGGTCAGCGCCGAACCTCCCGAACCCATCGTCGAGGCCGTTCATGAGCTGCGCGCGGCGGGCACGTCGCTCGTCGGCGACGTGACCAACACGCTTGCCGCCTACGAGCCGCTTCTCGACAGCGATCTCAGCGGAGCCATATTCCGCGAGCTGCTGGGATTCAGCGGCGCGCAGCCGGAGCGCGCCGTCGCGGACGCCGTTGCGCAACTGGATGCGCTGACGAAGGTCGCGTGGCTCCGCCCGTCGATCGTGCCGCACGCGCCGTACTCCGTCTCGCCATCGCTCTTCCGCGCGATCACCGCGGTGGCCGGCGGCCGCCCGGTCAGCGTGCATCTCGGCGAATCGCAGGACGAATTGCGTCTTCTCCGCGATGGAACGGGTGCCTGGCGCGAGCTGCTCGGGCGGCTTGGCGTCTGGGACGACGCATGGCAGCCGCCCGGGTGCGGTCCCGTCGAGTACCTCGAACGGTTGGGGCTCGTCGGCGGGCACCTGCTGGCGGTGCACGCGACTCATCTGTCAGCGCAGGAAATCGCACGACTGGCGGCGGCGAACGCCACGATCGTGACGTGTCCGCGCTCGAACCGGTGGACCGGCGCCGGGACGCCGCCGATCGAGCGGTTCTATGCCTCAGGCGCGCGGGTCGCCATCGGTACGGACAGCCTCGCGAGCGTGGAGAATCTGAACCTCTTCGCGGAGATGGCCGAGGTTCACCGCCTCGCGCCGGGCGTCCCAGCGCGAACGCTTCTCGAGAGCGCGACCATCCAGGGCTCCGTCGCGCTCGGTTTCGACGGCGAGTTCGGGACGATCGCGCCTGGAAAGCGGGCGGACCTCATTGCGGTCAGCGTTCCGGCGGACACTGCCGATGTGGAAGAATATCTCGTAAGTGGAATCGAGCCCGATCGAATTCAGTGGCTCGAGACGTAGACTCGCAGTTCGCGGTTCGCGGTTCACGGCTCGGCGCTGGGCGCTGGGCGCTCGGCGCTGGGCGCTGGGCGCTGGGCGCTGGAAGCTGGGCGCTGGAAGCTGGAACCTGGAAGCTGGAACCTGGAAGCTGGAACCTGGAAGCTGGAACCTGGAAGCTGGAACCTGGAAGCTGGAACCTGGAAGCTGGAACCTGGAAGCTGGAACCTGGAAGCTGGAACCTGGAAGCTGGAAACTGGAAACTGGAAGCTGGAAACTGGAAACTGGAAGCTGATACTGATAGCTGATCGCTGATAACTAATGCGAAGGATTCTGACCTATGCCTCGTTCGTGCGATTCAGCCACTCGGTGTTCGCGCTGCCGTTCGCGTTGACCGGCGCGCTGCTGGCGCTGAACCGGCTTGGTGAATGGAATGGCCGGGTCGTCGGCTGGCGGATCTGGTGGATCGTGGCCGCGATGGTGGCCGCGCGCAGCGCCGCCATGGGATTCAACCGCCTGGCCGACGCGTCGCACGACGCGCTCAATCCGCGGACCGCGGGGCGCGAGCTGCCGCGCGGCGTCATGAGCCGGCGCGAGGCGCAGGCGTTCATTGGCGTGGCAGCCGCCGTGTTCGTGTTCGCGGCGTGGAAGCTCAACCCCCTCTGCCTGGCGCTCTCGCCAATCGCGCTCCTGATTGTCTTCTGGTATTCCCTGGCCAAACGGTTCACGAGCTTCACGCAGTTGTTTCTGGGTCTGGCGATGGCCGTTGCCCCGGTGGGCGGCTGGCTCGCGGCGGGCGGCCGCGGCGGGTGGGAACCGTGGCTCCTGGGACTGGCGATCGGGATGTGGGTCGGGGGATTCGACGTGCTGTATGCGTGTCAGGACCTGGATTTCGACCGGGTCCATGGATTGCGATCGATTCCCGTGCGCTACGGCGTCGCCCGCTCATTGCTGATCTCGCGGGGGATGCACATCATCGCGGTCGTGTGTCTTGCCGCGCTCGCCCCGGCCGCGGGACTCGGTCCCGTGTATGTCGCGGGGGTTGCCGGCGTCGCCGCGCTCCTCGTGTACGAGCAGTCGCTCGTCAGCGAAGCCGATCTCTCGCAGGTGAAGCGAGCCTTCGACCTGAATGGGTACGTCGGCTTGTTGTATCTGGCCACGACCACGCTGTCAGTGTGGATCGCCAGGTAAACGTGGAACGTTTCAAAGCTGATAGCTGATAGCTGATAGCTGATAGCTGATAGCTGATAGCTGGAAACTGGTAACTGGTAACTGGTAACTGTGGATAAACGCACCGTAGCAGTCGCGATAACCGGCGCGAGCGGCGCGCTGTACGCCGTGCGGACGCTCGCGGCGCTGCTGGAGCGCGAGTGTCACGTCGAGTTGATCGTCACGGAGTACGGGCGGCGGCTGCTGCACGATGAGCTGGGGGATGGCGCCACCGTCGACAAGCTCGCCGACTATCTGGCGGCCCGATACGGCGACGGCGTGAAGAAGGGATCGTTCACGCTGTACAGCAACCGCGATCTGGGAGCCAAGCTCGCGAGCGGCAGCCAGGGATGCGACGCGATGGCCATCGTTCCGTGCTCGATGAAGACGCTGGCCGCGGTGGCGCACGGGCTGTCACGGACCCTGGTGGAGCGTGCGGCGGACGTCATGTTGAAGGAGCGGCGCACGCTCGTCATCGTGCCGCGTGAAACCCCGATGAGCCTTCCGCAGCTCAGGAACATGGTGCTCTGCGCCGAGGCCGGCGCGATGATCCTTCCAGCGATGCCGGCCTTCTATCAGATGCCGCGGACGCTCGACGACCTCGCCGATTTCATGGCGGGCAAGATCCTCGGCGCGCTCGGATTCACGCACAGGCTGTATCCGTCCTGGGAGGGATAACGGGCTGACGGGTCGTCAACTTCCAACTCCCAACTTCCAACCCCCAAACCGTTGGAAGTTGCGATTCGGGATTTGCGGTTGGGCGTTGGGAGTTGGGCGTTGGGCGTTGGGCGTTGGGCGTTGGGAGTTGGGCGTTGGGAGTTGACAAGCACCCCACCCGTATAGCGGGAATGTTCGACGCGATCGCGCCGCGATACGACCTGCTCAACCACCTGCTCAGCGCGGGATTGGATCGACGCTGGCGCGTGCGTGCGGTCGAGGCGCTGGCGCCCGGCGGGCACGCGCGCGTGCTTGATCTCTGCACCGGCACGGGCGACCTGGCCATCGCCACCATCACCCGATCGCCGGGCGCGACGGTCGTCGGCGTGGACTTCGCGGCGGAGATGCTGCGCCTGGGGCGCGCGAAGGTGCGCGCTCTGGACCTCCTGCAGCGCATCCACCTGGTGCGCGGCGACGCCGCGATGATTCCGCTGCCGAATCGGTCCTGCGACGCCGCGACGATTGCCTTTGGGATTCGCAATGTCGCCGATCCCGGCGCCGCGCTCGCCGAGCTCGCCAGGGTCCTCAGACCGGGCGGCCGCCTGGCGATCCTCGAGTTCGGCCAGCCGCGCATCCCGGGGATCAGGACGCTGTACGGCTGGTATTTCCGGTTCCTGCTGCCGCTGGTCGGGCGGCTCATTTCCCGCCACGACAGCGCGTACTCCTATTTGCCGGCGTCAGTCGGCAACTTCCCACCTCCGCCGGAGTTCTGCCGCCTTCTCGCTGTCGCGGGATTTTCACAGGTCCAGGCCGTCCCCCTCACCTTCGGCATCGTCTATCTATTCGTAGGCGTGCGGACACCCGAACAGAAGTAGGGAAGCAGGGAGGAAGTCCAACAGGAGGAGGAGAGCAGGGGAGGCCTGCCTTTCAAAGACAACACGATCTCCCCTTCTCTCTTCCTCCTGTCGGGTCTTATTGACGACCCGGCCAGCGGGACTGTGGCTGTCGTCCGTACAAAGTTCAAACGCCGGTGCCGCCCGCGCTGTTATAATCAGCTAAGTCTCTGATGTACTTCAACTTCGAGGACAACCACCCTGACACCCCGACACTGCCTCGGACGCTGACGCGGCTCGAGGTCGTGCTGCTGACGGCGGTGTTCTACCTGTCGGTGGTGATCCTCGCCATGGTGCTGCCCCAGACCGAATGGTTCAAGGCCATGGAAGCGCGCCGGGAGGCGGCGCTGGAGGAACAGCAGCGCCAGGAGATGGAGCGGCAGCGCGAGAACGCGCGGTTCGTCTTCGTGCAGCCGCGTCTCGACATGCCGTCGCAGGCGCCGCCGAAGCGATACGAGCTGTCCGACATCGACCGGCAGGCGCGCACGGTGGAGCGCGCGGCGCGTCCGACCAACTCCATGCCCTTTTCGCGCGGCAACACCTTCGAGCGCATCGAGTCAGTCCAGCCGATGCCGGAGACGCGGCAGGCGCAGCGTTCGTCGCAGGCGGACCCGAACACGCGCGATTCGGCCGGCGAGACGCGGACCGGGCTCACGCTGCCGGATTCGCTGACCGCCGCCGAGCCCCGCGCTGCCGACAAGACCAGCCACGGCCCGTCAGCGGGAGTGCTGGCCGACGCGATCCGCAACATTCAGAAGTACGCCCAGAAGGACGGCTTCGTGAACCTCCAGGGTGGGGCCGGCCAGGATTTCGGGCCGGCCATCCAGTTCGATACGAAGGGCGTTGACTTCGGTCCGTGGCTCGCCAGGTTCGTCGCGCAGATCCGTCGCAACTGGTTCATCCCGTACGCTGCCATGTCGATGCACGGCCACGTGGTGATCACGTTCTACGTGGGCAGGGACGGCCGGATCACGGAGTTGCGCGTCCTGAAGCCATCTTCGATCGACGCGTTCAACAATTCCGCCTATGGCGCCCTTGCGTCGTCGAACCCGACGGTGCCGCTGCCGCCGCAGTATCCGGACGATCGGGCGTTCTTCACGGTGACGTTCTTCTTCAACGAGAATCCGGAGTCGCGATGACCTGGCCGGGCCGCACGCAGCAGATCGGGCTGCTGCTCGCGCTCGCGCTGGTGGCCGCGCTCGCCCTCGCCCGAGCGCTCGGTGTTCTTTGAACCCGTGGGACCCCTGCTCGTTGCGATTCTGGGTCCGACCGCGACCGGCAAGAGCTCACTCGGTATCTCCCTCGCACGGGAGTTTGGCGGAGAAGTGGTCAGCTGCGACTCGACCGCCGTCTATCGCGGCTTCGATATCGGGACGGACAAGGCGCCCGCCGGGGAGCGCCGGGGCGTCGTCCATCACATGATCGACGTCGTGGATCCGACCGAAGAGTACTCGGCCGCGCGATACGCGCGCGAGGCCGCCGCCGTCATTCGTGACGTCACGCGGCGCGGCCGCCTGCCGATTCTTGTCGGCGGGACGGGCTTGTACTATCGGGCGCTGACGCGCGGGTTCTTTCCCGGCCCCGCGCGCGATACGCCACTGCGCGCGCGGCTCGAACGCATCGCCGATCGAAAAGGGGTGGAGAGGCTGCATCGCATGCTCTCGCGCGTCGATCCCCCGTCGGCGGAGCGCATCCAGTCACGCGATCGCAAGCGGCTCGTCCGGGCGCTGGAAGTCCATCGGCTGACGGGGCGATCGCTGACCGAGCATTTTGCCGCGACCCAATCGCCGCTGCCCGAGTACGAAGTGGCCGCGTTCGGATTACGGATTTCGCCGGAGGCGACGCTGGCCCGCGTGACCGCGCGCGTCGATGCGCAGTTCGAGCGCGGCCTGCTGGACGAGATCCGCGCGCTCCTGGGGTCCGGCCTACCCGAGACCGCACATCCGTTCACCGGTCTCGTGTATCGTCAGGCCCTCGAGCACCTCAAAGGCGTGCGCGACGAAGCGGCGACGCGCGAGCTCGTCGTGCGCGAGAACCGCCGCTACGCGCGGCGGCAGTTGATCTGGTTCAGGAAAGAGCCTAATCTACAGTGGATTCACGCCCCGGGGGAATGCGAGGAGACGCACAACACAGTCGCCCGTGCCCTCGCGGCCATGGAGAGATCCCCTGATGCCTCAGACCCGTGAGTCCAAGCCGGCCCCCGCGCAACCGAACATCCAGGATGTGTTCCTGAACTACGCGCGCCGCGAGAAGCTCGCGGTGCACATCCGGCTGATGGACGGCACGGATCTCGAGGGACGCGTCAAGAACTTCGACCGGTTCGCCGTCATCGTCGAGTACAACGGCGCCGATCACATGATCTTCAAGCATGCCATCGCCGCCATCCGGTCGCCGCGGCCGATGAGCAACTATTACTCGTCGCACGAAGCCTGATTGAGCACGCCTCTTCCCGACCGCGTCATCCTCATCGTCCTCGACAGCGTCGGCGTCGGCGAACTGCCCGACGCGCGCACCTATCGCGACGAGGGCAGCGATACCGTCGGCAATATCTCGCGCCGCGTGCCGCTCGGCGTCCCGACGCTGCGGCGGCTCGGCCTGGCGCGCGTCGCCGCAATCAACAAGTGGGGCAACGCCGGCGAACCGCTTGGCGCTTACGGCCGGATGGCGGAAGCGTCGCCGGGGAAGGATTCGGTGACCGGCCACTGGGAGCTCATGGGGCTCGTGCTCGATCGGCCGTTTCCGGTGTTTCCGCACGGTTTTCCGAAGGAACTCATCGACGAGTTCGAGCGGCGGATCGGCCGCGCCACGCTGGCGAACCGCCCCGCCTCCGGCACCGCCGTCATCGACGAGCTCGGGCCGGAGCATCTCCGCACCGGGCGGCCGATCGTCTACACGTCGGCTGACAGCGTGTTTCAAATCGCCGCGCACGAAGACGTCGTTCCGGTTCCCGAGCTGTATCGCTGGTGCGAGATGGCGTACGAGCTGGTGGGGAAGGGGATGGGCGTCGGGCGTGTGATCGCGCGGCCGTTCATCGGCGCGCCGGGCGCCTTCATGCGCACGTCCAATCGCCGCGACTTCGCCCTGACGCCGTTCGCGCCGACCCTGCTCGACCGCCTGACCGAGGCCGGACACCCGGTAATCGCCATCGGCAAGATCGAGGATCTGTTCGCCGGGCGCGGCATCACGCGGTCGGTTCACACGACGAGCGACGACGAGGGGATGGATGAGGTGTCGGCGGCGACGGCGTCCACGCCCGCGGGCTTGATTTTCGCGAACCTTGTCGACTTCGATACGCAGTACGGGCATCGCAACGATGTGGCCGGCTATGCCGCCAACCTCGAGCGCTTCGACGCGCGGCTCGCGGCGTTCCTCCCCCGGCTCGGCCCACGCGATCTCCTCGTCATTACCGCCGATCACGGCAACGATCCGACGACGCCCAGCACGGATCACGCGCGGGAGTACGTCCCGCTGTTCCTCGTCGGCGCGGCGGTTGGCGGGGGTATCGACCTTGGCACACGCCCGACGTTCGCCGATCTCGGGCAGACACTGGCGGAGCTTTTTCGCGTCGGCCCGCTCGCGCACGGGACCAGTTTTCTGGGAGACATTCTCAAGGAGGGAGAATTGTGAGTTCTGAGTTGTGAATTGATAGACAATCGGCCACGAGTCGTCCGTCCGGACGGCACTGGCATCGATGACTCTCAACTCACAATTCACCAATTCGCAACTTCAGTGCAGTGACCATCAGGGAACAATGCAGTGACCATCAGGGAACAACTGGAAGAGCGCGAGCGCCGCACCCTGGCGCCGCAGGCGGCCAAGAGCGCCGATACGAAGGGGCGGCTCCGGCCCGAGCCGGAGGACGGCATCCGTCCGGCGTTCCAGCGGGATCGCGACCGCATCATCCACTGCAAGGCGTTCCGGCGGCTGAAACACAAGACCCAGGTGTTCTTCGCGCCCACCGGAGACCATTACCGCACGCGCCTCACGCACACGCTGGAGGTCTCCCAGATCGCGCGCAGCATCGCGAAGGTGCTGCAGCTCAACGAGGACCTGACAGAGGCGATCGCCCTCGGCCACGACCTGGGGCACACGCCATTCGGCCACGCCGGCGAGCGGGTGCTCAACACCCTGATTCCCGGCGGCTTCAACCACTACGAGCAGAGCCTGCGAATCGTGGACGTCCTCGAGAACGAGCGCCGGGGATTGAACCTCACGTGGGAAGTCCGTGACGGCATCGCGCGGCATTCGAAGGGGCGCAACGGCATGCCGGTCGGGGCCGACGCCGGGCACCGTGCCAGCACGATCGAAGGGCAGATCGCGCGCGTGGCCGACATCATCGCGTACGTGAATCACGACATCGACGACGCGGTCCGTGCGGGACTGCTCTGCGACAAGGACCTGCCCGAGGAGCAGCTCGCCGTTCTTGGCCGATCGTCATCCGAACGCATCGGCCGGATGGTCACGGACGTCGTGGTGCAGACGCTGGAGGGCGGGCTCGCGGAGATCCGCATGAGTGACCGCATCCTTGCGGCCACGGTTGGTCTGCGCAGCTTCCTGTTCGACGCCGTGTACGAGAACGCGCTGGCCACGGCGGAGTTCAGCAAGGCGGGCGGCATTCTCGGGGGACTGTGGGCGAAAGTGCGCGAGAGCCCCGAGGGGTTCCTGGATCACCGGACTATCGAGGAGGAGGGGCTGGACGCCGCCGCCCGGGACTTTGTTGCCGGGATGACGGATCGGTACGCCGTCAACCTCTACGAGCAGCTCTTCATACCTAAACCCTGGGTCTCTCTCAGAGGTATCTAAGCCCCGGGTAGTGGGTCAGTTTGGATCAGCTAAGCTAGGTATATCACTACCCGACGAGCGACACGTCCGTCAGGCCGAAGGAGAAGATCGTGAAAGATGAATGGACCAAGGTGAGTCCAAGCGACACGCTTGTGAAATTCACGTACTCGGATCTTCCGACCGGGGAAGCGTTTTTGACGGCACAGATTGCCGGCCACGAGGTCGTCTGCTCGGTCCTTTTGCCCAAGCCGGAACACCCGTTCAGTCGTGAAGGGGTTGAAAGTCACTTCGAGCACGGAACCGACTTCGGCATACGGTCTCGGACACAGCCACACTGAGCAGAGTCGTCATACAGGCCGGTTTCAAACTGACCAACTACCAAGCCCCCGGGTGATGGGCTACGGGTAGCCCACGACCAGGCCCCGAGCCCGGAGCTACGAGTTTCAAGGTATAATGACGGGTTACTGCCCGGACCGACCACGCCCCTGGGCGCGCACGGCGCGCCTGCGAGCCGGGGCCCCCGACGCGCGTTCTTTGCGCGTTGGGGTGGGAAGGAGCGGCGCGGGGCATAGGGTCCCCGCCCTTCGACATGGCTCAGGGCGTGCTGAGCTCCGTCGAAGCACGCAAGCGACCGAGCCGGGGTGTGGGCGGAGCCCCACCTGAATATGCTTCTCGACCTGAACCAGCTGCACGGGCCGCGACAGCATTTCGAGCGCACGTTTCCGCCCGCGGCGTTCGACCCGCAGGACCCGGAGTACCGGGTGGCGACGCCTGTCGAGCTGTCGATGGACGTCGTCAAATCGGGCAAGGACGTCTTCCGGGTCGCCGGGCGGGCCGTGACACGCATCGAGCTCGAATGCAGCCGCTGCGTCGAGCCCTTCGAGGTGCCGGTGGACGCGCGGTTCGAGTTGCGCTACGTGCCGCAGGCCGAAGCGGCGGGCGAAGGGGAACACGAGGTCGCGGAAGACGATCTGACGACGGCCTTTTATCGCGAGGGGACGCTGGACGTGATCGACCTGCTGCGCGAGCAGTTCCAGCTCGCGCTGCCGATGAAGCCGCTGTGCGCCGAAGGCTGCCGCGGCCTGTGCCCCGAGTGCGGGGCGAACCTGAACCGTACCCAGTGCGATTGCGCGCCGGTGTGGGAAGATCCCCGGCTTGCGCCGCTCAAAGGGCTGCTGAACCGAGAGAAGGAGAACTGATCCGATGCCGAACCCAAAACGCCGCCACTCGAAGACGCGGACCGCGAAGCGCCGCACGCACGACGCGCTGCAGCCGGTTCCGACGGGCACCTGCCCGCAGTGCCGCGAGTCGAAGGCGCCGCACCAGGTGTGTCCGCACTGCGGCTACTACAAGGGCCGGCAGGTCAGGCCGGTGGAAGAGGCGTAGCTTCGCTTTCAGCTTTCAGCTTCCAGTTTCCAGCTTCCAGCTTCCGGAACCTGACACCTGGGGCAGGGGCCCGCTGCTGGCAACTGAAGGCTGGTAACTGGCGACTGGCAACAGGGAACTTTCTTTGCGCATCGCCATCGACGCGATGGGCGGTGATGACGGCCCCGGCCGCATCATCGATGGGGCGCTCGTCGCGGCGCGGCATCTACAGATCGGGCTGCTGCTCGTCGGCGCCCGGGACGCGATCGCCCGCGAGCTCGCCCGCCACCCAGCCTCCGGCACGATAGACCTTCGCATCATCGACACTCCCGAAGCGATCGGCATGGACGAGCCCGCCGCGGCGGCGCTGCGGCGCAAGCCGCGCGCGTCGATCCGGCTGGCGGCCGAAGCCGTCCGGGACGGCGAGGCGGCCGCGGTGTTCAGCGCCGGCCACACCGGCGCCTCTGTCATGGCGGCCCACGCGGCCTTTGGTCGTCTTCCCGGCGTCGATCGCCCCGCGCTCGCGACCATCATTCCCACGCGCCGCGACCCCGCGGTTTTGCTCGACTCGGGCGCGACGGTGGAGTGTCGGCCCCAGCACCTCGTCCAGTTCGCGGTCATGGGATCCGCGTACGCCCGCGTCGCGCTTGGCTGCCGCGCCCCGCGCGTCGGCCTCCTGTCGGTCGGCGAGGAGGAAAGCAAGGGCAACGATCTCACGCGCGAGGCCCACCAGCTTCTCAAATCCGCACCCATCACGTTTGTCGGCAACATCGAAGGGCGCGACGTGTACGCCGGCGAGGCGGACGTGATCGTCTGCGACGGGTTCACCGGGAACGTGACGTTGAAGATCAGCGAGGGACTCGTCGAGACCGTGGAGCGGCTGCTGCACGACGAATTGTCCGCGACGTTCGGCACGCGCGTGGGGTATCTTCTGTCGCGGCAGGCCTTCCGCCGGTTCCGCAAGCGGATGGACTACGCGGAGTACGGCGGCGCCCCCCTCGTCGGCCTCAACGGCCTGTGCGTCGTCGGCCACGGCCGCTCGTCGGCGAAAGCGGTCCGCAACGGCGTCGCGATGGCCGCGCGGATCGCGCAGGACGGCCTGCTCGAAAAGCTCGCCCACGAGGTCGCGGCGGTGAGCCACGGGTAGCGACTTTGACTTCGACTTCGACTCTCGACTAACGACTATCGACTACCATGATCGCATTTGTATTTCCCGGACAGGGCGCGCAGAAAGTCGGCATGGGAAAATCGCTCGCGGAGCGGTTCTCGATCTGCCGCGACACGTTTGCCGAGGCGGACGAGGCGCTCGGCGAGTCGCTGAGCACGCTGTGCTTCGAAGGGCCGGAGGACCGTCTCCAGCTCACCGAGAACACGCAGCCGGCGATCCTGGCGACCAGCGTGGCCGTGTGCCGGCTCGTGGAATCACGGGGCATCACGGCACAGAGCGCGGCCGGTCACAGTCTCGGCGAGTATTCTGCGCACGTGGCCGCCGGTACGATATCCTTCGCGGATGCGTTGCGGACGGTGAGGCGCCGCGGGCAGTACATGCAGCAGGCGGTGCCGGTCGGGGTCGGTGCGATGGCCGCGATTCTCGGCCTGGATGCCCTCGGCGTGGGGCGCGCGTGCGAGCAGGCGGCCGCGGAGCTGCCGGGCCAGGTCGTGTCGCCGGCGAACCTGAACGCGCCCGGGCAGGTCGTGATAGCCGGGCACGCGCAGGCCGTGGCGCTCGCGGGCGAGAAGGCGAAGGCGCTCGGCGCCAAACGCGCCATCGCGCTGGCTGTGAGCGCACCCTTCCACTGCGCGCTGATGAAGCCGGCAGAGGAGCGCCTCGCGCCGGATCTGCGCGGTCTGGCGGTACGCGACCCGGCCGTCCCGGTCGTCGCCAACGTGGACGCCGAACCGAAACGGACGGCGTCGGACTCGGTCGATGCCCTGGTGCGGCAGGTCTCGTCGCCCGTGCGATGGGAGGACGTCGTCAGGCGGCTCATCGCGGACGGCGCGCGGACGTTCGTGGAGCTCGGGCCCGGGAGCGTCCTTGCGGGGCTGATCAAGAAGATCGACCGCACGGTCGCGGTGATGAGCGTCGAGGACGCGAAGGGTGTGGCCGCGCTCGATGCGCTCGGCCGCGACCCGTCTTGATTGGGGACGCTCGCGGCGAACGACCCGCGAGAGCTGAGAGTATGATTGATCTTTCGGGGCGCGTGGCCATCGTGACGGGTGCGTCCAGAGGCATCGGACGCGCGATTGCGATCGGGCTCGCCGCGCAGGGGGCGCACGTCGTGGCGGCCGCGCGCGAGGATCACGCCGACGAGGTCGCGCGGGAAATCGGGGCGGCCGGACGGAAGGCCGAGGCGGCCGCGCTCGACGTCACGGCGCCGGGCGGCGCCGACGCCATCGTGGCCCGGACGATCGAGCGCCACGGCCGGATAGACATCCTGGTGAACAATGCCGGGATCGCGCGCGACCAGTTGATGCTGCGCATGAAGCGCGAGGACTGGGACGCGGTCATCGCGACGAACCTGACGGCGGCGTTCGCGCTGACGCAGGCGGCGCTCAAGCCGATGATCCGCCAGCGTTTCGGGCGGATCGTCTGCATCAGCTCGGTCGTGGGGCAGAGCGGCAACGCCGGGCAGGCGAACTACGCCGCGTCGAAGGCCGGGTTGATCGGGTTCGCCAAGGCGGTGGCGCTCGAGGTCGCCTCGCGCGGCATCACCGTCAACGTCGTCGCGCCGGGGCTCGTCGAGACGGACATGACGCGCGCGGTGACCGGCAAGGCGCGCGACGAGTGGGCCGCGAAGATTCCGCTGCGGAGGCTGGGCACGCCGGACGACATCGCCGCGGCGGTCTGCTTTCTCGCGTCGGACGAGGCGTCGTATATTACGGGGCAGACTCTCGCCGTGAACGGCGGGATGTACATGTAGTGTCGGGATCGAGTGACGATCCCGCGTAGGAGGATTGAATGGCCGTCGCTGACAAGGTGAAGAGCATCATCGTGGAGCAGCTCGGGGTGGACGAAGAAGAAGTCACGCCGGATGCGTCGTTCGTCGACGACCTCGGGGCCGATTCGCTCGACACCGTGGAGCTGGTCATGGCGTTCGAGGAGGAGTTCGGGATCGAGATTCCCGACGACGACGCCGAGAAGATCACCCGCGTGAAGGAAGCGATCGAGTACATCGAGTCCCATTCGAAAAAGAAGTAGCGCAGCCCTTCAGGGCTGCCTGATCGACCACCAACGGAGGCTTTTTGAGCAGGCGAGTCGTCGTGACGGGCGTCGGCCTCGTGTCGCCGCTCGGCATAGGGACCGAGGCGAACTGGGAGGCGCTTTGCGCGGGACGAAGCGGCATCGGGCCGATTACGCGGTTCGACGCGACGCTGTTTTCCGCGCGCATCGCGGGCGAAGTGAAGAACTTCGACCCGCTCCAGTTCATCGACAAGAAAGACGTCAAGAAGATGGACGTCTTCATCCAGCTCGCGATCGCCGCGTCGCAGTTCGCGATCGACGACGCAGGACTGACCATCGGTCCGGAGCTTTCGACGAGGACCGGCGTCTTCATCGCGTCGGGCATCGGCGGGTTCAGCACCATCGAGCGCGAGCACAAGGCGCTGATGGAAGGGGGCCCTCGGCGCATCTCCCCGTTCTTCATCCCCGCATCGATCATCAATCTCGCCGCCGGGCAGGTGTCGATCCGGTTCGGCGCGAAGGGGCCGAATTCCGCCCCCTGCACCGCGTGCTCCGCCTCGGCGCACGCGATCGGGGACGCGTACGAGGTGATCCGGCGCAACGACGCCGACGTGATGATCGCGGGCGGGTCCGAAGCGGCGATTACGCCGATGGGCGTGGGCGGCTTTGCCGCCATGCGCGCGCTGTCGACGCGCAACGACGAGCCCGAACGCGCGAGCCGGCCGTTCGAGAAGAACCGTGACGGGTTCGTGATGGGCGAGGGATCCGGGGTCGTCATCCTCGAGGAGCTGGAGTTCGCGCGGCGCCGCGGCGCGCCCATCTACGCGGAGCTCGTGGGCTACGGCCAGTCCGCCGACGCGTTTCACATCACCGCCCCCTCGGAAGACGGCGACGGCGGGGTGCGCGTCATGCAGCTCGCGCTGCAGGACGCCGGCATCACGCCCGCGCAGGTGGATTACATCAATGCGCACGGCACGTCCACGCCGTTCAACGACAGGCTCGAGACGCTGGCGATCAAGCGGCTGTTCGGCGAGGCCGCGCGCACGGTGGCGATCTCGTCCACCAAGTCGATGACCGGTCACCTGCTCGGCGCCGCCGGCGGACTGGAAGCGGGCATCACCTCGCTGGCGATCCGCCACCAGATGATTCCGCCGACCATCAACTACGATACGCCCGATCCGGAATGCGACCTCGACTACGTGCCGAACACGAAGCGCGCCGCAACGATCGAGTACGCGCTGTCGAACTCGTTCGGGTTCGGCGGCACGAATGGCGCGCTGTTGTTCAAGAGGTACGAAGAATAGTTTCCAGTCTCCAGCTTCCAGCTTCCAGCTTCCAGCTGAGAACGCCTCGGAGCGGTGCCAGCCACGCCGGGAGCTGGCAACTGGAAGCTGGAAGCTGGAAGCTGGAGACTGGAGACTGGAAGCTGGAGACTGGAAGCTTTTCATGAAAATAGCCGTCTGCGTCAAACAGGTCGTGACGCGCGGGTGGCCGCTGCGCGTCAACGACGCCAAGACCTGGATTCGCGACCAGGACGCCAGTTTCGAGCTGAACGAGCCGGACGCCTACGCGCTCGAAGAGGCGCTGCGCCTGAAGGAGAAGCAGGGGGGCGAGGTCGTCGTCTGCTCGGCCGGTCCTGCCCGGGCGTCGCAGGTGATCCGCGAGGCGCTGGCGCGCGGCGCGGACCGCGCCATCCACGTCGAGTCCGACGCGCTCGCGTCGGCTGACGCGTTCACCATCGCAGAGGCGCTTGCCGGCGCGGTTCGCGACGAGCACTTCGATCTCGTGCTGACCGGCCTGCAGTCCGACGACCAGGGCTTCGGCCAGGTCGGCGTCGTCCTCGCCGAGAAGCTCGGCATGCCGCACGCGACCATCATCATGGAAGTCCAGGTCGTCGATTCGGGACTTCGTGTGAAGCGGGAGCTGGAGGGCGGATGGTTCCAGTGGATGGCCCTGCCGCTGCCGGCGCTGCTCACGATCCAGAGCGGCATCAACCAGCTCCGCTACGCGACGCTGAAAGGGATCATGGCCGCGAAGAAGAAGGAGATCCGCAAAGCGGCCCCCGGCTCGGGCGGCGAGGGAGCCACGCGGATCGCGGGCGTGTATTTCCCCGAGAAGGGGAAGAAGACGCAGATGATTCCGGGCTCGGCGGCCGAAGCCGCCAAGGAGCTGGTCAAGCGCCTTCGTGAAGAGGCCAGGGTGATCGAGTCATGATGCTCGTCATTGCCGAACAGCGCGAGGCGAAGCTCAATCGTGCCACGTGGGAGACCATTGCCGCGGCGCAGCAGGCCGGCGGCCCCGTCAAGATTGCGGTCCTTGGATCCGGGATTGACGGCGTCGCCGCCGAGGTCGCGGCCGCCGAGGCCGCCGAAGTGATCGCGGTCGATGCCGAGCCGCTCGCCCAATACACCGCGGACGGATATGTCGCGGCGCTCGCCGCGCTCATCGGGCAGGAGCAGCCGTCGCACGTGTTCCTGCCGCACACCTACCAGGCCCGCGACTTCGCACCGGCACTGGCCGCGCGGCTCGGCCGCGCGCTCGTGACCGACGTCACGGCGATCAAGAAACAGGATGGGGGGTTTGTCTTCGTCCGTCCCGTGTTCCAGGGCAAGCTCAACGCGGATGTCGCGGCGGACGGCCCGGCGCCGCACATCCTGACCTGCCAGATCGGCGCCTTCCGCGCGGACGCCGTCGTCCGCGGCAGCGCGAGCGCGGCCGTGCGAAAAGCCGAGATCGCGATCGACGCGGGGGCCATCCGCCAGAAGCCGGAAGCGCCGTTCAAGGAAGCCAAGCAGGCGGTCGACTTGTCGCAGGCGGAACGGATTGTCGCGGTTGGCCGCGGCATCAAGGGGCAGGAGCATCTGAAGCTGGTCGAGCAGCTCGCACAGTCGCTCGGCGCAGAAGTGGCCGCGTCGCGGCCGATTTGCGATGCCGGCTGGCTCCCGATGGATCGCCAGATCGGCAGCTCGGGACAGACCGTGGCACCCAAGCTGTACGTGGCGCTCGGCATCTCCGGCGCGATCCAGCATCTCGTCGGCATGAAAGGCTCGCGCACCATCGTCGCGATCAACAAGGACGCCGAGGCGCCGATCTTCGAGGTGGCCGACTACGGGATCGCCGGTGACCTCTTCGAAGTCGTGCCGGCGATGATTGCCGAGCTTGCGAAGTAGGTGCTGAAGGGTGCTGAAGGGTGCTGAAGGGTGCTGAAGGGTGCTGAAGGGTGCTGAAGGGTGCTGAGAGGCCTGCCGCGCCGAAGCGCGCCGCGCGAGGGCGGGTGCTGAAGGGTGCTGAGAGGCCTGCCGCGCCGAAGCGCGCCGCGCGAAGGCGGGTGCTGAAGGGTGCCTGACCGCGAGACGCTGGAAGTCGACGTTCTGATCGTGGGCGGCGGGCCCGCGGGGATGTCGGCCGCGCTGCGGCTGGCGCAGCTCCAGAAGGCGAAGGGGGGAGAGCCCCTCGGCATCGCCGTCATCGAGAAAGCGCGCGAAGCCGGAGCGCACATGCTGTCCGGCGCGGTGCTCGATCCGTCCGCGCTGAAGCAGCTCGTCCCCGACTTCAAGGAGAAAGGGGCGGCGCTCGCCGCCGTGGTGCACGACGACCGGGTGTACTTCCTGACGCGGACCGGAAGAATCCGTTTTCCCTTCACGCCCCCTCCACTCCAGAATCACGGCAACTACATCATCTCGCTCAACCGCTTCGTGAAGTGGCTGTCGGGCCTTGTCGAAGCGGAGGGGATCGACGTCTTCACCGGGTTTTCCGCCTCCGAGGTCCTCTACGACGGCGACCGCGTGGCGGGCGTCCGCACGGGCGATCGCGGGGTTGACAAGCATGGACAGCCGAAGGGGACGTTCGAGCCTGGCGTCGATATCCGCGCCAAGGTCACGATCCTGGCCGACGGCGTGCGCGGCAACCTGACCAAGGCGCTCACGCGGCGGCTCGCGCTCGATACCGGCCGCGCGCCGCAGCTCTATGCGGTGGGCATCAAGGAGCTGTGGGAGGTGCCGCAGGATCGAGTCGCGCCGGGCACCGTCATTCACACGATGGGCTTTCCGCTCAGTACGCAGGAATTCGGCGGCGGGTTCATCTACGCCATGCCTGACGGCGTTCTCGCGGTCGGATTCGTCACCGGGCTCGACTATCGCGATCCCATGTTCGATCCGCACGTCACCTTCCAGCATTTCAAGCGGCACCCGCTCGTCGCGCCGCTGCTCGAAGGGGGCCAGATGGTCCGTTACGGCGCGAAGGCGCTGCCCGAAGGGGGCTGGCACGCCATTCCGCGTGTCTACGCGGACGGCGTGCTCATTGCCGGGGACGCGGGCGGGTTCCTGAACTCGATGCGGCTGAAGGGCGTCCATCTCGCCATGCGCACGGGCATGCTGGCGGCCGAGACCGCGTTCGACGCGATCCGCGCCGGCGATGCATCCGCCGCGCGTCTGGAGCAGTACGAACGCGCGATCAGCGCGAGCGAGGTCCGCCGCGAACTGTATCCGGTCAGGAACGTGCATCAGAGCTTCAGCTACGGCCTGCTCGCGGGCGTCGCGTATTCAGGGCTCTCGCTCGTCACCGGCGGGTGGTGGTTCCGCGATCCGATGCCGGCGCACGCCGGCTACGAGCGGATGGCGAAGATCGGCGAGTACTATCGCGACGGCGCGCCCGATCCCGATTCACCGGTGCGGCCCGCGAAGATCGATCGGCAGCTCACCTTCGATCGTCTCACCAGCGTGCATTTCGCCGGCACGCGTCACGCCGAGGATCAGCCGTCGCATCTCATCGTGCACGACACCGACATCTGCCGCACGCGCTGCCGCCAGGAGTATGGCAACCCCTGCACGCGCTTCTGTCCCGCGAACGTCTACGAGATGGTCGACGTCGGCGACGGCACGAAGAAGCTGCAGATCAACGCGTCGAACTGCGTGCACTGCAAGACGTGCGACATCATGGATCCCTACCAGGTCATCGACTGGGTGCCGCCAGAGGGAGGCGGCGGGCCGCAGTACGACGGGATGTGACAGCAGGCAGCTGGCAGCTCGCAGCTGGCAGTAGACGTAGCAGGCAGCTGGCAGCTGGCAGCAGGCCGTGACGAAGCTGGCAGCAGGCAGCCGGCAGCAGGCAGCGAATGGAGCTGTCGAGTTGCCATCGATCAGCGGGACAGCGTGATCCACTGCCTGCAGCCGGCTGCCTGCCGCCTGCTACAATTCCCCATGCTCTCCACCTCCCAGCGGATGAAAGCCGCCGCGATTGCCGCGGGTGGGTATCCGCTGCTGGCGCTGCTCGGGCGCACGCTGAAATGGAAAGTGGAGGGGGCCGGGCACTGGGATGACGTGATTCGCGCGGGGCAGCAACCCATTCTGGCGTTGTGGCACGGCCGGATCCTGGCCGGCCTCCACTATTTCAGGGACCGCGGCATCGTGGTGATGACCAGCCAGAACTTCGACGGCGAGTGGATCGCGCGGATCCTGGCGCGCTTCGGATTCGGTACGGCGCGGGGATCCACCTCCCGCGGCGGCGCGCGGGCGCTCGTTCAACTGCGCCGCGACCTGACGGCCGGGCACCCGGCGGCATTCACCGTCGACGGCCCGCGCGGGCCCGCGCGCCTGGCGCAGTCGGGCGCGGTCTGGCTGGCGGGCAACACCGGCCAGCCGATTCTCCCGTATCACATCGAGGCCGATCGCTGCTGGACGGTCGACAGCTGGGACCGCACGCAGGTGCCGCGCCCTTTCAGCACCGTGGCGATCGCCATCGGCCCGCCGCTGCACATCCGCGACACCACGCCGGCAACCGTTGAGGCGGGGCGGGTCGAGCTCGAGGCGGCGCTTGCGCGCTGCGAGCGTCGCGCCCACGAGCTCCTCGAGAGACGCGTCCAGGCGTCATGCTGCTGATTACGAGCACGCGATTCGACGAGCACGTCACGCCTCCCGGACATCCCGAGCGCAGCGAGCGCGCGCACGTCTTCGACGCCGTCGCGGCGCAGTGGCTGAAGAAAGGCGGACGCACGGCGGCACCGCGGTCCGCCACGCGCGACGAGCTGGCGCGGGTACACGACCCCGGCTACATCGACCTGATGGCCGCGACCTCCGGGCACCCGACGAGGCTCGACGAGGACACCTTCACTTCGCCCGAGTCGTGGGAGATCGCGCTGCTGGCGGCCGGCGCCGCCGCTCAGGCGGCGGAGTACGCGCTCGATCACCGCGAAGCGGCGTTTGCGCTGGTGCGGCCGCCCGGCCACCACGCCGAGCGCGATCGCGCCATGGGTTTCTGCCTGTTCAACAACGTCGCGGTGGCCGCCGCGGTCGCGCTCGCCCGTGGCGTCGAGCGCGTCGCGATCGTCGATATCGACGTCCATCACGGCAACGGCACGCAGGCGATGTTCTACGACGAGCCCCGCGTGCTCTATGCCTCGACGCACCAGTACCCGTTCTATCCGGGCACCGGTGCGGCCGACGAGGTCGGCGACGGCCCGGGGAGTGGGTTCACCGTCAACGCGCCGCTCGAAGCGGGCGCCACCGGCGCGGACTACGACCGGGTGTATCGGCGCGCCATCGTCCCGATCCTCGATCGGTTCTCGCCGCAACTGCTCCTCGTGTCGGCCGGGTTCGACGCGCACGAGCACGATCCGCTGGCGTCGATGCGCATGACGGCCGCCGGGTATGCCAACATCGTGCGACAGATCGTCGAGGTGGCGGCGCGGCACGGCGCGCTCGCGCTGGTCACCGAGGGAGGTTACGAGCTTCCGGCGCTCGCTGCCTGCCTCGAGGCGTCGTTTGCGACGATCGATGAGGTGCCGGGATCCAAGGTGCCTGGCCCTCCAGCCTCGGATGCAGTGGGGACAGGCACCGTACGCGGCGAGCGGGCGCTCGCGGCGGTCCGCGCGGCCCAGGCGCCGTTCTGGCGTGGGATATAATCGAAAGATCGTGTCGGACTACAAACCCCAGACAATCGAGAAGAAATGGCAGGCGCGCTGGCGGGAGTCGCGCGCCTTCGAGGTGTCGGAGGATCCCGATCGGCCGAAGTTCTATTGTCTGGAGATGTTCGCGTACCCGTCGGGCCACGCGCACGTCGGCCACGTCCGCAACTACATGATCGGCGACGTGGTCGCGCGCATGAAGCGCATGCGCGGCTACAACGTCCTGCACCCGTTCGGGTGGGACGCGTTCGGGATGCCCGCGGAGAACGCCGCCATCAAGAGCGGAACGCATCCCGAAACCTGGACGCTCGAGAACATCGCCCACATGAAAGGCCAGCTCCAGCGCATCGGCATCAGCTACGCCTGGGAGCGCGAGCTGGCCACCTGCCAGCCGGAGTACTACCGCTGGAACCAGTGGCTGTTCCTGAAGATGCTCGAGCGCGACCTGGCGTATCGCAAGCGCTCGAACGTCAACTGGTGTCCGAGCTGCCAGACCGTGCTCGCCAACGAGCAGGTCGTCAACGGCGAATGCTGGCGCTGCGGCACGGTGGTGACCACGCGCGACCTGGAGCAGTGGTTCTTCCGCATCACGCAGTACTCCGACGAGCTGCTGGAAGCAGCGAACCGGCTCGGCGACTGGCCCGAGAAGGTCCTGATGATGCAGCGGAACTGGATCGGCAGGTCCGAAGGAGCGCGCGTGAAGTTCGCGCTGTCTACGAGCCACGAGCCACGAGCCACGAGCCACGGGATCGACGTCTTTACCACCCGCATCGACACGATCTACGGGGCGAACTTCATCCTGCTGGCGCCGGAGCATCCGCTCGTGCAGGCGTGGAGCCAGGTGCCCGGGTCCGAGGCGTTCCGCGCGAACATGCAGCGGTTCCAGGCGCAGGATCGCACCGCGCGGATGACGGGCGATGTCGAGAAGGAAGGGTTCGACACCGGCCGGACCGCGATCAACCCGTTCACCGGACGTCCCGTTCCGATCTGGGTGGCCAACTTCGTCCTGGGCGAGTACGGAACGGGCGCGGTCATGGGGGTGCCGGCACACGATCAACGCGACTTCGAGTTCGCGCGCAAATACGGCCTGCCCATAACGGTCGTAGTACAGCCCGCCTCCGCACAAGGCTCCGGCGGGGCAGGCTCCGCCTCCGCACAAGGCTCCGGCGGGACAGGCCCCGCGGAGACACTGTCCTCCGACTCGATGACAGAGTCGTACGACGGTCCCGGCACGCTCGTCGAGTCGGGCGAGTTCTCCGGGGTCCCCTCGGCTGAGGCCATCGACAGGATGACGGCGTCGGCGGAAGCTCGCGGTCTCGGCGAGCGGACCGTGCAGTACCGCCTGAAGGACTGGGGCATCTCCCGCCAGCGCTACTGGGGCACGCCGATTCCCGTGCTGTACTGCGACACGTGCGGAATGGTGCCGGTGCCCTCCGACAGCCTGCCCGTGGAGCTGCCCAGGATCGCGGAGTTCTCGGGACGCGGCGACTCGCCGCTGGCGCAGGTGCCGGAATTCGTGAACACGACGTGCCCGGACTGCGGCGGCCCGGCGCGCCGCGAGACGGACACGATGGACACGTTCGTCGACTCGTCGTGGTACTTCTTCCGGTTCTGCGATCCGCGCAACACCGAGCTGCCGTTCGATCCCGACAAGGTCGCCTACTGGGGCCCCGTCGACTTCTACAGCGGCGGCGTCGAGCATGCCATCCTTCACCTGATCTATTCGCGGTTCTTCTGCCGGGTGTTCCGCGATCTCGGCATGACGCACCTGGACGAGCCGTTCTCGCGCCTGCTGACGCAGGGGATGGTGTTGAAGGCCGGGCAGGTCATGTCCAAGTCGAAAGGCAACGTCGTCGATCCGGACGACATGATCGAGAAGTTCGGCGCCGACGCGCTGCGTCTCTACGTGATGTTCGTCGCGCCGCCGGAAAAAGAGATCGAGTGGACCGACGCGGGGCTCGAGGGGAGCTGGCGTTTCCTGGCGCGCGTGTGGCGTCTGGTCGATCAGCTCGCGGAAACGATCGGTGGTGAAGGGATTCCGCCTGCGGCGGACCTTCAGATCACCGACGCCGAGCGCGCGCTGCGCCGCAAGACGCACGGCACGATACGCCGCGTGACGATCGACCTCGATCCGCGGGTGCACCTGAACACCGCCGTCTCGGGGCTGATGGAGCTCGTCAACGAGCTGTATGCGTTCTGCGGACGGACGGAGTGCCTGCGCTTCGGCCGCGACGGCGAGGACACCGCCACGGTCGGCGCGGTGGAGAGCGCCGGAACGGTCGCGGTGCTCAAGGAAGCGATCGAATCGCTCGTGCGCATGATCTCGCCGTTCGCGCCCCACATGGCCGAAGAGCTCTGGGAAATGCTCGGTCACACCGGCGGCATAGTCGCCGCGGGGTGGCCCGTGTACGACGAAGCGGTGGCTCGCGCGGAAGAAATCGTGGTGCCCGTCCAGGTGAACGGCAAACTGCGCGGACGCCTGAGGGTTCCGGCCGGCGTCAGCGAGGACCGGCTGCGTGAGATGGCGGTCGCCGATCCGGCCGTCGCCAGGCATCTCGAGGGGAAAACCATACGGAAGGTCGTCGTCGCCGGCGGCCGTCTCGTGAGCATCGTGGCAAACTGATGGCGAACTTCACACGACGTCTGGTCCTGACCGCCTTCTCGGCGGCGTCGCTCGCCGGGATGTCCGGCTGCGGCTATTCGCTATCCGGCCGCGGCTCGTTTCTGCCGGCCTACATCAAGGTGATCGGCGTGCCGACCTTCACGAACGCCACGACGGTCTACGATGTGGAACGCCGGGTCTCGGAACGCGTCCGCACCGAGTTGATCGGAAGGGGAAAGTACACGGTGAAGCCGGAGGCGACCGGCGTCGACGCCGTGCTCTCGGGCGAGATCCTCTCGATTACGCTGGTTCCCACCGCGATGACCGATCAGCGCCAGGCGTCCCGTTACGCGCTGACGCTCACGGCCAGGATCGAGTTCAAGGACACCAAGACCGACAAGGTGATCTGGTCGAACTCCGCGATGCAGTTCCGTGAGGAGTACGAAGTGACCAACGCCGCGAGCGCGGCGGATGTGTCCGCGTTCTTCGGCCAGGACGCCAACGCGCTCGACCGCGTCGCGCAGGAATTCGCGCGCAGCGTCGTCAGCGCGATCCTGGAGGCATTCTGACGAAGCTGCCTGTTGCCAGCTTCCAGCTTCCCGCTGGACCCCAAGAACGAGCTGGGAACTGGAAGCTGGGAACTGAGCTGGAAGCCGGAAGCTGGGAACCGGGAACTCACGGTCATATATGCCCGCTGCCACGCCGCAGGCCGTTCGCCGGCAAATCGCACAAGGGAAGCTCGATCCGGTCTATCTGATCGTCGGCGACGACGACGCGGAGATGGCGCGGCTGGCCGCGGACCTGTCGGCAGTCGTCGAGGACGAGCTGCGCGCGTTCAACCTCGAGCGCATGTACGCAGGGGAGAAGGCGACGTCACCCGCGGCCATCGTCGAGTCCGCCCGCACCCTGCCGATGATGGGCGAGCGCCGAATCGTCGTGGTGCTCCGTGCCGAACGGCTGCTGAAGCCCAAACGTCGAGGGAAAGAGGAGGAGGCGGGGGACGTCGAGCCGGTGCCGGGCGGCGGCGATACCGACCTCCTCGATGCCTACGTCAAGAGGCCGGAACCGCTGACGACGCTGGTGTTCGTGGCCTCGGACGTGGACCGGTCGAGAAGGCTGTACAAGTCAATCCAGAAGCACGCGACGATCGTCGAGTGCTGGGGGCTGAAAGGGTCGTCGAAGGACCGCGTGGACCTGCGGCAGGTGGCGCGCGCCGCGGAGCAGCTCGTGCGTCAGGCGGTCGCCGATGCCGGGCAGCAGATCGATCCGGCGGCGGCGCGACTGGTCGCCGAACGCGCGGGCACCGACATCGCCACCTTGCGCGGAGACGTCGAGCGGCTGCTCCTCTTTGCGGCGGGCAAGCCGAAGATCGACCTCGAGGACGCTCAGGAGGTCGTCAGCGTCGAGACGACGCAGGACGATTGGGCGGTGACGAGCGCGATCCAGCGGGGCGACCGCGCGGAGGCGCTGCGGCAACTCGCCCTGGCGCTCGATGCGGGCACGGTGTCGTACATGGTGCTCGGCCAGCTTGGCTATTTCGTCAGGGAACGGTTGCCGGGAATCGACGCCCGCCGCGTACCGGCGGCCGTCGAGGCGCTGTTCCGCACGGACCTGGATCTCAAGACGTCGGGAGGCGACCCGCGGGTCCTGCTCGAGCGGCTCGTCGTCGAGCTATGCCGCCGCTGAGGATTTCTTCGCGACGCGCGCCGCGAGGCGCGATTTGTAGCGGCCTGCCGTGTTCCTGTGGATGATCTTCTTCGCGGCCATCTTGTCGACGAGCGAGATCGTCTGGCGGAGCGCATCCTTCACCTCGGCCGGGCTGCCGGCATCGATGGCGGCGCGGATGTCGCGCAAGGCGCTCCGCATGCGGGTGCGGAACTGCCGGTTCTGTTCACGGCGCTTGACGTTCTGTCGGTGCGCTTTGAGCGCGGAGTCGTGACTGGCCACAGTGCTTGATCCTCGAGTTCTCAGTCGTGGGCCGGGCCTGTCAGGCCCGGCGTTTAGGGCTACAAACCCGCAAGTATATCACGCCAACCCCGGCCTTGAGCCGCCGGCGCGCGCCGTCAATCGTCGCTCCCGCCGCGCTTCATCCGGCGAAGCTGACGCCGCTCGCGTTTGTCGGGCGATCCCGCTGAGGCCGTCCTGAACTGGCGGGCGAGCCGCTCCAGGCGCCGCATGGCCACCTCTTCCGGCGAGGGTGCCGGCGTGACGTCTTCGTAGAGCTCTCGCGCCTCCGCCTTGGCGATGTGCCTGTCGGCGAGGCCGCGAACGACGAGATGCTGCTTGCGCCCGAGTGGCCGCGAGATGACGATCGCGTCGCCGGCGCGGACCTCCCGGTGCGGCTTTGACGCCTGGCCGTTGACGTCGATCTTGCCGAGCTTGCACGCCTTCTGTGCCTCGGATCGCGTCCGGAACAGGCACGCGACGTCGAGCCAGACGTCGAGACGGACGGACTCCACGGGGGAAATCTTATCGAATAATCCGGGCACGCGGTCGAAAGCTGGTATACTGGTTCCCGTCAGGTGGAAGACAGCCCGCTAGAGTAGCCGCGTCAGAGTCGAATCGAGCTCGCCTCGCTTCTCCCCTCCGCTATCCGGGAATAACCGGAACACTACGCACGCAGCAGGAATCCATCCGAGCGGTCCATTTCGGACACGCGTTATCAGTGCCTCCCAACAGAGGCGGAAGTGCAGGATCAGTTACATGGCTCGAAAACTCTACGTCGGCAATCTGCCCTACGACACGGGCGAACAGGACCTCCAGACGCTCTTCGGTGAGGCGGGGACGGTCGAATCGGTGAACGTGATGCGCGACATGGCCACGGGCCGCGCGCGCGGCTTCGCGTTTGTCGAGATGGCGTCGGACGAAGACGCGCAGAAGGCGATCAGCCAGTTCAACAACTACGAACTGGGCGGGCGCAATCTGAACGTCAACGAGGCGCGCCCCAAGCCCCAGGGTGGCGGCGGGTACGGTGAAGGCGGCGGCAGCCGGCGCCGGTCGGAACCCCGCTGGTGAATCGACGCTGACTTCTGGGAAGCCGGGCGCTGACGCGCCCGCGGCCCGATAGTCTGGCCCGATCGGAACAGGCGGCACCCGTATGTGGTGCCGCCGTTGTTCTGTACGGGGCACCAGTTCCTCCCCCGTTTCTTCTCATTTCCCGCGAACATGCGGTCCCTCTTCCTCGTCTTCACAAGCATCATGCGGCACCTGCTCGGTGACATTCGCTCGGGCGTCCGGATGCTGGTGAAGTATCCGACGCTGTCGTTGGTCGCCATCGTGACGTTGGGCCTCGGCATCGGCCTCAGCACCACGGTCTTCTGCGTCGTCAACGGCGGCATGTTCAAGGGACTGCCGTTCAAGGACGCGGACCGCATCGTCGCCGTGGTCGGCACGCTTCCGTCGCAGGGACAGCCGCGGCGTCCCATCAACGTCCAGGACTTCGCGGTCTTCCAGTCCCGGCAGACCTCGTACGAGTACTTCGGCGCCTTCAACATCACGCCGGTGAACCTGTCGCTGGAAGAGGGGCGGCCCGAGCGCTTCACCGCGGGGCAGCTCACCGTGGCTGCCTTCGAGCTGCTTGGCGTGCAGCCGATTCTCGGCCACGGGTTCCGCGAAGGCGACGACAAGCCCGGCAGTGAACCGGTGATGCTGCTCGGATACGACCTGTGGCAGCGAAAGTACTCCGGTTCGCCCGCCATCGTCGGCAGGACGATTCGAGTCAGCGGCGTGCATCGGACGGTGATCGGCGTGATGCCGGAGAACTTCCTGTTCCCGTTCCGCGAGTCGCTGTGGATGCCGCTGGTGATCGATCCGCTCGCAACCCGGCGGGCGCAGGCGCCGGGTCATCAGATCCTGGCGAGGCTGAAGCCGGGCGTCGCCATCAGGCAGGCGAAGGCGGAAGCCGCCGCCATCGCGGCGGCGCTCGAGCGTGAGTTCCCCGAGACCAACAAGGGGGTGAGCGCGGACGTGATGCCCTATACGGAGATCGCGCTCGGGCCGGAGATCTACAGGCTGCTCTTCACGATGCTTGGGGCGGGAATCGGCGTGCTGCTGATTGCCTGCGTGAACGTGTCGAACCTGCTCGTCGCGCGCGCGTCGCTGCGGCAGCGCGAGATTGCAGTGCGGATCGCCATCGGCGCCGGCCGCGCGCGCATCGTCCGGCAGCACCTCACCGAGGTGCTGGTGCTATCAAGCCTCGGCGCCCTCATCGGGATCGTCCTGAGCATCTTCGGCATGCGCTGGTTCACGCAGGCGCTGGCCGTCAACCCGCCGCCGTTCTGGATCACCTTTGATCTCGATTACCGGGTGCTGCTGTTCGTGCTCGGGCTCGTCGTCGTCTCGAGCCTCTTTGCGGGCGGCCTGCCCGCGCTGCACGCCGCCCGCGTCAGCGCGTCCGGCGCGCTCAAGGAGGACAGCCGGTCGTCGACGAGCGGCAAGCTCGGCAAGTTCAGCAGCGCGCTGGTGGTGGGCGAGCTCGCGGTGTCGTGCGGCCTGCTGATCGCCGCCGGCCTGATGATCAAGAGCGTCGTGCAGCTGAAGACGGTGCCGATGCCGTTTGCCGTGGACTCCATCCTCACGGCGCGCATCGATCTGCCGCGCGAGACGTACCCGGACTCGGCTGCGAGCATCCGCTTCTACGAGCAGTTGCTGCCGCGCCTGCAGACCGCCACAGGCGTCGCCGCCGCGACGCTGTCCGACGGCCTCCCGGCTGCCGGCAATGGCGCGGTGCCCGTGGCGATCGAGGGCAAGGCGTACCCGCAGCAGAGCGATTACCCTCTCGCGCGCGAAGGGATTGTGACCGCCGGCTACTTCGACACGTTCCAGGCCCGCGTGCTGCGCGGGCGCGAGTTCGCACCGTCGGACAATGCGACGGGCCAGCCGGTCGCCATCGTCAACGAGTCGTTCGCGCGCGTGCTGTTCGGGGGCATCGATCCCGTCGGTCGCCAGATGAAGCGCTCGCGGCCGAACTCGCACGAGCCGTGGCTCACCATCGTCGGTGTCGTGCCGGACCTCGTCATGCAGGGCATCGGCAACAACAACGCCAGCCCGATCGGCTACTACATTCCGATCGCGCAGAGCGACGTGGCCAACGGCGTCCGCATTGCCGTCCGCACGAATCACGATCCGGCATCGGCGGCGCCTTTCCTGCGCTCCGCGGTGGCGTCGCTCGATCAGGACCTGGCGATTTACGAGATCAACACGCTGCGGTGGGTCATCGATCGCCAGACGTGGTTCTACACCGTGTTCGGCACGTTCTTCATGGCGTTCGGCTTCTGCGCGCTGTTCCTGGCGGCGGCGGGGCTGTACGGGGTGATGTCGTTCGCGGTGACCCAGCGCACCCGCGAGATGGGCGTGCGCTCGGCGCTCGGCGCGCGCGGCGCGCAGTTGATCCTGCTCGTCATGCGCCGGAGCGTCGTGCAGCTGGTCATCGGCCTCGTTCTCGGGATCGGCCTGGCGCTTGCGGCTTCACAGGGCCTGCAGCCGATCCTCTACAAGGTCAACCCGCGCGACGCCGTGGTGTTCGCGGCCGTTGTCGTCACGCTGGCCGTCGCGAGCCTCATCGCGAGCTTCCTGCCCGCACGCAGAGTGACGAAGATCGATCCGGTCGTGGCGCTGGCGGCCGAATGAACCAATTTCCAGCGTCGCGCGCGTGCGCCGGAATCCCGGCTGAGGCGTGCCACGGCGATCTTCACCTTGGGAACGTGATTCCCATAGTGAGCATGAGATACCCGCACGGGAACGTTCTACCCGCGGTGTGTTTCACCCGTTAGTCTCTGTCGCGCAGCACGTTCCGTGTTAGTGTGACCCTACCCGAAGGGGACTCCATACCCAGTTCGAGATGATGGGCGGGCAGAAAATGCCACGCAGGCGGGTAGTTGTGCGTCGAGCACATTACTTGCACTCGCGGCGCACTCATCAAGCAGATCAGCGACTTGGCCAACCGCCTCCGCGTCGCCATCGCGTGCGCCCTCGTCCTCACCGCGTCGTCCGCGTGGGGGCAGCCGCTCCGAAAGATCGGGGAGCTGCGGCTGTCGATCCTTGGCGTGTCGGCCGGTCTCGACCCCTCGAATCCCGTCGTTCCCAAGAACACCCCGGCCGGTGCGCGCGTCGTCGTGCGCGGCGGCGCCGGGCCGCTCGCAACTCCTGACGTGCTCCGGTTCCTTGGCACCGACCTCTCCGTTCGGGCGGAGCTGACCGGCCCGTCGCTCGCGTCGCCCATCTCGCTCACCAGCGCCGGCACAGGCGATGCGCTGCTGCTCCCGCTGCCGCCGCTCGCCGCCGCCGGTGACTATCAGCTCACCAACCTGCGTCTCGTCGCGGGCGGCCGCACGGTCCTCGACCTCACGCCCGCGCGCGCGCGCGTCCAGGTGATCGAGCAGGTCCTCATCACCTCCGTCAAGACACGTCCGCTGACGCTCGACGAAATCAAGAGCAAGGGGATCGTGCTCGACAGCGACGACTATCTGGGATTCGAGTTCACGCTCGGCCTGATGCTCGAGTCGAAGCCCGTGAAGGTGACCTTTCCCGTCATCTTCGACAAGGCCGGCACGCCGCTGCCCGAATTGACAGGGAAGCTGGCCAACCTGCCGCCGCTCGACATCGAGCTGCCGAACCTTCCGACCATCATCCCGACGATGCTGATCCTCGAAGGGGTGAGCGGCGGCACGCCGCTGGTGTCGCTGCCGGGCGGCCAGCAGGTCGAGGTGCGCATCCCGAGCGTGCTCGTGATTCCGGGAAGCGTCGGTTATCTGAAGCAGTTCTTCTCGGCGCAGCTCTTCGTCGCCAATGGCGCCCCCGCAGGCTCGGGCCTGACGGTGCGCGACATCACGAGCGCGCTGAAGCTGCCCGCGGGCGCGGATCTCGAGCCCGGAACCGCGGACGATCCGCTGTCGCTGCCCGACACCATCACCGGCATCCAGCCCGCGACCATGCCGGTGAAAACCGTCGGTCCCGACGGCAAGGCGGGGACCGCGGACGACAGCGTCACGCTCCAGCCGGCCGATCAGGCGCAGGCGGAGTTCCTGATCAGGGGCGAGCAGGAAGGATTCCACCGGCTCGAGTTCGACATCAACGCGACGCTCGACGGCCTGGCGACGGGATCGATTGCCGTGACCGGCAAGGCGCGGGGCGCCGTCCTCGTTCGCAACCCGTACTACGACGTTACCTTCACCGTGCCCACCGTCGTCAGGCGCGGCGAGGAGTTCCGCGTGTTCGCGACGGTCACGAACATCGGGCAGGGCATCGCCAACGACCTGAGCCTCTCGCTCGATCGCAGCCGCATGAGCGGCGCGCAGCTCACGAGCGACGAGACGGTGAGCACCGCCACGCTGCGGCCCGGCGATGCGCACACGTTCGACTACACGTTCCGCAGCGACAAGACCGGCCAGGTCGTCGCGAGCTATCTGAAGTTCGACACCGCGAACGGGACGACCGGGGATCTGAAGTTCACGCTCGGGGTCGGTGAGCGCGGCGTGCTCCTGTCGCCCGACACCCTTGTCTTGCCCTCGCCGGTCGAGTCCTTGCCGGGCGGGCTGGTCGAGGCCGCCGTGCGCGTGCTCGGGCAGGCCTGGAGCGTCGCGAACTCGCCGCCGGGCACGCTGCCGCCGGGCGTCATCCGCATCACCCGGGCGCACGCGATGGACAAGGCGCTGGCGCTGGCCGAGGCGGGGCTGCGCGTCAGTCTGGGCGAGCCGCAGGCGGACGCGGTGCGCGATCTGCTGCTCGACTTCTATGGCGCGGGCGCGGCAACGGGAGCCATCGACGTGGGTTTCGATCAGCTCCTGCGCGACACGGAAGCTGGCCGAGCGCTCGCCGCCGCGTTCGGCGGGGCGTTGGCGCCCGCCGTCGCTGGCGTGGGCGCGCCGGAGTACGAGCGGGGACTGGCGTCGCTCGCCGCGTCGGGCCCGGACACATTCTCAGTCTCGGCGAGCGGTGCGACGACCACACTGTCGATCGCCGACGCCCGCGGCCGCCGCCTGTCCACGACGATCGACGACGGCGCGGCGTCTCCGCCGGCCGAAATCCCCGGCGGCGTGATCGTGAAGACGGGGGCGGACCTGCTGTCGCTGGTGGGCTCGCCCGGTTCGTCGCCGTACACGCTCGATCTCTCCGCCGTCGAGACGACGACGACGGCGTTGAGTCTGACGTTCCCGCGGGGCGACGGGACGTTCGTGCGCGGCACCGCGGCGGTCGAGCTCGGCGGCGCGGCGCGCGCGAGGGTCGTCGTCGATCTCTTACGCCCCGACAGCGTCGTCGTCGAGCGGGACGGCGACGGCGACGGCGGCTACGAGACGGCGACGCCGATGGCGATGGCCGCGCTCCCCGCGGCCGGCCCGCGGCTCCTGTCAGCGACCATCATCGGGCCCGAGACGCTGCCGGCGGCCGGTCCGTTCGGCCAGCACGTCGCGCTGCTCTTCGACCGGGTGGTGGACGGGACGTCCGCCGGCGATCGGACGCACTACCGGATTCCGTCGAACGCGTTCCGCGCCGTCAGGCGCCAGCTCTCCGGACGTCTGGTCTTCGGCCAGCTCGATCAACCGGAAGGTCCGCACGTGCCGACGCGCGTGACGACGGATCCGCTTCCCGACATGCGCGGCACCCTCGGCGTGCCGGGCGATGTCCCCCTCGGCTCGCGCCTGGAGGATCCAGGCGCGGTCGTCACGGGCCGGATCTTCCAGGCCGACGGGCAGCCCGTGTCCACGGCGATCGTCCGTTACATCCAGAACCTGGATCTGAGCTGCCAGCAACCCGGCTACTCGCTGGCGCTGGCGGTGCTGCCGGTCGCCGCCGACGGCTCGTTCGAATTCCGCTACGTGCGGCAGGACGCCTGCGGGCTGGCCTTCAGAATCTTCACGCAGGATCCGGCGACCGACGCGATACGAACCGCCGACGCGAAGGTCCGCGCCGACGGCGAGCGGATCGTGCTGGACATCGCGCTGTTCGGCCGCGGGTCGGTGACGGGTGTCGTGCGCGATCTGCAGGGACTGCCGGTCGGCGGCGCGGCCGTGATCGTCCAGAGCCAGATCGATCCGCAGATTCAGGGCGGCGCCATCACGGACGGCGACGGCCGCTACACGATCGACGGGATTACGGTTGGCGTCGTCAGCGTGCAGGCCAAGAAGCTCCTGGCGACCGGGACCATCGCCTCGAGCGCCGCGGCGGGACGCATTGCGCGCGCGGGAACCGCCGCCGTCGTCGACCTCACGCTCGACGCCGGATCCGGAACGGTCGCGGGGACCGTCTTCACGCGGACGGCCGGCGTGAACAGCCCGGCGGCGGGCGCGCTCGTGCGGTTCTTCCTGAACGGCCAGGGGATCGTCGCCGCGCAGTTCACGAAGCCCGACGGCACGTTCCGGTTCGACGCGATGCCTCCGGGACAGTACACCGTGACGGGTACGCTGAACACTGCGGCACGGGAATCGGCCGGCGTGTCGGGTCTCCTCGCAAGCGGCGAGACCATCACCGGACGGGACCTCGTCGTCGAGACGAGCGCGGCGACCTCCGTCACCGGGCGCGTCCTTCTGCCGAACGGCTCGGCGGCCGCCGAAGCGCTCGTCGTGTTCGGCGACCGCGGGACCTACACCAGCGCGGCCGGCACGTACATGATGCCGGACGTCCCAATCATGCCGGATCGGCCGCAGGCGTTCGTGGCGACGAGCCGCGACGGGCTCCGGAAGGGCCAGACCATGCGCATCATCGCGTCGCCCGCTGATGCCGCGAACGTGGACATCACGCTGTCGGCGCTCGGCAGCGTCGAGCTGCTCGTGGCCGATCCCGCCGGCGTCCCGCTCGCCGATCAGGAGGTCGTCGTGCTGGCCAGCGGGTCCGCCTCGCGCGGGGCGTGCAGCCTCGGCTGCGGCTGCGCGCTGGTGACCGGCCGCACGAACGCGGGCGGCGTCGTCCGCTTCGACGATCTGCCTGTCGGACGCGTCACCGCGCGCGCCACGCGCATCGTCGCGGGATTCATCGACGTCGTCGAGACCGCCGTCTCGGTGACCGCCGACGGCCTGACCGGCGCGGGCGTGCTGCGCTTTTCGGGCGCGGGCACGATCTTCGGGCACGTGATCGGCCCGGACGGCCGCGCGGCCTTCGGGGCTGACATCACGATTCGATCGCGGACCTACTTCCGCGAGTCGTGCACGCTGCAGTCCGACGTGTCGCACCGCCTGCGCACGGACCAGGCGGGCAATTACCGCGTCACGACGGTCGGCGTCGGCGCCGTCACGATCCAGGCGAGCCACCCATTCTCGAGCGCCGCCCAGGTTGGAGCCTCCGTCACGCTGACCGCGGCAGGACAGGAACGGCAGGTCGATCTCACCATCCCGAGCACGACGGCCGGCGAACTGTCCGGCTACGTGTTCCTGCCCGACGGCGTGACGCCGGCGGGCGCCGGCGTCGAGGTGACGGCCAACGGTCCGCTGCCGGACGTGACGGTGTTCACCGACGAGGCCGGACACTTCCGGTTCGCGCGCATCTTCCCCGCGGGTAATTACACGGTGACCGCGCGCGATCCGCGGACGGGCGGCCAGGTCCGCGACCGCGTGGCGCTGAAGGCGACCCAGGATCTCCGCCACGACCTTCGACTCAAGGGGACCGGCACCGTCCGCGTCCGCGTCGTGACCGTGCTCGACGTCCCGGTGACGAGCGCATTCGTGCGCCTGGTCGAGACCGAATTCCCCGGGCGCACGTATGAAGGCGTCGCCGACGCGTCCAACGCCGGCGTGATCGAGTTCTCCGGCGTGTTCGAGGGGCCGCTGGCGGCATCCGCGTCCGACCCGCAGGGGCGCGGCGGGCGCGCGTCGGCCACCCTGTCCGCGGGCGCCGTGCTCGATATCAAGGTGGCGTTGTCGGTGACCGGGACGGTGAGCGGCCGGCTCCTCGACCCCGCCGGGACTCCGGTGCCGTTCGCGACGGTGAAGCTGACGGCGGCCGGGCGAGTCATCGGCCAGGTGACGACGGGCGGGTCGGGCGACTCTCTCGGATGGTTCGAGTTCCAGTACGTGCCGGCGGGCGCGCTGCGTCTCGACGCCGTCGATCCGATGACCGCGCGGACCGGCTTCGCGGTGGGCTCGCTGTCGCACGAAGGCGAACAGGTGTCGCTGGACGTCACCGAGCAGGCCCTCGGCCGCGTCGAAGGGCTGATCACCGGGGACGGCGTCGCGCGCGACGCCGCGCAGGTGGAGATCGTGTCCGGCTCGTACCGCGTGTCCACCATCTCCGATGGGAACGGGCGCTACGGGGTTGACGGCGTGCCGGAAGGCACGGTCGTCGTCACCGCGAAGAGCGACGGCGGCCTCTTCAGCGGCAGCGCCACCGCGACGCTCCAGGGTGAAGCCGCGACGCTCGCGATCGACGTCGCCTTGCGGGCGTCGGCGCCGCTCTCCGGACGCGTCGTGGCGTTCGACGGCTCGAATCCGCCGCCATCGGCGGTCACGGTGAAGGTCAACGGCGTCATGGCGACGCTCAGCACGGTGACGGATACGACCGGCGCGTTCGCCTTCGATCGCGTGCCTGCCGGCACCGTGACGGTCTCGGTCGATGTCATCGGCTCGATCGATCGAGGGCAGATGACGGTGACAATTCCGGCCGAGCCGATCGTGATCCCGCTCAACGGCGTCGGACGGATCACCGGGCAGGCGCACGATTCGTTCGGGCAGCCCGTCAGCGGCACGGCGCTCGTGACGGGCACGGGGCCGTTCCCGTACAACTGGTCGGTCACCGTGCCGGCGTCCGGCGAATTCTCGCTGCCCCAAGTGCTGGCCGGACCCTTCACCGCGTCGCTGCGATCCCAGGTGGGCGTGTCCACGCTCTACGGGCGTGCGTCCGGCACCGTCGTGGCGGGGCCGGCCGCGACGCCGCTCGACATCGTCCTGCAGGAGAGCGGCACGCTGTCCGGACGCGTGCTGCGCTCCGACGCGACCACGCCCGCGCTTGGCACCGAGATCGTCATCAAGCCGCAGGTCGGACCCGAGTTCGTCACGCAGGCAGGAACGGACGGGCGGTTCACGGTGCCCGGCGTGCCGGTGGGCACGGTGACGGTGCGGTTCAGCGATCCGTTCACGACGGGGCTCGCGAAGCGATCGGTCACGATTGCGGCCAACGGCGCCGAGGTCGATCTGCAGGACGTGGTGCTCGACGACACGGCCATCGCGGTGGTGTCGGTCGAGCCGGCGAGCGGCACGGCCGGGGTCGATGTGCACACCGCCGTCCGGATCGCGTTCACCGATCCCGTCCAGTCGTATTACAGCGTGCAGGTGAAGAAGGGCACGGCGCTCGTCGGCGCCGTCCTGACGCTCTCGGCCGACCAGATGGTGCTGACCGTCACGCCGTCGGCTGCCGCGGGTTGGCCCGACGGATCGGAACTGACCCTGTCGGTGCCGGCGGCCGTGACCGACGTCCTCGGCCGGAACATGGTGTCGCCCTTCACGAGTACGTTCAGGACGGTCGACCTCTCGCCCCCGCTTGTCGCCGCGATGGCGCCGGGCCCCTCGGCCATCGGCGTGCCTCCGCAGACGGCGATTACCGTCACGTTCAACGAGCCGCTGGACGCGACCGCCGGCGTGCAGGGGATCGTCACGCTCACGACTGGTGCGACGGTTGTGGACGGAACGGCCACGTTCACCGCGCCGTCAACGATCGCGTTCACGCCGTCCGCGCCGCTCGCCGGCGACACGCGGTACGACGTGGCCGTCACCGGCGCGGTCGATCTCAGCGGCAACCGGCAGACCACGGCGTACACCTCGTCGTTCTCAACGCCCGACACGACGGCTCCGGTGCTGGTGCTGCAGGTGCCGTCCACGACCTGGGTCCGCACCGCGCGGCCCTATCTGCAGATCGCGCTGACGGACGCGACGACCGGTGTGGACGGGCCGGCCGGCACCTTGGAAATCGACGGGCAGGCCGTATCCGTGCAGCGATCGACGGCGTATCTGACCTACACACCGCCCGCCGATCTCGCCGAAGGATCGCACGCGATCGCCGCGACCGCGCGCGACCTCGCCGGCAATGTCGGCACGCTGCTCTTCACCCTCCGGATCGACTCGAGTGCGCCGGATCCCGCCGCCATCACGAACCTCGTCGACGCGCAGATCGTTCGCGGCACGTTCACGATTGCGGCAGCCGCGTCCGACGAGACGTCCGGCGTGGCCAAAGTGGAGTTCTATCGAGACGGCATCAAGATCGGTGAAGACACGCAGGCGCCCTACGAGCTCGCGTACAACGCAAGCGGACTGGCGGATGGACCGCATGAGTTCAAGGCGCGCGCGACCGACGTGGCGGGCAACACGGGCGCGTACGGTCCGCCGGTGTCTCTCGTCGTGGACAACGTTCCGCTCGTCCTGACCATCACGGAGCCGGCGGCCGGCAAGCGCGTGCGCGAGTCCGTGCTCGCGCGGGTGACGCCTTCCGAGGCGGTGTCTCGAATCGACTTCACGGTGGGATCGTCCGTCGTGTCCCGCACCGCGGCCCCTTACGAGGCGACGCTGGACGTGACCGGCGTCCCGGAAGGGAACGTGACGATCGTCGTGACGGGGTACCCGCTGGTTGGTGAAACCGCCACCAGGAGCGTGTCGATCGTCGCGGATCGCACGCCGCCGCCGTCGCCCGATGTGTCGAAGATCGACGCGGAGCCGCCCGCCGGCGGCCAGTCGCTCGTCATCGGACGGATCGGCGCGGCCGAAGCGGGCGCGCGCGTCGAGATCACCAACACGTCGCATGCGGCCTTTGCGGCGATCGACGCGGCGGCGAACGGATCGTTCACGACCAGTATCGGCGGCCTGGTGGACGACATGCTCTCGATCGTTGCGGTGGACGACCTGGAGAACCGGAGCGCCCCGTCGTTCGTGTTGATCCGGCGGACGCCGACGCTGCCCCCCGCCGAAGGGACCACCGCGCTGCGCTTCGAGGGTCTGGTCGCGGACCGCGTCGGTCCCGGCGCCGCGGCGCTCCTGCCCGACGGCGCGCTCGACGCGGTGTTCACGCTCACACTGTCGATAGGCGACGGGATGACGCGCCAGTTGTCGTACATCGATCTGGCGGGGCCGTCGACGCGAAGCACGCAGGTGGCCATCGGCTCGACGCTTGGCGTCGCGGCCGACGCCGGCGCGCCGCTCCTCAACAACGCCGACGGCACCGTGTCGTTCTCGATCACCTCGGGCGCGACGCTCACGCTCGTCGCGGCGGACTTCGGGTTCGTGCAGGAAGGCGCGACCTACACCGCGACGGCGGTCTTCTCGGACGGATCGAGGTTCGTCGGATCGTTCGAGTACGTCCCGGCGGCCGATCGCGTCCAGGTGGCGCACTCGCTGGTGGCTGCCGCGGTGCCGCCAACCGTCCAGGTCTCGCCCGGCGTGCCGGGCACGGCGACCATCACCCTGTCGGACATTCGCGACATCGACGGGACGCGGGTGCCCGACGGCGCGAAGGTCGCCATCGCCGTCGCCGACATGTCGTCGAAGGACGCGCGCGGCAGTCCCGTGCACTCGGCCGGCGGCGACATCCTGGACGGCCAGCCCGCCGCCAACAACCCGTCGTTCCGCATCTTCTCCGTGCTCGGCGGGACCGTCGTCGCGACGTACTCGACCGGCGGGATTGCTCCGGTCTCAGTCATGGGCGCACTGGCGGTCGTGCAGGTCCAGGGGGCCGACGCCAGCGGCAACGTGCTCGGGACGGAGCTCGTCGGCGCGCTTGGGATCAACGTCCGCGCCTCG
The DNA here is from genome assembly GCA_001767455.1 of Acidobacteria bacterium RIFCSPLOWO2_12_FULL_66_21. Lineage (GTDB taxonomy): Bacteria > Acidobacteriota > Vicinamibacteria > Vicinamibacterales > 2-12-FULL-66-21 > 2-12-FULL-66-21. The sequence continues at coordinate 48,423 of MELC01000028.1, forward strand.
GCCGACCGGGCGATCGTCGAGCCCTCGGCGACCTCCGTGTACGCCGACAAGGCGGATCGCCGGATTCCGGTCGTCGTGCGCGTGCGCGACGCGAACGGCAACGCCGTGCCGGACGGAACGAGGGTGGTCGTCACGGCCACCTCCGGCTTGAACACCGATGGAGTCAACACGATCCTGTCGGCCGGCGGAACGGTCTACGGCGGCGACAGCTCGCCGTCGGGCGGCTTCTACCGTGCGCTCACGGTTATTGGCGGGGTCGCCGAGTTCCAGTACAGCGCGGTGGACGTCGCGGTGCCGGTGGGGCAGACCGCCGCGGCCGTCCTGCAGGTGATGCCCGCCACCAGCGCTGGCGCGAAGTCGTCCAGCGTCGCGATTGGAACCGCGGTCGTGACGCTCGCCGGGGCCGCCGACGCCGAGGTCTACCTGTCGCCCGCCTCAGCCCCGATCGTCTTCCCCGCGCGACCGGTGCAGGTCATCGTGCGCCACATCCACGACACGTGGGCCGGTCTCGTCCCCGACGGCGCCAGGTTCCTGCTGACGCCGGAGAGCGGGCTCCTCACCTACCGCGGCGCGACCGTCTCGTCGGCGGGCGGCAGCATCCTGGATGGCGGCTCCTCGACGAGCGGCGGGTTCTACAAGACCTTCACGGTGTCCGGCGGAGAATTCGTCGCGACGTACGCGGCTGACGATGTGGTCAGCGTGCAGTCCGGAGAGACGAAGATCGCCGCGATCCAGGTGGCGGCGGCCGGCCCCTCCACCGTCAGGCTCTTCGGCGAAGCGGTTGTCGTGGCGTCTCTGCCGCTCGTGGCGCCGACGCACGGCGCCGGTTCGGCGGACCCGCCGTCGCTGCTGGCCGACGGCGCGCTGCACACCGCGGCGGTCACCTTCGCGCCCGTGCTCGACGCCTACGGCAACCCGCTGCCCGAAGGCTCGCAGGTCGTGGCCACCGTTGCCAGCGGCCTCGCGACGCGCGACGGCGTCACGATTCCGTCGGCGGGCGGCCAGATCCTGAACGGCGGCACGTCGCCGAGCGGCGGCAACTATCGGCTGTTCACCGTCCAGAACGGCGCGGTCTCCGTCATCTACAGCGACCAGAACCTGACCGCGATTCCGGGCGAAACGAAGATCGCCAACCTCGTGCTGCTGCCCGCCACGAGCACGGGCGCGAAGCTGAGCAGCATCGCGATCGGCGTCGTGCCGATCACCCTCGCGGGCCTCACGACCGCGGAGGTCGCGGTGAGCCCTTCGGCGCTGCACGCCGACGGCGGCGACCGCCGCGCGGCCGTCACCGTCACGAACCTGCGCGACGCCGCGGGACAGCTCGTGCCTGACGGGACTTTCGTGGGAGTCACCGCCACGAACAACACGGCAGTCACCGCTGATGGCTGCTGCAACATCGTTTCAGCCGGCGGGTCGATCGTGGGCGGCACCACAGCCGGCAACTTCCGGATCTTCCCCGTCGTCAACGGACAGGTCACCGTCGAGTACTCGTCGAGCCCCGTGTCGGTCGCCACCGGAGAGGCTGCGGCGACGGTGGCGGTGGTTCCCGCCAAAGCGTCCTCGACGATCTCGACTCGCGTCATCGGCACCGCGACGGTCCGGCTGCTCGCGCCGGCGGCCGGAACCGTTGTGGCATCGCCGATTGACGTCCTCGCGGATGGCGCCGATCGCGCGGTGCAGATCGTCGTGCGAGACATCATCGACTCCGGCGGCGTCGCCGTGCCCGATGGAGCGCGTATCGGGCTGACCGCCGCCAACAACGTGGCCGTGACCGCCGACGGCTGTTGCGTCGTGACCTCGGCGGGCGGCACCATCACCGCGGCCGGAACGGTCGCGGGAGACGGCGCCTCGGCGACCAACAACGGGAACTTCAAGCTCTTCACCGTCGCCAACGGCGAAGCGCACGCCAGCTACTCGACGGGATCGCTCACCGCGAACGTCGGCGAGACGAAGGTCGCCACCGTGGCCGTCGTTCCCGCGAGCTACGGCACGACGACGTTGACCAACCGCGCGTTTGCGACCGGCACGGTGAGCCTGCGCGGTATCACGTCGGCCAGCTCGAGCGGGCCGCAGACGGTTGCGCGGGGCGGCGCGCCCGTGACGATTACGTTCACCGGCATCAAGGACTCGGCGGGGAATACGGTGCCGGACGGCACGAGGGTCGGCGTGACCGCGGCGTCGAACGTGACCACCGACGCGACCACAGGGCAGGTCATCAGCTCGGTCGGCGGGTCGATCGTGGACGGCACGACGTCGACGGACAATGGCAACTTCAAGGTGTTCCCGGTGATCAACGGCACTGTGACGGTGAGCTACCAGCCGCCCGCGACGGCTGGCACCGCGCGGATCCAGATCGTCCCGGCGCGGCAGGACACCACGATCATCCAGACGCACTGCCTCGTCGGCGCCGTCTGGACGATCGTCGTCCAGTAGGCGGGGTCTTCAGGCGCGCCACGGGCGCGCCCGCCGGAGCGGAGCGGGGCTTTGGGGCCCCCGCGAGCGACGGCGTTGGGGGGTCCGGCGGGGCGAAGCCCCCCGGTCTGGTGACGGCAGAAAAGGCACATGGCACATCAGAGGTCCTCGCACCCACGCTGGCGCCGCGCGACCGCCCACCTGCTCGTGTGGCTCATGTACGCCAGCGGGATCACGACCGCCGCGCCGCCTTCGCCCCTGCGCGCGACGCCGCGCCAGGCGAGTTCCGAGCCCGCTGCCTTCGCGCTCGGCGCGACGCCGTCCCGCCTGTCCGCCGTAGCGCTCGGCGCGAAGGCGGAAGCTGCGGGCCGCGAGCTGCGACCCTTCGACAGGCTCAGGGTCGTCCCGAGCATCGTCGAGGGGCGAGCTGCGGAGAGCGAGGCGCAGATCGATCCGAGCGCTCCAGTCTCCCTCTTCGGTCCAGTCGAGTACATCCGCTATGCCGGCGCGGCCAACGTGTACACCGCGAACATCGCCGTCCCGCCCTGGGTCGTCGCCCCCTTCACACTGCACGTCCAGAACGGCAACCCGGACGGCGCGCGCCGGCTCTCCTCCGCGACCCTGACGATCAACGGTGTGGAGGTCGTACATCAGAACGAGTTCGGCCAGAACGTGGCCGCTATCGATCACACCGTGATGCTGGGCGCCGCGAACACGCTCGTCGCCAGGCTGACCAGCAACCCGCTCGCCCGGATGTTCGTGAGCGTGTCGGGCACCAACGGGGACCACACCGCACCGGTCCTGACAGTTGTGCAGCCCGGGACCGCCATCAACACCGGCAGCCCGCACGTCGTGCTGCGGTACGAGGACGCGAAGGGCGCCGGAGAGCCGGCGGCGTCGGCGATTCAGCCGGCAACGCTTGCCGTCGCCATCGACGGCGTGGATCTCACGGCGCTCTTCACGAAGACGGCCACAGAGGCGGTTGGGGATCTGCCGGCGCCGCTTCCAGAAGGACAGCACACGCTTGTCGCGGCAATCTCGGATGTCGCAGGCAACGTCGCCCACGCCACCGCCACGTTCCGCGTCGATCTGACCGCCCCCTCGATTCAGGTGGTCGAGCCTGGGACCGCGGCCTACGTCGGGACGACGACCCCGGCGATCCGGATCGTCTACGCCGACACCGGAGGAATCGACCTGCCGTCGCTCGAGATCACGGTCAACGGCATCGACCGGACCGCGCTCTTCACGAAGAGTCCGACCGGCGCGTCGGGGACGCTGGCCGGCGACGTCGCGCTCGGCGAAGGTCCGGCGAGCGTGGCGGCGCGTATCCGCGACGCGGCCGGCAACGAGAGCACGGCCGCGCTGGCGTTCACCGTGGACGTCACGGCGCCGCACGTCACCGTGCTTTCTCCCGCCGACAACGGCTTCACGAACCAGTCCTCGATCGAAGTGACCGGAGGCGTGACCGAGTCGTCGCCCTTCACGGTCAAGGTGGACGCGATCGACGCACCGGTGGTCGCCGGGCATTTCACCGCGACCGCCGTCCCGATCGGCGTCGGCCCGGACGTCACCGTCAACGTGGTCGCCACCGACGCGGCGGGCAACACCGGCACGTCCTCGATCCACCTGCGCGTCGATCGCACGCCGCCGGTCCTGGCGATCACCAGCCCCGCCGCCGGCGACTACATCAGGGGCCCGCTCGTCACCGTCTCGGGCACGGTGTCGGACGAGACGCCGGTCCTCGTCAAGCTGGGCGAGGACTTCGTGCCGGTGACCGGCGGAACATTCACGACCGAGATCCAGACGGCCGACGGCGCCCTGACCATCCATGTCATCGCCACGGACGCAGCCGGCAACACGACCGTGGCGGAGGTCGCGACGAACATCGACACCGGCGCGCCAGTCCTCACCCTGACGTCGCCGCCCGATCAGCTCGTCACGAACCTGCCATCGGTCGCGGTTACCGGCTCGGTGGGCGACGCGTCTCCGGTCGTGCTGACGCTGAACGGCGCGGAGGTGCCCCTCGCATCCGGCGCGTTCTCGACGATGTTCGAGCTGACCGCGGAGGGAACGGCCACACTGAATCTCGTGGCGACGGATCGCGCGGGCAACGCGTCGGCGATCGCGCGGACCCTCGTCGTCGATCGCACGCCGCCCGTGCTGTCCGTTGTGTCGCCCACGGCCGGCGAGATCATCGGCACGCTGCCCGTCGTCGTCCGGGGGCTCGTGCAGGACGCGACCGCCGTGACCGTGAAGGTGAACGGCGTCGAGGCGACCCGCACGCAGGGTGCGTGGGAGGCGGCGTTCGGCGACCTCGCCGAGGGCACCCACGTGTTCACCGCAATTGCGACAGATGCCGCGGGCAACGAGACGACGGTCACGCGCGACGTGACGATCGACCTGACGGCTCCCGTGGTGGCGATCGCGGCTCCCGCTGGAGGAGTGCTGACGCGCGACGCGACCGTGCAGGTGTCGGGCACGGTGACCGATCGCTCGGCGCAGTCGCTCGAGATCAACGGCGTGCCCGTGCCGCTTGGTGGAAGCGGGACGACCCGTACCTTCAGCGCGACGGTGCCGCTGGCCAACGGGGACACCCACATCGTCGTCGTCGCCACGGATGCGACGGGGCGTACCGGCCAGGCGGAAGTGGACGTGACACGCGATTCCATCCCGCCCGCCATCGAGCTCTCCGCGTCCGAGCGCATCACGAAGCGCCGTCCCGGCGAGGCGGTCGTCAGCGCGAGCGACAACCTGTTCGTGTCGCAGGTGACCCTCGCGGTGGACGGCGCGATCGTCGCGACGCTGCCGTCCGCGTCCGGCCAGACGATTGGGTTCAGCGCGCCGGCGTCCGCCCGCGCGGGCGACACGCTGACGCT
>MELC01000029.1:0-38303 GCA_001767455.1 Acidobacteria bacterium RIFCSPLOWO2_12_FULL_66_21
CGCCCCCGCCCCCGTCCCCGTCCCCGTCCCCATCCCCGCCCTCGAGCTGTCGACGCTGAAGGACATGAGCGTCACCGAGCTGACGAAGGTCGCCAAGCAGATCGACGTGCCCGGCGCGACCGGCATGCGCAAGCAGGAGCTGATCTTCGAGATCCTGAAGACGCGCGCCGAAAAGAGCGGGCTGCTCTTCTCGGAAGGCGTCCTCGAGACGCTGCCCGACGGCTTCGGCTTCCTCCGCGCGCCGGACTACAACTACCTGCCCGGCCCGGACGACATCTACGTGTCCCCCTCGCAGATCCGGAAGTTCGATCTCCACACCGGCGACACCGTGTCGGGGCAGATCCGCCAGCCGAAGGAAGGCGAGCGGTACTTCGCGCTGATCAAGGTCGAGGCGGTGAACTTCGAGCCGCCGGATCGCTCGCGGGAGAAGATCTTCTTCGAGAACCTGACGCCGCTCTACCCCGATCAGCGGATCCATCTCGAGACGGTGTCCGACAACCTGTCGGCGCGCGTCATGGACCTGATGGTCCCGATCGGCAAGGGCCAGCGCGGCCTCATCGTCGCGCCGCCGCGCACCGGCAAGACGATGCTGCTCCAGAACATCGCGAACAGCATCACGACGAACCACCCGGAGATCTACCTGATCGTGCTGCTCATCGACGAGCGGCCGGAAGAGGTCACCGACATGCAGCGGTCGGTGAAGGGGGAGGTCATCTCGTCCACGTTCGACGAGCCGGCGACCCGCCACGTGCAGGTGGCCGAGATGGTGATTGAAAAGGCCAAGCGCCTCGTCGAGCACAAGAAGGACGTCGTCATCCTGCTCGACTCGGTGACGCGCCTGGCGCGCGCCTACAACACCATCGTGCCGCCGTCGGGCAAGGTGCTGTCGGGCGGCGTGGACAGCAACGCGCTCCAGCGGCCGAAGCGGTTCTTCGGCGCCGCGCGCAACATCGAGAGCGGCGGGTCGCTGACGATCGTCGCCACCGCGCTCGTCGACACCGGCTCGCGCATGGACGAAGTGATCTTCGAGGAGTTCAAAGGGACCGGCAACCTCGAGATCCACCTCGATCGCAAGCTCACCGACCGGCGAGTGTTCCCGTCGATCGACATCACGAAGAGCGGCACGCGCAAGGAAGAGATGCTCATCCCGAAGGAGGATCTCAACCGCGTGTGGGTGCTGCGCAAGGTGCTGACGCCGCTCTCCCCCACCGAGGCGATGGAGCTCCTGCTCTCGAAGATGGCGAAGACCAAGTCGAACGCCGAGTTCCTCGGCTCGATGGCCAACGGAAGCAGGTAGGCCGAGCCTGTCAATTGCCGATTGGCGATTGCAGATTGCCGATTGCAGATTGCCGATCGCCTGCCTCGCCGAAGCGTTGGCGAAGGCGGGACGGATTGTCGATTGGTGATTGCCCGGCGCATCCGGCGGTAGTGGCCACCAATCGACAATCTCACAATCCGTCGATCGACAACCGGCACTCGTCAATCCGTAGATCGGCAATCGCCAATCGGCAGTCGGCGCTCGGCGCTGGCGAATTTTCGATTGGGCCTGTGCTAGTCTGAACCCGTGGATTTCGAGCGGCTCCAGGCCGTGTTGCGCGCGCTGGAAGCCCACGGCGTGCGCTACGCGATTGTCGGCGCCGTGGCGCTGAACGTCCATGGCCTGGCGCGCTTCACCGAGGATCTCGACATCTTCGTCGAGCCCGAGCAGGGGAACATCGCACGCCTGCGCGCGGCGCTGGCGTCGGTCTTTGACGACCCCGAGATCGAAGACATCACGGCCGCCGATCTTCTTGGTCCCTATCCCGCCATCCAGTACGTGCCCCCCGAAGGGGCGTTCCACCTCGACATCGTCACCAGGCTCGGCGAGGCGTTCGCTTTCGAGGATCTGCAGACCGAGCGCGTTCCGTTCGGGGATATCACCATCACCGTGGTCACGCCACGCATGCTCTACGACATGAAGAAGAACACTGTCCGACTCAAGGACCGGGCGGACGCCGAACTGCTGCGCCTGCGCTTTGGCTTCGAGGAGGAGTAGATGCCGGTGCGAAAGTTCCGGAGCGTGGAAGAGATGAGTCAGCCGATCTGGCGCCAGCCGGGGGACCCCGCCCTGTACCGCACCATGGCGGCGCTCTGGGAAACCGGCACACGGACATCGCGCCGACGATACCCTCCCGGAGTGCACAAGCATCGGTCCGTCGCGGAGATGCATCGGGTCCAGGAGTCCTGGGCCGCTGACCGCAAGTAGGACATCGCGCGCCGCATCGGCACGATCTTCGCGCTTGCGTGCCGACACGAGACGATGGCATCGTCGTCGATGGGGTCGGGAGAAAGAGCAATTCGAATGGCCCCGATCTGCGCTGCGAACGCTGACGTCCTCACCTGCCTCCACATCCATTTCGGCCATCGATCCTTCCGACCGGGACAAGGGCGGGTCGTCGCCGCCGTCCTGAGCGGACGCGACGTGCTCGCGGTGATGCCGACCGGGTCGGGAAAATCGCTCGGATACCAATTGCCCGCGGTGATTCTGCCCGGAACGACGCTCGTCGTCTCGCCGCTGATCTCGTTGATGAAAGATCAGGTGGACGAGCTCAATCGGCGCGGCATCCCCTCGGCCGCCGTCCATTCGATGCTCTCGAATGAAGCGCGGTACGAGGTGTTCGACGCCGCGCGCGCGGGGAAGCTGCGGCTGCTCTATGTCGCACCGGAGCGGTTCGCGTCCGACGACTTCCTGCGAGTGCTGCACGCGCTCGCGATCGCCCGCTTCATCATCGACGAGGCGCACTGCGTGTCGCAGTGGGGCCACGATTTCCGCCCGGACTACCGGCGCCTGCGGGCCGCGGCAGCCTCGTGCCGCGCGATCGACGGTGCGGCGCGACCGCCCATTGCCGCGTTCACGGCGACGGCGACCCCCGAGGTCCGCAAGGACATCGTCGCGATGGTGGGCCTCGACGAGCCGGAGGTTCTCGTCGCCGGTTTCGATCGCCCCAACATCCACCTGCGGGTGGTGCCGGTCGGCGACGAGATGGAGAAACACGAGCTGCTGCCGCAACTGGTCAGCGGCCGCCGCGCGCTCGTGTATGCCGCGACCCGCCGCAGCACCGAGGCGGCATCGGCGACCCTGGCGGCGGCAGGTGTCCAGGCGGCCGCGTACCACGCGGGGCTGAAGGACGAAGAGCGCACGCGCGTGCAGGACGCGTTCGCGGCCGGCTCGCTGCGCGTCGTGTGCGCCACCAACGCGTTTGGGATGGGCATCGATCGGCCGGACGTGGACGCCGTGGTACATTTCGCGATTCCCGGTTCCGTCGAAGCCTATTACCAGGAGATCGGCCGCGCCGGTCGCGATGGACGTCCCGCGACCGCGACGCTGCTCTGGGACTACGCCGATGTCGCCACCCGGCAATTCCTGATCGACGGTCCCCGCCGCGAGAGGCCGGCCCGTGCCGGCCTCCCTCGCGGGCGTGCGGACGGCCCTGGCGCGCCAGACCCGGCTATGGACGCGGTCGAGGTCGCGCGGCGGAAGGACATCGAGCACAGGAAGCTGCAACGGATGATCGGGTACGCGGAAACGGGGCACTGCCTTCGTGCGACGATCCTTCACTATTTTGGCGACACCACCGCCCGGGAACCGTGCCGCGCGTGCGGCACGTGTGAGCCGCAGGGGATCGACGCGTACGAGCGCGAGCTCGTGCGCAAGATCCTCTCGGGCGTGGCACGCGGTGGTGAGCGCTACGGCCGACGAAAGATCGCCGCCATGCTCGCTGGCGAGACCAGCGACCTTCCGCCGAACCTCGCGGGGCTCTCGACGACCGGGCTGCTGCGGCACGAGCAGCCGGACACCATTGAGCGCTGGATCGACGCGACGGTCTCCGCGGGGCTGCTCGCGGTCTCTGGTGACAAGTACCGGACGCTCAGCGTGACCACTCGGGGCAGGGACGTGATGACCGGACGCGCCGGAGACCTGCGGATGTCCGCGCCGGCGAGGGTCGCCGCTTTCTCCACATGGCGCCGCGTTCGATCGCCGCGCGGATTGGCGCATCGCCATCGGCCGTTCTCCAACCGCTGGTGAGTGGTGTCGATCGACGCAGCGTTGATTGCCGATTGTGGGGGTAGTTCGCTCGATCGAGCCTCGAATCGCCAATCGGCAATCCGTCGATCGGCAATCGGCAATCGCCGAGGCTCACTTCAACACTCGGAGCCTCGGCGCTGGGGCAGCCCTGAAGGGCTGCGCTACAGGTATCAGCGCGCCACCGCGTATGCGCCCTCGACGATCCGTAAGGTTTCGAGGTTGTCCTCGGGCCCGGTCTCGAACGGCCCGCCGTCCTCCAGCCGATCGACGAAGTGCGCGATGGCGGCTGCATAGGACGCGCTGTAGTTCGCCTGCAGATCCAGAGTCACATCCTCCTCGACATCGCCTCGGAATCGAAGGTGGTCGCGCTCGAGCGTGATGGCGCCGCGCGTCCCGAGGACCTCGAGGCGATCGAACTGCTCCGGAGGATGGCCGTGCGCCATGAAGTCGCCGATGAGCGACACGGCGGCGCCGTCCGCGGTGGCGAGCAGGAGGGACGCACGATCCTCACCGCGAACCGCCGGGCACGACCTTCCGAGCTCCGCGCCGGCGAGCGACAACGGTCCCAGGAGGAACCGCAGCGTGTCCACCAGGTGGATCAGGTTTTCCATCAGCAGGAATCGATCGAGCGTCGCGAGCATCGGCTGCCGCGCGAGCGCGGGCAGCGCGCCGTCCGCGCCGGGCAGGAGTCCTGAGGTCAGCAGCGACATCGTGACGGTGCGTACCTCACCGACTCGCCCTTCACGGAGCCACTCGGCGATGCGGCGATAGTGCGGGCGAAACCGCCAGTTCTCGTGCACCATGAGCCGGCCGCCTTCGCGCGGACGCGCTTCGGCGCCCAAGCCCAAGTCCGCGACGAGCGCCTCGGCTTCCGCAAGCGTTGGCGCGAGCGGTTTCTGGCAGAGGATCGCCAGCGCGTGTCGCGCCGCCAGCCGGCAGATTGGCGCGTGCGCTTCTCGCGGCGCTGCCACGTCAATCGCGTCAAGACGCTCCCTGCTCAGCATCGTCTCGACGGATTCGTACACGGCCGGGATGCCGAAGGCTTCCGCTCGTGACCGCGCCGCGGCGACGTTCGGGTCGGCGATCGCGACTACCGTCGCGCGGCCGGCCAGCCGTGCCCACGACTCGAGGTGATATCGAGTGACCCACCCGGCCCCGGCGAGCCCCACACGCAGCCGTTGGTCACTCGTCTTCATCGTCATCGCCCGGAACCTGCCATGGCCAGCCGCGGAATCCACAAGACGATGTCAGGAAACAGCACCGCAAACACGACGACCGCGAGCGAGATGAGGTAGAACGGCACCAGCGCCCGGACGGCATCGGCGGCCGACAGGCCGGCGAGGTCCGCCGCGATCAGCAGGCAGAGACCGTACGGCGGGGTGATGAGGCCGATGGCCAGAGTGAGGACGACGACGAGCCCCATGTGATACGGGTCGATGCCTCCCGCCGACGCGATCTGGCCGACGATCGGCTGGAGGATGATGATCGCCGGAACCGCATCCATGAAGGTGCCGACGATGAGGAAGACCGCGATCACGCTGGCGAAGATACCGACCCTCGAACCGAGCAGCCCCAGTCCCTCGAGCCCCGACACGACGCCCTGGGGCACGGCGTAATACGCAAGGACCCAGCCCCACAGCGACGCGGCCGCCACGCACAGCAGCGACAGCGAAAAGAGGCCGATGCTGTCCTCCGTCAACCGGAACAGCTTTCGAAGGCCGAAGTCGTGCGACGCGGCGCACAGGATCAGAACGTACAGAACAGCGATCACCGAGGCTTCGGTCGCCGTGAACAGGCCGCCCAGAATCCCGCCGATCACGATCACGGGAATGACGAGCGGCGGCCACGCCGAGCGCGCTGACGAGCGCAGCCGGCCCACCGAGAACGGCGCGACGTCGCCGATGTCGAGCCGCGCGGCCACGCGCCGGGACCACGCCATCTGGATGAACCCAATCAGCAGCCCGGGCACGATCCCCGACAGGAACATCGCGCCGACCGAGAGACCCGCCGTGGCCGCATAGATGATCATCATCAGGCTCGGCGGAATGATGTTGCCGAGGGTCGATGACGCCGCGGTGAGGCCGGCGCTGAATCCCGCCGGGTAACCCTCGCGTTTCATCGCGGGGATCATGATCGAGCCGACGCCCAGTGTTTCCGCCGAGGACACGCCCGAGATGCCCGCGAAGATCATGCACACGGTGACGTTGACGTACGCCAGCCCGCCGCGCATCCACCCGACCGCCGCGCGCGAGAGGTCGATCAGCCGGACCGACGCTCCGGACTCGTTCATCGCCTGTGCGACGAACAGGAAGAACGGGACGGCCAGCAGCGGGAAGTTGTTCAGACCGACCCAGATGCGCTGGGGCACGATCGACAGCGGGACGTCCCCCTGCGCGGCGATCGCGAGCGTCGCCGAGATGAACATCGAGAAGGCGACGGGCACGCGAAGCAGGCACAGGACGACGAACGACCCGAATAGGAGGAAGAGCATTATTCCGCCGCCGGCGGCCGCCGCTCCAACGGGCGACCTGCGCGAAACGCGCGATAGTCGGCGAGCAGGTTCATGACCGAGTACGCGATCGCAAGCGCGCCAAACACCGGGATCGCGGCGTAGACGAGGGCCATGTTGATCCGGGAGTTGGTCGCCGTTCGAAAGATCCCGGTCCGCGTGTATCCGATTCCTTGCACCAGCAGGAAGGCGGTGAATCCGAGTACGCAGACGTCCGGGATGATGTCGAGCAGGAGCTTCAGCCTGCCCGTGCTGTCGCGCAAGCGGCGAGGGGTCACGTCCAGCGCGAAGTGCCGCCTCCGCTTGACGCTGAGTGCGGCGCCGAGCAGCACGACCCAGAAAAACAGGAAGCGTGCGATCTCTTCCGACCAGATGATCGGCAGGTGCAGCACCAGGCGGTTGACCACCTGAAGCGAAACGACAGCGGTCAGGGCAGCGAAGAGGAAGACGGCGATCACGCCGGTGACTCGGGACATGGGATCAGCGGCCCGCCGCGCGGACCCTCGACAGCAGATCCTGAAGCTGGAGTTTCCCGGCCACCTGGTCCTGAACCGGGAGTGCCTTGTCGCGCAGCTCGGCGCCATCGAGAGTCGAGAGCCGGACGCCATATCGCTGCTGCATCTCGGCGAGCGCAGCCGCGTTCCGTTCGACCATGAGCGCGCGCTCCCACTGGGCGGTCTCCCGTGCCTGCCGGCGCACCAACTCCCTGTCGGATTCGGAAAGACGGTCGAGCGTCCGGTCGCTGATGAACAGTCCCATGGGCAGTACCAGGTGGCGTGTGGGCGCGATGTACCGCGCGGCCTCGTAGAAGCGATTGCTCAGGATCGACGCCGGCTCGTTCTCGGCGCCGTCGATGACGCCCGCCTGCAGCGCTGAATAGACTTCCGAGTACGGCATGGGCACCGGAATCGCGCCGAAGGCCTGCCAGGTGAGCGCGTCGGCCTCGCCCCCCATGACCCGGACCTTCAGGCCGGCGAGATCGGCTCCGCGTTCGATGGCGCGCCGGCCGTTGAAGAACACGCGATCGCCCGACGTCAGCGTGGCGAGGAGCCGGAGGCCATACCGTCGGCCGCAGGCTCGATCGAGCTCGTCGCCGATCGGACCGTCGAATACGGCCGCGAAGTGACGTTCGTCCCTGAACAGATACGGAGCGCCGAACAAACCCAGCTCCGGGCAGAACTGGCTCGCATGGCTGAATGCGGCCAGCGCGACGTCCAGGGTGCCGAGGTGAAGCCCCTCGATCTGCTCCGGCGAATCGCCGAGCTGCGCGGCCGCGTAGACGGCCACCCGAATCCTGCCGCCGGACGCCTGTTCGACGCCTCGAGCGAACCGGACCGCCGCGAGGTCGTACGGATGGCCGGCCGGCTGATCGTGCCCGATCCGCAGCGCGATGACGTCACGACGGCCGCCGCAGCCGGGAGCCGCCACCGCCGCGCACGCCGCAAGCAGGGCGATCCGCTGGATGGTTCGCACCGACGGATTATAGATTAGCGGGCGCGTGCGCCGCAGGGCCTCCTGCGGGTATGCTGTCGCGTACACACCATGACATCGCATGGCTTGTCGGGCAGGCTGACGCGCTACGGTGACGATCGCTTCGCGCGCTTCCTTCGCGAAGCGTTTCTCGAGGCCATGGGGCTGACCCCCGCCGCCTTCGATCGGCCGGTCGTCGGCATCGCCTCCACCGCGAGCGACTTCAATCCCTGCCACGCGACAGCGCCACAGCTGATTGACGCGATCCGCCGCGGCGTCACGATGGCCGGCGGCATCCCGTTCGCGTTCCCCACGATCTCGATCCACGAGTCGTTCGCGTACCCGAGCAGCCTGCTGCTGCGCAACCTGCTGGCGATGGACACCGAGGAGATGCTCCGCGCCCTGCCGCTGGACGCGGTCGTGCTGGTCGGCGGCTGCGACAAGACGCTGCCCGCCCAGGTCATGGGCGCGATCAGTGCGGATGTGCCTGCGCTGGTGGCGCCGGTCGGTCCGATGCTGGCAGGCTGGGACAACGGCGAGCGTCTCGGCGCCTGCACGGACTGCCGCCGGCTCTGGGCCGCGCACCGGGCCGGCGAGATCGACGATGCGCGGCTGGCCCGCGCGCACGGCCGGCTGATGCCCACTCACGGCACGTGCATGGTGATGGGCACGGCCAGCACGATGGCCTGCCTCATCGAAGCGCTCGGCTTCGTCCTGCCGGGCGGAAGCACCATTCCCGCGGTCCACTCCGAGCGGCTCCGCTTCGGCGAGGAGACGGGGCGCCGCGCGGTCGAGATGGCCGGGCGGCACGCGCCGACCGCGCGGTCCCTCGTCACGGCCGGCAGTCTCCGCAACGCGGTCGTCGTGCTGCAGGCGCTCGGCGGCTCGACGAACGCGCTCATTCACCTGGCCGCGATCGCCGGGCGCGCCGGCGTGGCCTTCGACTTCGCGGACGTCGATCGCATCGGCCGCGAGACGCCGGTGCTCGTCGACGTGAAGCCGATTGGCGGCTCGTTCGTCGAGGATTTCCACCAGGCGGGCGCCCTGCCCGCACTCATGCGGCGGCTCGTGGAGCGGCTCGACTCGTCGGTCTCGATGGCCGATGGACGCCGGTTGGGAGACGTGCTCGAGACGTGGCCCGCGTGGAGCGACGATCGGATCATCCGCCCGATCGATCGACCGGTTGCGCCGGGCGAAGCGCTCGCCATCCTGCGCGGGTCACTCGCGCCCGACGGCGCGGTGCTCAAGCGCGCGGCGGCCAGCCTCGCGCTGCTGCAACACGAAGGGCCCGCGCTCGTGTTCGAGGGTCTCGACGACCTGGCGGCCCGCATCGACGACCCGGCGCTGAGCGTGACGCCCGATCACGTGCTCGTGCTCCGGGGGATCGGTCCCATCGGCGCGGGCATGCCCGAGGCGGGATCGATCGCCATCCCCGCGAAGCTCGCGCGCGCCGGCGTCAAGGACATGGTGCGCCTCTCGGACGCGCGCATGAGCGGCACGGCATACGGGACCGTGATTCTGCACGTGGCGCCCGAGGCCGCGGCCGGCGGGCCGCTCGCCCTCGTGCGGGACGGCGACCGCATCAGACTCGACACGGCCGGCCGCCGCCTGGATCTGCTCGTGGACCAGTCCGAGATGGCTCGGCGGCGAGCCGCGTTCCGGCGTCCTCCGCTGCCTCCACGCGGATACGCGCGCCTCCACGCCGAGCACGTGCTCCAGGCCGACCGCGGCTGCGACTTCGATTTCCTGGTACCGGCCGATGGCAGCCTGGTGACGTCATATTGTCATGGCTGAAGCGATCCTGATGGCGATGCTGTTCCAGGCGCCATCCTCGCCACCCGCACCGCAGCCGGATGTGACCTCCGTGGTGTCGATCGAGCGCATTCGGCGAAGGCTCAACCGCCCGCCCGCGATAGTACTCCCGCTTACCCGCCGTCCCGGAGTCCCTCTGTTCCGCGTAAGCGTCACCCAGAAACTGCTGCTTTCCGGGCAGCCGTGGGATGAACAGGTGTTCCGGTCCGCGTTCGTCCGCCCCAGGCAGCAGCCCGTCCACTTCGAGTTTGTGAGCCAGGTCACCCCGGAGCCGTATCGCGCGTCCACGCTGTACCCCGTCGGCATCCCCGTCGTGCCGATCGTCGAGGAGCTGCACAGCACGATCAAGGGGGCGATTCGCTCGTACAGAGAGAAACGAGCGCGGCGACAGGTCGAAGAGGAGCTGCGCGCCTTCAAAGCCGCGACAGCGGCGCGGTCGCGCTAGCCCATCCGGTTACTTGCGCGGCGGAAAAGGGCGGCGCAGCAGGTCGATTGAGGATGGCCGATCGACGGATTGTCGATTGGTGATTGCCCGGCACATCCGGCGGTAGTGGCCAGCCATCGGCATATCGGGCATCGCGAACTGAAAACTCACGGAAGAAGTCTCGAGCGTGCCCTTGAGGACGCGGTCGACTTCGATCTCTCCGCGCATCTGGCGGGCCTGGAGTGGCCCATTTGGCGTTTCGATGGTAGCGGGACCTGCGTCCGATACGTTGGCGATCCGGCCCATTACGACCAGGTCGGCTCGTTTGACGAGGTCGCCAGCGTTGAGTGTCGGTACAGGAGCCGGGCAACCGAAGGTGAGGATCAGCGGCCCCACCGAGGCGATGGAGCTGCTGATGTCGAAAATGGCCAAGACGAAGTCCAACGCGGAGTTCCTGGGTTCGATGGCGAACCGGACGATAGGGAGTTCAACGACTATTCGGCAAGCTCGGTAGCCAACTCGTTGAGATCCTCGAAGTAGCGCCGATGCGTCCGCCGGAGAGCATCTTCGCTTGCGGCCTCGAGCAGCACAATTTCTCGCTCGACGCCGGCGCGATTCAACGCCACTTCCCGTTCGATACGGGCGTCTTCTGCGTCGACGCGGCGGCTATCCGAGAACGTCCGGCAGCTGATGAGGCAGCCAGATGGCCGATCGTATTCGACAAGAAAGATCATGCTCACTCCCGCAGATGGTCGAGTTTCGCCCTAATGTCACGCAGGAAGATCGTCCAGTCGGCAGTCTTCTGGCTGAGCGCGGCCTCAAGCTTCTCAATAATACCTGGATCGTCTGGCAATCCGACAACTTCCGTTCCCTCCCGATGTGAGGCAATGCCCCGCTCCAGAGACTCCATTTCCCAAATCTCGCGTGAGATGCCGTCCAGCAACTCGCGCACGTTTGCTGGCCCGCCTCCATACTTGACGGCGGGATCGACCATGTCTGCAAGTTTTTCGGACAGGTTGGCCCACAAATGCTGAAGCAGTGTACGCACTTGAATCTCAACCATCTTCGCCGATTGCTCGACAATCACGTGGACGGCACGGTATCCGTTGCTGGGTCGCTCCCTTAGTTAGGTCGTCAACGACCATCCGACTGAACACTTCGCTGAGCTTTCTGATCACGTCGTCCTGTTCCACGATGCCCTTTGTGACGACGCGGCAACCCGCGATGTCCCGGATTTGGCTAAGGCGTATGGTGGCCTCGCGACGGAGCTTGGCACGCACAGAACTCTCTGTCTTTGAACGCTGCGTGCTCGCCAAATCGCACCGCGAACGCAACAGTCGCACGACTTGTTCGTGGGCGGCGTCGAACGACCGCCGGTACTCGTCGAGCGCTCGAAGCTCGGATTCGCCTACAAGGCCTTTCCGCAGTCGCTCGCCGAGCCGATCGATCTGTCCTTTTGTCATATTCAATAATCGGAGACGCGTCGAATCTTCATCATTCAGCGTTCGCTGCAGGTTAACGCGCTCTCTTACTGCGATCAACCGGCGGGTCTACCCAATGGGGCTGCTCATCGACGAGCGGCCGGAAGAGGTCACCGACATGCAGCGATCGGTGAAGGGAGAGGTCATCTCGTCCACGTTCGAAGAGCCGGCGACGCGCCACGTGCAGGTCGCCGAGATGGTCATTGAAAAGGCCAAGCGCCTCGTCGAGCACAAGAAGGACGTCGTCATCCTGCTCGACTCGATCACGCGGCTCGCGCGCGCCTACAACACCATCGTCCCGTCGTCGGGCAAGGTGCTGTCGGGCGGCGTGGACAGCCACGCGCTCCAGCGGCCGAAGCGGTTCTTCGGCGCCGCGCGCAACATCGAGAGCGGTGGCTCGCTGACGATCGTCGCGACCGCGCTCGTCGACACCGGCTCGCGCATGGACGAAGTGATCTTCGAGGAGTTCAAGGGGACCGGCAACCGCGAGATCCACCTCGATCGGAAGCTCACCGACCGGCGCGTGTTCCCGTCGATCGACATCACGAAGAGCGACACGCGCAGGGAAGAGATGCTCATCCCGAAGGAGGATCTCAACCGTGTGTGGGTGCTGCGCAAGGTCCTGACGCCGCTCTCCCCCACCGAGGCGATGGACCTCCTGCTCTCCAAGAGGGCGAAGACCAAGTCGAACGCGGAGTTCCTCGGCTCGATGGCCAATGGAGCCAGGTAGCGTCATTGCCGATTGGCGATTGCCGACTGCCGATTGACGGATTGTCGACTGCCGATTGGCGATCGACGGATTGTGAGATTGTCGATTGGTGGCTACTACCGCCGGATGTGCCGGGCATTCATCAATCGACAATCCGTCGATCGACAATCGCCAATCGGCATTCCGTCAATCGGCAGTCGCCAATCGCCAATCGGCAATAACAGAAGACTCCCTACTTCAGGGCGATGTTCAAGTACACCGAATTGCGTCCGTAAGTCTCGTAGAACGGTTTGAAGGGCACACCGTCGATGGTGAACCGGAGCGTGGCCGGATCGCCCTTGATCGATTTGGCGATGTCGGTCGCGTCGAGGGTCACCTTCCGCCAGTCGGTCCTCGGGCCCGCCTCTTCCGCCGCGAGCAGGACCGGTCCGTAGAAGATGCTCGCCACGTTCGGCTGATCGACCACGCGATTCAGGTAGAAGCTGAACGGCATCCGCAGCTCGATCGTGTCGTTCGCGCGCCAGGTGCGGCCGACCGACACGTAGGTGCCCGGAACGGCCTTGAGCCGCTGCTCCCGCCCGTTGATCTTCACGAAGAAGCCACGCGTCGCCCACCGCGGCACGCGCACCTTGACATCGAGCGGACCGCTCCCCTTCACGACGATCTTCGTCGTATCGGCGTAGGGGAAATTCGTCGTCTGCTGCACCACGAGGTTCCGCTCGCTCCAGTTCAGGGTCGAGGGGATGAACAGGTTGACGTAGAGCGTCCTGTCGTCGGCGCTCCTGAAATAGATGGAGTCCTGGAGTTTCGTGTTGCTCTCGAGCGCCGTGCCGTTGCAGCACGAGAACCCGTTCATGGCGGCGTTGCCGAACCGCTTCTGCGCGCCGGGGTTGAGGGGGACGTGGTACGTGTTCCCCGCATTGTCCTCGGCAACCGAAGCGAGGATGTGGTTGTAGATCGCCTGCTCGTAGTGATCCATGTACTTGGCGGTCTGGGCGTACATGAACAACTGGCGATCGAGCTTGAGCAGGTTGTACGTGGCGCAGGTCTCGTTCTGGCCGCCGCTCGCGAACCCGTTCTTCCACAGCGTGCCAGGCTCCGCGGTAAAGCACTCGGCGTTGTTCGGGGTGCGCGCGCCGGCCACGCCGCCGATGCTGTACATGTAGCTGTTGTTCACGATGTCCCAGAAGTTCGTGGCGATCAGCCAGTACGGCATTTCCCCGGTGTTGCGGAACGTCTCGAGCGCCCCCGTGATCTGCGGGATGTGCTGGTTGGCGTGCCTGCCGCGGATCGTGTCCACGTTCTTCGCGAGGCCGGCCTCGCGGTCCGCGTTTCCGAAGAAGAAGCCGGTGTTGTCGAACAGCTTCGCGCACTCGAGGAACTGCCGGTCCCCCGTGAGCCGGTAGAGGCGGGCCATCACTTCGTTCGAGCCGCCGTACTCGCCGGCGATGTAGCGGCCCCACATGCTCGTGCGCGTCTCGGGCGGCAGCGCCTTGAGGCGGGCGTACACCCACGCGCCCATGCCCCGCGCGATGTCGAGCGCCTTCTTGTTGCCGCCGACCTCGTAACTGTCGAGCAGCCCCGCCATGATCTTGTGCAGCGTGTAATAGGGCGCCCAGATCTGGGTGTCCTGCGTACCGTAGGTCGCCCCCTTCTCGAGCATGATGAACTGATCCGGCGGGTAGGCGCTGATGAACCCGGCGCCCCAGTTCCAGTAGTCCGTCCGGATGGCGCCCGCCCGCAGGTTCGAGTCGTAGCCCTTGCGGCCGGAGCCCGGCGGGACGGCCGTCGGATCGGCCACCGACGGTCCGCCTTCCTTCGCGGGTTTGCCCGACATCCGTGACAGGTCGTACAGGGTGTCGATCAGGTAGTTCATCTTGCCGACGAAGTTCGCGCGCAACTCCTGGTCGTACGTCGTGCTCGCGTAGGCCTGCGCGATCGCCGTCAGGTAGTGACCGCTCGCGTGCCCCCGCAGCCTCGTCGTCTGGTTGTCCCACCCCTCGAGCTGCTTTGCGCCCGGCGGCTGCGGCTGCCCGAACGCGTCCCTGAAGTTGTAGAGGAAGTTGTCCGGATTGGTGGCCCCGAGGCCGCGGATGAACTTGTCGCGATTCCTGATGAACGGCGTCTCGCGCCCCTCGGTGTCCCGGTCGAGCGCGACCTGGCTGAGCGGAAAGGCCTCGGCCAGGCGGCTTGGGGGCGTGGCCGTCCTCACGGCCATCTTCACGATGACGGTGGCCTTCGGCTCGAACCGCGTGCCGGGCACCTTGCCGGTGACGGTGTAGGTGCCGGGAGCCCTCACCTGGCTGTTGTCTGTCGGCGCCGGCCAGATCACGCGCACATCCTGCCCCTTCTTGTTGCCCCGGTACGTGGCAGGGATGCTGTGCGGCAGGTGGGGCAGCGTTCCGACGTCGGTATCGACCTTGACGTCGGGGACGTGCGTCAGTTGTGAGGCGAGCGGAGATTCATCCGGGATCCCGGCCGTGGAGATCACGGGTGGCGCCCCGCGGCCGGCGCTCGTCTGCCGCCGCGACAGGGCGTTGTTGCGGATCGTGGCCACCTGCTGGTCGGCGAGCGCAATCCGGTAGATGCGGACATCGCGCAGCCGCGCGTGCAGCGTGGGCGCGGCGTCATCCTGCGAGCGGCCGAGGAAGAGGCGGTTGGCTGCCGCGGACGACTTGTTGACGATTTGCGCGGCCGTTGCGGCGACGTCCGTCGCCTGGGCGGCCCTGGCACCGTCCAGGTACGTCGTCAGGACGTGACCGGCCGGATCGAGCACCACGGCGACATGCACCCACTGGTTCTCGAGCACCGGCCTGGCGGCCGTTTCTCCCCGCACCGCGCCGTTGACGATGAGGGATGCGCGGAAACCGTCACGGCTCGCCACGGCAAACAGGTGGTTCGATACGTTCTGGCCGAAGTCGAAGACATGACCGGACGCGCCGGTCGGCAGGAACAGCCAACCCGTCACGCTTATCGTGTCTTCGCCCGCCAGCGCCTGGCCGGGAAGCTGGACGTGGCTGAGGTCGCCGGTCAGCAGCAGGGCGTTCCGGAACTGGCTGTCCTCGACAAAGCTGCCGCCGCTTCCGCGCAGCGCGGCGTGGAACTGGTTCCTCGACGAGTCCTCCGCGTTGCCGCCGAGCATGTAGCGTGCAACCAGGCCGGTTTCGCCGATGCCGTCGAGGAACTGGTCGCCACCCTGGGGGACGGTGCCCACCGGATGTGCCAGCAGCATGGCCGAAACCGCCAGAAGGACAGCACAGGAGATCCGGGTGATCATGCGCAAAGCATAGACGCTGTCATTGCCGATTGTCGATTGCAGATTGCCGATTGACGGATTGGCGATTGAGGATTGGCGATCGACGAATTGTCGATTGGTCATTGCTTGCCACATCCGGGGGGGCGGCCACCAATTGGTTGCGCCGCGACCGACGCGGTCCGCGCGGAGCTTGATCAGCAGGCTCGACTGGACCTGCCAGCCTGGACTCGCATCGCCGCTGCCAGCCCCTTCGACCGGTTCGTTGCTCGCGACCGAGATGATCTCGCGCGTCGGCGTGACACGCACGTCAGCCAACGACACGGCCAAGCGGCGCGCGGTCAGCGCGTCCGCTTCAGCCGCTCGTTAGCTGCCGTTGATACGTCTGACCTCCTACTTACACCCGACCGTCCTGATGGAGTCAGCACCCTGGATTACCTGCCCGCTGACGGTCTGTCCAGTGAGGGAAGCAGAGGGTGCTCCGCATTGGATGCCCGTATCCTGCGTCCGAAAGTGGAGGATCAGATCAATGTCCCCGTCGCCGTCGACATCCTCGAGGGCAGAGTGCACTGGAACGGCCTCATTTCCGGTTGGACCGAAGCGGACTGCGACCGGGTCTACGGTGACCGCGTCAAAACCGTTCGTGGTGAGGATGGCCACCGGGATCACCCCTTTGTTTCTCGGGTTGATGCTGTTTGGGAGGCTCCCGGGCGTGATGTCGATGGCGACGGTGATCACTTGGGGAGTGCGGGCGATCGCGATGCCAACGGGCTCGACGAAGAGCCCGCCCGAAGGGACGGGCGTCTGGGCTCCGGTGACGGGATTCACTCGGATGACCCCACCTGGCCCACCGAAGGCGAGCGGGTCAACAACCAGGATGTCGCCGCCGGCCTCGACGGCGAGGCCGAAGGGGAGGGAAAAGAGGCCGCCTGCCGAAACGACGCTCTGGGCTGCAGTCAGAGGATTCACGCGAACCACCCTGGCCGCCAGGCAGCCGGGCGAGGCCGTGACGAGGATGTCGCCGCCGGCCTCGAGGGCGAGGCCCAGGGAACCGCAGAAGAGCCCGCCTGGGGAGAGGGGGGTCTGTGTGCCGGTCACTGGATCCACGCGGATGATCCCCGACAATTGGTCGTCAACAAGGATCGTCCCACTGGCCTCGACGGCGAGAGCGGTGGGAGAGGCGAAGAAGCCGGCGGCCGAGACGATTTGCTGGGCGCCGGTGGAGGGATGCACGCGGATGAGCAAGCCGCTCGCGTCACTGACGAGGATCTTGCCGTCGGCCTCTATGGCTATTCCGAAGGGATCGACAAAGAACCCGCCTGTCGAGACGATGCTCTGGGCGCCGGTGGCGGGATTCACGCGGACAACGCCACCACATCCGCCCGGGCAGAGCCCGCCGAAGGCGCTCGCGTCAGCGACGACGAGGTTGCCGCTGGCCTCGATGGCGATCCCAAAGGGCTGGACCAGGAACCCGCCCGCGGAAACGGGCGTCTCAACTCCGGTGGCCGGATCCACGCGGATGACCCCACTCGCTCCGCCGAAGGCGAGCAGGTCGGTAACGAAGATATCGCCCGGATTGACGGTCACGGTCGCGACGGGAACCGCTGCCCCGGCGGAAACGACAAAGGCTGTGGCAAAGAACACCAACACCCAAGTACTGGCGCGATTTCTACTGCGTTTCATGATCTCCTCCTTCTTGGTCATTTGTGGCGACACCAGATAACGACTCGGCATCAGCGGCGGAGCGCCAATTACCCATGCGCGGGCCGCTGCATGCCGTGTTAGTTAGAGGCTCCGCGCAGAACATTGAGAGGTGCGAGAGTAAGTGTCGCGAGGCTACTCAGGCGAGGTGGGGGGCGCAAGCCACGAAACCACCCGTTTCAACCCATCAGAGTGTGTGTTGCACTTTGTGGCGCGTCGCGAGAGTCTAAGAGCGTCGATGGAGGAGCGTGATCTGACCGGCGCACCGGAACCGGCGCATGACGCCAGCGATCGGCTGGACTCGTGGAAGGAGATCGCCGCCTACCTCGGTCGCAGCATCACGACGCTACAGCGCTGGGAAGCCTCGGAAGGGTTACCGGTTCGGCGCCTGGCGCACGCCAGCAAGGGCTCGGTGTCTGCGTTCAAACACGAACTGGACGAGTGGCGGCGCAAGCGAACGTCCGGTTCGCCCTATGCGATCGAGTCCAAGCCGCCCGACGCTCCACGGCGCGACACTGGATCCGGGCGTTCGTGGAGGATGTTTTGGAGCGGCTTGGCGGTTCGGACCGCCGTGTCGGCAGCGGTCGTCGTCCTGGCCGTGATGGTCATCGGTCTGACCTGGGCGGTCGCGCGGATGAGAGGGCAGGCGCCCGAGACACCGGCGCGCCTCGACGTACGGTCGCCGGCACCAGGCACGGTGATTCTCATGTGGACCGATGCCTCTCTGACGGAGGACCGATTCGAGGTCGCCCGATTCGGCACCGTCGTCGGGACGGTGGAGGCTGGCTTCACCAAGGCCGAGTTCACCGGCCTGGATGCCGGAACGTCGTATCACTGGGACGTGCGCGCGTGCAACTCGAGCGGGTGCAGCCCGTGGCATGGCGTCGTCGGCAGAACGCCGGACGGCTCGGACGCATATAGCGGCGTGCCTGACCTGCCAGCCATCGGCGACGCCACCGACATCCTCTTCGTCAGCTCCCGCGCCACCGGCCGCGGCCAGATCTACGTCATGAGGCGCGATGGATCGCGGGTGACTCGGGTGACGAACACATCCGCCAACGATATGTCCCCGAAGTGGTCTCCGGACCGTTCACGGATCGCGTTTGCCTCCGACGGGACCGGCGCCGCCGAGATCTACGTGATGAAGGCCGACGGATCGGCGGTCGTGAATCTGACCAACCACGATCCCGCCAAAGACCATTCCCCAGCGTGGTCTCCCGAGGGGACGCATATCGCCTTCGTGTCGACGCGTTCCGGCGGGGCAGATGTCTGGGTGATGAACGCCGATGGTTCGAACCCGGTCAACCTGACAACGTCTCCAGGGGTGGACGGGCAGCCCGCGTGGTCACCCGATGGCAGGCGGATCGCCTTCAGTTCCGACCGCAACGGGGCTTCCGAGATCTACGTGATGGACGCGGATGGATCCAACCAGAGGCGCCTGACGACCGATGGGGCCGTCAACTCGTTTCCCGCCTGGGGTCCCGACGGCCGAATCGCCTTTCAGTCCACGAGAGATGGGCAGGACGAGATCTACCTCATCGATGCGGACGGCTCGCACGAGACCCGGGTGACCAGCCACCCAGGAGTCGACAGGTCGCCAACGTGGTCGCCGGACGGCAACCGGATCGTGTTTGCAAGCGACCGTGAAGGCAACTTCGAGATCTATTCGGTCAAGCCAGACGGGTCAGGGCTGGCCAACCTGACGAAGTCGCCGGCCTCCGAATCGGAACCGGCCTGGGGTCTTCTGCGGCCGACGCCTCTGCGCGGACGCTAGCCCCGAACCAAGAGCGCTCTGCGCTCTCAGAGCCAGACGCCGCCCCACCGTGGTTCGGAAAACTGCCCCGGACCGCCCAATCGAAAATCTTCGCAATCCGTCGATCGCCAATCGTCACTCATCAATCCGGAACTCGGCATTCTGCAATCGGCAATCGGCAATTGAACCGTTCTGTCCCTGCCTGCGTATCATTAGATACCTTGCGCCACAAGGTATATGTCATGGCCCTTGAAACCTGGCAGGAACAGCTCCGGCGCGGCACCCTCGAACTGGCGGTGCTGCTCGCGATCGCGCCGGGGCGGCGCTACGGCCTGGAGATCATCCGGCGGCTGGAGTTCACCGACCTTGTCCTGAGCGAGGGGGTGATCTACCCCATCCTCGCGAGGCTGTCGCGTGACGGGCTGCTGCGCGCCGAGTGGGTGTCCGACGAGGGGCCGCACCCGCGGAAGTACTATGCCGTCACCGCGCGGGGGCGCCAGCGGCTGGCGCAGATGTCCCGCGAGTTCCGCACGTTCACCCGCACGATCGATCGCCTGATCGACGAGGCGGCAATCGGAGACCAGCCATGATCCTCAGCGATACCGGAGAATCGCGCGTCCGCGGATACCTGCACATCTTCGAGCGCGCGATGCGCGCCGCGCAGCCGCGGGCGCTCACCGAGGACGCCGTCCGCGAGGTGGAGTCGCACATCCGCGAGCGCGTCGCCGAGGCCCAGCCGATGCCGAACGAGCGCGAGGCGCTCGAGCGCATTCTCGATCAACTGGGGACACCAGGCCGGGTGGCGCGCGCCTACTCGCTCGAGCTGATGATGGACGAAGCCGCGATCGGCGGCCGGGTCGTCGCGGTGCTGCGATCGCTCTTTCACGCGGCCGGGACCGGCACCCTGGCCTTCTTCACCGCGCTGCTCCTGTTCACCGGCTACGCCAGCGGCATCGCCCTGCTGTCCATCGCGGCGCTGAAGCCGATCTTCCCTGGCAACGTGGGCATCTGGATGCGCGACGGCATTCCGCGGGCCTTCGGAGGCCAGTTCCCGGCGCCCGCCGGCATGGAAGTGGCCGGCGGCTACTGGATCATCCCGTTTGCGCTCGCCGCCGGGTTGGCCCTGCTGGTCGTCTCCCACAGGGCCGCCCGCCGCTGGATTGGTTCCCTGCGAGCCAAACGGGTGGCCGGACGCACCGAGTGACTCTCGTCATTGCCGATTGCCGATTGCAGATTGCCGATCGACGGATTGCCGATTGGGGATTGTCGATCGACGAATTGTCGATTGCTAATTGCTTGCCGCATCCGGCGGTGGTGGCCACCAATCGGCAATCGTCGATCCGTCGATCGGCAATCGGCAATCTTCAATCCGGCAATCGCCAATCGGCAATCGGCATTCGGCAATTGCTTGATTCTCAACTCCCTCGCATGTAGCCAGGTCTGGCCCTGACCGTGACCGTAGCGCGGCGGTTGCGGACGTTCACGCGCAGGCGGTGCCAGCCCCCGGGCGCGACGTCGCGTGGCGAGTAGGTGAGGAGATAGCGCTGCCGGAACTCGGCGAGGATCCGCGTGAATGTCGGACGGAGCGACGATTCGCGGGGATTCT
This sequence comes from Acidobacteria bacterium RIFCSPLOWO2_12_FULL_66_21, assembly GCA_001767455.1. GTDB lineage: Bacteria > Acidobacteriota > Vicinamibacteria > Vicinamibacterales > 2-12-FULL-66-21 > 2-12-FULL-66-21. The sequence continues at coordinate 20,785 of MELC01000029.1, forward strand.
CGAAGACGCGTCCGCCGGTGAACGCGGCCAGATCGCGCAGGAAGGGCGGGGCCGGCGCCTTTCCCGCGTAGACCGTGTACACGACGGCATCGCTGCGCTTCGCGGCGTCGATGACCGCGTCCGGCATCAGCCAGCTGGCCGTATCGACCCCGTCGCTGAAGACGACCTCCAGCGCGCGATCCGCGTCCGACTGCGCGAGCATCATGCCCGCGAACGCGCCGTCCACGAGCGCGGTGCCTCCCTCCGCCTTCATGCGGCCGATCGCCGCGCGCACCAGCTCCGCCCGGCGGGTGAGCCCGGACTGCTGCGCGACCATGTGGCTGAAGGTCACGAGCGCGACCTGGTCGTCGGGGTGCAGGCCGTCGAGGAGCGCCCCCGCCGCGCCGCGCAACTGCTCGAGCCCCTCCCCTTCGAGGCTGCCGCTCATGTCGAGCGCGAGGACGACGTTCAGCGGAATCTGCTCGAAGCTGACGCGATCGATCTGCTGGAGCACGCCGTTGTCGCGCACCTCGAAATCGCGTGCCGTCAGGCCGGTCACCGGCTGGCCGCCATCGAGCACCAGCACGTCGACGCGCACCGCCTCGATGCCGCTGCGGAACGTCTGGCCGGCCCGCGGGCCGACCCCGTGTGGCGCGGTCCATGCGACGAGGCAGAGGGCGAGGAGGACGCCGAGCCTCACGCCAACGACTCCTTGATGCGGCGGATGGCCGCACGCAGCTCCGCGACCAGCGCGTCGCTGTATATGCCGTTCCCCATGTCGCACGTCCACCAGGGGTCGCCGCGATCGATCGCGTCCGGCGAGAGCCGCAGGACCTGCTGCACCTCGCGCAGGGACTCCGGCAGGTCCCCGCGGCGGGTGGCCAGGCGGCTGAGCGCCAGGTGCGGCGACTGCGCGAGCGGATAGATTGCCGCCGCGCGGTGGTACGCGTTGCGTGCGGCCACCAGGTCATCCAGCGCGTCGTACGCACCGCCGAGGAACAGCGCCGCGAGATATTTCGAAGACGGGCCCCTGGCCGCACCGGCAGCCACGTGGAGATCCGCGATCGCTTCCTGCTGCCTGCCCCGAAGGCTCCGGATGCGTCCGCGATGAATCCGTGCGTCCAGACGGCTCGGATCGAGCTCGATGGCGCGCGTATAGAACGCCTCCGCCTTCTGGAGCGCCGTGCTTCGAGTCACGACATTGATGCGGCTGACGGGCGGCCTCGTTCCGGCCAGGGGGGCGAGCGCCTCGAGCAGCGCCTGTGTGCGCGGGTGGGCGTACGCCTCGAACAACCAGCCGCTGTTGAACCACACGTCCGCGTCAAGAGGCAGGATCCGGCGCGCGTGCTCGAGATGCGGCTCGGCGTCAGCCAGTATGTCGTTGGCCGCCATGTATGCGGTGGTGGCCCGGTACCAGAGACTGATGGTGGGATGGCTCGCGAGGTCGCCGGCCGCGGCGTCGAGCAACTGCCGCGCGTACGGCCAGCCTGGCTCGCCCGCGCGCCGGCCGGAATCGCGCCCGTCAACCGACAGTTGCACGGAGGGATCGCCGGCCTTGCCGACGATCTTGCGGCCCGGCGTGAGCATCGCGATGTCCGTGTGCAGCATGGCCCCGGCGAGGAGCAGTGGGGCCATGGCGACGCCTCGGCGTGACCCTTCGAGCCGACGCAACTGGGCGTGAACGGCCGCGAGATCCGCGCGGCTCCAGGCGCCAACCGTGTCCACGGCATCGTCGCGCTCGCCCGGCGTGTGCTGCCGGACGGCGTCGAGCCACGCCTCCAGCGTCGCAGGCTCCTGCGCCCGCGGCAGACCGGCGCCGATCGTGAGGGCCAGAGCCGCAGCCGCCGCGACACGTCGCATGGCCGGATTCTACCCTCTCTGCCAGCGTCGCGCGCGGATCGAACCTCGGTCAGCGGCGGTCGCGGCAGGTCCAGAGATCGAACGCACCGCTCACGCGCGCGGCGCGCGTGTACGCGTCCATGAAGGCGGCTCGAAACGACTCGTCGAACGCCTCCCGCGATGCGGTGTGCTGAAAGACCGTCTTCATCGAGAACGGCCGCTCACCTGCTGGAATGAGCCACGCGCCAACGCGGCAGGTGCGAATCGCGGTCAGGGTCGCCTCGGAAATCGGCTGCCCCGCAGCCTGTGTATCGATGACCGTGAGCGCGTCGATGACCAGCGGGCTTCCGCGGAAGACCAGCTCCGGCATGACGAACTGTGGCTCGGCCGTCGCGCCGTACCCGAGCGCGACCGAGGACACGCCGGCCGCCGCCACGAACTCGGACAGTCCGGATGCCATCCGCCGATCGAGTCGCTGGCGCACCTCGTGCGCGACCGCGATCACGCCGGAAGCGCCCACCGCAGCCCACATGATTCCGGACGCCGCGCACACGGCAACGGCGAATCTCGAACGATCACCGATCTCCAGCACCCTGGCGCGGGCCACCTGCCACAAGACGATCGGCACGATCGGCAGGACGTGGTGAACGCCCCCGGCAGGAGTTGCGCCCGTCACGACAGCAAGGAGCAGCGCCAGGGCGGTCGCCGCCGATTCGACAAGTGAAACCGCGCGCGAGCGCGCCACCGCGACGACGCCCCAAAGGCCGATCAGCCACAGGCACCATTTCCCGTTCTGAAGCACCATGCGCGCAGAGATGCCATGCTGTGAAAGCTGTTCGTTCCGTGCAACGAAACCCGCGAGATCGATGCGTGGAAGCAGGAACAGCGCGGCCGACAGCACGGCGCCGGCTGCGACCACCGACACGACACGCCGTGCCCCGGCCCGCTGCCACATCACGGCGAACACCGGAAGCAGGATTGCCACGCTCGTCAGGCGCAGATCGAGCACGGCGGCCGTGGCCAGCATCGTCCCCGCCAACGCGAGACGCAGGCCCGCGGCCTCGCAGACGAGCACCGCCGCCGAGACCGCGAGGACGATCAACGGATCCGGGCGGTCCCAGAAGCTGGTGGTACGCATCCACAGGCACAGGCCCGAGAAGATCGCGGCCAGCCAGAGAGCCACCGCGGACGACGCGTGGCGGCGGCACGCGCGATACACGCAGAGGAGGCTGAGGATCAGTGCGAGGACGCCGGGGATTTTGGACACTGCCACTGAAGGCCCGAAGGTGCCCAGGAAAGCGGCCTGCACCAGGAACGTCAGCGGACCATATGGATGGCTGTAGCGAAGCCACGAGTCCGGCCTCGGGTACATCTCGCCGCCGCGCAGCCACGTCCATCCGACCGACGGGACCGACGGTTCGATCCAGTCGTAGTAGGTGGGCGCGGCGATGTACCAACCGGCGAAGATGGCCAGCGCCAGGATGACTGCGACGCTGCCGGCCGTGGCAACCGGCGCCACCCAACGCCGCCAGCCTCCCCCAATCGATGCCGCGGCCCAACAGACGAGAGCGGCAAGGAGGAACAGGCGGATTGGGTGTATCAGCAGCGACATCGCCGATATCATACGCACAGCAGACCCGTATGGCTTCTCCGATTCGGTATCTCCGCGCGCTCGGCGGCGGCGTCACCGCGCTTCCGCGCGCGCTTCGACACATCGCCAGGGCCGGCCGGCCACGCGCACTGGTGTACTTCGGCCTGGCGCCCGGCGACGATCTTCTCTGCACGGCAGTCACGGAGGCGCTCGCCGCCACAGGCGTCACGCCGCTCTGGATGATGTCGAATCACGCCGATCTGTTCTTGAACAACCCCACGATCGCCCACGTCGTGCCGTACGACGACGCCCTTGCGTACGCGCTGGCGCTGCTCGGTGTGCGACGCCTCAGACTGCGGTACCACGACTACGATCCGGTGGAGGATCGAACGATCGCGCCTCCGGAGCACTTCATCAGGCTGATGGCGCGGCGGGCGGGCGTACAGGATCGCGTCGAGCTGAACCCGCGAATCCATCTCGACGCGTCCGAGCTCGCGTTCGGCCGTCTCGGGGCGCGGCAGCTCGCGATTCAGTCGACCGCGCGCAGCGCGCGCTTCCCGATCGCCAACAAGGAGTGGTTCCCGGAGCGGTTTCAGCAGGTGGTCGACGCGCTGCGCGGTGAGTTCACGATCGTGCAACTGGGCCTCGGAAGCGACCCTCCGCTCGAAGGAGCGGTCGATTTACGCGGGACGACCAAGCGCGAAGCGGCCGCGGTGCTCCACCACTCCCTGGCGTTCGTCGGCCTCGCCGGGTTTTTCATGCACCTCGCGAAGGCGGCCGGCACCCGTTCGGTGATCGTCTACGGCGGCCGCGAGGACCCCGCGCTCTCCGGCTATGCTGAAAACGAGAATCTCTTCACGGCCATGCACTGCTCGCCCTGCTGGTTCTGGAACCACTCGCCGTACGGACGGGAATGCATGAACCGGATCCAGGCGGCCGACGTCGTCGCGGCCGTTCGCCGTCTTGTCGCCGCTCCGGCTTAGTGGTCACGGGCGTAATTACGGCGGCATTCGGCCGGCGATGCATCCCCGCTGCCTGCGTTGCTCCTCCCTCAAATATGCTGAATATTCTCGGTCGTCGCGCCTTGCCAGCGGGGCGCCTCGCCGACCTCGGTGCGTCGCCGTAATTACGCCCGGGACCACTTAGGACCGGACGAGCGGCACGCCGCCGGCGGTCGGCTGCACCAGGCTGATCCCGTGATGCCGGTCCAGCGTGATGACGGGATAACCCTGACGGCGAAGCTCGTCGACGAAGCGCGGCACGCCCATGTCGTCGCGGTTCAGGGCATGGTCCGGCGCGATGTCCCACGTCGTGTCGTGGAAGACGGCCACGCCGAACTCGCGCAGGTGCGGCACGAACAATTCCCAGTCGCGCTTCACGCCGTCGTAGGAGTGATCGCCGTCGATGAAGATCATGTCGATCCGGCGATCCCAGCCGGCCGCGGCCTTGTCCGAGTAGTCGCGGACGACGGTGACGTAGTCGGCGACGCCGAAGGCGCGCAGGTTGCGCTGCATCAGCCGGTACGTGTCCACGGACTCCCGGTCGTTCCAGTCCGTGCGGGTGTGCGGATCGATCGCATACAGACGTCCGGCGCCGATCTCCTTCAACGCGAGACCGACATAACAGGCCGACAAGCCGCGCGCCGATCCGATCTCGACGCAGACCGCCGGCCGCATGGCGCGCGCGAGGCCGAACAGGAGCCAGGCGCCGTCTTCCAGCCCCGAGACGAAGTTGATGCGCGGAACGCGAACCGATCGCGCGGGCGGCCGCAGGCCAAGCGCGCGGGCGGCCTTACGCACGATTGGGGGAAGAGCCATCGCGGGGATTGTATTACGCCGTGGGCAGCGTCGCCCGGGCGAGTCCTGAGCGAGGGCCCGAGAATCGGGCCTGAGTCGAAGCCCGAAGGGCAGGGCTAGAGGAGGGCTAGAGGGCTCCGCGACTCGATTCATGAATGACGCGGTCGTACAACGTCATGTACGCGGCCTGGACGTGTTCGACCGAGAACAGGTTGCGTATGAGCCGCGTGCCCGCCGCACCCATGGACCGGCGCTCCGCCTGGTGCTGGATCATCCAGTCCAGCTTTTCGGCGAGATCGCCGGCGCGGCCCGCCTCGAAGAGGAGCCCGGTACGACCGTCCAGCACGTAGTCGGGCACGCCGCCGACGCGGGAGCCGACGACCGGGGTGCCGCAGGCCATCGCTTCGAGCCCGACCTGCCCGAGGCCCTCTGACAGCGAGGGCAGCACGTGCACATCCGATGCGGAGTAAATCTCCGCGAGCACGCCCGCATCGCGCGTGAACCCGGCATGATGGTGCGGCACCGGGAGCTGCAACCCGGCCGGCAAGGGACCGCCCGTCAGAAGCAGCCGCACGCGGCCGCGATTGGAAAGCCGCCGGATCGCCTCGAGCAGCACGGGGAAACCCTTGTAGATGTTCATCAGGTCGACCGCGGCAAAGCTCAGGACGAGGGCGTCCTCGGGAAGTCCCAGGCGCGCGCGCGATTCCTGTCGGCGCCTCGGCGTGAATACCGCGGTGTCGATGCCGACGGGAATGACCTGAAACTCGCGAACGTGGGCGAACAGCGGCGAGCGCCGGGCTTCCACGGCGTTGGCCTGGCCGACGGCCACGACCGTCAGATTGAGGTGCTCGTAGAGCCGCCGCTTGCGGCGAAACGTCACGCCGGACAGGTCGAACGGGCTGCGCAAGCCGTTCAATTGCGGGCAGCGCCCGCAGCCTGTTTCGTACCGCAGGCACGGCCCGGCGTAGTGACAGCCGCCGGTGAACGGCTCCATGTCGAGCAGCGTCCAGACGACGGGCTGCGTCCTCGGAATGCTGCGGAAGAAGCTGCGGTAGTCGATGCCCTGCGCGATCCAGTGAAGGTGAATGACGTCGGGCCGCACCACGTCGAAGGGAAACGGGCTGTCGACCGGAAGACTGGTGTACGAAAACAGTCCGGCGCCGTCGGGCCGCCCGGTGTTGTAGGCCTTCACGGCGGCCCGGAAGAGCAGTGCGCCAGGCGCGTACGGAGGCGCCACCCGCCTCGGCAGCGGCGTGACGGCGTCGTGCGCCGACGCGCCGGTTGCATCCGCGGCGAAGTACCAGCTCGTCACGCCCGCCTGCTTCAGGCCCCTGTGGATCTTCAGCGCCGCCGTGCCGGCACCGCCGCCGATCGCGCCGACGTGCGCGACAATCACCGCGATGGCCCGGCTGGCGAGACTCCGCCCGGCGACCCGCCGCTCCGCCGCAGAATGAAGCCCGGCAGGGTGTCGGCGCCCTGCCCGATCGAATGCTCGTACCGAAGCGACGGCCGCGCCTGCGAGTACGGCAGCTTCAGCGCCGACCTGACGGATTGCTCGATCCAGTCGCGCCGCGCGACCAGCTCTTCGCTGGTCAGGTAGTCGGTGTAGACGAAGGCGCGGTATCCGCCCTTCGGATCGCCCTTGTAGTAATCGGCGACGACCGAGAAATCAATATCGTACGCGTGCAGCCTGTCGCCGGTCTTCGCGTACGTGTAGGTCCAGATCCCTGGCGCCGCTGGATCCGGGAGCGCCTCGTCGTAGTACGGCGTGCCGGGATACGTGGTGATGATCGTGCAGTCGAACTCTTCGGGCCGCGCCCTCAGCAGCCACTCCTGCGTCTCGCGCGTCGTCTGTTCCGACTCCCCAGGGTGGCCGACCGACATGAGCGCCTTCACCTTGAGCCCGGCCTCTTTCGCGAGGTCCACCGCGCGGCTGTTGTCGTCGAGGGCCGCGCGCTTGTTGACGTTTTCCAGGATCCGCGGACTGCCCGATTCGAACCCGCACAACAGCCAGCGGAATCCCGCGCGGTACATCGCCGCCGCCTGCTCCACGGTGAAGAGCTCGGCCTTGACGAAGCCGCGGAACCTGAAGTCCTGCCCGAGCTCGCTCTGCAGATCCGCCAGCGCGTTCATGAGGCCCACCATGTTCTTGTTCACGTTCAGCTCGTCGTCGTAGAACATGAACCCGGTGAAGCCGTGCGCGTGGTACAACGCGCGGACCTCGGCGACGATCGAAGCGGTCGACCGCGTGCGGATCATCCGCAGCGATTTCGTGTTTCGGCCGCCGCAGAACCCGCACCCGAAGGGACACCCGAGCTGTGCGATGAGGCTCGTGCTGCGGCGCCCTTCGATCTCGTAGTGGTAGCTGTCGATGTCGACGAGGTGCCGCGCGGGGAACGGCATCTCCTCGTACGCGGCGTTGGTCAGAAACAGATCGCCGGAGGGATCGTCGCCGTCGACGAGCGTGGGCGCGTCCGGCCGGAGCGCCACGAGAACGGCGAACTCCCCGTCGCCGCTCACGAGCACGTCGGCGAGCGCTTCAAGGCGCGCCAATGCCGCGTGGGCCCGCGACACGCGGCCCTGCCGGCGCTCGAGCTTCACCGCCGAGTCCGTCAGCGTGACGTGCGGCCCCCCGAGGATGATCCGCGCTTCAGGCCGCACGGCCCGGATCAGGCCGGCGATCTTCGCGACCGTGGGGAGCTGCGGCGTCGTGGTCGTGATCCCGATGGCGCCCGGCGCGGCCGCGCGCAGATGGGTCTCGAGCGCATCGAGGTAGTTCTCCGTGCCGGAGAGATCGAGGTGTTCGACGAAAACGCCCTGCTTCTCGAGCACGGCCGCAACCTTGAGGATCCCAAGGTTGACGAATACCCGCTCGTCGAGCAGGAAGATCGACGGCGGCGTAATCAGCGTCACTTTGTCGGGAAGCCCGGCGGATGCCATCGATCGAGTGTACCTCCTACAGGGTCTTCATCACGATACGGCGCGTCCGAATTCCGGATGCCGGACCGCATCGAACAGGTGCCGGAGGAGAAGGTCGCTCCGGCGCAGCTCCTGCCCTCGATCCTGAAGAGGCAGGATCGGCACGCCGCCAAGGAACGCCGCCATCGCCGCGAACGTGCTCGGCGGCGAGGCGATCGCGTCGCACAGCGACAGGGCGGCCACGCTCTCCATGTAATGTCCCGCCGTGCCCGCCGCACCGGTCGACAGGTGCGCCGGCAGCCCTTCGATGATCGATGCGGCCTCCGGATCGTCGGCCGCAATCAGGAGACCGGCATCCGGCCCGAAGATGCGGACCATCTGGACGAGCCACTCACGATACTGCGCCAGATCGAAATGGAACCTTCCGTCAATCCACCAGGCGTAATCCGTGCGCCGGACGAGCACGCCGACGACGACCCGGTAGCGTTGGCGCAGATCGGCGACCAGCGCCTCGGCCGGACCGGCGTATCGTGTCGCCGGCCGCAGGAAGCGCCTGATGGCCTCCTGATGTTTCTCGAGTCCCGGCCAGTCGCGAAAGAGAAAGCCGCCGGGCACGATCCACGTGAATCGATGCGCCCACTCGACGAACTCCGCCGACCCGAGGTCCACGCGCTGACCATCGCCCCATTCGAGCAGCCGGGCGCGCCGCCCGAGCAGCCGGTAGGTCAGCCGGGTCCCGTGGATCGAGAGGAGGTACGCCCACTTGTCCGGCAGGCGCTTGCGCAGATCGGCCAGGACGATTCCGGGCGGCGTGATCATCCGCACGATCGGGCCAGCCGGCCGCGAGCCCGGAGGATAGATCATCCACGGGTGGTACCGCGACTCCTCGAACAGATGCGCGTAGGGCACGAAGTTCATGTTCAGCAGGCGCCAGCCGGAGTGCTCGAGGCAGAACGACATCAGGTGCGCCTGGAGCATCAGGCGATTGCCAAGCCGGCCGCCGGTGCCATGGAGGACGAGTGCGAGAGGCATCAGCTCGCGGGATAGATGCGCGGCGCCACGTAGTCCGGATTGATGAAAAGCGCATCGCACCAGTTCAGCGCGTACACCCGGTTGCGCGACGGCTGATACAGGCCGACGAGCCGGAAGCCCCGCGCGTTCAGGTGCTCGTACACCTCCGGGAACAACGCCTGGCCGTCATAGTGCGGCACGAAATTGAGCTCGAGGACGAGCGCGCCAATCCGCCCGCGCGCGATCAGATCGGCAGCCCCGCGCAGCACGTGGAGCTCGTAGCCCTGCGTGTCGGACTTCAGCACGTCGATGGCGTCGATCTGGTGCGCCGCGGCGAACCGATCGACCGTCGTCACCTCGATCTCCACGATTCCGCGCTCGACGACGCCGTCACGGCCGACGAACTCGGAAGCGTTCGGCGACATCGGCAGCAGCGAGTTGGTTTCGCCGGCGGAGAAGATCCGCATCGGCAGCCGGCCCGCCGTGTCGCCGACCGCGAGATTCCAGGTGGTGATGTGCGGGTGCGCCGCGAACCGCTTCGCGAGCCGGGCGAACGTGTCCGGCACGGGCTCGAACGCGTGAATGCGCGCGCGCGGAAACCCGCGGTGCCAGCGCTCCGACTCGCGGCCGACGTTCGCGCCGATGTCCAGGATGATCTCGGGCGGCCGGTGCCAGAAGAGGGTCCGCACGTCTTCGACGAAGTCGGCCCCGAAGGGCCTGGCGCGCCGGCGCCGGTCGCTCAAGCGCCGCCGCAGGCTCATCGAGAGCTGAGGCACGCGCACAAATCTCCCCACCCGTTCTTCTGCTGCTTCAATGTCGTGTCGATGCGCGACACCATGTCGCCGGACGTCAGCCAGCCGCCCGGCTCGAACCGCATGCTCTCCCCCAGCGACACCTGGAATCGGTAGTCGCCGAGCGACGCGATTCGCGCCACGCACTGTTTGGTGGCGTCGAGCGTCTCGGTCGCGAACTCCATCGACCGTGCCGGAACCGGCACGCTCAGGCCGCGAAGGACCTGGAGCTCGTATCCTTCGACGTCGATCTTCATGAACCGCGGAAGTCCGTACTCCTCGATCGCGCTGTCGAGCGTCCGAACCTGGACGTCGATGTGTCCGGTAGTGGCCCACTCTTCCGCCGGACCGAACCTGCCGCTGTCTTTCATCGCCGCCAGCCATTCCGGCGACAGGCTCGAATACAGATCCACTCTGCTGACGAACATCTGCATCGTGCCGGCCTCCGCGCCGACCGCCGCCACGACGACAACGGCCGGCGTGGCCGCGAAAGTGTAGCGCAACAGCGACGCGAGCGCGGGCTGCGGCTCGAAGATCACGGGCCGTGCGCCGCGCAGGTGAAAGATCCGGCTGCGCACGCCGCGATTGCCGCCGACGTCGAACACGAGATCGCCGGGGCCCATGAAGGCCCCGTAAAACGCCAGGTGCGCCTCGTCGTCCGACGCCGGCGCCCAGAACGAGCGCCTGTGCCACCATTGTAGGGCCCGCCGGCCCGGGGCGGTGGAGCTCAGCACCGACGCCTGGACCCTACGCATCGCGCCTCATGTCTTCGCGACCCTGAGAATGGCGGCCACGAGCTGTTGTCGATAGACCGCCGGGTCCCCTGTCGATTCGACGGACTCGCGCCCGCGCCGGCCCATCTCGAGGCGCCGCTCGCGTGATGCTATCAACTCGTCGAGCGCTCGAATCAACTCCGCGCGGGCGCCGCGAGCGACGAGCAGACCCGAGCGGCCGTCATCGACGAGTTCGGGGACCGCGTTGATCCGCGTGCCGATCACCGGGAGACCCGCTGCCGCCGCTTCCTGGTAGACCAGGCCGAACGCCTCGTCGCGCGTCGGCAGCACGAAGACGTCCGCGTCGCGCCACATGGCGATCCACTCCGCCGAATGGGCCGTGATGCCGATCCGCACCCGGACGCCCTCAGGCACGCGGTCGATCGGGTGCGCCGTGACGACGTCGAGCCGCGCGCGCGAAGCGAACTGCCCCTCCGTCCACGCCTCGAGGAGATCGTACCCGCCCTTCCGGGCGAAATCACCGCCGACGAACAACACGCGCGGCTGATAGTCGGCTGCCCCCCCGGCGCGCAGATACCGCTCGTGCGCCCATGCGGGATCGAACGCGGCCAGGTGCACCGGATGCCCCAGGACGTCGATCGGCGTCGCGCAGTCCGGGTACTCCTCGCGCAGGCAGTTCGCGGCCCATTCCGACGTGGAGACGATCAGCGCCGCCGCGCGGAACATCTCGCCGTCGCGTACGACGTTCGGGCGGTACGTCGCGCGCTCGAATGGCGTGGAGGCGGCCTCGATCACGCACCGCTGCGTGCAGTCGATCGAGACGATGGACGGCGTGCGGCGCATGCGATCGAGGCTGGCGTACGCCGTCGCCTGGCGATGAAAGTGGAGGACGTCGAACGCCCCCTCGGCCCGCTCCAGGCGGCGGATCCGCCTGCGGGCCAGCAGGCCGGCATGCCACTCGGCACGGAAGCGATGCAAGTCCGCATTGCGGAAGGTTGTCGCGTCCCCGGGCCAGAAATGCGCGCACAAGACCCTGCGCGCGGCGCGCTCGGCGAGCGTCAGGTCCGAGGTCAGCACGATCTGGCTGGCGCGCACGCCGTCGCAATCGCCGACGAACGCCTGCTCGACGAAGCTCGCAAACGTCTTCAGACCGAGGATGCCGCCGTTGATGAAGAGCGCGCGAACGGGTTTCTGGGGTGCTGTCACTGGCGAAGACAGTCTATCGCCGGGGGGGCATCTCCAAACTCCAAACTTCAAACTACAAACTTCAAACCTCCAACTCCCAAACTGCACGGTGACAAATCTCCACCTGGCGGTTCGAGTTTGACGTTTGGAGATTGAAATCTGGCGTTTGAAGTTCGAGGTTCGAAGCTTGAGGTGTGGAATTTGAAGTTTGGAATTTGGAGTTGCTTTATGATGGCGGTCATCCCGGAGGTACACATGGCACGTTCCGCCGCCCTGCCGCTGGCCGCGCTCGCCGGCTTCATCCTGTCGGTCGCCCCCCTGTCGTCACAACCCTCGCGCGCAAGCGCGCCGCAGGGGCGGCCGCTGGCGATCGAGGATTACTACCGCATCCAGACGGTCGGCAGCCCGCTGCTGTCGCCGGACGGGCGCTGGGTCGCCTACACGGTCTCGTCGCGCATCGAGCAGGACAACTCGACGCACGGCGAGAGCTGGCTCGTCGCCGCCGACGGCCGAAGCGCGCCGCGCCGGGTGCAGCACGACGGCACCGACGTCAGCAATCCTCGATGGCTCGACGACGGCTGGCTGCAATACTCGGTCGATCGCCAGCAGTGGAAGATCGATCCTGGCAGCCCATCGTTGCCACCCGTTGCGCTGCCGCCGCAGGCGCCCGCGCCGGCCGCAGGCGGCGGACGCGGCGCAAGCGTGACGAGCCCCGACGGGAAGTGGATTGCGGCGGCGCGCGACGCGGCGCGGCCGAAGGCGGAACCTGTCCACGCCAGCGACTTCGAGAAGCGGCACCAGGAGCGCTTCAAGGGGGCCATCTTCGACTGGAAGGATTTCCAGCGGGACGGCCAGCCCTTCCCGGCGCCGAACCAGCGGGCGCTTCCCGCGGCGCACATCACCGTGACTCCCGCGAGCGGCGGAGATGGACGGGCCTTGACGGATGCGGACCTGCGCCCCACCGGTCTGGCCTGGTCTCCGGACGGCTCGCGGCTGCTGTTTCTCGCGGACCCCGACTGGCGCGACGAGCTGAAGTACGAAAGCCCGGACCTGTGGGTCGTCACGACAACGGGAACGGTGACACGGCTCACGAACGACGACTACGTGTACAGCGACGCGGCGTTCTCGCCGGACGGGAAGTACATCTCGTACGTGCGCGATCCCGGCACGGATCTGATCGTTCGTGAAAAGCGGAACCACGGCGGTCCGAGCGATCTCTACATCAGGCCGGCCGACGGTGGTGCCGCGATCAATCTGACGGCCAACTGGGACCTGGAGCCCAATGCCACGCGCTGGTCGCCGGACGGGCGCTTCATCTACTTCACGGCCGGCACCGGCGGTGAAGTGCACCTGTTCCGCGCGCCGGTTCCCGGCGGGGCCGTGACCCAGGTGACGAAGGGGCCTCGCAGGCTCACCGGCCTCTCTTACGACAAGGCGCTGACGCGGATTGCCTACACCGTCGGCGTCCACGACGCGCCGCCCGACGTCCACGTCGCCGACATCGACGGCTCCAACGAACGGCGGCTCACGAACATTCACGAGCCGATCGTGTCGGCCATCGCCTTCAGCAAGGCGGAGCGGCTCCAGTGGCCGAGCAAGGACAGCACGCGCGTCGAAGGCTGGCTGATGTTCCCCTACGGTTACGACGCGTCGAAAGGGCCGTACCCGATGATCGTGACGAGCCACGGCGGGCCGCACTCGGCAACCGGCTACGCGTTCAACTTCAAGAATCAGTACTTCGCGGCGAACGGGTACTTCGTGTTCGACACGAACTTCCGCAGCTCGACCGGATACGGCGAGGCGTTCAAGTGGGCAACGTGGGGCGCATGGGGAGACAAGGACGGCGAGGACGTCATCTCCGGGATCGACTACGTGCTGAAGCGATACCCGATCGATCCGAAGCGCGTCGGCCACACGGGCCACTCGTACGGCGGATTCATGACCAACTGGCTGATCACGCAGTACCCGGATCGGTTCGCGGCGGCCATCACCGGCGCGGGGATCACGAACTGGATCAGCGATTACGGCACCGCCGACATCTACCGCACGAAGGAGACGGAGTTCTTCGGGACACCGTGGGACGCCGCCGCGCGCGAGCGCATGATCCGGCAGTCGCCCCTCACCTACGCCGGACGCGTCAGGACGCCGACGCTCTTCATCCACGGCGAAGCCGACCAGCGGGTGCCGTACGAAGAAGGGGAACAGATGTACTTCGCGCTCAAGCGGCGCGGCGTGCCGGCGAAGATGATCCAGTACGCCGGCCAGCCGCACGGCATCGGCGGCCACTGGAACAACGTCCATCGCATGCTCAACGAGCTCGCATGGTGGCAGAAATATCTGAAAGGGAGTCAACTTCAAACTACAAACTCCAAACTCCAAAGGCAAGGAGTTGGGAATTGAGAAGAGTCAACTCCAAACTCCAAAGGTGAGAATTTGGAGTTTGGAATTGGAATCTGAAGTTTGAAGTTTGGAGTTTGAAGTTTGGAGTTAGGGAGCGAAGCTCCCTTTACTCCTCTCTCAGCAGGAGGACCGGATCGAGGCGCATCGCCTGCCGGGCGGGGCGCCACGACGCGGCAATCGTCGTCAAGGCGAGCACGCCCACGACCACGGCCCAGCTGAGCGGATCGCTGACGGTCACGCCGTACTGCAGCGACGCGAGCGACCGCGCGAGGATAAGAGCGGCGAACGATCCCAGCGTCGCGCCGATCAGCGCGACACCCAGGCCGTCGCGCAGGACGACCCGGCGAATCTGGACCGGGGAGGCGCCGAGCGCGCTCCGGATCCCGAACTCACGGCGGCGGCGGCCCACGGCGTAGCTGAGGACGCTGAACAGACCGCCCGCCGCGGCGAGCACGGCAATCGCGGCAAACGCGAAGGCCAGCGCGGCGGCCGCGCGTGGCCGCGCGAGCTGCTCGAAATACGCGTCGTCGAGGGCACGCACCTCCACGACATGGACCGCGGGATGTGTGGCAGTCAGCCGCTGCCGCACGAGAGCCGGATCGGGACATGCGCGGTCGCAGCGAATGCTGAGCATCGCGTAGCTGCCGACGCCGGCGAACCGGTGGTAGAACTCGGGCCGGTCCAGCGTGGCGTCGAGGGACGGGTGGTGGATTTCCCTCGCGAGCCCGATGACATGGAAGCGCGCGTGCAAGAAGGTGAACGTCCGACCGAGGGGATCGAGATTCGGCCAGAGCGCCAGGGCAAGCCGCTCGCCGACCACCACATCCTCACGGGTGTCGGAGGGCTGGAAACTTCGTCCCCGCAGCAGCGGGATGCCGTACAGGGCGAAGAACTCCGGCCCCACGTTGTACCGCTCCACGACCATGTTCACGACGGGCGCACCCGGCGCATCGGAGGTCCAGTCGCCGACTGAAAACGCGCCGCCGCCGGGCGGCAGGCCATACGACCAGGCCACGCGCTGCACCCCTGGAAGCTGGCGCACCTGTTCTTCGAGCGGCCGGGCCACTGCCGCGCGCGCCTGAGGAGTCGGAAACGCGGAACTGGGCAGTGACATCGTCGCGGTGATCACCCCGCTCGTGTCGAGTCCCCGCTCCGCTCCCGCAAGTTTGATGAAGGACCGCACGAGCAGCGTCGCGCCGACGAGCAGCGTGCAGCCGAGCGCCATCTCGACGACGAGCAGGCCGCGCGTGACCGCCCGCGCACCGCGGGTCTCCGTTCCGCCGCGATCGATCACCCGCAGCGAGTCGCCGGCGTTCACACGCGCGCCGATCCAGGCCGGCAACAGGCCCGCCGCCAGCGTCGCCACCAGACCTGATGCCGAGGTGACCCCCAGCGCGCGCACGTCGACGTTCAGCGGATTCAGGGTCCGCAGCAGCAGCACCTCGGGCAGAAAGGCGCGCGCGATCGAGACGAGGGCCCAACCGACACCGGCTCCGACGATCACGCCAAGCGCGCCGAGCAGGCTCCCCTCGATGAACGCCTGGCGCATCAGCCGCCCCCGCGACGCGCCGATGGCCGCGCGCATCCCGAATTCACGCCGCCGCGCCGTGAAACGCGCGAGCAGCAGGCTGCAGACGTTCGCGCAGAGGACGAGGAAGACCAGCACGGCGCCTCCGGCAAGCAGCGGCACGGCGCGCTGGTAATAGGCGTCGAGCACCATGCCGGCGACCGGCCGCACCCACGGCCGAAGACCGGCGTTCTCCGCATCAGCCGCGCGCGAGGCATCCGTCGCGAGGCGCAGCGCGTCAGTGCGCGGCATGTTGCCGCTGAAGCGGACGTACACGGCCGGGCGATCGCCGGATTGCGCGGGTGGCGGAGCGTCAAAACTGATCGGCCGCCAGATGACCGTGTTCCAGGCCGGAAAACGGAAGTCGGCCGGCAGGATTCCGACGACGGTCAGCCGTTCGCCGTCGATACTGACGCGGCGCCCGACGATGGCCTGGTCGGCGTTGTACAGCCGGCGCCAGACGTCCTCGGACAGCAGCACGCGATCGTCGCTGCCCGCGCGCCCGTCGAACGGGTCGAACAGCCGGCCGGCGAGCGGCGTGACGTTGCCAAGCAGGTCGAACAGCCCCGGCGTCACCCAGGCAATCCCACGCGTGACGACGCGTCCGTCAACGTCGAGGATGGCGGTGTCCGCCTGCGCGGATTCGGCGCCGGCGAACGCGGGACTCTCGCGCCACGCGCGGAGCACCGCCGGCGCGACGGTCGTGCGACCCCCGTGGTCGCTGCCCATGTACACGGATGCGAGTTGCTCCGGTTCGTGAAATGGCGCAGGGCGCAGAATGAGCGCGTCAACGAGCGTGAACATCGCGGTGGTGACGCCGATGCCCAGGCCGAGCATGCCTGCCGCTATCAGCCCGAAGCCGGGCCGTGCGCGCCAGCTCCGCCACGCGTGCCGCACGTCCAGCCAGATCGACTCGACCGTCGTCGTCCTCACGTCCCGGATCGCTTCTTTCGTCTGGACGATGCCGCCGAAATCCCGCAAGGCCGCGCTCCGGGCCTCCGCGGGCGACATGCCGCGCTCGACGTTCGACTGGATCTCCATCTCCAGATGGAACCCAAGTTCGGCGTCCAGTTCACGGGCAACGCGGCGGCGTTGGAGCAGGGCGCGCAGCCGGGTCAGCATTGCTGCGAACATCGATGCCTCCTGGTCTTCGATCGGCTCAGGCCAACTGGAGCAGGCGGCGAATGGCGAGCGAGAACTGCTCCCAGTCGGCCGCCTCGGTGTTCAGGCGCCGCCGGCCGGCGGCCGTCAATCGATAGATCCGCGCCTTCCGGTTGTTCTCGGACGGCGCCATCTCGGAGGCCAGGAGTCCGGCCGCTTCGAGCCGATGCAGCGCTGGATAGAGGGACCCCTGACTGACGCTGAGGGCGTCCCGGGAGACCTGGCGGATGCGCTGCTGGATGCCCCAGCCGTGATTCGGCGCGAGGGCGAGGGTCTTGAGAACGAGGAGATCGAGGGCGCCCTGGAGATACTCGGTCTTCGGCATGGCCTTCCTCTCGTGTGGCGAGAGAAGGCTACGCGAGGGTGGCCGGGATGTCAACTCCAAACTTCAAACTCCAAACTCCAAACTCACTCCAAACTTCAAAGGTGAGGAGTTTGGAGTTTGTAGTTGGAGAGCGAAGCCTTCTATTGAGAGCGCCCCCGTTGCGGTTGCGGTTTCGGGAGGGCTTTGCGCGGGAGCTTTTCGTCGCGCATCGCCGCGTTGTA
>MELC01000029.1:38317-109864 GCA_001767455.1 Acidobacteria bacterium RIFCSPLOWO2_12_FULL_66_21
CATCGCCGCGTTGTAGGCGAAAACGGCGACGACGGTGGCCTGCTGGATCATGTCGTCGCGCTGGACGCGGTCGTAGAAATCCATGTTCGAGTGGTGCGTGCGCGAGTTGTACTCGAGCCGATCGACCATGAACTGGAAGCCCGGCAGCCCCACGTTGTCGAACGACACGTGGTCGGTCGAGCTCACCGACCGGGGACCGAGCGCGGCCACGCCCAGATCGCCGAGCGGCGCGATCCACTGCTCGAAGATCGGCTTTACGGCCAGGTTGCTCTGGAGCCACACGCCGCGCACGCGCCCCGTCCCGTTGTCGGAGTTGAAGTACGCGGCCAGCTTCGCGTGCTCCGGCTTGAGCGTCATCGTCGCGGGATCGCCGTAGTGCGCGAGCACGTAGGCGCGCGAGCCCAGCAGCCCTTCCTCCTCGCCGCCCCACAGCCCGACGCGGATCGTGCGGCGCGGCTTCACGCCGACCGTCTGCAGGATGCGCATCGCTTCCATCATCGCGGCCGATCCGGTGGCGTTGTCCGTGGCGCCGGTGGCCGCCGCGACGGAATCGAAGTGCGCGCCGAGCAGCACGACCTCGTCCTTCAGCGCCGGGTCGGTCCCGGGAATCTCCGCGATGGTGTTGAACCCGTTCGGCGTGGTCTCGTCGTAGAACTTCGTCTCGACGTTCAGCTCGACCTTCACCGGGAGGTTCTTCGCCAGGATGCGCACCATGCGGTTGTAGTGCTCGACCGCGAGCGTGACGCTCGGCACGCCCGTGCCGGCGTCCGCGCCGCGCGAGCCGCCGCCGCCCGGGAAGATGGTGCCGCCGTCGGTGTGCTGCTGCTGCGCCGTCAGGTCGCTTCCGATGGAGGCCATCACGCTGTCGCCCCCGCGGTCGAACGTGGCCACGACGCCTTCGGCCTTGTAGAACTGGGCGATGCGCGCGCGCAGTGACTGCGCGCCGCCGCGTCCGCCGCGGCCCTGCGCCGCTGTGTCGTCACTCGGATCGCCGCCCCGCCCTCTCCCCGGCCCGCCCGCGCGCGGCCTCGGGATGGGGGTCGTCAGGGCCTCCTCCAGATCCTTGCCTTTCATGCGATGCACGATCGTCCCTTCGATCATCGTCACCGGGCGCTCCGGCTGGGTCAGCACGATCTTGCCCGCGAGCTTGCCCCGGTACTTGTCGAAGTCCGCGTCGGTGTCGATCTGGACGCGAACGACTTCGGCGATGACCGGCCCCTTCGTCCCCGGGGTCCAGGATCCGGGGAAGCCGATGAGCGGCTGCACCTGCGGCTCGACCATGTGGGCGCTGAACCGCACGAGCGACCAGCCTTTCCCGAACGCCCACGTTTCCCGATGGGCGTTGACGAGGCCCCACTCGGTCATCTTCTTCATCGCCCAGTCGCTGGCTTGCAGGATCGCCGGGCTGCCGGTCAGGCGCGGCCCGTACACGTCGGCCAGCCAGCTGATGTGGTCCATCACCTGGGAACGGTTGAGCCCCTCGTCGCGGATCTGCGCGAGGGTGGCGTAGTCGAGCTTCTCGGTTGGCTGCTGCGCGACCGGCAGCGCGACAGCGCCGGCGGTCAGAAGGATGGCGACGGGAAGGCTGAATCGCATGCCGGGATTCTACCCTCTCCCCGCAGGCCACGCGCGGATGGATGTTGACAATTACTACGCGAGGCGTATTATTACGTCATGCGTATTACTCGCAACGTAGCAAAGACCAGGGCCCAACTCGACCGTGACCTTGACGAGTTCGGCCGGTTCTCGGAACCGGCTCTTCTGATTCTGATCAGCATGGCCGACGGACCCAAGCATGGCTACGCCATGACGGAGGACATCGCCCAGCTTTCAGGAGAGCGGCTCGGGCCTGGCACGCTGTACGGCGCCATCGCGCGGCTGGAATCGCGCGGCTTCATCGAGCCGCTCGAAAGCGAGGACCGCAGGAATCCGTACCGCCTGACCGCGATCGGTGAGAAGGCGCTCCGGGCCCGTCTTGCCGCCCTCGAGGCGGTGACCAGGGCCGGGCAGCGCAGGCTGGCCCGCGCATGACCTGGTGGCTTCGGCTGTACCCGCGGCGGTGGCGCGAGCGGTACGGCGCGGAGATGGCCGCTCTGGTCGCGGCGCGCCCGCTGTCGCCGGCGGTCATCGTCGATCTCATCGCCGGGGCCATCGACGCCCGGGTGCACCCACAGCAGATTCGGCGTCACCAGAAACAACGAACGGAGGAGGATGTCATGCTTTCCAGGCTGATGCGTCGCTGCGCCGCTGGCCCGAACCTCTCGCCCAGTGAGCAGCGGCTCGCCAACGGTGTCCTGGTCGGATTCACGCTTGCCTTTGCGCTCCTCTACGTCGCCGCCGCCTGGCGCTTCAAGGGCAGCGAGCTCGTGGACGCACTCGGCATCATGGCCTTCCCGGCGGCCCTCGTGTGCGCGATGCCGTTCTCCTACCTGAAGGGGCACTCGCGGCTCAGCCAATTCGTTGTGGTCGGCGGTACGCTGGCGCTTCTCGCCGTCTGTTCGTGGCTTGCCGCATCCATCTGAAACTGCGCCCGCACGCTCGAACGGGCAGATTGCCAAGAGGCGCTGTCGGACGCCTCTAACTTGTTGATACAGTTACAGTTGGGCTTAGACTTCACGCAAGAGGGTCGCGGGTCTGGTATACTGTCGTTTTCCTGAGAGCCCCAAGGAGTTTGCCGTGAAGGAAGGGATCCACCCCAAGTATTTCAATATCGAGGCGCGATGCGCCTGCGGCGCGACCTGGAAGACCCGGTCGACGAAGCCGGAGCTCCACCTCGAGATCTGCAACAACTGCCACCCGTTCTTCACGGGCCGCCAGAAGCTGGTGGACACCGAGGGGCGCGTCGAGCGGTTCACGAAGCGGTTCGGCGCGCAGACGTCCGAGAGCCGCAAGACCGCCGCGAAGGCCAAGAAGGCCACCGAGACGGCGGCGGCTACGAAATAAGCTGCCAGTCTCCAGCTTCCAGTTTCCAGCTTCCAGTTTCCAGCTTCCAGCTTCTGTCACGCTGTCCCGCTGATAGCTGATAGCTGATAGCTGATAGCTGATAGCTGATAGCTGAAGGGTCCACGAGAACGCTCAGCTCGAGAAGAGCTGAGCGTTTGTTTTTTGAAGCTTCCGATCCAGCCGCGCGAGCCGATAGCGCACCAGATCCGCGCGCGAGTCGTCGGCGTCCTCGAGCGCGAAGAGCGCCAGCTCGCGGGCCGTGACGAGGTCCCGGTCGCGGTGCTCGTGATGAATCGCGAGCGCTTCGACCGCGAACTGCCTCAGCGCCGCCAGATCGCGCTGTCGCCGCGCCGCCCGCGGTTCGGTCAACGCCATCACGTCGCGCCAGACCGACGCCGCTTCTTCGTGGCGCTTGTCGCGGCGCATCCGCAGACCCAGCCTGTATAGCGCTTCCGCCCTGACCTCGAGGCGCTCGGACAGGGCGCCACGCCGGTAGCAGCGCTCCGCGCGATCGGGCGAGCCGGCGCGTTCGTAGATGCGGCCGAGCGCGAGCGCTTCCGCGCCGTCCCGGCACGCCTCGTGGCCGCCGGCCGCGAGCGCGGCCGCACGCGCCATCACCGCCGCCAGCGACACGAGATCGATCCGGTTGTGCTCCAGCACGGGCTCCAGCGGACGGGGATCGCCGCTCCGGAGGAACTGAAAATATCGCCCGGGGATCTCCGACCCGGGCACGTCACCCACGCGTTCCACCCCGAACAGCACGCGCTCGAGCGTCGACAGCCGGCAGCCCTCCTCGGACTGGTCGGCCATGCGGGAGTCCCGCGGCGCCACACGGTTTCTCCACAGCCGCCGCGCGGGATGCAGCATGTCGAAGTGCGGCACGCCCGCGGAGCTGAAGCCGGGGGCCTCCATCCGATGGAAGGACCACCGCGTCTCCATCACCGGAATGTCGAAGGTCTTGCCGTTGTACGTGACGAGCATGTCCGCGCCTTCGAAGAACCTGGCGACCGCCGACAGCAGCGCGCGCTCGCTCGCATAGCTCGTGAGGAGAAACTGCCGGACCTGGAACGCGCCGAGGTCGAAATACCCGCACCCGACGAGAAACGCCACCGTCCCCGCGCCACCGCTCAGGCCGGTGGTCTCGAGGTCGATGAAAAGTGTACGACCCGGGGCTCGCCTGGGCGCCGAAGCGCGAAGCGCGAAGGCGGCTGGCTCGGGGCTCGGCGCTCGGGGCTCGAAGAGATCGGGATCCAGCAGCGACAGACTCGCGCAGTCGGTCACCTCGCACTGCTCGATGCGGATGTTCCCGTGGAAGCGGTCGGATTCGTACCGGCGATCGATCGCCAGGCATCGGCCGAACGGCGTCTCGACCGGCTGGCCGCCGAGGATCTCGCCGACGCGGTCCAGATCCATGACGGCCTCGTAGCCGCCGGTGTCCGGCTCGTACGTCAGCTCCCGAACGGGCCTGGGAGGCCCGCCCCTGACGATCGCGCGCAGCCGCGACGAGAGATCCACCTAGACGGCCCCGCCCTGCGCCTGTACGTCGTCGAGCGGTCGAAGGGCCCCGGCGTCGAGCAACTGCTCGAGGATGCGGGAGGCCACCTGCTTGGCGTGGGGGCCCGTGTTCCCCTCGGGCCCGACACACGAGGGACAGCCGGATTCGCACGGGCACCCGACGATCAGGTCGCGCGTGCGCTCGAGCAGCAGGCCGTGCATCTCGTACAGCGGCCGGCTGAACCCGATGCCGCCCGGATAGTTGTCGTAGACGAAGACGTTCGGCGCGGACGCGAGCGCTTCGGGAATGCCGCCGATCCCGCCGGTCCGCGCGGACCGATCCAGCGTGCCGCCATCGACCGACAGGCCGATGTCGTGCCCGTCGCACATCAGCAGCAACTGCGCGACGTTCTTCATCGCGAAGGCCAGGCCGACGACGCCGTCGCGCCGATCGTCGCCGGCAAACGGCAGCGACTGCATCACCGCCGGCGGGATCGTCAGCCAGTACGCCGACGTGTGCATCTGCTGCTCCGGCAGATCGAGCTCGCCGGATCCCACGTTCTCGTTCGTGTAGAACTTGATCTTCTTGAACCCCACGACACGGGAGACGACGTGGACCTCGCCATGCGACCGGCCGGCTGCGCCGGCCGCCTCCGCAGCTCGTGGCTCGTGGCTCGCAGCTCGCGCCTCACTGCTCGTGGCTCGGGGCTCGTGGCTCGTGGCTCGCGGCTCGTGGCTCGTGGCTCGTGGCTCGTGGCTCATTGCTCGTTCGGGGATGGTTACTGGCGACAGTCCGCTCTCAGCAACGCCTTCGCTGGCAAACGTATCGAGAATCGTCACCTTCGTGTAGGTGATGGCGTCGGTGTAGTAGTCGCAATCGACGGCGCGCAGGTAGGCCTTGCGGCCGTCGAAGTCGAGCCGCTCCACCTGGAAGAGCTGTCCTTCGAGCATGTAGATCGCCTTCTCGTGCAGCGTCGGGGGGCCGCTCGTGAAGTCGGTCTCGCCGATCACGCGTTCCCCGTTCGTCACGTCCACGATGACGAAATTGTCCGACGACACCGACCGCAGGCTGACCGCGTCGGCGGGGTACGACTCGTTGGTCCAGTTCCACTGCCCGTCGGCCTGGTGGACGAAGCCCTCCTCGGCAAGCACGGCCAGGATCTCCTGCACGTCCTCCTGCCCGAACTGCTCGGCGGTCGCGAACGGCAGCTCGAACGCGGCGCATTTCACGTGGTCGAGCAGGATGTGCAGGTTGTCCGGGTTGATCAGCGCGTGCTCGGGCGACGCGTCGAAGAAGTACGAGGGGTTGCGGATGATGAACTGGTCGATCGGCGCGCTGCTC
Organism: Acidobacteria bacterium RIFCSPLOWO2_12_FULL_66_21; assembly: GCA_001767455.1. Lineage (GTDB taxonomy): Bacteria > Acidobacteriota > Vicinamibacteria > Vicinamibacterales > 2-12-FULL-66-21 > 2-12-FULL-66-21. The sequence goes on from MELC01000029.1 coordinate 44,097, forward strand.
GCCACCAGCACGGCCGCGGATCGCGTCGTGCGTCTGCCCGCCCGCCCCGCACGCTGCCAGGTCGAGGCGATGGTGCCGGGATAGCCGGCCATCACCGAGACGTCGAGCGCGCCGATATCGATGCCCAGCTCCAGCGCGTTGGTCGCCACGACCGCGCGCACCTGTCCGTCGCGCAGCCCGCGCTCGATCTCGCGGCGGCGGTTCGGGAGGTACCCGCCTCGATACCCGCGGATCACGTCCGCGGCTCCCGGCGGTCCCTGGTACGCGTCCTTCAGATACGTCGTGAGGATCTCGACCGCCAGACGGCTCTGGGCGAACAGGATCAGCTGAAGATTGTGCTTGAGGAACTCCAGCGCGACACGCCGTGCCTCCGACAGGTACGACCGCCTGATGCCGAGCTCGGCGTTGACGACCGGCGGGTTCACGAACAGGAAGAACTTCTCTCCCCGAGGCGCGCCGTTCCTCTCGACGAGCTCGAACGGCCGCCCCGTCAGCCCTTCGGCCAGCTCGCGCGGATTCGCAATCGTCGCGGACGAGCAGATGAAGATCGGATCCGATCCGTAATGCCGGCACACGCGCTGGAGCCGCCGCAGGATGTTCGCCAGGTGGCTGCCGAACACGCCGCGATACGCGTGCAGCTCGTCGATCACGACGAAGCGCAGGTTCTCGAAGAGCTTCGCCCACCGCGGATGGTGTGGCAGGATCCCCGAGTGCAGCATGTCGGGGTTGCTGAGGACGACATGCGCCTTCCCGCGGATCGCGCGCCTGGCGTCGGCCGGCGTATCGCCGTCGTACGTGAAGACCCCGATTTGAAGGTCTGAATCGCGGCTGACGAGCTGCGACAGCGCGTGCAGCTCCGCGAGCTGATCCTGCGCGAGCGCTTTCGTCGGAAACAGGTAGAGCGCGCGCGTCGCGGGGTCGTTCAGGATCGCATTCAGGACCGGCGCGTTGTAGCACAGCGTCTTGCCGGACGCGGTCGGCGTGATGGTGACCACGTTCCGCCCCGCGAGGACGTGCGCAAACGCCTCCGCCTGGTGCGTGTAGAGCCGATCGACGCCGCGCGCCGCCAGCGCCGCCGCCAGGCGCTTGTCGGTCCCCTCGGGATACGGCGCAAACGAGGCGGTGATGGCCGCCATCCGGTGGGTGGCCGTGACAATCGGCTCCGCCTCCGCACCCAGCGGCGCCCGCGACGCCGTCAGCCGCCGCAGGACTTCCTGGAGCGATCGATCCTTGTCGCCTGACACAACCGGGAGGGTCTGTGATGCCACTCGCCTACGCTCCCCGAATGCAGTACAACCGCGTCTTGCTTCGCAGGAAGATCTCCCCGCCCGCGATCGCCGGGGTCGCGATGAAGGTCTGATCGATCATCGTGTTGGTCGCGAGCACTTCGTACTTCTCCCCCATCTTCAGCACGATCACGTCGTCGTTCTCGCTGGCCAGATAGAGCTTCCCCGCCGCACCGACCGGCGACGACTTGAAGCTGTACGCCTTCGGGAGGCGGACCTGCTGGTAGTACGGCTCGCCCGTGCGCGCGTTGTAGCAGCTGATCGTGCCGTTGTCGGTGAGCACGTACAGCTTGTTGTCGTGGATGACTGGCGACGGCGTATACGAGTTGCCCCTGGTCTGGGTCCAGACGACCGCGTCGGTGCCCGTCAGATTACCTTCACGACCGAGCTTGATGGCCATCAGCCGCGGATTCTGATAGCCGCTCATGACGAACACCATGTCGTCCATCCGCACCGGTTGCGGAATCGTGTTCGCCCCGAGGCCGGAGCATTCCCAGATCAGCCTGCCGTCCTCGAGGTCGTAGCTGCGGACTCTGGAGGTCGCAGCGACCACCACCTGCGTGCGCCCCTGGAACGGCACCACGAGCGGCGCGGCCCAGTTGCTCCTTTCATCGCGCGCGATCCGCCAGATCTCCTTCCCCGTGGCCTTGTCGAGCACGGCGATGAACGATTCCCCCTCGTGATCGAAGACGAGGATGAGCCGGTTGCCCGCGATGACGGGCGCCATCCCCTCGCCGAATTGCATCTTCATGCGCATCTGGACGCCGAAGTCCTTCGACCAGATCAGCTTCCCATTCAGGTCGTACGCGTACATGCCGCGTGACCCGAAGAACGCAAAGACGTGCGTGCCGTCGGTGACGGGCGAGTTCGAGGCAAAGCTCCCATAGGTGTTGTGGCCGCCCTCGTGGGGGGTCGCGGTCGTCGCCGTGCGCTGCCACAGGATCTTGCCGGTCTTGCGATCGAAACACAGCACATCGAACTTGTGCTCGACCTGCTGGCCACCCCCGCCGCCGAAGCCCCCTCGCCGACGCGGGCCCTGATCTGTTGCTGCGGTGGAGGCCATCGTCCGAACCGCGCCGGTCGGGATCGCCGTAGTCAGGAAGATCTTGTCCCCCAACACCACCGGGCTCGAGTGCCCGAGGCCCGGGAGGTCTGTTGCCCATGCGACGTTCCGGGCGTCGCTCCAGGTGACCGGGGCGTCGCCAACCGCCATCCCATCGGCGGCAGGACCGCGCCAGTACGGCCAGTCGGTCCTGCCCGGACCCTGGCTCGCGCCGACGGCGTTGAGCGCCAGCAAGGTGCCGGCGACGGCCATCGGCAGTCGAGTGAAGAGAGCTACCCTCATGGCCGTGTCCTCTGTGTCCGCGTGGTTGCCGGCGCGATGCGAACCCGTTGAGCCCGTTGGAATTGCGCACCGATGGTAACAGGGGGCGGGATGGCGATCAAGGGGCGAAAGGTGGGGCACGGGGGAGACGCCTCCGCTTCTCCGTCAAACCCGGCTTCTCCGGTGGGAGTCCGTCGCGGCGGCGGCGACAATCCCGCTCAACCCGAGCACGCCAATCAGGTTCGGGAAGATCTGCAGCGCGTTCATCAGGTCGCCCCAGGCCCAGACAAGGTCCACCTTGGAAATCGCGCCCAATGGAATCAGCAGGCAGTAGGCCCAGCGGTACGGCAGGACCACCCGGCGGCCGAGCCAGTACTCGAGAAACTGTTCACCGTAGTAGGCCCAGCCGATGAGCGTCGTGTAGCCGAAGAGGAACACGCAGAACGCGACGATGTAGCCGCCAACGACGGGGATGGCGCTGTTGAACGCCAGCGCAACCGCCGCGGTGCTCGTGGCGCGCTCGGCTGCGGGCGCGGCGAAGTCGATGACGCCGCTGAGGAGCACGGTCATCGCCGTGATCGTGGAGGTGACGAACGACACGATGAACACTTCCATCACCGCGTTCAGCCCCTGCTGCGACGGGCGATCGCTCTGCGCCGTGCCGTACGCGACCGCGGCGGTCCCGTAGCCCGCCTCGTTGGCGTACAAGCCGCGCGCCAGGCCGTAGCGCATCGCCACGAACGCCCCGAATCCCAGCGCCGAGTGCGTCGTGAACGCCTCGCGGAACACGGTCGCGAGGACGTCAGGGATGCGGCCCGCAAAGGATGCAATCACGAACAGGCCACCGGCGAGGTACAGGCCGACCTTCAGCGGCGTGAGCTTCGAGGCGGCGCGGCCGATGGACTTGATGCCGCCGATGATCACGAGCCATGTCAGCACCGCGACGACGGCGCCGGAGACCCAGGTGGGCACGCCGACCTGCGTCTTCCACACGAGTGCGATTGAGTTGGTTTGCGTGAACGGCGTCGTCGTCAGCGCCGCGACGCCGGCGACGACGGCGTACGTCATTGCCAGAAATGGGGATCGGAGGCCGTCTCGCAGGTAGTACATCGGTCCCGACTGCACGTCGTCGCCATGCGCCCGGCGGAACGTCAGGCCGAGGACCGCCTCGCTGAATTTGATCGAGGTGGCGAAGAAGCCGTAGCACCAGATCCAGAACAGCACGCCCGGCCCGCCCGACGCGATGCCGACCGTAATGCCCGCGATGTTGCCGGTGCCGATCGTCGCCGCCAGCGCCGTCATGAACGCCTGGAACGGCGTGAGCGCGCCCGAGCCCGTGCGCGCCCGGCCGCCGAAGAACGCGCGGAGCGCCTCGCCGAACCGGCGCACCTGCACCGCGCGCAGCCGGATCGTGAGGAAGAGGCCGGTCCCGAAAAGGACGACAACCAGCACCGACTCGAACAGCAGGTCCGCGATGGAATGTACGAGACTCGCGAGTTCACTCATTTCAGTCGATAGTCGTTAGTCGATAGTCAAAGTCGATAGTCAAAGTCAAAGTCGAAGCCAGAACGTCACGCTGTCACGGCCGCACGTGCAACTCAGATATTCGATCGTGATTGGCAGCCGTCGACGACGATGCTGGCGCCGCTGATCCAGCTGGCCTTGGAGGACGAGAGGAAGACGACGGCCGCGGCGACTTCGTCGGGGCGGCCGAAGCGGCCGAACGGCAGCTCGCGGCGGACGAACTCGGCGATGCCCTGCGGATCCGCCTGCTGCCGTTTTTGCCACGATCCGCCGGGAAACATGATCGACCCGGGCGCGACGTTGTTGACGCGGATGTTGACCGGGGCGAGCTGCTGCGCGAGCGCCTTGGACAGGCTGATCTCCGCCGCCTTGACGGCGTTGTACGTCATGCGGCCGCCGGTCTCGCGCCCGAAGATGGACGTGATCATCACGATGGCGCCGCCGCCGCGGGCGCGCATGTGCGGCACGGCGAGGCGCGAGGCGCGGATGGCGGGAAACAGCGTCTCGTCGAAGGCCGCCTGCCATTCGGCGTCCGAGGTGTCGAGCAGGCCCTTGCCGCCGGCGCGGCCGACGTTGTTGACGAGAATGTCGACCCCGCCGAACGTCTCCACCGTGCGGGCGATGACCAGCGCGACGCCGTCAGGCGTGGACACGTCCGCCTGGACGGTCGCGATCATGTTCGGCTTGCGCGCGGTGGCTTCGACCTCGAGGGCGGCTTCGGCGAGCCGCTCGGCGCCACGGGCGCAGATGCACACGCGGCAACCCTCCGCCACGAGCGCGCGCGCGCTGGCCAGGCCCAGGCCGCGGCTCGACCCGGTCACGATCGCAATCTTGTCGGTGAGTCCTAGATCCATGCTGCGGCTGTGCGTCGCGCCCGCATCCTTCCGTGTGCGTCCGTGTCTTTCCGTGTTTCCGTGTCTTTCCGTGTCCTTCCGTGTTGCCGTGTCCTTCCGTGTTACCGGGGGCGGCCGCCCGTCAGATCGTTCAGCCGCCAGTCGAAGGGATGATACGTCAGCTTGAAGGCGTTCTTCTGCACGAATTCCTTCTCGAGCGGCAGGAGCCGCGGCGCGATGAACGCGACGAGCGCGCGCTCGATCGGAGAACGCGCGGCGAAGGTGCCGGTCGCGCCAGGATCGTAAGCGGCGACGAACTCCGCCTCGTGCCAGCTCACGATCGGCGTGACGGACATCTCTCCGGCCGCTCGATCGATCTTGAGCATCGTCTGTTCCGAGACGAACTCGGATTGGAGATCGCCGAGCTGCTGGAGGATGCGGTCGGCCGTGTAGGCCTCGCTGCGCAGGCGGCCGCTGCCGGCGGCGCCCCGGCCGAGCGCCAGGTACAGCCGTGGCTCCTTGAACTGCGGCAGGACCGTCTTCTCGATGTCGTCGAGGGTCAGGCTCTTCCCGGCCGCGCGGTGTTTCGTCTGGTCGAACGCTCCCGGGATCTGGCGGATGCTGTTCGGCGGGTAGTTCGCGCTGCGGCCGCGGATGGGATAGCGATCGATCACCGTCTGGAGGACGAACGCGTTGTACGCGTTCACCCAAAAGGCCATCTTCTGCTCCCGCGTCCAGCGATCGTAGGTGGCCGCCGCGACGTTCAGCGATGCGGCGTAGCGATCCAGGCGTCCGCGATCGCCGTGCAGCGCGCGGTAGTAGACGAACCCGTCGCGCACGTTCAGATCGAGCAGCTGATCGAACGGGCGGTGGAACGGCTCGACGGTCGAGGGCGGCTGCTGGATGGCGCCCGCGAGCGGCACGGAGCAGAGAAGGAGGACGGCGAGCTTCAGGGCGGCGCGATGCGAACGGCTCATAGAGTCGATCCTAGGTCAGATCCGCGCGGTCAGGAAATCGGCGAGCGCTTTCGAGAACTCGTCTGGCGCCTCCAGGTTCGACAGGTGGCCCGCGCGAGGCAGGGTGACGCTCAGGGCGCGGGGAATGAGCCGGCTCATCGCCTCAGCGTCCGACGGCGGCGTGATGGCGTCTTCCTCGCCCGCGAGAACGAGCGCCGGACAGGTGACGCGCTGCAGATCGCGCGTCGAATCGGGCCGGTCGAGCATCGCCTGGATCGCCGCGGCGATGGATTTCGTGGAGCTCGCTTCGATGAGCCGGCGCACTTCGGCCACGACGTCAGGACGCTCGCGCCGGGTCGTGTCGCCAAGGAGCTTCGGCAGCATCTGATCGGCGACCGCGGCGGCGCCGCCGCGCCTCACCAGCTCCATCATCGCCAGGCGGCCGGCGCGCCCCTCGGCGGTGTCCGCCTGCGGCCGGGTATCCGCGAGCACCAGGCCGTCGAAGCGCTCGGGCGCCAGCCGGAACATCGCGAACGCGACATAGCCGCCCATCGACAGTCCCGCGATCGCCGCGCTGTCGATGCGGAGCTCGTCGAGCGCGCAACCGACGTCCCGCGCGATGGCGTCCATGGAGGTGTGCGGCCCGGCCAGATCGAGCGCGATGAAGCGGAATCCCTCCGGCACCGACGCGAGCTGCGGCCGCCACATGTCAGCGCTCAGCGGAAACGCATGCAGGAAGACGACGGGCCAGCCGGAGCCGGCCTCGAGATACCGCAGGGGTCCGCCGCTCACCGTCACGCGTGCCTCGGCGATCATGCCGTCATCATAATCGCGCCGGCGAGCATGGCGGCACCGATCCAGAACGCCAGCGCCGGCCAGGCATGGATGGGATAGGTGTTGGCCGTGCTGACGAACGTGCCGGTCGCCGGCGCCAGCGCCGCGACCCGCGCCGCGGCGTCGTTCCGCTGCTCGTCCGGCCAGCGATGGCCGGTCCTGGCTTCGTATGAGGGCGTGTCCAGCACCGGTGCGTAGTACTTCTCGAGGATTCGATTCTCGTTCCACGACGACACGTAATCGCCCGCGCTCCAGAAGTCGTTGCGCGCCCGCGCGTGCAGGACCCCCTCGGTCATGTACTGATCTTCGCGCGACACGCGGTGCAGCACGACGGGCGGCCGGAGGCGCCACTGTTCCGCGCGCTGCCGCGCCAGCTCACCGAGCCGCGCCTTCGAGTACCGCGACTTGAACGTGCCGACCTCGTCGTCCCTGATGTCGAACCCGAGATGGACGACATGGAAGAAGGCGGCGAAGACGAGGACCGTAGCGGCGGCGAATCGCGCGATCCGGGCGCGCGATCCCGGCCGGAGTCCGACGCCGAAGGACGGCGGGGGATCGACGCCGACGCTGAACAGCAGGCCGCAGCCGATGGCGATGCCGTTCAGCAGCACGTCGCGCATCTCGCCGACGCGCACCGGGATGAACCATTGCAGCCATTCGTCCGCGGTCCCGACGATCAAGGCGGCCAGCACCGGCAGCACGAGGACGGCATCATCGCCAAGCGGACGCCAGGCCCGATAGAAGAGGAAGGTGATGAGGCCGTACTCGACGAAGTGAAAGCGCTCCACAACGTCGACCTCGGGTTTGCCGGTCTGTTGCCAGAGGGAGTACGCCAGCGCGATGACGAGGGCGGTGGCGATCGATCCGTACCGAAACAGCCTCCGGTCGCGAATACGGAGGAAGGCGGCCGCCAGTCCGGCAAGCACCAGCGCCGCGATGATGCCGCCGATGATCGTGACGAAGTGGCCCGGGAAATTCGTCCTGATCGCGCTGCGGATCTGGCTGATGAACGGGGCCGAAAGAACCAGCACCGCTGCTACGACCACCGCCAGGGCGACACGCATCGGGGCGGATTATAGCGTGTAGCTGGCGGGAGGCGGTGGACAGCATGCAGCTGGCGGCAGGCAGCGAGCAGCAGACAGCAGGCAGTGGATCACACCACCACGCTGACAGCGTGTCAGTTCGACGTTGGAGGTTGGGAGTTAGGAGTTGGGCGTTTGGAGTTGACAGGCTCGGCTGACTGCCCGCTGCCTGCTGCCTGCTGCCTGCGATACCATCACCCTATGAAACCACGTGTCATCGCAGCCGCGGCTGTTGCCATCCTCGTTGCCGTCGTTGGTGTCCAGGTCAGCGGCCAGCGGGCTCCCGCCGGACCGCGCATCGAGATATCCTTCGCGCCCGGGGCGCGGGGGGAACCGGTGACCGGCATGGTCTACGTGGCCGTCAGCCGCGAGAGCCCGCGCAGCCCGATCGAGCAGACCTCCCCCACCGGGGCACCGCTGTTCTCGAAGTACGTCGAGGGCCTGGCCCCTGGCGCGGCCGCGACCATCGGCGGCGCCGATCGCGGACACCCGATCAAAAGCCTGCGCGATCTGCCGGCGGGCGAGTACTGGATGCAGCCGTTCGTGAACGTCTACACGCGCTTCCCGCGCGCGGACGGAAAGACCGTCTGGATGCACATGGACCAGTGGGAGGGACAGAACTGGAAACGGTCGCCGGGCAACATCGTGGGCGATCCGGTCAAGGTCCGGTTCGATCCCGGCTCCACGGAGCCGATCCGGCTCGTGGCCGGCAAGGTGATCCCGCCCATTCAGCCTCCGGCCGACACGGCGATGGTGAAGCGCTTCCGCATGCAGAGCGCACTCCTCACGAAGTGGTGGGGGCATCCGATCTACATCGGCGCGACCGTTCTCCTGCCGAAGGACTACGACGCGCATCCCGGCGTGAAGTACCCGGTCAACTACATCCAGGGGCACTTTTCGCTGGGCGCGCCGGGGCGCTTCGGCGGCGGCGGCGACTTCGACCGGCTGTGGCTTGCCGACGGCACGCCGCGGTTCCTTTACGTCACCTTGCAGCATCCGTCTCCGTACTACGACGACTCGTACGGCGTGAACTCCGAGAACAACGGCCCTTATGGCGATGCGCTGATCACGGAGCTCGTCCCCGAAATCGAAAAGCGGTTCCGCGCGATTCCCGAGCCGTGGGCGCGGATGCTGTCAGGCGGGTCCACTGGCGGCTGGATTGCCGCGGCGCATCAGGTGTTCTATCCGGATTTCTACGGCGGGTCGTTCGCAAGCTGTCCCGATTCGGTGGACTTCAACTATCACCAGATCGTCAACATCTACAAGGATCCGAACGCGTACGTCATCGACAAGGGCTGGATGAAGGTGGAGCGACCCGCCCAGCGGCTGCCCGACGGCAACATCCAGACGATGATGAAGGACGAGAACGCGTTCGAGCTGGTCGTCGGCGACAAGTCACGGTCGGGCGGCCAATGGGACATCTGGGAAGCCACCTATTCTCCCGTGGGCCCGGATGGCTACCCGATGCGCGTCTGGAACAAGGAGACGGGCGAGATCGACAAGGCCGTTGCCGAGCGATGGAAGCGCTACGACCTCCGCGACATCCTCGAGACCAACTGGGCGACGCTCGGTCCCAAGGTCGCGCACAAGCTGCACGTCTACGTGGGCGACATGGATTCGTACTATCTCAACGACGCAGTCGAGCGGCTGAACGAGTTCCTCACGAAGGCGGACAACCCGAAGTTCACCGGCGAGATCGCGTTTCAGCGCCGCGCGCCGCACTGCTGGGGCCCGCGGGCCGCCGATCTGCTGCAGAAGATGACGGCGCAGGTCGGGAAGATCGCGCCAGCCGGCGCGGATCTCAAGAGCTGGCGCTACTGACGACGATGGCAGCCCTGAAGGGCTGCGCAACACGTCGGGCGTATGGGTAGTGGGTCATGACCCACTACCGGCGTATGAGGCTTGTTGCGCAGGGCTTCAGCCCTGCCTTCTGGTTACACGAAGCGCGTGAGCGTGACGTCGAGGGCGCGGGCCTGACGGCCGTGCCGGTGCCACTGCACGAGGATCGGGCTCTGGTAGGTCCCTTCGACGATGCGGCCGCGGCCGGTGGCGTCGCGGTCGGAGACGAGGAGGCTGACGGAGCGCTTCATGCGGAGGAAGCGCGACGCGGGCATCGCAATCGCGCGCGAGAGCACGTTCTCGAGCCGCGAGTCGCGCAGGCCGAGGGCGTCGACCAGCCGGTTGAACACGCGCACGAGGTCGTACTTGGCGTAGTCGAGCGTCTTGGCCGGGATCGCGCGCGGGTTGCCCAGCATGTGGCCGGCCTTCTCGGCCATGAACCGCAGCGGATCGCGCAGGACCTCCGAGAGATCGTGCCGCATCAGCAGCGTCTCGTATTCGTTGACCGTCAGCCCCGCGTGCTTCTCGCCCGGCGCCAGCGTCAGCCGTAGGCGTCCTTTCTCGACGCCGTGCCGGTCGAGGAGCTCCCTGAACTGGTCGTAGATGCCGAGCGATGGATCCTTCAGGTTGATGGATTCCACGCTGTGCCCCGAGACCGGCACGACGATCCGCGCCTGCGCGACACGCTGTTCCGACGTGTAGCCGAGGACGCTCGTTGTGCGGCGCCGCGAGCGGCCCGCGTGAACGCCATCAAGATCGATGAACGAGATCGGCACGTCCCGCCGGTTCGGGTAGGACACGCAGGTGCGCAGCGCCCCCGCCATGAAGGCGAGGTGGGAGTCGGCATTGAGCGGTTCGGCCGGTTTCTGGTCCTCGCTCAACTCGGTCCGCCGCTCCAGCTCGTCGTGCGCGTACCCCGCCCCCTCCGGAAACATCGTCCTGAACACGTCGATGTACGGCATGACGCCGTCCGGACCCTGGTTCAGCCGGGCGGCCACGCCGCGATCGAGGTAGCCGGCGGTCGTGTGGAAGGAGCAGCAGAGCGCCCGGGGATACTGGTCCAGGCCGTCGCCAAAGCGGGCGGCGACGACGCGCCGCACGTCGATGACATCGACGCGATGGCGCGGCACCAGTTCGAGCGTGAATTCAGCAGGAACGGCAGACATGTCAGCCGGCTTCCGGCGCCGAACCGCAGGCGCCGGACGCACAGTCTATAAGCATAACACAGGCAGGGGTTTAGGCAGCCCTGAAGGGCTGCGCTACATCTTCTTCTTTGCGCCCGTGAAGGTGCCCCCACCGAGATCGCCGAACGTCACGCTGCCCTTCATGGTGTCCTTGTCCACGGTGCCGGCGTAGACGATGTGGATCGAGGTGCCCTCGGCCGACATGTCGAACTCGAACCGGACATCGGCGCCCTTGAGCGTTCCCGCGAAGGGCGACTGGCCGAACTGCCCCGAATACTGGCCGGTGAGCTTCTCGCCGTCCTGCTTGAAGGTGACGGTCGGCGATCCTGAGCCGGCGTCCGTGTTCACCTGGAGGACCCACGCGCCCGTCACGTCGATGGCGCCCGGGGCGGCCGGCGCCGACGGTGCGCCGCCGGGGGCGGCCGGCGCGGCGGCGGGGGCGGCCGCGCGCTTCGCGCTCCACTCGAGTTGGCCCATCTGCCCGAGGTCGACGGTCCCCTTCATCGAGTCCGCATCCACCGTGCCGTAGAACGCGATGTTCACCGGCGTGTTGTTGATCGGCATCGTGAAGTAGATCCCGACGTCCTTGTCCTTCAACTCGGCTTCGACCGGCGCTTCGCCGATCTCGCTGGAGATATTGCCAACCAGCTTGTCTGCCTCTTTCTTCAGCGTCAGCTGGGACGCGACGACCCCCTGGGCCGTGACGACGGTCACGTCCCACTTGCCGGTGATGTCGACCGGCTTGGCAGAGGTCGCCGGCGCCGGCGGGGTCTGGGGCACGCCTTGCGCCGCCGAAGGGGCGGCAGCGGCCAGCGCAAGCGCGGCGCCCATCGCGAGTACTAGGTGCTTCATGATGATGAGTCTCCTGAAATGAGCTACCACGGGTCGAATAACGCCTTCTCGGTGCCGGCCGTCCGGCTGTAGGCGCCGCGAATATACCTGATCTGAAACCGGTGTCCCGATAGATGCTGCGTGTGCGTGGTCAAAAGGTCAAGTACCGTGACGCGCTCGCGCCCGAAGAAGTCGATCTCGCGGGCGAGGTCCTCGCCGGTCAGCAGCGCGATGCGCGCGCGATACTCGCGCCGGGCGTTCTCGAAGCGCGCCCACAGGTCGTCGAACGGAGCGGGCGGACACGCCGACGCGCCCGTGTCGGTGAGATACCGGCCGCGTTGGTCGAGCGCGTCGCGCGCCCATTCCTCGAACCAGATCAGATGCGAGAGGATCCAGCGGACGGAATTGGCGGCCTCGATCGGCCGCCAGTCCATTTCCGTTTCGGAAATGCCCCCCAGATTGGCCCGGAGCGACCGGGTCGCGGATTCGTCCATGCCGTCGAGGAGGGTGACGGGGTTCATCAGAGCACCCGGATCACGTCCGACCGCGTGATGATGAACGTCTTGTCCGTCTTGAAGTCGCGCACGAGGACTGCGGGATTCTTCGGCGTGATCATCGTGGCGAGCAGCTCCACAGGCGTCGAGATGTCCGCGAACGGGAAGGCCGGCTGCATGATCGACACGACGGGCTCCGCCTTGATCGCGGGGTTCGCGACGAGCTGATCGTACAGGTGGGTCTCGTTGAGCGAGCCGACGAGCCGTTTGTCCATCGTGATGGAAATCTGCGAGAAGTCGTGGTGGCTCATCAGCGCGAGCGCGCGCGCGACCGGCTCGCTCCCCTCGATCGCCAGGAGCTCGCCCGACAGGCCGGAGGCGACGAGGTCGCGCGCCGTCATGCCGGATTTCTCGATGAACCCCTTCTCGCGCATCCACTCGTCGTTGAACATCTTGCCGAGATAGCGCGACCCGTGGTCGTGGAAGATGACGACGACGAGATCGCCGGCCTTGAAGTGGTCCTTCAACTGGAGCACGCCCGCCATGGCGGAGCCGCCCGAGTTGCCCGCGAAGATGCCCTCCTCGCGCGCGATCCGCCGCGTCATCAGCGCGGCGTCCTTGTCGGTCACCTTCTCGAAGTGGTCGATGACGCTGAAGTCCACGTTCTTCGGCAGAAAATCCTCGCCGATGCCCTCGGTGATGTACGGGTAGATCTCGTTCTTGTCGAAGATGCCGGTCTCCTTGTACTTCTTGAAGACCGACCCGTACGTGTCGATGCCCCAGACCTTGACGGCGGGGTTCCGCTCCTTCAGATAGCGGCCGACCCCGGTCGCGGTGCCGCCGGTGCCGACGCCGACGACCAGATGCGTGACCGTGCCGTCGGTCTGGTCCCAGATCTCGGGACCCGTCCAGTGGTAGTGCGCGGCGGTGTTCGACAGGTTGTCGTACTGGTTCGCCTTCCACGAGTTCGGGATCTCGCGCTCGAGGCGCGACGAGACGGAGTAATACGACCGCGGGTCCTCGGGATCGACGTTGGTCGGGCAGACAATCACCTCCGCGCCGAACGCTTTCAGCGCATCCACCTTCTCTTTCGACTGCTTGTCGGTGGTCGTGAAGACGCACTTGTATCCCTTCACGACCGCGGCGATCGCCAGGCCCATGCCGGTGTTGCCGGAGGTGCCTTCGATGATGGTGCCGCCCGGCTTCAGCGCGCCGCTCTTCTCCGCGTCCTCGATCATCCGCACCGCCATGCGGTCCTTGATCGAATTGCCGGGATTGAAGGTTTCGATCTTGGCGACAACCGTCGCCGGGATGTCGCGGGTGATGCTGTTGATGCGCACCATCGGCGTGCCGCCGATCGTCTCGAGAATGTCGTCGTAGATCTTCTTCACTGTTCCTGAATTATAGACCGCAGCTCGCAGCTCCCGCCTCCGCTGAAGCTTCGGCGCGGCAGGCTCCCGCCTCCGCTGAAGCTTCGGCGCGGCAGGCTCCCGCCTCCGCTGAAGCTTCGGCGCGGCAGGCTCGTCTAGCGCGAAGTCTCGCTGGCTTTGAGCAACTCCTGCAGGTAACCCTTCCAGATCGCCGCCTGTGTGTGGGTCCCGTGGCCGACGGTGCGGTCGCTCAGCGGCATGACCATCGCGCGGCCGTTGGGGACCCGCGTGATTTCCTTCTCGAGGATCTGCAGCTCGGGCGGGTTGACCAGGTCGTCGGCGGAGTTCACGGCGAGGAGCGGCGCCGCGATCTTCTCGAGCGCCGGACCGGGGTCGTAGTCGCGTGACGCCTCGAGCGCGTACAGGATGTCGTTCGCGTCACCGGTCCGCATGTAGTTCGTCACGTACTGATCGATCTGGCGGTCCGCCTCGGCCACGGTCGGCGCGGCCTTTTGGCGGAGGATCGGATTGCTCCCGACGAGCCACAGCATCTCGGCCGCGGTGCGCAGGCTCTGCGGCTGTATCGTGTACTCGCCGTTCTTCCACTCGGGATCGTGCCTGATCGCGTCGATGACGACGCGGCGCCAGACGCGGTTGCGGCCGGCAATCTGCGTGGGAAGGCTCGCGAGCGGCATGAGCGCGTCCATCATGTCCGGATAGCGCTCGCCCCAGAGCCACGTGTGCATCCCGCCCATCGACGTCCCCATCACGAGCCGCAGGTGATTCACGCCCAGGCCGTCCGCGACGAGCCGATGCTCGGCTGCCACCATGTCGACGTAGCCGTAGCGCGGGAACTTCGCGTGAAGACCGTCGCTCGGCTTGCTCGACTTTCCATGGCCGATGTCGTCGGGAAGGATGATGTAGAACTTCGCGGCGTCGAGCGGCTGTCCCGGTCCGAACAGCTCGCCGGCGAAGCCCCGGCCCGTGAACTGCCCGCCCGTGCCGCCCGTGCCGTGCATGACCAGCACGGCGTTGCGCACCACGCCTTGCGCGTCCTTGCGCGGCGTGCCGTACGTCCGGTAGTGCAGCCGCAGCTCGGGGAGCGTCTCGCCCGAGGTGAACTGGAAATCGCGGATGACGAAATCCGCTTCGGTGGGCGCGGGGGGTGCGGAGGGCGTCCCCTGAACGGCAGCCAGCAGCAGCGACGTCAGTATCGACAGCAACATGGAGGTCTCCTGCTCTCGTGCACGATACCACGGGCGCCGGAGGCCGCGGAGAGGACGGGGCGCGCGGAGACGACGATCACACGGAGACGACGATCACACGGAGACACGGAGGCCACGGAGGAGCGCGGAGAAGATCAGGCGCGACGGACATCCGGGTGGTGCGGTGCCGGTCTGGCCGCGCTGTGCGCGGTAAGACGGTCAGAGATCCACAGATGCAAACACGCGAAATCTCCGAGGCGTGCTTGCATCTGTGGATCTCTGACCGTCTGTTCCGCCGGCCGAGGTCCGCCGAGGCCGGCGACCAGACCGGCACCCTCCGTGCGTCTCCGTGTCCTCCGTGCCTCCGTGTCATGTCTTTCTTCGTGCCCTCCGTATGACGAGCGTCATAGGGCTCCGCGTCCTCCGGGCCCACAATCGAAGGATGCAGACCTCCCCGACGTGGACCGAGATCCTGATGACCGATCACGAGACGACCGAGCGCGTCTTTGCCGCGTTCGAGCAGGCGCTCGCCGGTCCCACCCCGCCATCGACGTCCATCGTCGCCGACGCGCTGGAGTACTTCACGGGCTATGTCGAGCGCTGCCACAACCACAAGGAGGAGGATCACCTGTTCCCGCTGGCCGAACAGCTCGGCGTGCCGCGCGAGGGCGGGCCGCTCGCCATCATGATCATGGAGCACCGCCGCAGCGAGGAGGCGCTCGCCGCGCTGCGGACCTTCGCGGGGGAGTACATCGGCGGGCGCAACGACGCGCTGCCCGGCCTGCAGAAAGCGTTCGCGGAGTACTCGTCGATCCTGAAGGAGCATTTCTGGAAGGAGAACGACATCCTGTTCCCGATGGCGCGCCGCATCTTCGAGGACAAGGATGATGCGACAGTGCTGGCGGGGATTGCGGAAGTGGAGGGGCGGTTCGGCTCGGACACGCGCGAGCGGTTCTACGCGCTCGCGGCGCGGATCGTCGAGACCAGCCAGATGCGCGACCTGTCGGAGAACCTGCCGAAGGACGTGCTGGCCGCGATTCTCAACACGCTGCCGATCGAGCTGTCGTTCGTGGACGCCGACGATCGCGTGCGCTACTTCAGCCACGAGAACCACGCGAAGATCTTCGGCCGCACGCGCGGCGCGATCGGCCGGGTCGTCGAGCAGTGCCACCCGCCGCAGAGCGTGCACAAGGTGAAGAAGATCCTCCAGGCGTTCAAGAACGGCGAGCGCGGCGTCGCCGAGTTCTGGCTGGACTTCGGCGGCCGCAAGGTGCACGTGCGCTATTTTGCCGTGCGATCCGCGGAGGGACAGTACCTGGGCTGCCTGGAGACGGTGCAGGACATCACGCCCATCCAGGCGATTACGGGCGAACGTCGGCTGGTCGACGAGGCGCTGGCGATATAACGGTGCTGGTGGCTGGGGGCTGGGCGCTGGCACCTGACACCGGTACTGTCACCTTGCGTCTGACGCGATGGCGATCGTGGCCTTCATGGAAACGATTATAGTGATAGCTGGCAGCAGGCGGCAGGCAGCTGGCAGCAGATCACACGGCCGGCTGCATGCTACCGGAATACGCACGAAGCCGCGTGGCAGCGTGACTCACTGCGCGCTGTCTGCTGCCAGCTGCATACTGCCTACTGCCTACTTCTCATGACTCACATCGCCATCATCCAGGGACATCCGGATCCAGCGGGCAACCGCTTCGGGCACGCGCTCGCGGCGGCGTACGCCGACGGCGCGCGCGCGGCAGGACACATCGTCAGCCTGACGGACGCCGGCCGCCTCGAGTTTCCGCTGGTGCGCACGAAAGAGGATTTCGAGACGGGGCCCGTGCCCCCAGCCATCGTGGAGGCGCAAGCGGCAATCGAAGCGGCCGCCCACCTCGTCTTCTTCTATCCGCTCTGGTTCGGGACGATGCCCGCGCTGTTGAAGGGATTCATCGAACAGGTGTTCCGGCCTGTGTTCGTCAACGGCGCGGTGGGGAATTTCTCCAACCTTCGACTCAAAGGAAGGACGGCCAGGCTGGTCGTCACGATGGGGATGCCGGCACTGGCCTATCGCTGGATGTTCGGTCGCTTCGGCTGGAACGGCATGGAGGCTGGCATGCTGAAGCTGTGCGGCATCGCTCCGGTCAGCACCACGCTCATCGGCCAGGTTGATGCCTCCGCCGCGGCGCGCGCGGGCTGGCTCGCGAAGATGCGAATCCTCGGGCAGCGTGGGGCGTGAGGCTGACAGTATTGGGCGGGCAGCGGGACTCACTGCCAGCTGCCTGCTGCCTGCTGCCAGCTGCCTGCCGTCACACTGCCAGCTGCTTGCTGCCAGCTGCCAGCTGACTTGATCAAAGAAGCCGGCCGCCCCTTGGGGGGGACGGCCGGCACGAGGGAGGGAGGAGGTTAGGAGACTGAGAACCCCGGGGATCAGAAGCGATAGAGCAGCCTGACGAACCCCGTGTTCCCCTTGTACGGCCGGTTTCCGTAACCGGTCGAGATCTCGCCGAGGTAGTCGATCCTCGGCGTGCCAGGCGTCAGGTCGATGGTGTTGAAGTCGCTCACGTCGAGCTTCTCGTACCACCAGCCGAGGCCGATGCCCACCTTGGGCTGGAAGAAGTACTTCACGTCGGCGCTCACCCGCCGCCACTTGTTGGTGACGTCCGGGAGCGCCAGGAACGTGCCCGCCGCGATCAGCGAGGAGATGCGCGAGCCGCCGTGAATGAACGCGTTGTCCGAATCGCTGAAGTCATAGTTCAGGCTGATGTCGGTGTTCTTGATGGCGCGGGACAGGTCCAGGTAGATGTCGAACGAGTTGACCGTCTCGTCGTTGTCGAGCGTCCAGTCGCGCGCCGGGTCGTTGAACTGCACATCCGGAAGCGGGTTGGCGTTGCGCGACTTCTGCATCGACTGGAACTTGTCGCGGCCGAAGTTGACGC
Organism: Acidobacteria bacterium RIFCSPLOWO2_12_FULL_66_21; assembly: GCA_001767455.1. Lineage (GTDB taxonomy): Bacteria > Acidobacteriota > Vicinamibacteria > Vicinamibacterales > 2-12-FULL-66-21 > 2-12-FULL-66-21. The sequence continues at coordinate 61,786 of MELC01000029.1, forward strand.
CGAATGCGACCGTCTCCTTCGGCGCGATGTTCAGGCCGACGTTGATCGATGAGTTGTCGTTGCTCAGCAGCCCGAACTCGTGCCCTTCCCCGTTGTAGACGTCTTCGCCCTTGGCGAACGAGGTCGTCAGGTCCACCCCTGACATGGGCGTCAGGATCACCAGCACGGTCCCGCGATTGCGCTTGCTGTCCGCCTCGTCGTAGAACCGCAGGTTCGGCTGCCCGCCGCCGTGGACGATCGTGTCCTCCGAGAACCCGGACCCCTTGCGGATCGTGTGCGTGTAGATGCCGCGCAGCGTCACGTACTGGCTGCGCATGGTGTCGATCGACACCCGGAAGATGTCGTCGGTCATGTCGCTGAACGACCGGCCGGTGCGGTCGAACGAGTCGTTCCCGTAGCCCAGCCGCAGCGCGGTGTAGGGCGCGATGTTGAACGTGGCGTTGACGTCGAGCGTCTTCCGCGTGATGTCGAACGCCTCGGTCTCGCCGCCGGTCTCCTCAGGGACCGCGTCGAACCGCACGTACTCGACCGCCTCGAACGCCGGCGTGCGGTTGTCGTGGTTGTTGTAGCGGTACCGCATGTTCAACGACACCCACCGGTTCGGCCGCGAGTTGAAGTTGACGAGCGCGTTCACTCCGCGCACTTCGGCCTTGGCCGTGTTCCGCTCCAGGTGTGCCAGGTCGTGGAATACCGAGTAAACCGTCGGACTCGCGATGACCGGGTTGATCGTCCACGGGATGAGCGCGTCGTTCTGCTTCATGCTCGAGAACGACAGCGTCGCGTTGACGCTGGTGTGCGCCGGCATCTTGTACAGGCCCGTGGCGCTCACCACGTTCATGCTGCTGTCGGGCGGCATCGACATGCGGCCCTGCGCGGGACCGTTGCCGTTGCTGTAGCCGCTGCAGTCGTACGGCCCCATGGCGACCCCGCTCTGACACGGCGGGTTCGTGATGGCCAGGCCGTTGCTGAAGTCGGTCGCCCGGATCGGGTTGTCCCACACCAGGTCGTGGATCTTGTTGTCGAACCACGATCCGGTCCATCCCACGCGGACCATGCCCTTCTGAGTGGCCCATTCGGCGCCGACCGACACGTCGTTCGACCGGTTGTCGAGCGGCAGCGGCAGCTCGTTCGCGTTGTTGAACGCAAAGGCCCCCGCCCAGGGCATCGTCCCGCTCTTCTTCGTCGAGGCGAAGGTCAGGTGGATGTTCATGTCCGGCGTGGCGTTGTAGGTCAGCCCACCCCCGCCGACCGTGCGCAGCTGCTGCATCTCGAACTGCGTGGCGAGGCCGCGGTAGATCGACGGCGTGTTCAACTGCGCCGCCGACGTCGGGATCCCGACGATGCCGGGTGTCTTGCTCTGGACGGCCAGCCGCGCGGACGGGTCGAGCGTGAACGTCGCGGTCGGACTCGTCCCGGCCTGCACCCACGGCGTGGCCGCCTGGTAGAAGTAGTTGAGCGGCGTCGAGTCGAACAGGCCGATCACCTTGATCCTGCCGCTGTTGTAATCGGCCACGTACGACTGGTCGCGGTAGCCGACGTTATACGCGCGCGCGGCGAAGGAGAACGTCTCGGTCTTCTTGCCGAACAGGATTTGCGAGACGGCGCCGTCCTTCAGATCGGAGTAGCGCTCGTAACGCGCCTTGTCGCCCGTCGTGGACGTGGCGCGGACGCCGAGATCGACGAGGCCGAGCTCGGGGGCGACCGGTGCGGTCACCGGCGCCTGCGGGGGAACATTCTGCTGTTGCTGCTGCGGCTGCCCCTGGGCGTTCGCCACGGTGGCGGAGGCCAGCAGCAGCGCGGCAATCCCTATGGTCACTGTGTTGCGCATCTGCATTCTCCTCACCTAGCGTAGGAAAGCCTTGCCCGACGGGGCGTTCGAGCCGTGGATCTGCTGGTGGCACGACACGCACGCCTTGCCGAAGATCTTGTTCGCGTTGGTCGAGTTCTTCAGCACGAAGCCTTCGTACACCGTGGGGGGATGCCGCGACGTGACGTGGCAGCGCTGGCAGAGGTACGGCTGCTTGGCCACGAGCATGCGGTCGTTGTTCGACCCGTGCGGATCGTGGCAGGTCGTGCAGCTGTCGGCCACGGGCGCGTGCTCCCAGAGATACGGGCCGCGCTTCTCCTGGTGGCAGCTCGTGCAGCTCTCGTCCACCGTCGTGCCCGCCTTGAGCAGCTTGACGTTGGTGGAGCCATGCACGTTGTGGCACGACGAGCACTGCAGCTTGTCTTCGCGGACCGGCATGTGATTGAACCGGTGCTGCTTGTTGGTGATGTTCTTGTGGCAGCTCGCGCAGATCTGAGCCTCGTTCGTGGCGTTGAGCTGCTTCTCCCCCTTGGAGCTGTGGACGCTGTGGCAGCTCAGGCAGCCGACCTTGCGCTGGTCGTGCTGGCTGCCGTCCCAGAGCGCGTGCGCCGAGCGGTTGTGGCACGACGTGCACGTGTCGCTCGCCGCGCTGGCGTCCAGGGTCTTGGGGTTGACGATCTTGGCCTTGTCGCCGCCGCCTTCGACGTGGTCCTTGCCACCGCCGTGGCAGCTCTCGCAGCCGTGCATGGCCGCCGGAGTCTTCGCGTTCGACTTCAGCGCGTGCGCGGTGCCTTTGTAGGCCTGTCCTTCGTGACAGGTCAGGCAGGTCTCTTCACCGACGTAGTTCGCGGCAACGCTCTGTTGCGGCGCCCCCGCCTTCGCGGCCTGGGGTCTGGCGGCCGTCGGATGGGCCGTTCCGATGAGACCGACGACCGCAACGAGACCTGCGATGGCCAGTCCTGCTCGCATGACGATTGATCGCATATAAGCGCACTCCCGCACTTTATGAAGGAGGGAGCCGCGGACGTTGCCGCTCCCGGCTCGTCCAGAGAGCAAGCCACAGACCACGCGTGTGGAGCATGCGATCGTTGAATTCCCGAACGATTCAACAGGATGACGGGAGATCGTCGGTGAGATCGCTGCCGGTTTTCTGAGAGAGTGACGGAAAGCCGATGAGGAGAAACGGTGCTGCGAAATTCAACGATGAGATTTGCAGCAGCAACAAGCTACAACGTAGACGGTAGACAACATGCGACAGGAGGAAGAGAGGAAAGGGAGGCTTGCACGCAGCATGCGCGAGCAGCCGGTCTGGCAGCGCGTCGCGCGCTGAGAGGATCTGAGATCCACAGATGCAAGCACGCCTGAGCGTTCCGCGTGTTTGCATCTGCGGATCTCAGATCCTCTCTATGCCGGCCTGGAGAATGACCGCAGGCCGGCGCCAGACCGGCGTCCACTCCGCGCGTCTCCGTGATCTCCGTGCCTCCGTGTGAAGGTCGACACGCCTTCCCTCCTCCCCTGCTCCTGCCGATTCCTGGTCGCCCGGCCAGCGGGAGAGACGCCGATCATTGATGCGTGTCCGGAACTGTGTGGACGAGATCCCTGTACCTCCGCTCGTGCGGGAAGGAAATCGACAGGAAGTAGTACCGTTGGCCCTTGGAGTCTCCTCCTCCGCGCGTGGCAACGATGCGCGTGTTGCTCAGCCAGCGCTTCGTCCGGGGCGACAGCGCACCCGTAGCGTCGAGCTCGCTCAGGGCGATGCTGCGTTCATAGCGGCGAGGCCGGTCCGGTTCCGCCTGGAGCACCGCCTGCGCGGCGGCTCGCACCTCTTTGACAGGAGGGGAAACGAACTGCCGGGTCCACGCGAACAGGAAAGTGCCCCAGCACAGCGCAATGAGTCCCATCGCGCCGAGCAACTGGCCCGCGTACCGCCGTATCGTGCGCGCATCCGTCTGCACGCCCCTGAACGCCACGAAACTCTGGTGAAGCGCGAGGCCCGTGCCGACGGCCGCGATGGTCACCGCAATCGTGGTGGGCATCGTCCGAAGATACGGGTAGAGGTACGGATAATCAGGCGGTAGCTGAAATCGAACCATGACGGCGGTCCATAGATTCCCCGCGAACCGCCCCAGAACCTCGCTTCCCCAGAACGCAATCCAGCCGGTCGCGACGAGGGCGGGAAGGAACAGCCCCACGGCAACGGCCGCTCGGATCGTGTGGCCGACGAGTGTGGCCGCCCAGAAGCTGAGCACGATCGCCAGGCCGACGGTCACCCACACCCTCGGCTGTGACACCGCATCGAAGATATCCCGTTGCATGTCCGGCGCCGCCCAGGCGATCGTGGCGAGCGCGGACGGTAGCGCAATCACGAGGACGGCTCCGAGCAGCAGTGAGACCGCGAGCTTCACCCCCCACTGCACACGGGCGGACACCGGCAGCGTCATATGCCACTGGCGAACGCCGACGGTGGCCTCCTCCCCCACCCCTACCGCGCCGGCGAGCATGATCGCGAGCGGGACGTAAAACATGAGCAGAAAAAAGAACACGTTAAGGGCGATGCGCGGCCGCGGCGGCATCAGCGGCTGCAATCCAAAGAACGCGACGGCAATGAGCCAGCACCCGGAAAAGAGCGCCGCGACGAGAATCGTCGGCCGATGCAACAAGAGTTCCTTGCACACCAGATTTCGAATGGCGCCGGCCGGGCGTGCACGCAGAACCGACCACGTCGCGCCGCCAACAGACGACGACTGATCGCCGTACGCGGCGTCGGTGACCTGGAAGCGCGTGAACATCCGCCAACCGAGCCAGAACGTGACGGCGGCATACGCGAGCTGGATGGCGATCGTCGGCGGCGTCGCGGCGAAGGGGTCGATCGGCCGTCCTTGCAGTTGTGAGAGCGCAAACCCCTGCGCCAGCATGAGCAGGAACAGCGCGGCCATGCTGAACGCCAGGCCGCCGATCGTCGATCGCGCGACCAGCGTCCACAACGGCGCCGAGCAGAGGATCGCGATCAGATACAACAGCTCCGGGCCCATCGGCTGCTCGCCGATCGCCAGAGGCCCGAGGCGGACGACCGCGTACTGGAACGCCACGACCGCGCAGGCGACCGAGACGAGCGCCGCCCACTTCTCGAACCAGACGCGCGTGCGCGCGATCGGCTGGCTGAGGAGCAGCACCAGCGTGCGCTGCTGGAACTCGCTGCCGAACGAGGTGGCCGCCAGCATGGCCATGCCCACGAAGAAGGACAGCAGCAGCACGCGCACCGCCAGACCGAAGATCGCGCGCGTGTGCGAGTGGCCGCCCACCATCGCCAGGATCGCGGCTCCCACGATCAGCCCCGCCGGGGGCATCAGCACGCGAAGTTCTTTCAGGGCGCGTGTCAGCATCACCTGTTCCCTGTCAGCGGGCAGCTGGCAGCTGGCGGCTGGCAGTGTGTCTCGCTGCCTGCTGCCTGCTGCCTGCTGCCCGCTGCCCGCTGCCCGCCGCCTGCTGCCTGCTGCCAGCCGTCATTGCAGCGCCGCCACGAACACTTCCTCGAGCGACAACGACTCGGTCGAACAGGACTCTGGCGACGAGCCCCGGATCTCGTCGAGCAGCCGCGCGGTGTCACTCGAAGCGAGGACATCCAGCTCGCGCTCGTGCCGCCGCACGCGAAGCGCCCCGGCGAGGGCGAGCTCCGGCGCCGGGCCCGCAAAGCGCGCACGGATGCGCTGGTACCGCTCCCGCGCCCGGTCCGCTTCGAGCGACAGCACCGCGCGCCCCTCGTCCATGATCGTGAACTCGTCGATCAGCCCCTCGAACTCCGCGATGAGATGCGTCGAGACGAAGATCGTGCGGTTGGCCGGATCCGCGTCCTGGTACGCGCCGATCACCGTCTCGATGAACTCGCGGCGGACGATGGGATCGAGCCCCGACGTGGGCTCGTCGAGCAGCAGCAGCTCGGGCTCCGGACAGATTGCCGCGATGAGCGCCACCTGCGTGCGCTGCCCGCGCGAGAGCGCGCCGGTCTTCTGCGACTCGTCGAGCCTGAACCGCTTCAGGAGGTCGCGCTCGGTGTCACGGTTCCAGCGCGATCGGAACGACGCGACGTAGTCCAGCGTCTCGCGTACCGTCATCCACGGGTAGAACGCGACCGCGTCGGGCACGAACGCGATCCGCCGCTTGACCTCCACTTCGTGCTGCGCCGGATCGAGGCCGAACATCCGCACGCGGCCCCCGCGCGGCCGCAGCAGGTTCAGCAGGCACCGCATCGTCGTCGTCTTGCCCGCCCCGTTCCTGCCGAACAGCCCGTAGCAGCGCCCGGGGGCCACCGAGAGGCTGAGATCGTGGACCGCGTCCTTCCGGCCGTACGCGTAACTCAGGTTCGCGATGTCGATCACGGGCGCGGCGGTCGTGTCGCTCATGAAGCCCCCTGCCTCTGCGCGTCGTTCGCCTTCTGGCGGACGGCGAGCGCGTCGAAACGCTCCGTGACGAGATCCAGGAACTCCGCGCGGGACACCTGGAGATGATGCGCCTCGACGATCGCCTCGTCGATCCGATCGACGACGAGCCGGCGGCGCGCGTCCTTCTTCAATGGCGACTGCGCGGTTTTGACGAAACAGCCGCGGCCCGCCTGCGTCTCGATGATCCCCTCGGACTCGAGCTGCGTGTAGGCCTTCGCGACCGTGTTGCGGTTGACCCGGAGCTCCTCGGAGAGCGGCCGGATGCCGGGGAGCGACTCACCGGTCCGCAGGACGCCGGACGCGGTCGCCGCCTTCACCTGATCGACGAGCTGCAGGTAGACGGGCTTCGCGGACTTGAAGTTGAGTTGAAACAGCACTGCGGCCTACTGTCATATTACAGTAGGACAGTACGGCCGCAGATGTCAAGGGAGTGCAGCGTGACAGCGGGACACTATTCGCCCGACACCTCCGTACGCTAGACAAAGACCTGCATTCTACGTTCTACATTCCAGTTTCGACATTTCACCGGCGCGGATCCCCTTTCACAACGAGCGCCTGCGTATAGGTGTTGCCGTCGACCGTCAATCTGACCGTGTATGAGCCCGGTTGCGCTGCGGGTGCTCCGCCCCGCCCGCCGCCGCCACCGCCGCGGCCGCCCGGCGCCGGTGTCGGACGGAAATCCCACACCCACCGGTGCATGCCGGCACTCGTCGGCATCGCGACAGGCGACGGCGCCCACAGCATCGACACGGTCAGCGTATCGGGGTTGACCGGCGTGCGCGGATCGTCGCTCGCATAGCGGCGCACCGTCACGCCGGAGGCATCGAGGATCTCGATGACGACCGGACCGGTGGCGCCGGATTTCAGGTAGTAATCAATGATGGCGCCGTTCGGCGGGTTTTCCGCCTGCGCCTCGTCCTTCTGCGTCGGCGTGCCGTTGTCGCTGCCGGGCGGCAACTGCACGGCCTCGGACGGCTTGAACAGGAACGCGTTCGCGCCCGCCACCGTCGCGTCCGCCTGGCGCAAGGCGCTGATGTCGTCGATCACCCAGAACCCGCGCCCGTGCGTGGCGACGATGAGATCGTTGTCCTTGATCGCGATGTCGCGCACCGACACCGGCGGCAGGTTCAACTGCAGCGACTGCCAGTCGTCGCCGTCGTTGAACGACACGAACACACCCAGCTCCGTGCCCGCGAACAGCAGGCCGCGGCGCTTCGGATCCTCCTTCACCGTCTGCATGTAGACGCCGGCCGGCAGTCCCTTGACGATCTGCTGCCAGCTCTTGCCGCCATCCTTCGTGCGATAGACGTGCGGCTCGTTGTCGGTCAGGCGATGCCGATCGATCGCCGCGTAGGCCTCGTTCGCGTCGAAGTGCGACGCGTCCATCATCACCACCTTGCTCCACGGCGTCAGCTCGGGCGGCGTCACGTTCCGCCACGTCTTCCCGTCATCCTCCGTCACGTGGATCAGTCCGTCGTCTGTTCCGACCCAGAGGAGCGGCGCGCCGAGCGGCGACGGCGCGATGGTATAGATGACACCGCGGCGCTTGCCCTGCGGCGCATCGGCGGCCGTCGCCTCGTCCAGGTTGGGCGGCACGCCGGGATCCTCGCGCGTGAGGTCCTGGCTGATCTGTGTCCAGTGCTCGCCGCTGTCGGTCGTCTTGAAGAGGAACTGGTTGCCGAAATACAGAGCGTGCGGGTCCGCCGCGGAGAACACGAGCGGCAGCGTCCAGGTATGGCGGGCCGGCTCGGACATGCCGCGCTCGGGCGACACATTCTTCGACTGGCCGGTCGGGACGTTGCACCAGCTCACGGTGCCGCCGAAGAGAATCTCCGGATGGAGCGGATCGGGCGCCGTGTAGCCGGCCTCCCCGCCCGCGCACGCCGGTGCCCAGTCGCGCATCGAGATGCCCGCGAACTTCGCGCGCGAGGCGACCGCGACCGCGCCGCTGTCCTGCTGCGCGCCGGTGGCCCAATAGGGGAAGCGATAATCCGGAGCTACGTGATAGAGCTGCGCGGTCGGCTGGTTCAGCCAGGAGCTCCACGTGGGAATGTCCGCCGTGCCGTCGAGGCTGACGATCGCGCCCTGGTCGCTCGCAAGGATCATCAGGTTCGAGTCGGCGGGGTTGATCCACAGGCCCATGTAGTCGTCGCCGCCCGGCGATCCCTTGATGGGCGCGCCCCACGTCTTCCCTCCGTCGCGCGATCGATAGAGCGCGGTGTTGGGCACGTAGACGAGGTCGGGGTTTTTCGGATCGACGGAGATCTTGCAGAAGTACCAGCCGCGCCCCCAGAGACGCTGCTCGCCGGAGATCTTCGCCCACGTCGCGCCGGCGTCTTCCGAGCGATACAGTCCACCTGCCTTCGCGTCGACGATCGCGTAGACACGCGCGGGCCTGCTCGCCGCGATCGCGATGCCGATGCGGCCGACACCTTCGGCGGGCAGCCCTGCCGTCAACTGTTTCCACGTCGTGCCGCCGTCAATCGACTTGTAAAGGCCGCTCCCGGGTCCGTAGGACGGCGGGTAGATGCTCCACGGCGGACGCCGGGTGCTCCACAGACTCGCATAGACAACCTGCGGGTTCCTCGGATCGACTGCCACGTCGGCCGCGCCGACGTTCTCGTTCTTGAAAAGGACCTTCTGCCACGTCGCCCCGCCGTCGCGCGAGCGGAACACGCCGCGATCCGGGTTCGGTCCGTACACGTGACCGAGCGCGGCCACGAACACGACGTTCGCGTTCCTCGGATCGACCGCCACGCGCGCGATCTGCCGCGTGTCGTCCAGGCCGATATGCGTCCACGTCTTCCCCGCATCCGACGATTTGTACATCCCGTTGCCGTAGCTGATCTGCGATCGCATGTCGGCTTCGCCCGTGCCAACGTAGACGACGGACGGATTCGACGGGGCGACGGTGACGGCGCCGATGGAGGCAATCGGCTGCGAGTCGAAAATCGGCAGCCACGTGCGTCCCGCGTTCGTCGTCTTCCACAGCCCTCCGCCCACCGATCCGAAGTAGAACGTGTGCGGCTGGCCCGGCACGCCGGTCACCCCGTTCACGCGCCCGCCGCGGAACGGCCCGATGAGACGCCAGTGCAGACCGGAGTACAGGCTCGGCGCGATGGACGCCTGCGCCTGCCCCGCAATCGGTGCGGCACGCCCGAGGACAATCGCTCCGGCGACGACAACGACGAAGATGGCGAGGCGGCGAACCAATCGCATTGGACGTTCTCCTGATCTACAGCTTCCAGTTTCCAGCTTCCAGCTCCCAGCTCCCAGCTTCCAGCTACGAGCCCCGAGCCCCGAGCCCCGAGCCCCGGGCCCCGAGCCCCGATCTACTTTATTCGTGCGCCCTCGTCTACCAGCACGGTAATGGACGATCCATGGAACACGCGCTCGGTCGCTCTCTGGAAGTCCGCGGCCGAAGCTCTTGGGATCTCCATGAACTTCTGCGGATTGCGATCGACGAGCGGAAACCACGAGCTCTGGATCTGCACCATGACGCGGTGTCCCTTGCGGAACGCATGGTAGACGTCCGGCAGCTCGTAACGGATCGACGTCGCCTGGCCGGGCACGAACGGCTCCGGCTTCTCGAAGCTGTTGCGGTATTTCCCGCGAAACGGCTCGCCGCGCACGAGCTGCTGGTACCCGCCCATCTTCACCGCATTCGACGGCGGCCGCTGCCCTTGCGGCGGGAGCGGCGTCGGGTAGTCGCCGGGGTACACATCTATGAGCTTGACGACGAAGTCCGAGTCGGTGCCTGAGGTGGACACGGTGAGATCGACCTTCACCGGCCCGGCGATCACGAGATCGGCGTCGAGCGGCCCGGTCTGATAGACCAGCACGTCCGGCCTCTGCGAGGCAAATCGCTGATCCTCGGTCATGTAGTCGCCTGTTATCCCCGGGACGATGTATCCGACGTACGGCACCGGATGATTCGGATCGCTCACGTACTCGTCGTACGTTGTGGGGTTGGGAGTTGGGCGTTGGGAGTTGGGAGTCTGAAGTTTGGAGTTGGCAGTTTGAGAGCTCGGGAGTTGGGAGTTGGAAGTTGGGAGTTGGGCGTTGTCTGCGAGCCGTCCGTCAAGGGCGAAGCTCAGTGTGAGCGGCTTTGCGTCCTTCGGCGGCCACTCGGTGTGCCGCCGCCACTCGTTGATGCCGGTCAGAAACATCCAGGCTTCCGGCAGATCGACTGTCTTGTCCTTCAGGTACTTCACGAAGAACGGGAATTGAATGCGCTCGCGGAAGAACTCGCCGGTCTTCACCGAGAAGTTCAGGTTGCCGAGCCGGTCGCCCGGACCGCGGCCCCACCCGCCGTGCGACCACGGGCCCATGACGAGCATGTTCGGCGTGGCGGGGTTCTTCCGCTCCACGGATCGATACACGCGGAGCGGCCCGAGCGGATCCTCGGCGTCGAACCATCCGCCGACGTTCAGGACCGCGCACTTCACGTTGTCCATGAACTTCCAGACGGAGCGTTTCTTCCAGAAGTCGTCGTAGGTCGTGTGATCGACGATTTCCTGCCAGTACGCGGCAGCTCCCCCGAACAGCTCCTGGTTCATGCGCGAGAGCGGCGGCGCGTGCAGCAGAAAGTCGTACGCGTCCGGCGTGCCGGGATCGAAGCGGATTGCAGGCTTTGGCGGCGTGGGCCCATCGGGGCGCGGCACGAATCCCGAGTAGAACCCGAAGTTCGCCCCCAGCATGAACGCGCCGTTGTGATACACGTCGTCGCCCATGTAGTAGTCGGCGGTGGGCGCCTGCGGCGAGGCGGCCTTCAGCGCCGGGTGCGAGTCGATGATGCTGGCAGCCACGTGGAAGCCGGGCTGCGACACGCCGACCATCCCGACGCGGCCGTTGTTGTTCGGCACGTTCTTCAGCAGCCACTCGATCGTGTCGGAGGCGTCGCTGCTCTCGTCCACGTCCTTCGACGTCTTCTTGACGGGGATGTATGGGCGAACCTGCTGGAACTCCCCCTCTGACATGTAGCGGCCGCGCGCGTCCTGGTAGACGAAGATGAAGCGCTCCTTCTGGAAGTGCTCGGAGGGCCCGAGCGACGCGCGGTACTGATCGACGCCGTATGGCGCGACGTTGTACGGCGTCCTCGTCAAGAGGAACGGGTACTTCTCGGACGTGTCCTTCGGCGCATATATAGAGGTGAAGAGGCGCACGCCGTCCCGCATCGGGACCCTGTACTCGTACTTGGTGTACTGCGCCCGGACCTCATCGGCCCCGGCCGGGGCCTGCTGCGCACCCGGCCGGCCCGCAAGCAGGAGAATGCCCACTGCAAAGGCGACCGAGCCATGACTCTTCAGTTGAGGTGTCCTGAGCATGCGGCATTCTACCCGGAACTCGAAGACTGTCACGCTGCACGCGCCGAGGGCATCGCTGCACGAAGGGCGCCGAAGACTGTCACGCTGAACGCGCCGACGGCTTTCATTGCACGAAGGGCACGAAGACCGCCATTCTCATTGGTGCTGCCGGTCTGGCCGCGCTTCGCGCGGTGAGGGGGTCTGAGATCCGCAAACACAAACACGCCCGCGGTTGTCGCGTGCTTGTGTTTGTGGATCTCAGGCCCCCTCTAACGCACCTCTAACGCCGGCCCGAGGCTGCCGAGGGCCGGCGCCAGACCGGCATCAGCTCCGTGCGTCTCCGTGCCCGCCGTGCCTCCGTGTGACCGCCTCTCTTCCTCCCCTGCTCTTGTTTCTGGGGACCCGGCCTGCGGGATAGAATGCAGCGTTCAGCCATTGCCTGGAGGATCTACGCATGGTTTCTTTTGTCGCCCGACACCGCACCGGCCTGCTGGCCGCCATTTGCGTTGCCGAATTCGCGGTTGCCGTCGGCTCCGCGCAGCAGCGAAGCGGCCGGCCCGGCCAGCCGGCCGCCTCGCGTGACCGCGCCGTCGCACCGGCGGCGCTGACCGCCGCCGACTACGCGCGCGCCGAGAAGTTCATGGGCTACAACACCACGCCCCTTGTGTATCGCAGCGGCGTCCGCCCGACGTGGCTGCCCGACGATCGGTTCTGGTATGCGGTCACGACGGCAGCCGGCCCCGAGACGGTGCTCGTCGACGCGTCGAAAGGCACGAAGTCGGCGTGCGACCTGCCCGCGTGCGCCGAGGCGCGCAGGACGGCGGGGCGCGGAGGGCGCGGCGGCCAGGGCGGCGGGCGTGGCGCGGCCGCGCCGCGCAACGACGTCGTCTCGCCCGACGGCAAGCGCGCCGTCTTCATCCGTGACTGGAACCTGTGGGTGCGCGATGTCGCGACGCGCAAGGAAACACCGCTGACCTCGGACGGCGTCAAGGACTTCGGATACGCGACCGACAACGCGGGATGGACGAAGAGCGACCGGCCCATCGTCATGTGGTCGCCCGACTCGAAGAAGGTCGCCACGTTCCAGCAGGATCAGCGCAACGTCGGCGAGTGGTACCTGGTCACGACGAAGGTCGGCCACCCCGAGCTCCAGGCGTGGAAGTACCCGCTGCCCGGCGACCGGGTCGTCTCGATGATCCACCGCGTCGTCATCGACGTGGACGCGCCGAAGGTCGTTCGGTTCAAGATGGACCCGGACCAGCACCGCTCCACGCTCTGCGACAACCTGGCGTGCCGCGGCAATCAATGGGAAGACGTGCAGTGGAACCCCGATTCATCGAACCTGGCGTTCGCCTCGACCTCGCGCGATCACAAGAAGACGTGGCTTCGCGTGGCCGATGCGGCAACGGGCGCCGTGCGCGACGTGCTCGAGGAAACCGTCCCGACGTTCTTCGAGTCCGGCAACGGCCGCATCAACTGGCGCTACCTCCCGGCGTCGAACGAGGTGATCTGGTTCTCCGAGCGCGACAACTGGGGGCAGCTCTATCTCCACGATCTCCAGACCGGCAAACTCAAGCAGCAGATCACGGCCGGTGAAGGCAACGTCACGCAGCTCCTGCGCGTGGACGAAAAGAACCGCGTGCTCTTCTTCCAGGGCGTCGGCAAGGAAAAGGGGCGCGATCCGTACTTCACGCACTTCTACAGGATTGGCATGGACGGCCGAAACCTGGCGCTGCTGACGCCGGAGGATGCGAACCACGACATCTCGCTGGCGGAGTCCGGCAAGTACTTCGTCGACAGCTACTCGAAGCCCGACGTGCCCGCGGTCGCCGTCCTGCGCGACGCCGGCGGCACGCTGATCCTCGATCTCGAGAAGGCGGACATCACGAAGCTCGTCGCCACCGGCTGGAAGCCGCCGACGCCGATCACCGTCAAGGCACGCGACGGCCAGACCGATCTTCACGGGTTGATGTATCGGCCGACGACGCTCGAGCCGGGGCGCAAGTATCCGATCGTCAATCACATCTATCCGGGCCCGCAGACCGGCAGCGTCGGGGGCCGCAGCTTCTCTGCGGCGCGCGGCGATTCGCAGGCGCTCGCCGAGCTCGGCTTCATCGTCGTCGAGATCGACGGCATGGGCACGCCGTGGCGATCGAAGAAATTCCACGAGGCGTATTACGGCGACATGGCCGACAACACGCTGCCGGACCAGGTCACCGGCATGAAGCAGCTCGCGGCCAAGCACCCGTACATCGATATCGATCGGGCGGGCATCTGGGGACATTCGGGCGGCGGCTTCGCGACGGGCTCCGCGATGTTCCACTACCCCGACTTCTTCAAGGTGGGCATCTCGGAATCAGGGAATCACGACAACCGCGTGTACGAGGACGACTGGGCGGAGAAGTGGGTGGGCCTGCTCGAGAAGAAGCCGGACGGCACGAGCAACTACGACAGCCAGGCGAACCAGAACTTCGCGAAGAACCTGAAGGGGCACCTCCTGCTCGCGCACGGCACGATCGACAGCAACGTGCCGCCCGAGAACACCCTGCTCGTCGTCGAAGCCCTGATCAAGGCGAACAGGGACTTCGATCTGATCATGATGCCGAACCAGGCGCACGGCTACGGCCCGTTCAGCAACTACATGACGCGGCGGCGGTGGGATTATTTCGTCAGATATCTGATGGGCGCGGAGCCGCCCAAGGAGTACGAGCTCACGCCTCCGGACGCACCCGGTCCAGGGCGTTCCGGAGGCGCTGGTCTGCTTCGTTGACGACCGGCTCGAGGCCCGGCGTCTTCACGACGCTGAACATCGCGTCCGGACGAATCACCGACACGACGCTGCCGCCCTCGTCTTCCCACACGCAGACGTTGCACGGCAGGAGCAGGCCGATGCCGATGTCCGCGGTGAGCGCCTTGTGCGCGAGGGTCGGGTTGCAGGCGCCGAGGATGACGTAGCGCCGGAAATCGGCGTCGAGCTTGGCCTTCATCGTGGCCTTGACGTCAATCTCGGTGAGCACGCCGAAGCCTTGCTCCTTCAGCGCGTCGGTGATCCGCTGGCGTGCGGTGTCGAACGGAACGCCCGGCAGATGGACGGTGTGGCCGTACGTCGGGTCTTGCATGGCGGAGCTTCTTTCGTGAACGGATCAGCAGTGCGGGTCGTTCGGTGCGACGTCGCTTTCGGACCGCGCCGACCGGCGCGGGTGGGGCACCGATCAGGTAGGCACGCCCATTTTCGGCAGCAGCCACACCTGCAGCGCGTACCAGACGACGAGGAACACCGCGAAGGTGAGGACAGATTCCATTGAGTTGATTGTACAAGAGGTCGGGCTCGTCGGGGTAATCTTCACGAAACCTGTTGCGCAGGGCTTCAGCCCTGCCTGACCCCTTCGCCGGAGACGACTCGGAGTAATCTTCACGAAACCTGTTGCGCAGGGCTTCAGCCCTGCCTGACCCCTTCGCCCGGAGACGACTCGGAGTAATCTTCACGAAACCTGTTGCGCAGGGCTTCAGCCCTGCCTGACCCCTTCGCCTGAGGCGACATGGAAACGCTCGTCCGGGATCTCCGGCTCGGTTGCCGGCTGCTGCTGCGGCAGCCAGGCTTCTCGCTCGTCGCCGTCCTCACGCTTGCGCTGGGGATCGGCGGCTCGACGGCCATCTTCAGCGTCGTCGATGCCGCTCTGCTGCGGCCGCTGCCCTATCCCAATCCCGATCGCCTCGTTGACATCGACATCGAGGTTCGCCGGTCGAACGGCCACCTGTCGCGAATGGGTCCGGGCATGGAGGACGTGCGCGACTGGCAGGAGGATGGCCGGATCTTCTCGCACGTGGCCGTCTGGCGGAACGCGATCCGGCCAGCCGTCCTGGACGGTCCCCAACCCGAGCGCGTCAGGGTGCTCCACATCTCGGACGGTTACCTGAGTCTGCATGGCGTGCAGCCGTTTCTCGGCAGGGGCTTCGGCCCGGAGGACATGCATCGCGGCGCGCCGCCGGTCGTCATCCTCGGCTACGACTTCTGGCGCAGCCGATTCGGCGGAGATCGCGCGATCGTCGGCACGACCGTCCGTCTCGACAACCAACCGGCGACGATTGTCGGGGTCCTGCCCCAGGGGTTCTACGCCAAGTCAAAGGTCTGGCGGCCCCTGCAGCCCCCGGACTCCGTATTCACGCAGCGTGGATCGGGTGCGTCGACCTATGGACGGATGCGGCCGGGGATCGACATCGAAGAGGCCCAGCGGACGCTTGCCGAACTGACGGCGCGGCTCGACCGCGAACAGGGGCGCGAGGCAGGGACGGTGCGCCTCGAGTCGCTCTATGAGTCGACGACGGCGGGATACTTCACCACGACGAAGATCCTGACGGCGGCGGTGGGGTTCATCCTGCTGATCGCGTGCATCAACGTCGCCGGACTTCTCCTTGCGAGGGGGGCGGCGCGCCGGCCGGAGCTGGCGATCCGCGCGTCCATCGGCGCCGGACGCGCGCGGCTCTTCCGTCAACTGCTGACCGAGAGCGTCGTCCTCTCGGTGGCAGGCGGAGCGGTTGGACTTCTGCTGGCCTGGATCTCGCTCGATGTGCTGGTCGCGAACATTCCGCTGTCGTTGCCCTCGAACTCACCAGTCACGCTCAATCTGCGCGTGCTCGCGTTTGCCGCCGGACTCTCGCTCGCGACCGGGACGTGCTTTGGGCTCGTGCCCGCGATCCGCCTGTCGGGCGTCCGCGTGACCGACGCGCTTTCACACGCGGGGCGTCGTCAGGGTTCCGCGCTGTCGCGCCGCGGCGGACAGGCGCTGATCGCGATCGAGGTGGCGCTCGCGCTCGTGCTCCTGGCCGGCGCCGGGCTGATGATTCGCAGCTTCAGCCACCTGACCGCGATCGATGTCGGATTCGACCCCGAGTCGTTCCTGACCATGGAGGTCGTCCCGGTGAACCCGGACGACGCGACGTTGAAGCAGTACTACCCGGCGCTCGTTGAATCGCTGCGGAACGTGCCGGGCGTCGAGGCCGCTGGGGCCAGCGACCACGTGCCGCTCGCCGGCGGATCGACGATGACCCGCGCGATCGTCGAAGGCCAGCGGATGTCGGTCAACATCAGGCGCTTCGTGCCCGGCTACTTCGAGGCGGTCGGGTTTCGTCTGAAGCAGGGGCGCTTTCCGGCGGCGTCGGATCGGGGCGCGCCGGCGCCGTCGATGCTCAACGAGAAGGCCGCCGCGGAGATGTTCCCGCGCGGCTCCGCCATCGGACGCCGCTTCGAAGTCGCCAAGGCCGAATACGTGGTGCTCGGCATCGTGGGCAACGTCCGTCATTCGGGACCGCTCTGGCCGGCGGAGCCCGAGGTGTATCTCGCGTTCGGCATCGGAGAGGCACGTCCGATGATGATTACCGTGCGGTCGCGCGAGGGAGCGCCGGCGCTCGGGAGTGCCGTGCGTCAGGCCGCACGGGGCGTCGGCCCCCGGGTTGTCGTCGATCGCATCAGGCGCGGCTCCGACTGGTTCGACGATCGGGTCGTCACGCCTCGCCGCCGCACGGTGCTGCTCGGCCTGCTCGGCGGACTCGGGCTGCTGCTTTCGCTCGTCGGGATCTTCGGCATGACCGCGTATGCGGTCGCGCGTCGCACACAGGAGATCGGCGTCCGGATGGCGTTCGGCGCGCGTCCCGCGCAGGTCGTGCGCACGATGGTCCGGGATTCGCTTTGGCCGGTTGGGATCGGGATTGTTTCCGGCCTTGGCGGCGCCGCGCTCGCGACGCGCGTCATTGCGACGTTTCTGTTCGACACGCGGCCGACCGAGCCGGCGACGTTTGCCGCTGTGGCCCTCCTGCTCGGCGTCGCGGCGTGCCTCGCCGCGTGGATCCCGGCGCGCCGGGCGTCGCGCGTGGATCCTGTGGCGGCGCTGCGCGCGGAGTGAGGTTCCCGGCGTTGAGTGGTCTGGTTCGCTTGCTCTTGTGGCGCGCGGCGTCAAGAACCTCGAGATGATTCTCCACAGTCAGGTGCGCCGTCACGAGTCAAGCGTTTTCTCGCGTGCCGTGATCTTTCTTCGCGTCAAGCGTTTGAAGGATGGCCGCACGCCGTTGGCGGTCTCATCTTCCTTGCGGCGGCGCCGCGCTCGGCACGCGTGTCAGTCTCTCGCACGCTCCGCTCGCTCGACCGAGTCCATCGCCTCGTCAACGGCGGCAGTGATCCGTGTTCGGTGCGTGTCATCCATGGCCCCCGGCCTTTCTCCGCACGCGCGTCGTCACTCTCCCCTCAGGACGTCCACCGGATCCAATGCGGACGCCCGCCGGGCTGAGAGGTAGCTGGCCAGGGCGGCAGCCGCCAGCAGAACCAGCGCTACGGACAGGTGGGTCCACGGATCGAGGGGACTCACGCCGAACAGCTGTGACTTCATCAGGCGCGTCAGCCCCGCGGCGGCGCCCAGGCCGATGGCGACGCCGGCGCCGACCAGGGCCAATGCCTGGCGGACGAACATCCGCCGGACTTCCCCGTGTCGCGCGCCGAGCGCGAGGCGGATCCCGATCTCGCGGCGGCGCTGCGAAATCGCGTAGCTCACGATGCCGTACACGCCGATCAGGCCCAGGACGAGTGCCATCGTGCCGGTGATCGCGAGCAACTGCAGCGTCATGGACGTCCGTGCCATCGAACGGTGATAGAGGTCGCCCAGAGTCTGGACACCGGCCGGCGACAGGCTCGCGTTCACCGACCAGACGGCATTCCGGAGATCGTCCAGAAAGCCCGTCGTGCCGACGCGGTCGCTGCGGATCACGAACGATGCTGTGTCACTCGGGACGACGGGAAAGATCGCCGTCTCCGGCGCGGGCAGGTTCAACCCGTGGTGATGAACGTCCTCCATGACGCCCACCACTTCGGACCAGGGGTCCGTTCGGCCAGGACCGATCCGCTTTCCCAATGCGGCGCCGGCCGATCCCCACTCCGCCCGGGCCAGGTTCTCCGACACCAACGCAACGCGGCGGCTCTGATACACGTCGGTCCAATCGAAGGTCCGGCCAGCTATCAGCCGCGTGCGCAGCGTTTCGAAGAAATGCGGCGAGACGAACTGGAGCTCGCGCGGCGACGCGACACCGTCGGCCGCGGCCGTGCCCTCGGCGTAGACGTAGCTGGACCGCCCGTCCCCATCGAGAGGCAGGCCATCGTTGAATCCGGAAAACCCGGCCGACTCCACGCCGGGAACAGCAGCGAGCCGTTCCAGGATCGACTGCCTCATTCGCAGCGCCTGTTCTGGTGTCGGCAGCCCGGTTCGCCCGGCTTCCGGTGCGGCCGCTGTGGGAATCGCGAGCTGAAACGTCAAGACTTGATCGGGATCCCGGAAACCGGCATCCACGTGGCGCAGCGTCACGAACGTCCGGATCATCAGCCCGGAACCGATGAGCAGCACCAGCGCCAGCGCCACCTGCGCGACGAGCAGAAGATGCCGTGCCCGGTTGCCGTGCTGTCCGCCAGCGATCCATCGCCCGCCCCGGGGCAGTGCGTCCGCAAGTTGAAGGCGCGACAACCCGAAGTGCAGGACCGGGATCAGCGCGAACACAAGGGTGGCAAGCACAGACGTGCCCAGCGTCACCAGCAGGACGGTGCGATCGATCGCCACCGTCATGATCTGAGGCAAGTCGCGTCCGCCGAGTGAGAGCAGAAGCGGCAGGCAGAGATAGGCGACGGCCACGCCAGCCACGCCGCCGGCGAGTCCCAGGAGCGCGCTTTCCGTGAACACCACCCGCGCGATGGCGGTCGATCCGGCGCCGAGCGCGCTTCGGATGGCCAGTTCCGGCCGCCGCGCCTGCGTGCGCACCAGCACCAGATTCGACACGTTGGCGCACGCGATCGCCAGCAGCAGGCCGATCGTGCCCATCAGGAGCCACAGCGTGTCGCCGAGGTTGCCGACGACGCTGTCTTTCAGCCACCTGAGATTCGGCCCGAACTGGGCATCCCCCCAGCGCGCTCCGGGCTGGCCGAATTCCTCCATCAGAAGCGGGATCATCCGGGCCACATCCGCGTTCGCGTCACGGAGCGTGACACCCGGCTTCACGCGCGCAATCCCGCGTCCGTCGAAAGACGGAAACGCGGCGGTGGCCCGAACCGGCTGCCGGGGATAGAAGATGTCGGCGGGGTAATCGAAGAACCTGAACGCCTGCGGCAGCACGCCGATCACCTGGCGCGCAATGCCGTCCACGACCAGCGTCTGTGTGAGGGGATCGACGCCGCCGAAATGGCGCTGCCAGTAGCCATAGGAAATGATCGCGGTCGGCACGCTTCCCGGGAGGTCGTCGGCCTCCGTGAAGCCGCGTCCGGCGATCGGGTCGCCTCCCAGGATCGGCAGAACCTCGTGCGTCACCTCGACACTCGGGACGGCCTCCGGCTCTCCCGATCCGGTCACCGTCACGGGCGAGCTGTCCCAATCCCACAGGCCGACTGATTCGAACGCGCGGCTATGGTCGCGATAGGCAAAATAGATGGCCGGCGAGGCGAGCAGCCGCGGAATGCCCAGGCCGGGGGCCTCGTGCACCAGCTCGACCAGGCGGTCCTGGTCCGGATAGGGCAGCGGCCGCAGGAGGATGGCGTTCACGACGCTGAACATCGCGGTCGTCGCGCCGATGCCCAGTGCGAGCGTCAGGGTGGCGACGACGGCAAAACCCGGAGCGCGCAGGAGCGCGCGGCCTCCATACCGAAGATCGCGAACGAAGTCTTCGATGGAGCCGAGCCGGAACTCGTCGCGCGTGCTCTCCCGGGCACGGGCCACCCCGCCGAACTTGATCAGCGCCTGCCGGCGCGCCTCGACGGGTTCCATGCCGGCCCGCACGTTCTTCTCGGTCTGGCGATCGATGTGGAACCGAATCTCCACGTCGAGCCCGCTCTCCAGTTCGTTGCGCCGGCGGAGAGACCGCAAGCGGCGCCAGCCCTCGATCAGGCGGCCCATCACGCACCCCCGCCATCGAGCGTGGCCCCGAGCACGAGGTTAATCGCGCGCGACATGCGGCGCCACTCGGCGAGCTCCTGGTTCAGGTGGCGGCGCCCCGGTGGCGTGAGCGAGTAGTACCGGGCGCGGCGGCTGTTCTCGGTCACGCGCCAATCGGACCGGATGAGCCCCTGGCGCTCGAGGCGGTAGAGCGCCGGATACAGCGTGCCCTGCCCGAGCTGCAGCACGCTTTCCGACCATTGCTCGATGCGTTCGGTGATGCCCCAGCCGTGCATGGGCTCGAGCTGCAACGCTCTGAGCACCAGCATGTCCAGCGTCCCCTGCAGCACGTCACTCTTGTCCCTGGCCACGCACGCCCTCCCTTCCGACCGCCGAAAGGAGAGTAGCAGGGCTCCTTTCGAGCGTCAAGGGGAACATGAGTCCATCCAGTTTGTGAAGACGGCGCGCCGGCGCGCGCGCGAGAGCATCAGGCGGACCGAACTCACCGCGACCTACACGATTCAGGTTCGAGTGGACGAGACCGGCGTAACACCCTTAACATGCGTGCCATGTCGCTGCCTGGTCGCCCGCATCGACTTGCTCCACTCGTGTTCGTGCTCGCCCTGACGATTCAGCTCGCGGCGTCGCCGCCGCAGATCGGCATCCAGGGAGCGCCGCCGGGCCCGCGCACGGGCCTGATTGTCGGCCAGGTGGTGGAGGCAGCCACCGGCGCACCTGTTCCCGAAGCCATCGTCTCGCTGACGCTGCCGAAGTACCTTCAGGACCTGCCCACGACCCCCAAGGGTCGGGTGATGGCCGACAGCGAGGGGCGCTACTTCTTCTCCGACCTTCCCGCCGGAGACTACTACCTTCGGGCGAGCAAAAAGGGATACGCCGGCGGAATCTACGGACAGCGGCGGGCTTCGGGCGAAACGCAGCTCTTCACTCTGGGCGAGGCCGAACGCCGCACCGACGCCAGGCTCATGCTGTGGAAATACGCCGCGATCGGCGGCACCGTCGTCGACGAAGTTGGCGAGCCTGTCGTTGACGTGGCGGTGTACGCGCTGAGCCGGGACTTCATCGCCGGGCGTCCGCGGTTCGGCAAGATGATCACGCAGCCGTGGGCTGCGCCGACCACAACGACCGACGATCGCGGCATGTTCCGCATTTCGCAGTTGCCGCCGGGCAGTTACGTCATCGTCGTGCCCTCGACGCAGACGACGGTCCCTGTCACGGTGCTGGGCACGTACGCCGGGAACTCGAGTCTTCTCAACGAGGTCGTGTCCGCCACCATGCCGAATGGCGGCTACTGGAGGGCGGAAATGGAGGAAACACCGCTCGGCCGGTCTCGCACGCAGCAGGTCGGCGACTTCGCGATGCTGACGATGAATCGTGTGCTGATTCCTCCGCCGGCGACGCCGTCCGGCCGTATGGCGGTGTACAAGACGACGTACTATCCGGCCGCGACGACGGCGCGCGCGGCGGCTGTGATCACGGTGAAAAGCGGGGAGGAGCGCGCGGACGTGAACGTCAGCCTCCGGCCGGTCCCTGCCGTTCGGGTGTCCGGCCGACTCGTCACGCCGTCGGGAACCCCGCCGGCACCGACATCGATTCGTCTCGTCGGCGAGTCGGCGACGGACGTCGCCGACGCGGGGTTCGAGACCGTGACCGGCATCAGCGACCCGAGTGGCCGATTCACCCTGCTCGGCGTGCCGGCCGGCGAGTACGTCCTGAAGCACGCAAACACGCGGCTCGCGATCGCCGCGCGACAGGGTTTGCCCGCTCTGTGGCTGAACCAGCGGGTGACGGTCGGTTCACGCGATATCGACGATCTGAGCGTCGAGTTGCGGCCCGTCCTTCGGGTCGAGGGCCGGGTCGAGTTCCGAGGGCAATCGCCGCCCGGTCGCGCGTCGGCTCCGCGGGGTATCTCGTTCGAGCCGCCGTTCGGCGATCAGTCGTCACCGGCTGCCGAATACATCGACGGCAGCTTCGCGACCGTTGCGACTCCTGGGCAGTACATCGCCAGGCCCTGGGAGCTCTCTGGCTGGTCCGTGCAGTCCGTGACGCTCGACGGCAAGAACATCACCGACAGCGTGATCGACCTGCAAGGGGACGCCACGTCTTTCGTCGTCGTGTACACGGATCGACGTGCGATCCTGTCGGGGACGGTGAACGACGCGCGCGGTGAGCTGAGCACCGATGCGGTGGCGCTCGCGTTTCCCGCCGATCGTGAGCGATGGGCCGGCTACGGAACGAACCCGCGGACGTTCAAGAGCAAATCAGTGTCCCGCGCTGGTGTCTATGCATTCGAGAATCTACCCGCCGGCGAGTACTTCCTCGTCGCGATCGACGGCGCGGATGCCGACGGCTGGACCGATCCGGAGACGCTCGCGCTGCTTGCGGCCTGGGCGACACGAGTGACCGTCGCCGCCGAGGAATCGAAGACGCTCGATCTCACGTTGAAGGCGATCCGATGATCGTGCGTCCGCACGTCGCGATCGTTGTTGCCATTGCGTGCGGTGCGGCCGCCGCGGCGCAGCAACCCGTGCGCGACAACGCGCCGGTGCCGAACGGAACGGCGACCATCGCCGGCAACATCCTCGTGAGCGGTGAGACGAAGCAGCCCGCACGTCGCGTGCGCGTGACGCTCAACGACGTCACCGGCGCGATTCCCGGACGCACCACGACAACCGACGATGCCGGAGCCTTTGCGTTTCGCGGTCTGCCGGCCGGCCGCTACCAGTTGAAAGCGATCAAGAAGGCGTATCTCACCGCCAGCTTTGGTGCGCCGCGGCCCGAGCGCCCGGGCACGCCCATCGTCGTGAAAGACGGCGAGCAGATCACCGATGTGGCGATGGCGATCGCGCGTGGAGGCGTCATTTCGGGTTCGGTGAGAGATGAGCGCGGCCGGCCGGTTCCAGGCGTCACCGTGCGCGTTCTGCGGTTCGCCTACAACGCCACCACAGGAGAGCGGACGCTCGTCGCGCCGAGCAGCGGAAGCACCAATACGACGGACGATCGCGGCGACTACCGCGCCTACGGTCTGCCGCCGGGCGGCTATGTGGTGCTCGCGAATCCGCTTCCGACGTCCGGTCGTTCGGACACTCCCGACATCCGTCCCCTGACACCGGCCGAAGTGCAGCAGGCGTTGCAGGCCGCGCGCACCGGCAGCAGCGTGCCAGGCGCGCCGGCGACGGTCGCGGTTCCGACAACAAACGTGCGCGTGAACTACGCGCCGGTGTTTCACCCCGGCGTGACCGACATCAGTGCCGCCACGCCCATCGCACTCGGGTTGAGCGAGGAGCGCGCCGGCGTGGACCTCACGATTCAGTACGTCGCCACGGCCACCGTATCCGGCACGATCGGCGTCCCTGACGGCATTCTTCCTCAGATCGTGCGGCTGACGCTGGTGCCAGCAGGAGGGCAGACCGAGCTGCTCGCGGGCGCCGGGCTGCGCGGCGCAACGGCCCAGGCCGGCTCCGATGGCTCGTACATGTTTTCAGGGGTGGCGCCTGGACTCTACACGCTCAAAGCGATCACCACCGGCGGCGGACGCGGCGGCGCACCCACCCCGCCCGCGCTGTGGGCGGACGCGGACGTCACCGTGAGCGGGCAGAACGTCACGGCGCCGCTGACCCTGCAGCCTGGCGTCAACATCACCGGGCACGCCGTCTTCGAAGGATCGCAGCCGGCGCCCGCCGAGCTGAAGACGTTGTCGTTCGCGATCGTGCAGCCGGGATCGGGCGGCCTGAGGAAGACGAGCACCGCGGTGGACCCGGAGGGACGATTCACGATCACGGGCGTCACACCGGACACATATCAATTCGAGGCGGCGTGGACCAGTCCGGTCGCGAGCGCCCGGTGGCTCGTCAAATCCTCCACGGCCAACGGCCGCGACGCCTTCGACGTGCCGCTGCGCGTGAACCCAGGCGAGCCGCTCGACTGGACGATTACCTTCACGGACAAGCCGACGGGCGTCGGCGGCGTACTGCAGGACCGCGCGGGCCGCGCCGCAACGGACTACTTCATTCTCGTGTTCTCGACCGACCGCAGATACTGGACGCCCGGGTCGCGCCGGATCCGCATGATGCGGCCCGCGACCGATGGCGCCTTCAGCGCCAAGGGGCTGCCCGCCGGCGACTACTTCCTCGCGGCGCTGACCGATCTCGAACCGGGCGAGTGGAACGATCCGACGCTGCTCGAGCGGATCGCCGGATCGGCGATCAAAGTGACGCTGCGCGATGGCGAGATGACGACGCAGGATCTGCGGATTGGGGGATAGCCTCTACCGACCTCCAGGAAATCGCACGATGTCCGAACTGCGCTACGCGTTGCGATCGCTCCGCCGCACGCCTTGGTATGCCTTGACCGTTATCGGGGAATTCGAAGCGGGATCCCCGGTCATCGCCGTCAGTCAGCGAGCTGCGAAGCGATATTGGCCCGGCCAGCCTGCAGTCGGCCAGACGTTGACGATGGGCGGCCGGCCGTTCGCGGTCGTCGGTGTCGTGCCCGACGTGCGCTTCCGCTCGCTCGACGCGGAGCCCGAGGGAGAGGTCTACTGACGACGGCTCGCCGCACGCGCGAGATCGGGATTCGCCTCTCGCTCGGTGCGACGCGCCATGGCGTCGTGCAGCTCCTGCTCCGCGAGCAGCTCGTCTCGCTGGCCGCCGGCCTCGCCATTGGCGGCGTGGCGGCCGCGTGGGCCGTGCGGTTCGTGCGGGCGTCTCTCTACCACCTCACCGGTTACGACACAGGCGTGTGGGTCGTCGCGGTGACGGTGCTGATCCTGACCGCCGCGGCAGGCACGCTCATGCCCGCTCTCCGCGCCAGCCGGACGGACCCGGCGAAGGCCCTGCGGGCGGAGGATTAGGCATGGCGGCACTGGCGGCCAGTGGCACCCTGCCCGCCGCGTTCACACGAATCACTCGCACCGCAGCACGACGGTCGGGTCCACCGCAATTGCACGTCGAACGGGCCCCAGGCATGCCAGCAGCGAGACGAGCGCGAGCACGACCGACACGGCGGCGTAGGTCGCCGGCTCGGTCGGGGACACACCCCATAACTGATTGGCGATGAGGCCGGAGAGCGCCGCCGCGGCCGCAAGTCCGAGCGCGAGCCCGACGGCAATCAACGGCACAACCCGTCGCCCGACGAGCGTCACGATCTCGCGACGGCCGGCGCCCACCGTTCTCCGGATCCCGATCTCACGAGTGCGCTCGTTGACCGCGTGGGCGGTGACCCCGTAGGTGCCGATCGCCGAGAGCAGCATCGCCGTCAGCGCGAACGCCGCGAGGGCGAGCACGTAGTTCCTGGATTCGCTGCGCCGCGCGTACAGATGCTGCTGGACGGTGCCCACGCGCACGAGCGGCCGGTCAGGGTCCACCTCGGACACGGCGCGTCGCGCGGCAGAGAGGACGCTCGCCATGTCGCCGCGACGGCGTACCAGGAACGTCATCTGGCCAAACATGCCAATCCAGCGCCCCGCGTAGCTGGACGGCTGCTGGCGATATGACGCGTAAATAACGGGCGCCGCGTCAATCTGATTCAGCCGCGTCGGGATGTCCGCGACGATGCCGGCCACCTCGCGATCGCGTTCGTCCGGTCCGTTGCCCAGCGTGACGTGCTTGCCGAGCGCGTCTTCGCCGGGCCAGAAGCTGCGGGCCATCGCCTCGTTGACGATGGCCACCCATGGAGACGAGTCAGTATCGCGGGCATCGAAGTCGCGCCCGCGGATAATCGGCGTGCGTGCGGTGGCGAAGAAGCCCGGCGTCACGAGGAAATACGGAACCTCCCGCACGTCGCGAGTCCCGTTCTTTTCAAGGGCAACGATCGTCGTGGGAAGCACGAGGCTGTTCACCGGCGGATAGGAAATCCCGGCGACCGACTCCGTCCCGGGGAGCTGGCGCAGGCGCTCGTACAGCCGATCGATCGTCCGAGCGGGCGGCACGTTCAACTCGAAATGCGGCAGCCCGTTGATGTATCCCACCTGCTTCGCATAGGCGGCAGGCACGACCCCGTACTCGAACGTCAACAGGCCGTCCGGATCCATGTTGATGTTCCGGCCCGAGAGGCGAAGAAAGCTGTGCGCCAGCAGTCCCGCGAGTACGAGCAGCACGAGCGCAAACGCGAGCTGGGCGATCACGAGCATGCCGCGCTGGCGATGGCCGCTCGGATGCTTGCCGGCCGCCGCGCCCGAGGCGTTGAGCGCACTCGACAGATCCATCCGGCCGCTGGCGAGCGCCGAGGGAAGACCGAGCGCAAACGCACTCAACACCGACAGCAGGACCGCGACAGCGACGACGCCCCCGTCCAGGTCCAGTCCGGCCAGATGCGGCGCTGAAGCCGGCGGACCGAGGGCCGTCGTGACCACGCGGAGCCCGACCGCCGCCACGACCAGCCCCAGAACGCCCCCTGCTCCGGACAGGAGAGCGCTTTCGGCCAGCAGCTGCCGGACGATCCGGGCGCGGCCCGCTCCAAGCGCGGCGCGGAGGGCGATCTCGCGACGGCGGACCGTCGTCCTCGCGATCGACAGGCCCGCGATGTTCGTGCAGGTGATCAGCAGCACCAGCGCGACGGCGGCCTGGAGCGTGAACAGCGGCGCCTTCGTCCACCCGTACATCGCCTGACGCAGCGGTTGCACGCGCGCGCCCCACCCCTTGTGCCGCTCGGGCGACACGTTCGCGAGATCGGCGGCAATGGCATCGAAGTCAGCCTGCGCCTGTGCGATCGTCACCCCGGGCTTCAGCCGCCCGAGCACGACGAATGGCCGTCCTGCCCCGGGACGGCGCGCGGCGTCGGGACCGAGGATCATCGGCATCCAGCAGTCGACGTTGTCGGCAAGATACCGGAAGTCAGCCGGCATCACGCCGATGATCCGCCGCGACACGCCGTTGATCCGCACGCGCCTGCCGATGATGTCTGGGGCGCCGCCGAAGCGCTGGCGCCAGAGGCGGTGGCTGATCACGACCACGCGGGCGGCGTCGCTGGCCGCGTCCCGTGTGGTGTCAGGCCATCGCCCGTGCAACGGCGCGACGCCGAGCAATTCGAACCACCCCGGCGTGACCGACAATCCGGGGATGCTCTCGGCCGGCGTTCCATCGGGCTCCGCGGCGAACTGGCGCGGTCCGGAAAGCGAGACGGCAATCGCGTCCAGCGTCCGCGAGCGATCCCTCCAGGCCACGTAATCGAGAATCGACGCGCCGCTGGCCTGCCGCGGCTGGTCGATCGCGAACGTTTGCACGATCACCAGGCGTTCGGCGTGCGCGAACGGGAGCTTCGTCATGAGCACACCGTGGAGCGCGCCCATGACCGCGGCATTGCCGCCGATTCCCAGCGCGAGCGACAGCAGGGCGACCGTGGTGAACCCGGGACTGCGACGGAGCATGCGGAGACCGAAGACGACATCCTGGCGGAGATCGTCAATCCAGCGCACGCGACGCTGATCGCGGCTGCGTTCGGCGAATAGCGCCGGGTTGCCGAACTCGCGGCGCGCCGTCAGACGCGCCTCGACGGGCGTCAGGCCTTCCGCGATTTTCTCTGTCGTGAGTTGCTCGAGATGGAACGCCAGCTCGCGCTCGAGCTCCGCGTCCAGATCAGCCGGCCGCAGCAGCGATCGCGCACGGAGGTGGGCCACCCGCAGCAGTCGCACAATGCGCACGGACCCTCCCCGGATTCAGGCCCGCTTCAGGAGCAGGCCCACTGCGCCCGACAGGCGCTTCCAGCTTTCCATCTCCCGCTCCAGTTGCTGCTTGCCTTCGCGCGTCAGCGAGTAGAACTTCGCGTTGCGCCCCAGCTCGGTGTTCTTCCAGCCGGCGGTGATCCACCCCTGCTGCTCCAGCCGGTGGAGCGCCGGGTACAGCGATCCCTGCCCAACCGACAGCTCGTCGTCGGTCAACCACTGAATCTTCTTCGCGATCCCCCATCCGTGGAGCGGCTCTCGGGCCAGCGTCTTCAGGATCAGCAGATCGAGCGTGCCTTGCAGGAGATCGGACGGCTTGGGCATGACTTGACAATGATACCTCGAACGTCGACAATTCTCACATGCCTCGACTATCGACAATTCACCGCAGGAGGATCCCCATGCGACAGGTGCCCCTTCCCGGTCTCATCCTGGTGGCCTGTGTGCTCGCCGTCACGAGTCCGGGCGCAGCTCCGCAGGATGCACAGTCTTCGGCGGCGCCGGCCCGCGTGGCGTTCGAGGCCGCGACGGTGCGGCAGAACAAGGGCGGAACCGGCCAGAACCAGCGGCGACTTCCCGGCGGCCGTTACACGGCAACGAACATGACGCTCCGTGCGCTGATCAGACTTGCCTACGGCAATGCGTCGCTGTTTCGGCCCGAGGAGCAGATCGTTGGCGGCCCCGGATGGATCGACTCGGACCGGTTCGACATCGACGCGAAGGCCGCCGCGGAGTTCGTGCCGGATGCCGACGGCGTGACGCGCCAGCACCTGGCCATGCTGCGAACGCTCCTGGAAGACCGGTTTCAGCTGAGGGCGCGGATGGAGAAGCGGGAGCTGCCAATCTACGAGCTGGTGCGGGCAAGAAAAGATGGAGCGCTCGGTCCGGACCTGAAGGTCTCGACGCTCGATTGCCGGCCTGGTGCGCCGCCACCGCCCGCTGGCGTCAAGTGCGGGGTCAGCAGTGACGGTCCCGCGCTCGTCGGCCGCGGAATGCCGATTTCGGCGCTCGTCGCGTTCCTGACGATTTCCCCCGCGGTGGGCCGGCTCGTCCAGGACCACACGGGGCTGACCGGCGTGTACGACGCGCGCCTGAACTTCGTGCGGCCGTTCGTCCTCGGACCCGGCGGGGCGGTTCCCAACCCTGACACCGATTCGGGACCGACCATCTTCACGGCACTCCAGGAGCAGCTCGGCCTGAAGCTCGAATCCAGGAAGGCTCCTGTCGACGTCCTTGTCATCGAACACATCGAGCGACTCGTCGAGGAGAAATGATGATCGGCGGCTGGCTGTGCACGATCGCGTCCGCGATCGCCTGCAGCGTGCCTCAGGCGCCGAGCGCGGCCGGATACTCCGGGATCGTCACGTTCCGCGGGCAGGCCGTGCCCGGCGCGACAGTCACGGCGAAGCAGGGCGGAAAGATCATCGTCAGCGTGACGGATGCGGATGGCGTGTATCTGCTGGCCGACCTCGGCGATGGCCTCTGGACGATCGACGTGGAAATGCAGGGGTTTGTCACACTGCGACGCCAGGTCGCGATCCCTGCCACTCCCGGGGCGTCAACACCGGCCTGGGAGCTCACCATGAAATCCCTCGGCGAGATGACCGGCGGGCCCTCACCGCCAGTTCCGCTTGCGGGAGTGCGGACACCCATCCCTCCGGCCAACCCGCCGGCGCAATCCGACGAGCCGCAGGCCGACGCCGCCGCGGACGGGTTCGTGATCAACGGCAGCGTCAACAATGCAGCCGCTTCCCCCTTCGCGCAGCCGCGCGCGTTCGGCAACAACCGTCCGCGCGCCGGAGCGCGGTACTCCGGCAGCCTCGCCTTTGTCGGAGGCAGCTCGAGATTCGACGCGCGGCCGTTCTCGTTCGGCGATCGACCCTCGGCGAAGCCGGCTTACAGCGACCTGCGCGTTCTGGCGGCCTTCGGCGGCCCGATCAAGCTCCCGCGCCTCAATCCAGACAGCGCGAGGTTCTTCATCGGGTATCAGACCAGCGACGATCACACCGCCAGCACCGAATCCACCGTCATGCCGACGGAGCTCGAGCGCCGCGGCGACTTCTCGCGCAGCGTTGACGCGGCTGGTCACCCCGTGCAGGTTCGAGACCCGCGCACCGGTGATCTGTTCGATGTCATCCCGCCGGAGTTCATCAGCCCCCAGGCCGCCGCGCTCCTGCGGTACTTCCCGCTGCCGAATCTCGAGGCTGGCGGCCGATACAATTATCAGGCGCCCGTGTTGCAAGGCACTCGCCGGCAGAACGTGCAGTTCCGCTGGACGCAGACGATCGGACCGAATCTCTTCTCTGCCGTGGTGGCTTATCAACGGACCGGCACGGACACGACCTCCATGTGGGGATTCAGGGACGGCCGCAGCGATTCAGCATTGGACAGCGCCGTCACGTGGAACCGGCGCCTCAACCGGACCGCGGCGATCCGGCTTCGGTATCAGTACACGCGCGTGTCGGACCGCGTGACGCCCTACTTCGCGAGGCGCGCCAACGTGTCGGGGGAGGCAGGGATCGCCGGCAACGATCAGGACCCCGCGAACTGGGGCCCGCCGAGGCTTCTGTTCCCGAACCTCGCCAGTCTCGCGGACGCGCAGTTCGAGTCCTCGCGCGCGCCGACGCACGCGGGTGGCGTCGAGATGTATCTGAATCGGCGCCGACACAACATCACGATCGGTGGAAACATACGCCGGCACCACACCGACCTCGTGTCACAACAGGATCCGCGGGGAACGCTGGCCTTCACGGGCGCGGTCACGGGTGTCCCGCTCGCCGACTTCCTGGTGGGGATCCCGACGGTCATCTCAATCGGGGCCGGCAACGCCGACAAGTACTTTCGCTCTTCATCATTCGACGCGTATGTGAACGACGATGCGCGGCTGACGCCGGTCGTCACGGTGACCTTCGGCGTACGCTGGGAGTACGAGGCGCCTTTCACCGAGGCGAACGGCGGCCTTGTCAACCTGGACATCGCGCCTGGTTTCACCGCCGTCAGCCCTGTCGCCGCGAGCCGTCCGGCAGGCGCCCTGACGAACCGGAGGCTGCCGGCCTCGCTGGTGCATTCCGACAAGATGGGATTTCAGCCGCGCGCGGCGCTCGCGTGGAGACCGGTACCGGCCTCGTCGCTCGTGATCCGCGCCGGATACGGCATCTATCGGAACACGGCCGTGTACTTGCCCATCGCGACGTTGCTCTCTCAACAGCCGCCACTTTCGAAGACGTTCCGGATGTTGAACGGTGCATCCGATCTGCGCGATCTCGCGAACGCGTTCGTGCTGCCACCGGCGGGCACGCCGAATACGTTCGCCGTGGACCCGCGCTTCCGGGTCGGGTACGCACACAACTGGCAGGTGTCCGTGCAACGCGATCTGCCCGCGTCGCTGCTCGTGATCGCGAGCTATCTCGGCTCCAGAGGCAGCCGTTTGCCGCAGCAGATCCTGCCGAACACATACCCGCCCGGCGTCGTCGATCCCTGCCCGTCGTGTCCGGCAGGGTTCACGTATCTCACGTCTGCGGGCAGCTCGTCGCGCCATGCCGCGCGCCTCTTGCTCCGGCGGCGCCTCCGGAACGGTCTCGCCGCCAGTGCGCAGTACACGCTCGCCAGGGCGACAGACGATGCATCGAGCTTCAGCAGCGTGATCCTCTCTGGCGCGGCGGTCGCACAGGACTGGCTCCATCCCGATGCGGAACGGGCACCCTCCAGCTTCGACCAGCGCCATCAGCTGGCAGTGCAGTTCGAGTACTCGACGGGCGTCGGCCGGTCCGCGATCGCGTCGATGAACGGCTGGAAGGGGTCTCTCCTGAAGGGCTGGACGCTGGCGAGCCAGCTCACCACGGGCAGTGGGCTGCCCGTCACGCCGCTGTATCTCGCGCCGGTACCGGGCACCGGCGTCGTCGGAGTGCGCCCTGACTTGACGGGCGCCCCGGTTGACGACCGACCGCCGGGCTCTTACGCGAATCCTGCCGCGTATGAGCCGCCCGCGCCTGGGCGATGGGGAACCGCGGGACGCCATTCGATCAGGGGACCGGCGCAGTTCACGTGCGACGCGAGCCTTGCTCGATCCTTTCCACTCGGCGAGCGGTTCACGCTCGAATGGCGCGCCGATGTCTCGAATCTCCTGAACCGTGTGACGTACGCGGCGATCAACACGCTCGTCGCGAATCCGCAGTTCGGTTTGCCCACGGTGACAAATCCCATGCGCAAGGTTCAGACAAGCGTCCGATTGAGGTTCTGATGCGGAGTTCACACGCGGCCCAGTGGCTTCGCCGCGCCGCGGTGCTCGCCATGACGTGTGCCTGTACCGGGGCCGCCGCACAGGCGCCGCTGCCGGGGCAGGATCGACCACGGGCGGTGTTCCGCACCACGACACGTCTGGTCACACAGACGGTGGTGGTGAAGGACAAGCAGGGCAGGCCGATCACGGGGCTGACCGCGGCCGACTTCGTGGTCACGGAAGACGGGCAGAGACAGGACGTCGCATTCGCGGAGTTCCAGTCGGTGGGCGGCACAGCCGACGAGACGGCAGCCGCGGCCGCTCCCGTGCCGATACCCGCGCGCGCCGGCGGGCCGGCGCGCGCGCCGATCAGCATCCCCTCTCCCGGAACGATCGGTTATCGCAATCATCGCCTGCTCGTTCTGTACTTCGACCTGTCGTCGATGTCGCCCTCCGACCAGGCGCGCGCCTGCAGCGGCGCCCGCACGTACATCGACACACAGATGGCGCCTTCCGATCTGCTGGCGATCATGGCGTTCGACGGCGGAGCGGTCCGTGTGCCGCAGGACTTCACCTCCGACCGTGACGCCCTCCGGCATGTCGTCCAGTCGCTGCAGTCGGGGAACGACCAGAACGGCGACGGGGTCGCCGACGACCCCGAGCAGGGCTCGGCGTTCGGCGAGAACGACGCGGAGTTCAATCTGTTCAACACCGATCGCCAGCTCGCCGCACTGCAGACCGCGGCCGCGATGCTTCGCCCGCTGCCGGAGCAGAAGTCGCTGATCTACTTCAGCGGCGGCGTCAGGATGCGCGGGACCGACAACCGCGCCCAGCTGCGGGCGACGGTCAACGCGGCCGTGCGGGCGAACGTCACGCTGAACCCGGTTGACGCCAGAGGACTCGTTGCGCTTCCGCCGCTCGGGGATGCCACGCGCGCATCGCCAGGGGGCATCGGCATGTTCGCCGGGACGCTGGCGGACGCCCTGCAGCGAAGATTCGAACGATCGCAGGACACGCTGTATGCGCTCGCCAGGGACACCGGCGGCACGGCGCTACTCGACCAGAACGATCTGTCGCTCGGGATCGCCCAGGCGGCGCGCGCGGTCACGAGCTACTACATTCTCGGGTACTACAGCACGCACACCGGCGCCGACGGACGGTTCAGACGAGTGCGGGTCGCGCTGAGGCGCGGGCTGTCTGCCGACCTGTCGTACCGGGATGGGTACTTCGCCGACAGGGCGTTTGCGAAGTTCACGGCGGCCGACAAGGAGCGCCAGCTGGAGGACGCGTTGAGAGACGGCAACCCGATTACCGAGATTCGCATCGCGACGGAAGTGAACTACTTTCAATTGAACCGCAACGAGTATTTCGTGCCGGTGTCGGTCAGGCTCCCGGCGAGCGAGCTGGCGCTCGCGCGACGCCGCGGCGCCGTGCGGACGGTGATCGACATCATCGGCGAAGTGCGCGATGACCACGGCGTGGCGCACCGGAACGTTCGCGACAAGCTGGACATCAAGGTCGACGAGGGGACGGCGGCCAGCCTCTCGATCCGGCCGCTGTATTACGAGACGGGGTTCACGCTGTTGCCGGGACAGTACGTGCTCAAGATCCTGGCGCGCGATGCCACCACCGGGCGCATCGGCACCTTTGAAACGCCGTTCGAGATTCCGAATCTCGCGCGCGCGGACGCGCGCCTCGCCATCAGCAGTGTCGTGCTGAGCTCCCAGCGCGTGGGCGTGGGTGACGCGCTCTACCGCGTGCGACAGAAGGGCGCGGACGAGCGCGCGAACCCGCTCGTCCACGACGGCCAGAGGCTGGTTCCGAGCGTCACCCGGGCGTTCCGGGCGGACCGCGAGCTCTACGTGTTTCTCCAGGCGTATCCGTCCACCCCGGCCAGCCTCGCCGCATTTGTGACGTTCTATTCAGGCGACGCAAAGGTGTTGCAAACGGCGCCCGCAGTCGTCACTCAGCCCTCGCGTCCCGGTGCCACGGTGACGGATATTCGCTTGAGCATCCCGCCCGGCGCCCTGGCGGCCGGATCGTACGACTGCCAGGTGACGGTGCTGGACCCGGACAACGCGAAGGCCGCATTCTGGCGGGCCCCCATCGCGCTGGTCCGATAAAGAGGATGGGTGGATCTCGTGCTCACAGCTACGAAATCCAGCTCGCCGGGACGCAGATGAAGATCCACCGGCGGCGCCGACGTCGCGGAAAAACGCGCGATCCTCAGGGCCGCGTCATCCGCACGAATTCGATAGCCGTCCCGTCCGGTAACGTGTCGATCACCCGCTCGACTTCCCGGAACCCGTGCCTCTCATAGAACGGAACGCCAGGAAGCGTGGACATCAACTCGAGCCGGGAGAATCCGCTGGACCGCGCCGCCTCCGCGCACGCCGCCAGGATCAGCGCCCCGATACCCTGCCGCGCGTGGCGGCCGGACACGAAGAAGGCCCGGATGCGGGCCCCGTCAACTGACGGATCGAGAAGTGCGCCGGCTCCCATGGGCCGCTGGTCGCCGCCATACAGCGTTCGCCGCCGGCTCCATCCTCCACAGCCGACCACCCGGTCGTCCTCGAGAGCGACGTAGTACGTGCCATCCGCGATCAACTGCGAGTCCACTCCGAAGACGTAGCGGATCGCCGCCTCGATTTGCGCGTGCGTATAGTAGGGCCAGCTCAGCTCCCGCGCCGAACGCGGGATCAGCTCTTCGAGGGCGGGGACGTCGTCAGCCTTCGCCAGGCGGATCGTGATCGTCATCCTCGTCGGCACTCGTCCACCGCGCGCACGATCGCGGCGATGCTCAGCTCCACGTCTTCGTCGGTCGTCGCCCACGACGACACGCTGATCCGCATGGCGGTGTGTCCCTGCCACTCGGTGCCGCCGCACCAGCAGGTCCCCTCGTCCTGGAGTCTGCGGATGACCGCCGTGGTCACGTCGGGAGGGCCAAACGACACGAGCACCTGATTGATGACGACCTCGTTGACGATCGCGTACCCGTGCTCGCGCAGCCGCCGCGCGAATGTCTGCGCGTGCCCGCATGTCCGCTCGACGAGGTCGGCGAGGCCGCGGCGCCCGAGCGAGCGGAGCGCGGCCCACAGCTCGATGCCTCGCGCGCGGCGCGACATTTCAGGCGTGAACTGCGACGGCTCGCGCAGCCCGCCGGGCGTGAAGTACGCGGCGGTCGCCGTCATCGCGGCGTGCAGGTGAGCGGCGTCTCGAACGAGCGCGACCCCGCAGTCGTAGCCGGCGTTCGGCCACTTGTGCGCGTCGGTCGCCCAGGAATCGGCCTGCTCGAACCCTTCGGTCAAGTGACGGTACCGGGGTGACGCCGCGGCCCAGAGGCCGAACGCGCCATCGACGTGCATCCAGGCGCCGGCCTCCCGTGCCCGCTCGATGATCTCGCGCGCCGGATCGAACGCTCCCGTGTTTACGTTGCCTGCCTGCACGCAGACGATGGTCCGATCGTCGAGCACCGGGAGTGCGCCGGCGCGCATCCGGCCCTGATCGTCGGCGGGGACGCGGGTCACGCGGTCGCGGCCGAGCCCGAGCAGGCCGAGCGCTTTGAGCAGCGACACGTGGACTTCGTCGCCGACGACGACGGTCAAGGGCGGGGCGCCGAACAGACCTTGACGCTCGACGTCCCATCCCGCCCGGTGGAGAAGCGCATGACGGGCCGCGGCAAGTCCTGAGAGATTCGCCATCGTGGCGCCCGTCAGCACGGCCCCGCCACATCCGGCCGGCAGCCCCAGGACGTCAGACACCCACTCGAGAGCGATCTGTTCGAGCGCTGCACCAACCGGTGACATCACGTGCAGCGCGGCGTTCTGGTTCCAGGCAGTCGCCAGGCAGCCCGCGGCGAGCGACGCCGGAAGGATGCCTCCGTTCACGAACCCGTAGTAGCGCCCTCCCGACGCGGCCACGGTCGCCGGCGAGCCGACCCGGTCGACCAGTTCGAGGACCTCTGGCGCCGGCGTCGGCAGTTCGGGCAGCGGACCGCCCAGTTGATCGAGCGCGGCGAGCGACGCGGGCCCGGGAGCGACACGTCGCGATCCGGCCTCACGCACGTATCGGGCGGCCCGGTTCGCGGCGTCCGTGAGAAGTTCGTGCAAGGTTTCACCTGTTGGCCAACGGTTGAGGCGCCGGTCGAGACTGCTTGGCGGCCGGCCGATATCAGGCGATACTACACGGCACCCCTTGCCCAATCCACCGAGCCCCGCCGCGCCTCGATCCACGACGCTGACCGGCAGCGCTGTCCGCGCGTACGGGCTCGCCGTGCTCCTTACGACGGCGGCGGTGGCGCTGACGCGGTTCACCTGGCCGCTGTTCGCGGGCACGCCCTTCGCCCTGTTGTTCGCCGCCGTTGCGTTCACGACGCACTGGGGATCATGGCCGGCGGGCCTCCTTGCGGTACTTCTGTCGGCGGGCGGCGCCAGATTCGCGTTCCCGGCGGGAGGCGCGGGAGACGCCCGCGCGCTGACCATGTTCATCCTGGTGGCCGTGTTCGCAAGCCGCGTCATCGCGGGCCGCAACCGGACCGCCGCCGCTCTTCGAGCGAGCGAGGCAGAGCTGCGGGCGGCGTCGGAATACGCCAGGGAGTCCGAGCAGAAGCTCCGGCGGGCGCAGAAGATGGAAGCCGTGGGTCAACTGGTCGCCGGCGTGGCGCACAACTTCAACAACCTGCTGACGGTGACCATGGGGTACACCGACATCCTGCTGGAACGTCACGTCGGCGATTCGGACCGGAACGATCTCCGGGAGATTCGCAAGGCCACCGAACGGGGAGCGGCTCTCACCCGCCAGCTGCTGGCCTTCGGCCACAAGCACGACGCCAGGCTGGCTCGAGTCGATCTCAATGGTGCCGTCGCCAGTCTCCTCGGGATGCTGACGCGCGTGATTCGCGAGGACATCCAGCTCACGATCGCCGCCGAGCCCGCACCCGGGGCCATCCTGATCGATCCGCACGACCTCGAGCAGGTGCTCGTCAACCTGGTGATCAACGCGCGCGACGCGTTGCCGGATGGCGGCGCGATACGCATCGACACCGCTCGAGAACGGATCGACGCGACGAACGGCCCGCCCGACCTGGCGGTCGCGCCGGGCGAGTATGTGCGTCTGCGCGGCGGCGACAACGGGATCGGCATGACGCCGGAAGTGCAGTCCCACCTGTTCGAGCCGTTCTTCACGACGAAGGAAGTAGGGGAAGGCACCGGCCTGGGCCTGGCCTTCGTGGACGGGATCGCACGCCATTGCGGGGGATTCGTCGCGGTCGAGACGGCACCGGCCAAAGGCACGACCGTCTCCGTGTACTTCCCACCGGCGCCGGAGGCCGCGATGGAAGCTGCGCCTGAACCACCGACCCCCCAGACGGGCGCCCGGCCGCGTGGAGCAACCATCCTGCTGGTCGAGGACGAAGCAGCCGTCCGAGACTTGACCGAGCGGATGCTGAGGGCCGCCGGGCATCGCGTTCTGGCCGCGGCGACGCCCAGTCAGGCCGTCGCGCTATTCGCCGAGCATGCCGGCGACATCGATCTGCTGTTGACCGACATCGTGATGCCGGAAATGCACGGTCCCGTGCTCGCGCAACGGCTCGTCGCCGAGCGGCCCGGCCTCCCCGTGCTGTTCATGTCGGGCTACAGCGCCGCGATGCCGGCAAGCGAGATCGCCACCGGCACAGTGGCCTTCCTCGCAAAGCCGTTCTCTTCCTCCCGTCTCATCGCGGCCGTCGGCGACCTGCTCGCCGCACGCACCCGCTCAGCGTAGAAGAGAGCCGGCCTACCGCCCGCTGTGACTTCGACTGTGACTTTGACTATCGACTATCGACTATCGACTCTGTGGTACGCTTTCGCGCATGTGTGGCATCTTCGGCTTCGTGACCCGCGGGGATCGCGCCCTGGGTGACATTCTCCTCGGCGCGGCGCGCCGGCTGTCCTATCGCGGCTACGACTCGGTCGGCATGGCCACCATCGACGGCGCGGGCCGCATCGATCTCCGCAAGGACGTCGGCAAGGTGGACGACGTCGCGGGGCGTCTTCACTTCGAGAACATGAGCGGCCAGCGGGGTCTGCTCCAGCTCCGATGGGCCACCTTCGGCGCCCCGTCGCAGGTCAACGCCCAGCCCCATCTCGACAGCGACGGCGATCTCGTCGGCGCGCACAACGGCAACGTCGTGAACAACGTCGAGCTTCGCGAGCGGTTCATAGCCGAGGGCCTGACCGTGCGCTCGACCAACGACGGCGAGTCGTGCGTACACGCCGTCGAGCTGTTCATGAAACGCGGCGCCGGCATGATCGACGCCATCCGGCAGGCGCACGACATCCTCGAAGGGGACTACGCATTCGTCATCGGCGCGGCGGACGGCGACACGCTCTACGCGTTCAAGAAGGGCTCGGGACTGGTGGCGGCGATCGGCGACGGCTTCACGTGCTGCTCGTCGGACCTGCCCTCGATCCTGCCGCTGACCGACCGGATCCTGCGGATGGAGGACGGCGAGATCGCCATCCTCACCGCCGATTCGATCGAGCTGCGGCGCGTCGGCGACCTCAGCCGCATCGACCGCCGGCCGCAGGTCTTCACGGGGGGCATGGAGGCCGCCGTCAAGGGCGGCTACCCGCACTTCATGCTGAAGGAGATCCACGAGCAGCCGAAGGCCGTCGCGGAGCTGACGCGGCTGCTGGATGCCTCGCCTCACGTGGGTCGCATGGTCGCGAAGATGCAGGCCGCGCGACACCTGTACTACGTCGGCTGCGGCACGAGCTATCACGCGTGCCTCATCGGCGCAGTGTACGCGGCGCGCATCGCGGGGCGGCCGGTCGTCCCGATCCTGGCCCCGCAGTTCGTCGCGCAGTATGGGCCGACGCTCGGCAAGGAGGACGTCGCGCTGTTCGTCAGCCAGAGCGGCGAGACGAAGGACGTGCTGAACGCGCTGGAGCTGGCGGAGCGCCGTGGCGCGACGGCGCTCGGACTGCTGAACGTCATCGGCTCGACGCTCATGCACAAGAGCCGCACGTATCTTCCCCTGGCGTGCGGCTACGAAATCAGCGTTCCGGCGACCAAGACCTTTCTCAACCAGGTCGCGGTCTTCCTGTACCTGGCGCTGCGGATGGGCGGCCAGCCCACCGACCTGCTGCGCCGCCTGCCGGACCTGCTCAGCGAGACGCTCGACACGTCGGAGCGCGAAGTCGGGCGCCTCCTGGCCGCGTTCGACGGCCGGACGGATTTCTATCAGCTCGGGTACGGGTTGACGTACGGCGTCGCGCTCGAAGGGGCGCTGAAGCTGAAGGAGATCACGTACGCGCACTGCGAGGGGATGCTCAGCACCGAGTTCAAGCACGGGCCGCTCAGCGCCGTGGACGACGGCTATCCCGTCATCTTCGTCGTCGGACCCGACGACGTGCCGGTGCTGATCAGCGCGGTGAACGAGGTCACGTCGCGCGGCGGCCGGGCCATCGCGGTGGCCGAGCCCGATCCGCGCCTGGTCGGCAACGTCGACGATCTGCTGCCGCTGCCGAAGGCCGGCGCGCTCCTCAACCCGATCCTGGCGACCATCCCGCTGCAGTTGCTCTCGTACAGGCTCAGCCTCGCGCGCGGACTGGATCCGGATTTTCCAAGGGATTTGAGCAAGACGCTGACGGTGGACTAGCGCGCTGGGCGGCAGGCGCGCTCGGCAGGCCTAAAGGCCTGCGCAACAAAGCGCGAGATTCGCGCGGCGCCGTAAGCCAGACTCCCTGTTGCGCAGCCCTTCAGGGCTGCCTAATGCAGCGTCGGCGTGTCCCGCAGGACGCGCACCTCGCGGATGCGGGTCGTGCGCACGCCGTTGTCGAACTCGAGGCACATGCCGACGGCGGCAATGATTCCCGTGAGGATCGCGTGGCCGCCCCACGTGCAGCCGGCGACGCCGACGCGGGTCCACGACGCCCCCTGCGCCGCGAACCACCCGCCGGCCACGACAAACGTGCCGTCGTCGCCGGCGAACAGCGAATAGACCGAGTTCCTCGTCCGCACGAGGAGCCGATCCCCCGCGCAGACGTCACGCGCCCACACGCCATCGACGTCCGACGCCGCGCTCACGAGCGTCTCGAGCGTCGCGGCGCGCACACCCTTCGGTCCGCAGCCGGTGGTCGTGTGCATGCCCTCGTGACCAGAATAACGCAATCAGACAGGAGAAGGGGAGCAACGTGATTCTAGCACTCCCCTCCTTCCCCGCTCCTGTTTATCTGACTACTTCCCTACTCCTGTGAGAATCGCGAAAACGCGCGCGGGTCCGCCGCTGCCTCCCGCGATCTTGATGGGCGCGACGACGATCGTGAATCCGGACACCGGCAAGCCCGTCAGGCCCGTCGCGTTCTCAACATGAAACACGTTCTTCGGCATCGTCGTGCGATGCGTCTCGAACTTCGCGGACGGACCGTAATCG
This sequence comes from Acidobacteria bacterium RIFCSPLOWO2_12_FULL_66_21, assembly GCA_001767455.1. Taxonomy (GTDB): domain Bacteria; phylum Acidobacteriota; class Vicinamibacteria; order Vicinamibacterales; family 2-12-FULL-66-21; genus 2-12-FULL-66-21. The sequence continues at coordinate 102,545 of MELC01000029.1, forward strand.
ACGCTCGGGGTGTCGATGACGATCCCGGCGACGTGGCGCTCGTCCGCGAGCAGCGCCGCGGCGTCCGGCGCGATGCCGGGAAAGTGCTTCACGCCGCTCCGCTCGTTGAAGTACCGCGCCTGGCTCGGCCAGCGAGCGTCCCAGCCGGTGGCGACGAGGACGATGGCGCCGTCGGGAATCCTGCCGGACTTCGCCTCGAAGGCGCGGACGTCCGCGGCGGTCAACTGGTAGTCCTCGGCCGTCGAGGCCCTGGCGGAGATGTTGATGCACATGCCCGGACGGACCAGGCGGTTGACGGGGATCTTGTCCACCGTCCACGCGCCGCCGAAATGCGCGGGCGCGTCGAGGTGCGTGCCGAAATGCTCGTCGGATGAAAACGTCCCGCCGACGTAGCCCTCTCCCTGCTCCGCCTTGCGTGAGAAGACGCGCTCGCCGGTCCACGTCGGGTCGCTGGCCGCGAGCGGGTGCCCGAGGTCCACCACGCGCTGGCGTTCCTGCGCCACCGCCGGACTGGCCAGCGCGATCGCACACACGACGATGGAAATAGCGGACGCGCGCATGGGACCTCCTACATCGTGATTCTGATCGTGAACCCGGCGGCGAGCGGCTGCGCCGTCGTCTTGACGTGCAGGACCCCACGCCGATCGGCGCCGTCGAAGAACCAGCCCTCGGCGGCGGCATCGAACTCCGCGCGGACCTTGTCGCGCGCGGCGCGCGTGGCGTCGGCGGCCGCAAATGACGGCAGCGCGCGGTCGCCGATGACGACGCGGGCGGGCTTCGCGGGGACGTGCGCGTCCACGACATACGAGCGGCTCGCGGGCATGCCCGCGTACGTGCCTTTGGCGGGCCCGACCGTGACCGCAATCACGGCGCCGGGCGCATCGATGGACGTCGGCGCATCCACGCCGATCGGCGTGCGCGCGAACGCCCCCTTCCGGTACTCCTGCGTCGTCCCGTCATCCTCGTACAGACTGAACGTGGTGCCGCCGAACGGATAGATGTCGAGCGTGACGGGGTCCTTGGGCTTCTCGCGATCGTGCAGCATCTCCGGATACATCGGGATGATGGCGCCGGCCTTGACGAAGAGCGGCAGCTTGTCGAGCGGCGCGTCGTACCCGTTCAGCGTCATCGGACCGTTGTACTCGCGGCCGTCCCAGTAATCGATCCACTTGCCCGCCGGCAGATAGATGTCATTGCGGATGGGCGAGTCTTCGTACACCGGCGCCACCAGCAGCCACTCGCCGCTCATGAACTGGTACTGCGTGCGCTTCGACCACGTCGCCGGATCGCCGGGGAACTCCAGCACCATCGCGCGCACGGTCGGCACGCCCGTGTCGTACGCCTCGCGCGTGTAGCTGTAGATGTACGGCGTGAGGCGCATTTTCAGCTTCAGGTACTTGCGGTTGTACGTGGTGTAGGGTTCGCCGAAGATCCACGGCTGCTTCATCAGGTTCGTCTGCTTCGACCAGCCGCTGATGATCATCCAGATCGGCGTGAACGCCTTCCACTGGAGGTCGCGCACCTGCGTCTGCGCGCTGCCGCCGAAGATGCCGTCGACGTCCCCCGTCGCCGCGTTGAAGCCGGACAGGCCGGCGCCGATCACCGTGGGAATGTGAAAGCGGATGTACTCCCAGTTGCCCGCCTGGTCGCCGGACCAGATCGTCGCATAGCGCTGGCCCCCGCCCCACGCGCAGGTCGTCCACACGAAGCCGCGCGAGTGGCTGTTCTTCTCGATGCCTTCGTACGCGTCGCGCATGCCGTTGAACGCGAACTGGTAGCCGCGGCCGACCCACGCCACGTCGAGCTTCATGACGCGCGAGCCGAGCGCGCTGACCTCCTGCGCGATGCGCTCGAGCCCTTTCTCGGTCCACAGCCCGGTGTAAAACCCGCGCTTGTGCAGCTCCTGGACGGTCGTGTCGAGGTCCACGTAGAGGCAGCCGTACCCGTCGTTCGGCAGGATCCAGCCCGCGGGCATGTCGTTCGCGCGGTAGACGTCGGCGACCTTCGCGATCACGTCGGGCGTGCGCCCCTTCTTGTTGTAGCAGTCGGCGTCGCCGAACTCGAGGCCCCAGCGCGGCGGGAAGAACGGCCGCCCGGTCACCAGCGTGTAGCCGTCCAGGATCTTCTTCAGCGAGGGGCCGTAGAAGTAGTAGGCGTCGAAGCGCGGCTCGTCGTGCGATAGCGCGAGCGGCGACAGGAAGTCGTACTTGCCCGGCGTCATGGTGTTGCGGAACACGCCGTAGCCCGCCGTGCTCATGTAGAAGGGGGCCGGGTTCGGCGTCGTGCCGTCACCCCATCCGCGCGTGTTCAACCGGATGTTGACCGACGTGTCGCGGTGCGAGAAGTAGCCGTTCTGCATCCCGCCGCCGTAGAAGTTCTCGGTGTCGGCGCGGCGCAGCGTCTGCACGGTCGAGGGGCCGTAGGTGAGCGGGCGCGTCTCCTGCCACACCGCCACCGCGTTGTCCTTGTCGAACAGCGCGAAGCGCAGCGGCTTCTTGTAGACGCGCAGCACGCAGGTCCTGCTCTCGATGCGGTAGTACTCGCCGGCATCGCGCCAGGCCGCCGCGATCGGCGCGCCGCTGAAGACCACCATCTGCGCGTCGCCGGGCGTGGGCTGCGCATCGGTGAACGCGCCGTCGGGTCCCAGCCAGATCCGGAAGATGTCGTCGCGGTAGAACATCACGCGGACCCGGTCGGCGCCAGCCGCGATCGTGAACACGTTGTCCGCGACGTCGAACGCCGTGAGATCGCCGAGCGTGATGCTCCGCCCGCGGGGCGGCGCCTGCTGCGCTGACAGCCCGACGGCCAGCAGCACGGCGGCCAGAATTCCACTTTTCATCGCGGCCAACTATAGCAGGGGCGGGGACGGCGCCGCACCCCGCGGCACCCCTCAGCACCGTTCAGCACCCTTGAGCACCTTGAGCCGTGTGTGACATCCTCTTGCGCATGCTTCGACAGACTCTTCAGACCTGTGCACTGGTATGTCTCGCCGCCTCATCTCCGATTCAGGGACAGTCCGCTGTTTCACCGCAGACGGTTCCGGCGGCGCCGACGCGTGCGGATATTCTGCGCGGCGAGTACGGACCATACCGCGCCAACAACGACCTGCTTTCCTACGACCTGCGCGTGCGGGTCGATCCGGACAAGAAATTCATCCGCGGCACGAACACGATCAAGTTCCGCATGCTGAAGGACGACGCCCGCATCCAGCTCGATCTGTTCGCGAACCTCGCGATCGACCGGATCGCGTTCCGCGGCGCCGACCTGAAGTACGAGCGCGAGATCAACACGGTGTACGTCGACTTTCCGGAAACGCTGCGGAAGAACCACGAATACGCCATCGACTTCCACTACTCGGGCAATCCGACCGAGACCGGCCGGTTCGGCGGCATCACCTTCAAGAAGGATGCAGGGGGTCACACCTGGATCAACACGGCTTGCCAGCACGTCGGCGCGAGCGTCTGGTGGCCGAACAAGGATCAGTATCCCGACGAAGTCGAGAACATGCGGCTCAGCGTCGCGATCCCGAGCGATCTCGTTGACGTCTCCAATGGCAAGTTCGTGCGGAAAGTCGATCTCGGCGACGGCTACACGCGATGGGACTGGCAGATCCACTATCCCATCAACAACTACAGCGTCTCGTTGAACATCGGCGACTACGTGCACTTCGCCGATACGGCGGACGGGAAGACGCTCGACTTCTACGCGCTCTCCGAGGATCTCGACAAGGCGAAGCGGCAGTTCGTCCAGGCGAAGTCGATGATGGAGGCGTTCCAGAAGTACTTCGGCGAGTACCCGTTCAAGAAGGACGGCTACAAGCTGATCGAAGTGCCCTACTCAGGCATGGAGCACCAGAGCGCCGTCACCTACGGCAATCGCTTCGCGAACGGCTATCTCGAGCGCGACTGGACCGGCGTCGGGATCAGCCCGAGGTTCGACTTCATCATCGTGCACGAAAGCGCGCACGAGTGGTTCGGCAACGCCGTCACCGCGGCGGACGTGTCGGACGAATGGATTCACGAGGCGTGGGCGACATACGCCGAGGGCGTGTACGTCGAGCACATGTGGGGCAAGGCGGACGGCCTGAAGTACCTCAACGGCTACGTGTCGAAGGTCAGGAATCGCGACCCGATCGTGGCGCCGCGCGGCGTCAACAAGGTCCCGCCCCAGGACATGTATTTCAAGGGCGCGCTCTTCATCAACACCCTCCGCAGCATCGTGGACAACGACAAGCGGTGGTGGGCGATCCTGCGCGATTACTATCGCGACTTCCGGTACCGCAACATCATGACGGAGGACGTGGTCCGGTTCTTCAACCGGAAGATCGGCAAGGACCTGACGCCCGCCTTCAATCAGTATCTCCGCCGCCCCGAGCTGCCGGCGCTCGAGCTGCGATTCGACGCCGCGGATGCGACGGTGTCCTATCGCTGGAAGGCGGGCGAGCCGGGCTTCGACATGCCGATCAAGGTGGGTCGAAGGACGGCGTGGCTGACGATCCGGCCGACGGCGACGTGGCAGACGATGAAGCTGGAGATGGCGAAGGAGGACTTCGACGTCGCGACGGACCTGTACTTCGTCACCGTGACCGGTAAACCCGCCCGCGCTTCATCACGAACACGACCCGGCGCGCGGCCGTGATGTCCTCGAGCGGATTGCCGTCGGTCGCGACGATATCGGCGTCGTAGTTGACGGCGAGAGTCCCGGTCGTCCACACGCCGAGCGACTCCGCCGCGAGCGACGTGGCGCTGACGACCACGTCCATCGGCTTCTCCCGCGCTTCCCGGACCCTGTAGACGAACTCCTCGGCATTCCGTCCGTGCGCACCGGCCACCGCGTCGGTGCCGAACACGATCTTGACGTGCCGCTCGCGCGCGCGGCGGAGAACGCCGGCCGTCGTGGCGATCGAACGCTCGAGGTTGGCGACCGCCTTGTCGCTGAGACCGAACCGTTGCGCGTTGTCGAGATAGTTGTGCGGCATCAGCAGGTTGGGATCGAAATAGGCGCCGCGCCCGGCCATCAGATCGAGCGTACGGTCCGAGGCGAGCGTTCCGTGCTCGATCGACGTGCAGCCGGCCTCGACGGCCACCCTGGCTTCGCCGTCTGAGAGCGCGTGGGCCGCCGAGCGCATCCCGAGGACCCGGGCTTCGCCGCACACGGCCTGGAGCTGGCTGTGGCTCATCAGCCGGTAATTCTCGGCGTCGGACCCTCCCGCTGTGAACACCTTGATGAGATCCGCCCCCCTCGCGTGGATCTGGCGGACGAGGGCGCGAAGGGCGTCGGCCGACGCCGACGGGTCGTTGATCTGCGTCTGCGACGTCAAGATGCGCGGCCCATCGAGCTCGCCGCGGTTGACCGCGTCGCGCACGGTGCGGTCGACGGGCGCGCCAAGGCTCTGAACGGTGGTGAATCCGGCGAGCAGCGTCAGGCGCGCGTTCTCGGCTGTCGCGCGCACCTCCTCCGGAGCGTCCCCTCCCGTCGAGAGACGGCCTCGCGCGTCGAAATGCCAGCTCAGATGGACGTGCGTGTCGATCCAGCCGGGCATCACCGTGAGGCCGCGGAGATCGTAATCGATGGGAGCAGCCGCGGGATCGATGCCGGCGATCGTCGCGCCTTCGACGACAAGGCGCGTGTCGGTGAGGACGCCGCCGCGGCCGTCGAGCGCGCGGGAGACCGCGATGACGATTCGCCGCGGCTGGGCTGCTGAGGACGCGGAGCACCAGAGCGCCAGCATGACCGCGAGGACACGGGGGAAAGCGGAGGTCACGGGGACACAATACACGGCGACACGGAGTTCACGGAGACGCACGGGGGGCCGGTCTGGCAGCCGGCCTTCGGCCGGCGCTTAAGGCACTGAGAGATCCACAGATGCAAACACGCGGTAACGCACTGGCGTGCTTGCATCTGTGGATCTCTCAGCGCCTTACCGCGCGAAGCCGCGGCCAGACCGGCCGCCCGAGCTGCGAGCTGCCCTCCGTCTCCTCCGCACGCTCAAAGTCCCGCCCTGACGTGCTTCGCCACCGCCGCCAGCGCCCGATCGATCTCCGCGTGCGTGTTGTAGAAATGCGGGGAGAAGCGCAGGCCGCCGCGATCGGCCCCTGGGCGCGTCGAGCACACAATCCGGTCGGATCGATACAGCGCCTCGTGCAGTTTCCGCACGTCGAGCGCGGCGGGCTGGAACGACACGATCGCCGCGGAGCGTTCGCGCGCCGGATGGGTCCAGACTTTGACCCCATCGATCTTGCGCAGCCCTTCGATGAGAGCGGCCGTGAGCTCGCGCGCCCGCTCCTCGATGACCTTGCGGCCGATCTCGCCCTGGAAGGCCAGCGCCTCGCTGAACCCGACGATCGCGGGCTCGTCGCGCTGACCGTACGCTTCCAGCGTCTTCGAGATGCCCACCGCGCCGGCGTAGAGGCTGATGACGCTCGGCGCGACGAGCGCGTGCGCCCGCGCGTTCACGTAGAGCACGCCGGTCTCCTTGGGGCCACACGGCCACTTGTGCGCGCTGCCGCTGTAGAAGTCGGCCCGCATGTCCGCGAGGTCCACGTCGAGCACGCCGAACGACTGCGCGCCGTCCACGAGCGTCAGCACGCCGCGCTCGCGCGCGAGACGGCACAGCTCTCTTGCGGGCATCAGATCGCCGGCCGAGGAGGTCACGTGCGTGAAGGCGAGCACTTTCGTCTTCGGCGTGATGGCCTTCGTGAACGCGCCGATGTAATAGTCGGGACCGGGGTGCGGGTTGACCTGCTCGACGACCGTCACCGTATAGCCGAACCGCCTGGCTTTCTCCCGCCATGCCGCATGGTTGCTGGGGTGGTTGTCCGAGAAGATCAGCACCTCGTCGCCCGGCCGCAGATCGAGGCCGCTCGACACGATGTTGTTCGCCTCGCTGGTGTTGCGCGTGATCACGATCTCTTCAGGCGTCACGCGGAGGGCCTGGGCGATCCGCCGCCGCGCTTCCTCGCGCCCCTGCTGCGTCTGCTGGCGGTTCTGCGACGAGGGATCCTGCTCGACCGACCGCGTGCTGGCGAACATCGCGTCGATGACGCGACGCGACGCCGGGCACAGGTTCGCCGCGTTGAGCGACGCGAGCGCGGGGGGCATGAGGAACTGCGCGCGGACGGCCGTCCAGAATTTCTCGTCCTTCTCGGCCGGCACCTGCCCGAGCGGCGGCGGATCGGACCACCCCTCGGCGCGCGCCGCCGCCAGGACGCCGGCGCCGCCCAACGTCAGCAGGCGCGCAAACTCACGCCGGTGCAGTCCCGGCCGATCGACCGTCTCTGATGCCATGGCTGTGCCTCGCTGGCGCATCCTACGCCGGGG
>MELC01000030.1:0-110460 GCA_001767455.1 Acidobacteria bacterium RIFCSPLOWO2_12_FULL_66_21
CTGACGTTCATGCGTGCCGCCGAACAGGCGCTGCACCTGACGAGCGCCGCGTGGCAAGATGAGGCGGCGCTCGCAGGTGAGCGCGAATGTTGGCCCGACAAAGACTGGAACAAATCGAAACCGGCGAAATCCTGGACCGACGATGTAGAGTATGGCCGTGCCGGAGTTGTCGAGGTTCTTCGGAATCGTCATTCGGATGTTCGTCGAGGAGGGTGGCCCGCATCATCGTCCGCATTTCCACGCGTACTACCAAGACCAGGCCGCGGTCTTCGCCGTGGATACGATCGAGTGCCTGGGCGGCAGCTTGTCCAAAGCGCAGCAGCGACTGGTCGAGGCCTGGGCAGAGATTCACCGCGACGAACTGGAACGCAATTGGGAGCTCTTGCAATCGGGCCAGCCGCGGGTCAAGATCGAACCACTGAGGTAGCCATGCCCCATCCCATCCATCGGGTGACCCGGTTCGACATCGTCGGTCCGTACACGCTCTCGGTGGCGTTCCTGGACGGGACCGCGCAAGAGATCAACTTCTGGCCGGTCTTGCACGGCATGCTGTTCGGCCCACTCCGGGATCTGGCGGTTTTCAATGCCGTGGTTCTCGACCAAGAAGTGGGAACCCTGACCTGGCCGAACGGCGCTGACTTCGATCCGGCGACCCTCCACGATTGGCCGAGTGTGTGCGCAGAACTCGCCGCGCGGGCTCAGGCATGGACGGAAGGTGCACCGAATGAGCTGCGGGCCAACACGCGAATGGAGCCGACGCGCCGCTGAACCAGAAACGGCGCGCGGCTCATTCGCAACGGTTGGCCCGCTTGAACACGATTCGGGAATCGACGAAACTGGCAGGGCATGGATACAGGCCAGACAGTGCCGGATGGATGTCCTCGGATTCATCCAGAGATGCATCCGGGAACGCAAGGTGTACTGGACGTACACATGTGAATATGCGCTTGGCTGGGCGTCACCTCACGCGAGACGAGATCTTTGGGGCGGTCGACAGCTACGAAGTCATCGAGTCGTATCCGGACGACAAGTACCTGCCCAGCTATCTGGCGTGGGCAGCCCAAGGTGGTGGGGCGTTCCACGTTCTGTTCGCGATCGATATCGAGGCCGACCACGTGAGCGTGGTCACGGCGTATCGTCCAGACGCGAGCGACTGGGAGTCCGATCTGAAGACGAGGAGAAGGAAATCATGAAGTGCCGGGTATGCGGGAGCACACTGCGAGCGACGACCACCGATCTGCCCTTCAAGGTGAGCGAACGGACCATCGTCATTCTGAAAGATCTCCCGGTTGCACAATGTGGAGCATGTGCTGAGTATCAGATCGCGGATGCCGTCTTCGTTAAGGTCGAGACACTGCTATCGAAGGTCGACCGCTCGGCCGAGCTTGAGATTATTCCGTTCGCCGCTTGAAACGGCGGGCTAACATCGAATCTGCGTTCTACGTTTCACCATTCTCACTTCAGGATCATCTCCACCCGGTATTTGCCGTCCGTGTCTGGACGGAGCAGCGCGATGCGAACGCCCTGACCGACGGCGATCGTGATCTCCCCCCTCTTCTTCCAGTCCGGCAGATCGACCAGCGCTCCCTGCTCGTAGCCGGCGTCCGGGACCACGATCGCGCCCGTCGCGTCGATCGTGCGCAGCGCGCCGGAGCTCCGCAGATCCCCCATGTCGTCGATATTCGTCGCCATCTGGATCTGCCGGCGCCCTTCAACGGTCCGCACGCGCCGGTTGGCGATGATGCCGATGTCGGCGGTGTACGGCGGAACGCCGGCGCCATTGATGACCGTGGCGTTCTGCACCAGGACGTAGAACAGCTTCGACTCGTTCACCGGCAGCGTCTCGTACCGCTTCGGATCCGCCTTGTCCACGCGCCTCGTCGCGAGCGCATCGAGCGCGGAGACGATGGCGATGAAGTTCAGCCGCACCAGCGCCGGATCCGGCTCCGCGGACGGCCACGGCCCGGTCTCGATGAGGACGACCGGCGTTCCCCACAACGTCAGGTTGTCGCCGAACGCGCGGACCTCGAACTCGTCGCCGTACCGGCCGATCTGGCCGGAGGCGAAGGGCTCGAGCGCGTCGCGGATCACGGCGCACAGCTTCTTCGTCAGCGTGCGCCCCGGGCTCTCGCTGCGCGGCTTGTCGAAGGCGACCGAGAGCAGCGAGATCGAGGCGGGCTTCGGCGGATCGCCGACAGACGTGCGCCAGTTCTGGTTGTGGAGGTTGAAGCCGACCCTGGGATTCAGCCGGTCGCGCAGGGCCTTGAGGATCTGCCCTTCGGGTGTCTGCAGGCGCAGCGCGTCGCGGTTGACGTCGATGCTCTGCGCGTTGCGCCGCTGAAACCGCTCGGCGCCGTCGGGATTCAGCATCGGCACCACGTGAAGGGTCAGCGATCCGAGGAGCCGCTGGACCGCGGCCTCGCCGCGATGCCGTGTCAGGTAGTCGAAGAAGTCGAACAGCGCCGCCGTCGCCGTCGGCTCGTCGCCGTGCATCTGCGACCACAGCAGCACGGCGGTCGGTCCGCTGCCGACCGTCACATGGTTGATCGACCGGCCCTCGATGGACTCGCCGATCTTCTCCATCGTGAACAGATCGGTGGCGGTGGAAACGACGGCGGCGAGCCGCCGCATGACCTCCGCATGATCCATCAAGGGTGGCTGCGCCGGTGAAACGTGCTCGGCGTCCCAGATTCGCGCGAGCTCCTGCGGCGCAATCGCGGCGGCGGACACGCGCTGGGCGTGGACGGCCGGAGCGGCGAGCAGCAGGACGGCCGCCGCCGCCGTCACGCGGGTTGATCGAGAGAGCGTGGAACGAATTGAGGATGCGTGCATGGCGCACATTATCCCCTCAGTTGCAGCCGGTGGCACTTCGCACGGACAATAGCGGCTTCATGGACGCCGCAACGCTCCCGACCCCGGTCCTCACGCGCCTCGACGCGGTCACGCAAGCCCTTGCGGCAGTCTGTTACCTGGCCATCGGCGTGGCGGCCCTTTTTCGGGCGCGACACGACATCAGGACGCGCGTGTTCTTCGCGTTCGCGATCGCGAACGTCGTCGCGTTCCTGATCCCGGCGATCGGCTGGAAGATGGGCGTCGTGGACCCGACGACGCTGCCCCGCCCGGCCACCGCCGCGATGCTCGCGGGGCTCGGCGTCGGCGCGCTGCTGCTGTTTCATTTCACGCAGGTGTTTCCTCGCAAGCGTCCGTGGATTCGCACGGCGGGGATCCAGATGCCGGTCGCGTACGCGCTGGCGCCCGTCGTGATCGTCGCGCTCGTCTGGTTCTGGCCGAACGAGATCGCGCAGATGTCGCCCGCCTATGTCATCGGGTTCCTCCTCTTTGGATTCCCGTTGATCGTGCTCCTCGGGCTGGTGCTGCCCGTGACGGCCATCATGTCGCTCGTCCGCAGCTACTACGACGCGCGGGAGCCGGAGCTGGCGCCCGCGCGGCCGCCGCTCGCGACGATCCTCGCGAGCCAGATCGCGGGCGGCGCGCTCGCCCTGGTGTTCGCGCCGGTGCTGGCCGTGATCGCTCCCAACAGCACCGCGCAGACCGTGCTTACGCTCGTCATCTGGGGCCTCGGCATGCTGACGCCGATCGCGTTCGCGGCCGCTGTCTGGAAATACGGCGTGCTCTCCATCGATCCCGAATCGTAGCCGCCGGAGCCACACGGACATTCAAACCACCGAAGAACACGGAGACACACAGAATTGTCGCGTCTTCTATCTGTGTTCTTCCGTGTTCTTCCGTGGTCTTTCTGTCCGCGTCGTCCGTGGGTCAGGTCAGCGTAGCGCAACTGGATCCGGTAGCTTGGCGACCGCTCGCTCGAAGACTCGGCGGACGTAGGGCCTGTACTCTGCGTCACTCGCTGGATCTTCAACGTAGTAGTCGGCGTACCAGCAGTTGTAGACGGCGTCGAGCACGTGCCTGGCTTCCTGTTTCGACAGGGTTGTCCCGAGCGGCTTTCCTTTCATGCGGCCGTACATCAGGTGCTGCTGCTCCTCCTTCAGGCCGGGCTCCCGCAACGAGAGCTTCGGCTGAACGTACTCGATATCGAGGCGCTTGACGACGACGTGAGCGGCGGCGCGTGCGTGAACGGCGAAAAGCTCCTCTTTCGGCACGCGGGCTTTGGGGTCCTTGCCCGGGTCGAGCGCCAGCTCGAAGACAATTCCCTCGCACTGGGGATGTTCTCTTCGGAGCAGATCGAACATGAACCTGATGATGCCGGACGAGGTGGCGCGCCTCGCGTCGGTCGACTTTCGATCGATGACCAGATACCCGATCAGGAACATCCGGTGGCTCGGGTAATACTGCCCGTAGAAGAACGCGCATACCTTCGTCCGGACGCGAGCGACAAGCAGGTACTCGTCCAATCTCGCGGTGCCGGCCGCGCGAGCCTCGGCCAGCCACCGTTGTATCTCGGGGAATGAATCCCGCTCGGCTGGATTCGTGATGCCGCTGGTATAGACGTCGTAGGCCGCCGGAAGGTCCGGATCGTCGGGGTCGGTCACTCGTCTGACCAGGAGCTGCGGGCGCTCCGGCGGCGCCGGTACCTCCGCGGGGATTGCAGGCGCCACCGCGCCGCGCCTGGAGGACATCCATCCAATGAAGCCTCCGAGCACGCTCAGCGCGGCCGCTATCGAGCCGACTGCCGTCCAGAATGTCGCAAGATCCACAGCGTCTGCGGGACGTGCGGATTATAGACGCAATCGTCGTCTTTCGGCGTCAGGAGTTACCGCGGGAATCTCGCCAGATGATCTGCTCGTTCTTCCGCTCGGCGGCGAAATCGGCGCACCGGCCGTCGCCGGTGCCGGTGAACCCCCCGGTGGGCTCGCAAAGAACGGTCCCGTCCGTCCGATAGAGCGTGCTCCGGATGTCGCAGCACCGCGGCGGCACGTAATAGACGACCTGGCCCTTGTAATCGTAGCGCGCGACGAAGGCCGGGGGATTCGCCACGGGCTCCGTCTCGAGCTGCCGTATCACCGATGCGAGCCATGCGGGATGTTGGCCAGGCGCGACGGGATTCTCGGGTCCACACCCGGCGGCCAGCACGAGTGACACGACGATGATCCGCGGCAGGTGGTGAGTCATGAGCTCATCTCCCAGGATTAGTCCGTTCTGTGAATCATCTGGCCGGGCGCGCGCAGCAGGAACGCGCGCTCCTCGGCGTCGCGCAGCCGGACCACGACATCAACGGTGATACCCGGGCCCCACTTCGGGCCATCGCGCGCTATCACCTCGTAATAAGGAGCGGTGTTGCTCCTCGACTTTTCTTCGCGTGGCACGACCGACCAGGTCTCGGATCCGTTCAACACCCAGACCATGTCCGCGCGAACTGTCGCAGGAACGTCGGAACCGTCCGCCGTCCTGACCTGGAGGCTCGCCAGGAGCGGCTGGCCGTCAGGAGGCGCGACAGGCATGAAATCGCGCCACAGGAACGTTTCGAGCTTCAGCGACTTGCCGGCGACGGTGACGGCGGTCGGTGCGGCAGCGAGCTCGGTTGCACCCGGAGTTGGCGCGGTCGGCGAGCTTCCGCCACAGCCGTCGAGCACGAGGAGTGCGGCGAGACCTATCACGAGCCGGCACATGGCTCCCCTCCGGCACTGGCTGTTCCCAGTGTGCCCCCGAGCCCGAGGCATCGTCAACCTGAGGCGCCGCCGCTGATCGCCGGCAGCAGCAGAACCTCGGAGCCGTCGCCGACCGGCGCTCCAAGTCCGCCGGCGTCGTGGATGTTCTCACCGTCCACGAAGATGTTGATGTGAGGGCGCACGTCGCCGCGTTCGGTGATGACGCGATCGCGCACCGCCGGACATTCCGCCCACAGGAGCGACAGCGCCTCTCCTATCGTCCCGGGCGCGCCTGCGACACGCACCTCGCCGCGGTTGCCCGCCAGCTCGCGCAACGCCCCCGGGATGAGGAAGACGACGGCCATCAGACGATCGCCGTCTTGACCGAGATGACCGGGGGCAGGCCGTCGAACGCGGCGGACCAGGTGTCACCCGCATCCGCCGACGTGAACAGCTTTCCGCTGCGCGTGCCGAAGTACACGCCGGCCGGATCGAGCGCGTCAACGGCAAGAGCGTCGCGAAGCACGGTCTCGTAAGCGCCGTCCTGCGGGAGGCCGTTGGACAACGGCTCCCAGTCCGCGCCGGCGTCGCGCGTCCTGTAGACGCGGAGCTTGCCTTCGGGCGTGCAGCGGAACTCATCGGACTCGAGCGGGACGATCCACGCGCAGTCCGGATCCTCCGGGTGGATCGCCATCGCGAACCCGAAGTCGGACGGCACGCCGTTGGCCACGTCCGTCCAGCTCTCGCCTCGATCGTCGCTGCGGTAGAGGCCCCAGTGGTTTTGCAGGAACATGCGGTCGGGGCGGCGCTTCGCCTGCGCCACCTTGTGCACGCACTGGCCGAACTCGGGATACTTGTCCGGCAGGAATTCCGCGCGCACGCCCTTGTTCGACGGCCGCCACGTCGCGCCGCCGTCGTCGGTGACGTACATGCCGCCGCTCGAAACCGCGATGCGCATGCGATCGGCGCGCTCGGGATCGAGAAGGATCGTGTGGAGGCAGAGGCCCCCGCCGCCCGGCTGCCATTTCGGCCGCTGCGGATGAGTCCAAAGGCCGTCCACCAGCGCCCAGCTGACGCCCTCGTCGCGCGAGACGAACAGCGCCGCGGGCTCGACGCCGCAGTAGAGTGTGTCGGGCTCGGCGTCGCGGCCGGGGCTGATCTGCCAGATCTGTTTCAGCGCCGCCCCCGTCGATTCCGGAAACTTGACGTTCGCCTCTTCCGGATTCGTCCACGTGCGGCCGAAATCATCGCTGGTCCGAAGCAGGGCGCCCCAGTGCATGCTGTTCGGACCGGCCCAGATGCGGCGCCGTCCGGCGCGATTGTCGTACGCCATCGCGTAGACGGCGCTGCCGGGGAAATAGGGACCGCCGACTTCCCAGTCGCGCCGCCGGGCGGTCGCGCGGGCGACGAACGCGCCCTTCATCGTGCCAACGAGCAGGACGACGTCACCGTTTCTGGGGCTGACGTGGCAAGTGACAGGCATTCCTCCCTCCTTGGGGAAGGGATAGTAGCATCACCTGCCTGATACGACGCGCGTCACTGAATCGGCACGGCCTCTGGGGATGCCGCGATGGGATTCCGGATCGGCGTCGGGCTGCTGTAAATAGTGCCGCTGGCGTCAACGGCGAAGTACTGGGATCCGGTGTTTCCGGGATTGACCGGTTCGGCGCTTGCGAAAAATGAGCTGGCTGGCGCACGGGCCGCACCGTTGCACGTGTCGGCCGCGGTGCCGACGTCCTCCACGCCCTCGGCGGCATCCCTGACGAGCGTCACTCTGTAACCACTCTTGATGACGCCGTTCACGGCAAGGTCGGGACTGATGAACCCGTTGGTAGAGTTCCTTGGCGGCTTGACGAGGTCCTCGAGCGCGACCGCATAGCCACCGCCGCCGCAGGCCGAAGCGAAAGCCGCCTCCCCGCTGACGATCGAGCGAAGGGACCCGACTGCGGCGGCCTCGTTGCCGGCCATACGCGCCCTGAGAAGCCCCGGAATCGCGATGGCGGCAATGATCCCGATCATGGCAACTCCGACGAGACCGACCACGACGACGGCGAGAGCGATGACGACGCCGGACCCCTGGCTCGCCGCGGCGACCTGGTTCAGCTCCTCGGCGCTCATGCTCGTGGCCGGCCGTCCCGAGAACAGCAGCTTGATGCCCGGCTTCATCAAGTAGACGAGGATCAGGATCGAGATAAGGGTGCCGATGGGAAAGCCGATCAGCCCGATCCACGCGAACACGAGCTGGATCGTGCGGCCGTAGCTCTTGAGCTTCAGGAGCCCGACGCCGCACACGATCTCCAGCACGGCGGCGATCGCGAACACGGCTCCCACTATCGCCGCGAACGGCACGGACGGATCTCCGGTTGCGGCGGTCGCGATCATGCCGAGCCCGATGAGAAGAGAGAATGCGGCGCCGATGAATTGCAGGACGGCGAGCAGCGTGATTGTTCCGGGCCGCTTCAGCGGCGACACGACGCCGCTCGTCACCCCGACCGACGCCCCGCAGGCGCCACAAAATGCCGTGTTCGGGCCGAGCTGGGCTCCACATTGCGAGCAGTGCATGGTCGCTCCTTTGAACCGATGGGTTGGTGCCGGGTTGGGGGCAGTCTAATCCCGGCGACCCGGAAGTTCAAACGGGGGTCAGCGCGGCGACAGGCGGTGCACCGCGCGAGCCTCCGCATCGGAGCAGGATCGGACGGTCAGCGATAGTGCAGCCGCAGGAGGGCAGGTTTGGGCGTACGCGTGATGACGAACAGGTTGTCGTACTCCATTTCCCCGATCTTCGACGGACCCTCGACGCCCAGTGCCTCGAGGATGACGGGAATCGAATCGGAGTGCGCCACGACGAGCACGTTGCCGCTGGCGGCGCGCACCGCGGCCACCAGGGCCGCCGTCTGCTTCGCAGCCACGACGGTTGGTTTCAGGCCAAGCGCTTTCGCGAGCGGTTCGGCGGTCTGCCCGGTCCGCTTGAACTCGCTGACGTAGATGGCCGTAATGTCGGCATCCTTCAGAATGGACGCCAGCGACGCCGCCCGCGCATGACCCGCGGCGGACAGGTCCGGGTCCTTTCCTGCCATCATGGCCGCCCCGGACCCGTCGTCGGCGCGCTCCGCGTGGCGGACGACCAGGACGGATTGAGCAGCCAGCGGGGCCGCGCACGCCAGCACAGCAATGAGAGAGGCGAGAATCGCGCGCTTCATCCCCCCATTATCGCCGGGTCGCGCGGTGCGCGGATCGCGATCAGGAACAGGACCGCCCCGGCGGCCAGCGCGGCGATTCCCGAGATGAACTGGACCCGTGTCGCACCGGCGAGAATGGCCAGCGCGATCACGATCGCGGCGCTGGGGATGATCGGCCCGAACGGCACGACGAAGGTGGCCGGCTTGACGACGTCCTGGAACTTGCTGCCGCGCAGCCGCAAGGTCGACCCGCACGTCGCCACATAGACGAGCAACCGGCTGATCGCGCTCGCCGCGGCCATCGTCTGGAACGTGCCCGACACGGCAAGGACGAGCGCGACGCCGGACGTGACGAGGATGGCATTCGCCGGCGTGCGGTAGCGGGCGTGGACGCGCCCGAAGAACGGAGGAAGGTCCCCCTGTTCGGCGAGCGCGAACAGGTTTCGGGAACCCGAGAGCGCCTGCCCGATGTTGTTGCCGGAGGTGGAGAACACCGCGCCAAGGGTAATCAGGGCGGCGCCGCCGGCGCCAAGGAAGACGGCCGCAGAGTCGGCGAGCGGCGTCTTCGACGAGGCGAGGGCAGGCAGCGTCCCGAGCGCGACGAGCTGGGCCAGCGACATCACGGCGGTCACGATGACGATCGTCATGATGAGCGCGAAGGGCACCGCGCGCCTTGGATCCTTCGTCTCTCCTCCGGGGACCGGCACGACCTCATAGCCGCCGAACGCGAAGATCAGCAGCAGGCCGCTCGCGGACAGTTGCTGCACCGAGACGTGAGTGACCGCGGTCGCGCGCGGCCAGTCGATGAAGAACAGGCCGGCTACGATGAAGATGGCCAGCGGCAGGAGCTTCCCGAGGGTGAGCACATTGACGACGAAGCTGCTCTGCCGGATGCCGCGCACGTTGACGGCGGCAATCGCGCCGATGATGACGACGAGAAACACCGTTCGCGGGGCGCCGCTCGTGAGGACCGGCCAGTAGAAGCCGAGCGATGCCACCAGCACATTGATCACCGAGGCCCAGCTTGCGGCGCGCGTGAACCACATCATCCAGCCGACCTCGAAGGCCGCGAACCGGCCGAACGCCGCGCGCGTGTACAGGTACGATCCGCCCGTCGAATCGAAGCGGCTGGCCACTTCCGCGAACGACAGCGCGATCAGCATCGAGGCGCCGCCCACCGCGGCCACCATCCATGGACTCCAGGTGCCTGCGGTGGCGGCGAGCGCGGCCGGCAGCGCGAAGACGGCCCCGCCAATGACCTGGTTCACGCCGATCGCCGTCAGGTCCCAGCGGCCGAGTTCACGTCTGAGTGCGGGTGCAGAGGCAGGCAGCGACACCGGGAAGTTGTATCACGAAGAATCTCGCGGGTTCCAGGGTTCTAGGGTTCCAGGCTCCCCTCGACCTGGAATGCCGTTTCGCGGCGCGCCGTCTGCGATCCATCTGCCGTCTTCACCTCGACGCGCAGGATGTAGTTTCCCGGAACGAAGCGCGACAGATCGGTGCCGCCCGTGACGTGCAGAGTCTTCGAGGGATCGCGCGCAAGCGGCTGCTCGCGCCTGAGTACCGGCTTCCCGGATCCGTCCACGATACTGGCGACCGCCCGGAGATCGGCGAGCGAGTCGCCGGGCGGGTAGATCTCCGCGAGCCAGACGATCGTGTCCCGCGGAGTGAATGCGCGCCGTGTCGATACCGGCGCGGGCATCAGCTTGCGCAGCTCCTGATCCGCGTTGGCAGTGGGAGTGAGCGCGGCTTCGCTGTAGGTCAACGCGACGCCGCTCATCGCCAGCGACGGCTTCGAATAGTCGGGAACGTCGAGACCCATCCAGAGCGATCCGCCGCGCCCGGAAGCGGCGTCAACCACCGCGATGCGCAGGACGCACGCGCCGGCGGGGACCTGGACGCGCGCCTGGACGCGGAGGCCGTTCTTCCGCATCCGCTCCAAACCGTCTCCCTCCAGCGCGAGATTCAACCGTCGCGCGTCGGAGCCCTTCATCTCGCCGCGGTCGTTCACCGAAACCACGCCGACGTCAAGGGCGCCGTGGCCACTGGTATCGAGGTCGCGCGCATCGATTTCAATCGTGACGGTCGCCCAGGCCGCGGCCGACGCCTGTCGCAGCGGCATGGCCGCGGCCGCGAACCGCACGTCGGACTGCGGCACCGGGTACCGCAACGCGGACGCCAGTGCCGGAGGCACGTTCTTCACGTCGGGCGCGGCGGAGGCGACGGGCGACGATGTGCCGGGCCACCAGAACTGACGCCGCGCCCGAATCGTGAGGCCCGGACGGCGCGATCGCACGACGATCTTCCGGAGCGACGCCTTCGCCGTCGAGGCGGTGTGATAACCGAGCATGTAGTACGAGCTGCTTTCGATCTGGATCTGACGAAAGAAAGGGTCGGTAATGCTGTTCAGCGCGGCAACTCCGCCGGTGTCCGCCGACAGCGACAGCCGTCCGTCCTGCAGCGTGTCCAGCCTGTCCTTGCCGGCGGCCGCATTCGTGGTCTTCGAGCCGGATTCCTCCCCGCCCGCGGTGCCGCGCTGATCCGCGCTCACGAGGTTGGCGAGGTCCCGGATGCCCCGCACGTTCATCGTGTAATAGCTCACGTTCGCGCGATTGGCCGCGGCGACGAGGTCGCGGTAATCCACCTCCTCCAGGATGCGAAGATCGGGGCTTTCGAGTCCGCCGGCACCGCGGCCCGTCCCCAGAGCGCCTGGCGTCGTTTCCCCGATCCCCGGCGGTCTCGTCGGTATCGGCCGCCGGCCGGTGGAGAATCCGGGACCGAAGTAAACGAGTGCCTTTCGCCGTCCCGGAATGCCCGCAAGGTAGTCGGAAATCCTCCGCATGCGCTCGGTGGCCGTGCGCGCCGCCGGAAGGCCGCTCCCGATGAATGCGCGAGCCGCCACTCGCAGGCGCACGGGATTATCCGTGAATGCCCCGGACACGTCTCCGCCTCCGCTCGAGTTCACCACCGCGGCGACATCCCCTGGCTCGAGGTACCCGTCAATGAAGCGCAGGGCGGCGTCGCGAACGCGCACCGAATCTTCCGCGGCGGTCTGCAGGTCGTCGAGCATCAGCACATAGATCCGCGGTTCCGTCCGTCCCGCATTCGTGTGGACATCGCGCACCGCGGGAGCGGTCTCCGCATCTACCGCGGAAGCCGTCGCCGGGACCGCACCATTCGTCGTCACCGGCAGGTTGACGACGGCAAATGTCGACAAGGGCTGGAGCTTGCCGTCCTCGAGCAGCTCGAAATCGTCCTTTGTCAGATTGGGAACAAAGTGCCCATCCCTGTCGGTGACGAAGACATCCACCTGTACGAGGTTGACCTCGACCCGATACGTCGGCTTCTGCGATGCGGGCGCCTGCGGACGGGCGGGCACCGGCATGGTCGCGGCGAGTAGAAGGACGGCGGTCGCAACGAGGCGCCGATACGGCCGCCGCCGTGCGCGGACGAACCGTGCTGGAGGCATGCGTCATCGTGGCACAAACCAAACCGCGTTTCCATCCACGGACGGACACGGTTCTCTTCACCGCGGAGCAACACGGAAGGACACTGGTCTCTTCACCGCGGAGCAACACGGAAGGACACTGGTCTTTTCACCACGGAGCAACACGGAAGGACACTGGTCTTTTCACCACGGAGCAACACGGAAGAACACAGAACTGGAGTATTCCGTGTTCTTCCGTGCTCTTCCGTGGTTGATCGTTCCGTGGCATTCAGCGGGCCGTGAAACCGATGGCCATGGCGGCGCTCCACTGGTGCTGCTTCGATGGATCGTTCAGGTAGCGCGCGACGACAAGCGTGACGCGCGGACGTGGCACCCGGAAATGCGACGACCGGAACTCTCGCACGGCGATCGCTCCGAGCTTCTGGATCCGATTGTCGGGCGCGTCGAGGACGTGTGTCAGCGTGTGGATGCCGCCAATCGAGAAGGTGCCGCCGGAACCGGACCCGCGCTGGAACAAGGCAACGGTGGTGGTGTTCACGAGACGATCGCCGCGGGACTTGAGCAGCGTGTCGCGTGTCGGCTCGTAGAACAACGCGCCCGACGCCGAGGATTGCCACCATTCGAAGTCCGCGCTCGACATTGCGACGA
Source organism: Acidobacteria bacterium RIFCSPLOWO2_12_FULL_66_21 (assembly GCA_001767455.1). Taxonomy (GTDB): domain Bacteria; phylum Acidobacteriota; class Vicinamibacteria; order Vicinamibacterales; family 2-12-FULL-66-21; genus 2-12-FULL-66-21. The sequence goes on from MELC01000030.1 coordinate 12,843, forward strand.
GCGGCCCCGCTTTCACCTTCACCGCCGGCGAGACATACACCCGCGCGCCCGTTCCCGCCCTGCTCCCCCCGCGCGCATCGCGGTCCTTCTTGCTGAACGGGTCGGTGTAGCTGTCGAAACTCATGAGTGACCTGAACGTGCCGAAGTACGCGGTCGGGTCGACGCCGGCCCGGACGCTCAGGATTGACAGCGGCGCGTATTCGAGCCAGCCGCCGAGACGTGTCTGGGCGGGCGTCAACGCGTGGGTTACTCCCGCTGAAATGTGCGCATCGGAGAGGAGCGGATGACGGGAGGCCGACAGGGGCCACGTCCAGCCAATCTCGACGCTGTTCTGCAACCCCATGTTGTTGACGGAGGCGCCCAGTTGCTCCCGGACTTCACGCCGGGGGGCGGCCGGGCCGACACTGTCGGGCGACTGCGCCGCGACCGGGGCGGAAGAGACGTCGGCGACGAGAATGCCCAGCACCAGGGCGCGGATTCCACGGTTCATGACAACCTCCGCGGTGAATGTATGTCGCGGAGGGGGGGCAAGTCGTGACGCGGGCGTGAATAAGGGTGAGAAAAGACTGTCCGGACGCCGCAGCTCGCAGCTCGTGGCTCGTGGCTCGTAGGCCGGGGCTCCTAGCCCCGGCGGGCGGCTTTACTCGGGCGGCGTCGCGGTTTTTCGTGCGGGGTTGAAGAACGGCGTCTTCACGACGGTCGCGGCGACGCGGTGGCGGACGGCCTCGACCGTCACTTCCATCTGGAGTTGAGTCCCTTCAGCGAAATGCGGGGCGTCGATGGTGGCCAGGGCGATCATCTTCTTCAAGAGCGGCGACCATGTGGTCGTGGTCGCCTTTCCGATCTGACCTCCGGCGCGATAGACCGGCACCGCCGCGCGGGACGCCGTGGCGCCCACGGCAGGCGCCAGCCCGAGCTTCTCGTAAATCGCCTCCACTTGCGGCCACTCGACCTCCAGCCCCACAATCCTGCGGCGGGATCCTCGCTGGTGCTCCGCGGCCAGCGCCTGCTGTCCGATGAATCGCGCCTTGTCGAGGCTCACCAGCCGTCCCAGCCCCAGCTCCGGCGGGGTGTATGTCTGCGAGGGAATCAGGGCCTTGCGGCTGCTGAAGAAGTCGACGTCGATCAGGAGCAGCCCCGCCTCGACCCGTGCGACGTCGAGCGCAAGCATGCCGGCGGGCTTGATCCCGAACGGCCGTCCCCCGCGCATCAACGCGTCGAATACCCGCACCGCATTTCCGGAATCCATCCACAGCTCGTAGCCGAGATCGCCGGTATACCCCGTACGCGAAATATCGACCTGCACGCCTTCTATCGTGCCGCTCGTCGCGCGGAAGTACTTCAGTCTCTCGATGTCGGCATCCGCGACGGCGCCGAGCAGCCGCGCCGAGGTCGGCCCCTGCAGCGCGAGGGCCGCGACCTGCTCGGAGATGTCTTCGATCGTCACGTCGAGACCGGCGGAATTCTGCGTGAACCATCGCAGGCTCGGATCCGCCGCGGTCCAGCGAAAGGCCTGCTCACCCAGCCTGCTCACCGTCCCGTCATCGATGACCTTGCCCTGTTCGTCGCACCAGGGCGTGTAGAAGACCTGGCCGATCGACATCCTGGAGACGTCACGCGTGATGATCCGATCCACGAACCGGGCGGCGTCGCGGCCGGTGACGCGGTACTTGAACAGCGGGCAGACGTCGATCAGCGCCGCCGCGTTTCGGATCGCGTTGTACTCGTGCTCGTGGTGCGCCTCGTACGCGCTCACCGCGTAGTAGCCCGACCACTCGCGGTAATTCAGGCTCTCGCAAAGGGAGAGCGTTCGTTCGTGGACGGCGGTTCCGATCGGCATCATCCGATCTCAACCGGGAGTCGGGCCGCGTGTCAAATCGGATGAGGCGGCTCCCGGCGTTGCGTTTGCAGCACGGGCGGGTTGAATGTGCCCCCGCCCGGACTGATGCGCGGGTACGGCAACGTGCACTAGGATTGTTCCGAGCGGGCATGCACTACGACGCGATCGTCATCGGCGGCGGGCACAACGGCCTCGTGAACGCGGCGTATCTCGCGCGCGCCGGGCGCAAGGTCCTGGTGCTCGAGCGCCGGCACGTCCTCGGCGGCGCCGCCGTCACCGAAGAGATCCATCCCGGCTTCAAGTACTCCGTCTGCTCGTACGTCGTCTCGCTGCTGCGTCCCGACATCATCCGCGAGCTCGATCTTCCGCGGCACGGCCTCGAGATCCTGCCCCTCGACGGGACGTTCACGCCGATGCCCGACGGCAATCATCTCTGGCGCGTCAACGACCATGCCAGGACGCGCCGCGAGATCATGCGCCACTCCCGCGTCGACGCGGAGGCGTACGACGAGTACGGCAGGGCGATGGTGGAGATGGGGCGTTTCGTCAAACCCATGCTCGACATGACACCGCCGGACCCGACCTCGCTCGACCCGCGCGGCCTGATGGACCTGCTGTTCCTGGGCCGCCGCTTCCAGGCGCTGAGCGAGGACGACAAGTACAACCAGATCCAGTTGATGACGATGAGCGCGGTGGATTTTCTCGATCAGTGGTTCGAGACCGACGTGCTCAAGGCCACCATGTCGGCATCGGGCATCATCGGGACGTTCCTCGGGGTGCGGTCGCCGGGCACCGCGTACGTCCTGCTCCACCATTACATGGGAGAGATCGACGGCGCCTTCCGCTCCTGGGGACTGTCGCGCGGCGGGACGGGCGCGATCTCAAATGCCATTGCCTCGGCGGCGCGCGAGGCGGGGGCGGAGATCCGCACCCGGACCCCGGTGTCGAAGATCATCGTCAAGGAGGGCACCGCCGTCGGCGTCGTGCTGGAGGGCGGCGATTACCTGACCGCCACGGTGATTGCGTCGAGCGTGGACCCGCATCTCACGTTCCTGAAGATGGTGGGGGCCGAGCACCTGCCGGACGAGTTCGCCGACGAGGTCCGGAGGTACAAGTTCCGCGGATCTTCGGGCAAGGTGAATCTCTCGCTCGACGCGCTTCCGGACTTCACCGCCATGCCCGGACCCGGCGCGCACCTGCGCGGCGCCATCTCGATCTCCCCGAGCGTGGAGTACATGGAGCGCGCATACGACGAGGCGAAGTACGGCCGCTACTCTCGCCGTCCGTACATCGACGTCGTCATCCCAAGCCTGACCGACCCATCCGTCGCGCCGCCGGGCAAGCACGTGATGTCGTGCTTCGTCCAATACGCCCCCTATCACCTCGAGGGCACCAATTGGGACGACGAGCGCGAGAGGTTCGGGGATACGGTCGTCAACACCATCGCCGAGTACGCGCCGAACATCGAGGACATCATTCTCCACAGGCAGGTCGTCACCCCGCTCGATCTCGAGCGTGAATGGGGGCTCACGGAGGGCAACATCTTCCAAGGCGAGCTGACGCTCGAGCAGTTGTTCTTCCTGCGGCCGGCGCCGGGATGGGCGCAGTACCGCACGCCGGTCAGGAACCTGTACATGTGCGGCTCGGCGACGCATCCGGGTGGCGGGATCATGGGCGCGCCGGGGCGCAACGCGGCGCGGCGGATCCTCAAGGAGGTAGGAGGTAGGAGGAGCCTCCTCCTGCCTCCAACCTCCTGACTCCTGCCTCCTGTCATGTCCACCATCATCATCGGAGCCGGTCACAACGGCCTGACCGCGGCGTTCTATCTCGCAAAGGCGGGACTGAAGCCGCTCGTGCTCGAGCGGCGTGAGGTCGTCGGCGGCGCGGCGGTGACCGAGGAGATCGCGCCGGGGTACCACTGTCCCGCGCTCGCGCATACGGTGGGACCGCTGCCCGAGGCCGTCGTGCGCGACATGGAACTGGTCCGCCGCGGGGTCGAGTTCGTAATGCCCGACCCGCGGGTCGTCGCACTCTCGCCGGACGGTCCGCCCCTGGTCTTCCACCGGGATCCACGACGCACGGCGGAGGCGATCCGGCCGCTCTCGGAACGCGACGCCGGCCGGTACGGCGAGTTCTGTGCCGTGCTGGGCCGGCTCGGACAGTTCGTCGCGCCGCTGCTCGACGCGACGCCTCCGTCGCTCAACGCCTCATCCACGACCGAGCTCTGGAACCTGCTGAAAATCGGCCGGCGGTTCCGCGCGCTCGGCCGCCGTGACGAATTCAGGCTGCTGCGCTACGCGCCCATGGCCGTCGCGGATCTCGTCGCCGAGTGGTTCGACACGCCCCTGCTCCAGGCGACGATCGCGGCCCGGGCGATCTTCGGGACGGCGCAAGGGCCATGGTCCGCCGGGACGGGCGCGGTGCTCCTTCTCAATTCAGCGATCGACCCGGCGCCCGAAGGCAGCAGCGTCACCGTGAAAGGAGGGCCCGGCGTGCTGACGCGCGCCATGGCCGACGCGGCGCGCGACATGGGAGCCGAGATTCGGACGGTCGCGTCGGTGGAGCGGATCACCGTTGAACACGGACGCGTGCGCGGGGTCGTCCTCGCGGACGGGACCGAAATCCCGGCGGACACGGTCGTGTCGAACGCCGACCCGCGGCGGACGCTGCTCGGCATGGTGGACGCGGTCGATCTCGGTCCCGCCTTCGTGACGCGGGCACGCAACTATCGCTGCCGCGGAACGCTGGCCAAGATCAATCTCGCGCTGTCTGCGCTTCCGGCCTTCCGGGGTGTCGGCGCCCGCGAGGATCTGGGCGGCCGCCTCCATATCGGTCCGGACATCGACTACCTGGAGCGCGCGTTCGATGCGTCGAAGTACGGCGAGATTTCACCGGCGCCCTACCTCGACATCACGATCCCGACGCTGCACGATCCGTCGCTGGCGCCTGACGGGCGGCACGTCATGTCGATCGCCGTGCAGTTCGCGCCGTACTCCCTGGCCAAAGGAGAGGACTGGTCGACGGGGAAGGACGTGCTCGCGGCGAACGTCATGCGTACGCTGGAGACCTATGCGCCAGGGATACGCGGCCTGGTCGAACACCAGCAGATCATCACGCCCGTGGACCTCGAGCGCACGTACGGCCTCACCGGCGGCCACATCTTCCACGGCGAGCCGTCGCTCGACCAGCTCTTCACGATGCGCCCGTTCCTCGGGTGCGCACAGTACGCGACGCCGATCGACGGGCTGTATCTCTGTGGCGCTGGAACGCACCCGGGCGGCGGGGTCACCGCCGGCCCGGGGAGGAACGCCGCCGCGGAGATCGTCCGGAGACGGGGGCAGGCGGGCCGCTGATATGGGCTTCACTTATCGTATATAATATGAATATGAGACGCGCGGTATCGGTCACGCTCGAACAGGACAACGTGCTGTGGCTCAAGGCGCAGGCTGCCGCCAGCGACAAGGGGAGCGTCAGCGAGGTGCTCGACCGGCTCGTGACCCGGGCGCGCGCGGCGGGGGCGTCGGAACCGAACGCCATCCGCTCCGTCGCCGGCACGATCGATCTGCCCGAGGACGACCCCGATCTCGAGCAGGCCGACGCGTACGTGAAGGGGATCGTCGATCGGTCGATCCGCCGGCCGATGGCGGTCCGGGAGCGGCCGCCGCGCGGCGCGCGCAAGCTGGGACGGCGTGGCGGACGTTGACGCGGCCGTCGCCGACACGCATGCCCTGATGTACCACGCCTCGGGCAGCCCGCGGCTCGGGAAACGCGCGGCCGCGCACTTCGCCCGGTGTGAAGCCCGTGAGGCGATCCTCTACGTTCCGGTCGCGGTGATCTGGGAGGTCGGGCTGCTCGCGCGGGGCGCGCGGGTGAACCTCCGCCGCCCGCCGCGCGAGTTCTTCGCGGATCTGTTCACCAACCCGGCCTACCAGGAATACGTCCTCACGGCGGAGCAGGTCTTCGACGCGGACGAACTCCGCTTCACCCGCGATCCGTTCGACGCCCTCATCGTCGCGGCGGCGCGCGAGCTCGGCCTGCCGCTGCTCACGCGCGACAGCGACATCGCCGGCTCCGGCGCCGTCCGGACGATCTGGTAGGCCGGCGCCGTGCCTGGTCGGCCGCATGGCGCCGGAAACGAGTCCTACCGGCCCGAGGTCATTGTCGCGACGACGGGATCGGGCACGCGATTCTTGACCGGCCGAATCGATCGCAGGTACGCGAAGATCGCCTTGAGATCGGCGTCCGGGCCCATCTTGTGCGGTGTATGACAGTCGGCGCATCCGGCGCCCTTCACGAGATATTCGCTTCTCTTCACCGCGGCAGGTGGCGCCGCGGCGCCGCCTTGCGCGCCGGCCGCCGGTTGCGGTCGCGGGGCTGACTGCGCTTTCACGGTCGCCCCGGTGAGCGCCGCCAGCAGGGCGAACAAACCGCTTGACCGTTCGTAGGTAAGCTGCAGTAGCATATGTCGCTATGAAGCATATATCGCGGGTGCTCGATCGCGAGCTGAAGAAGGGCAGCGCCGAGCTGCTGATCCTGTCGCTCGTCGAGGCGCGCGCGCGGCACGGCTATGAGATCGGCAAGTTGATCGAGGATCGCTCCGGCGGCACGCTGCGCTTCAAGGTCGCATCGTTGTACCCGCTGCTCTACCGGCTCGAGGACCGCGGATGGATCGCAGGGCGGTGGGTCGAGAAGGCCGGGGAACGCCGCCGCCGCTTCTACCGGCTGACGCCGGAGGGCAAGCGCGTGCTCGCCGCCCAGCGCGATCACTGGCGCGAGTTCGTCGAGGCCGTCCGCAACATCACGGGGATCGAACATGCCTGACTGGCGGCCGCTGCTCGCACCGCGCCTGGCGGGGCTGCGCCTTCCGCCCGCTCGCGAGCGCGAGATCGTGGAAGAGATTTCCCAGCATCTCGACGACCGGTACCGCGAGCTCGGAAGCGCCGGCGCTTCGTCCGAGGAAGCGATGCGTCTCGCACTCGAGGATCTTGACGAGGAAGGCTTGCTCGCGCGCGAGCTGCGCAGTCTCAGCGGGACGGCGCGCCCGATGGACATTCCACCGGGAGTCCCACCGCGTGCGCTGCTGGGCGACGCGTGGCGGGACCTCGTCTACGGCGCGCGCCTGTTCCGCAGGAGTCCGGGCTTCGCGGCGGTCGCGTTCCTCACGCTCGCCCTCGCGATCGGCGCGACCACCGCGGTCTTCACTGTCGTCAATGGCGTCCTCCTTCGTCCGCTCCCCTACCCCGATCCCGAGCGCATCGTCCGGCTCTGGGAACAGAGCGCACGCGATCCCGGCGAGGCCCGCGCGTTATCGTCCGGTGATCGTGCGCGCGATGAAGTCCATGTCCGCCAGGCGACCTGACTGCATCGCAATGGCGCCGGCAAGATCCGCGGCGGCGCTCAGTTCGCCGAACGCCTCTGGCGCGAGCACATTCGACGCGCTGAATAACTTCAGCAGGCGCGCGGGCGCGGAGAGCGCGACGTCGCTCGCCCACACGCGCGCCTGCGCTTTCAGCAGCGCGTCGTTGCTCGACGCGGCGGCGCGCACCAGCGCGATCGCCGTCTCCACCTCCGCCATCGAGGTCGCGCACTCGAAGAGCGCGTGCTGCTGCTTGATCAGCTTCCGGTGGAACGCGAGATCGATCGCGATCGATACGAACCGCGCCGCCTTTGCCGCGGCGGGCCCGCCCGATTCCACGAACGGCTCGACCTCCGACGCAAGATCGCCGTAGAACGCACCCTTGCTCTTCACGCTCTGCCGCATGCGGAACACCCCGATGATGTTCTGCATGATCTCGGACGTACCCTCGTAGATGCGCAGGATGCGCGCGTCGCGGCGGATCTTCTCCACCTCGAAATCCACGCAGTACCCGTACCCCCCGAGCGCCTGCACCGCATCATCGGCCGCGATGTTGCCGACTTCCGTCGCGAACAGCTTCGCGACCGCGCCTTCCACCTGCCGGTCCTCGGGGCCGGAGTCGAGCAGGTCGGCGACGTACTCGATGTAGGCCTGCGCGGCGGCGAGCCGGACGCTGTTCGGCACGAGCAGCTTGTGCGTGAACCCCTGCTTCTCGCACAGCAGCGTGCCCATCTGCCGGCGCTGCTTCGAGTAGGCGATCGCCTTGTCGAGCGACGACTGTCCCGCACCCAGGCCGAAGCCGGCGACCATCAGCCGCGTGAAGCCGAATACCTCATTGGCCTGCTTGAGCCCCTCGCCTTCCTTCTCTCCCACGAGCTGATCGGCGGGGACGATGACGTCCTGAAGCAGTACCTGCGCGGTGTCCGACAGCCGGATCCCGTGCTTCACTTCGTGCTTGCCCGCCTTCAGCCCTGGCGTGTTGCGCTCGATGAGGAAAAAGCTGGGGCCATCAGGCGCCTTCGCGAGAACGGTGTAGAGATCCGCGATTGAGCCGTTGGAGATGAACTGCTTGACGCCGGTCAGCTTGTAGTGCGTCACCCGCCCGGTCGCGTCCGTGATGCGCTGCGCTTCGGTGCTGACGTTCTGCACGCTCGAGCCCGCCTCGGGCTCGGTCACGGCGTAGGCGACGATCAGTCCCTCGTTGGCAATGCGGGTCAGCCAGCGTTGCTTCTGCGGCCTCGTGCAGCCCACGCGAATCGGGTCGGTGCCCAGCGCGACCGCGAGCATGGCGGTCGCGAGGCCGAGGTCGATCTTCGCGAACTCACACGAGAGGCGGTAGATGTCGTAGGCGCCGCCGCCCATGCCGCCGTATTCCTCGGGCAGGAACACGAGGTGCAGTCCCACGTCCGGTCCGAGCATCGCGCGGACCGCGTCGGCCGGGCACGTGTCGGTCTCGTCCCACCGCATCCGCTGGCCGAGCGGTGTTTCACGGCCCGTGAACTCCTTGAGCGTCGCGACAATCATGTCGAGGTCGCCGGCGTCCAGGCGTGCGAGCTGCATCGAGTATCTCCCTCAGTCCCTAAAGGGCGGCCGGCGTGCCGGACAACAAGCCGAAGAGCGCCGCCGCGGCGCGATCCTTCGCGAGGCGCGCGCCGGTCAGGCATCCATCCAGCCGGACGCGCAGGTGCGTGAATGTCTCGACTCCGTCAAAGCGCGCGCACGGGCCGGCCTTGGGCGCGTGCGAGCCGTCGGCTTCGACGACGTCGCCGTGCGCGCGAGCCGCGCTCGCGATCCCCGGCATCAGCCCCTCCAGTTCATCCAGTTCGTCGCCGCCGTAACAGGTCGCGCAGCCTTCCGCGTTCCAGGCCATGTGCCGGCGGTAACCGAACACGAGCTCCGCGCAGACCGATCCCACCGCCCCGGCCGCGCGGGCCGCCTGCACGTGGCAGAGGTCCGCGAGGAGCTCTTCCTGGTGGATCGCCGCGTCCACAGGCGCACGGCCGCCCTCGGCGCCCGTCGCGAGTTCGAGGATCCGGCAGCGGGCGGCAAGGAGCGCGCACGACGCGTCCGCCAGCTCCGCGATCGCGGTCGCGCGCTGGTTCGCCGTCCCCTGGAAGTGCGTCATCGTCCACATCCAGAGCTGCATCGCCGTGGCGACCGTGCACGCGCCGGTCTCCGGCCGCGTGACGGCTATCTCACGCAGCTCCCGGATCCAGATCGGCACCAGCGCGAGGAATGCCGGCGAGGCCACCGCGCCGCGCAGTTGCTCGCGCGCCGCGGCATCGAAGGCGCCGACCTCCGCGCGATCGGCGCAGCCGTCCCACGCGGCCGCTGCCGCGGTGAGCACGTCGCTGACGACACCTGACGTCGCGCGCTCGCGCGCCGCCGCCGTGCTCAGCGCCGACAGGGCTTCGCCGGCCGCGTACGCGTCAGCCAGCCGCTGCAGCGCGATCTCGCGTTGCGCACCCTCTCCAGGCAGCTTGCGCAACTGGTCAACCAGGGTCGTTCGTTGGCTCGTGTCCATTGGAAAAACGTCCTTTCACGCGCCGCGCCGGTGCGCCGACAAATAGAGCTTGTCAGGGTATGGTGGCGGTGTCCCGGCAGCCGACGTGCAAATAGCGTGGCGGAGGGGATTGGTCCCGCAGTCCGTCGGAATTGCTAGGATTTTGGCTGTTCACGGGCGGCTGGAGAGCCCGGCCGGAGGTCCTCCGGGCTGTTGCTGCCGGAAATCCGTCATACTCGGGGCTCGCTTGGCCCGCCGTAGGCCTGGCGCGAAGGGCGGAGGGCTTTCGGGGGAGAATGGCAGCGTGAGAGCCTTCTACGTTCTACTTTCCACCTTCTTCGTTTCTTCCGTCCTCATCCTCGCCGCCTGGCAGCAGCCGGCGGCCCTCCCGTTCGGGTTCACCGCACGCACTGCGGCGGCGCATCTCGCGCAAGAGAAACGATTCCTGTCGATCCCCTCGGCGGATCGCATCCGCGAGCACCATCGTTTTCTCGCGGGAGAGCCGCATCTGGCCGGCTCCAGGCGCGACCGCGAGCTGGCGGAGTGGATGCGCGACAGGTTCGCGGCCGCGGGCCTCGAGGACGTGCGGATCGCGACGCACGACGTGCTGCTGCCGTGGCCGCAGGAAGTGCTGGTGGAGCTGGCGGCGCCCGCCGGATGGCGCGCCTCCATGCGCGAGGATCCGATTGAGGGCGATCCCTTCACGCAGATTACCCCGGAGGCGGCAGGCATTCCGTATCATGCCTACTCCGCCTCGGGCGACGTCACGGCGCCGGTCGTCTACGCCGGCAGCGGCAACCCCGCGGATTACGAGACGCTCGCGCGGAGAGGCATCGACATCCGCGGAAAGATCGCGCTCGTCCGCTACTCCGTGCCATACAGCTACCGCGGGTTCAAGGCGCTCACGGCCGAGCAGCGCGGCGCGGCCGGGATCCTCATCTATTCGGATCCCGAAGACGACGGCGCGGGAAAGGGGGCCGTGTATCCGAAGGGCCCGTGGGGCCCGGAGAGCCACATCCAGCGCGGCGCGATCGTGTACGACTTCATGGTGCCCGGCGATCCGCTGACGCCCGGGTGGCCGTCGATTGCGGGCGCGCGGCGCATTGCCTCGTCCGACGCCGCATCGCTCCCCAAGATCATCAGCGCGCCGTTGTCGTTCAAGGACGCGCGCGTCATCCTCGGCGCGCTCGGCCTCGCGGGCCAGCGCGACGTGAACCGTCCGCAGACCGCCGGTGTCCTCGTGCACATGCGCGTCCGCGCCGACGAGGGCATCCGCCCGATCTGGACGGTGACCGGGATGATTCGGGGCGGCGAGCGGCCCGACGACCTCGTGATTGCCGGCAACCATCGCGACGCCTGGATCCTCGGCGGGGTCGATCCGTCGAGCGGGTCGGCCGCCCTTCTGGAGCTGGCCACCTCGCTCGGCCAGCTTGCCCGCGGCGGATGGCGGCCGAAGCGATCGATTCTCTTCGCAAGCTGGGACGCCGAGGAGTTCACGTTGACCTCCTCCACCGAATGGGGCGAGGAGCACGAAGCGCGGTTGCGCGAGCACGCGGTCGCCTACATCAACGTGGACAGCGCGGCCTCCGGACGCACGTTCAGCTCGTCGGCCGTGCCCGCGCTGAACCGAGTGATCGCGGAAGCGGCGGGCGCGGTGAGCGATCCCGCGTCGCGCATCCCCGTGGCGGCCGCCTGGCGCGAGCGGCGAACCGAGGAGCGCGGCGCGCTCCCGACCGGTTCGTCCGACTCGCTGGTGAACAACCGCCTGGGCAGCGGATCCGATTACACGGTGTTCCTGAATTTCATCGGCGCGCCGGTCGCCGACCTGGGGTTCGACGGGCCGTATGGCGTCTATCACTCGATCTATGACAACCACAACTGGGTGGCGCGGATCGGCGATCCCGGGTTCCGGTACCACACCGCGCTCGTTCAGATCTGGGGAATCATCCTGATGCGTCTCGGCGGCGCGGACGTGCTTCCGCTCGATTACGAACCGTACGCGTCGCGGATCGCCGATTTCGCCGGTGAGGTCGCGCCCGCGTTCGGCGACGTGCGGGCGGCGGCCATCGAGCTGCGCGGGGCGGCGGCCGCCTTCGACAAGGCGCGCGACGCGGCTCTTGCCGCCAACGATTTGGCGGCGTTCGCTGGAATGAATCGGGCGCTGCTCGGTGTCGAGCGCGCCTTTCTGGCGCCCGACGGCATCCCCGGCCGCCCGTGGTATCGACACCTGATCTACGCGCCCAAGTTCACATACGCCCCCGACGTGCTCCCTGGCATCGCCGACGCGCTGGCCGCTGGCGACCACCAGGAGGCTGAAAAACAGGCCCGGAGGCTCGCGGCGGCCGTCCGGCGCGCCGCCGTCGTGTTGCAGTCGCGCCAGCCCTGAGCGAAGGCCCGCGAACCGGGCCTCAGCCGAAGCCCGGAGGACGGGCTGTTTGGGTCCCAGGAATAGTCCGGGCCAGGCGCAAGTGGTCCTAGAATAGAAGTTCATGTCGCGCGCGAAGGCTGTGGCCGTCGTCGTCCTGCTGTTGTCGTACGGCGCTGTCGGCGCGCGACAGCCCGCCGTCCGCAGCGCCGTCCGGCTGCCCGTCTCCGCCCACGTTTTTGCCTCCTCCCTCGGGCTTGCCGAGGCAGACACCGCGACCCTGCTGCTGCATGTCGTCCGCCTCGTTCATCTGACGCCGGATCAAGGGGCGCAAAGACGCCCGGCGCAGGAGGCACTGCACGCCGTGTTGTCCGCGCCGCGCGACAGAAAGGCGGAGTCCGTTCCGCTGCCGCTGGACCCGTCCATCTGGCGGGACACGATCCTTCAGGCCCAGGTGTCCGACGACGAGCTCGTCGGCGCGATCCTCTCGGACCCCCGCGCCTCGCTGCTGTATCACGGCCTCGCGGCGCTCGACGACGAGACCCTGGGATGGCTGGGGCCGGAGCGGGAGACGCTGCTGCACCTGAGGACGCGTGCCGCGATCTTCGCTGCGTTCGGCCGCAGCGTGCACGTGCGTGCGGGGCGCGTGCTCGTGCCGGGCGGGGCCGAGGCCGAGCCGCTGTGGAAGTCCGTGGTGGGCGCGGACCCCGGCAAACCCGCGGCATTCGTGCACCACCTGATCGGCGGCAACGGCCGGCTCGCGTTTCTCTACGACACGATCGCGCACCTCGATGAGCCGCGGCAGCGGTTCGCGCTCGGCCTGCAGTTGCGCACGACATCGCGCGCCGATCGGCTGCACGACCTGCTCGACGCGTTCACCCGTGCGGCGCCGGACTGGCGGACGGACGAGAGGCCGTTCGCGAGGCCGCCGATCGACGGCGCGATGCTGCTGTCGACCATCGATGTCGCCGCGTCGGGGGCACTGGCGCCCCCGGTGGTGCGGCGAATCTGGGAGCGCGTGTATCGCGACGACGAATTGACGGATGTGGCCTTCGCGGATGTCTCCGCGACCGAGCTGCAACTGATGTCGGCGCTCGTCAATGTGGATGCGGCATGGCTTGCCGCGCGGATCCTCTCCGTTCCGTACGCGCTCGGCCGGCGGAGGCTCGACACGCTCCTCTTCGCGCAGCGGGTGTTCGGCGGCGCGCCCACGGTCGCCGCTGCAGATGTCGCGACGGCCCTGCGCGGCTACGCCGCATTTCCCGCGCTGATGCTTTCGCTGGAGCGGAGCGGCATCACGGATCCGGCTGTCTACGCCGCAGCCGCGAAGCACGCGGCCGAGCTGTCGAACATCGATTCGATCCCGGTCCGGCGGACCGCGATCGCCGAGTTCCAGGCGTCCGTCGCCATCATCGGACGCGCGCGGCGCTCCGGCGTCCTCCCGGTCGAACGCGCGTGGGCGCTGGTGGTGTCGCTCTGCAGGCTGGAACTGTCGCAACGGAACGGGTACGGTCCGCCGTTCGCGAGGTGGTTTCAGGAGCGATTGATTCCCGAACTGTCGCGCGCGACGCCGCTGCATGCGGAACACACGGTGCTCACGGCGATGGCCGGCGTGTCGAGCGCTTCGGCGGCACCGCCGATCGTCGTCTGGGAAGACCGCCAATACCGCGTGGACCCCGCGGATGCCGAGCTCCGCCGCCTGCGGCTCGTGAGGCAGCGGCAGGGAGGGGCGTCGCTGGACGAGGCGCTTGCCGCGGTCCAACGGGACACTGGCGGCCCGGCCGGCAACCGCAGGGACGCCGAGCGCCTGCTGGCCGACACGCTCGTGTCGGTCGTCTACGCCGCCTACCTCGGCGACCCGGACGGCGATGCCGTCACGTCGGGCAACGTCGCGCTCCGCCATGATTTCGGCCTGCTCGCGCAGCCGCCCGTGAAGCGCGCGAGCGCGGCGTGGCGCCTTCCGGCGGAGCACTTCGACGCGAAGGCGTGGCGCGTGAGTGGATCGATCCTCGGTCTGGAGACCGCGCTCGGCCGGCTGATGCTGCGACGGCTCGATTCGACGGCGATGCCGGCGGAGCCGAAGCTGCCGCCGCAGGATCGCCAGACGGTCATGCTCACCGCGGCGCTCCTGAATCCGTTCGCGATGTCCGACGCCGCGCGCGACGAGATCGCGGCGGCCATCGGCCGCGGGCGCGCGCGTGCCGCAGCCCTGTCGAACGATCCCGGCGAGCTCGACGCGGTCGCGCGCGCCGCCGGGTTGAGTGAGTGGCGGCGCAACGCGCTCGCGTGGAGCGTCGAGCACGACCGCGACAGCGCCGTGTCGCGGTTCTCGCTGCTGGAGCTGTTCTGGCTGGGCGCGCCGCGTCCCGCTGTCGCGCGCGCGCTCGACGCGTGGGGCGCCGCGTCGCTGCCGCTGACCGGATGTCTATGCCTTGAAATGCCCCGCACGCGGCCGTGGGAGGAAGTGGCCCGCCGGTCCTCGGCGGCCATGCTCGGCACGCGCGCGGTGGACGTCGCGCTGCACATTGCCGACACGCTCGCTTCGCTGCGGCTGCCGGCGTCGCTTGCGCCGGCAATCGGCGGCTACGCGATGCAGGATGTCATGGAGCGGACACAGCCGGCATACCCGGACGACTGGGACGCGTTCGGCCGCGCGGCGATGGCGCTTCCCGCCGACCGCCTGTCCGACTACATCGCGGCGCTCACCGCCGGCGGGCCGCTCGTGGCCGCCGGCGCCCGCGCGGCAAGCCGTTAGCGGCATCAACAGCACCCACATGCGCTGCATACGCCTGGTTCTTGTGGCCGTGGCCGCGGCCGTCGCCGTCCTGTCAGCGCAGGCGCCCGAGCTGCGCCTGCGGATCGTGTCGCCCGCCGACGACGTCTATCTCGCGGGCAGCGTGCGGCTTGTCGCCGCCGTCGAGCCGGCGGCGAGGGCACGCGAGGTCGCCGAGGTGACATTCTTCGCCGACGGCACGCAGGTCTGCGCCATTCCGGCGCCGCCGTTCGAGTGCGACTGGGAGGCCACCGGCCCCGGCGGGCGCATCGTCGCGCACCAGATTCGCGCGGTGGCGACGCTGCGTGACGGCCGCCGCCTCGTCGCGAACGTCAGGACGCGCGATCTGGAGTACGTCGAAGCGGTCGACGTCGACGTCGTGCAGATTACGGCGGTCGTGACGAACGAGCAGGGACGGTTCGTCACCGGCCTGACGGCGGAGGACTTCTCGGTCACCGAGGATGGCAGGCCGCAGGCGATCACGTATTTCGCCGGCGAGAACACGCCGCTCGAACTCGTCGCGGCCATCGACGTCAGCGGGAGCGTGCACGACGTGCTGCCGGGGATGAAGCTGGCCGCCAAGCGCTTTCTCGCCGGGCTCGGACCGCGCGACCAGGTGACCGTGCTCGGGTTCAACGACAACATCTTCACGCTCGCGCGGCGCTCCACGGATCGGGTCGCCCGGGAGCGCGCGATCGATCGGCTGGCCTCATGGGGGGGCACCGCGCTGTACGATGCGATCATGCATGGCGTGGAGGTCCTGGGCCGGCAGCCCGGCCGCCGATCGATGGTCCTGTTCACCGACGGCGACGATCAGTCGAGCCACGCGCCGCTCGAGACGGCCGTCTCGACGACCGAGGGCAGCGACGCGACGATCTACGCGATAGGCCAGGGCCGCGCCGTCAACGTCAAGCCGCTGCAGAAGCTGCTGCAGCGGCTGGCGGCGACGAGCGGCGGTCGCGCGTTCTTCTCGAACGACACGGCAAAGCTGAACGGCGTGTTCGCGGAGATTCTCGACGATCTGCATCACCAGTACCTGCTCGGCTATCCGGCACCAGGCAGCCAGCGCGACGGAAAGTGGCACCGTCTCGCCGTGGAGGTGAAGGGCCACAAGTACACCGTTCGGGCGCGACAGGGATATCGCCTCGGTTCGGGAAGATGAGACGGACCCTCAGGAACAAGGAAGACCTATGAAACTCTCTGCTGCCGCGCTCAGCCTGTCGCTCCTCGCCGCCGCGGGTCTCGCGGCGGAGCCTCCCGGGCAGGCGCAGCCTCCCGTGCAGGCGCAGCCTCCCGTGCAGGCGCAGCCCCCCGCGCAGACACCGCCGGCACAGGCCCCGCCGACCTTCAAGTCGTCGGTCGATCTCGTCCCGGTGGACATCAACGTGATCGATCGCAACGGCCGCCCGGTCGCGGACCTGACGGCGGCCGACTTCGCGCTGAAGGTGGACGGCCGGCCGCGCAAGATCCGGTCGGCGCAGTTCATCGCCGTCACACGGGATGTCGAACGCGCACCGGTCGGTCCGGCCGATTACAGCTCGAACGCCGCGTCCACCGGCGGGCGGCTGATCATGCTGGTCATCGATCAGGGCAACATCGGCCTGTCGCGCGGCAAGTACGCGATCGCGGCGGCGAACCGTTTCGTGAGCCGGCTGACGCCGGCCGATCGCGTCGGCCTGGTGACCATCCCCGGCGCCGGCCCGCAGATTGACTTCACGGCGAACCACGCGCTCGTCCAGAACGCGCTCCAGCGCATCGTCGGCCTCTCGGATCAGGGAGAGCGCCAGGTGAACGAGATCGGTCTCAGCGAAGCGCTCGCGCTCCAGCGTGGCAACGAACAGCTGATCCAGACCATCCTCGAACGCGAGTGCTCCGGCCTCAGCGCGGGTGCCGACCTTCAAAGCTGCCGCGACAAGCTGATGGCCCAGGCGCGTGCCCTGTACGTGGACGTTCAGGGGCGCACGCGCGATTCCCTGCTGTCGCTGCGCGTCGTGATGGATCGGCTGGCGCGGACAGTGGCCCCGAAGACCGTCGTCTATGTGTCCGAGGGTCTGATGATCGATCGCCGCGAGATGAGCGAGGTGGCGTGGATCGGACCGCTCGCCGCCAGGGCGCAGATCACCTTCTACGTGATGCAGCTCGAGCCGCCGATGTTCGACTCGACGAACGCGCAGAACTCCCCGACGCGCGGAGAGGACATCCAGCTCGCGCAGGAGAGCCTGGGTCACCTGGCCGGCGTGGCGCGTGGGGCGGTGTTCCGGATCATCAGCGGCGCCGACATGGCATTCAACCGCCTCGCGCTGGAGCTGTCGGGCTACTATCTGCTCAGTTTCGAGCCCGAGGCGGACGACCGCGACGGCAAGGATCACAAGATCAAAGTCGAGTTGCCCGGGCGAAAGGACGTCACGATCCGCGCGCGCAACGACTTCAGCGTGACGGCGAATCGCGTCGTCTCCACGCAGGAGCGCCTCGCGGAAACGCTCGCCTCGCCGCTGCTCGCGAGCGACATCGGGCTGAAGCTGTCCGCCTACTCGTTCACCGGGACCGAAGAGGACAGGCTCCGCGTCATCCTCGCCGCCGAGATCGATCGGTCGCAGAATCCGGGCAGCAAGGTGGCGCTCGCCTACACGGTGTCGGACGCCAGCGGGAGGACGATATCGACACAGCTGGAGCCCGAAGTACAGACGCCGGTGCGCGCGGACACCAGGACGCAGACCTACCTGGGCGCTGTCGCGGCCTCACCCGGCATCTACCGAATCAAGCTCGCCGTCGCCGACGACACGGGGAAGAGCGGCAGCGTCGAGCACACCATACGCGCGCAGCTCACGTCGGCAGGACAGATTCACATCACGGATCTCCTGCTCGGCGAGGATTCGGCGGGCGGCGGGGGCGTGAACCCGACCGTCAGCGCGGAGTTCAAGGGGAACATGCTGCACGCGTACGTGGAGCTGCACTCCGAAGCGCCGGAGCCGCTGAAGGCCGCAAGCGTCGCGCTCGAGATCGCCAACGGCGAAACGACGCGGGCCATCGACTCCGTCCCCGCGCGGTTCGGCAGCGACGAGCCGACGCGCCGGGTCGCCGAAGGGGCGATCCCGATTGCGCTTCTGCCGCCCGGTGAGTACATCGCACGGGCGGTCGTCAGCGCCGGCGGAGCGAAGCTGGGACAGGTGTCGCGCCCGTTCCGGATCCTGCACGCGGCAGGCGCGGGGGCGGCCGCAGCGAGCGGGGCGCTGACCTCGTCGGCGCCGATTCCGTTCGTCTCCCGCATCGAGTCGTTCGAGCGGACGTCCGTCCTCACGCCGCCCGTCGTCGGCTTCTTTCTCGATCGCATGAACGTCGGGAGCAACGCCGCCGCCGCGCCACCCGCGGCGATTGAGGCGGCGCGCGCGGGCCGCTTCGATGAGGCCGTCGAGGCGCTCGACAAGGCGCCGGGCAACAGGCTCGCGCCCGTGTTCGTCGGCGGGCTCGCGTTGTACGCGAAGGGAGATCTCGAGGCGGCCGCCGCGAAGTTCCGGGAATCGCTGCGCATCGACTCGGAGTTCTTTCCGGCGGCGTTCTATCTCGGCGCGTGCTATGCCGCCGGCGGCCACGATCAGGAAGCCGCCGGCGCGTGGCAGACCTCTCTCATCACGCAAGGTGACGCCCCCTTTGTTTACACGCTGCTCGGCGACGCGTTCCTGCGGCTGCAACAGGTGGATGCGGCGATCGACATTCTGAAGGAAGCCTCGACGTTGTGGCCGGGAAGAGGGGAAGTGCAGCTGCGCCTCGGCACGGCATACGCGCAGGCACACCGGCCGGTCGACGCGGTCCAGACCCTGGATCCCTATCTGGCGCAGCATCCGGAGGATCAGGAGCGGCTGTTCATCGCCCTGCGCGCGTTGTACGAAGCACGGTCGGCAGGGAAAGCTGTCGGTACCGTCGAAGAAGATCGCCAGCGGTTCGATCGATATGCGGCGGCGTACGCCAGGACGGGAGGGCCGCAACAAGGTCTCGTGGAGCAGTGGCGCAAGTTCATCAGTAAGTAGTCCTGCCCTGAGCTTGGTCGAAGGGCTCCTTTAACCGCCGCGCCGTCGGCCGGGTCTAAACGGTCAGCTATGCAAAGAACGACCTCGCGCCTCGCCGTTGCGATCCTGGTCGCGGCTGGCACCACGGTCCTTGCCGCCGCGCGCGACCGCACCGCGATTCCGTCTCATCCGGACGATCGCACGATCGTCCACGTGCTGAACCGCCTGGGCTTTGGCGCCGCGCCCGGCGACATCGCGCGGGTGCGGGCGATGGGCCTCGAGAAGTACATCGATCGGCAGCTCCATCCTGAGTCGATCGCGGACGCGGCCATGACGGCACGGCTCTCAGGGTTCGAGACCCTCGGCAAAAGCACGGAAGAGCTGGCGCGCGACTATTTCCTGCCGGCGATCGAAGCGCGCCGCCGCGCCCAGCAGGCGGCGGGCGACGCGACGATGAAGCCCGGGGGGACGCCGGAGCCGGCGCGCGCGGCCAATCGCACGCCCGAGCAGATGGAGGCGATGCAGGCCGAGCGACGCGTACTCGCGGAGCTCGCCTCGCAGAAGATCCTTCGCGCCGCCTACAGCGATCGCCAGCTCGAACAGGTAATGGCGGACTTCTGGTTCAATCACTTCAACGTCTTTGCGGGCAAGGGACAGACGCGCGTCTACCTGACGGAATACGAACGCGACACCATCCGGCCACGCGTCCTCGGCAAATTCCGCGATCTGCTCGGCGCGACCGCCAAGAGCCCCGCGATGCTCTTCTACCTCGACAACTGGCAGAGCGCGGCACCTGAAGGAGGTTCTTTTGCCCGGCAGAACCGCCCCCGCCGCGGCTTGAACGAGAACTACGCGCGCGAGCTGATGGAACTGCACACGCTCGGCGTCGAGGGCGGGTACACCCAGAAAGACGTGCAGGAAGTTGCCCGGTGTTTCACGGGCTGGACGATCGCGGCGCCACGCGCGGGCGGCGGATACCGCTTCGAGCCGCGCATGCACGACGACGGCGGGAAGATCGTGCTGGGGCACCGGATTGCGGCCGGCGGCGGCGAGAAGGACGGCCAGCAGGTGCTCGATATTCTGGCTTCGCATCCATCCACCGCGCGGTTCGTTGCGACAAAACTCGCGCGGCGGTTCGTCGCCGACGATCCTCCGCCGGCGCTGGTCGAGCGCGCCGCGAAGCGGTTTGGCGAGACCGGCGGTGATATCCGCGAGGTCGTCCGGACGATCGTCACGTCGGCCGAATTCTTCGCGCCGGCGGCATATCGCGCGAAGGTCAAGACGCCGTTCGAGTTCGTCGCGAGCGCGATCCGCGCGACAGGCGCGGAGTCGGGCGACGGGCTGCCCCTCGTGCAGGCGCTGCGCGATCTCGGGATGCCCGTCTATCAATGCCAGCCGCCGATAGGCTACGCGGACCGCGCCGATGCCTGGGTGAACACCGGCGCGCTACTCGCGCGGATGAACTTCTCGGTCGCGCTGGCGAGCGGCCGGTTGCGCGCCGGGCGCCAGGGACCTCCCACCGTCGTCACCAATCTCGAGGCGGCGGAGCGAGCCGTCGTCGACGGCGCGCTCGCGGGGGATCTGTCGGCGTCAACGCGTGCGACGGTGGCGAAGGCGGGCGATCCGGCGCAGAAGGTCGCGCTGATCCTTGGCTCGCCGGAATTTCAGAAGAGGTGAGCGGCATGATCCCGCGGCGCATTTTCCTGAAGAACGGCGGGCTCGCGCTCCTCAGCCTGGGCTTCGCTCCCGCCTTCCTCGCGCGCACGAGCGCCGCCGCCGGATCCACCGGCACGCGCGTGCTGATCACGATCTTCCAGCGGGGGGCCGTCGACGGCCTCAACATGATCGTGCCGTTCGGCGAACGTGACTACTACGCCGCGCGGCCGTCGCTTGCGCTTGCGCGGCCGGGTGCCGATCCCGATGCGGCTGTCGATCTCGACGGGTTCTTCGGTCTGCATCCCCGAATGTCGCCGCTCACACCGCTTTACGACGCGCGCCAGCTGGCCATCGTGCACGCGTGCGGCTCGCCGGATGGCACGCGCTCGCATTTCGACGCGCAGGACTACATGGAGAGCGCCACGCCCGGCGTGAAGAGCACGCGCGACGGCTGGCTGAACCGCTGCCTCCACGCGCGCGAGCACCAGTCGGCGACGCCGTTCCGCGCCGTCGCGCTTGCGCCGCAGCTTCCGCGCGCGCTGCAGGGCATCGAGCCGGCGCTTGCCATCGGCCAGATCGGGCAGTTCGGCATCCGCGCGGGCCTGGCGTCCGACATGGTCCAGTCCTCGTTCGAAGCGGAATATGCCGAGGCCGCCGCCGGCGTGCTCAACGCGACGGGCCGCGAGGCGTTCGATGCCGTGAAGATGCTGAAGACCGCCAATCCGCAGCGCTACGCGCCCGAGCACGGCGCCGACTATCCGCGCTCGCCGTTCGGCGACGCGTTGAAGCAGATCGCGCAGTTGATCAAGGCCGGCGTGGGGCTCGAGATTGCGTTCGCGGAATCCGGCAACTGGGACCATCACGTCAACGAGGGTGCCGCCAACGGCATTCTCGCCGGCCGGCTCGACGACCTCGCCCGCGGCATCGCCGCCCTCGCCCTCGATCTCGGCGACCGCATGCAGGACGTCGTCATCCTGACGATGTCCGAGTTCGGCAGGGCCGTGACGGAGAATGGCAACCGCGGCACCGATCACGGGCACGCCAATGCGATGATGATCCTCGGTGGAGGCATCCGCGGCGGCAAGGTGTACGGCCGGTGGCCTGGCCTGGCGCCGGAACAGCGCTACGAAGGGCGCGACCTGGCCGTCACGACGGATTTCCGCAGCGTGTTCTCCGAAGTCGTCCGGAACCACCTGGGCCTCACCGACACGCGGACGGTGTTCCCGGGCTTCACGGCTCCGTCGCCGCTCGGTCTCTTTACGCCTGTTTGATGGTGTCGTTGCTCGTCGCTCGTCATCCGTTGCTCGTGCCGAACACAGAACGCCCACGAGCCACGAGCCACGGGGAGCGGCGCTCACACGCGACAGGAGGCGCCGAGACCCACCACGGTGCTAGACTCTGCCCGTGCGGCTGACGGATCTTCCGACTCCCTGCGTCCTCCTCGAGCAATCGCGCGTCGATCGCAACATCGATCGCATGCAGAAGGCCGCCGACGCCCGGCGGCTGCGGCTGCGGCCGCATGCGAAGACCCACAAGAGCCCGGCGCTTGCGCGCCGGCAGCTCGCGCGTGGGGCCGTCGGGATCTGCTGCGCGAAGCTCGGCGAGGCGGAGGTGTTCGCCGAGGCCGGCGTCCGGGACATCCGGCTCCCCTATCCGCTGCATCCCGTCAATGCGGCCCGGGTGCTCGCGCTCGTCAACCGGACCCACCTGTCGTTCATCATCGACCATCCCGCGGTTGCGCGCGGATGGTCGGATGCCCTGCGCGCCGCGACTCGCACGGTCGACGTGCTCGTAAAGGTCGACGTGGGGTTCCACCGGTGCGGTATCGATCCCGATGCAGACGGCGCCGCGGAGTTCGTCGCGGAGGTGGCGCGTCTGCCCGGGCTCAACTTCCGCGGGCTTCTCAGCCATGCGGGGCACGCCTATGGCGCCATGTCGGACCAGGAGACCGAAGCGATTGCGGCGAGCGAAGCGCGCATCCTGACGTCGCTGGCGGCGCGCGTGCGCGCGCTCGGCGTTCCGGTCGAGGAGATCAGCGTCGGAGCCACGCCCACCGCGAGATTCAGCCTGCGCCAGGAGGGCCTGACCGAGCTGCGGCCGGGCAACTACGTGTACTACGATCGCACGCAGGTCGCGCTGGGGTCCGCGTCGTGGACGGACTGCGCGCTCACCGTCCTCGCGCGCGTCGTCTCGAAGCCGGCGCCCGATCGGATCATCCTCGATTGCGGCAGCAAGACGCTGACGACGGATCAGGCGCGCGGGGCGGGCGGCGTCTCCGGCTACGGAGCCGTCATGACCACGCTCGAGGCGACCGATCACGATCCGTCGCTGCTCATCGAGCGGCTGTCGGAAGAGCACGCGACCGTGCGGGTCACGCAGACCTCCCCTGCGCGCGGCGGGCGCCAGGGCGGATCGCTGGAGCCGGGAGACCTGGTGCGGGTCGTGCCGAACCATTCGTGCGTGGTCTCGAACCTGGTGGACGCCGCCTGGCTCGTCGACGGCGAGCAGGTCATCGAGCGGATTGACATTTCGGCACGCGGAAGGATTGCGTAGTAGACTTGTCGTCGCTCAAATGGCGAAGGAACCTCTAGGCGAAGCGCTCGGACTCGTGGAGACCCGCGGCCTCATCGGCATGATCGAGGCGGCCGACGCGATGCTCAAGGCCGCCAACGTCGTCTTTGTCGGCTGGCAGAAGGTGGATGCCGGCCTCGTCACCGCCATCGTGCGTGGGGACGTGGCATCGGTCAAGGCAGCGACCGATGCGGGCGCGGCCGCGGCGCGCCGCGTTGGCGAGCTCGTCGGCGTGCATGTCATCCCTCGTCCGGCCGACGGCCTCGACCAGGTCTTCCCGATCGGGTAGGCGCGGCAGCGGTCAACGCTTCTTTCGTTTCCCTCGCGTGCGTGTTTTCGCGGTGATTTCCCGCAGTGGCAGGTCGCTTCCCACGACCAGCAGCGGCTGATCGGGCGAGCGCAGCACGTTGATCAGATCCCCTGACCCGGTCCGCGCGAAGATCTCGTGGCCGTCGGTCAGCAGCGTCATTGTCCCCGCCCCGCCGATCACATCGAACAACCGGACGCCAAAGCGCGTGCGCAGCGTCTCGAGCAGCAGGCGGATGCGTCCGACCGAGAGTCCCTGCCTGCGCAAATCCGCCAGGACCATCAACTCGAGCAGGTCGACGGGTGTGTAGCGGCGCTCGGTGAAGCCGCCGGCCGCGGTCCGTTTCGAGGCGACCGCTGACGCAAACAGGCGGCGCGCGTCCCACCATTGGAGCTGCCGCGCACTCAGGCCGGTGAGCGCCGCCACTTCGCGCGCGCTGTAGGTGTTCTTGAGCTGCATGGATGCGGCCGGGCCGCTGCCCTATTCTCCTCCGAGTCTCTGTGCGATCCGGCTGGCTTCCGTCGCGCCGTCGAAGTCCTGTGTCGTCAGGCCGCCTGCGCTGTGCGTTGTATAGGTGAGCGTCACGCGTTTGTAGTTCACGAGGATGTCCGGGTGATGGTCGGCCGCTTCCGCCACGAAGCCGAGGCGGACGATGAAGGCGACGGCTTCGGGGAAGCCGGCGAAGGTGAACTGGCGCCGGATGGCGGAGCCCTCGGCGAGCGCCCACCCTGGCAGTTTCTGCAACAACTGACGAGCCTGGGGTTCGGAGATTTCTGCCATGCCTCAGGATACTGAAAAAGGGGAACCCCCGAGCTCAGACTCGCGTCTAACGGCGTTAGACCACTGAACGGTGTTCAATTCCGCACAGTCTTGGGGGAACCGTGGGTGTCAAGGAGCGGCAGGAACGGGAAAAAGAGGCGGTCGGGCGGGCGATTCTCGATGCCGCCAGAGACCTCTTCGTCGCGGAAGGTTACCAGCACGTGTCGATCCGCAAGATCGCCGAGCGCATCGAATACAGCCCCGCCGCCATCTACAGCTATTTTCCGAGCAAGGACGACATCTTCTATGCACTGGCGGAAGAGGGCTTCCGGATGCTGTCGGACCGCGTCCGGATTGCGCCGGGCCCCGACGCCCTGGAGGACGTCCGGCGCGTCTGCTGGTCCTTCTATGAATTCTCGAAGGAGCATGCCGAGCACTACGCGTTGATGTTCCTCGATCGTTCGGTTCCCCGCATCAGCCGCGACTGGGGGCGGTTCGGGTTCGTCCACGAAATGCAGCAGGACGCGGCGCTGTTGATCCAGCGCGCGATCGACGAGGGGTTCTTTCCTCCCCGGACCGACGCACGCGCGGCGCTGCTCGTCCTGGTCGCGGCGGTGCACGGCGCGGCCGCGATGTGCCTGTGCGACCGCATGGCGCCCGGCGAGGACCCGAACGCGCTCGCGCGCGACACGCTCGAGGCGACGATCGCAGGGCTGCGCTCGGGAATCACGCAGACATTTCGTCCTGATACTACGCATTGAGGTCACATCATGAAGGCTCATTGGAACATTCTTCAGAAGACCGCTGCGCTCGGCGCCGCGATCGCCGTGTCGGCGGCCGCGGCCGGCTGTAGATCCGCCAGCGGCGCCACGGCCGAGCCGACGAAGCCGGAGCGGCTGTCGATTGCCGCTGTCGTCGCCGAGAGCCGTCCGATCTCGCGGTACCTGCGCGTGACCGGATCGCTCCTCGCTGACGAGCAGGCGGAGGTCAGCGCGGAAACCTCCGGCCGCGTGGTCGCCACGCCTGTCGAGCGGGGCACGCGCGTCGCCGCCGGCGCGTTGCTCGTGCGCGTCTCCGCCTCGGAGACCTCGGCGCAGCTCCAGGAAGCGGACGCGAACGCCGCGCAAATCGAGGCGCGGCTCGGGCTCGCGCCGGGACAGGCGTTCGATCCACGCCGCGTGCCCGACGTGATGAACGCGAAAGCGTCGCTCGAATGGGCGGAGGCGGAGTTCGGGCGGATTGGCTCGCTGCTCGAGCAGAAGGTCGTCTCGCAGAGCGAATACGATCAGCGGCGGGCGCAGGTGGAGGCGGCCCGCCAGCAGTACCAGATGGCGCAGAATGTCGCCGTCCAGTCGTACCGGTCGCTCGAGGCGGCCCGCGCGCGCGTCGCGCTCGCACGCAAGTCGGCGGGCGACACCGAAATCCGCGCGCCGTTCGCGGGGATCGTCTCCGAGCGGCTGGTCAGCATCGGGGACTACGTGACGCGCGGGACCCGCGTGGCGACGGTCGTGCGTGTCGATCCGATCCGCGTCGAGCTGACGGTGCCGGAACAGTCCGTGTCGCTCGTCAGGGTCGGCCAGCCGGTGCGGCTGACCGTCGACGCCTATCCGGGTCAGGAGTTCTCCGCACGGGTGCGCTTCGTGTCGCCCTCGGTGCGGGCGGACCAGCGCGCCCTCACCGTCGAGGCGATTGCGCCCAACGCTGACGGCCGTCTCAAGCCCGGGCTCTTCGCGACCGCGTCGATCGAGCAGCCGACCCCCGCGCCGGCGCTGCTCGTGCCGGCGACCGCCCTCGAGACCGTCTCGGGCACGAACCACATCTTCGTCGTCAAGGGCGACAAGGTCGAGGATCGCGTGGTGACGACGGGGGAGCGCGTCGGGACCGGCGTCGAGATCACCAGCGGCCTCTCCCGTGGTGATGTCGTGGCGTCGGATCCGAAGGGCCGGCTCGCCGACGGCACGCTCGTTCGCGCGCGCTGACCGTGATGTCTCTTTCTCGTGGATGCACCGATCATGCAGTGGCTTGCTTCGCTTTCAGTCAAACGTCCGGTCTTTGCGACCGTTCTGATCCTCTCGCTCACCGTCGTCGGCGCCTTCGCCTACTTCAAGCTCGGGCTCGATCGATTCCCGAAGGTTGATTTCCCCACGGTCATCGTGACCACGCGGCTGCCCGGGGCGGCGCCCGAGGAAGTGGAAACGGAGATCACCGACAAGATCGAGGAGGCCGTCAACACGATCAGCGGGATCGACGAGCTGCGCTCGACCTCTTCGGAAGGCGTGTCGCTGGTCGTGGTGTCGTTCCTGCTCGAGAAGGACGCCGACATCGCGGCCCAGGAGGTGCGCGACCGCGTCAACCGCGTGCTCCCGCTGCTGCCCCGGACAATCCAGCAGCCGACCGTCGAGAAGTTCGATCCTGACGCGGCGCCGATCGTCACGCTGTCCGTGTCGGCGAAGAAGCCGATCCGCGACATCACCGAGTACGCGGACAAGACGCTGCGCCGCCAGCTCGAAAGCGTCAGCGGCGTCGGACAGGTCCTGGTGATCGGCGGCCGGTCGCGCCAGATCAACATCTCGCTCGATGCCGCGCGGCTGCGAGCGTACAACCTGACCGTGACCGACGTCTCGCACGCGCTGCAGGCGCAGAACGCGGAGGTGCCCGGCGGCCGCGTCGAGCAGGGCGCCACCGCGATGACGCTGCGGACGCGGGGCCGGGTGCAGTCGGTGGCGGAGTTCGGCGCCGTTGTCGTCCGCGAGCGCGACGGGCACCCGATCCTGCTGCGCGACGTCGCGCGGATTGACGACGGCATGGCCGACGCGCAGACGACCGCGAACCTGAACGGCGAGCCCTCGGTACTGTTGTCGATCCGCCGGCAGTCCGGCACGAACACCGTCCAGGTCGTCGACGCGATCCGCGAACGGATCGCGGACGTCGCGCCCACGGTGCCCCGCGGGTACGCCATCCGCGTGGTGCGCGACCGATCGGAGTTCATCCGGGCGTCGATTCGCAGCGTCCAGGATCACTTGATCGTCGGGTCGATCCTCGCGGCGCTCGTGGTGCTCGTGTTTCTCTGGAACTGGCGTTCGACCGTCATCGCCGCGATTGCGATCCCCACGTCGATTGTCGCCACCTTCGGGCTCGTCTGGTATCAGGGGTTCACGCTCAACTCCATGACGATGCTCGCGCTGACCCTCGCGGTCGGCATCGTCATCGACGACGCGATCGTCGTCCTCGAGAACATCTACAGGTTCGTCGAAGAGAAGGATCGTCCGCCGATGCGGGCGGCCGTCGAGGCCACACGCGAAATCGGCCTCGCGGTTCTCGCGACGACCCTCTCGCTCGTGGCCATCTTCGTACCGGTCGGCTTCATGGGCGGCATCGTCGGGCGGTTCATGACGAGCTTCGGCTTCACCATGTCGTTCGCCATTCTCGTGTCGCTGCTCGTGAGCTTCACGTTGACCCCGATGCTGGCTTCGCGTTGGATCCGGATGAAGCCGCGGCGGGAGGACAAGGCGGGCCGCGTCGTGCCTGAGCGCGGCTCCAAGGACTCCGCGGTGTTTCGCCCGCTCGACCGGGGGTACACGCGCCTGCTCCGCTGGGCTCTCGGGCACCGCGCGGCGGTGGCGGGGCTGGCGGTCGTCGTGCTGCTGAGCAGCATTCCGTTGTTCATGGTGGCAAAGAAGAACTTCCTGCCCGAGGACGACATGTCGGAGTTCGAGGTGGGGCTGCGGGCGCCCGAAGGGGCGAGCCTGCAGGCCACCGGAATCCTGACGAACCGGATCGCGTCGGGGATCCGGAGAATGAAGGACGTTGACTATACGCTCGTGTCGGTCGGCGACGATCCTGCCCGGACGCAGAACCTGGGAACGATCTACGTCAGGCTGAAGCCGCTCGGCGAGCGGCCGCGGGATCAGTTTGCCGCGATGGACGAGGTGCGTGAGAGAATTCTGCCTGAGTTCGCGTCGCCCGGGCTGCGGACGGGCGTGCGGCCGGTCGCGATGTTTGGCGGCGGCGGCAACCAGAACGCCGAAATCCAGTTCACGATGAACGGACCGGATCTGCAGGCGCTCGAACGGTACGCGAACGCCGTCGCGGCTGCCGCGCGGAAGGAGCCGGGCGTCGTCGACGTCGACACGTCCCTGAACGTCGGCAAACCCGAACTCTCCGTCAGGGTTGACCGCATGAAGGCCGCCGATCTCGGCGTGCAGGTGGCCGACGCGGCCGAGGCGCTGCGCCTGCTGGTGGGAGGGGATCAGGTGACGACCTACAACGAGGGCGGCGAGCAGTACGAGGTGCACGTCCGCGCGATCGAGGGAGACCGGCAGTCGGCCGAGTCGATCGGCCAGCTCACCGTCCCCTCGAGCCGGGTCGGAAGCGTGCCGCTCGAGAACCTCGCGCGACTGACTCCCGGCACCGCGCCGTCGGAGATCAACCGGCTGAACCGGCAGCGCCAGGTTACGGTGTTCGCCGGCCTGCGATCCGGTGTGTCGCAGACGCCGGCGATGGCGGCGATGACCCGCGCTGCCGGGGAACTGAATATGGGACCGGGGTACAGCACGAGGTTCGCGGGCCGATCGCGCGAGTTGGGCCGCGCCGCGCAGAACTTCCTGATTGCGTTCGGCCTCTCGCTCGTATTCATGTATCTGATCCTGGCGGCGCAGTTCGAGTCGTGGCTGCATCCCGTGACGATCCTGCTGTCGCTGCCGCTGACGCTGCCGTTTGCGCTGCTGTCGATTATCGTGACGCGGCAGTCGCTGAACATCTTTTCGGCGCTGGGCCTGCTCGTGCTTTTCGGCGTCGTCAAGAAGAACTCGATCCTGCAGATCGATCACGCGAACAAGCTCCGCGAGCGGGGCATGGAGCGCGACGCCGCGGTCCTGCAGGCGAGCCGCGATCGGCTGCGTCCGATCCTCATGACGACGTTTGCGTTCGTCGCGGGGATGATCCCCCTGGTCGTCTCCAGCGGCGCGGGGGCCGCAACGAACCGGGCCATTGGCTTTGTCATCATCGGAGGGCAATCACTCGTGCTGCTGCTCACGCTCGTCGCGACTCCGGTCGCCTACTCGTTGTTCGATGATCTCTCGCGGGTGCGCCTGTGGAGGGGCGCTCGGACGGGACGGGTCGCCGCCGCTGCGGCATCCGCGATCGTGGCAATCGCCGTGCTCTGGCCGGGGGTCGCGCGGGCACAGAGCGTCGCGCCGCCGCCGGCGGTTCAGTCCGTTCCCGCTGAACAGACGCTGCGGCTGACGCGCGATGAGGCTCTCAGGCTCGCCGTGGAGAACAACCCGGATCTCGCGGCGGCGCGGTACGATCCGGCGATCAGCGACGCGCGCGTGGCGGCGGCGCGCAGCGTGTTCGTGCCGACGCTGCAGTCGGCCATGCAGCGGAACAGCCAGCTCCAGCCGCCCACCAGCCTGTTTTCAGGGGACCAGGGTCTCAAGACGGGTTTGTGGTCCGCCGACGTGTCGGTCAACAAGTTGATGCAGCGCGGTGGCGGGACGTACACCATCGGGTGGGACACGTCGCGCACGACGACCAACAGCATCATTTCGAGCCTCAACCCGACCCTTGCCGCGCGGCTGCAGTTCGCATTCTCGCAGCCGCTCCTGCGCGACTTTCACATCGATGCCGCGCGGGCGCAGCTCGACCTCACGAAGCGCAACCGCGAGATAGCGGATACGAATTTGCGCGAGCAGGTCGTCCTGACCCAGGCCGATGCGGAGCGCGCGTACTGGTCGCTCGTCGCCGCGCAGGCACAGGTCGAGGTGCAGCAGCGGGCGCTCGATCTGGCGTTGGAGCTGGAGCGCACCAACCGCGCGCGCGTCGACGTGGGACAGTCGCCGCCGCTCGATCTCGTGGCGGCGCGAGCCGAGGCCGCGCAGCGGCGCGAAGGGCTGATCGTCGCGCGGACGGCGGCGCGCCAGGCGGAGGATCTGCTGCGGACCCTCGTCGTCGATCCGAAGCGTGACGAGTTCTGGAACGTCAGGATCGATCCGGCGGATCGGGTGCCGCTCGTCGGCCCGCCTCCGGACATCGATGCCGCCGTGCGTCAGGCGCTCAGCGAGCGTACGGACCTGCAGCGCGCGCGCAGGGAAATCGAGAACACGGAGACGAACATCGCGCTGTCGAAGGATCAGACGCTGCCCGACCTGCGCGTGCAGGCGAATTACCTGACCGACGGCGCGGGCGGGACGCGGCTGCTCCGTACGGGGGGGTTCCCGGGGACCGTGACGGGCACCGAGATCACCAGCTACGCACACGTGCTCGGGCAGGTGCTCGGCTTCGACTATCCCACGTGGACCGTTGGAATGAGCTTCAGCTATCCGCTGGGAAAGAGCGTGGCGGAGGCGAATCTCGCGCGCGCGCGAATCGAGCGGGATCAGGCGACCGCGCGGCTGCGCAGCCTCGAGATCGCCGCGGTGCGCCAGATCCGCGAAGCGGCCTGGCGCGTGGAGCAGAATCAGCAGCGGATCGAGACGACGCGCCTCGGACGTGAGCTGGCCGAGCAGCGGCTGGACGCAGAGCAGAAGCGCTTCGAGGTCGGCATGTCGACCAGCTTCCTTGTAATCCAGGCGCAGCGCGACCTGGCCGTCGCGCGAAACAGCGAACTGCAGGCCATGCTCGATTACCAGTTGGCGGTCATCGGCTTCCAGACCGCCCGCCAGACCGGCCGCCAGTAAGGGATTGGGGCCAGGCCCCGTAAGGAGCCTGGCCCCAATCCCCTTACTGCGTGCCGCGGGCGGGGGGACGGCCGGCGTCGAGATCGTTCCAGTTCAGGATGGCGTTGAAGCCAAGGAAGAACGTCCCCTGCGTCTGCCACCGCCAGAACGGACGAATCGCAAACATGACGACATGTCCCTCGCCGAGCGGCGTGTCGACAACCTGCGCCCGACCGGCCAGCGCTTCGCCGCCCGCCAATGTCCCTGACAGCAACATGTCGTTGGCCGTCGCCGGAAACCGCAGGACGACACGCGGGCGGGGACCTGGGGCAGAGGCCGCGCCAACCCCGCCTCCTCGGCCTCCACGGCCGCCGCCGGCCGCCTGCCCTGCATCTCCCATCGGACGCTGCGCCGGCGCGGGACCCGGATACCCATCCCACGTCCACGGTGACAAACGCAGCGGCGCGGCCATCGGCGTCGTGTTCTGCCCCACCCCGGGAATCGGCGCCGCTCCACCGCGACCGCCGCCAACCTCGCCACCCGCGACCGTTCCCGCGTTCAACACGGGATCCTGATTGAAGTACACCGGCAGGTTGACCCCGTCATAGCCATACGCGATCGGGCTTGTCTTGTCGGCAAACACGCCGCGCAGAATGGATCCGCGCACGAACAACCCCGACGGACTTTCGACGTTCACTCCGGACGTGATTCTGTAGTCAGGAAAAATCGTGGCAGTGGATCCTTCCGTGATGAGCGTGCCGCCCTGCTGCACGAACTTCACCAGCTCCATCAGCCCGTCCCACCCCATCCCGCCGCGGATGTCCTCGCTCTGATCCTGCGCGCCGAGATTCGGCGTCTCGGCCGTCTTCTTGTACGGCAGCGGCAGCGTGCCCGTTGTCGCGATCCCGTTCACCTGGGCCTGTGCAGTGCCGCCGACGTGCGGAAACACGATGACGTCGTACTTCTGACGCAGGTTCCCCTCACGCAGCTTCTGATCCGCGAAATAGGTGTACGGCACGCCGTACGTGTCGAGCGCCGCGCGCACCCACCCCTCATCCTGCGTGCGCTGCCATGTGTGCACGTAACCAATCCTCGGCACATCGAGATCGTGCGTCCTGACCTGCGGCATCGCCGCCACAGCCCAGGCCGACAGGCCCAGCTCCTTCAAGCTCGCGTCGAGCGCGGCGCGATCGCCGGCCGGAATGATGAACGCACCGGCGCGGAACGTCCGTCCCGCCGCCTCGAAGTCGGCCTCGGCCGCCTGCATCTTCACCGACCCATTCTTGAAACGAAACGACATGAGGTTGTTGTCTGTCGTGTGCGCGACGATGATGATGGAGCCCGTTCCGTCGATTCCCCCGGGCGCCTTTGCATCGGAGGTCACCGGTGCCGATGGCTGCTCCAGAATGCTCCTGTCGGTCACCGGCCTCACGACGACATTGCGCATCAACTGGAACGTCCATCCCGTGTCGTCGTACGGCCGCGGGTTGGCCGGCGAGTAGTTCTGGATCTCGAAGTACATGTCCGCCAGCGTCCGATACGGCTGATCGCCGCGGATGATGTAATCTCCCGCCTGCACATCGACACCACCCGCCTTGAACGCCGTGGATGCGCGATGGACTTCGAGACCCTGCCGCCGCAGCTCGTTGACGGCGTCGGCCGCGTCCTGCGTTCGGTACTGGCCTGCGGGGATCACCCACCCATAGGTTGGTCCTGTCTTGCCTTTGTCGACCGCCCGTCTGTTCTTCAGCCAGTAGTTCTCCAGATACAGATCGCGGTTCCTTGCGACATGACTCAGCGAAAACAGGATCGCCGACTCCTGGATGTTGGTGTTGTTGCGCGGGCCCCACTGGATGGACGCGAGCGGCGGGTTCGGCCGGAACCACTCCCGGCTCGTCGTCGTCGCGCCCGGCCGCACTTCGTACGGATCGGGCCCGTAGCTCTGGACCTCATAGAACCGCCCGACCGCGTTGTGCGAATGCGCGATGAAGAACAGGTAGTTGGGCACCCAACCGTCGTAGAAGCCGTACGTCCATACGCCGGGCACGCCGCGCTTGGTCATCTCCAGGACGTCGTTCTTCGCCAGCATCCACCATTCGTCAATCGTGATCGGATCGAGCGCCTCGTTGTACGGACCGGTCCCCGTCGACGCATAGAGATACGTCTGCGCCTCGTGGAGGTCGTGCAGGATGGTCGGAGTCCACTGCAGCAAGGTCTTCGTGACGTTCCGCGTGAGCTTGAGGAACTGACCCATGCCGTCGCGGTTGTTGTCGTGCGCCACGTACTTGCCCCAGTACATCAACGGCAACCGCGACTCGTTGGCGGGCCGCTTCTTGTTGAAGTAGTACGTATCGACCTGCTTCTCGCGCCCGTCCACTTCGATCACCGGCGTGATGAACGTGATCACGTTGTTGCGAATGTTCTGGATGAACGGCGTCTCTTCGACAGCGAGACGATAGGGAAGCTCGATCAGCATTTCCGGGCCGCCGGTTTCGCCCGAGTGCATGCCGCTCGTGATCCAGTAGATCGGCTTCGCCGTCCTGATGAGCTGCCGCGCCTGCGCCTCTGTTGTCTTCCGTGGGTCCGTGAGGGACGCCAGCATCCCACGGTATTTCTCCAACTGCTTCAGCGTGGTTTCATCCGCGACCGCCAGGACCACCATGTCGCGTCCTTCCTCGGACTGCCCGATCTTCCACACCGCGACGCGGTCGGACGCCTTGTCGAGCGCCTCGTAGTACCGATAGATGTCCCTGGCATAGGTCAACTCACCAGGCGTGCCGGGGATGCGCCCGAGAAACTTCAGCGGGGACGGGACAGTGTCCGATGCGGGCATGTGGTCGACGAGCTCCGTCGTGATCCGCGCGTCAGAGAGGTATTCCTTGATCTTCGCGGTATACGCCTCGTCGATCTTCTGTTTCGGCGGCTGTGGACGAGATTGCGCCGAGGACCGCATTTCCGCGGCGGCGACCACGGTCAGCGTGATGGCGAGCGCGGAGCGGAACAAGGGACGTCGCAGCGAGCGGCTCATACATCCTCCTGAAGCTGTGGCGAGACGTCGCGTTATAACACATCTACAGAAGATCCGTCCGAGCGAACTGCTCATCGGAGCGGCCGCGTTGCTGCCAGCGGCGCTGAAGGTCGGAAAGGACATCCGAGACAAGGTCGCGGACGACTCGAGAAGCGCTGCCTGAGCAAGCGCCCTGCGGTCCGCCGCCGGATCCGTCTACTTCTTGATCGGGCGCCCGGGCGGTGTCGGCTGCCACGCGTCGGGCCGCAGGCTGCCTCCCCAATACACCGGCGGTGCGGGCCTGTGCTCCGGCACGCGGCGATCGACAGTGGGCGTCGTCCTGCGGTCGTCGACGTCTCGATCGCGATCGACATGACGCCGCACGACAGGGACGTACACGGGAACGGCGACCGGAACCACCACCTCGCGCACTTCGGGCGCGTCGTGGTGATCGATGACGATCACCTGAGGCTCGGGCGCAGCCTGCGGTTCGACCGGAGGCGCGGCCGGCTGCTCCACCGGCGGGGGCGTTCGTCCGCTCCGGACGATCGCGACGATGACACGCTCGCTGACTCCCGCTTCCTTCAGGGATTTCAGCGTTGCCGTGTCAATATTGAAGACGGACCGATCCACCTCGATGAGCGCCAGCAGCACGTCGTCGCCAAGCCCGGCACGCGAGAGTTCGACAATGTCGCGGATCGTGAGGGCGTCCGCGCGGGCGGGCGTGAGGGGAAGCAGGACGAGGAGCAGAAGGATCAAGCGGCGCATCGGCGGCCTCCGCGTTCGCAATCGCCCTCCTGCAACGTCGGTGCCTGCGGCACAGTTGGCAATCGCTGGGGCTTTGGGGGCGCGCCTCGGCCCGAGGTCCTGTCCTGAGGACAAGCAGTGTCACCGGGTGAGGCCCACGGCCGGACGTAAATCCCGGCAGGTTCGTGCTTTTTGGCCGGAACCCCCGGTAAGGCCATGCCGACAGCGGGGGTACGGCAATTGCTCGACAAGAGGTATTCAGGAGCTCGACATGCACTCGAAACTTTTCGCGGCCGGACTTCTTGTCGCTGGCTGCGTGACCGCGGCCGCAGGAGGCGCCTACCTCGCCGTCCGCCACAACGCCGGGCCGGGGCCCGCCGCGATTTCAGAGCCCGCACCAGCCACTGTCCCACCGGCCGCCGCCGCCCCATCTCCGGTTGCGGAAACCGAAGCGGAAGTGAGCACGCCATCCGCCGCCGAACCAGCGCCGGGGGCGGCCACGGCAACACCATCAGGACTCGACCGGGCGGAGACACGGGCCACGACCGCCGAAAAGGCGAACCTGCACGCGGCGTCGAAGGCCCTGCCGCGGACTGAACGCGCCCCGGCTGTCACACGCCAGGAGCCACGCAGTGCCGGGGTCGCGGCGCCACAGGCCGCGCCCGCGCCGGTTCCAGTCGCACACGTGCCGGACGCTGCCGCGCCGCCGGCGCCGCCCGTGGAAGCGGTGCCCGAGTCGACACGCGCGCCGGAGTCTGCGCCTGTCGCGACACCGCAGTTCGACGAAGTCGTGCTGCCCTCGTCGTCGGTCATCGGGCTGGAGGTGGAAACGCCGCTGTCGAGCGAGCGGTCGCGCGTCGAGGATCGTGTCGACGCGCGTGTGACGCGCGACGTGTTGAGCGCCGGCCGCGTGGCGATCCCCGCGGGCTCCCGCGTCCTCGGGTCGGTGACGGTCGTCGAGCGTGGCGGAAAGTTGAGGGAACGGGCGCGGCTGGGCGTCAGGTTCCACACGCTCGTGCTGGCCGACGGCCACGAAGTGCCGCTGCGTTCGGAGACCATCTATCGCGAAGGCGATTCGCCGAGGGGCGAAGGGACGCGCAAGATCGGCGGGGCGGCGATCGGCGGCGCGATCCTCGGCGGCATTCTCGGCGGCGGAAAGGGCGCGGCAATCGGCGGCGCGGCGGGTGCGGCGGGAGGCACCGCGGCCGTCATGGCCGGGGACCGCAACGCGGCGACGCTGCCTTCCGGGACGATCGTCACAGTGCGGCTCGCTGCGCCGGTCACGATCGAGATCGAACGAAAGTAGCGGGCCGGTGATTTGACCGGTGGCTCGTGCTCGCCGAGAATCGGGGGCATGACACCCGCAGAATCACCGCGGACCGGCGACATGGATCCGGACACGTTCCGGCGCGAGGCGCACCGCCTCGCAGACTGGATCGCGGATTACCTCGCCGGATCCCGGAAGTACCCGGTGCTCTCGCGCGTGCGCCCGGGCGACATCGCCCACGCGCTTCCCACCGCGCCTCCCGCAGCAGGCGAATCCTTCGACGCGATCTTCGCTGATTTCGAGCGCGTCCTGCTCCCCGGAATCACGCACTGGAATCACCCCGGGTTCTTCGCGTATTTCGCGATCACCGGCAGCGGTCCCGGCGTGCTGGGCGAATTCCTGTCGGCGGCGTTGAACGTGCAGGCGATGTTGTGGCGGACATCCCCGGCGGCCACGGAGCTGGAAGAGGTCGTGCTGTCGTGGCTCCGCCAGCTCATTGGGCTGCCGCCGGCATTCGAAGGGGTCATCTACGACACGGCGTCGATGTCGACCCTGCACGCGCTGGCCGCCGCGCGGGAAGTGGCGGTGCCAGCGGTCCGCGCGAAAGGGCTCGCGGGGCGCGCCGGCGTGCCACGGCTTCGCGTGTATTGTTCCGATCAGACGCACTCCTCAATCGACAAGGCGGTGCTGCTCCTCGGTCTCGGCCAGGAATCGCTGCGCAAGATCCCGAGCGACGACGAGTTCAGGATGCGCGTTGACGCCCTGGCGTCCGCGATCCGCGAGGATCGAGCCGACGGATGGCTGCCGATCGCCGCCGTCGCGACGGTCGGCACCACGTCGTCGACGAGCGTCGATCCCGTCGCGGAGATCGGCGAGATCTGCCGGCGTGAGTCCATGTGGCTCCACGTCGATGCCGCCTACGCCGGGGTGGCGGCGATGGTCCCGGGGTATGAGGCGATCCTGCGCGGAGCGGAACAGGCTGACTCGCTCGTCGTCAACCCGCACAAGTGGCTGTTCACGCCCTTCGATCTGAGCGCGTTCTATTGCCGCCGGATGGACGCCGTGCGGTCGGCGTTCTCGTTGACCCCCGAGTATTTGAAGACGGTCGAGGCCGCGCCGGTGCGCAATTTGATGGATACCGGCATCCAGCTCGGTCGCCGCTTCCGCGCGTTGAAGCTCTGGATGGTGATGCGTCACTTCGGCGTGGACGGCCTGCGCGCGCGGCTCGGCGAACACATGCGGCTGGCGCGGCTGTTTGCCTCCTGGGTGGACGAAAGCGAGGAATTCGAGAGGCTCGCGCCGGTGCCGTTCAGCGTCGTCTGTTTTCGCGCGGTCCGGAAGGGACTCGATGAAGCGGCAATCGAGCGGCTCAACGAGCGCCTGCTCGAGACGGTGAACCAGGACGGTGAGATTTTCATCTCGCACACGAAGCTGCACGGGCGGTTCGCGTTGCGCCTTGCGATTGGAAACCTCCACACGACCGACGCTGACGTCGCCCGCGCGTGGGAACTGCTGCAGGCGCGCGCGCGGCGATTCTAGGGGCATGTCGATTGCAGCAGCCGCAGACGGGAGGACGGAAGATGGCGTTACGAAAGTTGCTGGCGGCCGCGTTTCTTGTCGAGGCGGTCACGGCGTTCACACCCCCGCGCGCGTCGGCCGACTGGCTGTTCACGCCCTTCCTCGGCCAGACCTTCAGCGGGACCGCGGACGTCGGCAGCGGATCAACGGACCAGTTCGACCGCAAGCTGAGCTACGGCGTGTCGCTGATGTCAGGCGGCGTGTTCGGCATCGAGCTCGACTTCAGCTACGCGCCGAACTTCTACGGCACGTCGACCGGCGGCTCGAATCTCATAGGCGACGGCAACGTCACGACGTTCATGGCGAACATCGTGGTGGGCGCGCCGCTCGGCCGCGTGCGGCCGTACGCGTCGGGGGGCGTCGGGCTGATGAAGTCGAAGGTCGACAGCGCGAGCCAGTTCTTCACCGAC
The DNA here is from genome assembly GCA_001767455.1 of Acidobacteria bacterium RIFCSPLOWO2_12_FULL_66_21. Taxonomy (GTDB): domain Bacteria; phylum Acidobacteriota; class Vicinamibacteria; order Vicinamibacterales; family 2-12-FULL-66-21; genus 2-12-FULL-66-21. The sequence goes on from MELC01000030.1 coordinate 50,642, forward strand.
GTCAGCCGCAACGACTTCGGCTATGACGCGGGCGGCGGGATTATCGGATTCGTCAGCCACAACGTCGGCGTGCGGGGAGACCTGCGGTACTTCCGGTCGCTGCGGAATACCAGCGGCGTCGAATTCGAGCTGGGCACGCTCAAGTACTGGCGGGGCACGCTAGGGCTGACGCTGCGCTTCTGATCCAGCGCAAAACCGTCCCCCCAGGCCACTGAGCCGCAGACAGTTGCGAAATCGGGGTCAGGCCCCCCGTGGGGTCTGACCCCCTCGCAGCCATTGACGCAGGTCGGCGAGCGCGGCCGCCACGGCGTCGGGGTGCGTGGACTGGGGCGTGCGCTTGCGGGCGACGGAGGCGGCCGGGGTAATCGCGTCGCGCACGCCGGCATCGAACAGCATCGAATGCGCCCGCCATTCGTCGAGCGTCAGGCTCTCGAACGTACGGCGCTCGGCAATCAGCCGTCGCACAATCGCGCCCACAGTCTCGTGCGCCTGGCGGAAGGGAACCCCTTTCGCGACCAGGTAATCCGCGACGTCGGTTGCGAGCAAGAGTCCCGACGCCGCGGCGCCGGCCACATCGCGGTTGATTGAGATGCCCGCGAGCACGGCGCCCGCGGCGTGAAGACACGCATGCAGCGTCTCCTCGGCCTCGAACATCGCTTCCTTGTCTTCCTGCAGGTCCTTGCTGTAGCCGATCGGCAGCCCCTTCATCGTCGCCAGCCAGCCGGCCAGCCGGCCAATCACGCGGCCCGCCTTGCCTCGCACCAGCTCCAGCGGATCGGGGTTCTTCTTCTGCGGCATCAGGCTGCTGCCGGTCGCCGCGGCATCGGCCAGCTCGAAGAATCCGAACTCCTCCGACGTAAACAGGATCAGATCCTCCGCCATCCGGCTCAGATGCACCATCGTCAGCGCGGCCGCATGGAGCAACGAGGACACGAAATCCCGATCGCCCGTGGCATCGATGCTGTTCACGACGACACGGGAGAAGCCGAGCCGCGTGGCGAGCGCGTGAACGTCGACCGCGTAGCTCGTGCCCGCGATCGCGCCGGAGCCGAGCGGCAGCTCGTCGATTTCGTCGAGCACGCCCGCGAACCGCCGGTGATCGCGGCGCAGGGCCGCCGCGTGCGCCAGGAAGAAATGCGCCGCAAGCACCGGCTGGGCGCGGCGCATGTGCGTGTAGGAGGGCATCAGGCTGTCCGAGGCGTCCTGCGCTCGATCCGCGAGGATGCCGGTCAGTGCGACGATCGCGCGCTGCAGCTCCGGGATCCGGCGCTTGAGGTACAGGCGCATGTCGACCGCGACCTGCTCGTTGCGAGACCGGCCGGTGTGGAGGCGCCGGCCCGGCTCGCCGATGCGCGCGACCAGCTCGCGCTCCACAAATGAGTGGACGTCTTCGTCGCCGCGCGCCGCCTCCGTCAGGAAGAAAGCGGGATCGGACCGGCCGCGCGCGAGCATCTCGCCGAGCGCGACCCTGATCAGTCCGGCGTCGGCTGATCCGAGGACGCCGGCGCGCTCGAGCGCCTCGGCCCACGCCAGGCTGCCCGCCACGTCGTCTTCGAACAAGCGGCGATCGAAGGTGAACGAGGCGCCGAACTCGACGAGCGCCGCGTCAGGATCGCCGGCAAAGCGGCCGGACCATAAGTGCGCCATCAATTCCTCACGGCGTCCGGCCCTGCCGGCGCCTTGCGTGCCGCGGTCTCGATCGGCAGCCCCCAGATCTTAATGAATCCTTCGGCGGCCGTGCGGTCGAACCGATCGCCCGCCTCGTAGGTCGCGAGGTCCGGTTCGTAGAGCGAAAACGGCGACTTGCGGCCCACGACGTGGCAATTCCCCTTGAAGAGCTTGAGACGGACCGACCCGGTGACACGCGGTTGGATTGTGCCCGCGAATGCGTCGATCGCCTCGCGTGTCGGCGAGAACCACAGGCCGTTGTAGACGAGATCCGCGTACGTGCGGGCCAGGTCATGGGTGAGCCGCTCGAGATCGCGCGGGAGGACCAGCTTCTCCAGTTCGCGGTGCGCCGCATGGAGGACGACCGCGGCGGGAGCCTCGTAGATTTCGCGCGACTTGATGCCGACGAGACGATTCTCCACCATGTCGATCCGGCCGACGCCGTGCGCACCGGCAATCGTGTCGAGGCTCTCGATCAACTCGAGAACGGGCATGTCGATGCCGTTCGCGCCGGTCGGGATCCCGCCGTCGAACGCGATTTCGAGATACGCGGGCTCGTCCGGGCAATCCCGCGGCGCGCGTGTCAACGTGAACACGTCGTCAGGCGGCTCGACCCACGCGTCCTCGAGGACGCCGCACTCGACGCTGCGCCCCCAGAGATTCGCGTCGGTGCTGTAGGGCAGGGCGAGGGCCACCGGCGCCTGGATGGCCCGGGCGCGCGCGTACTCGATGGTTTGCGCGTGGGTCATGTCCCAGATTCGCGCCGGGGCAATCACCCGGATCGACTGGTCCAGCGCGCGCGCCGAGACGTCCAGACGGACCTGGTCGTTGCCCTTGCCGCGGCACCCGTGCGCGATGGCATCCGCCCCTTCCATGCGCGCGATCTCGACGAGCCGCCGGGCGATGAGCGGGCGGGCGAGCGCGGTCGCCATGGGGTAGCGATCCTCATACAACGCGCCCGCCGCCAGCGCCGGCAGGATGTAGCCGCGCACGAACTCTTCGCGCGCGTCGATCACGTGCGCGCGCACCGCCCCGATCGCGAGTGCCCGCTCGCGCACGTCCGCCAGCTCCCGCCCCTGGCCCAGATCCAGCGTGACGGCAATTACTTCCGCCCCGTAGGTCTCGGCCAGCCAGCGGATCGCCACAGAAGTGTCGAGCCCGCCCGAATACGCGAGGACGATCCGTTGCATCTCTGGTGTGACTCCGGTCCGGCCAAGACCGGACGCTACGATTTCATCCACTCGTCAAGACGCCGGCCGAGCGCGGCCGCGTGGGCGCTGCTGCGGCAGATGACGAGAATCGTGTCGTCGCCGGCAATCGTCCCCACGATCTCGCCCAACCGCGCGCGGTCCAGGGAGACCGCCAGCGGCTGGGCCATCCCGCTGTCCGTCTTCAACACGACCAGTTGCTCGACCCCGTCGTGCCGGCGCAGATAGTCGACCACGGCGGTCCTCGCCATCTCGCTCGGATCGCCGCCGGCGTCGAGCTCAGCCACGCCCGGCCGGCGGTACGCGCCGTCCAGGGGCCGCTTGATCAGCCCGAGGTCCCGGATGTCCCTGGACAAGGTCGCCTGGGTGGCCTCAATCCCGCGCGCATGCAGCCGCTCGCGCAACTGCTCCTGGCTGGTGATGGCCTCGCGCTCGACGACATCGAGGATCACCCCTTGTCGATAACTCTTCATAATTATTCAGCAGCAAGCGTAACTATACAGCATATGCATCGTAGCATCCAGCAGATTCAGCAACTTAGCTCTATATATTCATTGACGAGAAAGTCATCATTCTGTATAACTAGTCATTCTGATGAATAGTTATTCTCGAATTAGCGTCGGGATTGCCGGGGCGACAGGATACGCGGGCCTGGAGCTGATGCGCCGCCTCGTTCGCCATCCCCACGCGGAGATCCGCCATGCGATGGCGTCGAGTGCCTCAGAGTCCAGGCGTCTGCCGGCGCTGGCGCGCATCTGGGACGCTCCAGTAGAGCCCCTCGACGCCGAGCGTCTTGCCGGAACCGACGCCGTCTTCCTGGCGCTCCCCGACGCCCTCGCGGCCGAGATCGCGCCCGCGCTCGCGGCGCGTGGCACCCGGGTCTTCGATCTATCGGGCGCGTTTCGTCTCCGGGATCGGGCGCTGCGGCAGCGCTGGTACCCCCATTCGCCGTCCGACCTGGTCTCGGTTGCGTATGGGCTGACCGAACGGCGCCGCCTCGAGTTGACCGCCGCGAAGCTGATCGCGTGCCCCGGCTGCTACCCGACGGCTGCCGTGCTCGCGCTCCAGCCGCTCGTCGAAGCGTCGCTCCTCGAGCCGGGCGTCATCATCGACGCGAAGTCGGGGATCTCGGGTGCGGGCAAGACCCCGACCGAGCGCACCCACTTCTCCGAATGCCACGGGAGCGTGGCCGCCTACGGCGTCTTCGCGCACCGTCACGCGGCGGAAATCGAGCAGGAGCTGGGGATGCCCGTGACGTTCGTCCCGCACCTGGTCCCGATCGATCGCGGCATCTTCGAGACGATTTACGCGAGGCTGCGCCCCGAAGCGGACGGCGCGGCGGTCGAGGCCGCGTTGACGCGCGCCTATTCGTCCTCGCCGTTCGTGCGGCTGACCGGCGCCGACCTGCCGGAGATCAAGCACGTGGTGCACACGAACTTCTGCGACATCGGCTGGCGCGTGGATCACCGCGGCGGGCAGCTCGTGATGGCGGTGTGCATCGACAACCTGGTCAAGGGAGCCGCCGGCCAGGCGATTCAGAATTTCAACGTCGCGTTCGGCTTCGACGAGACGACGGCATTGAATTGACGACAGTCCTCAAACTTGGCGGTGAGCTGCTCGACAGCGCGGCAGCGGTGCAATCGGCCGCTTCTGCGATCGTCCGCCTTGCCGCTCGAGGGCCGCTTGTCGTGGTGCACGGCGGGGGCCGCGCGATCGACGCGGAGCTCGCCGCGCGATCCATCGCGCCGCGCTTTGTCGACGGGCTGCGCGTCACCGACGAAGCGACCCTGGACAGCGTCGTCGCGGTCCTCGCGGGACGGACCAACACGGCCCTGGTCGCCGCGACGGGCGCCGCGGGCGGCCGCGCCGTCGGGTTGACCGGCGCCGATGCGTCCATCGGCATGTCGCGCAAGGTCGCGACCTTCATCACCGCCGCCGGGGCCCGGGTCGATCTCGGACTGGTCGGTCAGCCCGCCGAAGGATCGATGGCGCTGTTGCACGACCTGCTCGGGCTTGGCTACATCCCGGTGGTTGCCAGTATCGGAATCGACAGCGACGGGGGGCTGCTGAACGTAAACGCCGATACGTTCGCCGCCCACCTCGCGGCACGGCTGAACGCGGCCGAGCTCGTGATCGCCGGCGCGACGCCCGGCGTGTTGGACGCGAACGGGAACAGCATCCCGGAGCTCTCGCTCGCGCAGGTGGATTCGATGATCGCGTCCGGGACGGCGCACTCCGGGATGATTGCCAAGCTCGAGGCATGCCGTCGCGCGGTCGCGGCCGGAGTCAGCGGGATCTCGATTGTGAACGGCCGCGGCGCCGCCGACTACCGGGCAGCGGCGGGCACGCGCATTTTCCAGGTTTGCGGAGCGGGTAGCCTGCCATGACCACCACGGAAGCACACGGAAAGACACGGACGGCGGCCGACGTGATCGCCGCCGAATCGGCGCACGTCCTCCAGGTCTACCGCCGCAACCAGGTGGTGCTCGAGCGCGGGCGCGGCTGCCGGCTCTTCGCCGCCGACGGCCGGAGCTTCCTGGACTTCCTGTCGGGCATCGGCGTGGCGGCGCTCGGGCACGGCCATCCCGGGCTGGCGGCGGCGATTGGCGCGCAGGCGCTGGAGCTCATTCACACGTCGAACCTGTTCTTCCATCCGCTCCAGGGTCAGGTCGCCACGAGGTTGAGCGATCTGTCGGGCCTGCCGCGCGCCTTCTTCTGCAACAGCGGCGCTGAAGCGATCGAGGCCTGCCTCAAGTTCGCGCGCCGGTACTGGCGTGCGCAGGGCGCGCAGGATCGCACCCGGTTCGTCGCGCTCGAGCATGGGTTCCACGGCCGGACGATGGGGTCGCTCTCGGTGACGTGGGACGACCACTACCGGGCTCCGTTCGCGCCGCTCGTGCCCGAGGTCACGTTCGTGCCGAACGACGATCCGGCGGCGCTCGCCGCCGCGGTCGGCGACAAGACCGCGGCGATCATCGCCGAGCCGATCCAGGGCGAAGGCGGGGTCCGCCCGCTGAGCGCCCGGATGGCCGCCGCGATCAACGAGACGTGCGGCCGCACCGGCACGCTCCTGATCGCCGACGAAGTGCAGTGCGGGCTGGGTCGCACCGGGCGCCCGTTCCATTTTTCGGCGCTCGGCCTGAAGCCGGACCTCATGTCGATTGGCAAGGCACTCGGAGCGGGCGTGCCGATCGGCGCCGCCTTGTTCAGCGAGCGGGTCGCCGCAGCCGCGGCCTTCGGCGATCATGGCAGCACGTACGGCGGCAACCTCCTCGCGTGCCGCGCCGCCCTCGTCTTTCTCGAGGAGCTCGTCGACGGCGGCTTGATGAAGCACGTCGAGCAGGTCGGGCGTCACGCTGAGAAGCAGCTGCGCGCGCTCGCGGCGGCGCATCCGGAAATCCGCGAGGTCCGCGGCGCCGGACTTATGTGGGGGCTGGATCTCGATCGGCCGGCGGCGCCCGTCGTGGAGGCGGCGCTCGCCAAGGGACTGCTCATCAACCGCACCGCGGAGACGGTGATCCGTCTGCTGCCGCCATACGTCATCAGCGAAGCGGAGATCGACGAGGGCGTCGCGCTGCTCGACGCGGCACTGACCGCCGCAACGGGGAAACCACAGTCATGAGCACCGTCACTTTCCGGCGGGCCTCTACCGCCGATGCCGCCGCCATTTACCGGCTGATCACCGAGAACCTCGAGATCGGCCATCTGCTGCCGCGGACGCTCGACGACATCGAGATCCATGCGGCGCGGTTCCTGGTCGCCGACGGCGGCGGACCGGTCATCGCGTGCGCGGAGCTGGCGCCGCTCAGCGAGCGTGTCGCCGAAGTGCGCTCGCTCGTCGTGGACGAAGCGGCGCGCGGCAACCATATCGGTCCGCGCCTGGTGGCGGAGCTGGGCACGGAAGCCACGGGCCGCGGCTTTGCCACTCTCTGTGCGTTTACGCACGACCCGTCGCACTTCGTGCGGCTCGGCTTCACGATCGTGCCCCACATATGGGTGCCGGAGAAGATCGCGCACGACTGCACGGCCTGCCCGCTGTTCCGCCGGTGCGGCCAGTACGCCGTGACGCTGCCGCTGCGAGCGGGCGTCACGGTCCGGCCCGAGGAGCCGGCCGCGGTGATCTACGGCGCGCGCCAGCTCACGGCGCGCCGGCCCAACATCGAACGCCTGCAGCTCGCGCACGACGACACCGTCGCGCCGGGCGCCGCGGCGCCCTCCCAGGCGGTCCCGGCGTGACCGACTTCGTCGCGGTGGACATCGACGGCGGCATCACCGCGCCTCTTGGATTCCGTGCCTCGGGCATCTCCTGCGGCATCAAGGCGCGCGGTCTGGATCTCGCCCTGATCGTGCCGGACACGCCGACGAGCGCGGCGGCGGTCTTCACGACCAACCGGGCGCAGGCGGCGCCCATCCTCGTGTCGCGCGAGCATTTCGACCGAGCCGCCCGGCACGTGGCGGCCATCGTCGTCAACAGCGGCTGCGCCAACGCGTGCACGGGGGCGGATGGGCTCGCCGCCGCGCGGGAGATGACCGCCATCGTGGCGGCCGGAGTCGGCTGTGAGGCGGACGACGTGCTGGTCGCGTCGACCGGCGTCATCGGCGTGAAGCTCGACATGACGAAGGTCACGCGCGGCATCGCGGACGCTTACGTGGCGTTGTCCCGTTCGGGCGGCGGCGCCGCCTCGCGCGCCATCATGACGACCGATCCGTTCCCGAAGTCGGCCTCGGTGGAAGTGACGAGCGAGCGCGGCACGTTCCGGGTCGGCGGAATGGCGAAGGGATCCGGAATGATCGAGCCGATGATGGCGACGATGCTTGGGTTCCTGACGGTGGATGCGGCGGTGCCCCCGGCGCTGCTCCAGCGCGCGCTGAAGGCGGTGGTGGACGAGACGTTCAACGCGATCAGCGTGGACGGCGAGTGTTCGACGAACGACTGCGTGTTCGCGCTGGCCAGCGGCGCGAGCGGCGTCCGTCTCGGTGACGGCGACTTCGACCTCATCGCCGAGGCGCTGCGGCGCGTCGCCGAACCGCTGGCCATCGGGATCGTGCGCGGCGGCGAAGGGGCCACCAAGCTGGTTACCGTGCGCGTCACCGGCGGCGCCACCGCGGAGGATGCCAGGCGTGCGGCGCGCGCGATTGCCAATTCCCCTCTCGTCAAGACGGCCGTTCACGGCGGCGATCCGAACTGGGGCCGGCTGATCGCCGTCGCGGGCCGGTGCGGCGCCGAATTCGCGCTCGAGCGCGCCGCCGTCCGAATCGGGCCGGTCGAGCTCTTCAGCGACGGGGCGCCGCACGACGAGCTCGCGCCGGCGGCGGCCGACTACCTCCGCGGTTCCGACATCGAGGTCGAAGTCGATCTCGGCACGGGCGGCACCGCGCGGGCGCAGATGTGGACGTGCGATCTCAGCGCGGAGTACGTGCGCATCAACGCGGAATACAGAACGTAACGAACTGACGCTGCCGCGGCTCGTTGCTCGCTTGGCCCGCCGAAGCGCGGATGCGCGAAGGCGGCTTGCTCGTTGCTCGGAGAGTTCAAGTGCATCATCCCAACGTAATACCGAGAATCGGAAAGCGGTTCTTGTCCATTCTCGACCTCGACCCCGAGCAGTTGGATGCCTGTCTCGGGCTCGCGGCGCGGATGAAGCGGGCGCGGGCCGCTGGCGTACCGCACGAGCGGCCGCTCGTGGGCCGGCACTTCGCGCTGCTGTTCGAGAAACCCTCGCTGCGCACCCGCTCGACCTTTCAGATCGCGGTGCGCGAGCTCGGAGGGGACGTCATCGAGCCGCCGGCCGACGTGGCGATGGGGGGACGAGAGACGATCGTCGACGTTGCGCGCAATCTCGAGCGCTGGGTCTTCGGCGCGATCGTCCGCACCTACGCGCAGGCCCGGCTGCAGGCGTTCGCCGACGCCGCGCCGCGCCTTGCCGTCGTCAATGCGCTGACCAATGAAGAGCATCCCTGCCAGGCGCTCGCCGACTGCCAGACGCTTCAGGAACGCTGGGGCTCGCTCGCCGGGCGCACCGTCACTTTTGTGGGTGACGGCAACAACGTCGCGCGGTCGCTCGCGCAGGCCGCGGTCATGCTGGGCGCGCACGTGCGCATCGCGTCGCCGAAGGGCTACGAGCTTCCCGCCGTGGCGTGCAGCGAGATCGCCCGCCGGGCGCGATTCGGCGGGTCGCTCGACCTGACGAACGATCCGATCGCGGGTGTCGGGAACGCCGTCGCGATCTACACGGACGTGTGGGCCTCCATGGGGCAGGAGTCCGAGGCGGCCGCGCGGCACGAAGTCTTCGCCCCCTTCCAGGTCAATTCGGCCTTGATGTCCCGCGCCGCCCCCGGCGCGCTCTTCATGCACTGCCTGCCGGCACACCGGGGCGACGAAGTCACCGACGAAGTGATCGACTCGAGCGTCTCGGTCGTGTTCGATCAGTCCGAGAACCGCCTGCACGCACAGAAGGCGCTGCTTGCCCTGATGGGGTAGCGGAGCCCCGCCCCGTAGACCTGTGGTAGGCTGCGCCTTTCATCCAGAGCAGACCGTGCGACAGGTCGTCATCACGAAGTACGGCAGCCCGGACGTGTTCGACGTACGGGAGCTCCCCACGCCGTCTCCCGGCGAGGGAGAAGTGCGCATACAGGTGCGCGCCGCCGGCGTGAACTTCGCCGACGTCCTGGCGCGGCTCGGGTTGTATCCCGACGCGCCCAAGCCGCCGATGGTCGTCGGCTACGAGGTGGCGGGCTACATCGACGCGAAGGGGCCGGGGGTGACGGCCCTCTTCGAAGGCGATCGTGTGATGGCCCTGACCCGCTTCGGCGGGTACGCCGACACCGTGGTCGTGCCCGCGAGGCAGGCGTTCACATGTCCCAGCGAGCTGTGCGACGCGGAGGCGGCAGCCGCGCCGGTCAACTATCTGACCGCCGCGCTGGCGCTCTACCGGATGGCGGCGCTCGCGCCGGCGGAAACCGTGCTCGTGCACAACGCCGGCGGGGGCGTGGGAGTTGCCGCCACCCAGCTCGCGCGGCTGCGCCGTGCCACCGTCATCGGAACCGCGTCAGCCTTCAAGCACGACGCGCTCAGGAGCTTCGGCGTCGATCACGTCATCGATTACCGCCACGCCGACGTCGCGGCCGAGGTGCGCCGGATCACCCACGGTCGCGGCGTGGACGTCATCCTCGATCCCATCGGCGGGCGCAGCTTCCTCGCGAGCTACCGGCTGCTCGCGCCGCTCGGACGTCTCGTGATGTTCGGCTTGTCGTCGGCGGCGCCGGGCGAGCGGCGCAGTCTCTGGCGCGCGATGCGCGCATGGATCGCCACGCCGCGTTTCGATCCGCTGTCGCTGATCAACCGCAATCGGGGCGTGTTCGGCCTGCACCTCGGCCACCTGTGGGAGGAGCGGCGGCAGCTCGCGCCGCTGATGGAGATGCTCCTGAGTGAACTGCGCGGCGGGCGGCTGACGCCGGTCGTCGCCCGCACGTTCCCTCTCGAACGCGCGGGCGACGCGCACCGGTTCATTCAAAGCCGCTGCAACATCGGCAAGGTCGTGCTGACGACGTGAGGCAGCCCTGAAGGGCTGCGCTACAAACGCCTGTTGCGCAGGGCTTTAGCCCTGCCTCGACGCTACTGCGAAGTCATCTTCTTGTCTGGCCCCAGGAACTTCTTCAGGAACGCATCCATCCGGCCGAGCGTGTACATCCAGCGGCTGTGCAGCATCGACTCGTGCGTGTCGTCGGGAAACACGATCAGCTCGTAGTACACGTCGCGCGCGCGCAGCAACTGCACGAGCCCGGTCGTCTGCTGGAACGAGACGTTGCGGTCGTCGTCTCCATGCACGAGCAGCACGGGGGATTTCCAGCCGTCAATCGCGCCAATCGTGGAGGACTTGTAGGAGACGGCCTCCGGATCGAGCGAGCTGCCCCACAGGTGCACGCCCGCGAGGTCGACTCCGACCTTGAAGATGTCCGAGTTGCGGGCCAGCGCCTGTGACGTGAGGACGCCGCCATACGACAGACCCCAGATGCCGATGCGATTCGGATCCACGTCGGGACGCGACTGCAGATACTTCCCGCCGGCGACAACGTCCTGATACTCGGAGTTGCCGGCGCCTCCCCTGTTCGGCGCGTTTCGGAAGGAATTCCCGTACCCGATACCGCTGCGGTAGTTGACCGACATCACGATGTAGCCCTCGCTGGTCAGCCACTGATTGATGCCGTAGGCCCAGTGGTAGAACTGCATGTAGTGATAGCCGGGCAGCATCTGACGGACGGGGCCGCCGTGAACGAAGATGATGGCGGGCCGCTTCTCGCCCGGACGCAGGTCCTTGGGCAGGAAGAGCTGGTTGTGGATCTCGAGGCCGTCGGCCGCCTTCGTCAGGACGATCTGCGGCTCGACGTGCGCGTCCATGGGGAAGTTCTTGCGCGAGGTCGGGAACACGATCCTCTGCGTCGCCGCTTGCGTCGAGCCGGCCGGGGCCGCGAGCTTCCAGATGCCGAGCGACTGCGGCATCTTCCAGTCCGCGCTCAGCGTCGCGAGCATCTTTCCGGAGGCGAGCGGCGTCGGCGACGTCTCGATGCCGATCCCGGTCGTCACCTGCACGGGCGTGCCGCCGGCGACCGGCACGGCCCAGATGTGCCGCCGCTCGATGTCCTTCGCATTCGTGCAGTAGTACATCGTCTTGCCGTCGCGCGAGAGCGCGACCGACCCCTGATCCTCGATGAGGCCGTCGGTGGTCGTCAGCAGGACGGGACGTGATGCCGGCGACGCGATGTTCAGCGAGTAGTAGCGGTCCCACTCGTCGGGTGGCGCCGCGGGCGGCGCCGGGGCCGCCTGGGCAGGTGGCGCCGCGCCGCGGGCTCCGCGGCCGCCCCGGCCGCCCACGTTGAACGGGAAGACGAGGTAATCCCCCGTGCGGCGCGGGTTCGCGAGATTGCTGACCAGCGGATCGTTCGGCTGGTTGTGCCACAGCTCCTGGGCCTCGCCCGTCGCGACCTCAGCCCTCCACACCGACAGCGTGTAGCCGCCCTTGAACGTCGCGCGCGTCAAGCCGGGCACGCGCTGCGCGGACGCAGGAATCTGCGATGCCGTGCCTTGCGCGGCTGCGCCGCCTTGCCCGCGGCCGCGGCCGGCCGCGTTCGCCTGAAAGGCCGGACCGCTCGACAGGCCGAGACCGCCGGGGCCCTGCTGCGCCTGTTGTCCGAACGGCAGGCCGGGACGCCGCACGAAGATGAGGCTCTTCCCGTCGGCCGCCCACATCGGGCTCGTGTCGAAGTCGACACTCGGAGACATGTACTTCACGGTGCGGGTCGCGATGTCGTACACGACGACGAAGCTGTGGTCGGTGCGCGTGCTCACGAATGCGATCTTCCTGCCGTCGGGGGACCAGACGGGCGCGCTCTGCGCCCCCCACTCCTTGATGAACGGCTTCTCGCCGCGATCCATCGCGGTTATCGGCCGGGCGGGCGTGACCTTCGTGCGATAGATCTGCCCCTCCTTCACCTGCAGGAGAGAGCTGCCGTCGGGCGCGAGCACGGCATTGCCGCCTTCGACCACGCGCCAGGCGGGGCCGCCGCTGGTGCGCGCGGCCCAGACGGCGCGATCGGGGCCGTTGGGATCCGCGGTCGGATTAGCCACCCATCCGTCACGGTTCGGTACCGTTCCCCTGACGAACACCACGGTCGACCCGTCATCCGAAATCTGGATGTCGGACATGTCGATGCCGTTGTCCGTCATGAAACTGGTCAGGCGGACCGGCACGAAGGCCGGCGCGACGGCCGTATACGCGTTGCGCTTGCCTTCCTCGAAGGCAATCCACGCGACGCGATCGACCTTCTTCGCCGCCGCGACGTCGAGCGGCGACGCGGGGCTCAGGAACTGCTGATACCCGGGAGCCGCCTGAGCAGGCGCGGGGGCGGTCGATACGGGCCTGGACGAGACCAAAAGAAGCGCACAGAGCGCACCAAGAAGCGTGTAGCGAGCAACGCGCATGCTTGCCTCCGAGAGTGCCGGGCCGCGGGACGGGCGGGGCGGACGGCGAATGCTAGCACAAGCGGTGCCCGTGCGGCGGCCGGCCCAAGGGCGGATAGAATGTGCCGGAACGTCGCTACATCGTTGCTCGTTGCTCGTTGCTCGCAGCTCGCAGCTCGCAGCTCGCTTGACCCGCCGTAGCGCGCAAGCGCGAAAGCGGCCAGCTCGGTTTGAAGAGGGAGGACCGCGTGGCTCGGAGACAACTGACTCGACTCACTGCCGTCACTATTCTCGGTCTCTGTCTGTTCGCGGGCGGGCGCGCCCGGCTTGCCGGCCAGGCTGGCGGAGCCGCGCGTGTGGTCGCGCTCAAGGGAGCGACGATTCTGACGGTGACGAAGGGCACGATCCCGAACGGGACGATCGTGCTCAGGGACGGGCGCATCGCCGCCGTCGGCGCGAACGTCGACGTGCCGGCGGGCGCCGAGGTGATCGACGTCACGGGCCGATTCATCTCTCCGGGAATCATCGACGCGCACTCGCACATCGCGAACGACTCGATCAACGAGGGAGGCACGACCGTCAGCTCCATGACGGGCATGCGCGATGTGCTCGATCCCGCCGACATCAACATCTACCGGGACCTCGCCGGCGGCGTGACGACGGCGAACATCCTGCACGGCAGCGCGAACCCGATCGGCGGCAAGAACGCCGTGATCAAGCTGCGCTGGGGCAAGACACGCGCGGAGGAGCTCGTCTTCGAGGGCGCGATGCCCGGCATCAAGTTCGCGCTCGGCGAGAACCCGAAGGACCTGCGGCAGGGCACGATCACCGGCCCTCGCCGGTATCCCGTGACCCGTGCCGGAGTGGAGTACGTCATCCGCGACGCGTTCACCCGCGCGAAGGCGTACCAGAAGGCATGGCAGCAGTACCAGAAGAGCAAGGCCGCGGGCCAGGACGTGCTGGCTCCGAAGCGCGACCTCCAGCTCGAGCCGCTCGTGGAGATCCTGGAAGGCAAGCGCCTCGTTCACGCCCATTGCTACCGCGCCGACGAGATCCTGATGCTCATCCGCGTCGCCGAGGAGATGGGCTTCAAGATCGCCACCTTCCAGCACGTGCTCGAGGGCTACAAGGTCGCGAAGGAGATGGCCGCGCACGGCGCCGGCGCCTCGACGTTCTCGGACTGGTGGGGCTACAAGATCGAAGCGATCGACGCGATTCCCTACAACGCCGCGATCATGACCCGCAAAGGCGTGCTCGTCTCGATCAACTCCGACAGCGCCGAGCACTCGCGCCGCCTCAATACCGAGGCGGCGAAGGCCATCAAGTGGGGCGGCCTCAGCGAGGACGAGGCGCTGTCGCTCGTGACCATCAACCCGGCGAAGCAGCTTCGCGTCGAGAGCCGCGTCGGCTCGCTCGAGCCCGGCAAGGATGCCGACCTCGTGGTGTGGACCCATCATCCGCTCAGCTCGTACGCCATCGTCGATCGCACCTATATCGACGGTGTCGTGTATTACGACCGCCAGGCGGACGAACGGCGGCTGACGGAGCTCAGAAAGGAAAAATCGGACCTCATGGCCGCCGAGGCGGCCGGGCGGCGGCCCACCACGGGCAGCACGCCGCAGGAAGCCGCGAAGCCGGCGGCCGGGGCTTCCGGAGACGGCGGTGACGAGGCGGCGCCTCGGCCCGGGTCGCAGGCGGGCCGCCAGGCAGGGTCTTCAGGGCCCGTGTGGGCGATCACCAACGCCACGATTCATCCCATCACGCAGCCCACGATCGAGCGCGGCACCATCGTCATCAGCGGGACCACGATCGAAGAGGTCGGCACGAACGTGCGGGTGCCGGCCGGCGCGAAGGTGGTCGATGCCGCCGGCGCGCACGTCTACCCCGGCTTCATCAACGCGCGCACCACGATCGGCATCGGCGAGCCCGGCCCCCGCGGGTACGACGACGTGAACGAGATGCTGGACCTGAACCCGCAACTGCGCACGCGGGTCTCGTATCACGCGGAGAGCGACGCGATCCCGGTGGCTCGAGCGAATGGCATTACGACCGTCGCCGTCGTGCCGGGAGGGGGCATTTTCGGCGGCGAGGTGGCCGTCATGAACCTCGACGGCTGGACGTGGGAGGAAGCCACGCTGAAGCCAAATGCGGGGATCGAGTTCAACTTCCCGCCGATCGGAGGCGGAGGCGGACGCGGAGGGGGCGGCGGCGGACGCGGCGGCGCGCCGGGCGCCGACCGGACCTACGACGATCTGCGCCGCGACCGCGACGCGAAGCTCGACGAGCTCGCGCGCCTGTTCGACAGGGCCCGCGCGTACGCGAGAGCCGGCGCGGACAAGACCGTCGACTGGACGCTCGAAGCGCTCGTGCCGGTCGTCGAAGGGAAGCTGCCGCTCATCACCACGGCGAATCGCGAAGAGGACATCCGCGATGCGATCGCGTTCGCGGATCGCGTGAAGATCAACCTGGTCATCAGCGGCGGCCTCGAGGCGGGCCCGCTGGCATCACTCCTCAGGGAGAGACGCATCCCCGTCATCCTCTCGAACGTGCTGACGCTGCCGACACGCGAGGACGGTTTCCACGCGGCGACCTACCAGGTGGCGGGAGAGCTGGCGAAAGCCGGCGTGAAGATCGCGTTTTCCACCGGCGACAACACGAACGTGCGGCTGCTCCCGAACAACGCGGCGATATCGGTCGCCTGGGGGCTGAACCGCGACGACGCGCTCAAGGCGCTGACGATCGACGCCGCCGGGATCCTCGGAATCGCCGACAGGGCCGGCAGCATCGAAAAGGGCAAGGACGCCAACCTGTTCATGGCAAACGGCGACCCGCTCGAAATCCGGACCCAGGTGACGCGTGTCGTCATCGCAGGACGCGATGTCGGACTGGCGAACAAGCACCTGGCGCTCTACGAGAAGTACCTGGCGCGGCAGTAACGTGGGGAATCCTGACATGAAAACGCACATTCGAGCGATCGCCACTATCGCCGCCCTCGCTGCCACGCTGGCCCTGGCCCGCGCGGAGGCGCCGCGGTTTTACGCAATCAAGGGCGCGAGGCTCGTCACCGCGGCCGGCGCGGACATCCCGACGGGCACACTCGTGATCCGCAACGGACTGATCGAGGAGGTCGGCGCGGACGTCCAGGCGCCCGCGGGCGCGGTCGTCATCGACGGCGCCGGCCTGACCGTCTATCCCGGCCTCGTCGACATGGGCACGTCCGCCGGCCTGGACGTCACCGTCAGCCAGACGCCTCCGGCGAACCAACGGACCACCGAGGAAGCCGAACGATGGAAGCGGTCGGTGATCTTCCGGCCCGATCTGGAGGCCGCCGATCACATCAAGGCGGACGCGACGGAGCTGTCGCGCCT
The DNA here is from genome assembly GCA_001767455.1 of Acidobacteria bacterium RIFCSPLOWO2_12_FULL_66_21. GTDB lineage: Bacteria > Acidobacteriota > Vicinamibacteria > Vicinamibacterales > 2-12-FULL-66-21 > 2-12-FULL-66-21. Next base: position 66,844 of record MELC01000030.1, read on the forward strand.
CGCATCGGCCGGGATTACCGCCGTGCTCGCGACGCCCCCCGGCGTCGTCTTCAAGGGACGGAGCGCACTTGTCAACGTCGCCGCGCCCGACGACGAGCCGCAGATCGGGAACGTCGGCGACTACCGGCAGGGACTGCAAATCGTGCGGACGAGGGTGGCGCTGCACATCGAGTTCCCAGGAAACGTGCGCGGCGACGGGTATCCGGCCGCGCTGCTCGGCGTCATCTCGTTCGTGAGACAGAGCTTTCTGGACGCGCAGCATCAGCATGCCGCGGGCGAGCGGTACGAACGGGTCAAGACGGGGGCGACGCGGCCGGCATACGATCCGTCGCTCGATGCGCTTCAGCCGGCGCTGGAGGGAAAGCTGCCCGTTGCGTTCGAGGCGAATGCGGCGCGCGAAATCCTCCGCGCGCTGGACATGGCAAAGGAGTTCAAGCTTGACCCTGTCATCACGGGGGCCGGGGAAGCGGATCGGGTTGCCGCGGACCTGAAGACACGCGGTGCGCGGGTCATCTACAGCCTGAACTTCCCGGTCCGTCCGCGGACGCTCGCGCCTGACGCGGACGAACCGATTGCCGCCCTGCGCGCCCGTGCGAGCGCGCCGAAAGTGCCGGCGGCGCTGCAGAGTGCCGGCATCGTGTTCGCCTTTGCCTCTTCAGGCTTGCGGGAACCGAGGGACTTCCTGCGCAATGCGGCGCGGGCCGTGAAGGAAGGGCTTCCCCGCGAGGCGGCGCTGCTTGCGCTGACGGCGGACGCCGCGCGGATCGCGGGGGCCGGCGATCGGGTCGGCACACTCGAGAAGGGCAAGATCGCGAACATCGTCGTCACCGACATGGACCTCTTCGACGAGCGCGTGAAGATCAAGCACGTGTTCGTGGGCGGGCGCCCTGTGCGGGTCGAGGCGGCGCCGGCCGAGCGACGCGGCAGGTGATCGCTTCCCAACTTCCTGGACCCGTGAGGCGTCTAATGGCCCATATGCGGAGCCCGATTGCTGTCGTGTGCCTGATCCTGTCCGTGTGCGTTTCCGGGACGGCTGCCGCACAGCAGCCTCCCCTCCCACCACGCCCGGACGCGATTCGGGTCTTCATCGACTGCAACTACTACTGCGAAGAAGACTACCTCCGGCGCGAAATCCCGATCGTCGACTACATGCGGGACCGGAAGGACGCCGACGTGCACCTGCTCGTCACGACGCAGAGCACCGGCGGGGGCGGAACGGAATACACCCTGAAGTTCATCGGCCTGGGACCCTACGCGGGCGTCGAACATACCCTCAAATTCTCGGCTCTGCAGACGGCCACCGCGGACGAGACCCGCAAGCAGATGGCGGAAGTGATCAAGCGCGGGCTGATCCGCTATATCGCGGACTCGCCGCAGGCCGCCAGGCTGGAGATTACGTTCGGGTCGGACGACAAGACCGCCACGAAAGCGGACCCGAAGAAGGATCCCTGGAACCTGTGGGTCTTCCGGACGAACTTCGGCGGGAGCTTCAGAGGCGAGCGGTCGAACAAGGGACGGTCCATCCGCGGGTCCGCCTCCGCGAACCGGACGACCGACGCGTGGAAGATCAGCTTCTCCTCGAGCACGTATTACAGCGAGGACACGTACGAGCTGAGTGAGGACGAGACGTTCACCTCCGTCTCGCGCGACTTCGACGCGAACAGCACGGTCGTCAAGAGCCTGACACCGCACTGGTCCGCGGGCCTCCTCGGTTCGGCGACCTCGTCGACCTACTACAACTACCGCATGCGCACGCGCATCGCGCCCGGGGTCGAGTACAACTTTTTCCCCTATTCGCAGTCGACCCGCCGCATGCTGACGGTGCAATACACCGTCGGTCTGGACAACATCAACTACCACGAGGTCACGATTTTCGACAAGACGAAGGAAACGCTGACGGATCACCGGCTCGGCACGACGTTGAGCCTCCGTCAGCCGTGGGGGACGGCATCGGGCCAAGTCGCCTTCTCGCAGTACCTCACCCACCCCGACAAGTACAGCATTTCGGCGTACGGCTCGACGAACGTGAGGTTGTTCAAGGGCTTCTCGTTCAACGTCTACACCAGCCTCGCGCGCACGCGCGATCAGATCTACCTGCCGCGCGGCGCGGCGACGACCGAGGAGATCCTCGTCCGTCAGCACCAGCTCGCCACCGGGTATCGCTACTCGGTGAACTTCGGCATTTCATATTCCTTCGGCTCCATCTTCAACAACATCGTCAACCCCCGCTTCGGCGGAGGGGGGGACATCTTCTTTTTCTGAAAACTCCAAATTCCAAATTCCAAACTGCAAAGGACTCCAAACTGCAAACTCTCAACGCCAAACTCCCACCTCCCAGCGCTGGGGTTTGGAGATTTGAAGTTGGGCGTTTGAAGTGGTTTGGAGTTTGGAGTTTGGAGTTGATACCATCCTTCAACCCCGTGTCAGAAAACAGTAGAGGTCCGACCGCGGCCCCGTTGCCGCGCCTGCTTGCGGCCCTGCTGACGCTTGTCTACCTTGCCGTGCTTGTTCGGACGGCCTGGCTGAGCGACGATGCGGCCATCACGCTCAGGACCGTGATGAACGTCACGCACGGCTTTGGCCTGACGTTCAACGTCGCCGAACGGGTACAGACCTTCACCCATCCGTTGTGGCTTCTGGTGCTGACCGCCGGATACATGCTGACACGGCACCTGTACCTGGTGACGTTCGCGGCGTCGGTGGGCGTGTCGCTGTCGGTGTTCTGGCTGGTGGTGACCCGGGCGGCCTCCGCCTCGCAGGCGGCCCTCGCGGTGGTCGCGCTGCTGTTCTCGAGGGCGTTTGTCGACTTCTCCACCTCCGGTCTCGAGAATCCGCTCGTCAGCCTGCTCCTCATCGGACTCGTCGTACTGTTCCTGAACGAGCGGATGGAACGATCGCGGTGGCTGGCGCGCCTGTGGACTCTCGGTTCGCTTCTCTACCTCGCACGTCCGGACGCGGTACTGCTGGCGGTGCCGATGCTCGGCGTGGCGTCGTGGCAGGTGCGCCGCCCCTCCACGATCGCGCGCGCGTTCTTCATGGGCACCGCGCCCGCGTGGGCGTGGACGCTGTTCGCCACCCTCTACTATGGATTTCCGTTGCCCAACACCGCGTATGCGAAGCTGGCGATGGGCATCCCGGCGCACGCCCTGTGGACCCAGGGCGCGCTGTACTTCGTCGATTCGATCGATCGCGATCCGCTGACGCTGACGACGGTCGCCTTCGCGCTGGTGGCGGCGGCGGCGGCCCGGCGGACCGCGCCGCGCGTGCTGGCGGCTGGCATCGTTCTGTACCTGCTCTACGTGATGTCGATCGGCGGCGACTTCATGGCGGGCCGGTTCTTCTCGGTGCCGCTCGTCGCCTCGGTGCTGCTGCTCACGCGGCTGATGGCGGCACCGCGCGCGCTGTGGATCCCCGCTGCCGGCGTGCTGGCGCTCGTCGGCTGCACGGCGACGCACGTGCCGCTCTGGAGCAACAGCCGCTTCTCCGACAGCAACGCGAAGCCCAACGGCGTCATCGACGAGCGCGCGGTGTACTTTCATGACAAGTCGCTCGTGCTCGCCAGGCGGGTCACCTTCCGCGATCCGGAATGGCCGCGCGCCGGCACGAGGCCCCAGCGGATGAACGTGCTGCCCGCCTGCGGGCTCATGGGATCGTCGGGCCTCGATTTCGGCCCGTATGCATACCTGCTCGACGAGTGCGCGCTGGCCGATCCGCTGCTCGCGCGGCTGCCGGCGGTATTCAACCCGGAGTGGCGGACGGGGCACTACCGGCGGATGATTCCAGCCGGCTACCGGGACAGCGTCGAGAAGTCGGACAACGAGCTGCAGGATCCCTCCCTGCACGAGTACTACGATCACCTGAGATTGATCATTCGCTCGGATCGTCTGTGGTCCACAGCGCGGCTGAAAGCCATCGTCGCGATGAACCTGGGGCGCTACGACCATCTGATCGACCGCACCTATTACCGCCACGGCGGGTCGGTCGTTGGCATCGAAACGCTCGCCCGCCTTGCGCCCGACGGAACGCCGGGCAACGCCGAGGGGACGTTCGAGCTGAAGGCGCCACTGGCGATCACGTGCCCAGACAAGCGCGGACGGCGCTATCTGGAGGTGTCGCTCGAGGCGGACGACCGCTACTTCGTCATGCTCCTCCGGAAGGGCAGAATCGAGAGCACGCTCGACCTGGGGCCAATCCCTGAGTACCGCCGGCGGCCCGGCCTGACGACCTACGTCGTGGACGTGCCGCCGAACGCGCGCGCGCACGGATTCGATACGATCGTCGTCGCGCCGGCCTCTGGCGACGGTCACCACGCGCTCGGCGGCCTTCTCCTGGAGGGAGCCTCAGGCATGGATGCCCGCATTTATCGTGATGTCGCGGTACGCGACGGGATGGCACGGTAGGCCCGAGTTCTCCGCTCTCGTGCGCGGCTTCCGCCAGGGTTGACTTTCTCGCCGCTCCCGGTGGCAGTTCCTGCCTTCCCCGGTCAGCACCTCGCACCTGGCTGGCACTTGGCCCTTGGCACCTGTGAGAGAATAGGCCTCCCTCAGTCGCGTTCCGCGACGATCCAGATGGAGAAAAGGAGCCTCATGCGCAAGTCTGTTGTTTGTTTGTGTGCGATGGCGATCGCCGCGGCCGCCGGCGCCCAGACGCCCAGGAGCCCGCAGAAACCGGGGAAGTGGCAGCTCAAGATGCAGATGGACATGCCCGGCATGCCGATGAAGATGCCGGCCATCACGACGGAGGTCTGCGTGACGGAAGCAGACCTCGCGAATCCCGAGAAGACCGTGCCCAACGACCCGAAATCACAGTGCACGGTCGCTGACTACAAGGTGAAGGACAACACCGTCAGCTGGACCGTGGACTGCCCGAAGCAGCAGACGAAGGGCAGCGGCGAGATTACCTACCTTGCGGACAGCTTCACGGGCGCGATGAAGATGAAGGTGGGCGAGCAGGAGATGTCCACGAAGTACACGGGCAAGCTGCTGGGCCCCTGCACGAAGTAATCGGCGAAGACGACAACGGGAGGCTGTCGCTGTCAGCGCGCAACAGGACGGCAGGCCCGGTCCGACCACCGGGCGGATGGGAAAATGGGGCGGCGAAGGCGACCGATCGCCTTCGCCGTGACCTGATGCGCGGTCCCGGGCGGAGCCCCCTTCAGCGCGCGCGAGCGCAGCGAGCAAGCCTCACGAGCGGAGCGGGGCAGTGGGGCCCCGCGAGCGAGTGAGTCGGGGGGTCCGGCGGGGCGAAGCCCCCCGGCCTGACTACGACAGGTGCTTGTTGACGAGCTTGGTCATCTCGAACATGTTGACCGAGGACTTGCCGCCGAATACCGGCTTCAGCGCGGCGTCGGCGTTGATCATCCTCTTGTTCTTCTGATCCTGCAGCCCGTTCTTCTTGATGTAGCCCCACAGCTTCTTGGTGACCTCAGTCCGCGGGATCGGCTTGCTGCCGACCACTTCGGACAGCTCGGCGCTCGGCGTGACGGGCGCCATGAACGCCGCGTTCGGCTTTCTGGCGGACTTCTTCTTCGCCGCGGGCTTCTTCGCCGCCGACTTCTTCGCCGTCTTCTTCGCGCTCTTCTTCGCAGCCTTGGCCATTCGCTCTCCTTTATTCGCGACGCTCAATGCGTCCGCGACCAGTATCGCGCAAAACGCGCGTTTCTCAGAGAGGAAAAGTGCATTTTTTTGCTATTGCCGGTTGCGGCGGGTGCCTGCCTCTTCACTTCACCGGCGGCAGCCGCAGGGAGATCGTCTCGGACCCGCCTTCGCCGAGCACGAACCTGGGCGCGCCGTCCCGCGCCTCTTCGAGGAATTTCGGATCTTCCCACTGGCCCGCCTCGATGAAGTCTCGCGCGATCGCGCGATAAGCGCCCGCCGGCAGGCCGGCGATCGAGAAGCGCCCGTCAATCCCCGGGCGGATCGCGCGGATGAACCGCGATTCCGGCAGCCAGAGTTCCGGATCGTCGGCAAAGACGACGACGGTGGCCGCGGACGTCGGCGCCCCGCGGCTGTCTGCGACCGTCCCCGCGAGCCTGCCGACCTTTCGTGTGAGGACGATTTTCAGCCCCGCGATCTCCTTGCCGCCGGTGGGCACGTCCCAGGGAACGTCCGTGATGTCTTTGTCAGCGAGCCGTACCGAGGCCATCATCCAGTCCTCCGGCGCACCGATGACTCGAAACACGAACGGCCCTCCGAGGCCTGTCATTTTGAAGGACCAGTCGGTATCCACGGCGACAATGCGGACGGTCGGGAGCACTTTTCCCAGCGGCGCCTCGAGCGCCACGCGAACACCCGACGTTGAGAAAGGCAATGGCGCCCCGTCGTCGGAGGCCAGCGTCCCGAGGACGGTACTGCCCGTCTTCGAGACCAGCTCGATACCCTGAATGTCTGCGTCTGCGACCGTCAGCGTCTGCTCTCCGCCGCCTCCGAAGACGCCGTATGTGCCCGCGGCCACATCCTTGAACTCGAAGGAGCCGTCTGCCGCTGTTCTGACACTTCGTGACCCGGCCACCATCATGATTCCCGGATACGTGTAGGCGAGCGACACGCCGGCTCCGCTCATTGATTGGCCGTTTTCGCGGCGGACGACGCCGGCGATGCGCACTGTGCGGACGGCGTGCAGGCTGAAGATCAGATCCGCGCGCCGCTCCGAGGGTCTGAGCGGGATGAGCTGGGCGGAGTCGGCCGCACCACCCGGGAAGTAGGTCGAGGCGTAGCCGAAGGTCTCTTGCTTCTCGTTGCGCCACGTTTCAGTGGACGAAGCCACGACGTAGTAGTCGCCCGGCTGGAGACCCGCGACGCGGAACTGTCCGAGATCGTCGGTCGTGGCCGTGCCAATCGGGAACGGCACGCGCTTCCCGAGGTCGTACCGGGTGCCAAGCACGTCGACCCTGACGCCCGGATACGGCTCGCCGAGCTCGTCGGTGATTCGGCCGGAGAGGACGCCTCCCCGCGGCAACGCGATGTCGAGGTCCTCGATAGTCCGCCCCGCGCGGAGCGTGACCGCGAGGCCCAGCTCGCGCGGCCGCCGTTGGCCGTACTGGACGTTCAGATACCCGGCGCGACTCGCGGCAATGTAGCAGGACCCTGGCGGTACATCCTTGAACTCGAAACGGCCGCTCGCGTCCGTGTTGGCGATGAGGGGTCGCGACCAGGCGGATCCCCCTGCGGGGGTGAGGCTGAGGCGCGCGCGGCGCAGCGGCTTCCCGGTGTCTGCCGCGATGACGCGACCGCGGATGCCGCCAGGCTTCACCTCGACCGCTGCCGCTGACGACGGCGGTTGCGCGGCCGCGGGCACGAAGGACAGCGCAAGGACGGCAGCCGCGAAGACGACACTGGTACTGATCTTCATCGCGGCCGCTCCAGCGTCAGCGTGATTGGTTCAGCCGCCCCTTCGCCAAGCTCGAGGCGGACGGCATCCTTCAGCAGGCCGCGGAGGAAATCAGCATCTTCCCATTGCCCGGCGGCCACGAAGTCGCGCGCAATCGCGCGGTAGATTCCCGGCGGAAGACCGGCGACGCTGAAACGGCCCCGGTCGTCCGGGCGCGCGATCTTGATGAAGCGCGATGCCAACCCCCACGTCGAGGGGTTTTCGCCAAAGACAATCACGGTCGCGTCCGGCGCCGGCGCGCCCGCACGGTCGATCACTTCGCCGTTCACCCGTGCTGTCCTGCGGCTCAACACAATCTGCACGCCGGCGACGTCAGGACCGCCCCTCGTTATCGTGAAGGGGGCGTCGGTGATGTCGCGCCCCCCGGCAATGACGCTCTTCACCATCCATTCGTCCGGAAGTCCCGTCACCCGGAACAGGTACGGTCCGTCCACGTCGGCGATGCGGAACGACCAATCCGGCCGCGGCGGCTGTTCGCGCGGCGCGGCCCACATCGGCAGCACGCTCGCCGGATCCGCTCCGACGGGAATGACGCGCAGGCGCGACACTGGGATTGGCGGGACCCCGCCTTCATCGGTCGCGATCGAACCCGAGACGCCGCTCGGCGGCCGCGGTGTCAGGACAACGTCCCGGACCTCATCGTTGTTGACCGTGACGGGAAGGCTCGTGCGGTCCGTGGGACCGCTGGAATACACGATGAACTCGCCAGGCGCGAGCTTCGTGAACTCGAAGGCTCCGTGCGCATCGGTCCTGCCGGTTCCGCCGAAACCGGAGGACATCAGATCGCCGCCCGTCGTGCGCGTGATTCGACTGAGGTTGACCACCTGCCCGGCGAGCGGCTCGCCGCGCGCGTCCTCCAGGATGCCGGTAATCTTCGCGGCCCGGCCGGCCAGAAGGCGGAAGTCGAGCCCGGAGACCTCCTGCCCGACCGAGAGGCTCGTGCTTTGCGGCCCCTCGGCGCTCGTCACGCCAGGAAAATACGTCAACGCGTACACGTACGTGTTCTTCCCGTCGTCGCCTTCCCACACCTCGGTCGTCGAGGCGCGGACCTGGTACGAGCCCGGCTGGAGACCGCTGAGGCGATACTCGCCTGCGTCGTTGGTTGCCGTGATCCGCGCGGCGACCGCGACGCGCCGGCCGCGGATGTACCGCAGCTCCACGGCTTCAACGCGGACGTCGGGCGCGGGATCGCCCTGCTCGTCAGCGATCCGGCCGGCGAGCACGCCGCCCCTGAACAGCGCGATGTCCACGCCCCGGCGGATCTCGCCGCTTTCAACATCGAGCGTGCGCCCGGTTTCTCCCGGACGACGCTGCCCGTATTCGATTGTGAGGTACCCCGCGCGGGTAGCCGTGATCCGGTAGGAGCCGGGTGGCACGTCGGTCAGCTCGAACACGCCTTTGATATCGGTGACCGCTGTCACCGGGTTCGCCAACTGCCCGGTGAGCGTGATCTTCACGCGGTGCAGCGGCAGATCGGCTGCGGCGGCGGTCACGCGGCCGCGAATCGTCGCGCCCGGTGCCGACGGCGTCGCCGGCCTCGCGGCGCCGTCGCGCGGATTCTGCGCGGCGCCGCAAAGCACGGCCGAGAGAACGAGCCAGAAGGCCAGAGCCATGATTCTCCTGGACGCCGGGGCTTAAAAGCCCCGGCCTACGGCTTCATTTGGCGGCCTCCGTCGTCGTGATCTTCTTCGGGGGCGCCGGCTTCGCCTTGCGGTCCTTCAGGTGCTGCTCCATCTGGAGCCGCGGCACGCCCTTGGTCAACCAGTCGGGCGCCGGCGCGCCCATGAGGTAATGGTCGAAGAACTCCTTCATGCGGACGGTGTAGTCGCGCTGGTTCGGGCGGCGCGCGAGGCTGTGGTTCTCTCCCGGATACTCGAGCATGATCACCGGCTTCTGAAGCCGCCGGAGCGTGTTGAAGTACTCGACACCCTGCGTGAAGTCCACCGCGCCGTCCCTGTCGTTGTGCAGGATCATCAGCGGGGTCTTGACGTTTTTCGCGAAGAACACCGGCGAGTTCCGGTAGTAGGCGTCCCAGTTGTCCCAGTAGCCGCCCTTGAACCGCCCCTGGCTGCTCTCGAAGATCGCCTGGTTCGTGCCCCCCGTGTTCTTGTAGACCAGGCTGTACATGCTGACCATGTCGGTCAGCGGCGCCCCCGCGACCGCCGCCGCGAAAATGTCGGTCTGGGTGATGAGGAACGAAGTCTGGTACCCGCCCCATGAATGGCCGGTGATGCCCACGTGTTTGGGATCGACGACGCCCGTGGCGATCGCGGCCTTGACGGCGGGCACCATGCACCAGACGGCGGACATGCCCGGATCGTTGACCTTGTAGGTGATGTCCGGCACGAGCACGGCGTAGCCGTTGCTCGTGTAAACCGACCGGTTGAAGCCGTTCGCGCTCGGGCTGGCGAACTGGTTCGCGCCCTGCGACATCTTCTCGTAGAAGTTGACGAGCGTCGGATAGGCCTTGCCCTTCTCGTAGTTCGCCGGGAGGAACAGCGCCGCCTGGAGCTTGTCCCCCTTGTCGCACGTGTAGTTCACGAGCTGCACTCCGGGGCTCCACGTGAACCGGGCGACCTGCGGCCGCATGTCCGTCAGCCGTGTGCCAGGCCCGAGCTTCGCGTCGGTGATGTAGTAATCGGCCGGCTCGAGCGACGTTTCCCGCGTGTAGACGTACTGATCGGCGTTCTTCGCCTTTGCAAGGCGCGTGAACGATGCGTCGCCCCACATCACCATCTGCGCGCCAGGCTTCCCGGGCTCGATGCGCGCGATTCCGCTCTTCTTGGTCCACTCGCCGTAGGCGCGGAAGTACTGAGGCTTCGTCAGGTCGATCCCCTCGTCGCGGTCCTGCGGCGGCTCCAGCGCGAAGCGCTGCTGGTACCTGATCGCGTCCTTCTTGCCGTTGACGGTCAGGTTCACCAGCGCGCCGCCGGCGACCGGCACCTGCCAGATGTCCCAGTTGTCGCTGAGGAGCACCGACTTGCTGTCGGCCGTCCATCCGACCGTGGAGGTCGGCGGCTTGATCACGTTGTGGTCGTCTTCGGTGTCGACGAAGGACACCGCCACTCCCTGCGTGATGTTGCGGGTCTGACCGGTGCTCATCGCGTAGACGAGATAGTTGCCGTCCTCGTAGTAGAGGACCGACTCGCCGTCGGGGGACGGACCGTTGAACCAGCGCACCCGCTTTGCGACCGGCTTTCGTTCTCCGGTCTCCATGTTGATCGCGTAGACGTCCTGGTAGCGGCGGCCGTCGATGTTCCCCATCATCTCGAACTCGCGCTCGTCGAAGCCGATGGCCCACATCTGTTTCGGCGCCACACTGACCGTGCGCACCTCGTCGTCCGCCAGCCGGATGAACTTCTGCGGCCCGACCCGATATTCGGCAAGGTAGTTGAACGCGCGATCGCGCGCCTCCTGGACCTGCTGCTGCGTCTGGAGGCGGGGGTCCTTCCAGTGCCAGAGCACGAGATCGACCTTCTCGTCCTGATCGGTGGCGTCGGCAGCCGGCGCCGGACGGTCCCCGGCTCCCTCGGGAGCGTCGGCGGCGGCCGCGTCCTTCTTCTGCGGGGTATGGATGCCAAACACCAGCGCCTGGCGGTCGTCGGTCCAGCTCGGCGCCCGATCGCCGCCGACGGTCATGCCCGCTGGAAAGCTCTTGTCGGCCGACGGCGTGTAGACGGTCTTCTTCGGTGCGGCCGCGCCGAAGCCGGTGAAGCCGACGACCGCGTACACCTTGTCCTTCAACGCCTTGTCGTCCGTGCCCTTCAGCACCGACAGCGCATCTCCCTTTTCCGTCCAGCTCATGCGCTCGTAACTCGCCGCGCCGTTGTCGAGCACCGTCACGGCACGCGTCGCGAGATCGTGGATCTGGATGCCGTTGCCGACCTTGTCCTGCGCGTCGATGGTGGTCGCGAGGAACTTGCCGTCCTTGTTGAACGCGAACTCGGCGACGTTGCCGACGTTAATCTCCTGGCCGGTTGCCAGCTCGCGCAGGATCAGATCCGTGCCCTTCGGTTGATCGCTCGCCGCCGCAGCCGGCGCCGCCGGCGCACCGCCACGTCCGCCCGCCGGAGGGGCCGCCGCTCCCCTCCCGCCAGCCTCCTGCGCCGGCGCTCGGTGGAGCGCAATCCATGCCGGTGATTCTCCCGAGAACGCGAACCGGCGGATCCGCGGGTACTCCTGCTTCTCGCCGGAGGCCGGATTCACGATCGTGACGGCGGGCTGAATCGGCCGGCGCTGCCGGCGCATGCGGTCCGCGTCGCGCTTGGCCGGATACGTGGTGAAGGCCATCCACCTGGCATCGCTGGAAAACGCCAGCGACGCGCTTGGCGCCGTGCCGCCCCGGCCTCCTCCCCCGCCGCCGCCCGCCGGTGACTCGCCCGCATCGAACCGCAGCTCCTTGTCGGCATGCGTCCGCCGCACGACAACCTCGCCGTCCCCCTCGCTCGCGGCGACCCGATACGCGAACCATTCGCCGTCGTTCGACAGGACGGTCGCGCCGATGTTCTTCCAGGCAATGATGTCCTCGAGCTGGACAGTACGGGTGGCTGTCGGCGTGGCGGCCTGCTCCATGCGGGGAGCCGGGCCGACCAGCGGCGCCAGGGATAAAACGGCAATGGCGACTATCAGCCGGTACGCGCGGTTCTTCATGACAGGTCCTCTTGGGCGATGGGGGTTCCGAAAAGAGGGTGTTATGGTAGCAGAGAAGGACCTTCGCGGCTCGGGGCTCGTGGCTCGTGGCTCGCAGCTCGCGGCTCGCAACTCGCAGCTCGCTGCTCGGGGCTCGGGGCTCGGGGCCGAGGACTCAAAACTCAAAACTCAGAACTCAGAACTCACAACTGTCATGTCCATCGTTGTCCAGAAGTACGGCGGATCGAGCGTCGCGGACGTGGACAAGATCCGCGCCGTTGCCGCTCGAGTCATGGAAACCAGCCGCGCGGGGCACGACGTCGTCGTAGTCGTGTCGGCGATGGGCGATACGACGGATGAGCTCATTGCGCTCGCGCGGAAGGTCTCGGCCAACCCGGAACGCCGCGAGCTGGACATGCTGCTCTCGGTCGGCGAGCGGATCTCGATGGCGCTGCTGTCGATCGCGATCCGTGAGCTGGGTGGGGACGCGATCAGCTTCACCGGCAGCCAGTCCGGCATCATCACGAACGACCGTCACGTCGACGCCCGCATCATCGAAGTGCGGCCGTTCAGGGTGCAGGACGAGCTGGCGCGCGGACGGGTGGTGGTGATTGCCGGATACCAGGGTGTCTCCTATGCGCGAGAAGTCACCACGCTCGGCCGGGGCGGCAGCGATACCACCGCGGTCGCGATGGCCGCGGCACTCGGCGCCGACTGGTGCGAGATCTGCTCGGACGTGGCCGGCGTCTACACCGCGGACCCGCGCGTCGTGCCCGAAGCGACCCGCATTCCCGCCTTGTCGTACGAAGAGACACAGGAGCTGGCGGAGTCAGGCGCGAAGGTCCTGAACGCGCAGGCGGTGGAATTCGCGAAGAAGGCCGGCATCGCCATCTATGCCCGGGCGACGGCCGGCGCGCTGCCGGGCGACGACCCGTCGAGAGACGGCACCGTCGTGCGCAAGTTCGCGCCGCGCCTTCCGGGCAGCGTGGCCGGCGTGGCCAGCGAAGGCGACATCCTGGTGCTGCAGGCTGCCGGAGACGTCGAGCGGCTGCTCACCCTGCTGGACAATCGCGGGGTCGTCGGCAAGCAGCTTCATGCCACGTCGGTCGGCGGGCCGGGGGACGGCGTGGCGCTCGTGATCTCGCGCGAGAACCTGCACAACGAGGAGCAGGTCCGTCGTGATATCGCCGCCGCGTTCGCGGCCACGGCGCGGCTCATCGACACGCTCGGCGCCGTCAGCGTCGTCGGCGCCGGGATCAACGCGAGCTATGCAAACGTCCGGCGCGGGACGTCGGCGCTTCGAGAGGCCGGCATCGCCCCGGAGGCGATGGCGACCTCCTCGTTCCGCATCACGTGGCTCGTGCCGCGACCGCAGCTCAATGACTCGGTCAAGACGCTGCACCGCAGCTTTCTCGAGAACTCATAGAGCGCGTCGCAGAATTACCTGTAGCGCAGCCCTTTAGGGCTGCCCGCGGCCGCTTGGCAGGCCTGAAGGCCTGCGCTACAAGAGGCCGCGGTTGGTTTCGCGACGCGCTCTGAGAACCTATAGAACCTCCGCCGGCGCCCCCGCCCGAATGACCCGTCCGCCTTCGAGGACGACGACGCGGTCGGCGAGTCGCCGAACCTCGTCCGCGTCATGCGTGACGTAGACGATCGGGACGCTCAGCTCGTCGCGGACGCGCTCGACATACGGGAGGATCCTGCGGCGGCGCTCGACGTCGATGGCGGCCAGCGGCTCGTCGAGCAATAGCAGATCGGGGGCCGACATGAGCGCTCGCGCAAGCGCCACGCGCTGGCGCTCGCCCCCCGACAACTGCGGGACCCGGCGGTCGAGCAGATCCTCGATCTCCAGCATGCGCGTGACCGCCGTCAGGGCGAGCTTCTGGCCGTCCCGCCGGCCGTACAACACGTTGCGGCGGACGGTCAGGTGTGGAAAGAGCGCAACATCCTGCGTCACGTAGCCGATGTGCCGCTCGTAGGGGGCCAGGTCGATTCCCCGCGCGGCATCGAAGAGCGGGCGGGCAGCAAGGATGATCGACCCGGATGAGGGCTTCCGCAGGCCGGCAATGCAATCCAGGATCGTCGTCTTGCCCGCTCCGGAGGGCCCGAACAGCGCCGTGATCCGCGCGTCGAGACGTTCGTCGATTTCGAGCGTGAAGTCGCCTTGCCGCACGGTGATGGACAGCGCGATCACGACCGCACACCCGCGCGGGCGGCGATCCAGTTCGCGGTGCCCAGCGCCGCAAAGGCGATGACCGCGGACACCAGGACGAGGTGCATCGCGTCGGCGTCGCGTCCTGTTTCGGCGAACGAGTAGATCGCCACCGCGAGCGTGCGCGTCGCGCCGGGGATACTGCCGGCGATCATGATCGTCGCCCCGAATTCACCGAGGGCCCTGGCGAAGCCGAGCACGCTGCCGGCAATGACACCGGGCAACGCGAGCGGCAGCGTAATCGTCAGAAACACCCGCAACGGGCCCGCGCCGAGCGTGGCGGCCACGGCCTCGTAGCGGTGGTCCACCTGCTCGAATCCGGCGCGCGAGGTGCGCACGAGCAGCGGCAGCCCCATCACCGCCATCGCCAGCACCACGGCTTTCCACGTGAACACCACCTCGATGCCCGCGCGCTCCAGCACGCCGCCGATCGGGCCGCGCGGCGCGACGAGCATCAGCAGCAGCAGCCCCGTCGCGACCGGTGGCAGCACGAGCGGCAGCGAGACGAGGGTTTCGAGCAGCACGCGGCCGCGGAACTGCCGCCGGGCGAGCAGCCAGGCCAGGAAGAGGCCCGGCGGCAGCATCAGAAGGGTGGCGAACGCCGCGGTCGCCACCGTGAACCAGGTGATGTGCCAGATGTCCATGCCTTAGCGGGGAGCCGGCGCGGGCAGCGCGGGATGAGGGATGAGGAACTTGAAGCGCGCGAAGACGGACCGCGCTTCGCTGCCGCGCAGGTACTTCAGGAATCGCTCGGCGGCCGCGCGATTGGGCGTGTGCGTGGCGATCGCGGCGGGGTACACGATGGTCGGCGCCTGCGGTCCGGAAACGATGAAGCCGACCTCGACGCTCTGCGACCCTGCCGCGTCGGTCTCGTAGACGACCGCGGCATCCGCACTGCCATTGGCCGCCGCCGCGAGGGCGGCGCGGACGGTGCTCACGGGCACCAGCCGTGGCCGCAGCCGATCCCACGCGCCAACGCGCTGCAGGAACTCCTTCGCGTAGACGCCGGCAGGCACGGCGGCCGGGTCGCCGACGGCGATGCGCCGGATGGATGGATCCTCAAGGTCGCGCCAGTCGCGGAGTCGGCGTCCGCTGCCCCGCCGAGCGACAACGGCCAGGCGCGTTGAAAGCAGGTTCACCCTCGTCGCCGGATCCATCGCACCGGAAGCGACGGCGACGTCCATCTGCGCGTCGTCGGCGCTGATGAAGAGATCGACCGGCGCGCCGTTGACGATCTGGCGCGCGAGCATATTCGACGGCCCGAAGTTGAAACGGACCTCGCCGTTGCCGGCCGCGCGGTAGGCCTTCGCGACCTCCTCGAGCGCGTCGGTGAGGCTCACGGCCGCGGAGACCGTGATGGTCTCTGGCGGCTCTCCGCGGGGCGTGTCTGAGACCAGGCCCACGAGCACCGTCACCAGAAATGCGCCTACCCGGAACATCAGGTCAGTTTAATACGGATTTATCTTGATTTCGAGTCGAGTTAATACGATTGTTGCGGGATGGAACTGCTGACCCCGCGCGAGGCCGCGCGCCGTCTTGGCGTGGCGTACCCGACCTTGAAGCAGTGGATCTACAAGGGATCGCTCAGGACCCGGCGCACCGCCGGCGGCCATCACCGCGTGCCGGACACCGAAGTGGACCGGCTGCTCGCCGCGACCGGCAGGAAGCTCGGACCGCCGGCGAAGCGCGCGCGCGGCGTCATCGTGACGCTCAGCGGCCGCAATCAACTGCGCGGGATTGTCGAGGAGGTCCGCGTCGAGGGACTGCTCGCGCAGGTGCGGCTGCGCGTCGGCGATCAGTCGCTGACCGCCGTGATCACGCGCGACGCCGTCGACGAGCTGAAGCTCAAGCGCGGCGACGAGGCGCTGGCCGTCATCAAGGCGACCGAAGTCATGATTGCGAGGTCGGCGGAGCGGCGGGCGTGACCTCTTCCTGCGCACCGATCCGGCGGAGCAGAACCAGCGACCACGGCTGCACCTGGCAGATCTCGCCTGGATGCAACGACCGGGCGATGTCGTCCTCGCGCATGTAGTGCGCGTCCTCCGCGGTCGTGTCCAGGATGGTGCCCCACTCGGTGCCCCATTTCGCCTCGGGCAGCGTGAAGTCCAGCGGCTCCTGGTGGGCGTTGAACATCACGTAGAAGCTCTCGTCCACGATCCGCTCGCCGCGCTCGTTCGGCGTCGGAATCGCACGGCCGTTGAGGAAGACGCCGAGCGACTTGGCGAATCCGGCCTGCCAGTCTTCATCCGACATCTCGTGGCCGGCGGGCGTGAACCAGCCGATGTCGCCGACGTCCGTGCCATGGATCGCGCGCCCCTGGAACCAGCGGCGGCGGCAGAACACGGGGTGCCGCAGCCGCATCCGGATCAGCCGCCGCGCGAAGCGCAGCAGCGACTGGTCCGCCGCAGCCCAGTCGTACCACGACATCTCGTTGTCCTGGCAGTAGGCGTTGTTGTTGCCGCGCGCGGTCCGGCCGATCTCGTCGCCGCCGAGCAGCATCGGCACGCCCTGCGACAGCAGGAGCGTCGCCAGAAAGTTCCGCGACTGGCGCGCGCGCAGGGCCAGCACCTCCGGGTTGCCCGTCGGTCCCTCTTCGCCGCAGTTCCACGACCGGTTGTAGCTCTCTCCGTCCCGGTTCTCTTCGCCGTTCGCCTCGTTGTGCTTGTCGTTGTACGAGACGAGATCGCGCAGCGTGAATCCGTCGTGCGCCGTGACGAAGTTGAGGCTCGCATACGGCTTTCGCCCGGACCCTTCATAGAGGTCCGAGCTGCCGGTGAACCGGTACGCGAACTGGGCGAGCGCCTGGTCGGCGCCGCGCCAGAAGTCGCGCGCGGTATCGCGGTACTTCCCGTTCCACTCCGACCATAACGGCGGGAAGTTGCCGACCTGGTAGCCCCCTTCGCCAACGTCCCATGGCTCGGCGATCAGCTTCACCTGGCTGACGACAGGGTCCTGCTGAATCAGATCGAAGAAAGCGGAGAGGCGATCGACCTCGTGCAGCTCGCGCGCGAGCGTCGCCGCCAGGTCGAAGCGGAAGCCGTCGACGTGCATGTCGAGGACCCAGTACCGCAGGCTGTCCATCATGAGCTGCAGCACGTGGGGGTGCCGCATGTTCAAGGTGTTCCCGGTGCCGGTGTAGTCCGTGTAGAACCGCCGGTTGTCGCCGACGAGCCGGTAGTACGCGGCGTTGTCGATCCCCTTGAACGACAGCATCGGACCGAGATGATTGCCCTCCGCGGTGTGGTTGTAAACGACATCGAGGATGACCTCGATGCCCGCCTCGTGCATCGTCTTGACGAGGTGCTTGAACTCCTGCACCTGTTCGCCGCGCTGGCCGCTGGCCGCGTACTCGTTGTGCGGCGCAAGGTAGCCGAGGGAGTTGTAGCCCCAGTAGTTGCGCAGGCCGCGCTGGACGAGCGTCGAATCGTGCACGAACTGATGCACCGGCAGGAGCTCCACGGCCGTGATGCCCAGCCGCGTCAGGTACTTGACGGCGACCGGATGCGCCATCCCCGCATAAGTGCCACGCAGCTCCTCCGGGATCTCGGGGTGCGTGCGCGTGAACCCCTTCACGTGGGTCTCGTACACGACCGTGCGGTGCCAGGGCGTGTTCGGGCGCCGGTCGTACCCCCAGTCGAAGTACGGATTGATGACGACGCTCTTCGGCACGTACGGCGCGCTGTCGAGATCGTTCTTCGAGTTGTCCGGATCCGCGAAGTGGTACGGGAACATCGCCTCGTTCCAGTCCCACGGACCGTCGACCGCTTTCGAATAGGGATCGAGCAGCAGCTTCGAAGGATTGAACCAGTGCCCCTGTTCGGGCGCCCAGGGCCCGTGGACGCGGAATCCGTAACGCTGGCCCGGCCGCACGTTCGGCAGGTAGCCGTGCCAGCAGAGCGCGGTCGTCTCGGGAAGGTCCATCCCCGTCTCGTGTCCTTCCGCGTCGAACAGGCACAATTCGACGCGCGCCGCTGATTCCGAGAACACCGAGAAGTTCGTCCCGACTCCGTCGAAGGTGGCACCGAGGGGATAGGGCTGGCCGGGCCAGATCTGCATGCAGTCACCGACTCAAAAACGTACAAACGCACCGGGCGCGCCGGTGAATCCGAGGCGGTTCACGGCCGCCAGCCCATCGCTTTTGGCTGAAACTTCAAGTCCTGTGCCGGCCCGGCACCATTAAGTCTCTTGTTTTTCCGTGTGCCTCCGTGGTCTGTGTCCTTCCGGTGTTTTTCTGTGTCCTTCCGCGTTTTCCGTGGTTCGTGTTTCCGTGTCCTTCCGTGTTTCGGTGTCCGTCCGTGGTTGACATCTGATGCGTGATGCGTGATGATCGTGCACATGCGCACCACGGTGGATATCGACGCGGACGTGCTTCAGGCGGCCAAGGAGATCGCGCAGTACCGGGGGCTGACGGCCGGACAGGTGCTCTCCCAGCTCGCGCGCAAGGGGCTGGAGCCGGCGGTCAGGGCCAATCAGGTGAGAAACGGCGTGCCGCTGCTGCCGCCGCGGCCGCCGGGTTCGCCGCGACCCACCATGAAACGGGTGAACGAGCTCCGCGACGACCCATGAGCCGCGTCGCGCTGCTGGACGTCAACGTCCTCGTCGCGCTGTTCGATCCCGATCACGTCCACCACGACGTGGCGCACGACTGGTTTGCAGACAATCACACGGCCGGATGGGCGACGTGTCCGCTCACTGAAAACGGGTTCATCCGCGTCGTGTCGAACCCCGCTTACGGAAGCCTGCTGACCAGGCCCGCCGATCTGTTCGCTCGACTGCGCGAGTTCTGCCGAAGAAGCGACCATCGTTTCTGGGCCGACGCGATTTCGTTGAACGACCCGGCCGTCGTCGATCCATCGTTCATCGCCACCCATCGATCGATCACCGATGTGTACCTGCTGGCGCTGGCAACGAAACACCGCGGTCACCTTGCCACCTTCGATCGCGGCATTCCCCTGAACGCCGTCAACGGAGCGACAAAACGCCACCTGACGGTGATCGCGCCGGCGGAGTAACACCCTTCCTGCCCTTCCTGGCCGAGCTTCAATTCTCCTGTCTCCGGGTGTAAGCTTCGCCCTCTGGAGGATGCCCATGCTCAGACGGACGCACGCCATCGCACTGCTCTTCGCCGCGCTTCCGGCGATGTTGGCCGCCCAGCGCGCCGACCAGGAGAAGCCGCGCACCGACCGGGTCACACTCGAGAACTACCTGGACCTCGAGACCGTGGCGGCCCCGCAGCTCTCGCCTGACGGCACGCAGATCATCTACACGCGCGGGTGGATCGACAAGATGAACGACCGGCGCGAGTCGGCGCTGTGGATCATGAACGTGGACGGCAGCCGCAACCGCTTCCTCGTGAAGGGCTCGGGGGCGAAATGGTCGCCGTCGGGCGACCGCATCGCGTACGTCGCGGCCGGCGAACCGAAGGGATCGCAGGTGTTCGTGCGCTGGATGGACGCGGAAGGAGCCACCTCGCAGGTCACGCGCGTCGAGCAGTCGCCGTCGGCCGTCGCCTGGTCTCCCGACGGCAACCGGCTCTCGTTCTCGATGCTCGTCGAGGAAAGGACGAACTGGCCCATCAAGATGCCGAAGGCACCCGCCGGCGCCAAGTGGACCGAAGGGCCGCGCATCGTCGAGCGCCTGAACTACCGGCGCGATCGAACCGGCTTCACCGACAACGGGTACCGGCAGATCTTCGTGGTGCCGGCCGTCGGCGGCACGCCGCGCCAGCTCACCTCGGGGCCGCACGACGCAACCGGCGGAGACTGGACGCCCGAGGGTGGGAGCATCCTCTTCAGCGGCCAGCGATCGGACAACACCGAGTACCAGTGGCGCGAGTCGGACGTCTTCAGCGTCGACGTGACAACCGGCGCCGTGAAGCAACTGACGACGCGAAAAGGTCCGGACGGCAATCCAACGGTCTCCCCCGACGGCAGGCGCGTGGCCTACACGGGCTACGACTGGTCCACGGACACATGGGTGGACAGCAAGCTCTACGTCATGAACATCGACGGGTCCAACCCGCACCTCGTTTCGGGCGACTGGGATCGATCGCCGTCGGAGATCCGGTGGACGCCGGACGGCAGCGCCCTGTACTTCATGGCGCAGGACGAAGGCGCGCAGAACCTCTATCAGCTGCCGCTGGCGGGGCCGTCGGAGGGCAAGGTCCAGCCGGTCACGCGCGGGACTCACATGCTGACGGTGTCGGACATCTCCGCGAAGGGTCTGGCGGTCGGAACCGTCACGACTCCCACGAAGCCGGCCGACGTGATCGCATTCGATCTCAAAACACCCGCGAACTTCAAGCAGTTGACCGCCGTCAACGACGACATCCTGGCCGGAAAGAAGCTCGGCGAGACGCACGAGATCAGGTACGCCTCGAAGGACGGCCTCAAGATCCAGGGCTGGTACGTCACGCCGCCCGATTTCGATCCGTCGCGGAAGTACCCGCTCCAGCTCCACATTCACGGCGGCCCGCACAGCATGTACGGCGTCGGGTTCAACTTCGGCTGGCAGGAGCATGCGGCCAACGACTACGTGATTCTGTACGTCAACCCGCGCGGCAGCACCGGCTATGGCAGCACGTTCGGCAATGCCATCAAGTACGATTACCCGAACAAGGACTTCGACGACCTGATGGCGGGCGTGGACACCGTCGTCGCGAAAGGATTCGTGGATCCGCAGAACCTGTTCGTCACCGGCTGCAGCGGCGGCGGCGTGCTGACGGCGTGGACGGTCGGGCACACGGATCGGTTCGCGGCGGCCTCCGCCAACTGCCCGGTCATCGACTGGCTCAGTTTCGTCGGCACGACCGACGGCGCGAGCTGGTACTACAACTTCGAGAAGCTTCCATGGGACGATCCGACCGAACACCGGCGCCGGTCGCCGCTGACTTACGTCGGCAACGTCAAGACGCCGACGATGCTGATGACGGGAGTGAACGATCTGCGGACGCCGATGCCGCAGACCGAGCAGTTCTACAGCGCGCTGAAGCTCCGCAAGGTGCCGACCGCGATGCTGAGGATGAACGACGAGTGGCACGGGACGACGAGCACGCCGTCCAACTTCATGCGGACGCAGCTCTACCTGCGCTACTGGTTCGACAAGTACAAGAGACCGGGAGATCGAAAGACCACGGCCTCGGAAAACAGGTGACATCCATGCGAAAGATGCTCGTGGTGGCGGCGGCGCTGGTCCTGGCGCCGCCGGTCCACGTCGCCCAGGACCTCGGGGTGCCCTCGAAAGAGGGGCTCGTGGTCTGCACGTCCGCGCCCGCGTGCGACGCAGGGGCGTCGGTGCTGGCGCGCGGCGGGAACGCGGTCGACGCGGCGGTGGCCACCGCCTTCGCGCTCGCCGTGACGCATCCGAGCGCCGGGAACATCGGCGGCGGCGGCTTCATGATGATCCGCACGGCAACCGGCGAGATCACCGGCATCGATTACCGCGAGAAGGCGCCGCTGCGGTCCTCGCGCACGATGTACCTCAAGACGGACGGCACGATCGACCCGTCGCTGACCAACACGGGGTATCTCGCGCCGGGGGTCCCCGGAACGGTGCGCGGTCTCGAACTTGCGCACAAGCGGTACGGAAAGCTCCGGTGGCGGGAAGTGGTCGAGCCGGCTGTCCAACTCGCCGAGCAAGGCTTCACGATGTCCGCGGGGCTCGCCCGCGGGCTGAACGGCCAACTCGCCGGCCGCATGGGCAAGTTTCCCGCATCTGTCGCGGCGTACGGAAAGCCGGGCGGTGGCACCTGGGCGGAGGGCGACAGGCTGGTCCTTCCGGATCTCGCGAAGACGCTTCGCGCCATCGGCAGCGAAGGGGCGGACGTCTTCTACAAGGGGTGGATTGCCGACCGCATTGCCGATGACATGAAGGCGAACGGCGGCCTGATTACCCGCGAGGATCTCGCCGCCTACCAGGCGAAGATCCGCACGCCCGTGCGCGGCACCTTCCACGACTACGACATCTACGCCATGGCGCCGCCGAGTTCCGGCGGCGTCGCACTGATCGAGATGCTGAACATCCTGGAGCCGTACGGCCTCAAGGCGAAGGGGCCGCTGTCGCCGGCGGCCATGCACCTGGAGATCGAGGCGATGCGCCGCGCGTATCTGGACCGCGCACGTCATCTCGGCGATCCGGATTTCGTCACGGTGCCGGTCGCGAAGCTGACGTCGAGAGATCACGCGAAGACCGTTGCGGCAACGATCGATCCTGCAAAAGCGTCGAGCAGCGTCGAGCTCGGGCGCGACGTCGTCACGGCGCCGCCGGCGGAGCCGGATGAAACCACGCATTTCTCGGTCATGGATCGCGGCGGGATGGTGGTCGCGAACACCTACACGCTCGAAGGGGGCTACGGCTCCCACGTCGTCGTCAAGGGCGCAGGCTTCCTGTTGAACAACGAGATGGGGGACTTCAACAAGAAGCCCGGAGAGACGAACCTGCGCGGAGACATCGGAACGCCTGCGAACCTCATCGATCCCGGCAAGCGGATGCTCAGCTCGATGACGCCGACCATTGTGGTGAAGAAGGGCAAGGTGGCGCTCGTGACCGGCTCGCCCGGCGGCCGCACGATCATCAACACGGTGCTGACCGTCGTGCTCGGCGTCACCGAGTTCGGGCTGACCGGGCGTGAAGCCGTCGATCTGCCCCGCATGCACCATCAGTGGCTGCCCGACCACGTCACGATCGAGAAGGCCGGAGCGACGAGCGACATCCTGGCGAAGCTGAAGGCGCTCGGCCACGACGCGCGCGGCGGCGGCGGGCAGGGAGACGCCGAGACGATCTGGATCGGCCCGGACGGCACGCCGTATGGCGTCAACGACAAGCGGAGCGCCGACTCGAAGGCCGCCGTTCCCAGGAGTTTGACAGCGCCGACCGGCGGGCGATAGGCTTGTCGAACATGTTTGCTCCGCGGCATCATCACCGGCACCATCATCATTCCCGCTCCGGCGGGCCGGTAGAGCTGCGGACACAGGAACGGGAAGGGTAACTCCCAACTCCCAACTCCCAAACGCCAACTCCCAAGGCTCCGCCGGTTCAACCGTCGGGGCCTTTTCATTTTTGGACGAACGATGGATTTCTCGAAGCTCGACGGACTCATCCCAGCCGTCATCCAGGACGACGCCAGCGGCGAGGTGCTGATGGTGGGGTTCATGAACCAGGAGGCGCTCGAACGCACGGTCGCGACGGGGTTCGCCACCTTCTTCAGCCGCACGCGCGGCACGCTCTGGATGAAGGGGGAGACCTCCGGCAATCGGCTCCAGGTCACCAGCATGCTGGTGGATTGCGACGACGACACGCTGCTGTTGAAGGTGAAGCGGCTCGGCGACGGCAACGTCTGCCACACGGGGACGAGGAGCTGCTTCAGGCCATACGAAGCAGGCAACTGGCAGTAGGCAGCTGGCAGTGGATCACGCCGTCACGCTGCAGCTTGACCGCACGACTCCCTGCCTGCTGCCCGCTGCATGCCGCCTGCTGTTCGGGGGGACTACGAATGAAACTCAACCTTGGAATTCCGAAGGGCTCGCTGCAGGACGCGACGATCCAGATGTTCGCGCGGGCGGGGTTCAACATCTATGCGAGCGCGCGGTCGTACTTCCCGTCGATCGACGACCCGGAGATCGACTGCATGCTCATCCGCGCGCAGGAGATGGCGCGGTATGTGAGCGATGGCGTGCTCGACGCCGGGCTCACGGGGCAGGACTGGATCGCGGAACACGCCGCCGCCAACCTCGGCGAGCCGGCCGTCGTGCCGCTGGCGGATCTGATCTACGCCAAGCAGAGCTTCGGGAAAGTGCGCTGGGTGCTTGCCGTCCCGGAGGACTCGCACTATCGCGCGCCCGGCGATCTCGAGGGAGCGACGGTGGCCACCGAACTCGTGCGCGCCACGCAGGCGTACTTCGCGCGCCAGCGGATCAACGTGAACGTCGAGTTCTCGTGGGGCGCGACGGAGGTGAAGCCTCCCACGCTCGCCGATGCGATCGTCGAAGTCACCGAGACCGGATCGTCGCTGCGCGCGAACCGGCTCCGGATCATCGACACCGTGATGGAGTCCAACACCCAGATGATCGCCAACGCGGCGGCGCTCGAGGACCCGTGGAAGCGCCGGAAGCTCGAGAACATCGCGCTCCTCTTGAAGGCGGCGATCGAGGCCCAGGGGCGCGTCGGGATCATGCTCAACGTTCACCGATCGGATCTGGACGGCGTCCTCGCGCTGCTCCCTGCGTTGCAGCGCCCGACGATCTCGCCGCTCAGCGACGGCGAGTGGGTCGCCGTCAACACGATCATCGAGGAGCGCACCGTGAGGGACCTGATTCCGGGGCTCAAGGCAGCTCGGGCACAGGGGATCGTCGAGTATCCGCTCAACAAGATCGTTCTATAGGCTCTAACAGGGTTCCGGGGGTCTGGAGGTTCCAGAGGTTCTATGAGCGCTCAGAGGCAGCCCTGAAGGGCTGCGCAACAGGGTCCTTTGAACGGGCGGCCCTCCACATTCACAGCGTGTTGCGCAGCCCTTCGGGCTGCCGTGGACATCATGCGACTGATCATCAGCACCAACACTCGCGCCGTTGAGGCGCTCCTCGACCGGCGGCCGCGACCGAACGCGGCGGTCGAGCGCGATGTGGCGCGCATCGTGGCGCGCGTGCGCCGCGACGGCGACCGCGCGCTGCTCGACTACGCGCGGCGATTCGACGGGCTCAGCGAGCCGATGGAAGTGGACGTCGAGGAGATGCGGCGCGCGGCGGGCAACGTGCGCCCGGAGCTGCGCTCGGCGATCGCCGCGGCGGCGCGCAGCATCCGCCGCGTGGCACGGCGGCAGATGCCGAAGGGCTGGTCGATCGAAACGGCCCCGGGCGTCCGCATCGAGCAGCGCGTGACGGCGCTCGACCGCGTGGGGTGCTACGTTCCGGGCGGCCGCCATCCCCTTCCGTCCTCCCTGCTGATGACGGCAATCCCCGCGCGCGTCGCCGGGGTCGGCGAGGTCATCGTCGCCTGCCCGAAGCCTGACGCCACAGTGATGGCGGCCGCGCTCGAGGCGGGCGTCACGCGCCTGTTCCGCCTCGGCGGCGCCCACGCCATCGCCGCGCTGGCCTACGGCACCGCGCGTGTGCCCGCGGTTGACAAGATCGTCGGCCCCGGCAACGCCTACGTCGCCGCGGCCAAGACGCTCGTCGCCCCCGATTGCGCCATCGATTTCCACGCGGGCCCCAGCGAGATCGTCGTCGTGTCCGAGTCGGGGAAGCCGGACTGGATCGCCGCCGACCTGATCGCGCAGGCCGAGCACGATCCCGACGCGCGCGCCATCCTGCTGACGCCGTCGCGGACGCTGGCCGCACGCGTCATGGCGGCACTGAAGCGCCGGTTGCCGCCCGGCGGCCCCGCCCGGGAGGCGCTCGCCGCGAACGGCGGCGTGGTCCTCACCTCGTCGCTCGACGAGGCCATCGCGCTCAGCCAGGCGATGGCGCCCGAGCACCTGGTCTGCGACACCGAAGCGATGGCCGCGCGCCTCACCCGCGCCGGCACCGTATTCGTCGGCGACTACAGCGCGCAGGCATCCGGCGACTACGCGACCGGATCGAACCACGTGCTGCCGACCAGCGGCGGCGCGCGCGGGCGTGGCGGGTTGAGCGCCGCGGATTTCGTCCGCGTGAGCACGGTGCAGCGCCTGTCCTCGAGAGGCCTCCGCCGCATCGCTTCCGCGGCCATCACGCTGGCGGAGGCGGAGGGGCTTGCCGCTCACGCGGCGTCCATCGACATCAGATTGCGCAGACGAAAGGCACGATCGTGAGCTACGAGTACGAGCGCGTGGTGACGCCATCCTCCGGATTGCGGCTGCACCTGAACGAGAACACCGCCGGCTGCTCGCCGGCGGTCATCGCCGCCCTGCGGGGCTTGACGCGCCAGCAGGCGGCCTTCTATCCGGACTACGACGAGGCGACCGATGCGGCCGCCGCGCGCCTGGGAGTGACAGCCGATCGCCTGCTGCTCACCAACGGCCTCGACGAAGGGATCCTGGCCACGGCCGTTGCCGCGCACCGCGGCTCCGCCGACTCCGAGGCGATCGTGGTGCTGCCCGCCTTCGACATGTACGCCGCCTGCTCGGATGCGGCGGGTGGCCAGGTGGTCGAGGTCCCGCCGCCGGCGGACCTCTCCTTTCCCCTCGACCGCGTACTGGCCGCGATCGGGCCGCGCACGCGACTGGTGTGGCTGACCACGCCGAACAATCCGACGGGGCACTCGATCCCACGCGACGAGATCGTGCGCATCGCCTCGGCGGCACCACAGGCCATCGTCTTTGTGGACGAGGCGTACGCGGACTTCGCGCCCGCGACCCTCCTCTCCGATCCCGTCCTCGACACGCTGCCGAACATCGTCGTCGGCCGCACGTTCGCCAAGGCGTACGGTCTGGCCGCGCTGCGCGCCGGAGCGCTGGTGGCGAATCCCGCCACGCTTGCGCTGCTGCGCCGCATCGTGCCGCCCTACAGCGTGAACGTCTGTGCCGCGCTCGCACTGCCGGCCGCCTGCGCGGACACCGCGTACTACGAGTGGTATCTCGGCCAGGTCGCGCGGTCCAAAGCGCTCATCTACGCCACGCTCGATCGGCTCGGGGTGGGCCATTGGAAGAGCGACGCGAACTTCGTGCTGGCGCGATTCCGGGGCGACACCGCGCGGATCGTTTCCGCGCTGGCCGCGCGCGGCATGTTCGTCAGGGATCGCTCTGGCGACACCGGATGTGCCGGCTGTATCCGCATGACCGCCGGCGTGTTCGACGACACGCGCGCGCTCGCCGCCGCGCTCGAGGAGGTCCTGTGCGGCGAGGCGTAATCGAGCGGACGACGACCGAGACGGCGATCGCGCTGAGCCTGACGCTCGACGGGCGTGGACGGTACGACGTCCGCACCGGCATCCGTTTTCTCGACCACATGCTGGAGCTCGTCGCGCGTCATGGCGCCTTCGATCTGAAGCTGCGCGTGACCGGCGATCTCGATGTGGATCAGCACCACACGGTCGAAGACGTGGGCATCGCGCTTGGCGAGGCCGTGACCAGGGGCCTCGGCGCGCGCCGCGGCATCAACCGGGCGGGCTATTTCGTCATGCCGATGGACGAGACGCTTGCGGTCGCGGCGATTGACCTGAGCGGACGCGCCCACGCCGCGGTGGATCTCCGTCTCAAGGTCCGGCGCGTCGGCGATCTCCAGGCGGAGCTCGTCAACGACTTCTTCGACGGATTCGCCCAGGGCGCCAAGGCCAACGTCCACGTGAAGGTCCTGTACGGCCGCTCCAGCCATCACCAGGTGGAGGCGGTCTTCAAGGCCTTCGCCCGCGCGCTCCGCGTCGCGTGCGCACGCGACCGGCGGATGGCGCGGATGCTTCCGAGCACGAAGGGGCTGCTGTGATCGCGCTCGTCGATTACGGCGCAGGGAACCTGGCGTCCGTTCGCAAAGGGTTCGACGCCGCGGGCGCGGAGCTCTTCACACCCTCGGCGCCCGCCGACGTCGCCGCCGCCAGCGGCATCGTCGTGCCTGGCGTCGGGCATTTCGGCGCCACCGCGGCGCTCGACGACAACTGGCGTGCGGCAATCCGCGTCGCTGTCGGCGCGGGAACACCGCTCCTCGGGATCTGCCTCGGGATGCAGTGGCTGTTCGACGGGAGCGAGGAGGCGCCTGATCTCGCCGGCCTTGGCCTGCTGCGCGGCAATTGCGCGCGGCTGCGACCGGGTGAAGCCGCGGTGAAGATCCCGCACGTCGGCTGGAACACCCTCAGCATGACAGGGGCGTCGCCGGTCGTGGACGGACTCGAGCCGGACAGCTTCGTGTACTTCACGCACTCCTACGCGGTGCCCGTGACCGCTGACGCCGTCGCGACGTGCACGCACGGGCAGACGTTCGCCGCGATCGTCGCGACGGGGCATGTCTTCGGCGTTCAGTTTCACCCGGAGAAGTCGGCCGCGGCGGGGCTGCGCATCCTCCGCAATTTCGTGGCGATGTGCGATGCTCGCTAAACGGCTGATTGCCTGCCTCGATGTCAGGAACGGCTGCGTGGTCAAGGGCGTGAGCTTCGAGGATCTCCGCGAAGCCGGCGACCCGGCCCTGCTCGCGCGGCGCTACAACGCCGAGGGCATCGACGAGCTCGTGATTCTCGACGTCACGGCCACCGTGGAAGGGCGGCGGGCCCTCGCGCGCACCATCCGCGCGGTGTCGCGCGAGCTCTTCATTCCGCTCGCCGTTGGCGGCGGGATCAGGTCGGATGACGATGCGGCCGCCGCGTTCGACGCGGGCGCGGACAAGGTGAGCCTGAACACCGCCGCCCTTTCGGATCCGCCGCTGCTCACGCGGCTCGCGGATCGATACGGAAGCCAGGCGGTTGTGGTCGCGATCGACGCCAGGCGATCCGGCGTCGGCTTCGACGTTTTCGCGCGCGGTGGACAGGCGCCCACAGATCGCGGCGCGGTGGAGTGGGCGGTCGAGGCGGCCGGGCGCGGCGCCGGCGAGATTCTCCTGACCTCCATCGATCGGGACGGCACGCGTGCGGGGTTCGACTGCGAGCTGACCGCCGCCGTGTCGTCAGCGGTGTCGATCCCGGTCATCGCGTCGGGAGGCGCCGGCACGTTCGAGCACTTCCACGACGTCTTCACGATCGGCCGCGCCGACGCGGCTCTCGCGGCCTCCGTCTTTCACTTCTCCGAGCACGCGATTGCCGATCTGAAGGCGTACCTCCGCGACACAGGAGTGCCGGTCCGGTGCTGATTCCGTCGATCGATCTGCAAGGCGGACGCATCGTGCAGCTCGTCCAGGGAGAGCGGCTGGCGGTCGAGAGCACGGACATGGACGGATGGATTGCCCGATTCACGGGTCATTCGAAGGTGCAGGTCATCGATCTGGACGCCGCGAAAGGCACCGGCGCGAATGACGAGCTCGTCGCACGGGTCTGCGCGGCACTTCCCTGCCGTGTCGGGGGCGGCATCCGAACGATCGAACGCGCGCAGGGGACGATTGGCCTCGGCGCGACGAAAGTCATCCTGGGCTCCGCGCTCTTCCGCGCGGGCACGGTGGACGCCGCGTTCGCGGCTGCCGTCTCAGCCGAGCTTGGACCCGAACGTCTCATTGCCGCGGTCGACAGCCGGCGTGGCCGGGTCGTCATCAACGGCTGGCGCACGGCGCTCGACATTACGCCGATCGACGCCATCCGGCAGCTCGAGCCCTTCTTCAGCGAGTTCCTCTACACCCACGTCGATCGTGAAGGGCTGATGCAGGGGACCGACATCGAGACCATCACGGCCATTCGGCGTTCCACGACCCGTGCGATCACGGCCGCCGGCGGGATCACGACCCGCGAAGAGATCGACGCGCTGGACGCGCTCGGCGTCGACGCCGTGGTCGGGATGGCCATCTACACGGGCCGCCTCGATCCGGACGCCGGCACGAAACAGTGAAATCGCCCCGGGTTTGCATTACGCTGGCGCCATGCGCTTGCGCCTCCTCGCCACGATTCTCACCCTGCCGGCCGTGTTCGGTTGCGCCCGGAGCGCCGGCGTCTTTTCCGAGCAGAACGGCCGCGCCCACGTGGACAGGCTGGCGGGCACGATCGGGAGCCGGCCCGTCGGCACCGACGCGAACGCCCGCGCCCGCGCGTACATCATCGACCAGTTGAAGCAGTACGGATTCGAGGTGCGCGTCCAGGAGACCGACGCGCGGCGCGCCGCCCTCGGGCGCACGGCCCACGTCTCGAACATCATCGGCGTCCTGCCCGGCTCGCGCCGCGAGGCGATCGCGCTCGTCTCCCACTACGACTCGTCCCCCTACGCGCCCGGAGCCGCCGACGATGGGCTCGGGGTGGCTGTGTCGCTCGAGACGGCGCGGCTGCTGGCGGCCCGGCAGAACCGGCAGTGGACCATCTTCGTGCTCGTCACCGATGGCGAGGAAGCGGGGCTCATGGGGGCGGCGGGCCTCATGACGGATCGCGACGTGACGGACCGCGTCCGCGCCTATCTCAACATCGAGGCGGTCGGGTCCGCGGGAGACGCGGTGCTTTTCGAGACCGGACCGGGCAACGGCTGGCTGCTCGGCCCGTGGGCGCGCCGGGCGCCGCATCCGCGGGGGGGATCGTACGCGCTCGAAGTGTACCGGCGCCTGCCGAACGACACGGACTTCACGATCTTCAAGCGACAGGAGATTCCAGGCCTCAACTTCGCGTCGATCGGAGACAGCTACTCGTACCATACGGCGCGGGACACGGCCGAGCGCCTGTCGCCGAGGACTCTTCGGGAGACGGGTGAAAACGCGATCGCGATCGCGACCGCCCTCGACGCCGTCGACATCACGCAGCGCACGACGGCCGACGCCACGTATTTCGACATCGGCGGTACGACGGCGGTGAGCTACGGCCGGACGATCTCGTGGCTGATCGCCGTCCTCTCGCTGCTTCTCGGCGTCCTCGCCTGCCTCAGGGTGACATCCGCGGCCATCCGCCTCGGCGGCATCTGGCGCTGGCTGCTGACCGCCATCTGGTCGGCCGCCGGAACGCTTGTCGTGGTGGGATCGATGATCGGCGCGACCTGGCTCCTTCGCGCCGCGCGTGAGGTGTATCACCCGTGGTATGCGCGGCCCGGCCGGCTCATGCTGATGCTGGTCGCCGTCGGCGTGACGCTCGCATGGACCATGAGCCGCGCGGGGACGTGGCTGCCCGCGCGCGCGCACGGGATGCGCCACCCGGTCATGACCTGGAGCATGGCGCTGCCCGTCTGGATCGTGCTTGCCGGTGCGGCGCTCTGGTTCGCGCCGTCGGCGGCGTATTTGTGGACGGTGCCGCTCGGCGCCGCGTCCATCGTGCTCCTTCTGGTTCCGGTGGGACGCGACCCCGCGGTCCGCGCGGCGTCGGCGGCCATCCTGGCGGTGGTCGGAACGCTGTGGCTGCGCGAAACGGCGGACCTCCTGCGATTCATGGTGGCGGTCTTCGGTCGCCTGCCGATCATTACGCCCGTTTTCACCTATGGGGCGATGCTGGGCGTCGCGGGGATGATGCTCGTACCGCCGTTCGCCGCCACTCTCATGGGGGCGCGGCCGATCGTCCGTCCGAAATTCGTGACGGCGCTGCTGCTGCTGGCGGTCGCGCTCACGGGGTCGTTGGCCTACATCGCGCCCGCCTACACGTACCAGGAGCCGCTGCGGCGGCACGTCCGCGCCCTGCAAGAGGCGGATGGCGCAACCGCGATCTGGGAAGTCGGCTCGACGGAGCCGGGATTGGATCTCGAGGCCGGCGCGCCGCAGGGCTGGGCGCGGCAGCACACGGCGTCCACGGCCAGCGTCCCCTGGGGGACGCTGTCGCTCCCCTTCGTCTTCCGGACGACGGGGCCGGCGCTCGGACCGGCGCCGGTGGACATCGCCAACTTCTCGGTGCAGCCCGTGGCCGCAGGCACAGAGGTCACACTCGCCGTCGTGCCGCGACGGCCCGGCTTGTCGGTGTCGTTCGTGGCGCCGGCGGGCCTGACGCCGGCCCGCAGCAGCTTGCCCGGCGCGATCCGGCTGGGGCGGTGGACCGCGACGTTCGCGGCGCTTCCCGCGGATGGGATCGCGTGGAGGGCGGGCTTCGCGAAGGCCAGTCCCGAACAGCTGCGCGAGCTGCGCCTGGCCGTGACCGATACCGGCTTCCCCGCTGGTGAAGGATGGCAGCGGCTCCCGGCGTGGCTGCCGCAGGAGCGGGCGGTCTGGTCGGGAACGGCGACCTGGGTCGTGCCCGCCGCCGCCGTGCGGCCTATTGAACCCGTCCCGCCATTACGTTAAACTACGTAACTGATACGGTGGATAACGTAATGTACAGCAGGCAGCTGGCAGCAGGCAGCGGGCAGTGGATCACGCGGTCGCGCTGAACATGGATCAGTTCGACAGTTCGATTCACTGCCCGCTGCATGCCGCTTGCTGCGAGCGGCGAGCTGTCAGCGGCGAGCTGCCATGACAAACCCCTTCGTGTACGGCGAGGTCGTGCCCGACGCGTCCTTCGTGGACCGTGAGGCGGAGCTCGACCGCCTCGTCCAGGATCTCGCGGCCGGTCAGAAGATCTTCCTGATCTCTCCGCGGCGTTACGGCAAGTCATCGCTCGTGGCCCGGGCGCTCGACCGCGCCCGTCGCGGCGGCGCGCTCGCCGTCGAGATCACCGTCAGCAGCTACAGCTCGTACGTCGCGTTCCTCGAGGGCTACGCGCGCGAACTGCTGTCGCTCGAGACGCGCCTCGACCGTGCGCGGTCGTGGTTCGGGGACCTGCTCGGCACGCTGAGGCCGCAGATCCGCCTGGAGCCGGACGACTCGGGCCGCGGCGCCATCGCGGTGTCGTTTCCCACGGTGCGCACCGATCGCGATGTCTCGCGACTGGCGCAGGAGGTCTTCGCGCTGCCCGGCCGAATTGCCGACGCGCGCCGGCGCCGCCTCGCGGTCGCGCTCGACGAGTTCCAGGCGATAGGCTCCTTCAACGGCGGGAGCGTCGAGCACGCGCTGCGTGCCGCGGTGCAGCACCAGCGCCAGGTCGGCTACGTCTTCTCCGGATCCGAACCGACCTTGATGGAGCGCATGCTCGGCAGGAGCCGTCCCTTCTACAAGGCTGGACCGGTCATGCGCCTTCAAAAGATCCCCGAGGACCGTTTCGCGGCGTTCATCGACGCGCGGTTCCGGGCCACGAAGCTCCGACCCGGGCCGAACCTTGGCGCCGCCATCGTGGAGCTCGCCGGCAATCTGCCGTACGACGTCCAGCGGCTCGCGCACGAGTTGTGGGACGATGCGCGCGCGGCGGGGATGAAGAGCGTGGGTCTGGAAGACCTGCACGCGACGCTGCGCCGGCTGCTTGGCGAGCACGACGCGATGTTCGAGGCGGGATGGCAGCGGCTCACGCTCGCCCAGCGCGCCACGCTCCGCGCGGCGGTGCTCGAGGATGGACGCGAGCTGCTCTCGGCCGACGCCCGCGCGAGGCACCGTCTTGGCGGCGCGTCGACCGTGCAGGCGTCGCTCTCCGCGCTGATTCGCGAAGATCTGCTCGCGCGCGAGGGCACGCGGTACGTCGTCGTCGATTCGCTGCTGCGGGAGTGGGTGGCGAGGCATACATTCTGAGGAATTCCAAACTCCAAATTCCAAATTCCAAAGCCACTCCAAATGACAAAAGACAAACTCGAAAGGGCGCGGGATTTGTAGTTTGAAGTTTGGAGTTTTTGAAGTTTGGAGTCCCTTTGTCCTTTGGAGTTTGGAATTTGGAATTGATCGCAGTCGTGCGGCTTGCCGCCGGAGCGACGTCGCGGTTGTTCTACCGCATCGATCGCGTCGGTGCGCCGCCGGCGAGTGGCGCGGCGCTGCTGCTGCCCAATCATCCCAACGCGCTGCTCGATCCCGCGGTGATCTGGTCCACCGCCGGGCGCGACGTCCGCTTTCTCGCGAAATCGACCCTCTTCGACGGTCCGCTCGGTCCCTTGATGCGGGGAGCGGGTGCCATTCCCGTGTATCGCCGGCTCGATCAGGGCGTTGACGTGTCGAAGAACACCGAGACGTTCGCGGCCGTCGATCGCGCGCTGGCGGCCGGCGACGCGATCAGCATCTTTCCGGAAGGCATCAGCCATTCAACCGGACGGCTCGAGCCGCTGCGGACGGGGGCCGCCCGAATGGCCCTCGGAGCCGAACACGCGGGCGTCCCTGTCGCGCTCGTGCCGGTCGGCCTCAACTTCGAGCGCAAGACGGCGTTCAGATCCCGCGTGACGGTAGTGTACGGCGCGGCGTTCTCCTGCCGGGATCTCGCGGATCGGGGCTCCGGAGATCCCGAAGCGGTCCGGATGCTGACGGCGAGGATGGGCGGGCACATGCGCCGCCTCGTCGTCGAAGCCGACCCGAAGGGCGATGCCGCCCTCGTCGACCGCGTGGATCGGCTGTATGCGGCCGCGCGCGGGCGCCACGGCGACAGCCAGGATCGCATCGAGCGCCGCCGGGCGATCGCGCGCGGCATGGAGCGGCTGCGCGCCGCGGATTCGCGCAGGCACGATGAGATTCTGCTGAGAATCAGACGCTACGACGAACGGCTTCAGAGGTTTGGACTGCGCGACCGGCACCTGGATTGGCGCGTCTCCGTCGCCGACGCCATCCGGTTTGCGGCGCGTGAGCTCCTGTTCGGCGTCGTCCTGGGGCCTGTCGCGCTCGTGGCGATCGTCGCTTTCGCCGTGCCGTACCAGCTCACCGGACTTGCGGCGCGCTGGTTCACGCGCGATCCGGAAGTGGCGGCCACCGCGAAGGCGGTCGGCGGCGCGCTGATCTATGCGGCATGGCTCGCGGTGCTCGCCGCCGGCGTCTGGTTCCTCTCAGGTCCGCGCCTCGCGCTTCTCGTGGGCGCCGCGCTCACCGGCGTCGCCGTCGCGGGGCTGTTCGCGATCGAGCGCGAATCCGCCGTGCTCGACGCGGTGCGGGCCTGGCTGCTGCTGCGCCGCACACGCGACGACACGAAGCGTACACTCCTCCGCCGGCGATCGGAGCTCGCGGATGTGCTGGATGATGCGAATCGGTGGGTGACGGCGGAGGAGCGTGAGGGTGTAAGCAGGCAGTAGGCAGCTGGCAGCAGGCAGTGGATCACACCGTCAAGCTGCATCACGTGATCAGTTTGGCA
This sequence comes from Acidobacteria bacterium RIFCSPLOWO2_12_FULL_66_21, assembly GCA_001767455.1. Classification (GTDB taxonomy): domain Bacteria; phylum Acidobacteriota; class Vicinamibacteria; order Vicinamibacterales; family 2-12-FULL-66-21; genus 2-12-FULL-66-21. The sequence continues at coordinate 101,693 of MELC01000030.1, forward strand.
ATTGGGAGTTGGGGGTCTGGGAGTTGGGAGTTGGCAGTTGGCAGTTGGCAGTTGGGCGTTGACGCCTCTTCACTGCCCACTGCCCACTGCCCACTGCCTACTGCCTGCTGCCTGCTGCCTACTGCATGCTGCCTGCTGTTTACCGCTCCGTCCCCGCCGTTGTCGGGGCGTTCAGCAGATATGTCTGGGCGAACAGGATGTACGTGTAGAAATGGAAGTTGTTGTTGGCGACCGTCACCGGAAAGCGATCGTGTCCGGCGTCCTCGTAGATGATCAGCCAGACGGGCGCGCCGTTGGCCTTGGCCGCCCGGTACATTTCTTCCGCCTGACCGACGGGCACCCGCTCGTCCTTGCGGCCGTGCGCGATCATCAGGGGCACGTGCAGCTTCGCGACCTGTGTCACCGGGGAGAGGCGCGTCAGGAACTCGCGCATCGCGGGATCCTTGGGATCGCCGTACTCCGTTTTGCGATTGTCGCGGCGCCCCGCGTCCGTGTCCTCGAAATAGCTGATGAAATTCGAGATGCCCGCCGCGGCGTACGCGCAACGGATCCTGTCGCCGTACGCCTCGGCGACGGCGTAGGTCATGAACCCGCCGTAGCTCGCGCCGGTGACCATCACGCGATCCTTGTCGAGATACGGCTGCTCGGCGATCCAGTCGAGGAGGGCACCGATGTCCTTGATCGCCCCCTCGCGCAGCACCCCATTGTCCAGTTTCTCGAACGCCTTGCCAAAGCCATAGCTGCCGCGCACATTCGGATACAGGATCGCGACTCCCAGCTCGTTCATGAAGTAGGCAGTGCGTCCCTGGAACCGCGGGCGCTCGCGTGCCGTCGTGCCGTCCGGGCCGCCGTGGATGCTGATGATCACCGGGCGCTTTCCGGTAAAGCGCGCGGGCGGCCGATACAGCAGTCCCGGGATCATCAGGCCGTCGAAGCTCTTCCACTTGATGAGTTCCGGCTCAGGCAGCGATTCCGGATTGAACGGCCCAAGCTCGCTCGATGTCCAGCGTTCGACCGCGCCGGTCCGGCCGTTGACCGAGTACACGTCGCCGAACGTCCGCATCGAATTGATGGTCAGCCCAACCTCGGCGCCTGACCGCTGCCACTGCGGAATCCCGACCACCTGGCCGGCCGGCAGCTTCGGCGCTGCCCTGACCGCCATGGTCTTCGCGTCGAGCAGCTCGAAGCGGCTGGCCGTGGTGCTGTCGAATACCACCGCGAGCGTACGGCCGTCCGGCGACACCACGCACGATTCGACCGGTTCGTCCTCGGCAGTCAGTGCCTGCCACGCGCCCGTCGCCAGGTCGCCGCGCCAGACCCGCGGAGTTTCTCCGCCTCTGTTGCTGACCGCGTAGACGCTCCGTCCATCGGGCGCATACTGAGCGACTCGCCAGGACGCCGGCTCCATCGGCGTGAACAGCGTCTTCTCGCCGGTCGCGACCTTCAGGCGCCAGAGCAGATTCTGTTGCCCGCTCGCCACCAACTGCACGATCAGCAGCTCGCTGTCGTCGGGAGACCAGTCGGCCACGGTCCAGCGGCCCTCGCCCTGGAGCACGGTCTTCATCGATGAGGGATCGAGCGGGTTCATGACGAAGACGTCCTGGTCCCTGCCGTTGCGCCGGTTCGAATCGAACGCGATCACGCCCGACTTGTTCGACCAGGCCGGCACCCCGTACCGCTGCTTGCCGTCGGTGATCATCACGCTCTTGCCGGTGGCGACGTCGTACCGGAAGAACTGCGTCATGTCGCCGCCGCTCGGGGCGCTCCGGAAGACAAAGTGCGATCCGTCGGGCGCATAGAACACTCCGGCGGTGCTGATCGGATCTTTGTGGAAGGTCAACTGGCGTCGATCCATGCCGGGGCCCGCGACGGAGTGGATCTGCGGAGTGTTCCCGAACGCTGTCGCGATGAGCATCGCCCGCTTTGTCGGGTGCCAGCCGAGGAGGATCGCCTGGCGGAACTGCCCGTACGGCGCCACCGCGTCGGGAATCGACGCAGGGATCGGCGGAAGTCCTTCCGCCTTGATGTTTGGCGGCACCGGGAAAAACCCGGTGGCCCCCGCTGGCGCCACCTGCGGTGCCCCGGCGGGCGCCTGCCGCGCATCGAGCGCCCCGCCCTGCGTGCAGATGAGAAGGACCGCGCCGGCGGCCAGGAACGACCGGAAGGGGCGAACGGTAATGTGCATAAGGCACTCGCCAGCAAGAACTTGGGGAAGCCCTGCCATTATAGTGCAAACGCGGGCAGCGGGCAGCGGGCAGCAGGCAGCAGGCTGTGGATCACTCTGTCACGCTGAATGCTGAACATAGTGCACCTCGACAGTGTGATTCACTGCCTGCCGCCGGCTGTCTACTGCATACTGTGATGCCATGCGCATCGTCATCGCTGGAGGAACCGGGTTTCTCGGTGCGCCGCTCGCCGAAAGCTACGGCGAAGAGGGGCACGACGTGCGCGTGCTCACGCGGGCCGTGCCGGACGGCGAGTCCAGGCACGAGCCCGGCACGGGCGTGCCCGGGGTCACACGCGTTGGATGGCGTCCCGACGGGAATGCGGGACGATGGGCGGCGGACGTTGACGGCGCGGATGCGGTCATCAACCTGGCGGGGGAGTCAATCGGCGACGGGCGGTGGACGCCGCAGCGCAAGGCGGCGCTCGTCGACAGCCGGATCGTGCCGACTCGAAGCCTCGTCGCGGCCATTCGATCGTCGGCCGCCCCACCGGGCGTGTTCGTGAGTGGAAGTGCCGTGGGCTACTACGGTCCGTCCGCGGACGAACTGAAGACAGAGTCCGATCCGCCCGGGAAGGACTTTCTCGCGACCATCTGCGAGGACTGGGAAGCGGAAGCGCGCCGGGCGGAGGGTGCGGCCACCCGCGTCGTCTGCATTCGGACGGGTGTGGCCCTCGAGCGATCCGGCGGCGCGCTTCGGAAGATGCTCCTGCCGTTCAGGATGTTCGCCGGCGGCCCCATGGGCTCGGGGCGGCAATACATGTCGTGGATCCACCGAATCGACTGGATCGAGATGGTGCGCTGGATCGTGGAGACGCCCCAGGTGACGGGAGCCGTCAACGCGACGGCGCCCGAACCGGTGACCAATCGCGAGTTCGCGCGCGCGCTCGGCCGCGCGTTGCATCGCCCGGCCTTCATGCCCGCACCGGGCTTTGCGCTGCGGCTGGCGCTCGGCGAGATGGCAGGGCCCCTGATTCTCGAAGGCCAGCGGGTCGTGCCCGCCAAAGCTCTCTCGCTCGGGTTTCATTTCAGATACCCGGAGATCGATCAAGCGATGCGGGGGATCTTCGAAACGTAGCTCGCAGTTCGCAGTTCACAGCTCGCAGCTCGCAGTTCGTTGCTCGTTGTTCGTTGCTTGCTGCTCGTTACAAGAAAGCCGGCGCTCCCACCCTGAAGTCCGCGCCGAGGACCGACGTGGAGTCCGCGCCCAGCCATGCGTCGATGACGCGCGCGTAGACCGACCGGAAATCCGTTTCGTAGTGGACGTCGGCGCCGTTGTTCTCCAGCGTCGGGTTGTCGGGCGCGATCCGCAGGTTCGGCGCCATTCCGTAGATCCCGCCGCGGACGCCGCCGCCGAGCGCGAGCATCACGCTCGCCGCTCCATGGTCGGTTCCCTGACTGCCGTTTTCCGTGATGCGCCGGCCGAACTCTGAGAACTGCAGCACGAGCGTGTCGCCCAGCAATCCCTGGTTCAACAGGTCCGAGTAGAAGGCGGACAGCCCGCCGTTGAGGGTGTTCATCAGGTTCGAGTACGCGCCGTTGGCCGCGTTGGGGTTCTGCGCCGAGTGCGTGTCGTAGCCGCCGGTCTGCACCCAGAACACCTTCGTGCCGACGTCCTTCACCATGGCGCCCGCAATCGTGCGCAGCGCCTGCGCGAAGCCGTCGCCCGGGTACGTGACGGTCGAGACGTACGATGTGACCTTCGCGACCCGGTCGAGGGTGGCGAAGGCGCCGTGCGCGGTGGCGTTCACGAACGCCAGGTGCGGCTGATCCACCGGGACGTGCGACGCAATCCGCGTGGCGCTGTCGCGGGCGTATTGCGCGTCGACGCCGCCGTTGGGACTCGCAAAGGCGTAGCCGGTCACCGACGGGATCGCCGGCACGCCCACCGTGCGCGCCTGCAGCGTCCGCGGCACCTCGCGCGTCGTCGCCCACGCCGTCAGCGGATCGACCGGCGACGGCAGCGTATCCAGGTAGCGCCCGAGCCAGCCGGTGCCCTGCGGCGTGCGCGGATCGGCGGTGGACCAGATGTCCGTCCCTGCGAAGTGCGAGCGGCTCGAGTTGAGATAGCCGGTGCGCTGGATGATCGCGAGGCGTCCGGCGTTGTAGATCGACCGCAGCCCTCCGAGCCGCGGGTGCAGGCCGAGCGCGTTGCCGGCCTTGTCGCTGCCGACCTGAAGGACCGACGCCGCCGGGATCGCGATCGTGGGGCGCCGCGCGTAGTACTGCGGGTCGTTGTACGGGATCAGCGTGCTGAGCGCATCGTTGCCGCCGCTCAGGTACAGCACGACCAGGTTGCGCCGCGTCCGCCCCTGCGCGCGCGCAAGGTCCGACAGAAACGCCGGAGCCGCGAAGCTGACGGTGAAGGCGCTGACGCCTCCGCGCACGAAGTCTCGTCTTGTGATGGACATGGTTGGTAGGTCAGCTACACGATCTGGTAATCGCCGGATCCCACAATCAGGTGCACCAGGCCCGCCGCCTTCGTCGTGACCTGCGACTCCGAGCCGGTCCACGAGCCGCCGGCGCGGGCGTAATCGAGGAGCGCCCGGCGCGACTCCGGCGCGAACGACGGCGCCGTCAGACGATCGAGCAGGAACGCCAGCAGCGACTCCGGGCTCTTCGCGCTGTCACGCGCGAGCGTGCGGAGGTTGAACTTCTGGTTGGTGGCCAGCGACGCGGCGAAGTTCATCCGGGCGAGCATCCCGCCGGTGGAAAACCACCCCGGCCCCGGCTCCCAGCCCGCGACGTCGGGGGGCTCGAACAACTGCTGCCCCATGCTCGACATGGGCGTGAGCGTGTCATTGACCGAGAATCCGGTCCAGCCCACTTCTTTGAGCGCGCGCGCGACGAACTCCGCCGGCCACGAGTACCTCGCGTAGCGGTTCGACGTGTCCGCGAATTGCGGCGACATCAGCAGATGCCGCAGCACCGGCTTCATCTCGAAGTCGGAATCGTAGTACACCGCCGCGAGCTCCGCGATCAGCGTCTCGTCACGCCGGCCGACCTCGCTGATGAAGAAGTCGTACAACTTGCGCGCGAGCCTGGGGCCGGTTGCCGGGTGGCGCGCCACCGCGGCGATCAGGTCGAGACCGTCCTGCTGGCCCGCGCCGGCCGTCCGCGCGGGGATCGTCTTGCCGCCGTCCGCGTAGACGGGAAACGTGAACTCCTTGGCGGTCGTGTCGTGCTGCGAGGCAACGTAGCTGAACGTGTAGTACGCGTTGGATGGCCGCGTCAGATTCCACCCGGTGAAGACGCGGGCGCCCGCGTAGACGTCGGCCTCGGCGAACGTGTCCACCCCCATCGTGAACAGCTCCATCAGCTCGCGCGCGAAGTTCTCCTGCGGGCGTCCCTTGACGTTGGTCCGGCCGTCGAGCCATACGAGCATCGCGGTGTCCTTCGCGACCGCGACGAGCAGATCGCGGAAGTTCCCAAGCGCGTGCCGCCGCAGCAGCTCGATCTGCCCTTCCACCCGGTTGGGATCCTCGGAGGGTTTCGCCGCCATGTAGCGCGCCCCTTCGGTGCTGCCGAACGCGCCGGCCACTTTGCTGTACGCGGTGGCGAAGTGGTTGTGCCAGAACAGCGTCATCTTTTCCTGCAACGGCCGCCCGGAATGCACCATCCGAAAGACCCATCGCTGCCGCGCGTCGGTGATGTTCTGGGCCGGCAGGAACCCGCCTCTCGGCGTGATAGCCGCGTATCCCGGCTTTCCGATGAGGGAGTCCACGGCGTCGGGCACCTGCTCGTAGTCGATGAGATCGGAGACGGTGCCTGTGAAGCCGAGATCCACGTAGGCGTTCAGCTCGTCGGGAGTCGCCCCGAAGCCGGCGCGCCGCAGGAGATGTTCGATTAGTTCCGCCCCGCGCCGCCCGCGACCGGGGACAGGTACGCTCTGCATGGTGAACTCTTTGGACAGGTCCGGCCCGCCGGACGTTACATCACGACGGAACTGTTAGGCGCGCCACAGGCGCGCCCCGCCGGAGCGGAGCGGGGCGAAGGGGCCCCCGCGAGCGACGGCGATGGGGGTCCGGCGGGGCGAAGCCCCCCGGTCCCAGTTACAGGATGCGCGCGAAGCCAAGCAGGTCGTCACCCTTGGCGGGTTCGCCCTGGTATTGCCGAAGAAGGACTCGCGAGGCGAGCCAGGCAAATGAAACACCGTGGCGTGCGCGTCCGAGCGCGAAGTAATGACGGGGAAAATTACGATGGGGTCCGATGACAGGCAGGCCGTCGACGGTTTCGTAATGAGTGAAGTCCCACGCCCATTCCGGTCGTAATCCGGAAATCGCGGGATAGATCGTGGACAGCTCATACATGAGCTGGCCGGTCCGCTGGACCAGGGTGCGCTCCCGCGTCCGCCCCGGCGCTTCCGGCTGATCCGCGCCGCAGAATAGAACGCGGTTGTCGCGAATCCACCTCAGCAGGTGCGGCGGCACGGCGCTGTCATGGAGCGCCGCGGTCCTCCGCCCGACGTCGCGCCCGACGGCCGCAGGAAGCGACTGGGTCACGACCGCGTACCGGCTGCGTGGATGAAGATGCCGGCGGAGCGCGCCGAGGTCGCGAAGAGGAGACGAGGTGGCGATGAGGACCGCGCCGGCGCGGACGGATCCACCGTCTGTCGTGACTTCCACGTCCTTGCGTCGGGCGCGAATGCGCACCGCCGCGGACTTCTCGTGGATGGCGGCCCCGCGCGAGGCGGCGGCGGCCGCCAGCCCGAGGCAGGCGCGGTAGGGATCCATCGACGCGCCGCGGGTGCGAATGGCCCCGCCGCTCTCGAGCGCCGCCTCGCGCGTGACGGCGGCTGGCGTCAGCCAGCTGTGATCGAACCCGGCGTCCCGCCGATCCTGATACTCGCGGCGCAGGCGTTTGGCGGCGTCGGCCTCGCGCGGCGCGTAGTGAACGAGATCTTCGCCGGCCAGATCGCAGCGCACGTTCAGGCGCCGGAGTGCCGCGGGAAAGTCGAGCGAGGCCCGCCGCATGCCCTGCCATAACAGCCTGGCGGCGCGCACGCCGTGCGCCTTCACCGCCTGATGGAACGGCGCGTCGAAATCCTCGCGCGCCAGGCCGGCATCTGCGGCCGTCTGGGCCGCGCCAATCGCGCCCGACTCGAGCAGCACCACCTTCACGCCCGCGGCGGCAAACGACCACGCGCACGCGCAGCCGGTCAGGCCGCCGCCGACAATCACGACCCCCGCCTCCGTCTCGCCGCGAAGGCGCGCGAACGACGGCCTGCGGCTCTTCGGAAATCGGTCGAACCAGAACGGAATATGTCGGACAGGCATCACGGCTCGCGCAGCCGTCATTCTATCTGCTTCGTTCGTTCTCCAGAAGCGCCCGCTTCCGGTCCACCCCCCAGTGGTACCCACCGAGGGAACCGTCCTGGTGGACCACGCGATGACAGGGCACCAGGATCGCGACCGGGTTCGACGCGCACGCGCGGGCGACCGCGCGCGCCGCGCGGGGCTGCCCTATCCGCGCCGCGATCTCGCGGTAGCTGCGCGTCGTGCCCCGCGGAATGCGCTGCAATTCGCGCCAGACCCGCCGCTGGAACGCCGTGGCGCGAACATCCAGCGGCAGGCGCGGGTCGGGCGCTCCGGTGCCAAGACTGGCCAGGATCGCGCGCACGGATCGGGCGAGCGTGCTCGTGCTCCCTTCGATGCCCGCGGCCGGAAACTCCTCGCGCAGTCCCCGCTCGAGCGCCTCGTCGCGTTCTCCCAGCTTGACGGAGCAGATGCCGCGGGCGGTCGCCGCCACCAGCAGCCGGCCGAGCGGCGAGGCCACAATCGCGTAGTTCACCGCCTGCCCGGCGCCCCCGCGGGCATAAACGGCTGGCGTCATGCCGAGGGTCGATGCCGCGCGTTCGTAGACGCGGCTCCCCGAGCCGAAGCCGGCGCCGTAGGTCGCGGCCGCCACGCCCGCTCCGGCGCGCAGCTCCGCTTTCAGACATCCCACGCGGCACGCCTCCGCGTAATCCCGCGGCGAGATGCCGAGCGTTTGCTTGAAGGAGCGCCAGAGATGGCGCGGGTTCGCCTTGATCGACGCCGCCACCCGATCGAGCGACAGCCGCCCGTCGACGCTCGCGGCGAGCAGGGCGCACGCGCGACGCACACGATCGATCTGTGGAACGGAGGCTGCCGCCGTGTCAGGCGCGCAGCGCTTGCACGCGCGGAACCCCGCGGCCGCCGCCGCCGCGGATGTCGGGAAGAACCGGACACCCGCACGCCGCGGCCGGCGGCTGGGGCACGTCGGACGGCAGTAAATGCCCGTTGAAGAAACCGCGTACACGAACGCCCCGTCCCACTGGGCGTCGCGGTGGTTGACCGCGTTCCAGAGCGAATTCTCGTTCAGCATGAGTGTCACGTTACGTTACGGGTTGCCGGGACGACTATCCGAAGATGGACACCAAATCCCGTCATTCATGCGCCCAATTCGCGGCGGCATGCCCCGGCTGGGGCCCCAGTTCGCGGCATGGGACTTGCGGCAATAACCCTCACACCCCAGGCGCGCACGGCGCGCCTGCGAGCCGGGGCCCCCGACGCGCGTTTTTCGC
>MELC01000030.1:110474-160482 GCA_001767455.1 Acidobacteria bacterium RIFCSPLOWO2_12_FULL_66_21
GGAGCGCAGGGGTCCCCGCCCTTCGGCCTGGCTCAGGGCGTTCCGAGCCCAGTCGAAGCACGCGAAGGACCGAGCCGGCGTCCGGGGCAGAGCCCCGGTTGAAGCAAGAGGAGGCGTATGTCCCTGACTGAACAGCTCGAGCGGCTGGCGGCATTCGAACCGTCCCCCTTTCCCGTGGTCAGCCTCTATCTCAACACCCGGGCCGGCCAGCACGGGCGAGACGAGCACGACGCATTCGTCCGCAAGGAGTTCAAAGCGCGCAGCCGGACGTATCCGGCCAATTCGCCCGAACGGTCGAGTCTCGAACGCGACCTCGACAGAATCTCGCGGTTCCTCGCGGCCGAGCTGCAGCCCTCGTCGAACGCCGCCGCCATTTTCGCATGCTCGGCCTGTGATTTGTTCGAGACCCAGCAGCTTGGCGCCCCCTTCGATCGACATTCGCTGTATGTAGGCGACCGGCCCCATCTGTACCCGCTTGCCCGGATCCAGTCGCAGCGTCCCCGCTATGCCGCGCTCCTCGTGGACACGAACGCGGCGCGCATCCTCGTCTTTGCGACGGGGGATCTCGTTACCACGCGCGAGATCAGCGGCGTCAAGACGCGCCGCACTTCGGAAGGCGGCATGTCACAGGCGCGCTTCCAGCGTCACGTCGGCAACTTCCATCTGCACCATGCGAAGGAAGTGGTCGACGCGCTCGAACGGATCGTCCGGCAGGAGGGCATCAGTCAGGTGATCGTCGCGGGCGACGAGGTGATCACGCCGCTGCTGCGCGAGCAGATGCCGAAGTCGCTTGCCGAGAAGATCGTCGATCACGTCCGGCTCGACACGCACGCGCCGGTCGATGACATCGTCCGGGTCTCGCTCGACGCGATGCGGCGGCTGAACGAGCGCACCGATCGCGACAAAGTGGACGCCGCCGTCGGCGCCTATCGCGCGGGCGGACTGGGCCTCGTCGGTCCGGAGGAGACGCTCGCCGCGCTCATCAAGGGCCAGGTCGACGAGCTGCTGATCAGCGCCTCGTTGCGCGATCTGAAGGAAGCGTCCCCGGAAGGAGCGATGGCCAACGACGCCGTGCTGCCGAAACAGGCCGTCGCGGCGGCCGCGGCCGGCGAATCCGCCGACGCCACGCCGGGCGTCGTCCGGCTCGCCGACGAGCTGGTCGCGAAGGCCACGCAGACCGGCGCAAGGATCACGTTCATCGAGGATCCATTGCTGCTGGCGAACTACGGCGGGGTGGCTGCGCTTTTGCGCTTTCGGGTATAGCAGGCAGCTGGCAGCTGGCAGCTGGCAGTGGATCACGCTGTTCCGCTGAACAGTGTGACAGCGCGACTCACCGCATGCTGCCAGCTGCCTGCGGCGCGATGCGCTAACATGGCGACGCTACCATCGCCATGATGCACGATTTTCGCCTCGCGCTGAGGGCGTTCCGTTCCTGGCGTGTCGGGGCTGCCGCCGCCATCGCGACGCTCGCGGTTGGCATCGGCACCACCACCGCGCTTTTCGCGTACCTTCACGCCGGCTTCAGCACCATGACGCCGCGCATCGAAGGTCTTGACGCCGTCGGTCGGATCTACGCGGCGAGCCGGGCTCTCGGCGTCGAACGGGCGCCGATCTCATTTGACGAGTTCCGGTCCTCCCTGATTCGTGCCTCGTCGTTCGAATCTGTCTCCGCGCACGCAAGCCGCAAGATGACACTTGCCGTCGGCGACCGAACGGCAACGGTGTCGGTCGGGGAGGTGTCAGCGGATTTCTTCCGCGTGCTGCGCGCGCGTCCCGTGTCCGGCCGGCTGTTCTCATCCGCAGATTTTAACGAAGGCTCGCCCGTCGTCGTCAGCCATCGCACGTGGCGCACGTACATCGAGGGGCGCCCGATTGCGAATGCCATCCTGACAATCGACGGTATGCCAAGGACCATCGTGGGCGTTCTGCCGCCGGAGTTCGAGTTCTCCTTCATCGGCCTCGATGCGGACGCGTGGATTCCAATGGTGCCGCGGCCGGATGGCGGGCAGGCGCGCGTCTCGGTCATCGCGCGGCTCAAATCGGATCGGACGTGGGCGGCCGCGTCCGCGGAGCTCGCCGCGCTCGCGCGTCCACATCACCCGAACGGGCTGTGGACCTGGACGGCGATTTCCGTGCACGACGACCTGCACAGAAGGACGGGCAGCGTCCTGATCCTGTTGTTCGGACCGGCGTTGGCTGTCCTGCTCATCGGCTGCACGAATGTCGGATGCATGCTGCTCGCCCGCGGAATAGAGCGCGACGTCGAGCTCAGTGTTCGCAGCGCGCTCGGCGCGACGCGCGTCCGGATCATGCGACAGCTGATCGCGGAGAACCTCCTGCTGGCCGGCGCGGGCGGCGCACTGGGGGGTGGAGTCGCGATGATCCTCCTGCAGCTGCTGGCGTCGAATATCGGCTCGTACCAGCCGGCCTTCGCGGCTCGCCTCGCAGACGACGTCGCCCTGCTGCCAGTCGTCATCGGTCTCAGTAGCGTCGCGTCGGTGCTGTTCGGACTCGTGCCGGCGCTCCGCCTGTCACGGCGCGACATCACGACGGCCTTGAAAGGCGGGACGCGCCCGGCGACCGCGTCTTTCATCGGATACGGCTTGCGCGACCTGGTCGTGTTCGTCGAGGTTGCCACTGCGGTAGTGCTCGTCGTGGGGGTGGCGCTGTTCCTTGGGGTGTACGCCCAGATGCGGCGGATCGTGCCCCTGTTTGCCGCCGATCGCATCGTGGCCGTTGCGGCTCCGGCCGGCGAGGCCGCTGCGGTGCGGGAACGGGTCGCCGCCGTGCCCGGCGTCGCGGCCGCGACGTTCGCGTCCGCGCTGCCGCGCGAAAGGCATGCGGCGGAGCCCGCGCAGATCGCCGCCGACCACCGTCGTCCGATCAACGTTCAAATCATCGGAGCAGCCGCGGACTTGCACAAGACAATCGGGCTGCCGCTGGTTCGGGAGCGATCTTTCGATCCGGCCGAAACCGCCGGCGCGCACGTTGCGATTGTCAGTGAAAGTGTGGCCAAACGTCTTTCCCCCGGCGTCGAGCCGGTCGGCGCGACTGTGACGATCGCCCGCCGCTCGGGCACGGCGACTTACATCGTGATTGGCATATGCGGTGACGCGCTGAGGCTTGGAACGTTGATGACGTCGGGCTTCTCGCCCGGCGATGTGTACGTGCCTTTCGAGCCTTCGCCGGGATCGACCGTGACCGTGCTGGCGCGTGCATCAGGAGATCCGCACGCGCTGGTCAAGCCGATCGAGGCTGCCGTGAGGGCGCCGGGATCGACGGTTCCTCCGCACGCGGCAGTGCTCAGCGACGTGATGACGTTCGTTCCCCCCGAAGGTACCGTGGTCGCTTCGATGCTGGCGACATTTCCGTTGATCGCGCTGCTCCTGGCCTCGGCGGGCATTTTCGGCGTCGTCAGCCAGTCGGTCGCACAGCGGACAACTGAGTTCGGGGTACGAATGGCCGTCGGAGCATCGCCGGCTCAGGTGCTGCGCATGGTTCTTCTGCGTGAAGGCAAGCTGATCGGCGCGGCGATATTCGCGGGCGCCGGCGTCACGATCGGCATCGTGCGCGCTGGTTTCGCCGATCTCCTCGCGATCAGCGGCGCGGATCCGCGGCTCTGGATTGAGATCGCCGTTCTCTGCTGCGCATTCGTTTCCGCGGCGGCGCTGCTGGCGACATGGCGGATCGTGCGGTTGGATCCGTGGACGGTGCTGAGGAGATCGTAACGGGAGATAGCCGGCAGCTGGCAGCTGGCAGCACGCAGTGGATCACGCTGTCCCGCTGACTCCCGAGACCGTTCGACAGTTCGACTTACTGCCAGCTGCCGGCTGTTTGCTGCCGGCTATCTGCTTACTGTCTGCTGCCGGCTGCCGGCTGCCGGCTTCGTGATCCCCGATACAGCACAATCCCCGACACGATCGTGCCGATCATGGCCAGACCGATCATCGCGGCGACCGTAACCGTGAACGTCTTCGATTCCATCCACGACAGGATGCCGCGGCCGTAGTGGGCCGCCAGCGCGGCTTCGGTAAGGAAGCGCAACAGGCGCACGCCGGCGAGCGTCACGAAGAACCTCCAGGCATCGGCGCCGAGCGCGCCGCTCGTCAGCACGAAGGCGGTGAATGGAAACGGCGGCGGAACGATCGCGAGCGCCGCGACACTCACCGCGGCGCTGTGATTCACCCGCTTCTCGATTCGCGCGAGCCGCGACGGTTTCACCAGCCGCGAGAGCCCGTGCTCGCCCACCTTGCGCCCTATCCAGTACGTCAGCGCCGCACCGATGACCGAACCGAAGGTGGCCAGCAGCGCATACAGCCAGAACAGCTCGGCTCGCCGGGCCGACAGGATGATGACGACGAAGTCGATTCCGAGGGGGAGGAAGAACACCATCGAGGAATCGAGGGCGGCGAGCACGAGCACCCCGGGGATGGTGAGGAAGTAGCCGGCGAACGAATGGAAGAGCGAACGCATGGGTGCGAACGGCCGCCGTGCGGCCGAATCGCCAGTCTACAGCACGCTCCGGAAGGGGGACAGGAGCGGCCGGAAAGCTGGCGCCGATCGGGGGAAATCGCCGAAAAGTCGGCATACATGAGGAAATTCGCATCACGAAGGGCCTGTTTGCGGGATCTCTCCGTGGCAGCGCGGTTGCTACCTGTGGGAGGCGAAGGCTAAGGCGGAATCCAGTTCATGCACCTCTTCTTGCTCGCCACGGCGCTGCTGCTGGCGCCACAGAATACGGCGCCTGCCGCGCAGGATGCCGAGACCTGTCTCGCGTGTCACTCGAATCCGCAACTGGTCACGACCACCGGTGATGGAACCGCCACCAGGCTGCACGTCGACGGGGCCACCTTCGCCAAGTCCGTCCACGCGAAGCTGGCCTGCGCGGATTGCCATACAGGGATGTCGACCGTCCCACACGAGCCGCGCCCCTTCCGGACGCAGCGCGAGCTGACGCTCGCCTACGACGAGCAGTGCCGCCGCTGCCATTTCGCCAACTACACGAAGACGCTCGACAGCGTGCATCAAGCGTCGGTGGCGCGGGGGGATCGCACCGCACCCGTGTGCGTCGATTGCCACGGCTCCCACGACATCCAGCGTCCGTCGGAGCCGCGCACGCGCATCTCTCAGACGTGCGCGCGCTGCCATCAAGGTGTCGCGACCGCCTACGTGAAAAGCGTACATGGGCGGGCGCTCACGACAGAGGCGGCCACCGACGTCCCGGTGTGCACCGACTGCCACCAGACGCACGACATCGGCGGCCCGCACCAGCAGCAATGGGAGCTCCGCACGCCCGAACTCTGCGGCCGCTGCCATTCGAACGCCGCGCTGATGAAGAAATACGGGCTGTCGACGGCGGTCCTGAGTACTTATCTCGCCGACTTCCACGGGAAGACGGCGTCGCTCCGCGAAAACCAGGGGACGACGCCGACCGGCAAGGTCGTGGCGCGCTGCACCGATTGCCACGGCGTGCACGACATCCAGAAGGCGGACGACCCGGATTCGCCGGTGATGAAGGCCAACCTGCAGAAGACCTGCCGCAAGTGTCACGAAGACGTCAACGCGAATTTTCCAGGGGCATGGCTGTCGCATTACGAGCCGAGCTGGAAGAAGGCGCCGATCGTCTACGGCGTGAAGGTCGCCTACAGCGTGCTCATCCCGTTCATGATTGGAGGCCTCGGCCTCCAGATCCTGCTGCATCTCTGGCGGCTCATGGTGAATCGATGAAGGACAGCGTCGTCCGCTTCACGCCGATCCAGCGGATCGAGCATTCCACCGTCATGTCGCTCTTCGCGGTGCTCGCGCTCACCGGCCTGCCGCAGAAGTTCTACGACCACGGCTGGGCGCAGCGGCTCATGGGACTGCTTGGCGGCGTCGACACGGCGCGGTTCGTCCATCGCACCGCCGGCGTGCTCTTCAGCCTCGTGGTCGTCGTGCACATCTCGCGGCTGGTGGTGCTGGTGGCGCAGGGAAGGACGTCGCTGGCGCTGGTGCCGACGCGCCAGGATTTCAGGGACGCGATCGTGACGCTGCGCTATTACCTGGGACTCTCCGATCACCAGGCGCGGTTCGACAAGTTCGACTACCGGCAGAAGTTCGAGTACTGGGGACTGGTGCTCGGCGCCGCGATCGTGGTCGGCACGGGGTTCATCCTGCTCTACCCGGCGACGCTGACGCGGTTCCTTCCGGGGGAGTTCGTGCCGGCCTCGCAGCTCGCGCACAGCAACGAGGGGTTGATGGCGTTCCTCGTTGTCATCGTCTGGCACATCTACAACGCGCACCTGAACCCGGACGTGTTCCCCTTCGACACCTCGATCTTCACCGGCCGCATCAGCCGGCACCGCCTGCGGCACGAGCATCCGCTGGAGTTCGAGCGGCTGGAGCGCAACGAGCGGAACAAGTCGAGCAAGATCGCGTAGCCTTGGCGCCGGGCAGCCCTGAAGGGCTGCGCAACAGGACCCCGCGCGGGAGCTGTTCGGTTCGACATCGGCTGCGCAACAGGACTCGCGCGGGGGCTGTTCGGTTCGACATCGGCTGCGCAACAGGACTCGCGCGGGAGCTGTTCGGTTCGACATCGGCTGCGCAACAGGACTCGCGCGGGAGCTGTTCGGTTCGACATCGGCTGCGCAACAGGACTCGCGCGGGGGCTGTTCGGTTCGACATCGGCTGCGCAACAGGACTCGCGCGGGGGCTGTTCGGTTCGACATCGGTTGCGCAGGGCTTCAGCCCTGCCTCTTATGAGATTCTCGATTCAATCACGCGTGCTGGCGCTGGTCAGCGCGGGCGTGTTCATTGCCGCCGGCGTGCTCTCGCTCATCAGCCGGGCGAGCCTGCTGTCGCTCGGACGCGAGGTGCAGGAAGAGCACCAGCGGTTCGCGGCGGTCATCGCCCGCGACGTCTCCCGCGCGATTGCCGACGACATGCGGATGCTCGCCGGCGTCGCCGGGGCGGAAGACGATCAGGCGGCGCGGGCCGCGCTCGAGTCTGTCCTGCACCACGGGCGCGTCGCGTCGGCCGGCTTCCTGGTCAATCCTGACGGCTCGATCGCGAGCTGCGAGCCGGCGGCGGAATGCGGCGCCGCGTCGGACGCCGTGGTCGCGCGGCTGGCTCTGGAGGCGATGTCGGCGCAGCGCCCCGTTGTCAGCAACACCGTGCCGCAGCCGGACGGATCGATTCCTCTGGTCGGCGTGATGCCGTTCAGGCCCATGGATCTCCGGGCCGCGGGAGCGGCCGGCGTGCTGATCGATCCGAACGATCGGCGGCTGGCCGAGCTCCTCCAGCCGCCCGACGCGCGCTCCATGCTCCGCGTCGAGCTGCGCGACAGCCGGGGACAGTTGCTGGCCGCGGCGGGCGCGGCGCGGACGCGGGCGCCCGGCGTCGAGACGACGGCCGCGGTGGAGGGGACGCCATGGATCGTGACGCTGTCCGACATGGGTGCGGATCCGGTCGCTCCCATCACGGCGTTCGGCCGGCGTTCGCTCTGGTTCGCCCCGTCGCTGGCCGCTATAGTCATGCTGCTCGGCTGGGGTATCGCGAGGAGTGTGCGGCAGCCGCTCGTCACCCTGACTGCCGCCGCCGAACGTATTGCCGGCGGCGATCTCGACCGCGCGATACCGGACAAAGCGGCCTCGCGCGGCGGAGACGAGGTGGGGCGGCTCGCGGTCGCGCTCGAGCGCATGCGGCGCGCGCTGAAGGCCTCGATCGACGAGATCGAGCGCTCGAACCGCGAACTGGAACGCCGGGTCGAAGATCGCACGCGCGAGCTGGCCGCGGCCAACGCCGCGCTCGAGGACCGCGAGCACCTCCGCCAGCGGCTCCTCCGCAAGGTCATCTCGGCGCAGGAGGACGAGCGCAAGCGCGTCGCGCGCGAGCTGCACGACGAAACGAGCCAGACGCTCGCGGCGCTCGGCATCGGCGTCGACGTCGCGCTCGCCACGTGCGCCGGCGCCGTCGACGATGCGACGCATCAGCGGCTCGCGGAACTGCGAAGGCTGGTCGATCGGATGCACCACGAGCTGCACCGGATGATCGTGAATCTGCGTCCCTCGGTGCTCGACGACCTCGGGCTTGCCGCCGCCATCGCGTGGTTCGCCGACCGGCAGCTCGCGCATTCGGGCGTCGCGGTGCGTTGCGAGCTTGGCGACCTCGACCTGCGGCTGCCGTCGGAGATCGAAACCGCAATCTTCCGGGCCGTGCAGGAGGCGATCGTGAACGTCGCGCGCCACGCGAACGCCGAGTCGGTGCTGATCCAGGGCAGCGTGAGCGACGGCGTCCTGCTCGTCGAGATCGAGGACGATGGAGATGGGTTCGATCCGCAGCAGGTCGTGCGAAGCCCGGAGTCGCTGCGTGGAGTCGGACTGCTCGGGATGCGCGAGCGCATTGAGATTCTCGGCGGATCGGTCGACATCGAATCGGATCCTGGCGGCGGCACCCGCGTGGCGATGCGGGTGCCAGTGGTGGATCCAGTAGCTTCCAGTTCCGAGCTCCCAGCTTCCAGCGCGACCTAAGATTAGCTGGAAACTGGGAGCTGGGAGCTGGAAGCTGGAAGCTGGAAACTGGAAGCTGGAAACTGGGAGCTGGAAGCTGGGAGCTGAGCTTGCCATGCCGAAGACACGCATCCTCATCGCCGACGATCACGCCATCGTGAGGGACGGTGTACGGGCGCTGCTGGCGCTGGCCGACGACATGGAGGTCGTCGGCGAGGCGCCGGACGGCTACAAGGCGATCGAGCTCGCCACCTCGCTGCAGCCGGACCTGATTCTGATGGACATCGCGATGCCGGGCCTGGGCGGACTCGAGGCGACCATTGAAATCCGCAAGCGCGTGCCGGCCGCAAAGATCATCGTGCTCAGCCAGTATGGCGACCCGGAATACGTGCGGAGGTTCCTGAAAGCTGGCGTGTCGGGCTATGTGCTGAAGAACGCCGCGGGGGCCGACCTGCTGTCGGCCATCCGCGCCGTGGTCCGCGGCGGACTGGTGCTCGATCCGGAGATCGCGCGCGAGGCGGTACAGGAGGCCGGCGCGCCGGCGATGGCCGACGCGCCGGACGCCTACGACGGGCTCACCGATCGCGAGAAGCAGGTCCTGAAGCTGGTCGCCGAAGGGCGCAGCAACAAGGAGGTGGCCGAGCTGCTGGGTATCAGCGTCAAGACGGCCATGTCGCATCGCGAGCACGTCATGCTCAAGCTCCACCTGCACAACCGGACCGAGCTCATCCGGTTCGCGCTCCGCAACGGCGTCATTCGCGCCGACGCCTGATCGGGTGAGGGCTTGCCTGCCGGAGCGCTGCGCCGAAGGCGGGTGCTCAGGCGGCCCGCTTCGAATCGCCGGGTGCCGTGCCGCTCTTTCCGTGCGCCTCCGCGGCGGAGGCCGTCGCATCGACCGCCGGCGGCGTGGTCTTGAAGAACGACCGCAGGCGCCCCGCCAGATACATCAGCACCATCGCGATCCCGATGAAGGGGAGGAAGATGGCGTAGACGCCGCCCATGATGGGCGCGAGCACGAGCAGCGCCAGCAGCGGCAGCCGCACGTAAGTCACGTCCGCGCGTCCCTTCAGCTCGCCGCCTTCGCGCGGGACGATTTGCGCCTCCCACTCGCGAACGTTCCAGTAGAACCCGAACCGCACCTCGTCGCCGCCGTGGAATTTCATGAGTCTCTTTGCCATTGGCCACCTCCGTTGCTGTTCTGGTGTCAAGATACGGCCTGGGGGCGCGCGCAACAATCGGGCGGGCAACCGCTTTTGGCGGGAACGTGGACCGAAAACACCGGGCAAAACACCCGAGGACAACGGGAGAAACCACCCGGGCGCGGCGGGAAGATCCAACCGACATGAACACGATTGCCGAACGGTATGTGGCGCTGGTCCTCGCGCTCGGCCAGCACGACGCGGACTACGTGGACGCGTACTACGGGCCGCCTGCGTGGAAGGCAACCGCGACCTCGCCGAAGAAGAGCCTGGACGCGATCGCGTCCGAAGCGGCGGCGCTCTCCGCCTCGCTCGCGCGCGAGCCAGAGCCAGCCGCCGAGATGGAGCGCCTGCGCCTCCTGTACGTGCGGCGGCAACTGGCCGCGCTGTCCGCACGCGTGCGGATGCTGAACGGAGAGCGTCTCTCATTCGACGAGGAGTCGCGCGCGCTGTACGACGCGGTGGCGCCGACCGAGCCCGATTCTCACTTTCAGGCGGTCCTCGACCGCCTCGCGGCGCGGTTTCCTGGCGGCCCGCCCCTCGTCGAGCGGTACGAACAGTACCGCCGTGGTTTCGTGATCCCGCGCGACAGGCTGGATCGCGTATTCCAGCGGGCCATCGAGGCCGGTCGCGAGCGCACACTTCGGCACGTGTCGCTGCCACGCGACGAGCAGTTCACGGTCGAGTACGTGACGAACAAGTCCTGGAGCGGCTACAACTGGTACCAGGGCGGCTACCGCAGCCTGATCCAGGTCAACACCGATCTGCCCATCTACATCGACCGGGCGATCGACCTCGCCTGCCATGAGGGCTATCCGGGACATCACGTCTATAACGCGCTGCTGGAGAAGCACCTCGTCCGCGATCGCGGCTGGATGGAATTCACGGTCTATGCGCTCTTTTCGCCGCAGTCGCTCATCGCGGAGGGCACGGCGAATTTCGGCATCGAGGTGGCGTTCCCCGGCCGCGAGCGGGTGGAGTTCGAGGAGACGGTGCTCTTTCCGGAAGCGGGGCTCGATCCGGATCGCGCCGCGGACTATTACGAGGTGCAGGGGCTGGTGGACCAGCTCGCGTATGCGGGAAACGAAGCCGCGCGCCGGTACATCAACCGCGAGATCGATGCCGCGCAGGCGACGGCATGGCTCGAGCGGCACGCGCTGATGGCGCACGATCGCGCCGCGCAGCGCGTCCGCTTCTTCGACCAGTACCGCAGCTATGTGATCAACTACAACCTCGGGAAGGACATGGTCCGGCGCTACATCGAATCGCGCGGCGGGACGGCGGATGACCCGGCGAAGCGCTGGGAGGAATTCGAGCGGCTCCTCTCATCTCCGCGGCTCCCGGCGGACCTGGAATGATGCTTCAGGTTCCAAGGTTCTAGAGGGTTCTACATGGTTCTACATGGTTCTAGAGGTTCTGTAGGTGCCATGATCGCGATAGAGATTGCGCAGCCGGGAGGCCCCGAGGTCCTCCGCCCGGTGGAGAGGCCCGTCCCGGTACCGGGCGATGGAGAGGTCCTCGTCCGGGTTGAAGCGGCCGGCGTCAACCGTCCGGACGTCATGCAGCGGATGGGCAAGTATCCGCCGCCTCCTGGCGCGTCGGACGTGCCTGGCCTGGAGATCGCCGGCACGATCGCCGCGCTCGGACCGGCGGCGAATGAAGGCCGTTGGCGCGTGAGCGATCGCGTCTGCGCCCTGGTCGCCGGCGGCGGCTACGCGGAGTACTGCGTCGTCCCCTCAGCGCAGTGCCTGCCGATTCCGGCCGGCCTTTCAATGCGCCAGGCCGCAGCGGTCCCCGAGACCTTCTTCACCGTCTGGACCAACCTGTTCCAGCGCGCCGGCTTGCGCGAGGGTGAGACGGTCCTCGTGCACGGCGGGACCAGCGGCATCGGCACGACCGCCATCCAACTGGCCCGCGCCTTCGGCGGCGAGGTTTACGCGACAGCCGGGACCGACGCGAAATGCGCGGCCTGCGTGCGCCTGGGCGCGAAACGGGCGATCAACTACCGCGAGGAAGACTTCGTCGAGGCGATCCGCGCCGCGACGGCGGGGCGCGGCGTCGATGTCATCCTCGACATCATCGGCGGCGACTATCTGCCGAGAAACATCGACGCGCTGGCGATGAACGGGCGCCTGGTGCAAATCGGGCTCATCGGCGGCGCGCGCGCGGCCTTCAACCTGACGCCGGTGCTGCAGCGCCGCCTGACGATCACCGGATCGACGCTGCGGGCGCGAACGGTCGAAGAAAAAGGAGCGCTCGCCCGCGAGGTGGAAACACACGTGTGGCCGCTGCTGGCACACGGCACGGTGGCGCCCGTCATCGATCGCACCTTCCCGCTCGCGAGGGCCGCCGACGCGCACCGGCGCATCGAATCCGGGGAACATGTCGGAAAGATCGTTCTGCTGGTGCAGGCACCAGCTACGCTGACCCCTTCACCGCGCCCGTGACCGTGGTCGTCACGCCGCTCGAGTGCCAGCCGCTCGCGGTCCGCAACTCGCAGTCCGCAGCTCGCAGTCCGCAGCTCGCCGCTCCCGTCTCACAGACCTATCGGCGATCGTGCGGCACGCGCACCTGAACGTCACGCGTGCTGACGTTTCCCGCGGCGTCCTGGCACTCGATCGTGGCGGTATAGATCCGGCCGGGACCGCTGCCCGACCGCTCGGCTCGCAGCTGCAGCGTCAGCACCCCGGTGATTTCCACGTCCGGCGCGCGGTTGCCCGCACCGCGCACGGTCTCGGACTCACTGCTGCGCGCGGCCACGATCCGGCACGAGACGCTCGCATCACACGCGTCCGTCGCATCCACCGTGATGCTGACCGGTACCACGCGCCCGTCCGGTGGCCACAGCGTCGCCGGTGCCGCGGTGGCCCTGGTCACTTCCGGCCCGGCGGTGTCCTGCACTGTCACGTCGACGGTGTCGGACGAAGTCGCCCCGTCGCCGTCTGTGACCGTCAGCGTGAAGGTGTGCGTTCCGGGCGGTACGCTGGTCGCAAGCTGTGCGCCGGAGCCAACGACCGTCCCCTCGGCATTCCGCCACGCGTACGACAACAGATCGCCATCCGGATCGGTCGATGCCGACCCGTCGAGTGTTACCGGTGTGCCGGCGCAGCCCGCGCATTCGACCGTCTGATCGGGTCCGGCATTCGCCGTTGGCGCGGCATTCGGCGGGACGTCCTGGAACACGGAAACCGTGTTGGTGGTGAATCCGTCCGTCACGTAGACTCGGCCGAGATCCGTGTGGACCTGCACCCGCTCGGGCCACTTGCCGCCCACAGCAACGTACGTAGCGACCGTATCCGTGGCGCCATCGAGCACGGCCATGGAGCCCTGGCCGTACAAGGTGACGTAGACCCGGTTTGTCCTCTCGTTGACGGCAACACCGGCCGCGCCATCCAGCGTCAGCGTCTTGATCGTCTCGAGCGTGTCACGGTTCAGCACGACGAGCTGGCCGCCGCCTATCGTGTTGAGCTTTGTCAGGTAGATCTTGTTCGTCCGGGAATTGACCGCGACGCCCCATGAATTACCGGACGTCCCCCGGAACACGTCGGCGATCACGGTGTTCGTCGCGCCGTCGAGTACGAGCAGCGTCCCCGCACCGTAGTTGGCCGCATACACGAGGTTCCTTTCGACGTCGACGACCCGCGCTGACAGCCAGTTGCTCACGGGAACGGCTGCTATCTGCTCGTGTGTCGTACCGTCAAACACCCGGAGCACGTTGTCGTAGGTGTTCGACACGTACACACGATCCGTGCGAGGATTCACGGCGATGTATCCCGCTCGTCCACGGGCGGGGACCGTCGCCAGCAGCGACCCGTTGGTGGAGTCGAAGACTGCGTACACCCACGCTGCCTCTCTGGACACGTAGAGCCGGTTGGTCGTGGGGTTCGGCGCCAGATCCCAGGCGGCGTAGGCCGGCACTGTGAACACCACGGTGTTGGTCAGCGCGTCGACGACCGACACCGTGCCCGCATAGTGATTGGCGACATAGACGCGATTGGCGGCCGAATCCACGGCAACGGCATGCGGGTTGGACCCGGTCTCGATCGTGGCGATCAGCACCTGCGCGGATGCGCCGGCGGGCGTAAGACAGGCTGCGACGACCAGGGCAAGAACAGCTTGGTGGATGAGCGCCCGTTTCAACATGACATCCTCCGCATACGAAAGATTCCGGCGGCGCGGCGGCACAGAGGCGAACGCAAAGGCCAGATGGGCTCCGAACGTGCGGCCCACCCGGCCTTTCCGCCTCTCTGGCATGCGCGCGCGCTCATTTGTGAATCTGTACATTCCCTCCTGTGAGCACGACCGGCGTGTACGTCAAATCCCCGACGATGTTGCCGTCGGGATCGAGTACTTCCAATCCATAGAGATCGTCGCGGCCGGGCTCGCCGTTGTCGACGGCCGTTAGCCTGAACGTGTATCCGTCGGTGCCGTTGACCGTCGCGCGCCCGATGATCGTCGCGGTATTCCCGACGACCCACACCGTCTCGATTGTCGTACTCTTCAGCCGCACAGCGGCGTCAGGGCGATGCTCGACATAGGAGAGTGAACCTGTCTTGCCAGCTTCCGCGGTGAACCCGAACGTCGCGCGAACGCCGTTGTTCGCAACCGTTCCACCGCCATTGACCCGTCGCGGGATACTCACGACCTGAATCGTCAGCGTCTGCGGCAGCTCGAACACGCCCGTACCAGGAGTAGTAGTTCGAGAATCCGTAGCCGGTCGCCGGTCCGATGCCGATGTAGCTGTAGATCCCGGTCGTCGTGAGGGCTGCGTTCACCACCGGATTTCCGTCCGGAGTCTGCACGTGCACGTCGACGCGCTTGACCGGCAGCTTCAGGTCGAATGTGAGATTTCCAGTCAGCGTGAGCCCGGACGTGAGCCGGAAATAGTAGTAGGTGGGTGCGGCCGCCGGTGCGCTCGGGTAACCCCATACCGTTACGGCGTAGTCGCCCGAGGCCACCGAAAACGAGTAGTTGCCGTCGGTGTCCGTCTGGATTTGCGGAAGGTCTGCCCCGCCGGACGGTGTCAGCACGACGTACTGGTTCGGAAGTGGCACACCCTGTCCGTCGAGCACCCGGCCGCTCAGTGTCACGGAGCCGATGGGCACGAGGACGAAATCCAGCGTGGTGTTGCCTGTGATCGTCCGGCCTGGCGCGGTCGCCGTGCCGAACCCGGTGCCGGGCGGCGGTGTTACGCGGATGTCGTACGTTCCAGCAGAAATCGCAGTGGAGTAGACACCGTCAGGATCGGTGACGGCGTTCGCCGCGAGTGTTGTGGTCCCCGCCTCGAAGACGTCGACGACACTGCCAGCGAGCGGGCTGCCCGACTGATTGGTCACTCTGCCGGAAAGTCCGTAGGATTGGCCGCCCGCCACCGCTGGCTGGATTCCGGCGAGAGTCAGTGCGGACACACACGCCAGGAGGGCCGCCGTCCGACGGAAAGCCTGGATGCCCTTCATCGTTCCTCCATTCCTATGGTTGTGGCACGGAGTGTCGGCCTTTCGCGCGCCGGAAGTGTCACAACCGTGTCAAGTTCCGGACACAACTTCGTCAAATCCGCGTCGATTTCTTTTGGGCTCTACCTGGGAAAACGCAGGCAGGCGGGCGAAGCGAACGCCGCGCGCGGTGGGTCCGTACGGCGGGGAAATACGCTGGCATGAATGCCGGCAGGGGACTAAGATCGGCAGCCTGCTCAGACAGTTATGACAGACGAAGCCCCAGGGGGCCGAGCGCCGGCATCCTC
Organism: Acidobacteria bacterium RIFCSPLOWO2_12_FULL_66_21; assembly: GCA_001767455.1. Taxonomy (GTDB): domain Bacteria; phylum Acidobacteriota; class Vicinamibacteria; order Vicinamibacterales; family 2-12-FULL-66-21; genus 2-12-FULL-66-21. The sequence goes on from MELC01000030.1 coordinate 125,900, forward strand.
GGACGCGGAGTCCAGCTTCGAACTCCTGTGCCGCGCGCGCGTCGGGGACGAAGAGGCGACGAACCTGCTCATCGCCCGCTACCTGCCCGCGCTCCTCCGATGGGCGCACGGACGGCTGCCGGGGTGGGCCCGCGGCATGTCCGAAACAGACGACGTTGTTCAGGAAGCGGTCATTCGTGCGTTTTCAAGACTAGAGACGTTCGAGCATCGCGGATCGGGTGCGCTGTTCGCGTATCTGAGGCAGGCCGTGCTGAACCGGATACGCGACGAGATCCGCCGCGCCGGCTGCCGGCCGGTGCCCGAGACCCTCGATTCCGGGGAGGTCGACCCGGCGCCGTCTCCGCTCGAAGAGGCGATCGGCAGCGAGGCGGCTGCGCGGTACGAGGCCGCGCTCGGACGTCTGCGGCCGGAAGAACGGGAGGCCATCGTCGGGCGCCTCGAAATGGGCTGCACGTACGAGGAGCTCGCGCAGGTGCTTGGCCGGCCTTCGCCCGATGCGGCGCGCATGGCCGTCACGCGCGCGCTGCTGCGTCTCGCGGAAGAAATAGGCCATGAATGACCGCGAACGGCGTCTCATCGACATAGCTGCGGCCGTCTCGGATGGCTCTGATGTCGATTGGGCCGCGGCGGAATCCATCGCCGACACCGACGCGGAGCGATGCGTCGTGCGGGACCTGAAAATGCTCGCGCGGGTGGGTGCGTTCCGCCGGTCCGAGATCAGCTCCGCATCGGCCTGTTCGGATCCTCCGGATACTTCGGACGCGGGCCGCGATCGTCGTACGGCGGCTCCCGCATGGGGTCCGCTGCGGCTGCTCGAACCGATCGGCAGCGGCAGGTTCGGCGAGGTCTACCGCGCGTGGGACGCCCGGCTCGAACGTGAGGTCGCGCTCAAGGTGCTCCGAACCGGTCGCACGGTGCCGGCGCCCAACGCCATTCGCGAAGCACGGCTCCTCGCGCGCGTTCGTCACGGGAACGTCGTCACGGTGCACGGCGCGGACGTCGTCGACGGACGCACCGGCCTCTGGATGGAGTTCATCCGGGGATCGACCCTCGGCGACGCAGTTGCGGCCAACGGACCGTTCGGTGCGCGCGAGACGGCGGCGATTGGCATCGATCTGTGCCGGGCGCTGGCCGCAGTGCACGACGCGGGGCTGGTGCATCGCGACGTCAAGCCGCAGAACGTGATGCGTGAGCCGGGCGGACGGATCGTGCTCATGGACTTCGGCGCTGGAGCCGAAGAGTCGTCGCGACGTGCGGCGCGCGGCGTGGCCGGCACGCCGCTCTATCTCGCACCTGAGTTGTTCGACGCTGGACCCGCGACGGTCCGCTCGGACATCTACAGCCTTGGGGTCCTGCTTTTCTTCCTTGTCACAGGCAGACATCCGGTCAGCGGCAGTACGGCTGAAGAGCTTCGAGCGCGGCACGCCCGCGGCACACGGCTTCACTTACGGCAGGCACGCCCTGATCTGCCGGTGCCATTCGTCGAGGCGGTCGAGCGCGCAGTGAAAGCGAATCCAGCGCACCGCTACGAGACCGCTGAGGCATTCGAATCGACGCTGGCGCGCGCGCGCGCGGCGGATCTCCCCGTGCCATCGGAGCCGTATGACGCCGTGCCGGACAGGCCGTGGCTGCGTCGGGTCGCGCTTTCTGGACTCGGCGTGATCGTGCTCGTATTGACCGGCGCGCTGGCGGCATGGAGGTTCGGAGGGCTGCCGCTCGGGCCTCATGCGCGCGGCGCGAGCCTCGGTTTCGCCGCGCGCGACTGGGTGCTCGTCGCGAGTTTCGAGAACCGGACCGGCGAGGCGCTGCTCGACGGCACGATTGAGGCGGCGTTCGAGCGCGAGCTCGCGAACTCGCGGTTCGTCAACGTGGCGCCACGGGTTCGCATCGAGGACACGCTGCGACTGATGGGGCGGCCGGCCGACACGCGCGTGGACGCGAAGATCGGCCGCGAGATCAGCATGCGCGATGGTGGAATACGCGCGATCCTGGCGGGCCGGCTCGAGCGGCTGGGTCCTGCGTACCTGCTGAGCGCGGTCGTGCTGGACCCCGCCGACGGCGCGGCGACGGCGAGCGTCTCCGAAGAGGCGGCCGCGGCCTCGGATCTTTCCCGCGCTCTGCGCCGTCTCTCCAATGGTGTGCGCGAGGCGCTCGGTGAATCACGCCAGGCCGTACACCAGGACGATCGGCGGCTCGAAAGGGTGACCACACCGTCGTTGACCGCGCTCCGGCTCTACACGGACTCGTACCGTCTCGGAGACCGAGGCGACTGGCGGCCGGCCCTGGAGTTCGCGAGGCAGGCCGTTCGGGAAGATCCCGCGTTCGCGGCCGCACAAATCTGGCTCGCCTGGACGCTTCAGCGCAACGCGGCGCCGGCAGCGGACGTCGAGGCGGCCGCGGCGAGAGCGGTGCAGCTCGCCGACAACGCCACCGAGCAGGAACGGCATTGGATCATCGGCAGCTATCACTCGCTGCGCCGGGAATTTGAAAAAGCAATCCCCCAGTACGAGCTCCTGCTGCGGCTCGATCCGGATCATCGATGGACCCTCAACAATCTGACGACCGCGTACCGCACGGTCGGACGGCTCGAGGATGTCGAGAGGCTTGCCGTTCACTCGGCGCGTCTGGCGGATTTGCGTCCCACGAGTGTGGCGGAGAATTATTCGGCGGGCGTGGCCCTGATGCGGCACCAGAACTTCGAGGGAGCGCGTCGCTACTTCACGCGCGTCAAGCAGCTCACCACCGGCTCGGATCTGCCTGCGGCGGACCTCTGGCCCGGTACGTACGCCAGGCTGGCGCCGGCGTACGAGGCGTGGTTCAAATCACCGATCATCACGACGGGTACCGGTTCGTCGACCTCGTTCTTCCTCACCGTCTGGTTGAAGATTCGGGGAGGCTTGCTCGAGGACGCTCGACTGGACGTGGAGGGCGGCCGGAAGTCTTTCGAGTCGAGCATTCCGTACTTGAACGGCGACCTTGCGCTGGCACGGGGCAACGTCGATGCGGCAGTCGAGCTGCTCCGACCGGTTATCGACAACCCGCCGCGGGCGGCGGCGGGCAGTCAGCTCTTCTGCCGTGGCGCCGAAGCTCTCGCCGCCGCGCACCTGCGCAACGCCGACGTCGAGAACGCTGCTGGCGTGCTGAGAGCTGCGCTCGCGGCGCGGCGTCCGAGCGCCGCCGGAAGCCTGACAGGCCACTATTTTTGGATGCGTCTGCAGCTGCGGCTTGCGGAGCTCGATCGGAGCCTCGGGCGTGAGGCGGAAGCGCGCGCGCTCGAGGAGGAGCTCGCGAGGCTCCTCGCCGTCGCTGACCCGGATTTTCCGCCGCTCGTCCGCCTCCGGAAATTGCGAAGCGGCCGGGCGGTTTCAGCGCGAGCCGCGGGCGGCATCGGCGTTGAATCACCCAAATACCCGGAGCGGAAGCCGTAGCCCCGAGTTGCGAGCTGGGAGCTGGGAGCTGGGAGCTGGGAGCTGGAAACTGGAAGCTGGAAGCTGGAAGCTGGTTCAGACGTCGAGCTCTTCTGCCTCCTCAGCGCGGTCCATGATGAAGCGGAACCGCGCGGACGGATCCTTCCCCATCAGCTCGTTGATCACCCGGTCCGTCGTGATCTGATCGACGATCTCCACGCGCAGCAGCCTGCGGGTCCGCGGGTTCATCGTCGTCTCCCACAGCACCTTCGGCATCATCTCGCCGAGTCCCTTGAAGCGCGTGATCTCCGGGTTCGCGCTGCCGTTGCCGTGCAGCTTCAGCAGCCGGTCCCGGTGCGCGTCATCGAGCGCCCAGAACGTCTCCTTGCCCACATCGATGCGATAGAGCGGCGGCTGCGCCAGGAACAGGCGGCCGGCGGCGATGAGGCCCGGCATGTGCCGGTAGATGAATGTCATGAGGAGCGTCGCGATGTGGTGTCCGTCGGAATCCGCGTCCGACAGGACGATGACGCGCCCGTAGCGGAGCCGCGCGAGATCGAAGTGCTTCCCGAGGCCGCAGCCGAGCGCGGTCACCAGATCGGACAGCTCCTTGTTCTCGAGCACCTTCGCGATCGACGCGCTCTCGGTGTTCAGCACCTTGCCGCGCAGCGGCAGGATCGCCTGGCGGCTGCGATCGCGCCCCTGCTTCGCCGAGCCGCCGGCCGAGTCCCCCTCGACGATGAACAGCTCGCTGTCCTCCCGTCCGGGGGACGTGCAGTCGCTGAGCTTGCCCGGGAGCGTCAGCCGGCCTGACGTCGCCGTCTTGCGCGCGACCTCCTGCTGGGCCGCGCGGCTGGCCTCGCGCGCCCGGGCCGCGAGGATGACGCGCGCGACGATCGATTCGGCGACGCTGATGTTCGTGTTCAGCCAGTGTTCCAGCGCCGGCCGCACCTGCGAGTCGATCGCCGACAGCACTTCGGGGTTGTTCAGCCGGTCCTTGGTCTGTCCCTGGAACTGCGGATCCGCGAGGAACACGCTCAAGACCGCCACCAGCCCCTCGCGAATGTCTTCGGCGGTCAGCGTCACCCCTTTCGGCGACAGGTTGTGGGTCTCGATGAAGTTGCGGACGGCCTTGCCGAGACCGGCGCGAAACCCGTTCTCGTGCGTGCCACCCGAGCCCGTCGGGATGCCGTTGACGTAGCTGCGCACGTGCTCATCGGTCGATTGCGTCCACTGAAGGGCGATGTCGAGCTTGATGCCCGATTCGTCGCTTTGCTTCTCCAGCGTGAACGGCGCCTCGTGCACGGGAATCGCGGACCGCTCCCGCAGGATCGTCTTCAAGTAGTCGGCGAGCCCCTCGGTGTGCTGGAAAACGGTCCGGTCGCCCGCCGCGGCGTTCTCGAAGACGATCTTCACTCCCTTGTGGAGGTAGCTCGAGACTTCCAGCCGCTGCTTGATCGTGTCCGCGTCGAATTCGACCTTGGGGAAGATCGTGGAATCGGGCCGGAAGAACACGGTCGTCCCGCTCCCGCGAGCCGGGCCGATCTTCTTCAACGCGCCGACAGGCTGTCCCTGCTTGAACCGGAGCTCCCATTCGGCGCCGTCGCGCCGGACGGTCGCAATCAGCTCCTTCGATAGCGCGTTGACGACGCTGGCGCCGACGCCGTGGAGGCCCCCCGCGGTCTTGTAGTTGCCGGGCTCGAACTTGCCGCCCGCGTGCAGCGTGGTGAAGATCACCTCGACGGCGCTTTTCTTCGTTTTCGGGTGCTTGTCGACCGGTATGCCCCGCCCGTCGTCGGCAATCGTGATCGAGGAGCCGTCCTCGTGGAGGGTGACCGTGATGTTCGAGGCGTAGCCGTTCATCGCCTCGTCCACGGAGTTGTCGAGGATCTCCCAGACGAGGTGATGAAGCCCGGTGGAGCCGACGCCGCCGATATACATGCCGGGCCGCTTGCGGACCGGCTCGAGGCCCTCGAGGACCGTGATGTCTTTTGCGGTGTACGTGGCCATTGCTGAGCGGGGAGATCGTAACACGTGCACGGAGGAGACGGAGCGCGCGGAGCAACCACATTACACGGAGGCACGGAGCACACGGAGACGCACGGAGGCGGGTCTGGCCGCGCTTCGCGCGGCGAGGTGGTCTGAGATCCGCAAACACAAACACGCCTGCAGTTGTCGCGTGCTTGTGTTTGCGGATCTCAGACCACCTCCGTCGCCGGCCCGGAGGGCCGGCCCAGACCCGCCGTACGCCCATCGATGCGACCTGCGAGTTCCGTGCGTCTCCGTGCTCTCCGCGCCTCCGTGTCAACCGTTCCCGTGACCTCCGCCTCCTCCGCGCCCTCCTGGGAGTAATATGTGCGGATGCGCCGAATACTCCTCGTCCTGCTCGCGCTGATCCTCGCCCCCGTGCCCTCCCTTTATGCACAGCGGCCCACCGATGTCATCAAGTGGAGCGCGAAGGCGCCGTCCACCTCCGTGAACGCCGGGGGCATTGTCAAAGTGCAGCTCACGGCCGACGTCGAAGAGGGATGGCACTTGTATGCACTGACACAGCCCCCTGACGGGCCGCCTCCGCTCATGGTCGCTGTCGCGAAGGGGCAGCCCTTCTCCGTCAACGTCAAGGACATCGACGCGCCCGCGCCAACCGTGGCGGTCGATCCGAACTTCAATACGGAGACGCAGTTCTACGAAGGCAAGACGACGATGACCGTCCCTCTGGCCGCAGCACGCGATGCGAAGGCGGGAAAGCACACGGTTCCGATCGAAGTCACGTTCCAGGCGTGCAGCGACCGCATGTGCCTGCGTCCCTTCACGCAGGCGCTGCCGGTGGACGTGACCATCACGGCCGGCGCGCGGAAGGAGAAGTAGCCATGGAATTCGCCGGGCTCGTCCTGGCGGGGCTCATCGAGAAGCTGCTCGCAGAGAAGTGAGTGAAGAGGTCCAGCCCAATGTCAGAGGTTTCGCGCATCATCGACGAGCTGTCCCGCGAGCACGACGGCGATCCGTGGCACGGCTCGCCGTTGCTCCACATCCTCGAGGGGCTCAGCGCGTCCCACGCCGCCGCCCATCCGATCGCGGGCGCGCACTCGATTTGGGAGATCCTGCTCCATGTCACCGCGTGGAAGAAGGAAGTGCGGCGGCGGCTCGCAGGCGCCGAGGCGGCACTTCCCCAGGACGGAGACTGGCCGCCGGTCGGTGAGGCGACCGAGCAGCGCTGGCGCGAGGCGCGCGTCCGTCTCCAGGAGGCGCACGGCGGGTTGACGCGCGCGCTCCGCGATTTCCCGGAAGAGAAACTCCTCGAACCCACCAACGACAAGCGCGATCGCTCCATCGGATCCGGCGTGTCGTACTACGTGCTGCTCCACGGCATCGTGCAGCACGACGTGTATCATGCCGCGCAGATCGCGATCCTGAAGAAGGGGTTGAGCCTCTAACGCACCAGGCGCTTCAACTCTTCCGTCCAGTTCAGCACCACCTGTATCGCCGTCACGGGTTTGTCGGTGGGCGTAATCGGTTTTGCCATCAGGAACCGCAGGCCGTCCGGCGTCGCGTCCCATCCCCGCGTCGGTCCCGTCGTATCGTACACGCCGAGCGGCGCCTCGAACAGGAGACGAGGCGCATCGATCTGAAACGGAGAGAACGAGCGGACCGCCACCGACAGCACCTGAAGGTGTGTACGTGTATACGTCCGGTAGAGGATTTCACGGCCGCCCGCCGTCCAGATCGGCTCGATACCGAAGTTCGTCGAAATTCGGGTCTTCTCGCCGGGACCCGGGTAGGGCTGCACGTACACCTCGGACGCGCCAGATTCATTGGAGACGTACGCAATCCAGTGTCCGTCCGGAGAGAAATCAGGCGCCGTCACGTTGAACCGGGACTGGAGGAACAGCCGTGGCCGGCGCCCCTCGGGAGGGCCGTCCATTGGAAGCACCCATATCCCGTTGTCTTGTAGGGACCGTTCGCGAACGGCCCCTACGGGCCCTACCCGCTGCAGAAAAGCAATCGCGTTGCCGCGAGACGACCACGAAGATGGAATCTGGTTGTACTCGCTCGTCGCGATGCGTTCGGGCTTGCCGCCGCCATCGGCGTTGACCGCGTAGAGGCTCCCCGATCCATACACCAGCCGCTTGCCATCGGGAGACCAAGCCGACGTATTGCTGCCGTCGAAGGTGAGACGGGTAGGCGCACCCCGGCTCACGTCGTAGACCCACAGGTCGGTGGCTCGGCTCGCGCCCCGTCTGACCGTGACCGCCACACGCCGCCCGTCGGGCGAGAGTCGCGGGGAGAAATACGGGCCCGGCGCGGCGGGCAGCGGCTGCTCCGCGCCCTTGCGGTCGACCCACACGAGGGCCTGCTGGCGTGCCGGGGTAATCCCGCCGAGCGCGTAGAGCAGCGTCCCCGATGAGGACACGACGAACTGGCCCGACCCTGATTCATTCGCGGAGTTCGGCGCGTTGACGGCCTGCATGACGTCGGCGATGAGCGCCACGGGCGCGCCGGTCACCTTCAACGAACCAACGTCGAAAGGAACCGCCATCAACGTTGCGTTCTTCAGGTAGACGATATGTCCCGTGTCGACGTAGCGAGCGTCCACGCCTCCGGCAATCAGGATCCGCTGCTCGCCGCCCGGGAGGGGCTGCAGGATGATGTTGGCTGTCTCCCAGTCCTCACCCGTGACGCCTGTAAAGAGGAGCGCCTTGCCGCCGGGCAGCGGTTGCGGAAGCAGGTGCCGCTCGTTCCTGGACCCATCGACCGTGGTCACCGGGGCGGGTGTTCCCCCGGCTGACGGCACTTTGAAGACTCCGTCCCCGGCTGCGAAGAAGATCGTGCCGTCCTCTCCCCAGCTCGCGCCCCATCGGCGCCCGGGCGGCGTCGCGCAGACTACTACCGCAACGCCGCCGGCCGGCGGCACCTTCTTGATGGCGTCGCCGGCCCAGAATCCAAGCCACGCACCATCGGGTGAAAAGAACGGACCGAGGGCGGCTTCGGTGCCGGCGATCGGCGTCGCTTCCGGCCGATCGAGCGCGCGGATGTAGAGCTGCGAGCCTGGTCCTCGCGCGCCGTCGAACACCACGAATCGTCCGTCCGGCGAGATCGCCAGGGCTGTGCGGGCGGGGCGCACCGAGCCGGCCGATCCAATGAGTTGATCGGCGGGTGCCACGCTCATCTGGAGGTGCACGACGGGAATCGCGCCCGCTGGCCGCCACGCAAGCAGCCATCCGAGGGCCGCGCCGGCCACCAGCGCGGCGAGCAGCCAGGGCGCCATCCGGCGCCAGCCTCCGGCCGCCGTGCGCGTGACGACCGCCGCGCCGGAGGAAGGACCCTGAGGCGCGTGACCGGCGAGCAGGAACCGCGCGACAGCGATGTCGCCGATGCGCTCGTTGCGGTCCTTCTCGAGGCATCGCTGAATGAGCGCGACAACGTGAGGCGGAACGTCCGGAGGCAGCGCCGTCCAGTCCGGTGCGCTCTTGACGACGGCCGCCATGACGTCCGTGACGTCTTCGCCGTCGAACGCGCGCCTGCCGGACAACATCTCGTACAGCACGGCGCCGAACGCCCACACGTCCGTGCGCTTGTCCACCGCCCGGCCGCGAGCCTGCTCCGGCGACATGTACGCCGCGGTCCCGAGGATCATCCCCATGCCGGTCATCAGCGCCGGACTCGTCAGCGTGGGTGACTGCGACAGATCGCCGGCTGAGACCGCGTCGGGCTGAACGAGCTTCGCGAGCCCGAAGTCCAGCACCTTGACGGTCCCGTCCTCCCGCACCTTGATGTTGGCGGGCTTCAGATCGCGATGGATGATGCCGCGCTCGTGCGCGGCTTCCAGCGCCGCCGCGATCTGTCGCGCGATCGGCAGCGCCTCGTCGAACGGAATCGGCCCCTGCGCGATGCGGTCGGCGAGGGTCGGCCCCTCGACCAGCTCCATCACGAGGGCTTTCACGCCCGCCTGCCCTGAGCCTATCGAAGGGGATTCTTCAGAGCCGTAGATCGCCGCGATGTGCGGGTGATTGAGCGACGCGAGGACTTCGGCCTCGCGCTGAAAACGAGCCAGGCGCTCGGGATCCGCCGCCACCAGGGGCGGGAGGATCTTGATGGCGACCTGGCGCTTCAGCCTCGTATCGGACGCGCGATACACCTCTCCCATGCCGCCCGCGCCAAGCGGCGCGAGGATTTCGTAGGGGCCGAGCCGCGTGCCGGCGGACACCGCCATAGGTGGAGGGTAATTCTATTCGAGCAGTAGCGATCCGGGGTCTTCGACGAGCTGCTTGACGCGAACGAGGAACTGCACGGCCTCCGAGCCGTCCACGATGCGGTGGTCGTACGTCAATGCGAGGTACATCATCGGCCGGACGACCACCTGGCCGTTGACGGCCACCGGCCGCTGCTGGATCGCGTGCAGGCCGAGGATCCCCGCCTGCGGCGGATTCAGGATGGGCGTGCTCAGGAGCGATCCGAAGACGCCGCCGTTGGTGATCGTGAACGTCCCGCCCTTGAGGTCGGCGAGAGACAGCGTTCCGTCCTCGGCGCGCTTCGCAAAGTCGCGAATCTGGCGCTCCATTTCGGCGAACGTCATCCGATCCGCGTCCCGCAGCACCGGCACGACGAGTCCTTCGCTCGCGCCCACGGCGACACCGATGTCGTAGTAGTGCTTGAGCACCATCTCGTCCCCCTGGATTTCCGCGTTGATGCGCGGAAATGCGCGGAGGGCGCCAACCGAGGCCTTCACGAAAAAGGATGCGATACCGAGCCCGATACCGTGGCGTTCCTTGAACGCCTGCTTGTGGCGCTCGCGGAGCGCCATGACGGCGGACATGTCGGCCTCGTTGAAGGTGGTCAGCATGGCCGCGGTCGCCTGCGCCTCGACCAGACGCCTGGCGATCGTCACGCGCCGCTTCGACATGCGGACCCGCTCTTCGGTGCGGTCCGCCTTCGCGGGTGTTTGGATAGCGCCGCCCGCTACGGCGGGCAGGCTCTGCGGCGACGGCGCTTTGCGCGGCTCGGGTGCACCCTTCGGCTGGGGCGCCTGCGCGGGTGCCGCAGCGCCGGCGGCCTGCTCCACGTCGCGCTTCATGACCCGGCCCGCGTCGCCACTCCCGCGCACCCGGCTCAGATCGACCGCGTGCTCCTCCGCGGCGTTCCGTGCGACCGGCGTCGCGCGCGTCTTTCCGGTCGCGTCCTCGATCACCCCCAGCACCTCGCCCACCTTCACGTCGTCGCCATCCTTGTGCGCGATCCGGCCGAGCACCCCCGCCTGTGGCGCCGCAACTTCGACGTCTATCTTGTCGGTCTCGAGCTCGACCAGCGGATCGCCGACCTCGACGGCCTCCCCTTCTTTCCGGAGCCATCGCGCGACGCGCGCATCCACGATCGATTCGCCGACTTCCGGCACGACGATGTTCGCTGGCATCAGATCCTCACGAGCTGAAACTCGTCATCCTTTTGCGCTCGTAAGCGCGGCGTCGCGCCGCCCCTTCTTCTCGACGTCGCCGCCTCGCGCCGGCGCCTCGCCGAATGCCTGATCGACAAGCGCCTGCTGGTTGATCGCGTGGCGCGCGGCGGACCCTTCCGCCGGGCTGGCGCTGCGCGGGCGGGCGACGCGGCCGACCGCTCGCTTCCCGGCCGCCTCCTGCAAGTACGGCCGCACGAAGTCCCACGCGCCCATGTTCTCCGGCTCTTCCTGCACCCACACGATCTCCGCGGCATTCGGATACAGATCCAGCGCCGCCCGCAGATCGCGCGTGGCTACCGGGTACAACTGCTCGAGGCGGCAGATCGCGACGTCATTCCGCGCCGGGCGCTGCTCGCCGGCGACCAGGTCCGTGTAGACCTTCCCGGAACAGACGAGCACCCGCCGAACCTCTCCCGCCCGCGGCCGCGCGTCCTCGTCGGGAATCACCATCCGGAACCGCCCCTCCGCAAGCTCCTGTGGCGCCGACGCGACGAGGGGATGTCGCAGCAGGCTCTTCGGCGTCAGGACGATGAGCGGCAGCGGGTCGATCTCGAGCAGCGCCGCCTGCCGCCGGAGCAGGTGGAAGTACTGCGCGGACGTGGTGCAGTTGGCGATCCGCATGTTGAGGTCGGCGGCAAGTTGGAGGAAGCGCTCGGGCCGCGCGCTCGCGTGGTCCGGCCCCTGGCCCTCGTGCGCGTGCGGCAGCAGCAGCACGAGCGAGGGACGCAGTCCCCATTTGCCGCGCGCGGAGACGAGGAACTCGTCGATCATCACCTGCGCGCCGTTGATGAAGTCCCCGTACTGGGCTTCCCAGATGACGAGCCGCGACGGCTGCTGGATGTTGTAGCCGTACTCGAACCCGACGACGGCGTTCTCGGTCAGCGGGCTGTTGTGGATCTCGAAGGCCGCGCGCGACTGGGGCAGCGTCTGCAGCGGCACGTGGACCTGCCCGGTCTTCACGTCGTGGGACACCGCGTGGCGGTGGCTGAACGTCCCGCGTTCGACGTCCTCGCCCGTCAGGCGCACGCTGACGCCGTCGGCGAGAATGGACGCAATCGCCAGCTCCTCGGCCAGCGCCCAGTCGATCGTCCGCTCGCCCGGCGCGTCGAACGCGTGGCCGCGTTTTTCCCGTCCGCGCTCGCGCTTCCGGTGCATCGTGAAGCCGTCGGGCACCGACAGAAGGCCCTGGTTCAGATCGCGCAGCCGGTCGAGCGCCACCGCGGTTTCGGTGCGCGCGGCCGCTCCGGCTGGCGGCTGTGCCGGCTCGGGCTCGGGGGCGGCCTCTTCGGGCTTCAGCGCATCGAGCGCGGCCTGGAGCTCGTCCATGCGCTGGCGGTTCATCGCGGTGACCGCGTCGGACGTCACGAGCCCACGCTGCACGAGCGTGTGCGCCCACACCTCCCGCACCGTCGGATGCGACGAGATCTTCTGGTACATCAACGGCTGCGTGAACGCGGGCTCGTCCCCCTCGTTGTGCCCGTGCCGCCGGTAGCCGATCAGATCGATGAGGAAGTCGCGCTGGAACCGCGCGCGGTACGCAAAGGCGAGTCGCGCCGCCTCGACGCACGCCTCGGGATCGTCGGCGTTGACGTGCACGATCGGGATCTTGAAGCCGCGCGCAAGGCCGCTCGCATACGACGTGCTGTATGCGTCTTCGGGTCCGGTGGTAAACCCGAGCTGGTTGTTGACGATGATGTGGATCGTGCCGCCGGTGCTGTAGCCGGGCAGCCGGCCGAGGTTGAGCGTCTCGGCGACAATGCCCTGTCCGGGAAACGCGGCGTCGCCGTGGATGAGGATCGGAACGCTGATCGTCGCGTCGAACGACGGCGCGCCGGGGGTGTCGGCAGACGTGCCGGCGGCCCGCGCCATGCCCTCCACGATCGGGTTCACCGCTTCGAGGTGGCTCGGGTTGGGCGGCATCGAGACGACGAGGTCCATCTCGGCGCCGCCCGCGATCGCGCGATGCGCGCCCGCGTGGTACTTCACGTCGCCGGTCCACGCCATGTCCTCACGGAAACTGCGGGAGGAAACGGCGTCCTTGAACTCCGCGAGGATCTCGCCGTAGGGCTTGTTCAGGACGTGCGCCATCACGTTCAGCCGTCCGCGGTGCGCCATGCCGATCAGAATGTGGTGGCTCCCCGATTCGGCCGCCTCGCCGATCACCTCGTCGAGGATCGGGACGAGCATGTCGAGCCCTTCGATCGAGAACCGCGTCTTCCCGGGAAACGTGCGCTGGAGGAACCGCTCGAAGGCCTCGACCTCGGTCAGCCGGTCGAGGAGGGCAATCGGATCGATGGGATCGGACGGGGCGCGGAACCGGCCACACTCGGCCGCGTTGCGCAGCCACTGGCGCTCCTCGGGCACGAACACGTGCGCGTAGTCGTAGCCGGTGGTCGAGCAGTAGATGCGCCGGAACGCGTCGATCGCCTCGAGCATGTTCGAGGCGCCGGCGCAGAGCGGCGAGAACACGAGACTCGCGGGCAGGGTGCGGAGATCTTCTTCAGTAACGCCGTGCGTCTCTGGGAGCAGCGCCGGATCGCCCGCCGGAGGGTTTCCAAGCGGATCGAGCTGCGCGGCGAGGTGGCCGTATCGGCGGATCGACTGGGCGAGGTTGACCGCGCCGACGATTTTCCGGACCGGCAGTGTCCCGGCAGCCGGGGCGGCGGCCTCTTCGGCGGGAGGCGCCCAGGTATCGAACACCGCGCGCGTCTCGTCGTCCACCGACCCGGGGTCGTTCCGGTACTTCTCGTACAGCGCGAGAACATACCCACGGTTCAGCCCGGTGAACTCCTCCCACCCCGACATATCCTTATAATCCTACTCCATGCCCACACGCCGGCTGGCGCTCGCCATTGCGCGAAGCCTCATGTTTGCCCTCGTGTTCACGGCGCCGGTGCGATCCGCCGCCGATCAGAGGCTGCCGGTGCCTCCGCCGGATCCCGCGGCCATTGGAGCGGCGGCGGCGGCGGAGGTCTACCTCAACTCACTGTCGTCGGAACAGAAGGTACGGTCCGATGCGTACTTCGAGGGGAACTACTGGCTGACGCTATGGAATTTCCTGTGGTCGTCGGCGGTCCTCCTCGTCCTGCTGCACGGGGGGTGGTCCGCGCGCCTGCGGCAGACCGCCGCGCGGATCACGAGGCGTCCGATGCTGCAAGCGACGCTGTACTGGGTCGGCTTCATCACTGTTGCGACCGTGCTGTCATTTCCACTGACGGTGTACGCGGGGTACATACGCGAGCACCAATACGGACTCGCCACGCAGGACTTCGGCGGCTGGTTCGGCGATCAGCTCAAGAGCTTCGGCCTCTCGGTGGTGATGGGCGGCGCGCTCGTCGCGGTTCTTTACGCCGTCCTGCGCCGCAGCGGGCGGACATGGTGGGTGTGGGCATCGGTTGTCACCAGCGCGTTTCTCGCGCTGATGTTTACGGTCGGACCGGTGTACATCGACCCGATCTTCAACACGTACAGGCCGCTCCGCGACGAGGCGGTTCGCCAGCCCATTCTGCGGCTGGCGCGGGCGAATGGAATCGACGCGACGGAAGTGTGGGAGATGGACGCGTCGAAGCAGTCGACGCGCATCAGCGCGAATGTGAGCGGCATGTTCGGCACCGAACGCATCACGCTCAACGATAACCTGTTGAAGCGCGGGTCGCCGGAAGCCGTCCAGGCGGTGATGGGGCACGAGATGGGACATTACGTCCTGAACCACGCCTACAAGATGCTGCTGTCGTTCTCGGTGGTGGTCGTGATTGGATTTGCCGTCATCGGCTGGACATACCCGCGGCTGGCGGAACGCCATCGTGCGCGCTGGGGCGTCGAGGGGGTCGCGGACCCAGCGGGTCTGCCGCTGCTCGCGCTGATCCTGGGCGCGTATCTCTTCGTTCTGACGCCGGTCATCAACACGATTGTCCGCACGAATGAATACGAGGCCGACGTGTTCGGGCTGAATGCCGCCCGGCAGCCCGACGGCTTTGCCGAGGCGGCGCTGCTGGTGAGCGACTATCGGAAGCTGCGGCCCGGCCCGTGGGAGGAGGCGATCTTTTTCGATCATCCGAGCGGCCGGACACGGATTTTCACCGCCATGCGCTGGAAGGCCGAGCAGATTCCGGCGCAAAATCGTCCCGCCAAATAACTGATACAGGCGGGCTTACGGCATCGGGGCCGGCGTGACCACGCGCGTGAACTGACCGCGCTGCAGCAGTTCACGCCCCTTGCCGCCGCGGCCGGTGACCTCGTATTTCGTCGTGCTGATCGTCTGCTCGGCTCCGCGGGTCGTCTCCACGGTCATCAGATCGCGATCGCCCGTTGACGCGATGAAGCCGAGCACCCGGTCCTCCTTGGGACTGATCTTGATCAGAATGACGCCGCGGCCGGGGCCTGACAGGAAGTTGACCTCCTCGACCTTGCACAGCATCGCCCGCGCCTGGTGCGTCGCCGCAATCAGCACCTCGTCGCCGGTGATCCGCGCGACGCCGACACACTCCGCCCCCTCCGCCGTCCGCGCGTAGCGCCTGCCGGCGCGTGTGCTGGGCTCCACGAACGCTTCCAGGCCGAACCTGAGGCTGTAGCCGTCGCTCGACACCGCGACGGCGTGCACGGGGGGCGCCTCGCCTTCCCTGCGCGGCGTGATGTTGCCGGCCACGCGCGGATCCAGGCTCATCGCCGCGACGATGCGCTCGCCGTCCCTCAGCTTGAAGAACCGCTGGATGGGCTCGCCGTACCCCGTCGATGCGGGAATGTCCGTGATGCGCGACGTGTAGGCGACGCCGAAGTTGCTGAAGAACGCCACCGACGCGCGCGTGCTCCCCGGCAGAACGGCCATGACCGCGTCCCCTTCGCGCAGTCGCGTGGTCGCCACGTCCTTCACTTCCTTCTGCCGCTTCACCCATCCGTCGCGCGAGACGATGACGACGTTGTCTTCCTCGATGATGAAGTCTTCCGCGCTGTACTCCGCCTCGCCCGCGTCGCTCGAGATGGAGGTCCGCCTCGCGTCGCCGTACTTCTTCTGGATCTCTTCGAGCTCGACGCGGACGATGTCCCATCGTGCGCGCTCGTCCTTGAGCAGCGTGCCGATCTGGCGCATGCGGCGGCGCTTGTCCTCCAGCTCCTTGCGGATGACCAGGATCTCGAGCCGCGCCAGCCGGTAGATCTTCAGCTCGAGGACCGCGTCGGTCTGGTCGGCGTCGAGATCGAAGCGCTTGATGATCTGCTGCGCCGCGTCCGCCTTCCCCTCGGACTTGCGCACGATCCGCAGGATCTCGTCGAGCGCGTCGAACACCTTCTCGAAGCCCGTGAGGATGTGCACGCGCTTCTTCAGCGCCTCGAGCTCGTGCTCCAGCCGCCGCGTCACGACGTCGAGCCGGAAATGGAGGAAGTGCCAGAGCATCGCGTGCAGATCGAGCCGCTCGGGCCGCCCCACCTCGGGGTTCTCCGTCGGGATCAGGCACGTGAGATTGACGATGAAGCTGGTCTGGAGGGGCGTGTGCTTGAACAGGTACGCCATCACCATCTTCTCGTCCGCGTCCCGCTTCAGCTCGAGCGCGATCCGCACGTCGTCGGTCGACAGGTCCTTGACGTCCACGAGCGGCGGGAGCCTGCGGCTCAGCGCTACGTCGGCGATGCGCTCGACGAGCGTGGCCTTGTTGATCGTGTACGGGACGCTGGTGATGTAAATCGTCTTCCCGGCGCGCGTGACCGGCCCTTCCTCCCAGGTGGCGCGCAGCCGGATCGCGCCGGAACCCGTCTTGTAGATCTCCTTCAGCTCCTCCGGCGAGTTGAGCATCTGGCCGCCCGTCGGGAAGTCCGGCCCCTTCACGTAGCGGCACAACTGGACGCTGGTCAGATCCGGGTTGTCCAGGAGCTTGATGAGCGCCGTGCACACCTCGTTGAGGCTGTGCGGCGGAATGTTCGTGGCCATGCCGACGGCGATTCCCGTGGCGCCGTTGATCAGCAGATTGGGGATGCGAGAGGGGAGGACAACCGGCTCCGTGCGTGTGCCATCGTAGTTCGGCCGGAACGGCACCGTGGCCTGCTCGATCTCCGCGAGGATCTCGTCGCTCAGCCTCGCGAGACGGCATTCCGTGTAGCGCATCGCCGCCGCGCTGTCGCCGTCGAGCGATCCGAAGTTCCCCGACCCGTCGATGAGCGGATAGCGCAGCGAGAAGGACTGCGCCATGCGGACCAGCGTCTCGTACAGCGCGGAGTCGCCGTGGGGATGGTAGTTGCCCATCACGTCGCCCACGACCTTCGCGCACTTGCGGTGTTTCGCGGCGGCCGTGAGGTTCTGCTGCCACATCGTGTACAGGATGCGGCGCTGCACGGGCTTCAGCCCGTCGCGCACGTCGGGCAGCGCGCGCGACGTGATGACCGACAGGGCGTAGTTGAGGTATCTCGATTGCGCCGCTTCGTGCAGCGAGACCGCTTCGGGCTCGCCGCCGCCGCGGCCCGACGAATCGACGGCCGTTCCGCCGCCGTCCACCGAATCGAACAGAGACGCGCTATTCTTCTTTCCGCGTTTGGCCAACGACGCTCCTCCGAAGCCACAAGGTCCCGGTCCAGTCTGTCACGGCTCCCACCGATGATTCTGTACTCGTTTGCGGCAAGCTGCATAATGGCCCAGGCGCGCCGCAGGCGCGCCCGCTGGAGCGGAGCGGGGCGACGGGGCCCCGCGAGCGACAGCGATTGGGGGTCCGGCGGGGCGAAGCCCCCCGGTCTAGTAGATGATTAGATACCTTCACCTCGATGTCTTTACCAGCCGGCCGTTCGAAGGCAACCAGCTCGCGGTGTTTCCCGAGCCCGGCGCGCTCACGGCCGCTCAGATGCAGACCATCACGCGCGAGATGAACTTCTCCGAGTCCTGTTCGTTCCGCTCGTCACGCGCGACGCCGTCGATCGAGTCTCGGTCGAGCGCCGCGCGCTGTCGCGCTGCCTCGGCGCCGCGGCTCTTCCGGAGCTGCCGGTCTTCTGTTTTTCAACGGATGGACCGGGTGGGCGGGAGGAAACCGTCTACAGCCGGATGCTGGTGCCGTCGCTCGGTGTCGCCGAGGACCCCGCGACCGGCGCCGCCAGCGGCCCGCTCGGCTGCTACCTGCTTCGCCACGGCGTCGTCACGCCGGAGGCCGCCCGTTCGATGCTCAGCCTGCAAGGCGTCGCCATGCGCAGGCCGAGCCGGGTGCACATCTCCATCGACAGCCGCGACGGCGAAATCACCCGCGTGCGTGTCGGCGGTCAGTCGGTGCTCGTCGGCCGCGGAGAGCTCGGCCCTGATCCGCGCGGCACAGACGACCGAGGCACGGTCTAACCGCCGCAGAAGACTGGAAGAGCGTCAAATCGCCCGGATGGCCCGAACCCGCCGGGGGAAGTCCTTGTCGTCGTAATGCTGGCGGCCGGAGTCAGCGAAATCGATGTGATTCGCCATGTCGGCCGTCTGCTGCGACGAAGCCCAGTAGGTGAAATTGTCGGCGACGTTGCCTTCTCGAAAATCACCGAGCCCCGCGGCTGTCAGATTGCGATACATCAGCGCCAGCTCATCTCTCGACGGGAGGAACCAGCCCCGGATCCCGTTCACGCTGAGATTCGCGCACAAGTCGGCGGCCGTGGCCCGTTCAGTGCAGGCCGCCAGCATGTCGAGCGTATTCTGTTTACCTGTCCCTACGGCAGTACCGCGAGCACCGGCGATCGCCCGCCGGAAACATCCCCACTTGGCGCCCGCGCTCTGATCGAAGGGAGCGGTTTCCAGGTAGCGCCACCCGTCGGTCGCGTAGTTCGGGTTTTCATAGAAGATGAAGCCGCCGGCAGGACCGGTGTCGCCGGGCTCATACCCCGCGGTCGACAACCACACGCTCATCTCCCCCGCTCCACGGTTGGCCCAGAGGTAGTAAGGAACCAGCTTGACCGGCTTGGCGGGCGACGATGGGTTGCTGATACTCCTGGCCTCCGCCCCGATCACCGTGACGCCGTCGAAGCGTCCCTTCTCAACCGACGGTGTCAACTCCACAGCCGGATCGAACAGCGAGTTCAGGACGTGCCCGCTGTCTGACTCCGGCCACTCCAGGCAGTAGACGATCGGCCCCCGTTCCACGGCGATCCGGCGCCGGTCCTGTGGCACTCTCCGGTCGGCTACGTCTCTTCTGACTTCAAAGGGAAATTCCACATCGACCACGTCGCCGTTCTTCCACTGACGATCGAGCGACACGTACCCCGACGCATCGGGAGCGGCGCCGACGCTTCTCCCGTTCACCGACACCGTGGCCCCTTTGCGGATCTTGTCGGCGTACGCGTACAGCGTTCCCGGAACGGGCCGGTTGCGGGCCCACCCGGGAATGCGCAACTTGATGGTGCCCTGCACAGCGTCCGCGGTCGATACGGTGATCCTCGATTTGCCTCCCCACGGCATCTCGCTCGTGACCGACAGCCCGATCGCCTTCGCGTCGACCTCGAACGAGGTTTGGCTGGACACGTACAGATTCACGTAGATCGCGCCGTTCCTGTCCTGCGCGTAGACGAAGCCAGGCATGGATGCGAGAAACCGAACGAGATTCGGAGGGCAGCACTCGAGCGACGCCCGTTGCCAGCGAGTGTCGCGTCCGTCGCCGGCGCTCGCCAGCCTGTTGACGTAGAAGAAGTGGTCCCCGGACGCCGACACGCCGGCGACGGCGTTGTTGTACATGCCGCGTTCCATCACGTCGATGTACTTGCCGTCGCCCGTCGCCATGAAGAGTCGGTGGTTCAGCGTGATGAACATCAGCACGGCGCACGTTTCAGAGTAGGCGGAGATGTTCGGAAGCGAATACGGCTCGCCGAACCCTTCGTTCCCCGTCGTCCCGACGCCGCCGGTGATGTACATCTTCCGGTCCACCACGTCGAGCCACATCCGCTGGGCGGCGTTGAAATAGTCCTTGATCCCGGTCAGCACGCCCACATCCACGAGAGACACCATGAGGGTGACGCAGTTCACGGCGTGACCGACCGCTTCGTTCTGCTCCAGGACAGGCTTGTAGGATTGATTGTGCCTGCTCCGGTTCACCGAGTTGGCCAGTCCCCTTATGTCGAGGTAGTGCTTCGCGAGATCGAGATGCTTCTTGTCGTGCGTGGCCCGGTACAACTGAATGCAGTTGATCGCGTCTCGCTCGCCTCCGGAGAACGGTGGGTTGTTTGCCACGAAATCGCGGTACAGCGCGTCGGCGACCTTGATCGCGTTGTCGAGCAGGTCTCTTCGTCCCTTCGTGTTGTAGTAGGCTGCAGCGACCTCGAACCCGCCGTTCCCGCGACCTTGCGCCTGCTTCAGTTGTTGAAGGCGAGCATCCACCTGCGCTTGTAAACGAGGATTCGGGTGTGTCTCGAGCGACAGGATCGCCGCTTCCAGAACGTTGCCGCCAAAGTCTCTTTCCAGCTCATTGAGCTTCTGGACTTCGAAAGGAATGGTCACTTCCGCGTTGGTCGCGATCTTCGGCTTCCAGAAGGTGTCCGTGATCGTCACGTCGGAATAGCGCTTCGGCTGGATCGGGTAGTCCGCAACGGGCGTGTAGCGGTCTCGAGATATCCGGACGTCCGCAGGCTTGGGTGCAGTCCCTGCCTGCGTGTCGGCGCCCGCGCGTGTGGCACCCTCGGCGGCGGCGACAGATGCCAGCGCGGCCGCCTTCAGGAAATCCCGGCGAGCGATATTGCCCGTCACCATCGCACCTCCTGCGAGCCGTCTAGAATAGACCAAGCGGCCCGCCGGTTTGAAGGTATGATTGTCGAGGCGCCGATTCCCTGAACGGCGACCTCTCAGCGGTTGGTTTACGGACGTCTTTCCGAAGGACCTGATCAATGGGACAGGTACCCGCGCTCGACACAGCTCCGATCGGTATCGTGGGGGACGGCCGCGTCGCCGGACACATCCTCCACTACCTTGACCTCCTCGGCCTTCCGGTCCGCGCCTGGTCCCGACGCGTGCCCGGTGCGGGCCCGCTCGAAGCGCTCGCCTCCTGCCGTACCGTCCTTCTTCTCATTCGGGATGCGGGGATCGTCGCATTCATCGACGCGTGGCCTGCCTTGAGGGAAAAGCGTCTGGTCCACTTCTCCGGAACCCTCGCCACCGAGGCCGCCGAAGCGGCACATCCGCTCATGACGTTCGGCCGCGATCTCTACGACCTGACGACCTATCGCAACATCCCATTCATTCTCGAGTCGGGCGGAACTCCGTTCCACCAGCTTCTGCCCGGCCTGCCGAATCCATCGTTCACGATTCCGGCGGCCGAGCGCCCGTACTATCACGCGCTGTGCGTGATGGCCGCGAACTTCTCGGCGATCCTCTGGCTGAAGCTGTTCGACGAGCTTCAGAACCGGTTCGGGATCCCCGCATCGGCGGCGCATCCGTACCTCACGCAGATGACAGCCAACCTCCTCACAGATGCCAGCGCGGCCCTCACTGGTCCGCTCGTGCGCGGAGACGCCGGGACCGTCGAGGCGAATCTGAACGCCCTTGAAGGGGATCCGTTCCAGGGCGTGTATTCCGCGTTTGCGAGGGCCTATGAACGCCGTGCATGATTTCGCGCGCTTCAAAGCGGAGGGTCGCAAGATCTCCATCGTCACGGCCTATGACGCCTGGTCGGCTCGCATCGTCGCACGTTCGAATGTGGACGCCATTCTCGTTGGAGACTCGGCGGCGATGGTCATGCACGGCCAGCCCACGACGCTTGCGGCGACCGTCGGCCTCATGGCGATGCACACGCGTGCGGTCGCGCGTGCGGCCGCCGGGAAGTTCGTGATCGCCGATCTTCCATTCCTGTCGTTCCGAAAAGGGATACCGGCGGCGATGAGGGCGGTCGGCGCTCTCGTGACGAGCGGCGCGGAGGCGGTCAAGCTCGAAGGCGTGGACGGCCACGAGGACGTGATTGCGCACATCGTGGGATCCGGCGTACCAGTCATGGGACACATCGGCTTGACGCCGCAATCGGTCAATCGGTTCGGCGGCTTCCGCGTGCAGGGCAGAAACGAAGGAGACGCGGCGAAACTGGTCGGTCAAGCGCATGCGCTGCAGGATCTGGGCTGCTTCTCGATTGTGATCGAATGCGTGCCGGCGGAGCTTGCCGCGCGCATTACCTCGGAGGTGGCGGTCCCCACCATCGGCATCGGAGCGGGCGTCGCGACCGATGGGCAGGTCCTCGTGCTGCACGATCTGTGGGGATTCGACACCGGCACGACCCCGCGATTCGTCCGCCGGTACTTCGATGGGGACCGCGTTCTCACCAACGCACTCAACGAGTACGACACCGACGTGAAGGAGACGCGATTTCCGGGACCTGAGGAGAGCTACTCGTGACGGCGGTCCTCGAGAGCCCGTCTCTGTGGCGCCGCGAGCGTCTCGCCCAGATCCGCGCTGGATTGACGCTCGGTTTCGTGCCGACGATGGGCGCGCTTCATGAGGGCCACCTCTCGCTGGTGCGACGCAGCCGGGCGGAAAACGACCGAACGCTGGTGAGCATCTTCGTCAACCCGACGCAGTTCGACGACCCGGCCGACCTCGCGCAGTACCCACGGACGCTGCAGCACGACCTCACGTTGCTGGAGGGCGAAGGGGCCGAGTTCGTCCTCGTGCCGGATCAGACGCAGCTGTACGAGGATGCCTTCCGTTATCGCGTGACCGAGAGCGAGCTCTCGAGGGTGATGGAAGGCGCCCACAGGCCCGGGCATTTCGACGGAGTCCTGACGGTGGTCCTCAAACTCCTGCAGATCGCCTCGGCCGAGCGCGCCTACTTCGGTGAGAAGGACTGGCAGCAGCTCAGCCTCGTTCGCGGGATGGCCGCCGCGTTCTTTCTGCCGACCGCTGTTATCGGCTGCGCGACCGTCCGCGAGCCCGACGGGTTGGCCCTCAGTTCACGGAACCGCCGCCTGCGCCCCTCGGACCGCCGGAAGGCCCCGCAGTTCTACCGGGCCCTGTCCACCTCGCCGACTCCAGAGGGGGCAGCTCGCGCGCTCTGCGCGGCAGGGTTCACCGTCGATTACGTCGAGGACCGAGACGGGCGCCGGCTGGGAGCGGTGCGCCTCGGCGGCGTCCGGCTGATCGACAACGTCCCACTGGGAGACCGGCCATGATTCTTGCGCTCGACGTCGGGAACAGTCAGATCTTCGGCGGCGTGTTCCAGAACCGGGAACTGACGATGCGCTTCCGCAAACCCTCCCGGTCGCCGACCTCTTCCGACGAGTTGGGACTGTTCCTGCGCGGCGTGCTTCGAGAAAACGGCGCTGACCCGGGCAGCGTCGAGCAGATCGCCCTTTGTTCCGTCGTTCCGGAAATCATCTATTCGCTCCGGAGCTGTTGCCGCAAGTATTTCAGGCTCGATCCGTTCATCCTCCAGGCGGGAGTCAAGACGGGTCTCAAAATCCGGTACCGCAATCCGCTCGAAGTCGGCCCCGACCGCATCGCGAACGCGATCGCAGCCACGCATCTCTATCCCGGCTGCAACCTGATCGTCATCGACTTCGGGACGGCGACGACCCTTGACGTCGTGCGCGCCGGCCGCGAGTACCTGGGCGGGATCATCCTGCCGGGCCTCCGGATCTCAATGGAAGCGCTCGAGAAGAACACGGCGCGTCTTCCCAACGTTGAAATCGTCCCAAGCACCGAGCTCGTGGGGCGATCGACGGTCGAGTGCATACAGTCCGGGCTGTACTTCGGCAACCGCGCCGCGGTCGCCGGGCTGACGCGGGAGATTCGCGATCGCGCGTTCCAAGGACAGCCGTCGCTCGTCATTGCCACCGGGGGATTCTCCCGTCTCTTTGAGCGCGAAAAGCTGTTCGATGTTCTCCTCCCCGACCTCGTTCTTGTCGGCCTCGAACGCGCCCTGTCCCTCAACCCTGGCGGCAGTGCGCCGTGGCAGGCGCCGGAGACCGAGGTCGCACCGTAAAGCATCGACCGCGATAGGGGCCGAGCCGCGAGCTGCGAACGGCGAGCTGCGAGCCGAGCCACGAGCAACGGGAGCCGTTACTCCATATCGTGGCAGAGATCGCAGTCCTGCTTGATGACCAGGCCATCCTTGCTCTTGTGCCTGTCGTCGTGACAGCGGAAGCACCCGGGTGACGAGGTGTGGCCGATGTTGTTCGGGTACGTGCCCCAGGTGACGTTCATCTTCGGGAACACGTTGCGGCTGTAGGCGCGCTGCGCGGCCGCCACGGCGCGGTCCACCTCGCCACGCCGCGTGTTGTAATCACCCGTGCCCTTGTAGAAGCTCGTGAGCCGTGTCGCGATGTCCTGCTGGGCCGACACCTGGTCGGGGTAGTTCACCTTCAACGCCGCCACCGCCTCGCGCCGTACGAACGGCAGCTTCGGCATCTCTCCGGTGGCAATCGCCGCGTCCACCGCGCGCTCGGGCGACGGATCGAACGCGTGGCTCGGACGGTTGTGGCAGTCCATGCAGTCCATGGTCCGCGGTTCGTTCTTCTTCAGCTGCTCCTCGGTCACGCCTTCCGCGTAGTACTCGCGTTTGGCGCCCGTCCGATGATCCGTCACCGATACGTACCCCATCATCTGGCGCTTGTCGTCGGTCGCGATGTAACGCACTTCGTTGTCGACGTTGTTCATGTGCCAGTGGATTCCCGTGGCGATGCCCAGCTTTTCGCTTCCGCCGCCGACATGCACCCGCATCGTGGTGATGCTCTCGGTCACCTTCTCGTCGTCGCCGTACTCGCGGTGGACGTTGACCTTGTCGCCGTGGAACTTCTCCGGCCAGTGGCACTGCTCGCAGACCTCGCGCGCCGGGCGCAGCGTGTGGACCGGCGAGGGGACTGGCCGCGCGTAGCTGTTGAGCAGCACGGCGACGACCTGCCGCGTTCCGTCGAGCTTCGACTTGACGAAAAACGGGGCGCCGGGCCCGATGTGGCACTGGACGCACGTCACGCGCGAGTGCGGCCCGTCCTGGAACGCCATGTACTCGGGCTCCATGACGGTGTGGCAGACCTCGCCGCAGAACGTCGTCGAGTCCATGAACTCGACGCCCTTGTACGCCGCAAGCGAGATGACCACGACGTTCACCAGCGTCAGGATGAACACGATGAACGCGCCGCGCCGGTGCGACGGCTTGTTCAAGTCGATGGCCGGCCAGTGCAGGTGCGACGTCAAGCCGCGCGCGATTCGCCGCCGCTCGATGAAGATCCCGATGGGGATGAGCAACAGCCCGAGGATGAAGACCGCCGGAATGACGAGGAAGAAGACGATCCCCATGTAGGGGTTCGTGTGCAGCCCCAGGAAATCGATGAAGAAAACGACGAAGAACAGGACCGCGCTGACGGTGACAATCACGCCGCCCGTGATGGAGACCGCATTGCGAACCAGCGCGCGGAGATTATCTGGCATCAGCCCACTCTGCGAATTCGTGAAGTTGTGAATTCGTGAATTTGTGAATTTGTGAATTCACCAACTCACAACTTCGCCAAATCCCCGATCATTATCGACCCGGGTCTATCGGGTCAGGAATGCATACATTATCAGGACCACCAGCGTAAGCCCGACAATGACCGCGCTGGTCCCGACGAACCGCCCCACGACGAGAGCGCGGTGGGACGGCGGACCTGCGTTGAGCCGGTCGAGCCCGCCCGTCCGGCGCAGCCGCTCGTGCTCGGCCGGGCGCTCGTGCCGCAGTTCGGCTTCCGGCAGGCTCCCCGTGAAAATCACCATGTCCATCGGGAACTTCTCCGGGCGGATGTGCCCGTTGAAGAAGTGGATGGTGAAGATGAACCCGACCGCCAGCAGCGCTTCTTCGCCGTGCACCAGCAGGGCGATATTGAAGAGCCAGCCCGGCAGCACGCGCGCGAACTGCTCGGGGAACCATAACATCAACCCCGAGCCGCCGATAATCGCCATCCCCCAGAAGACGGCCCAGTAGTCGAACTTCTCCCAGTAGGTGAACCGATCGAAGATCGGGCGCGGGCCGGCGCCGACGAACCACTTGAAATGCCCGAACAGATCCGCGATGTCGCGCGGCTGCGGCACCATCGAGGACGGGCCCCAGAAGATGGAGTAGTCCTTCTTCACTATCACGCGGTGCAGCAGGCGCCCGACGTGCGTCACGAACACGCCTATCAGCGTGACGGCCAGGATCCGGTGTACCGTGCCGCCGAACTCGAAGCCCCCGAGCGCATGGGCCCACGCCTTCGCCCACGGCGCCTCGGAGAAGAGCAGCGGCAGGCCCGTCGCGGCCAGTCCAAGAAAGCTGCACATCATCAGGAAGTGCAGGTAGCGGTCGGCGCGATCGAAGCGCCTGACGTGGCGCACCTGCACCGCGGCTGCGGCAGGACGCGGCTGGACGTCAGCGGCCTCCGTCTCGCGTTCAGCGGTCTCGGCCATCGGTGCCCTCCCCCGAACGCGCTCCATGGACCGCGACCGGCTCGCCCGCACGCCGCCGGCGCGCGCGCCTCACGTGCAGCTCCTTCATGAACCACATGGTCGTATGCAGACCAAAAAACCCGAAGACGCCGGCGAGCAGGATGGTCATGAACCGCGCCGTGAAGTAGAGGACCGGATTGCCGGCCCTGCGGTGCTTGTCGGCGTGCGGGTCGTACTTGACGAAATTCTCGCTCGCGTTCGGATGGCACTTGCCGCAGGTCGCGACGAGCCGGGCCTTCGAGATCGGCGAACGCGGATCGCTCGCCGGCAGCATCTCGTGGGCGCCGTGACAGTCGGCGCACGACGCCACCGTCCTGAACCCCAGATTCGTCACCTGCCCGTGGAACGTGTCGCGGAACGTCGCGATCCGGTCGAGATGGCACGTGCCGCACTGGCCGATCACCGACAACTGCCAGCTCGCCGTCTCGGCGCGCTGGATGCCGTGGGCCGTGTGGCACGTCTGGCAGGTCGGCGCGCCGGTGTTGCCCTTCGCCAGGGCCATGCCGTGGGCGCCCGCGTTGAACTGGTTCGAGATCCCCTCGTGGCACCTGCCGCACGTGGCCGGCACGTGCATCTTCGAGACGTGGCTGTTCGGATCGTCCCTGCGCCGCACGTCGTGCGCGCTGTGGCAGTCGCTGCAGGTCGGCGCCACCACCAGGCCGCTCTTCGAGAGCGCAAGGCCGTGAATGCTGTCGGCGAAGAGCTTCGTGACGTCGCTTGGAATGCCGCCTTTCCTGATCACATCCGCGTCCCCGTGGCACTTCGTGCACGTCGCGGCGATATTGAGGTGATAGGTGCGCGACTCCGGATCGCTCTTCGGCTTGATGTCGTGCATGCCGTGGCAATCCACGCACCGCGCCGCCTCGATCGACCCTTTCGCGCGCTCCCGAGCGTGCACGCCTTCCTTGTATTTCGCGACCGAATCGGGGTGACACGTCGAGCAGTCGACCTTGGCCAGCTTCTCGGGATGCGGGAACTCGATCCCTTTCGCCAGATCCTGATGGCAGTCCACGCAGGAGAGCGGACCGTGCACGGAGTGCTCGAACGCCTCCGGCTTGACGACGACAGGCCGGCCGTCCGCGCGCACCGCGGAACCGTCGCCGTGACAGGCGAGGCAGTCGGCATTCGACGGTGGAATGGGTTCCGTCTTCGCTCGTTCCGCAGGCTTGGGCGCGACAGAGGCGGGAGGAACGGCCGGGCGCGTCTTCGCAACTGGATGAGGAGCGGCAGCCGCGATGGCCGGTCCGGGATGTGCTCGCACTGACAGGCTCAGTGCGAGCGCCCAGATGGCCACTCCGGTGCCGATGACTCCGCGCGTACTCATGGTAGCCCTCTGCCTCTGGCCCGCGAGCTTCCGGGAGCACTCGGCGGCCGGAGGACTCCTACTTCTTCTTCAGCGTCTGCAGGTAAGCCGTCAGCGCATCGATGTCTTCGGCCGAAAGCGGCTTCTTCATCATCGCTGGCTTCCGCTCCGCCTTCGTCTGGGCGGCCTTCGCGACCGGATCCGTCAGCCACGCCTTGATGTCCGCCGCCGTCAGCTTCGATCCCACTTCGTCGAGCGATCCCTTCGGATTGCCGACGCCGGCGATCGAATGACACATCTTGCAACCAGACGAAGCGAACAGCGCCTTCCCCTTGTCGACCTTCGCGTCAGCCGCGAAAGCCGGGCCGGCGAACACCATCAGTGCCGCCGCCCACACCACCACCGTGACAATGCGTTTCATCGTGATTCTCCCTCCCGAGGAGAAGCCCTCAATTGACGCCGAGCGGTTCGCGGATCGACTCGTCGGGCGCGACTGCAAAGAGCCGCGCGACGATCTCAGAAAGGTTCGCTCCGCCGGGACCCGCGAGCGCCGCCTCGAACCGGGCGGCGATCGCCTGCGTGACGGCCACGCTGATGGCGTCCACTTCCTCGCGATCCGATGGATTCAGCGATGCGGTCTTGCGGCGCAGGCGCTGCAGCTCGGTGCGGCAAACCTCCTCGAATCGATCGTGAAGAGCACGGCCGATGGGGCTCATGCCGAAGCTAGTGGCAAAGGAAGTGCCGGTCGGCAGAATTGCGATTTCAGGCGGAAAAACCGCTTGTTGACGTTTTGAACAGGTCCTCCGGGATGCCGATATCGCCGGTTTCCCGGCATGATTCGGACCGGACCTCGGCACGTGCTTTGCGACCTCCGCCGGTGCTCGACGTAAACCCGGAGGGATCCCATGACCACACAGCACACTCTGCGCCGCGAACCGTGGACGTGCAAATGGGGACGCTTCGGTGGCCCCATCGAGGCCACGATCCACGAGGCCCCGGGTTTCGTTTTCTGGACCTGCGCCCACCCGGAGAGACAGCCGGCCGGGCCGCTGAACCGCGGAGCGTGCGAACACTGTCCGGGATGGGAAGCGATGGAGAATGCGGCGGAGGGACGCTAGGCGCGCACGGCGCGCCTGCGAGCCGGGGCCCCCAAGCGACCGAGCCGGGGTCCGGGGCAGAGCCCCGGTTAGAAATGCGCGGAGCGATAGACAGCCCGCTTCCGGAATAGCCGGAAAGCGTCCCCGCGCTCCACTTGCTGGGCCAGGTAGCAGATGTCGGTGCAGTTGGGGGAGAAGTTGTACCCGAGCTGGTCTTCGCGGTCCGACACCTCCTCCCACTCTTCCTCGAGACCGACGATGGCATTGGCGGCCGCCGCCATCTGATCGGCCGAGGCACCGGGGAACCTCTTCGCGAGCACCGCCAGCACTTTCTCGCGGTCGATCATTGCTCCTCCGTCAAACATAGGGCACGTGCACCCATCAGAGGCAATGGAGGTGCCATGGGGCGCAGGGGCGGTCGGAGGCGGGCCGGAGGGGTTTTCTTGGGAAAAACGGCGACCGTGCGCTACGGGCGGAGGGACGCGCCGAATTCGTGAGGGGCGGCGTCGGGAATCCGGCGCGCGCGCGCGCGCAGCCGTGAGCCGAACGCGGGGCGGGCCGCCACACGCATGGCGCGGCGCCAGAGCTCATACCCGTAGAATCCGGCCGTGCGCGGCGCCAGAAAGGCCGCATCGTCGGGCGTCACGACCAGGCTGACCTCGATGTTCGGGGCCACGCCGATGGGGATGTGATGCCGCCGGCAGGCGTCGTACATGGCGGCCATGACCTTGCGCATGTCCTCGTAGTCAGGCGACGCCCAGTCCTCCATCTCGGAGCCGATGGTCGGCCGAAAGATGCAGACGGTGGGAAACGCCCCGATCGACGCGATCCGTTCGATCGCTTCGATCGTGTTCTCGACTGGCTCCAGACCCGCGATGAGCTCTCCCGACACCGCCCCCTTCCGAAGCCGCGAAGCGCAGTGCTCCATCGCCTGGAAGAACAGCGGCTGCCCCAGCGTGCGCGCCTTGCCCGGGCAGATTCGCGAGAACCAGTACGAATCGAGCAGCTCGACGCAGAACGAGAAGTGGTCGGCGCCGAGATCGATCAGGCGGTCGTACCGGGAGAAGTCGCGCTCGGGAGCGAGCTGCACGCCGACGAGCAGGCCGACCTCCTGCTTGACCGCGCGGACGAACGGCTCGGCGAACTCGAGGCCGTGGCCCCCCTGGAAGCCGCCGTTGAAGTGGACGAAGGTGATGCCCGACTGCTCTTTCGCGGCCCAGCAGGTTTCAACGACGTCCTCGACCGTCTTCTCCGCGATCTCCGCGCCGCCGACGTTCTGCCCCGTCGTGCAGAAACGGCAGTTCGTCGAGGTCTTCCAGAACTCGCAGACGGGATTGATGTAGATCCCGAGGTAGGTGCCCTGCAGCACGCCGATGCGCGACATCGGCACGTCGCGCGACGTCAGCCGGTCGTACCACGCGGGACGCTGCGGGACCCGGACGGGATAGCGTTCGCCGGACCGCTCGTCGACCATCGCGTATTCGCCGGGTCCTCCAGCCAGCACGTAGGGTGAGGTCCGCGCGAACCGCTCCGCCACCGGCGCGTTCATCCAGAGGTCCGGCTTCAATCGGGACGAGGTGGGGAGGATGAGTTCCAGGCCGGAGCCCAGGCCGGCGCGCGTGCGCGAGATGCCGCGGGCTCCCTCGAGCGATACCTCCGGCGGGATGCGCACTCCCCGGCAGAAAAGATCGACCTCGAGCTCACACGGATTCAGCCGCACGAAACCTCCCAAAACCGGGGCTCGGCCCCGGACCCCGGCGCGTCCAGCCTCACACGCCGACGAGCGGCTCGTCCGGCGTCAGGGTACCGTCCGGCTCGAGGGTCCACCGGCCGAGGGTCGAGATGTTGAGCGGCCGCTTCGGATCCTCAATGGCCCGCGACACGAGCTCCACCGTCCGCGTCAGCATCGGTCCCCAGGCCTCACGCAGCATCCATTCGCGTTGGGCCCACGCGGCCGCGCGCAGCACGTCGCCGGCATTGCGGTCGCGCGCCCACTCGGCCACCGGCGGCACGGGGAACGGCCAGGACCGGAGCATCACCGGACCGTTGTCCACCTGTTCGGTCACCATGTGCGTCGTCGCGCGCGTCTCGCACTCGCCGGCGAGCAGCGCATCCCGCACCGCGCTCAACCCGACGTATTTCGGGGCGCCGTCGCCGTCACGCACCGTCAGGTCGGCGTGATGGATGTTCAGCACGCGGCCGTCGAACGCGTCGAGGATGGGCGCCGTCAGGACGAGCAGGTAATCGTCGAGCAGGATCACGTCCGGGTTGAACGGCTTCAGCAGCTCCAGCGTGATCCGATCGTAATCCGGCCGGGCCTCGAGATCGCTCACGGCGGTGCCCCGGCTGAGGGAGTAGCGGCGAATCGAGTGGGGCAGGCACGGGACGCCCCTCCGCTCGACGCGGACCTCTTCCGCGAACGTGTCGCTCGAGGTGACGCAGCAGACCACTTCGTAGTCGGCCCCCCGATGCGGATCGCGGTTCAGCAGCTGGACCAGGCCGGGCGCGCGGTGCGAGCAGAGCACCGCGACCTTGACGGGGCGTCCGAGCTTCCGGCCCTTCGACTCCCTTCGGTCGCCCGGGACGGGGCCGCCATATGCCGGCCGGCCGGTAGTGGCGCGTGGGTCGCGTGTCATGGCTCTGATGCAGTTCCCGCTGTGATCGCCGCGGAAAGATCCTCGTCATCGCCGTCGCTGGCGGCGCGCAGCCACTCCTCGTACGACGCGAGTGTCTCGGCGATGTCGCGTTCAGGGATTCGTTGTATCGCGTAGCCGACGTGGTGCAGCACGTAGTCGCCCGGCGCGACCGGCTGCCCCACGAGTGCAAGCCGCACGATACGCCGCACGCCGAAAAAGTCAACTGTGGCGACGAGACCGTCCGGCGCCACGTCGATGATCCGTCCCGGCACGCCCGATGACATCCGGTCTCTCCTCGCGGCACCGCCGGTCGACGGTGGCATCGTCAGCTCGCCCTCACGATCGCATCGGCGACGACCGCCTGGCCAAGGGCGATGCCGCCATCGCCGGGCGGCACCGTGGCATGCAGGAGCATGGTGAACTCCGGCACGAGCTCGTGCACGATGCCTTCGACGAGCCGCGTGTGCTGGAAGCACCCCCCGCTCAGCGCGACGGGCAGACGGCCGTGAATGCACGCGACGCCGCGGACGAGATCGGCGGTCGCCGCGGCCAGCGTGTTGTGGAACCGCGCGGACACGCGCGGGGGGGATTCTCCTCCGATCAGCTCGAACACGCCGTCGCGGACGGCGGGACGCAGGTCGACCTGCCACGGCTGGACGCTCCGGCAGATGCCGTAGCGGTAGCGCCCGCGCTCGTCGTCGGCCGCGGCCGCGTTCCACTCGAGCGCGAGCTGCGCTTCGTAGCTCGCCAGGTGCCGGCCGAGGCCGAGCGCCCCCATCGCATCGAAGTAGCGCCCCGCGGCGTGCGCGGGAGGCGCGTGATGCTCCGACGCGATCGATTCGCGCACGTCCGCGATGGCCTCGGCACTGACGTTCCGGAACACGGCAAGCGAGTCGAGCGGCGCGTCGCCCCCGAACGCATCGTCCACCACCGCGAGCGCCGTGCGCCATGGCTGGCGGATGGCGAGCTCGCCCCCCGCGAGACGGATCGGCCTGAGCGTGGCCATGCGCTCGAAAGACGTGTAGCTGGCCACCAGCACTTCACCGCCCCAGTACGTGCCGTCCGTCCCGAGGCCGCCTCCGTCGTACGCGACGCCGATGACGGGCCCCTCGACGCCGTGCTCCGCCATGACGCTGGCGATATGGGCGTGGTGGTGCTGCACGCCGATGGTCGCGGCGGCCGCACGGGAGAGGGCGTAGCCCGTCGCCAGATACTCCGGATTCAGATCGTGCGCGACGATCTCCGGCTCGAATCCGAGGAACCGTTCCAGCCGGTCGATCGTTTCGCGATACGACGTGAACGTGTCGAGGTCGTCCAGGTTGCCCATGTGCGGGCCCAGGCAGGCGTCGGAGCCGCGCGCCAGGCAGAAGGCGTTGGCGACCACCGCGCCGCATGCGAGCACGGGACGCTCGACGGCGCGCTTGAGCGTCACGGGCCGCGGCGCATATCCGCGCGAGCGCCGCAGCACCACGGGCGCGCCGGCGACGACGCGCGCGATCGAGTCGTCGCAGCGCGTGACGATCTCGCGGTTGTGCAGGATGAGCACGTCGGCAATGCCGCCCAGCCGGGTGAGCGCTTCTTCGTTCGTGTACGCCATCGGCTCGTCGGAACGGTTGCCGGACGTCATCACGAGCGGACGGCCGACGCGGTCGAGCAGCAGATGATGCAGCGCGGAGTACGGGACGAAGAGGCCGAGCAGCGGATTGTGCGGAGCGATGGCGACGGCGACGGGCGACGGCTCACGCCGGCGCGCTATCACCACGGGACGTTCCGGCGACAGGAGCAGCCGCTCTTCCTCGGGCCCGATGAACGCGAGCCGCTTCGCCTGCGCCACGTCCGACACCATCATCGCGAACGGCTTCTCGTCGTGGTGCTTGCGCGCGCGCAGCTCCTGCACGTTCGTCTCCGACGTGGCATCGCAGGCCAGGTGGAACCCGCCGATGCCCTTCAGCGCGACAATGCCGCCTCTGAGCAGCGCGCGCGCGGCCTCCTCCACCGGATCGTCGGTTTCGATGCGCGTGCCATTCGGCGCGACGGCGAACAGCGACGGGCCGCACTGCGGGCACGCCGCAAGCGCGTGGAACCGGCGGCCGCCCGGCGTGTCGAATTCGCGCTGGCACTCGGCGCACATGCGGAACGCGGCCATCGTCGTCCGGGCGCGGTCGTAGGGGGCGGCGGTCGCAATCGTGAACCGCGGGCCGCACTGCGCACAGTTGGTGAAGCAGTAGTGGTAGCGGCGATTCGACGGATCCCGCAGCTCCGACAGGCACGTGGGACAGATCGGCAGGTCCGGTGGCATCGACCGGAGTCCAGGCGGGTCGGCCCGTTGCGCGCTCGCGAGCCGCGCCGGCGCCTGGGCCGGAAAGTGCGCGAGCCGCACGCCTCCCGGATGGTCGAAGTTGAAGATGCGCATGCCGTCAGATTTCCAAAGGAACGCGGATGAAGATGGCAAGGGCAATGCCACCCCGCGGGGTGGTAAGTCCGTGCGCAAATCCTTGATTTGCGCGATTCCTGGCGTATTTCCGTCGGGTTTCCGGCAACGTGCGCAGCCATCCGGCACGCAATAGTCCGCGTCCGGAGGGGAATATCCCCCGGACCGCTCCGTCACACCGTCGTCCCCGCCGGCGTTCGCTTGTCGGACCCGCGCTGCCACCACGTCTCGGGAGTTCGCGGAACCAATCGCGCCGACGGCGCCGCGCCCTGCCGCTCGAGCTCGGCGACGACCAGGCCGATCGCAGGCGCTACCGCCTCGCGAAGGGCCGGTCCGAGTTGCACGCCGGTCGCTTCCCATTCGGGGACGACCCCGATCAGCAGCACGTGCGACGGCCCCTCTCCCGCGCGTGAGACGCGGAGGAGCGCGGCGCGGATGCCCGGGTCGTGCGGGCACAGGAGCGGCTCGCTCGACTGCGCCACGATCTCCCCGAGGTCGTAGGTGTGAATGTCGCCGGGCGTGCCCGCCTTCGTCAGCGTGTCGATGAGGATGACGACGTCGGCGCCAATCAGGTACGGCGCGAGATCCAGGCCCGGGCGCCCCGCGTCGATGATCTGCACGTTTTCCGGCATGTCGTAGAACGCGTCGATGACGCGGACGACATACGGTCCAAAGCCATCGTCGCTCATCAACACGTTGCCGAGTCCGAGCACGCGGATGTTCATTGTTTGACTGGCGGGGACCCCTGCACCCCGCCAAGCTCGTCGCTCGCGGGGGCCCCTCGCCCCGCTCCGCTCCTCGCGATTGTTTGACTGGCGGGGACCCCTGCACCCCGCCAAGCTCGTCGCTCGCGGGGGGCCCTCGCCCCGCTCCGCTCCTCGCGATTGTTTGA
>MELC01000030.1:160490-232154 GCA_001767455.1 Acidobacteria bacterium RIFCSPLOWO2_12_FULL_66_21
GCGGGGGCCCCTTGCCCCGCTCCGCTCCCCTTTTGACTGGCGGGGACCCCTGCACCTCGCCAAGCTCGATGATCGCGTGCGTGCAATGGAGCAACGAGGATGCCGCACGGCGGATCCGGGGATTTCGGGCTGATTCTTGTGGCGGCGCGTTGCATCCCGGCGTACCGTACCGGGAAATCGGCACGGCATACGCCTGACCTGGTTCGAGGGTCCGTGCCGCTTTTCCGGCATCGAAACGGGCGCGCGAGAGGAAACCTCCGGATTTATGCTGGTACCGGGGCAGCACGGACGTTGCTTCCACCAACCCCAGGGAGAGCCGCAATGAACAACCAGACGTTCATCGTTCTGCTGCTGGCGCTGGTGCTTGCCATTTACGTGGTGATGGCCGTGGTGGCCTACATCCGGATGCGCGGCACGCGCGTCATCGTCTGCCCGGAGAATCAGGAGTCAGCGGCAGTGAACGTCGACGCCAGCCATGCCGCGATGACGGCCGTGTGGGATGCAGAGGACATCCGCCTGCGTTCGTGCTCGCGGTGGCCGGAACGGGAGGACTGCGATCAGGCCTGCACGGGGCAGATCGCCGTCGCCCCGCAGGAAACGCGCGCCTTCGAGATGCTGCGGAAATGGTACGCCGACAAGAAGTGCGCGATCTGCCGCCGTACGATCCCGCCCCTGCATGCGGTGGGGCCCAAGCCCGGCATGCTGAATCTGGCGTCCCCGTCGCACGAGACGATCAGCTGGGAGGAGATCCCGGCCGAACACCTGCCGGTGGTGTTCGCCACGCATCTGCCGGTCTGCCCGCAGTGCCAGGTCGCCGAGGCCTTCCGCCGCGAATTCCCCGACCTCATCGTGGACCGCAACAGCCGCAACGCGGGGAACGTTCACTAGCTCTCAGCTTTCAGCTTTCAGCTTACAGCTTTCAGCGGTTGTCAGCTGATGGCTGATGGCTGATAGCTGATGGCTGACGGCTTCAGATATCAAGCCTCGATCCTCGTATCGTGAGACATCCGCTGGATGACGATGTGCATCCATGCGAGGCAGGCGACGGCCAGGGCCGCGAAGAACATCCAGCAGGTCGTCCACAGGCCGGTGTGCTGGAGCAGCGCACCGAAGAGAATCGGGCAGACGAAACCCCCGACGCCGCCGATCACCCCGACGATTCCGCCGACCACGCCGACTTCGCCCGGAAAGTAGTCCGGGATGTGCTTGAACACGGCGCCCATGCCGAGCCCCATCGTGAAGCCGACGAGCAGCAGGAGCGCGGAGAAGATCGCCACGTTCGCCTGGAAGTAGATGTGCGTCACGCCCCGCGCGAGAAGCTGGCGCTTCGTCACGCGGTCGCCAGACTTTACCGCCGGCTCCTGCCAGAACGCTTTCGACGGCAGGACCAGCGTGCCCTCGTCGCGCCGCGCGAGCCAGTGGCTCGGGATCGGCTGGAGCGGGTATCGATCCGCGCCCACCACGATCGCGCCCGGCTCGATGGCGGTGACGACGCCCGCGCGCCGCGCCATGACGCCGCGGCCGGGCGACTGCACGTCCATGCGCGGCACGCTCAACAATGCGCACCCGATGGCGCACAGTGACAGCACGACGTACATCACGCGCCGCGCGCCGTACCGGTCGGACAGCCATCCGCCCAGCGCACGCACCAGGCTGGACGGCAGGCTGAAACTCGACGCCATCAGGCCGGCCATGGTGACCGTCATGCCGTAGACGTTCACGTAGTACGGCATCAGCCACTGCGACAGACCGACGAAGCCGCCGAACACCAGGAAGTAGTAGAGGCCGAAGCGCCACACGCGAGGCCTGGAGAGCGGCGCCAGCCGGCGCGAGAGCGGGAGCGCCGCCATCGATCTCCGCGACTGGGTGACGAGCGCAAAGGCGACCGCCGTCACGACGAGTGCCGCGGCGTACAGCCGCGGAAGCATGCGCCAGCGTTCGAGGTCCGCGCCTCCGGCGGTGAGACGGATGAGGAGGGTCGGCGCAATCAGTGTCGTCAGCGCCGCACCCGCGTTGCCGATCCCGAAGAGTCCGAGCGCCGTGCCCTGCCGCTCGCGGGAGAAGAACAGCGACGTGTAGGCGACGCCGACGGCGAACGACGCGCCCGTCAAGCCAAAGCCCAGAGAGGACAACGCGAAGGTGCGGTAGGAACCCGCGAGCGACAACGTGTAGAGCGGAACCGCGCTCGCGAGCATGAGCGCCGCGAACACCCAGCGGCCGCCGAAGCGATCGGTGAGGAGCCCGAGCGGCAGCCGCATGATCGAGCCGGTCAGGATCGGCAGCCCGATGAGCCACCCCACCTGCGTGTCAGACCACTGGAAGACGCCCTGGTCCACCAGGAAAGTGACGAGCACACCGTTCATCGTCCACGCCGCAAAGCACACGGCGAAGGCGACCGTGTTCATCAGCAGGACGAGCTGCGGCCGAGCTTCTCGATTCATCTCAGACACTATACTGAGGGTTGACGATGTCTCGCGTCACTGAGGGCCGCAACCCCGCGGTCGTGTCGGGCTCGCACGTCGCGCACGCCCTCTTCTGGGGGCTGCTCGCCTCGGCACTGGTGATCGCGGGCATCGTCGTCGGCAGCCGTGGCTTCCGCGATTTCGATCCGGCGCTCGTGTCGTACGCGGGCGCGACCGTCTTCTCGGCGTTCGGGCTGGGTTACCGGTACGCGATGTGGCTCCGCCGCCCGCCGACGCGCCTCTACTGGCGGCGCGGATGGGAGATCTTCCTGGCGCCGCGGCGGCTGCCGCGGCACCTCTTCGAGCTGGGCCGGCTGTTCGTCGACAGCGTCGTGGCGCAGCGGTTCATCGAGCATCGATCGCGCACGCGGTGGATCGCGCACTGGTTCATCGCGTGGGGCTGCCTGCTTGCGGCGGCGGTGACCTTCCCGCTGTCGTTCGGCTGGGTCCGGTTCGAATCCGCGGCCGACTCCCAGGCTGTCTACCGCGCCTTCGTCTTCGGCGTCCACGTGTTCACGTTTCCACTCGACAGCTGGCTGGCGCCGCTCGTGTTCAACGTGCTCGATATCGCGGCGGTCATGGTCCTCACCGGGTTGTTCTTCGCGTTCTACCGCCGGGGCCGCGATCGCGGCGCGCTCGCCGTCCAGCAGTTCGCCAGCGACATGCTGCCGCTTGCCCTGCTGTTCGCGGTGTCCATCACGGGGCTGTTCCTCACGGCTTCGACACACCTGTTGCGGGGCCTTCAGTACGGGTTCCTGTCGCAGCTCCACGCGGTGACGGTGATTTTCACGCTGTTGTACCTGCCGTTCGGGAAGTTCTTCCACATCTTCCAGCGGCCGGCGCAGATGGGGGTCGCCTTCTACAGGCGCGCAGGCGCCGAGGGGGAGCAGGCGGCGTGCATCCGATGCGGCGAGCCGTTCGGATCGCGGCTCCACGTGGACGATCTGAAGCGGGTGGAAACCGCGTTGGGGATTCGATACGAGCTCGCGGGCGGCGGACACTACCAGGATGTCTGCCCCGGCTGCCGCCGGCGCACGCTGGCCCTGGCGCAGGACACCGCCTGGCGCGACGCCGGCGGGCACAACGCAGAAACCAGGCGCGATGGCTAAGCTTCCGCAGTCGATTCCGGAACTCGTCGCTCGGTTCGGACCGCACCTCAACCGCACGCCGTCCGGCGGGTGGACGGCAATTGGCGAACCCGACCGGCTCGTCAAGACCCATTGCTGCTTCTGCGGACAGCAGTGCGGCATCCAGCTCAAGGTGAAGGACAACCGCGTGGTCGGCTTCGAGCCGTGGGAGGAGTTTCCGTTCAACCGCGGAAAGTTGTGCCCGAAGGGGGTCAAGCGGTACTTGCAGGACGAGCATCCCGATCGCCTTCTCTCCGCGCTCGAGCGGACCGAGGCGGGCTTCGTGCCGGTGGCTTACGGCAAGGCGATGGACCGGGTGGCGCGCGAACTCACGCGCGTGCAGGAGCAGTACGGCCGCGACGCGGTGGCGGTGCTGGGCGGCGCATCGTTCACCAACGAGCGCGCCTACCTGCTCGGCAAGTTCGCCCGGGTCGCCCTCCGGACCGCGAACATCGACTACAACGGCCGGCTCTGCATGGTTTCGGCCGCGGCGGCCTCGAAGAAGATCTTCGGCATCGACCGCAGCGCGAACCCCTGGAGCGACATTCCGAAGGCGGACGTCCTGCTGCTGGCGGGGTCCAACCTGGCGGAATGCTCGCCGATCACGACGGACTATTTCTGGCAGGCGCGCGAGAACGGCGCACGCATCATCGTCCTCGATCCGCGCATGACCCCGATCGGGCGGACGGCGGACCTCTTCATCCCCGTGCGGCCCGGCGGCGACATCGGCGTCTTCAACGGCATGCTCCACGTGATGATCGAGCGCGGGTGGATCGACCGCGATTTCATCGCCGCGTGCACGACCGGATGGGACGAGCTGGAACGGACCGTCCACAACTACCCGCCGGAGCGCGGCGCGCAGATTGCCGGCGTGCCCGCGTCGATGATCGTGCGCGCCGCCGAAATGTGGGGGCCCGCGCGTACCAGCTTCCTGCTGCACGCCCGGGGCATCGAGCACCACAGCAAGGGGGTCGAGAACTGCATGGCGGCGATCAACCTCGTGGCCGCCACCGGGCGGATCGGCCGCGAGGGCTGCGGCTACGCGATGATCACCGGGCAGGGCAACGGGCAGGGGGGACGCGAGCAGGGTCAGAAGTGCGACCAGTTGCCCGGCGCGCGCGACATCGAGAATCCCGCGCACCGGCAGTACATCGCGGGCGTCTGGGGCGTGCCGGAGGCGTCGATCCCGCACAAGGGCCTGTCGGCCGTTCCGATCTTCGAGGCGATCCGCGACGGGAAGATCAAGGCCCTGCTGTCCTTCTGCTTCAACCCGGCGGTGTCGCTGCCCGACGGCCATTTCGTGCGCGCGGCGCTCGAGCAGCTCAAGTTCTACGCGAACGTCGACTTCTTCATGTCCGAGACGTCGCGCTACGCCGACATCGTGCTGCCCGCCGCGCTGATGGAGGAGGACGAGGGGACGACGACCAACGTCGAGGGTCGCGTCATCCATCACCGCAAGGCGGTCGACCCGCCTGGCGACGCGCGCGAAGACTGGAAGATCGTCTGCGATCTGGCGGGCCGGCTCGGCGCCGGAGACAGGTTTCCGTTTCAGTCGTCACGTGAGATTTTCGACGAGCTCCGCCTCGCTTCTCGCGGCGGCGTCGCCGACTACTACGGGATCACGTGGGAGCGGATCGATCGCGAGTTCGGCGTGTTCTGGCCGTGCCCGTCGGAGGACCATCCGGGCACCCCGCGGCTCTACGAGGGCCACCGCTTCGGCCATGCCGACGGCAAGGCGCACTTCCAGCCCGTGGACTGGCGGCCCGCGGCCGAAGAACCGGACGTCGATTTCCCGATCGTCCTGACGACCGGGCGGGTCGTGTCGCAATACCTGTCCGGCACGCAGACTCGGCGCATCGGCGGGCTCGTCGATCAGCACCCGCAGCCGCGCTGCGAGATGCACCCTCGACTGGCCACGGAGCTCGGTGTGGCCGACGGCGATTTCGTGCGTGTCGAGAGCCGCCGCGGCTCGGTGACCGTCCGCGCGTCTGTCGTCCGCACGATTCGGCCCGACACGGTTTTCGTTCCATATCACTGGCCGCACGACCGGTCCGCGAACAACTGCACCGCGCACGCGATCGATCCCGTGTCGCATATCCCCGAGTACAAGATCTGCGCCGTCCGCGTCACCCGGGTACCGGCTCCCACCGACGCGCTCGCGTCGCTCGAACCCGAGGCCGGGGGTGTGAGGTGAGCGCGGAGCGGAGCGATGGGAGCCAACTCGCCTTCTTCATCGACTACTCGCGGTGCATCGGGTGCCAGGCCTGCGTGCAGGCGTGCGAGGAGTGCGATACCCACCGCGGCGTGTCGATGATCCACCTCGAGACGATCCGGCGCCCCGACAGCGTCCAGACGGCGCCGCAGGTCTGCATGCACTGCGAGAACCCGATTTGCGCGCAAGTCTGCCCCGCCGACGCGATCAAGAAGACCCCGGACGGGGTCGTCCAGAGCTCGCTGAAGCCGCGATGCATCGGCTGCTCGAACTGCGTGCTCGCCTGCCCGTTCGGCGTGCCGAAGTACGACGCGCACATCGACCAGATGATGAAGTGCGACATGTGCTACGACCGCACGAGCACGGGGAGGCGGCCGATGTGCGCGACGGTCTGCCCCTCCCAGGCGCTGGCCTTCACGACCCGCGAGGAGATCGAACGCACCCGCCAGGGCACCGCGGTGAACGTCTGGCGTTTCGGCGCCGAGGTGGTACGCACCAAGGTCTACGTGATGATGCCGGCGCAGGGACCCGCCATCCACATCGACACGATCCGCAAGGGAGGCCCGGCGGTCGCCGGCCCCGGCCGGGAGGATGTGGCATCGCTGCTCGACGGACTGTGAGGGAGACGTGGCTGACGGAGTCGACAACTCGGAGCAGTGGCGCGAGGACTTTCCCGTCCGGTGGGACGTCGATCACTATCTGACCCGCCGGGAACTCGCGAAGTTCCTGACGCTCGGCTCGGCCCTGCTCGTCGGCGCCACCGGC
Organism: Acidobacteria bacterium RIFCSPLOWO2_12_FULL_66_21; assembly: GCA_001767455.1. Lineage (GTDB taxonomy): Bacteria > Acidobacteriota > Vicinamibacteria > Vicinamibacterales > 2-12-FULL-66-21 > 2-12-FULL-66-21. The sequence goes on from MELC01000030.1 coordinate 167,057, forward strand.
GCGATCGCGGCGATCGGCCGCTTCGGGTTCCAGGAAATCCGGGCGCGCCAGTGGATCGCCTCGGCCGCGGCACTGCAGCCGAGCGGTTCCCTGCTCTTTCGGTATCCGACGTCCGACGACCCGTGCATTCTGGTCCGGACGGCCGCCGGCGAGTTGAAGGCCTACTCGCAGGTCTGCACGCACCTTTCGTGCGCGGTGCGGCACGTTCCCGACAAGGACGAGTTCTTCTGTCCCTGCCACCGGGGATTCTTCGCGGTCGCCGACGGGCGGCCGCTGGCGGGGCCGCCCACGCGGCGCCTCCCGCGCATTCTGCTCGAGGAGCGCGACGGGGACGTCTATGCCGTCGGCGTGGAGGTGTGAGCGATGGAGACGCGCCAGCAGGGTGCGGTGCTCTTCTCCGGCATCCTGGTGCTGATCGGCACGCTCGTCATCATCCAGCTCTGGCTGCTCACGGCGGCGCTGGAGGCGCTGCTCGCGCGGGACGCGGGCGTCCTGCTGCCGGCGACCCTGTCGTCGCTCGTGCTGTTCCTGATCAACGCGGGATTGCTGTGGTATGTCGTCTCGTTCGACCGCCGCGTCCGTCGCGATGAAGGCCGCGGCGTCGAATAGGCCGCTACTGCACGTCGAGCTCGACTCCACCGCCAATGCGCGCCGCGACGTTGTACAGCGCGGCCCCGATCGCCCCTCCGATCAACCCCATGACGCCGTAGAGGATTGGAAGGAACACGATCGCGCCGACCCCGAACACCGGCCCCGCCCACGACGGCATGTCGCTGTTCGACGCGGCCAGGCTGCCGCCAACAACCGAGATCAGCGCGAACACCAGGCCGATGCAGAGCCCGATCCCGCCGCAGATGACCGCGTAGATCCGCGCGACCGACCATACGCCGATGTGCTTCACGATCATGGGGAGCCCTCCAATTGCCGATTGCCGATTGGCGATTGCCGATTGACGGATTGAGGATTGACGAATGTCGATCGACGGACTGTCGACTGCCGATTCTACCCGCGCCGGGGCAGAAATCTTCACAAATCAGTAATCGTCAATGCGTCGATCGCCAATCGGCAATCGTCAATCCGGAAGTCGGCAATCTTCAATCGCCAATCGGCACTGACAGAGGCTACAGAGTGGCCTTTGCCAGGACTTCGTCCCATTTCATGGGGTTCGTCTTCTCGCGGGCGGCCGCGTCCTTCGCTCCTTCGTTCAGCGCGTAGGCCGTGTAGTCCAGGGCGCGCTCGGGCCCCTCGCCCATCATCGTCGGCACGAAGATCGCGCCCGATGCCTTTACCAGACGCGAGGTTGGATAGTCCACGACGAAGACGTGGGCGCCTTCCAGCGGATGCTCCTTGAGCCACTTCGCCATGCAGCCAGCCGTCCGGAACTTGAAGGCGTGGCCGTCCGCGTCCACGACCTCGCCGGCGACCCGCAGATCGGAAATAGGTCTGCGGCATCGGGTGCACTTGTCGCCTGATTGAATCGGCACCGTATTCGCGCCGGAACATGCGGCAAGCAGTAGGCTCGCTACTATCACTATCGCCCGCGGTTTCATGTGACCTCCCAGGCGGAGCTATTGTCCGCCACTTGGACCATGATCGCCCTCGCCACCGCACGTTCGACGGCGAGCTCGGTCTGATCGCACTCGAACACGATCCCCGGAAAAGTCTGCAGCACGCGGATCGCGGCCCCCGCGCTGATTCCGAGCGCGGCAAGGCGCTCGGCGCGGCCGGTCAGATCGCGCGTGATCCTGACGACGCGCCCCGACGTACCGGGAGCGAGCGACGCCAGCGTCCGCAGCTCCGGCTCCGGCTTGGCGGGCCGTGTCTGCGGCTTAGAACGTGACATGGAGCACCCTCAGAATGGTATTCAGCACCGTACCGGTGCTGATTGCAACAATGGTGACGAAGGTCAGGATCGCGACGCCGACTCGAAGGCCCCGCTCCTTGATGATCATGAGCAGGTTGGCGACGCACGGGACGAAGAGCGTCATCACCGTCAGCGCGACCACCGCTTGCAGGCCCGTCAGCGATCCGTCGTGCGCCATCGTGAACAGCCCGGCCGCGCCGTAGTCGCGGCGGAGGAAGCCCATGACGAACACCTGCGCCGCGTCGGACGGCAGCCCGAGCGCTCCGGTGACGATGGGCCGCGCGGCGGACGTCAGCCAGGCGAGCGCCCCCAGGCGATCCATGAGGAAGAGGAGCGCGGTGCCGATCAGGAACAGCGGGACGGCCTCGCCGAGATACCACTTCACGCGCAGCCCCGTCTTCGTCAGCAGGTTGCGCAGCCTCGGCATGCGGATCGGCGGCAGCTCGAGAATGAAATCCGACCGGTCGCCGGGCAGCGCCCGCGCCGCGAGAAACCCCACGATCACCATCTGCATGAGGACGACGGCAAACAGCGTGAGGAGCGCCCACACGGAGATGCCGCCGAGAATGCCCATGATCGTCGCGAGCTGCGCGGAGCATGGGACACCCAGCGCGATCAGCGTGATCGCGATCAAACGCTCCTTCGGCGTCCCCAGGATGCGTGTCGTCATCGTCGCCATCGTATCGCAGCCGAGTCCGAGCACCATCGGCAGCACCGCCTTGCCGTTCAGGCCCATCGAGCGGAACAGGCGATCGGCGAAGATGGCCAGCCGCGGAATGTAGCCGCTGTCCTCGAAGAACCCGAACACGAGGAAGAACGTGGTGACGACCGGAAGAACGATCGCGATCGAGTAGGTGAGGCCCATCGTGATGAGCCCGTACTGGCCGGTGAGAAAGTCGCGCGCGACCGCGATGGGGATGTGCGCGGTCAGGGCCGTCGCCGCGGGATTGATGTAACCGCCGAACACGACGTTCTCGAGCGCGCCGACCAGCGTTTGCGCGCCAAGCACGCCGACGAAGAGGTACGTCACGTACAGGACGAGAGCGAGAATCGGCAGCCCGGTCAACGGCTGGCGGACGGCGCGACCAAGCCACTCCTGGAACCTCCCCAGGGTGACCGTGCCGATCGTGCGGAACCGCGCGGCGGTGCCGTCGGCCCAGTGGAGGTGGTCTATGCCGGCGTCGCGCGCGGCCCTCGGAATGGCGGCCACCGGCAGCGCCGCCCGCAGCTCGCTCATCCCCCGCCCTTCAGTGGCAACCGCCTCGATGACGGGTATGCCCAGGCACTCGGCGAGCGCCTCGCTGTCGATGTCGACGCCGCGCGCGCGCGCTTCGTCGAGCATGTTGAGCACGAGGATCATCGGGCGTTTGAAATCGGCGAGCTGCGAGGTGAGCAGCAGCGCGCGGCGCAGGTTCCGCGCGTCGGCGATCTGCACCACCATCTCCGCGCCGCCGTCGACCAGCATCTCGCGCGTGATCCGTTCGTCCTCGCTGAGGACACCCTCGAGCGCGTTCACCCCTGGAGTGTCGATGACGTCGCACATCTCGGCGCCGACCATGGCGCGGCCCTTGGTAATGGTCACGGTGGTGCCGGGATAGTTCGAAACGGTCGCATAGCGGCCGGTCAGGCGGCCGAAAACCACGCTCTTCCCTACGTTCGGATTGCCAATGAGGGCAATGCGGAGCGGATGCGCCCGGAGCCGAAGCAGGGGTGTCGCTTTCAAATCAGGGATCGCATGCGGACAGGGCATTGGTGGTTGTCAGCGCAAAGGCGATGCCCGTCGCTGACGGCCGTATTCTCGGGTGTTTCCGATTGTCACAGCAGTGGGTGACGGATTCCCGGCAGGCGAGACCGATCAGAGCGAACGAGCGCAGCGAAGTGAGCCTCACGAGCGGAGCGCGGCACGGGGCCCCCGCGAGCGAGTGAGTAGGGGGGTCCCGGGGGGCGAAGCCCCCCGGATGGGGAACAGGCGCCCGGCTCTTCCGCATCGTGACTGCCGGGACAGCAGCCGCGAAGGGAGGAAGGCGAAAGAACCGGACGCACACCTACAAAGTCGCTAGTCGCTAGTCGTCGGTCGAGCGGTTGGGAGTCGTAGCTTATGACGACTCCCAGCCCCCCTCCGTTTACAGGCCCCTTCAGCTATTCGACACCGTTTTTCCGTCGGCGGAGCCTTCTACGTTCTGACTTCTACCTTCGACGTTTCTTCCCGTCTACCAGAGGTACGTCACCCGCAGGAACCCGGTGTTGGCCGTGTAGTTGCGGTAGAGATATCCCGAGTAGATGGTGCTCGCGAAGACGCCCGTCAAGCCATTCGCCGGATTGAGCTGGTTGATGGCCGAACTGTCCAACGCGAAGTCGTTCACGGTGTACTTCTCGTACCAGTAAGCCGCGCCAATCGCGATGTTCGGCCGCACGAAGTGCTGGACGTCGATCCGGCCGTCGGTCAGCTTGTTGTTCAACCGCGGAAGCTGCACGAGCGGAGTGGTCGTGAAGACCGTCTGATTCGCCGGCTGCCCGTAGACGTAGGTGGCGTTCCCATCGCTGATGTCGTAGCTCAGACGGATATCCGTCTTCGGGAGCGCCTTGAGGAGGTCAAGGTTGGCGCTGAACGTCTTCACCTTGTCGCTCTGATCGTCCCACCAGTCCCGCGTGGGATCGAGGAACGTCGTGTTGGTCGGACTCAGCGGGTTCGCCGTGCGCGAATAGCTCATCGCCGTGTACTTTTCGAACCCGTAGTTGAGGCCGAAGGTGACGAACTCGGACGGCGCCACGTCGAACCCGACGCTCCACGTGTTGTTCTTGTTGTCGCGCAGGCCGAACCCGGAGTTGTAGTAGTTGTCCTTCCCGGTGCTGACCGACGCGTTCACGTCGAACATCGCCACCGGTGTGACCGTGAAGACGAGCGTCGCGCGATCGCGTTTGCGATCCGCAATGTCGTAGTGCTGCATCGTCGGCTGTTCGCCGACTTCATCGAGGATCGCTTCCTCGAACCCGGAGCCCGTCCGCTTGGAATGCTCGAACTTGGCTCGCAGGCTCACGTACTGGTTGCCGGTGCTGTCGAACGACACGCGGTACGTGTTCTCGGCCGTCTTCTCCCAGATGCGGTGGGTGCGGTCGCCGTCTTCGCGCGTGAGGCCGACATTCACGCCCACGTACTCGTGCGGCGTGAACGACGCGTCGAGATCGAGCGTGTGGCGCTTCATGCCGAACGGCTCGTTCTCCCATGTGGCCGCCGTGGCGGGGTTGTACGACCAGTCGCCGATGAGCGCCTTCTGATCGAAGACCGGCGTCTTGTTGGCGTAATCGTAGTAGCGGTACTTCGCGTTGAGCCAGACGATGTCGGTCGGCCGCGACGTGAAGCTGTAGACCATCGACACGATGTCGGCCTTCGCCTCGGCGCTGGCGCGCTCGAGCGGGGGCGCCACGAGCGCCGTGTTCACGGTCGGAGCGACGAGCTTCTCGTCCTGGTTCCAGCGGCCGATCGAGATGGCCGCGCTCGCGCGGCTGCGGGCCGGCAGCTTGTACGACCCGTTCACGTTGAACGAGAACGAGTTGTTGCTGGGCCACAGCACGGCGAGGCCGGACGACGTGCCGCCGGAGATGTCCACTGCGCGCAGCGGGTTGTCGAACCGCACGAACGGCGTGTTGTTGTCGTACCAGGAGCCGGTGTACCCCACGCTGAGCAGGCCGTTCGCGTTCGCGAACTCGAGCAGGCCCTTCAGGTCGGTCGTCCGGTCATCCACCGGCACGCCGATCTCGACCGCGGGGTTGAGGCCCGGCGACGTGCCGAACCCGAACGCCTGCAGGTTGTGCCCGTTCCGCGTGGTGTTTTTCAGGTTGAACTTGAAGTCCACGTCGCGGTTGAACGAGTACACGGCGTCGAAGCTGCCGATGTGCCGATCGCTGCGCAGGTCGTACTGCCGCGCGCCGGCGAGCGCGCCGCTGATCGCCGCGTCGCGCGCCCCGGTGCTGATGAGCGCCGCATCCTGGATCGACTGCTGGATGGCGTTGTCGATGTCGAGGATGCCGTTGCCGCGGTCCGTGTACAGGGACCGCGTGTCGGCGCTGATGAACAGCGGGATCTGGTTCCAGTCAAAGGTCACTTTCAGCTTGCCGAAGCTGCGAACCTCGCCGCCGAACCGCTGATCCCTGTAGCCGAGGTTGTTCGCCGTCGCCCGGAACGACCAGGTCTCGGTTTCCTTGTCGAGCCTGAACCGGTCGACGTAGGCCCCCTGGCCCAGGTCGCGGAACCGGCTATAGCGCGCGCGATCGCCGCTGACGTCGCTGGCGCGGAACCCGAAGTCGATCTGGCCGATCTTCGGTGTAAGCGTGGGTGTCGGTGCGGTAGCCGGCTGCGTGGCCTGCGCGGTCTGCTGCGCGGCTGCCGGCTGCTCCTGCTGTGCCTGGGCAACGCCCGTGAAGACCAGCAGAAGCGCTCCAATCAGACTGTATGTTCTGGTGCGCATCTTGAATTCTCCTCAGGCGTTACCGGACGAAGACCTTGCCCGACGTCGGGTGGTTCGACCCATGGATCTGCGAGTGGCAGTTGACGCAGCCGCGTCCGACGATCCGGTTGTTCTTCTGCAGCAGGGTCGTCGCGTCGTAGATCGTGGCCGGATGACGCGAATGCACGTGGCACCGCTGGCAGAGCATCGGCACCTTGGCGACGAGCATCCGCTCGTTGTTCGTGCCGTGCGGGTCGTGGCAGGTCGTGCAGCCCTCGCGGACCGCGGCGTGCTCCCACAGGAACGGCCCGCGCTTCTCGGTGTGGCAGCTCGTGCAGGCTTCCACGATCGAGTTGCCTTCACGCAGCATCTTGACGTTCTGCGATCCGTGCGGGTTGTGGCAGGTCGTGCACTCGAGCTTGCCCTCGCGGACCGGCATGTGCGACGACTTGTGCACCTTGTTGACTTCCTTGCGGTGACACTGCACGCAGGTTTCCTGCACCGTCTCGGTCTTCAGGTGCGCCTTCTCGGACTTCGCCGCATGCACGCTGTGGCAGGTGGTGCACGTCAGGTTGCGCGAGTCGTGCTTGCCGCCGGCCCAGTTGTCGTGGCTGCTGCGGTTGTGGCACGTCGTGCAGGTGGCGCTGACATCGCGCGGCGCCATGCTCTTCGGGTTCTTGATCTTCGTCTTGTCGCCGCCGCCATCGACGTGGGCCTGACCGGGTCCGTGGCAGCTTTCGCAGCCCCTGTTCGCCGCCGGCGAACGCGGATCCTTGGCACGCCCGTGCGGGCTCTCCTGGTACGACTGCTTCTGGTCCTCATGGCACGTCAAACAGGTCTCTTCTCCGACGTAGCCGCTGGCGGGCGCCGCGGCCTGCGCCGCCTGCGCAGGAGCGGGCTTGGCACTGGCAGGGGCGCTCTGACGCGGTGAAGCCGTGGCTCCCACCGTGACCATGACGACCAGCCAGATCGCCAGCGCTCCGGCGATAGTGACCATTGGGCCAAGGGTGCGCGTGAAGCGACCCATGTGTGTCCTCCTCGGCTTCGGGACGCAGCCCCCTCTCATAACAGAACGAAAGCAATGATGCCTTTGGACCGGACGCTCTCCCGGAAGCGCCGCTCCGCTCTTGAGCAAAGGGTGTGCCCTGCACTAAGTTACTGAAAGTAAATGCTTTGATGTGCAACCCCGGGGGTGAATCGACGGAAATTCGGCGATGAGGCCCCCTCCCGGACCTCTCTCTTTGCCGGAAACCCGCCGACAAATGCAGAGAAAATTGACAAATTCGCGGCGGAGTCTCGGCGCCCCTGCCCATTTCTGCCGTTCAGTCCAGCGGAGACCCGGCACTCAATCGAAGTTGTTATGATCGACCCCAACCTCATGACCACATCTCCGGAGAATGTCGAAGCGCTGCTGCGCGTCACGCCCGGCTTCCGCAAGCTCGCTCCCGAAGATCGCCGGACGATCGCGAAGGCCGCGACCATCGAGCGGTACGGCAAAGGGGAGACGATCTTCGAGCAGGGCACGCCATCCGACGCGTTCTATACGATCGCCTCTGGCCGCGTGAAGATCTTCAAGATGATGCCGAGCGGCAAGGACCTGATCCTCGAGGTCTTCGGCCCCGGCGATCCGCTCGGCGCCGTGGCCGCCTACGACGGGCGGCCCTTTCCCGCGAGCGCCGTCGCGCTCGAGGACACCACGTGCCTCGTCATCCCCCGGACGGTCTTTTTTGCGCTGCTCGAGCAACATCCCTCCCTCGTCCGCGGTCTAATGCTCGGGCTGACGATTCGGCTGGTCGAACTGACCAACCGCCTCGCGGAATTGAGCGGCGGCCGCATCGAGCCGCGCTTCGCGCGGTTGTTCCTCAAACTGGCCGCCGAAATGGGACGGCCGGAGCGTGGCGGCACGTTCGTCCCGCTGCCGCTCTCCCGGCAGGAGCTGGCGGACATGACCGGCACCACCATCGAAACGTGCATCCGGATCATGAGCCGCTGGGGCAAGCAGGACATCGTGCGCACCGAGAAGGACGGTTTCGTGGTGATCGACCGGAAGGCGCTCGACGCGATGGCGATGGATTAGTATGACCCCCGTCATACCCTGCGCGCGACCGCTCTCGTATGCTCCTTGCATGACGACCACCGCCTCGCGCGCAATTGCCGAACTACTGGAGCTGCAGCGCCGCCTCGCGGAACGCACGCGGGAGGTGTCAGGCGACGCCGTCGCCGTCCTGCGGACGGGACGCGACGTCCTGGCGTTCGCGGAACGTGAGGAGGCGGCGTTCTTTCCGCTGCTCCCGCTGCTCGATCCGGCCGCCCTCGCCGAACTCGGCGGCGAGCACCGGCAGCTCGCGGAGGATCTCGACCTGCTCGAATCGCTCGTGACCACCACGCCGGACTCACCCGACGTCGCCGCCCTGGCCGGCGCGCTCGCGCGACGGATCCACGAGCATGTCGCGCGGGACGGCCGCCTGCTGGCGCAAGCCGCGCGCATGGCCATCCGATGAGCATTCCGCTCCAGGCGGGCCTCGTGTACGGCCCGGTGAAATCCCGAAGGCTCGGCGTCTCGCTCGGCGTCAATCTCGCGCCTGACGCCCGGAAGGTCTGTACCTTCAATTGCGCGTACTGCCAGTACGGCTGGACGCCGCCCGATCCGCTCGGCGCATCGGTCGTCGACGAGAACTGGCCCACGCCAGACAGCATCGCCGAGGCGGTTGACCAGGCGCTCGCGCGCACGAGCGGCATCGATCGCATTACGCTGGCCGGCAACGGCGAACCGACGCTGCACCCCGACTTCCACGATATCGTCGAGCGCCTGCGGCTCGTGCGCAACCGCCGCGCCCGTTACGCGCGCCTCGCGATCCTCTCCAACGCGTCGACGCTCGCCGACGCCTCGGTCGCCGCCGCGCTCATGCGCCTCGACGAGCGGTACATGAAGCTCGACGCGGGCGACGACGTCACCCTGCGCAAGCTGAACGGATGCGGGATGGGGATCGAGGCCATCGTGGAAGGGCTGCGACGCCTGCCGGACGTGACGCTCCAGGCGCTGTTCACCCGCGACGCGCAGGGCAAAATCGACAATACGACTGAAGCGGCGATCGGCGCGTGGCTCACCGCGGTCGTACGCATCCGCCCCACCGCCGTGCACGTCTACACGATCGATCGGGACCCCGCGTGGAAGGAGCTCCAGAAGGTCCCGCGCGAAGAGCTGCAGCAGATCGCCGCGAAGGTAAAACAAGCAGGGATTCGGGCGGTGGTGTTCTGAGGTAGTTTCCAGTTGCCAGGTGCCAGCTTCCAGCCCGGAACTTTCAGAAGCTGGAAACTGGAAGCTGGAGACTGGTCACTCGCCTATTGTCTTCTCAATCCAGCCGCCCGCGCAGCGCTCGTTCACGCCCACGTACCCGCGCCGTTCCAGGAAACCCATCGAGACGCGCGGCGGATTGACGATGACGCGCCGGCAGCCGCCGGCAATCGAGGCGAGCTCCACGGCGTCCAGCAGGGCATTGACGATGTCGCGTTCGCTGCACCGGCACACGCCGCCGCAACAGGTGGGTGGCGGCGCGTCGATGCCGATGTCGGGCACCCGCATCTCCACTTCGGTCTTCTTGCACGTCGCGGCGGCGACGATCCGCCCGCCGAGCCGCACGACGACCCGCGGCCACTCACGCAGCCGATCGAGGCGCGGCTGGGTGAGCGAGCTGCCCGGGAACAGGCGCCGCAGATCCGCCTCCGACAGCACGTCGCATTCTGGACCTGTCACTCGCACGTCGAACGAGGCCAGATCGCTCGGCGGGGTCTCTGACGGGTAGGCGATCGCCATGGCGCTCTAGGAGTCTTCGCTGCCGAGGTGATCGAGCCCGAGCTTGCGGATACGGTCGCCGAGCGTCGATCGCTTGATCTGGAGCAGTTCGGCGGCCTTCGACTTGTTGCCGTGGCTCACCTTCAACGCCCAGGTGATCAGGTGCGACTCCACTTCCTGCAGCCGATCGTCGAGCGAGACGGCCGCGGGATGCGACGGATGCTCGATGGGCGGCGGCGTCGTCTGCATCTGCGAGTGGAACAGGATGCTCGCGGGCATGCAGCCGCACCGGACCTGGTTGCAGGTGCAGGTCTGCGCGATCCGCTCGCACGCGTTCTCGAGCTCGCGCACGTTCCCCGGCCACGGATACCGCACGAACGAGTCGCGGACCGTGGGCGACAGGTCCGGCGTCGAGTCGCCGCGATCCTTGAAGAACATCCGCATGAAGTGATCCGTGAGGAGCGGGATGTCCTCGCGCCGCTCGCGCAGCGGCGGCAGCCAGATCGGCACGACGTTCAGACGGTAGTAGAGGTCCTCGCGGAACTTGCCTTCCGCGACGAGCTGCTTCAGGCTCCGCTTCGATCCGGTGATCACCCGGACGTCGACGGGAATCGCGCGCGTGCCCCCCACGCGCTCGACGGTGCGCTGCTGGATGACGCGCAGCAGCTTCACCTGCACCGACGCGGGCACGTCGTCGATGTCGTCGAGGAAGATCGTTCCCCCTTCGGCCATCTCGAACCGCCCGGGACGGTCCTTGATCGCGCCGGTGAACGCGCCGCGCTCGTGGCCGAACAGCTCCGATTCGATGAGCGTCTCGGTCAGGATGGCGCAGCTCACCGCGACGAACGGCCGGCGGCGCCGGCGGCCCGAATGGTGGATGAGGTTGGCGACCATCTCCTTGCCCGTGCCGGTCTCGCCGACGATGAGCACGTTGCTCTCGCTGTCGGCGATCACGCGAACGAAGTCGAAGACCGCGCGCATGCGCGGGCTCCGTCCCACGACCACCGAGTCGATGGAGAATCCCCGGTCGGGCGGGATGGGCGGAGGTACGCTGCCTGGTGACGTCGGTGTTGTTTCGAACACGGCGACTGCCCCTACCGCAACGTCGGTGCCAGCCCCGGAATGGAGCTGACCGCGGTGGTGGAGACCCCGGAATCGTGCGGAATTGCAAGGGCTTTTCGCACCCTCTGGTTTCCGCCAGAAGACGGTCCCGTATGGCCGACCATGACAGGGCGCCGGGAATCCGGCAGCGGGCACTCGGGGGCCTGCCACGCACCTTGGACTGCCCGGAAATACACCGGAATTCCGGCAATCCCGGGGCCCCCCGGTCACGGCATGCTCTTTGTGATTGGGGTGATCGTGACCACTTCCAACGTTGCGGCGCTGCTGCGGCAGTACGACCGCCCAGGCCCGCGGTATACGTCGTACCCGACGGCGGTCGAGTTCAACGACTCGTTCGACGATGCGGCGTATCGCGGGCGCCTCGCGGCCGCGGCTGACGCCGAGGACGACCCGTTGTCGCTCTACGTGCATCTTCCCTTCTGCGAGGTGCGGTGCGCGTACTGCGGCTGCATGGTGATCATCACGCAGAAGCGAGAGGTCGCCGCGCGGTACCTCGACTATCTCGAGCGCGAGATTGCCATGCTCGCGGCGCGGCTTGGAAAACGGCGGCGCCTGGTGCAGCACCACTGGGGCGGAGGCACGCCCACATATCTCGAGCCGGCCCAACTGCGCCGGCTGCATGCCATCGTCGGCAGCCATTTCGACTTCGATCCCGACGCGGAAGTGGCGATAGAGATCGACCCGCGCGTCACCACGCGCGAGCAGCTCGATCTGCTGAAGACGCTTGGCTTCAACCGTCTGTCAATGGGCGTGCAGGATTTCACCCCGGAGGTCCAGGAAGCCATCGCACGGCGTCAATCGGAGCAGCAGACGCGCGATCTGTACCAGTACGCCCGCAGCATCGGCTTCGATTCGATCAACGTGGATCTGATCTACGGACTGCCGAAGCAGAGGCTGGAGACGTTCCGGCGGACCCTCGATTCGGTAGTCGACATGAAGCCCGACCGCATTGCCGTGTACTCCTACGCGCACGTGCCGTGGCTGCGCCCGCACCAGAAGCAGATCGATACGGCGACACTGCCGGATACCGGGTTGAAATTCGACCTGTTCGGTGCGGCCATCGAGACGTTCGTGGCGGGTGGCTACGAAGCGATCGGCATGGACCACTTCGCGCTGCCCGGCGACGATCTGGCGCAGGCGTCCGGCGAACGACGCCTCCACCGCAATTTCATGGGCTATACGACGCGTCCCGCGCCCGACATGCTGGGCGTCGGCGTCTCGGCCATCGGCGACGTGCGCGGCGCCTTCGCGCAGAACGTCAAGAAGCTGCCGGTCTACTACGCCGCGATCGACAGCGGCCGCTTTCCGATCGAGCGCGGCTATGCGCTCAGCGCGGACGATCTCATTCGCCGGACGGTGATTACCGAGCTGATGTGCAACTTCCATGTCGATCGAGGCAGGGTCGAAGCGCGCTTCGGGATCGACTTTCAGAGTTACTTCGCGGGTGAGCTTGCGGCCTTGTCGGATACGAACGGGCCGGTGGCCGACGGATTCCTCACGATCGGCGGCGACGGCCTGGACGTCACGCCGCGCGGCCGGCTGTTCGTACGGAACATCTGCATGGCCTTCGACCGTTACCTGCCGGCGCACGAGGGAAAGCCGGTGTTTTCGAGAACTATCTGACGATGAAAGCAGGCAGCTGGCAGCACGCAGCTGGCAGTGGATCACACTGTCACGCTGATCAGGAATCAGCTCGACGGCTCGACTTACTGCGTGCTGCCCGCTGCCTGCTGCCTGCTACAGTTTCAACGACACAGACACCATCATGATCTCTTCGACCGCTATCGTCCTCTTCAACCTCGGAGGCCCCGACGACCTCGCCGCCGTCGAGCCGTTCCTCGTCAACCTGTTCTCGGATCGCGAGATCATCGAGCTGCCGTTCGGCGCCGCGATGCAGCCCCTGATGGCGCGGCTCATCGCGAAAATGCGCGGGCCCTCGGTCCGGAGGAACTACCAGCGGATCGGCGGGGGATCGCCGCAACTGCCGATCACCCGCGCGCAGGCAGCCGCGCTCGAGGACGAGCTGAACGCAGGCGCATCCGCGGAGCGGCCGTATCGGGTGTTCATCGCGATGCGGTATTCGCGTCCGTCCTCGGCGGACGCGGTCGAGGCGATTCGGGCAACCGGCATCCGCCGAATCGTCACCGTGACGCTGTTTCCGCACTGGTCCAAGGCGACGACGGGATCGTCGCGCAACGAATTCGACCGGGCGCTGGCCGACCCGCGCTGGCGGTCCCACGGCTTCGAGGTGTCCCACATCGAGCACTATTTCGACCATCCGGCGTATCTCGACGCGATGACCGATCGGGTGCTGGCGGTCCTGGAGACCATTCCGGCCGCCCGGCGGCACCAGACGGTGATTCTGTTCAGCGCACACGGCCTGCCGCAGAAGTTCATCGATGAAGGGGACCCCTATGTCGACCACATCCAGGCGACGCGCCTGGGGATTCTCCAGCGGCTCAACCTGCCTAATCGCCAGCTGCTCGCCTACCAGTCGCGCACCGGTCCGGTGAAGTGGCTCGGTCCCGGCACCGAGGAGGTCATCCGGGAGCTCGGACGCGAGGGGATCAAGGACCTGCTGGTCGTGCCGCTCTCGTTCGTCTCGGACCACATCGAGACGCTGTACGAAGTCGACATGCTGTTCGCCGACGCGGCCCGCGAGGCGGGCATCGGGGGCTATTACCGGCCGGAGGCGCTCAACACCCACCCGCTGTTCATCAAGGCGCTGGCCGATCTCGTGCGTACGCATACCGGTGTGGAACCGGCGATCGACCGGACCGCCAGTCCCGCCGCTGCGGCCGTATGACACGCATCGTCATCGCGGGGGCGGGGATCGCCGGACTCTCGATTGCGCACGCGATTCGAGAGCGCGACCCGGCGGTCGATCTCGTCGTTCTCGAGGGCGCCGATCGGCCGGGCGGCAACGTGCGCACCGAAGTGCTCGACGGCTACACGTGCGAGTGGGGGCCGGACGGCTTTCTCGACAACGCGCCCGACACGCTGCGCCTCGCGCACGACGTCGGGCTCGACAGCCGGGTGCTGCCGAGCAACGACTCGGCGCGCCGGCGGTTCATCTTCCGCGCCGGCCGTCTTCACGAGGCGCCCCTCTCTCCCGTCGCCTTCCTCAGAAGCGGACTACTCTCGCCGCTCGGAAAGGCGAGGATTGCCTGGGAGCCCTTCGCGAGGCGCCGGCCGGAAATCGACGAGACCATCCACGAGTTCGCCGAGCGGCGCATCGGCCGCGAGGCGGCGACGATCATGATCGACTCCATGGTGTCCGGGATCTTCGCCGGGGACGCACGCGCGCTCTCGCTTCGCGCCTGCTTTCCGAAGATGTGGCAGATGGAGAGCGACCATGGCGGCCTCTTTCGCGCCATGCTCGCGACCCGCAGACGGCGCGCCGCTGCGGTTCGGACCGAAGGCATGGGACAGCCCGCTGGGCGCCTGACGTCCTTCACAGCCGGCATGCGCGAACTCATCGACGGTGTCGCGGCCGCGGTCGGCGGCGCGTTGCGCGTCTCGACGCCCGTCATCGGCCTGCGCCCGGGCACCTCCGCCCTGGCGTTCCGCTCCGATCTGGCGCCGTCGGGCTTCACGGTGATCACGCCCCGCCGGACGCGCGACGCGGACGCGGTGGTGCTGACGGGCCCGTCATCGGACGCTGCGGGCCTCGTGCGGCCGTTCGACTCGACCCTGGCGTCGGTCCTGGCCGACATCGAGACCGCCCCGCTGGCCGTCGTCGCGATGGGGTTCGAGGCTGCCGGCCTCGCCGCGGATCGAGGTCCCCTCGACGGGTTCGGCTTCCTGGTGCCGCGCTGCGAGGGGATCCGGATATTGGGAGCCCTGTGGGAATCGAGCATCTACGCGGACCGCGCGCCCGAAGGCAAGGCCCTCATCCGCGTGATGATCGGCGGCGCCCGCGATCCCGGCGTCGTCGACGTGGACGATGACGAGCTGGTTGCGATCGTACGACGAGAATTGCGCCAGACGATGCGCCTGAACGTGGCGCCGGAATTCGTGCGCGTGATTCGTCACCGCCGCGGCATCCCGCAGTACACGCGCGGCCATGTCGCCCGGCTGCAGCGGATCGACACGCTGCTCCAGGCGCACCGCGGGCTCTTTCTTGCGGGGAATTCCTACAGAGGCGTGTCGATCAATTCGTGCGTCGCGGAGGCTGGGCAGATCGCCGACAACGTTCTGCGGGTCGGCCGCGGTGAAATGTAGAACGTAGAAAGTAGGTCTCTGTCCAGCGTGTTGAGAGGTCCAGCGGTCGTGTCCCGCTGCACGCGCCGACGGCTTTCAACGCACGAAGACCACGAAGCTCGCGAAGTTCACGAAGACTGCACCGAACAGCCCAGAGCAGGCGCGAGTCCTGATACGGCTGGACCGTCGAGCGCCGGCCGCTTTACGTCTGGGCCGGCGGGGCAGGACAGCCGCTGCACGACTGCCTTCGTGTCCTTCGTGTCCTTCGTGATCTTCCTGAAAAGCCGTGGCCCGTTTCAGCGTGGTTCCGGGAGAACCTCGCTACAAAGACGAATGTAGAACGTAGAATGCCTAGTCCTCGCTACTGCCCGTGATTCTGCATTCTCCGTTCTGCGTTCTACCTGCTACATTTCGACCGCGCGCTCTCCTATGCTCCAGCGCGCGTGAGAATGGACTGCAGCGCCTCGGCGCGTCCGCTCGCGTCGGCGGCGACCGCCGTGATCGCGGCGAGGTTGACGATCTCGCTGGCGGTGGCCGCCGGCGTCAGCACGTTGACCGGGTGGCGCATGCCCATCAGGATCGGCCCGATCACTTCCGCGCGGCTGAGGCGCCGGATCATCTGGTAGCCGATGTTGCCCGACGTGAGGTCCGGGAAGACGAGCACGTTCGCGTCGCCGCGAATCTTCGAGTGCGGATAGTACTCGCGCGCCAGCTCCTCGGTGACCGCCGCTTCGAGATGCATCTCGCCGTCGACGATCAGCTCCGGGCGGCGCGAGCGTACGAGCGAGACCGCGTGGGCCACGCGCTCGGCGATCGGGTGCCGCACGGAGCCGAAGCTCGAGAAGGCCAGTAGCGCGATGCGCGGCTCGATGTCGAAGAACCGCGCGGTGTCCGCCGTCAGGCACGCAATCTCGGCCAGCTCCTCCGCGCTCGGCTGGATGTTGATCATCGTGTCGGCGCAGAAGAGCAGCCGATCCTTCAGCACGAGCAGGTGCGCCGCCGACAGGCGTGACACCCCCTCGCGCAGCCCGACAATCTGCAGGGCGGGTCGGATCGTCTCCGGGTAGCCCTTCTCGATGCCGCCGAGGAACCCTTCGGCATCGCCCGTGTGCACCATCATCAGCGCGAACGCCGTGGGGTCGCGCATCATGTCGCGCGCGTGGGCGGGGGTCACGCCTTTGCGCTGCCGCAGCGAGAAGAGCTCGGCCGCGTACTCGTCCGCCCGCACGGAGGTTCTCGGGTCCACGATCTCGAACGCGTCGGACGCCACGCCGAGCGCCTTGAGCTCCGGCGCTATCCGCTCGACGTCGCCCACCAGCACCGGCCTGGCGATGTGCTGGTCCGCAATCGCGCGCGCCGCACGCAGCACCACGGGATGGTGTCCCTCCGGGAACACGATCCGCTGCGGCGTCCGCTGCTTGGCCTTCGTGACGACCAGGCGCATGACCTCGCGGGACGCGCCGAGGAACCGTTCCAGCGAGTCGCGGTACTTTTCAAGATCCGCGATCGGCCGCTGGGCGACCCCGCTCTTCATCGCGGCTTCCGCCACGGCGGGCGCGACGCGCAGCAGGACGCGCGGGTCGAACGGCTTCGGAATCAGGTAGTCGCGCCCGAACCGGAGGCTCTTGATGTCGTACGCCTTCAGCACCGAGTCCGGCACATCTTCCTTCGCGAGCTGTGCCAGCGCACGCGCGGCCGCGATCTTCATTTCCTCGTTGATCGCACGGGCGCGCACGTCGAGCGCGCCGCGGAAGATGAACGGGAAGCCGAGCACGTTGTTGACCTGGTTTGGATAATCGGAGCGCCCCGTCGCCATGAACACGTCGGCGCGGGTGGCAATCGCGAGCTCGTACGGTATCTCGGGATCCGGGTTCGCCATCGCGAACACGATGGGGTTGTCCGCCATGGACCGCAGCATGTCGGGCGTCATCAGTCCCGCGGCCGACACGCCGACGAACACGTCGGCGCCTTTGAGCGCCTCTTCCAGCGTCCGCAGCGTGGTGTCGGTGGCGAAGCGGGCCTTGTACTCGTTCATCTTCTCCTTGCGGCGCGTGTGAACCACGCCCACCGTATCGACGAGCAGGACGTTCTCGCGCCGGACGCCCATCCGCACGTACATCTCGGCACAGGCGATGCCGGCGGCCCCCGCACCCGCGAACACGACGCGCACGTCCTCGAGCCGCTTGCCGGCCAGCTCCAGCGCGTTCAGCAGCGCGGCCGACGAGATGATGGCCGTGCCGTGCTGGTCGTCGTGGAACACCGGGATGCTCATCTCGGCGCGCAGCGTTTCCTCGATCTTGAAGCACTCGGGCGCCTTGATGTCCTCGAGGTTGATGCCCCCGAATGTCGGCTCGAGCGCCTTGACGATGCGAATGACCTCGTCGGGATCCTTCGTGGCGAGCTCGATGTCGAACACGTCGATGTTGGCAAACCGCTTGAAGAGCACCCCCTTGCCTTCCATGACGGGCTTGCCCGCCAGCGGTCCGATGTCGCCGAGCCCGAGCACGGCCGTGCCGTTGCTGACGACGGCCACCAGGTTGCCTTTTCCCGTGAACCGGTACGCGGCGTCCGGATCGCGCTCGATCTCGAGGCAGGGGCGGGCGACGCCGGGGGTGTAGGCCATCGAGAGATCGCGCTGCGTGACGCAGGGCTTCGACGTGACCACCTCGAGCTTTCCCGGGCGCGGCCGTTCGTGGTACTCGAACACATCCTCGTCGCGAAGGATCATCACAAACCTCCGAAAAGCACTTGTTTTCGCAAACGAGGTGCCACGCGCCGACGGTCGATATCAGGCCGAACTTCGGCGGGTCTGCCGCAAATAGCGGCCGGTCGGCTGCCGGCCGGCGGGTTCCCGGCACCCGGCTTACATCTCTGCCGGCAATCCGAGGAAGCGCGGCGCGGCACCGCCCGGCGTGTTTGGGTGAAGCCGCAGCGGCGAAAGAGGTTAACCCCCCGCGAGGCAGGTCTCGATTGGTGGCACTCGAATTGACAGCACGAATGCCATGCGCACTAAATCATCGACGGTCACGCTCGCACTTGCGGTCGCGGCGCTCGTCAGCCTCGGCGTGCTCGCGCGTGCGACTCCGCGGCAGGCCGCGCCGGGTGAGGGGTATGCCTGGGCCGATGCCTGCAAGCCCTGCCACGCGGACATATACGAGTCGTGGTCACACACCAAGCACGCCCGCGCGATCTCCCGGCTCAGTTCCGGCGACCAGCAGAAGGAATGCATCACCTGCCACGTCACGGGATCCGACGGCAAGATTGACAAGGACGGCAAGTTCGTCAACGGCGGCATCCAGTGCGAGGCGTGCCACGGGGCGGCGGCGGCCCATGCGGCGGATCCGGCTTTTAGGACGGGACTGGTGCGAAAAGCGGCACGAGAGGTCTGTGAGAAGTGCCACAGCGCGAAGAGCCCGCATTTCAGGGGGTTCTACTACGAGGGGATGCTCGCCCTCTCGCACCCGCTTCCGAAGAAATAGGCGGCAGGTCGGGCGCGTCCGCCCCGAGCTGACGGCGCAGCTCGCGGTGCGCCCGGTGCAGGCGCACCTTGACGTTCGCCTCCGAGATGCCGAGGACGCGCGACACTTCGCGCGTCGACAGGCCTTCGAGATCGCGCAGGAACACGATCTCCCGCTGCGACGGTGGCAGCGTCGCGAGCACGCCGCGGATCCGGTCGCGATCCTCGGCCGTCGCCAGGATCGCGTCCGCTGACGGTCCACGGTCGGCGGGCTCCTCCGCTCCTTCCGCGTCGAGCGACGATGCGTTCTTCTCGAAACCCTTGCGCCGCCGTCCGACCAGGCAGGCGTTCTTGACGGTCCTGTAGAGCCACGATCGGAACGCCTGCGGCTCTCGAATGCGGCTCGCATTCGTGAAGGTCTGCAGCAGCGCCTCCTGCATCGCGTCGTCGCTGTCCGGCGCGCGCCCGCACACCGCCTGGCTGTAGCGCCGCGCGATCTGCTGCGCCTGCATCAGCAGATCGTTGATGGCCGCCGGTTCGCCGCGGCGCACGCGCTCGAGCATCGGAGCGTAGTCGTCTGGAGAAGACGAGCGTTTGCGGAGGGTCACGATGTCCCAGTGTAACCAATCCGCCCGCTGCTGAATCCTGTCTTTCTGTAGACGATGCGACGCGTGATGCTTCTGCTCATTCTGGCGATGCCCGCCGCGGCGGCGGCCCAGGGCCCGGCGCCTTTGACGCTGGACGAGGCCGTTCGGCTCGCGCTGGAGCGCAACCCGTCGATGCACGCGGCGCGGGCGGCCTCTGACGAAGCGGCGGCGCGTGTCACCCAGGCGCGGGCGGGATATCTGCCGCGCGTCGACGTGATGGAGGGCTGGCAGCGCAGCAACCAGCCCGTCTTCGTCTTCGGATCGCTCCTCGGGCAGCGGCGGTTCACGGCGGCGGACTTTGCGCTGGGCGCGCTGAATCATCCCTCGGCGCTCTCCAACCACCGCACCGCGATATTCGTCGAGCAGCCGCTCTTCGACGGCGGGCGGACGAAGGCCGCGACGCGCGCGGCCCGGCTCGGCGCGGGCGCGGCGGATCTCGATGAGACGATCGCCGCGGCGAATCTCCGCCTCGAGGTCGTCACGGCATTCGGCCGTGTCGCCGCCTCGCGCGCGACGCGCGCGGCGGCGGAGGCCGGGGTCGACACGGCCCGTGAGGACCTGCGGACGGCGGAAGCGCGGCGCGACGCCGGCACGGAAACCGAAGCGAACGTGCTCGCGTTCCGCGTGCGGCTGGCGGAGGCGGAAGCGCGGATCGTCCGGGCCGGGCAGGACGCGTCGGTGGCCCGCGCCACGCTCAATGCCACCATCGGCGCCCCGCTCGACGAGGAGAGGCCGGTTGCCGATTCGGGCGTCGCGGCGCCGCGGGAGGTGGATGCGGCGGCGCTCGAAGCGAAGGCGGTCGCCTCGCGTCCGGAGCTCGCGCAGGCCGCGGCACGACGCGATCAGTCGCGCGCTGCGCAGATGGCCGCGCGCAGCGGGCTGCTGCCGCAGGTCGCGGTACAGGCCGGAGCCGAAACGAACAGCGACACGGTCTGGAACGGCGCGTCCTCCTGGTCGGCTGGGGTGCAGGTCCGCTGGAACCTGTTCGCGGGAGGGGGCAACATGGCACGCGTGCGTGAGGCAGCCGCCGCGGCACGGCGGAGGGACGCGGAGTACGAAGGGCTCGAAACGGCGCTTCGCCTCGAAGTGCGAACTGCCACCGCCGCGTACAGGTCAGCCCTCGCGCGGGAAGCCGCGGAGCGCCGCATCGTGGAACAGGCGCGCGAGAGCCAGCGCATGGTTCGCGATCGATACGAGGCCGGGCTCTCCCAGGCCGCCGACGTGCTGCGCGCCGCGGAGCTCGTGGCGCAGGCCGAAGCCGCGCGAACGGCGGCCCTCATGGATCTCCAGGTCACGGCAGCCGCGCTGGATCGCGCGGTTGGCAGCAGGCAGCAGGCTGCGGGCAGCAAGCAGTGAGTCGAGTCGAGCTGAACGCCCTTTGCACCGTGCAGCGGGACACACTGCCAGCCGCCAGCTGCGTGCTGCCAGCTACAGGCAAGGGATGATGAAGCATTCATTAGCGGTTCTCATCGGCGGGATATTCCTGATGTCGTGCGCGCGCGCGGAACACGACAAAGCGACGGAGACCGCGCCAGCCATCGCGGTGACCACGATCACGATCGCTCCGGCACCTCTCGCATCCACGTTCGACGCCGGCGGGGCGGTCCGGGCGCGCACCGTGGCGGTACTCTCGAGCCGCATCGTGTCGCCGATCGCGGAGATTATGGTCAAGCCCGGCGATCGGGTGCGGCGCGGTCAGGCCCTTGTCCGGCTCGACGCGCAGCAGCTCGACAGCGCGACGTACAGCGCGGAAGCGACGGCCGCCTCAGCGCTCCAGGCGGCGCGGTCGGCCGAGGCGGAAGAAGCGGCCGCGCAAGCGGCGCTGGCGCTCGCGAAAGTCACCCACGGGCGAATCGCCGGACTGCGCGAGCGGAACTCCGCCACCGAGGCCGAGCTCGACGCGGCGGTTGCGGGACTGCGCGCGGCCGAAGCCCGCCTCGACGCCGCTCGGGCGGGACGGGCGCAGGCGGCCGCTTCGATCGACGCGACGCGCGGCAATGCGCGCTCGGCGACGATCGGCGCGTCCTACGCGGTCATCTCGGCCCCTTTCGACGGGATCGTGACGGAAACTCCGGCCGAGCGAGGACAGATGGCGGCACCCGGGACCGCCCTCGTCACCGTTGAGGACACCCGGGGCTACCGACTCGAAGTGAGCGTCGACGCGGGGCGCGCGGGAGCGCTGGTTCCCGGGCTGCACGTACCGGTGCGGCTGACCGGCACCGCTCCACCGCTCGACGGCGTCATCGCGGAGGTCGTCGAGTCGGTCGACGCCGCATCGCATACCTTTGTCGTCAAGATCGATCTCCCTCGGCTCCCTGGCCTGCGCTCGGGCCTCTTCGGCACGGCCCGGCTGCCCGAGGCGCCGCGGCAGGCGCTCGCCGTGCCCGCCTCCGCAATCGTCCGGCACGGGCAGCTCGCCATGGTGTTCACGGAAGAACAGGGTGTGGCCCGCATGCGCGTGGTGCGTCCGGGCGACGAGTTCAACGGCCGCACGTCGATTCTCGCGGGTCTTGTCGAGGGCGATCGCGTCATCGTCGATCCGCCGGCATCGCTGGCCGACCTCGCGCGCGTGACAGCCTCGTCGAAGCCTGCCGCGAGGGACCGATGACCCATCCGGCGCGAGGACTGGCCGGCCGCACGGCGGCGTTCTTCCTCGACTCGAAGCTGACGCCGCTGACGACCTTTGCGGCGCTCTTGCTCGGCTTGTTCGCCGTCGTCGGACTGCCCCGCGAAGAAGAGCCGCAGATCATCGTGCCGATGATCGACGTGCTCGTCGACATGCCGGGGGCGTCGCCGATCGAGGTCGAGCAGCGCGTGACGCGGCCCATGGAGAAGCTGCTCTGGGAGGTGCCGGGTGTCGAGTACATCTACTCGACGTCGAGTCCGGGCCGCTCCACGGTCATCGTCCGCTTCCTCGTCGGGCAGGATGAGGAGCCGGCACTCGTCCGGCTCAATCAGAAGCTCAGCGCCAACTTCGATCGCATTCCTCCCGGCGCGTCGCACCCGCTGGTGCGGCCGCGCTCCATTGACGACGTGCCGATCCTGTCGCTGACGCTCTGGAGCGAGCGCTACGACGACTACACGCTGCGTCAGATCGCCGCGCAGCTTCACGACGCGATCAAGGAGGTGCCGGACGTCTCCGAGGTGACGCTGACCGGCGGCCGCACCCGCCAGGTGTCCGTCGAGCTCGATCCGGCCCGCCTGGCGGCCTACGACGTCGATCCGCTCGCTGTC
This sequence comes from Acidobacteria bacterium RIFCSPLOWO2_12_FULL_66_21, assembly GCA_001767455.1. GTDB lineage: Bacteria > Acidobacteriota > Vicinamibacteria > Vicinamibacterales > 2-12-FULL-66-21 > 2-12-FULL-66-21. The sequence goes on from MELC01000030.1 coordinate 189,822, forward strand.
TCCGCGGCGCTCGATCGCTCGAACGCGCGGCGCACGGGCGCGACGGACACGGCCGGCGGCGGCAGCACGATCATCGAGGCGGGCGGCTGGCTCGGAAGCACGCGCGCGATCGGCGACGTCGTCGTCGCCAGCCGCAGCTCGCGCCCCATCCGGCTGTCGGATATCGCGGACGTGACGGACGCGGATGCCGAGCCGGCCACCTACGTCACCTACTACTCGCGCGAGAGCGGTGCGCGGCCGGCGGTCACGATTTCGGTGGCCAAGCGCAAAGGCACGAACGCGATCGACATCGCCCGCAGCGTGGAACGGAAGATCGGTCTCGTGCGCGGAGCGATCGTGCCGTCGGACGTCCACCTGACCGTGACGCGCAACTACGGCGAGACGGCGGCGGACAAGTCCAACGAGCTGCTGTTCCACATGCTGCTCGCGGTGTTGTCGGTGTCCGCGCTCATCTGGCTGGTCCTCGGCCGGCGGGAAGCCTCCGTCGTGCTGGTCGCGATCCCGGTGACGCTCGCCCTCACGCTCTTCGTCTTCTATCTCTACGGGTACACGCTGAACCGGATCACGCTGTTCGCGCTGATCTTCTCCATCGGCATCCTCGTGGACGATGCCATCGTGGTTGTGGAGAACATCGTGCGGCACACCCGGATGGCCGGGAATCCCGACCGCACGACGTTCGCGGCCATCGCGATCCGCGCGGTCGACGAGGTCGGCAATCCGACCATTCTCGCGACGCTCACCGTCGTCGCGGCGATTCTCCCGATGGCATTTGTCGGCGGCCTCATGGGTCCGTACATGCGGCCGATTCCGGTCGGCGCGTCTGCGGCGATGGTGTTCTCGCTGCTCGTGGCGTTCGTCGTCACCCCGTGGGCGTCCGTCCGGTTGCTGCGGCGGCGCGGCGGTCATCACGACAAAGGCGAGGACCGGCTGACCGGCGTCTATCGGCGGGTGATGGAACCGCTCATCCGCTCGCCACGCGTGCGATGGTCGTTCCTCGGATCGGTGGCGCTGCTGCTCGTCCTCGCGATGGCGCTCGTGCCGCTGCATCTCGTCACCGTGAAGATGCTGCCGTTCGACAACAAGAGCGAGTTCCAGGTCATCGTCAACATGCCCGAAGGGACGGCGCTCGAGACGACGGCGCGGGTCGCCTCGGATCTGGCGGCGGCCGCGCTGCGCGATGCGGATGTCGTCAACGTGCAGACCTACGTGGGCACGGCTGCGCCGTACAACTTCAACGGGCTCGTGCGGCATTACTTCTTCAGGCAGGCGCCACACCAGGCGGACCTTCAGGTGAACCTGAAGCCGCGCGACGAGCGCTCCGAGCAGAGCCACGCGATTGCGAAGCGGCTGCGCGACACGCTTGTGCCCATCGCGCGCGCGCGCGGAGCGAGGATCCAGGTGGCCGAAGTGCCGCCGGGACCGCCGGTGCTCCAGACGCTCGTCGCCGAAGTATACGGACCGGACGCGAAACGCCGCGAGGCGCTCGCCACCCAGGTCCGCAGCGCCATGGAGCAGACGCCCGGCGTCGTGGACGTGGACTGGTACCTGGAACGGCCGCAGCCCAAGGCGGTGCTCGTCGTCGACGAGCAGCGCGCGGCCGCGTCCGGGGTGTCCGCCGCGTCGGTGGCGTCGGCGGTGCGGATGGCCGGCGCGGGCGAGCCGGCGGGGCTTCTGCACGACGAGATCGCGCGCGAAGACGTGCCGATCGTGCTGCGCCTGCCCCGCGACGAACGCGGACTCGAGGCCGTCCGGCGCTTGCGTGTTGGAGGCCCGAAGCCGGCGGCCATCGGAGAGATTACACGACTGGAGTCGGCGCTCGAGCCCCCGAGCGTGTACCACAAGAACCTGCTGCCCGTCACCTACGTGACGGCGGACGTCGCGGGCGCGGCCGAGAGCCCGGTGTATCCGATTCTCCAGCTCAACCCGCGGCTTGCCGCGCTCGATACCGGCGGCGGCTATCCCTTCGAGATCAACACGGCGCACCAGCCGTTCGACAGCCTGCGCTACGCGATGAAGTGGGACGGCGAGTGGCACATCACGTATGAAGTGTTCCGCGACCTCGGCATCGCGTTCGCGGCCGTGCTGGTGTTGATCTACCTGCTCGTCGTGGGATGGTTCGAGTCGTTCACGACGCCGGTCGCGATCATGGCCGCGATCCCCTTCTCGCTCGTCGGGATTCTTCCCGCCCACGCGCTGATGGGCGCGTTCTTCACGGCCACGTCGATGATCGGTTTCATTGCGGGGGCCGGAATCGTCGTCCGCAATTCGATCATTCTCGTCGACTTCATCGAGTTGCGGCTCGGCGAAGGACTGCCGCTGGAGCAGGCGGTCATCGACGCCGGCGCGGTGCGCTTTCGTCCCATGGCGCTCACCGCGGCGGCCGTCGTCGTCGGCTCGGCGGTGATCCTGTTCGACCCGATCTTCCAGGGGCTCGCGATCTCGCTGATGGCCGGCGAAGTGGCCTCGTTGCTGCTGTCGCGGATGACCGTTCCTGTTCTGTATTACCTGCTGCGGCGGCGCGGCGCCGCCATGCCGGTGCTCGAGGCGGCCTGATGTGGACATATCCTCCCCGGCGCATTCTCGTCGCCGTTGATTTCGGCCAGGCATCCGACCGGGCGCTGCGCGTCGCGGGCGAGCTCGCGCGCGCGTTCGACGCGGCCGTCAGCGTGGTCCACGCCGAGACGTTCGAGGCGCCGCCCTATTTCACGCGCGAGCAGGTTCGCGCCATCGAGCAGCAGCGGCGCGGCGCCCGCCGGCAGGGGTTACGCTACCTCACCCGTCACGCCGCGGCGCTCGTCGGCGGAACCGTCGAGGCGCTCGTGTCCGACCTGCCGCCCGCGAACGCGATTCTGGACGCCAGCCGCGATCGCGACCTCATCGTGATGGGGACCCACGGCCGCCGCGGGCCAGCGCGATGGTGGGCCGGCTCGGTGGCCGAGCGCGTCGCGCGCGAGGCCAGAATCCCGGTCCTCGTCGTACGCGCCGGCGACGGCAGGCCGGAGGCGCTCTTCAGGTCGATTGCGGTCATTGCTAGACGCGGCACGTTCGACGGCGCCGCACGACGATATGCGAAAGGGCTCGCCGAGACATTCGGCGGCTCGTACTCACGTGAATCGGCAACGTCGCTGCAGGAGGCGCGCATGGAGGAGGCCACGCTGGTCGTCGTCGCACAGCCGGGCACAGGGGCTTCCGCGTTGATGGCGAACGCCGCGGATCGCGCCGTGCGGTCGTGCGAGCGGCCCGTCCTGCTTGTGCCTTCGGTCTGAGGTGCCAGCAGGTTCTAGGGTTCTAGGGTTCCGTGTAGCGCAGCCCTTCAGGGCTGCCTTGGGAGTGAGATGACTATTGAACGTGCGCTTCGGCTGATTGCGGGACTGTTCGTGACCGCATCGGTTCTTCTTGGCATGTACGTGCATCCGGGGTTCCTGTGGTTCTCCGTGTTCGTCGGCCTGAACCTGGTTCAGTCGGCTTTCACGAACTGGTGCCCGATGGTGGCGGTGCTCAGACGCGCCGGCCTGCCACACGCCGCCTGAACGCCGTCGGCGGACTTCCGGCGGACGTGCCGCAGTTCCGCAGCGGCGGCGGCGGCAGGCGCGAGAATTCGCGGCAATTCCCAGCACGGCCGGTGGCCCCGGCATTGCTGATCCTCGGAGTGTTCGGGGCGGCGCCTGTTCGGGTGGTCAGGACGACGGGTTCGAAGCCTTTGGTCGGAGGCACTCAGGGCCTTCAGCTTTCGACCGGCTATCAGGATTCGAGTCCGCGCACGCATGGGAGTCGCCCCGTCATGGCTCAGGTAGCGCCGGTATTCCGACCGGGTCATCGCATCGGCCGGTGATTTTTCAATCTCAGGCCTGAATTTTCGTGCGGCCGTTCTGGCACGGCGGCTGCACATGAAGCGGGTACGATTCGCGGCGGCGCCGGCACCAAAGGCTTCCTCCTTCGCCCTAATACTGGTGCTGCCGCGGATCGGCGTATTCTCTCAAGGGCGGCCTTTCGGCCGCCCTTGCTGTTTCTTTTGGCCAGGCGCGCGAGCATATCCGTCCGCCAGAGTCAGCCATCCACACCTGGCGAACGTCTTGACGAATTCCTGATGTCGGTGACGCCGGAGGAACTCCGTGCGGCGACGCTGTACCCGTGCTGCGTCGATCTGGTTCCGGTGTTCGAGTTCCTGCACGATCAGGTCACGAGCGCCGGCCGCTCGTTCAAGGAGTCCCGCGCGAAGCGCACGGTTCAGAAGGCGCTGGGCGAGCTCCGCGTCATCGGGAAGAACAACTAGTTCGCTCGTTCGATCCGCTCCACCTTCAGGATGTTTGTCTTCGCATACAGCACGCCCGTGACCTTCACGCGCTCGCCGGCGAATTTCGCGGGCGTTTCCTGATCGCTCAACGTGTACATCCCGTTTGCGTCGGCCAGCGCGTACTTGTAGGTCTTCCCGTCTCCCACGCAGTCGCGCACGCACTTCGCATCAGGCGTGACGTTCATCGCCTTGTGATCGCGGCCGCACATCGTGTCGGTGATGAAGCCGACGTAAGTCTGCGACCTGGGGGGCTGCGGCTTCTGCGCCTGCGCCACGGGGGCGATGAACAACGCAATGAGAACGAACGCGAAGATGAATTTCATGATGACTTCCGCTCCTATCTGACTTCCGCACCATTGACGATTCCTGCTGCACACGCAGCACGCCGCCGAGTCGTCCGACACTTACAGGAGGAGGAGAGAAGGGGAGGATCTGTGTCTCCTGTCCTCCCCTCCTCCTGTTGATTTCGTTGACACAGTGTCCCTAACCAAGTGCGCTTCCGGTCGCTGTGCGCGCATTCGCAAGTTCTCTCTTCAACCCGAAGTGCCACTTCCAGATTTCATAGATCGCCGGATAGACGACGAGCTCGAGAACGAATGACGTGAAGATGCCGCCGATCATGGGCGCGGCGATCCGTTTCATGACGTCGGCCCCGGATCCCGTCGACCACATGATCGGCACGAGCCCCATGAACATCGTCGCCACCGTCATGAACTTCGGGCGGATGCGCCGGACGGCCCCGTGGAGGACGGCGGCCTGCAGGTCGCCGAGCGAGCGCAGCCGGCCCTCGCGCCGCGCCTCGTCGTACGCGAGATCCAGGTAGAGCAGCATGAAGACGCCTGTCTCCGCATCCACGCCGAGCAGTGCGATGAGCCCGACCCACACGCCGATGCTCATGTTGTAGCCGAGCAGGTACAGCAGCCAGATCGCGCCGACGGCTGAGAACGGGACCGCCAGCACGATGATTGACGTCTTCGCCAGCGACCGCGTGTTCAGATACAGGAGCATCAGCACCAGGAACAGCGTGACGGGGAGCACGATCTTCAGCCGCTCGCGCACGCGCTGCATGGCTTCGTACTGGCCGCTCCAGACGAGCGAGTACCCGGCCGGCAGCTTCACGTTGTCCGCGACCACGCGCTTGGCCTCGTTGACGTAGCCGCCGATATCTCGCCCGGCGACGTCGACATACACGTACCCGTTCAGCATGCCGTTCTCGTCGCGCAGCATCGCGGGGCCGCTGACGAGCTTCACGTCGGCGAGCTGGCCGACGAGGATCTGCATGCGCCCGTCCATCGCGGGAACGACCACCCGGCGAAGCCGCTCGACGTCGCTGCGGTAGTCCCGGAAGTAGCGAACGTTGACCGAGTACCGTTCGCGTCCCTCGACGGTGGTCGTCACCGTGTCGCCGCCGACCGCCGACATGACGATCATCTGCGCGTCGTCGATCGACAGCCCGTAGCGCGCCAGCTCGTCGCGCTTCCAGTCGAAGTCGACGAAGTAGCCGCCGGAGGTGCGTTCGGCGAACGCGCTCCGCGTGCCGGTGACGCCCGGCAGCACCGATTCGATCTCTGTGCCGATGCGCTCGATCTCCTTGATGCTGGAGCCGTAGATCTTGATGCCCACGGGCGTGCGGACGCCGGTCGTCAGCATGTCGATGCGCCCCTTGATCGGCATCGTCCAGGCGTTTGTGGCCCCGGGCAGCTTCAGCGCCGCGTCCATCTGATCGACGAGCTCGTCGGTCGAGAGCCGGTCGCTGGTGATGCGGCGAAGGGCCGGCTTCAGCCATTCGGGCGCCCAGTCGGAATACCACCGCGCAGTGAACCGCCACTGGTCGCGTGGCTTCAGCGTGATGACCGTCTCCATCATCGACAGCGGGGCCGGATCCGTGGAGGTTTCCGCCCGCCCTGCCTTGCCGAATACGCGTTCGACTTCCGGGAACTGCTTGATGATCCGGTCCTGCGTCTGCAGCAGGCGCTGCGCTTCGGCGACCGAGATGCCGGGCAGTGTGGACGGCATGTACAACAGGCTTCCCTCGTCGAGCGGCGGCATGAACTCGGACCCGAGGCGTTGATAAGCCGGCACGGTCGCGACCACGATAGCCACCGCCCCCGCGAGCACAAGCCACTTCCAGCGAAGCGACCACGCGCAGACCGGTTCGTACAGCCGGATCAGGATGCGGCTGATCGGATGTTTCTCCTCCGAATGGATCTTCCCGACGAGCACGGCGTTGGCCACGCGCGCGAGCCAGGCCGGCCTGAACGAGAAGTTCTTCATGTGGGTGAAGAGCAGCCGCATGGCCGGATCGAGTGTGATCGCCAGCACGGCGGCGATGATCATCGAGAAAGTCTTGGTGTAGGCGAGCGGACGGAACAGCCGACCTTCCTGCGCCTCGAGCGTGAGCACCGGCAGGAACGACACGGCGATCACGAGCAGCGCGAAGAAGCTCGGCCCGGCTACTTCTTTGACCGCGTCGACGACGACCCGGTGGTAATCCTCTTTGCGCCCGGTGCGATCCCACAGCTCGAGCTTCTTGTGGGTCTGCTCGACGACCACGATGGCGGCGTCCACCATCGCGCCAACCGCGATCGCGATGCCGCCGAGCGACATGATGTTCGAGCTGACGCCCATCAGCCGCATCGGGATGAACGAGATCAGGACCGCGACAGGAATGGTGACGATCGGAATGGCCGCGCTCGGGATGTGCCACAGGAAGATCAGGACGATGATCGAGACGATCAGCAGCTCTTCGAGCAGGGTGTGCTTCAGGTTCTCGATCGATCGGAGGATCAGCTCGGATCGGTCGTATACCGTCACGACCCTGACGCCGGCCGGCAGCGTCGGCTCCAGCTCCTTCAGCTTTTCCTTGACGCGCTCGATCACGTGCAGGGCGTTCTCCCCCTGCCGCATGACGATGATCCCCGCGACCGTGTCGCCTGTGCCGTCGAGGTCGGCGACCCCCCGGCGGAGATCGGGCCCGAGCGTCACGTCGCCGACGTCGCGCACGCGAACGGGCACCCCGTTCTCGTTGCGTGCCAGCACGATGTCGCCGATGTCGGCCGCCGATTTCGCGTAGCCGCGGCCTCGCACCATGTATTCCGCCCCGGCCATCTCGACGAGCCGGCCGCCGACGTCGTTGTTGCCGGCGCGGACCGCGTCGACAACTTTCGACATCGGGAGGTTGAACGCGCGGAGGCGATTGGGATCGACCTGGACCTGGTATTGGCGGACGAATCCGCCGATCGGCGCGACTTCGGCAACGCCTGGCACCGACTTCAGGTAGTAGCGGAGGTACCAGTCCTGGTACGTCCGCAGCTCGTCGAGGCTCTGCTGCCCGGTCGTATCGACGAGCGCGTACTGAAACACCCAGCCGACGCCGGTGGCGTCGGGCCCGAGCTCCGTCCGCACGCCTTGCGGCAGGCGCGGCAGGACGCCCGACAGGTATTCCTGCGTCCTCGATCGCGCCCAGTAGATGTCCGTGCCCTCCTCGAAGACGATGTAGACGTACGAGAAGCCGAAGTCGGAGAACCCGCGGATGTCCTTCACCTTCGGCGCGCCGAGCATCGCCGTCACGATCGGATAGGTGACCTGGTCCTCGATGATGTCGGGACTGCGATCCCAGCGTGAGTACACGATGACCTGCGTGTCGCTGAGATCGGGGATCGCGTCGAGCGGAACCGCCTTCATCGAATACACGCCCGCCACCACCGCAACGGCCACCAGCACGAAGACGATGAACCGGTTCCTCGCCGAGAATTCGATGATGGCGTTAATCACGGGAGTGCCCTTCGTGCTTCGGCGCCTTGGCCGCCGGAGTCTCGGGAGTGGGTCCCGGTTGAGATTTCGGCGCGCCCATCCCTTTAGCCGCCGCCTTCAACTGGCTCTCCGAATCGATCAGGAACGTGCCGGACGCCACGACGCGCTCGCCCGCTGACAGGCCGCTCTTGATCGCCACTCGATCGCCGAAGCGCTCGCCCGCGACAACCGCGCGCGGCTCGAGGTAGCCGTTGCCGAGGTCGACGAACACCGTCTGGCGGTCTCCCGTGTCGAGGAGCGCGTCAGCCGGGATCGTCACCTGCGGCGTCGTCGCCACGCCGAACTCCACGCTCACGAACATGTCCGGCTTCATCCGCATGGCCGGATTCACCGCCTCGAGGCGCACCTGGAGCGTCCGCGTCATGGGATCCACCTGCGGCTGCACATACGTGACCCTCGCCACGATGGGTGGGGCGCTGCCGTTTGCGAACGTCACGTGTGCCACCTGGCCGCCCTTGATCGCCATGATGTCGGACTCGAACACGTCCGCCATGATCCAGACGCGGCTCAGGTCCGTGATCGTGTAGAGGTCGCTGTCCGGCGTGACCTTCTGGTTCGGATACGCGTTCCGCTCGGTGATGAACCCGGACATCGGGGCGTGCACCGTGATGTTGCGGATCGGCTGACCGGTACGGAGCACCTGCTGGATCTGATCCTCGCTCAGGTCCCAGAGCTGCAGCCGGCGCTTGGCGGCCTCGAACAGGGAGTCGCCGTGCTGCGACGCCGAGGCGAGCGGGTTGGAGGCCATCAGATCGCGCGCGCGCTCCGCGAGCAACAGCTCCTGCTGCGACGCCAGCATCTCCGGGCTGTAGATCGTCAGCATCGGCTGCCCCTTCTGCACGACCGCGCCCGTGAAATCGACGAACACTTTTTCGATCCAGCCGTCGATGCGCGTGTGGACGTGGCCGATGCGCGTCTCGTCGGCGGCCACCTTGCCGACCGTGCGGATGGCACGTGAGGCGCCGCCCGTCTCGACGGTCGCGAACGTCACCCCGATGAGCTGCTGGCGTTCTGGAGAGATCTTGATGGCCCCCGGCGGCAGGGAGGATGCGGCGGGCGTCGCGTAGACCGGCTCGAGCGTGTTGCCGGTTTCCGGATTCAGCCCGGGCTTGTCGGACTTGTAGTCCTGCTGCTGCGGGTCCCGGTAGTAGAGGACCTTTTGCGCGGCCGGCGCGGGCGCGGCGCCCTCGTCCGCGTACACCGGCTCGAGCTTCATCCCGCAGTCCGGCGCGATCCCGGGCTTGTCGGACTTGTAGGCCGGATGCATCGGGTCGACGTAGTACAGAATCCGCCGGCCGCCGGCCTGCGCGTTGGCATGTCTGGTCGCGCGAAGCACGTAGCCGCCGGCAAACGTGACGGCAAGCAAAACGATGACGGCAAGGAGTTTCAACAGTTTCATGACACCCTCAATGCACGAACGGCGTGCCGGTCATCTCTTCGAGACGGCTGACGGCCGTGTAATACGAGGCGAGCTCGTCGAAATAGGTCATCTCGTATTCGAGAACCGTCCCGAAATTCGTCAGGACGGAAAGAAAATCCACTCCACCCGTCTGGTAACTCGACATGGAGGATTCGAGCGCGAGGCGCGCCTGCGGCAGCACGGTCTCGCGATAGAGCCGCGCCAGCCGCACCGAGGTCGACGCCATCTGGAAGTCCCCCTGAAGGCGCCCCTGGAGATCGAGCCGGGAGCTGTCGTACGTGCTCCGCGCCTGCTCGACCGTGCTGAGCTGCTCGGCGACGGCCGCGGCCCGGCGCGCGCGCTGCAGCGGGATCGTGACGTCGAAGCGGACCTCGTACATCGGCGGCATCCTGCCCATGTAGTAGTAGCCGCCGCTCACGCCGAAGTCCGGCCTGTATTCCCTGCGCGCCGCATCGACGCCCAGGCGCGAGCGGTCGATCATGATCTGGTCGCGCCGCAGCATCGGCGCGTGCTCGTTCGCCGCGCTCAGGAGCGAGTCCAGCGAGAGATCGAACGGCGTGAGCTGGAGATCGTCCGGCCGGCCGACAGGCGCCGTCACCGGCCGCGCCAGCAAGGCGTTCAGTTCTCCTTCGCGTGTCGCCTGCTCCTGTCGCACGCGTTCGAGCTGGAGCTCGAGGATGGTGAGTTGAGTCTGCGCCTTGATGACGTCCTGCTGCGCCGCCTGTCCGACCGCGTATCGGTTCTCACTCACTTTCAGGAGCGTGTCCAGCAGATCGCGATTGCGCCTCAGAACATCGGAAACGGCGTAGGTGTAGGCGAGGCGGTAATACGCCTGCTTCACGCGGGACGTGACGCTCAGACGCGCGGCCTCGATCTGCTGAAAATCGGCGTCGGCCTCGCGCGAGGCGATCGACGCACGGAGGTCGCGCTTGCCGGGATACGGCAGCTCCTGCGTCACCATGAAGCCGATGTTTGCCGTCGGCTCCGTTCCCAGGCCGGCGCCGGGCCACGGCCTGCCACTCGAGTTGTACCCGGCCGAGACCATCGGATCCGGCAGGCTCCGCTCCTGGACGGGACGCTGCCGCGCGGCGTCGTACCGCTTCTGCGCCGCGACGATCTCCGGGTTCTTCGCCACCGCTTCCGCGACGACGTCCGCGAGCGGCGTGCGCGCGGGCGTCTGCGCGCCGGCCGCGGTCGCGACGGCCAGAGACGACAGGATCAGGAGCGACGAACGGAAACGAAAAGTACGAGCGTGCATATTCCCTCAACAGGCAGCCGTTCAGCAGCTGCGCTACGCGCCTCGACGGGCAGCCCCGAGGGCTGCGTACGGGACACTTGATGAGGGAATTAGCGACGGATGGCGGAGAGACGGTGGTACAGCGAATCGAACGGAGGAGGTCCGGTGTTCACCAGGCCGCCGAACGTCGGCAGCGAGACCGTCAGCGCGACAGGCACCGCCGCGGGCGCCGGACCCGCCGACAGCGACGGATCGGACGATCGCGGGGCGAGGGACGTCGCCAGCTGCGTGCGCTCGGGAACCTGCTGCCGCATCGCGCAGCAGTTCGGATCCATGGCCGGCGCCTCGCTCGCGTGGTGACAGCAGTCCATCGCCTCCACGCGGCCGAGCGGCGAGCCTTTGCACTCCACGGCCGCGGCCGGTGCGAGAAACACCAGCAGGAGCAGCGCGCTCAGCGGACGAGCAAACCGGCGAATGGTGGAAACCATGGGTGTTGCAACTTTCAGCGTAGCACGTCTTGTGCCCGCCTGCATTGGACGCTCGGAGCGATATTCCGGTTCAATTCTGCCGGAAATCCGTCACTCGCGTTGAATTCCTCTCGAATCGACCCTGAATGCAGGTGGCACGTCCGTTGGTAAAGACGACTCCGAGGCCTCATTAGATGCGCACACAGAATCAAAACACTTTTTCGGCGCTGAACGCGGTCACCGGTATAGCCGGGGTCCTGCTGGGCGTCATCGTCGGCTACATCATCGGTGTCGGCCAGGCAGCACCCGGTGCCGCGACCTCGGCGGCAGCCGTTGCGGCACCCGCCGCGGCTTCCACACCCGCGGTGTCAAGCGTGGTGAACGAGGCCGAGCTGCAGGCGTACCGCGATATCCTGGCGACCGACCCCAAGAACATCAAGGCCGCGACAGAACTGGGCAACAAGCTCTACGACGCCGGACGCTACGCCGAAGCCATCCCTTACTACCAGCAGGCGGCCGCACTCGACCCGAAGAACGTGAACGTGAGCACCGACCTCGGCACCGCGCTCTACTACGCGGGCCGGCCCGACGAGGCGCTGGCGCAACTGGAGAAGTCGGTGCAGGCCAATCCGGCGCACGGGCAGACGCTCTACAACATCGGGATCATCAAGCGGGACGCGAAGAAGGATCCGAAGGGCGCGGTTGAAGCCTGGCAGCGACTGCTGCAGGTGAATCCCGACTATCCCGAAGCCGCGCGCGTACGCACGCTCATCGCCGAAACGAAATAGAGGAACCCGTAGAACTTCTACCGTGAGTAGACGGAGGCCCTCGAGACCATCGCGCCTATGGCGTCCTCGCGGGTGCGGTGGATCGCGCCTTCGGCGTACGCCGCCGGGGCGTGCACGGTGTAGAGCTTCAGATCCTCCCCGCCGGTGTTCCTGATGTTGTGGCGCGTGCCCGCGCGCACGAACACGACATCGTGCTTGCCAATCGGCCGCACGCGGCCCGCGACGATGGCGTCGCCCTCTCCATCGACAATCACGAGAATCTGATCGCTCGTCTCGTGGACCTCGTCGCCGATTTCCCCGCCTGGAGGAACGGACATCAACACGAGCTGACTGAAACGGCCTGTGCACACCACGTGGCGGAACCAGGTGTTGCGCTTGGCGCTTTTTCGAATGTCGTCCACGTAGACGGGATCGGGCGCTGCGGACATGAATTGCCTCCGGTAGCCTGCCTCGCCGAAGCTGCACCCCGCGGTGCCCGTGGTGCGGCGGCGGCGGGCCTTCGGACGACATCGTGGGTCGCAATGCGCGTGCCCGGGTGTTGCGCGGAAATCCGCCAGTGAAAGAAGGGGGACAGGCACGCTTATCCGCAAAAAAGGGGGACAGGCACACTTCCGGGCGGATAAGTGTGCCTGTCCCCCTTTTTCAGCGACAGTGACGAAGCGCCGTCAACGTCCACGGAGTACCGGCGTTCCGCCGCCCACGGGCGCCCGCAAAGCCATGGAAACACGCGGGGATCCCACCCCGAGCGGTGGCACTGCACTTGCCCCCGAACGGTCCATCGTAGACGCCCGACGCGACAGAGACCGACGCTCATGGTGAGCGTTGACGCGTGGGTGGAAAGCGAGGCTGAAGCCGGGCGGCACGGGCCGCGCCCGGCGGACCAGAGTGATTCCAACTACCGTGACGCCGTAGGGGAGACCGTTGGGATCGGCTGGCCTCAGGGCCGGCCGGTCCCACGCTCATCATTACCCGGGGCTCTGCCCCGGACCCCGGCTCGGTCGCTCGCGGGGACCCCTACGCCCCGCGCCGCTCCCTCGCAGGCGCGCCGTGCGCGCCTAGCGTCAGGCACCGGGCTCTGCCCCGGACCCCGGCTCGGTCGCTCGCGGGGACCCCTACGCCCCGCGCCGCTCCCTCGCAGGCGCGCCGTGCGCGCCTAGCGTCAGGCACCGGGCTCTGCCCCGAACCCCGGCTCGGTCGCTCGCGGGGACCGCACGATCCCCCCCGCTCGCGTGGCTCACTCGCTGCGTTCGTTCGCTGGTTCTCAGGCAGGTACTGCGCGGGCCTCTTCACCGGCCGGCGATTCCATCAGCCCGCAGCGCGCGATGCGATCGCCAAGCGTCGACCGCTTGATGTTGAGCAGCTCCGCCGCCTTCGACTTGTTTCCGTCCGCGACCTTCAGCGCCCACCCGATCAGGTTCGATTCCACTTCCTTCAGACGATCGTCGAGCGAGATCGATCGCGGCGCGGAGATGAGCGGCAGCTCCGGCGCGACCTCCTGGTTCTCCGACGCCCCGAAGAGCACACTCGCCGCCATACAGCCCACGCGGACCGTGCCGCACGTGCAGGTCTGGATGATGCGCTCGCACGCGTTCTCGAGCTCCCGCACGTTGCCGGGCCAGCGGTAGGCGCCGAACGCATATCGCACCACCGGCGAGATCTCCGGCACGTCGATCCCCTTCTCGCGCGCGAAACGGCGGAGGAAGTGATCCATCAGCACCGGCACGTCCTCGCGCCGCTCGCGCAGCGGCGGCAGGACGATCGGGAGCACGTTCAACCGGTAGTACAAGTCCTCGCGGAACTTCCCGTCGAGCACCATCTGGCGCAGATCGCGCTTGGTGCCCGTGATCACGCGGACGTTGACGGGAATCGTCCGGGTGCCGCCGACGCGCTCGACCTCGCGGTTCTGCAGCGCGCGCAGCAGCTTCACCTGCATCGACAGCGGCACGTCGTCGATGTCGTCGAGGAAGAGCGTGCCGCCCTGGGCGAGCTCGAAGCGCCCCGGCTTGTCTTTGATGGCGCCGGTGAAGGCGCCGCGCTCGTGGCCGAAGAGCTCCGTTTCAATCAGCGTCTCGGAGAACAGCGCGCAGCTCACGGCGACGAACGGATGGTGCCGCCTCGCGCTCGAGTAGTGCAGCATGTTGGCAATGACTTCCTTGCCGGTGCCGCTCTCGCCCGTGATGATGACGCTGCTGTCGCTCTTGCTGACCACCTTCACGAAATCGAAGATGGCCCGCATCCGCGAGCTCTGGCCGACGATGACCTGGTCGAGGGAAAACTGAGAGGGTACGCGCATTTGTGTTGGGCCTTCGCTCGAAAACGAGCACCACGCCCGGCCTCGAGGCCGGGCCAACCATCCGGGTCAGACGACCTGGAGCTCCTCGAATTCCTTGATCTCTTCGCGGAGGGCCATCTCGACCCCCATGTAGAGCGTCATGTGGGCGCTTGGACATCCGGAACACATGCCGGTCAGCCGCACGCGCGCGCTGTTGCCGTGCACCTCAATCAACTCGATGTCCCCGCCGTCGGCCTGCATCAGCGGCCGGATACGGTCGAGGACTGACTCCACGCGCTCTCGGGACAACATAGAAGACTCCTGAAGGATGGCCCTGATTGTATGATGACGGAATATCGGCAGAGCAACAGGCGTGCCACGAAAACACGCCAATTCAGGCCTGAATTACGCTGTTTTCGTGAGCGGCACGGTCGTTGCTGAGGGGGGGCGGGGGAATTTCCCGCTGACGGCTGCGGGATTATTCCCGCTCGCCTGGCTTTTCCAACCCGAATTTTTCGACCCGGTACCGGATCTGGTCGCGGTTCAGCCCGAGGAGCGCGGCGGCCTTGGTGTGGTTCCAGCCGGTCCGGGTCAGCGCCTGGATGACCAGGTTGCGCTCCATCGTCTCGAGATTCAGCCCCTGGTCGGGGAGCTCCACGGGCCCGCCCGCACCCGCCTGGCGCGACAGGTTAATAGGGAAGTGATCCGGTGTGAGCCACTCTCCATCGACGAGCAGCATGGCCCGCTCGACGGCGTTTCGCAGCTCGCGGATGTTCCCGGGCCACCGGTACGTGCGCAGCAAGGTCATCGCGTCATCCGTCGCGCCGCGGACCTGCTTCCGGAATTCCCGGTTGAAGATGTCCAGGTAGAAACTCACGAGCAGCGGAATGTCCGACGGATGCTCGCGCAAGGGCGGCAGCCGGATCTGCAGGACGTTCAGCCGGTAATACAGGTCCTCGCGAAACTTCCCCTGCCGCACCGCTTCCTCGAGATCGCGGTTCGTCGCGGCAATCACGCGCACGTCGACGCGCAGATCCGACGTGCCGCCGATCCGCTTGAACATCTTCTCCTCGAGAAAGCGCAGCAGCTTGGCCTGCAGCGCCGGCACCATCTCGCCGATCTCGTCGAGGAACACCGTGCCGCCGTCCGCCGATTCGAGCAGCCCCATCTTCTGCGTCCGCGCGTCGGTGAACGCGCCGCGCTCGTGCCCGAACAGCTCGCTCTCGAGCAGCGTGTCCGGCAGCGCCGAGCACGTGATGTTCATGAACGGTTTCGGCGCGCGATCGCTGTTGTAGTGGATGACCTTCGCCGCGAGATCCTTCCCCGTGCCGCTTTCGCCCACGAGGAGCACCGTGGAGGCCGGGCTGGACGCCACGCGCTCCAGCATCGTCTTCAGCGCGATCATCGGCGGCGACTCGCCGACGATCCGCGACAACGCATACGGCTCGGACCTCGACGCCCGCAGCGCCCGCACCTCGCGCCGCAGCGCCGTCGTCTCGAGCGCCTTCTGCACCACGAGCGCGAGCTCGTCGAGGTTGAACGGTTTGTTGGCGTAGTGATACGCCCCCTGCTTCATGGCTTCCACCGCGGTCTCCACGGTGGATACGGCCGTCAGCAGGATTACCGGAATGTCCGGCTCGCTGGCCTTGAAGAGTTTCAGCACCCGCAGGCCGTCGGAGTCGGGCAGCCGGAAGTCGAGCAGCACCAGGTCGATTTCGGGGCCGAAGCCCGCGATCGCTTCCTTGGCGGTCCCGGCCTCGACGACCGTATAGCCTTCTTGCGTCAGCCGCTCGTTGAGCGACCAGCGGATCAGCCGCTCGTCGTCGACGACAAGGATCCTCGCGCCAGCCATCAGGCCCCGATTATAGCTGTCGGCGCTGGTGCACGCCGGACCTGGTGTCCGCCCGACCTGAAGGTCGGGCCTGCGCGGCGGCGCGGTGTCATACCGCAGGCCCGACCTTCAGGTCGGGCGTCAACAAGGGTTACGCGGCGGCGAGGGCGTCGTGGACGAGACCGACGACGCGGGTGATGTCGAAGGGCTTTCCGAGGACGCCGAACGCGCCGGCACGCACGGCTTCTTCCAGCACATCCGGCGTGCCGTGCGCGGTCATCAGGATGACCCGGCACTCGGGGGCAATCTGGCGAATGCGCCTGAGCAGCCCGAGGTCGCTTGAATCGGGCAGCTTGAGATCGAGCACGACGACGGAGACCGGCGCGCCTCCCGACTGCAACCGGTCGAGCGCCTCGCGCGCGCTCGCCGCCTCCAGAACCTGGTAGCCGGCCCCTTCGAGCCCTTCGGCGACAAACCAGCGGATCAGGTTCTCGTCGTCAACGATAAGTACGGCGGCCATTGCGGAATATTCCATGGAACACGGGGAAATTCCCGCGCGGCGGAATACCGGTAAACTCGCGGAACATTGCGGTTTTTCCGTCCGGCGCGATAGCATCGAGTCTTCACGGACCTGAGTATCAAACCTCGATCCACCATGCCGATGACGACCGCGCCGACCGCCCGCTGGAACGACCGGCGGCTGCTGCTCACCGCCGTGCTGGGGTCGGTCGCGGTTTTCGCGTTCGACGTCCAGCTTCCGCTGGGCATCGCCGTGACGGCGCTCTACGGCCTCGTCGTCCTGCTCGGGCTGTTCGTCCGGTGGCCGAAGTACCCGCTGTGGGCCTCGATCGCCGTAACGCTGCTGACGGTCGCCGGCGCGCTGATTTCTCCGGAAGGGGGCGACACGAGGCTCGGCTTCGAGAACCGCGCGTTGACGCTGGTGGGCGTGTGGGTGACCGCCTGGCTCGTCGCGGGGTACGCGCGCGTCGGACGCGCGCTCGATCGGTCGGTCAAGGATCTCGCCGACACCAATTTCGCGCTCGACCAGGCGGCGATTGTCGCCGTCACCGACGTCAAAGGACGGATCAACTATGTCAACGACAAGTTCGTCGAGATCTCGAAGTACTCGCGCGGGGAACTCCTCGGCCGCGATCACCGGCTGATCAACTCCGGCTATCACTCGAAGGAATTCATCCGGAACCTGTGGCAGACGATCGGCGGCGGCCGGATCTGGCGCGGCGAGATCCGCAACCGCGCGAAGGACGGCACCTATTACTGGGTGGACACCACCATCGTCCCGTTCCTCGACGAGCGCGGGCAGCCGTACCAATACATGGCGATCCGCTACGACATCACCGAGCGCAAGCTCTCGGAGGAGCGGCTGCGCGAGCAGGCGGCGCTCGCGCGCCTCGGCGAGATGGCCGCGGTCGTCGCGCACGAGGTCAAGAACCCGCTCGCCGGGATCCGCGGCGCGCTGCAGGTGATCGGAGGGCGGCTGCCCGCCGCGTCACGCGACCGCGCGATCGTCGGCGACATCGTGGCCCGGCTCGATTCGCTGAACGAGATCGTGCACGACCTGCTCGTGTTCGCGCGGCCGCGCGAGCCGAAGCTCGCGCCGCTTCCGCTGGCGACGCTCCTCGAGGACACGGCCGCGCTGCTGAAGAAAGATCCGGAGCACGCGGGCGTCAGTGTCACGATAGAGGGGGACCGCCCCGTGATCCAGGCGGACGCGGAGCAATTGCAGACCGTGTTCCTCAACCTGTTCCTGAACGCGGCGCAAGCCTCGGGGACGTCGAGCGACGTGCGCGTGGCGATCGCGAAGGAGGACGGCGTCTGCCGCGTGGCCATCACGGACCGTGGACCCGGCATTCCCGCCGACATGCGCGATCGGATCTTCGAGCCGTTCTTCACGACCAAGCACCGCGGCACCGGCCTCGGCCTCCCCACCGCCAGGCGCGTCATCGAGCGCCACCACGGGACGATCGAGTTTGCTTGTCCGCCGGGAGGAGGCACGACGGTGACGGTCACGTTGCCTGTGAATGCGAAGTAGAACAGTACGGTGGAAGTCGTTTTGCCGCCGGTTTCCGCGGGCACCCCGTTTGCACTTTGTTCAGGCATACCGGGAGGCAGCCATGATCGTTCTGAAGAAGATTCTGGTCCCGACCGATTTCAGCGACTGTTCGGCGGCGGCGGTCGCCTACGGCCGCGGCATGGCGTCCGTGTTTGGCGCGGAACTGCACCTGCTGCATGTCGTACAGGACCCCTACACGCAGCCCTGGGCGGCAGAGGCCTTTCCCGCTCCGCTCGGCGATCTGCTCGAGCAGTGGGAACAGCAGGCGGAGGCAAGGCTGAGGTCGCTGATTCCTGACGCGGAGGGTGGCAGCGCCGTCATCGCGACCCTGATCGGGTCTCCCTTTTACGAGATCATTCGCTACGCCGGCGAGCAGAAGATCGATCTGATCGTGATCGGCACGCACGGTCGGGGACCGCTCGGGCACATGCTGCTCGGCAGCGTCGCCGAAAAGGTGGTCCGGAAGGCGCCGTGCCCCGTGCTGACCGTGCGGCAATCGGATCCGGCCGCTACCGCGACTGCCTAGACGGGGGCCGCGCGACAACTCCAGTTTGGAGTTTGGAGTTTGTAGTTGTCGGCGATAGCGTCAGTACGAGATCCGTCGTCCAGGAGGCCCGGAGGCCCTCGGTCCGACCCGGATGCGCGCGTCGGCGGCGACCGCGCCGTGCGGCAGCACCATCACCGGATTCAGGTCCATTTCCTGGATCTCCGGACACGCGTCCACGAGCTGCGAGGCGGCGAGCAGCACGCCGCGGAACGCGGCTTCGTCGACGGGTGGCGCTCCCCGGTAGCCGCGCAGCAGCACGCGCCCCTTCATTTCATCGACCATCTCGACGGACTCCGCTTCGCTGAGGGGGCACATGCGGAACACGGTGTCCCCGACCAGCTCGACGAAGATCCCGCCCGTACCGGCCATCACGAGCGGGCCAAACGACGGATCGTTCATTCCGCCGACCACCATCTCGACCCCGCCGTTCACCATCTGCTGGACGAGCACGGCCTCCAGCCGATCGCCGAGCCTTCCGGAGAATTCCGCGTAGGCCTCGCGCACCGAGTCTTCGTCCGGCAGCGCCAGCTTCACGCCGCCCGCCTCTGTCTTGTGCACGAGCGTCGCGCCGACGGCCTTCAGCGCCACCGGGAATCCGATGTCCGCGGCGGCACGCGCCGCTTCGTCAGCCGTGCGGACCACGCGCGCCGCGGCCACGTCGATGCCGCAGCTCTTCAGCAGCGCCTGCGCGTCGTCGGCGCTCAGCCATCCGCCGAGGGTGGCCAGCCCGGCGCTGACGATGGCGCGCGCGCGATCGCGGTCGAAGCGCGGGAGCTGTACCGTGGCGCCAGACGGTTTTCGCCTCCATTCGCCATAGTGCGTCACGCGCGCCAGGGCGACGGCGGCGGACTCCGGGAACAGGTACGACGGCACGGATGACAGCGGCAGCGGCCCCTGCACGCCCATGAACGTCGCAAGCACCGGCTTGTGCGAGCCGTCGCCGATCGCCTCCTTGATCGATGCGGCGACGTCCTCTGCGAGGGTGGCGAGCGGAGGGATGAAAATCACGAGCAGGCTGTCGACGTTCGGATCCGCCAGCACCAGCTCGATCGCGCGCCGGTATTGCCCGGGAGAGGCGGAGGCGATCATGTCGACCGGGTTCGCGACGCTGGCGGCGGGCGGCAGGAACGATCGCAGCCCGGCGACGGTCTGCGGCGCCAGCGTCGGCAGCTCCAGGCCGTTCGCCTCGCAGGCGTCGGCCGCGAGGATCGCGGGACCGCCGGCGTTGGTGATGATCGCGACACGGCGTCCGTCGGGCACCGGCTGGTGCGCGAGCAGCGACGCCACGTCGAAGAGCTCCTCCAGCGTGTGGGTGCGGATGACGCCCGCCTGACGCAGGAGCGTGTCGACCAGCGCGTCGCTCGTCGCGCGCGCGCCGGTGTGGGATGAGGCCGCGCGCGCGCCCGCGGTGGAACGCCCCGCCTTCACCGCGACAATCGGTTTCCTGCGGCCGACCCGCCGCGCGATCTCGCCGAACTTCTTCGGGTTGCCGAAGCTCTCGAGGTACAGCAGGATCACGTCCGTACGGTCGTCCTCCGCCCAGTACTGGATCAGGTCGTTGCCCGAGACGTCCGCTTTGTTCCCGATCGACGCGAACGTCGAAATACCGAGGTTCAGCTTCTTGACGTAGTCGAGGATCGCGAGACCGAGCGCGCCGCTCTGCGTCGAGAAGGCCACCCGGCCGCGCGGCGGATACACGGGCGAGAACGTCGCGTTCAGTCGGAACGCCGGATCGGTGTTGATGATCCCCATGCAGTTGGGGCCGATCATCCTGATGCCCGCGGCCCGGATCTTCTCCACGAGCTCCGCTTCGAGCACGTGCCCCGAGCCGCCCGTTTCGCCGAAGCCCGCGCTGATGACGACGACCGCCTTCACCCCTTTGGCGATGCAGTCGTCGACGACGGCCGCGACGCGCGCGGCCGGGACGACAATCACGGCGAGATCGACCGGTTCGGGGATCGCCGACACCGACGGGTACGCGCGCAGACCGTCGATCTCATCCACGTCCGGATGCACGGGGACGAGCGTGCCGGTGAACCCGGTCTCGCGGAGGTTCCGCAGCGTCTCCGATCCGATGCGCCCGCGCTCGCGGTTGGCGCCGACGACCGCGACCACCTTCGGCTCGAAGAACGGGCGCATGGAGGCCGACGCGGCTTTCTGCGAACGCTCCGCCGATCGCTCCTCGAACTGTACCGTCGGCTCGAGCAGCAGCGAGACGTGAAACACGCCGTGGTCGAGCCGCTGCGTCACCTCGAACCCGGACTCGAGGAAGACCGTCATCATGCGGCGGTTGTCGCCAAGCACGTACGCGTCGAACGCGCGGAGCCCGCGCTCGCGCCCGATCTCGGCGAGACGCTCCAGCATCCGCGTGCCGATTCCGCGCCCCTGAAGCGCATCGGGAATCGAGAAGGCGACCTCGGCGCGGTCGAGCGCGTGCTCGCTCCAGTAGTAACCCGCGACGGCCGCCAGCGGCCCGCCGCATTCCCCCACAATCACAAACTGGCGGTCGTAGTCGATGTGCGACCACTCGGCGGCTTTCTCGGGGCTCAGCCGCTGCACGCTCATGAACCGGTAGTACAGACTCTCGTCGGACATCCGCTGGAAGAGGTCCAGCAGTTTCGAATCATCGTCGGGCCGGATTGGACGAAGGTGAAGGGTCGTGCCGTCGCGAAGGACGACGTCGGTGGCATATTCGGCGAAAAACGCGGACGAAGACATGCCCCCGAGGGAGCACGGACCGGGCCACCGTTCGCTGTCCCGATTTGCAGGGGATTGCCGCGACTCCCGCGACGATTGCCGGTTTTTCGGCACTGCTGACGCGTGGTCGGCGAATATGAATGCCTGACCCCAGCGCGAATTCTCCGGCTGGGGACAGGGCCTATGGCATCGCACTTGCGACACCTGCCGCCGCGCGAGCCGAACCTCATGGCTGGCGCCAAACAAAATCGGTGAATTGGTGAATTATCACAGGGGCGGTTCGCAGCATCCGGATGGCTGGAGCAAGTTCCGGAGGCCTGTAAGCAGCTGGGAAACAATTCACTAATTCACTAATTCACCAATTCACCAATTCGTCGGGGGGCCTGATGAGTCTCATGAAAGCCGTGGTGTTCCGCGGTCCGAACCGAATCGCGCTGCAG
The DNA here is from genome assembly GCA_001767455.1 of Acidobacteria bacterium RIFCSPLOWO2_12_FULL_66_21. Lineage (GTDB taxonomy): Bacteria > Acidobacteriota > Vicinamibacteria > Vicinamibacterales > 2-12-FULL-66-21 > 2-12-FULL-66-21. The sequence continues at coordinate 211,699 of MELC01000030.1, forward strand.
GAGCGACCGAAGCCGTCGCCGCGCGCGCGCGAAGCGGTGATCAAGATCACGATGACCACCATCTCGGACGGCGATGTCCGCGTCATCAAAGGGGAGCAAGAGGTACAGCCCGGCGCGATTCTCGGCCGCGCGGCGGTCGGCGTGATTGACGCGCTCGGCGACGGGCTCCATGGCGAGTACGCGATCGGCGATCGCGTACTCGTCGCCAACATGATTGACGGCGCCTGGGCCGAGTATCTGTGCGTGCCGGATGCACGCGTCAACCTGGCGCCGGTTGCGCGTGAGCTCACCGACGAGGACGTGCTGCTCGTCAGCGACGCCTTTTCCGCCGGCATCGCCGCTGCGGAGAACGGCGACGTGCGGACCGGCGACAGCGTCGCGGTCTTCGGGCAGGGTCCGGCTGGACTGTGCGCGACGCTCGGCGCGAAGCTCCGCGGCGCCGGGTTGATCGTCGCCGTCGACGACCGTGACGATCGCCTCGAGCTGGCGCTGCGGCTCGGCGCCAACGTGGCGGTGAACGTCCGCACGGAAGATGCGGTGGCCGTCACCGCGTCCCTCGCGGGCGGCCACGGCGTCGATGTCGCCATCGAAACCGTCGGAGAGCCCGACTCAGTGCGCCGCGCGCACAGTTCCGTCCGCGCGGGCGGTACCGTGTCTTCGATCGGCGCGACGAACCGCCCCGGAGGGAAGGAGCGGATGCAGCGGTTGATGTCGCTCATCTCGCATCACCGGGTGGATCTCTGCACGCTCGTGACGCACCACTTCGCGCTCGATGATATCCAACAGGCGTACGAGCTCTTCGCCGCCGGGCGCGACGGCGTGATCGCCGTCGCGATGACGCCCGATCTCGAGGTTTCACGAAGGCGGTACGCGGACCTGGTGACGGACACAGAATGTTGAAATGACTACATTTCCAACTTCTTCTTGACCTCCAGCAGGTTCTTCCCCAGCCCCTCGCGGCCGCGGCGGGAGGCGATCGAGCGGATGACGCCGGCGAGCGGACCGTGCAGCCCCTCCACGCGGGTGCGATTCAAATAGGTCACGTACCCGTCGGTCGTCCCCGGCACCGGGATGAACAGCGACATGCCCAGCGAGGCGTCGAAGTAGTGGCTCGTGTACACCTGCTTCGAGGCGAACGCGACCACGCCGTCCTCGCGCCGCAGGATCGCGGAGTGCGTGACGTTGACGACCGGCTTCAGGCCGAACTTCTCGCGCGACCAGTAGAGGAAGCCCTCAATCCCCGCGTCGTCCACGGTCGGGAAGCCGTCCAGGTAGGCCGCCAGCCTGGGCTGGAACTCCGCCTGGAACGGCGACTGGCGGAGCAGCCCGTGGAACGCGGCCGCGCGCATCAGCGCGGTCGATGGCCGATCGCGGTAGTCGGCCAGGGCCGAGATGCCCTGCGTCCAGTAGGTGCGCGCCTCGTCGGCGAGGAACGCGCGCATGACGGCGTCGGCGGCCCCCGCCGCGCCGGCCGAGTTCCATGCGACTTCCGTTCTGAACCTGTCAATCGCCGCCGCTGGCAGCCGCAGCGCGCAGGAGCCGATTCGGCAGGCGCGCAACGCGGCCCGATCTTCGTCGTCGAGCGTGAGCGCCTCGACATCGGCGACGACCGGCGCCGGTGAGAACCGGCCGATCTGGAGGACGTACTCCCCCGCCTTGAACCGCTCGATGTCGCGCACGCGTGTGATGTATGTGTCGCTCGTGCAGCGCACGCGGATCGCGCCGATCGTGGATACTTCGCGCCCATCCCGCGACTCCAGCGTGCGCGTCACGGCCTCGCCGCGATCGAGCCGTTTCAGCTCGGCGTCCGACGCGCGGATGTAGGCACGCATGAATGTGGGGACCGCGGCTGTGTCGCCGGATCCGGCCGGCCGTGGCGCGCAGAGGGAGAAGCCGAGGGCGACGAGCGCACTGAGCGGCCAGAATCGCCGCATGACATCACCAGCTCTTGACGATCTGCGCATGCCAGCCGGTCGCCGGGTCGAACCAGCGCACCGGCAGGCCCTCCCGTTCCGGGCATCGCTCGACCGGATGGTCGATCCGACCCTCGGACGTGAGGCGTTTGTGCCAGTCCCAGTAGGTGTCGCTGACTTGGGCCCGCACCGGCTCCCACGTCGAGGAGAATTCGTAGATCGCGTCGGCGGACTGGATTTCTGCCTCCGCTTGAACGAGGTGAACGCTCATGCCACCGCCGGGCAGCATGGCAACGTCCGGCCTGATCAGCCGGTTTCTCAGCGCCGCGTTGACTTCGAGCCGCGGCATGACGAAATACCGCCTGGGCCCGCCGCTGCCGCACGTCGTGCATTGGAAACGGGAGCCCGGCTCCTCGGGTGAGGACCCCGTGATGCTCGATGAATCGAACACGGCCAGCGCGTAGGCGTCGCTTGCGTTTGTCACACCGCCGGTCACAACGGTCTTTCCGTCCACCGACGCGTTGACCGCCAGCAGCCATCCCGAGTTGACGAACCGGCTGACCTGCCGGCCTCGCGTATCCAGGATGGTGAGCAGCGACGGCCACCACGTGTGGTGATGCTGTATCCACGCGATCCGCGTCTCGCCGTTCACCTGGAAGGGCACCATTTCGACTGTGTTCCAGGGAGGCGCATACGCGCCGGACGCGAAGCCGATGGTGTCGGACGGCTGGCGGGTCCAGAGCCTGCGTCCGTCGCTCGAAAACCCGTACAGCGTTTCCGACGGATGTCCCTGCGGGTCTTCGTGATGCTGGACGGCGACAACGACGTCACGGGTGCCGTCGCCGTCGAGATGCGTCAGGACGTCCCAGCCCCTCCTCAGTTGCTGGTCGGTGACCGCTTCGTCGAAGTGCTGCCGCCACTTGACGTGGCCGCGTGAGTCGAGCGCGCTCAGCTCGCCCTCGTTGAACGCCAGGCGGGTGATGTCGGATTTCGCGGTGACGTAGGTGACGGCGATGATGCCGGTCAACAGGAGAACGAAAACCACGGCGACGACGGCCACGGTCGTCCGCCGCGACGCCGGAGTCGCGGCGTCGGGCATGGACGGCGGGGCAGGCGAAGATTCAGCGATCTCTCCGTTCGCTTCGGCGGGCGCCGACAGCAGCCACCGATCGAGCTCCCCCGTGTAGGCAAAGACGGACCGGCCGCGGCCGCCGGGCACACGTCGAATCGGCAGACCGCGTTCCTTCTCCCACCGTTCCAGGGTGCGGACGTTCCGGTCCAGATATTCGGATATTTCCTTCCACGAGTTCAACCGCTCGCCGAGCCCGTCACCCATGGGGTCGTTTCTCCGGCCGATCGCAAAAAGCCGCGAAATGTCGGTGATTGTCGATTGCGAGTGTACGACGGCCACCGCATCCTCGCAACCGTTGAAACCCACCGGTTGTTTCGGACGCGGCGGGCGGGGCGACCGATTGCTCCGCCCGCGGCAGCGACGGAGGAATCCATGACACAGCAGGTCTCAGGGAAGGGGTCCAGGATGAATCGCGCCAGATACCGCGCCGCCCACATCACGGCGTGTGCGCTCCTGGTCGGGTTGATTGGCGTGGGGGTGGCGCCAGCCAGCGCGCAGGTCACAGCCATCCCGATGTCGGGAAACCCGAACGGCGTCGCCGTCAATCCGCTCACGAATCGGGCATACGTCACCTGCGGGAACGGCGCGAACGTCACGGTGGTCGACACCGTGAGCCACACCGTGGTTGCCGTGATTCCCGTCAACGCCGCCCCCGTCGGCGTGGCCGTCGCGACCGGCACTAATACCGTCTACGTGTCGCATAACTCGCCAGGTGGCGGTGTCACGGTCATTGACGGCCTCACCAATTCCGTCGCGACCTGGATTGGCACGGGCGGCTCGTACGAGTCCGATCTGGCGTTGAACACGGCGACAAACAGGTTGTATGTGCCCAACGAGGGCAGTCAGACGGTCAGTGTCATCGACACGGCGACGAACACGGTCGTCAAGACGATTACCGGCCCGTTCAACCATCCGTCCTTTGCGGCGGTGAATCCGAACACGGGCAGAATCTACGTGACCAACTACTACAGCGCGAGCGTGACCGTCATCGACGGCGCGTCCAACACCGTGCTCCATACGGTCGGCGTCGGCGCCGGGCCTCGTGGCGTGGCCGTCAACCCGACGACGAACCGGATCTACGTGGCCAACTACGACGCCGGCTCCACGAGCGTGCTGGACGGCGCGACCGATACGGTCGTCAAGACAGTGACTTCGCCGTCAGGTGGTGGCCTTTGGGAGCTCGCCGTGGACGAGATCGCAAACAGGGTGTACGAGACGAGCGTCAAAGCGACTGCGGTCACCGTCTTCGACACCATCAGCGACACCATCGTCCGAACGATTGATGTCGGAATCCCCGTGATCTACGTGAACTTCGGCGTCGCGGTGGACCCGATGACGCACAAGGTGTACGTGACCAGCAGCAGCGCCAACACGCTGTCCATCTTCGACGGCGATGCAGCGGTCTTGTCGGCGAACGCCGGCGACGACGCGTCGCTGGTTTCGGACCTGTACGGGTTCGCCGCGTTCAACCGGACGGGTTCGACCAGCGGGGGGATCGGGCCGTACACGTACGAGTGGCAGGACAACGGTGTCCCGATCGCTTCGACCCAGACGCTGAACGTCAGCCTGAGCGTTGGGTACCACGCCTTGACCTTCACGGTGACCGATTCGCAGATGCATACCGCATCCGACACCGCACAGATCAGCGTCGCGCTGCCGACGATCGCCGGACCACCGGGGCCAAAGGGCGACAAGGGGGACCAGGGCATTCAGGGGATTCAGGGCATCCAAGGCCTGCAAGGCGACAAGGGAGACAAGGGGGATCAGGGCGTCCAGGGACCCACGGGGGATAAGGGAGACAAAGGCGACCAGGGGATCCAAGGCATCCAGGGTCTGCAAGGCGACAAGGGAGACACCGGCGCCACGGGCGCGACGGGTGCACAGGGGCCGATCGGGCCGCAGGGTCCGCCGCCGCCGTGGCCCGTCGGCACCGTGCTGTTGCTGACGCCGGGATCGACGGCGCCGGCCGGCTTCGTCCGGGTTGGCAGCTACACGCAACCGGTTCGCGGTGCGGGACCCGCGACAGTCATGACGATCGAAGTGTGGCGTAGGCAGTAGGCGGGTGGGAAGGTGGAGTGCCGGCGCGCGCAGCGTGAAGGCACTCCGCCTTCTTTTCGTACTTCGTTTCTACGTTCCACTCTCGTATTCATTTTGGCGGGTCGCGCGACCGGGCCACATCAGGGCCGCCGCGCCTCGGCCGGACGCGCGGAAAACGCGCACCTCCGGCGCGTGCCTGACGGTGCCGCTTCCGCCTCCGCCAAGGCTACGGCGAGACCACGCCGTAGCTCAGAGTCAATCACGCTGAGCGAAGGCGGGCCGGCTGGGGTGATTCGAAGGCCGGTAAAGAATCGCTTGGCCAACGCGGTCATCCGAACACCAGGGGCGAAAGGGCGCCTTCGTGCAATACGAGCCGTCGGCGCGTGCGCCTCACGCCTACATTCCCAATGCCGCGGTGATCCAGAGCATCACGACGAGTCCGAGCATGAAGGCCCAGGCGGTCTGCTCGCGCGAACAGCGCTCGAGGCTTTCGGGGAGCAGCTCGAAGGCGACGAGGAAGATCATCGCGCCGCCGGCGAATCCCAGGCCGAGGGGCAGCAGCGGCTTGAAGACCGAGACGAGCAGGAACGAGGGCACGGCCGCGATCGGCTGCGGCAAGCTCGTGAGGATCGCATAGGCGGCGCATTTCGGGACCGAGATGCCGCGGGCGCGCAGCGGCAGCGAGACAGCCACGCCTTCGGGGATGTTGTGAATGGCGATGGCGGTGGCGAGCAGGAGTCCGAAGCCCAGCTCGCCGCTCGCGTACCCAACCCCGACGGCCACGCCTTCGGGAATGCTATGGATGAACATCGCGGCGAGCACGAGGACGCCTTGCCGCGACTCGGCGGCGCTGAGCGCGCCCAGTCTCCACTCGAAGCGGTGGACGAGGCGGGCCGTCACGGAAAAGAACGCGGCGCCGGCCAGCAGCCCGCCGAGCACTTGCCACAGCGCGCCGTCGTGCATCCCTTGATCGGTCAACGCGAAGACAGACGCGGACAGCATCATGCCGGCTGCGGCGGAGGTCATCATGCCCTGCCACGCGGCCGAGGGTTGACGCACGAAGGCGAATGGCAGCGCGCCGAGACCGGTCGCCAGGTCGGTCGCCAGCGCCACCCAGAAGACGCGCCAGACCGTCGCGTCGGTCATGGGCCTGAGGCGCAGCAACCGGTATTCCGCGCGGGAATTGCGCCTCAAACCGCGGATCGGCCGGACCTCGGCCGGACCCGCTGTCGGGATCCCGCCGTCCGGGGACCCCTTTCACCGACGTCGTCCCCGTTCTTATTTCACGAACAGCATTTCTCTGTACGTAGGGAGCGGCCAGAGATCCTGCGGGATCAGGCACTCGAGGCTGTCGCCGGACTCCCGGAGAGCGGCCATGGCCGGCACCACCTTGTCGCGGAAGTACTTCGCGTGCGCCTCGGCGTCTTCGACCTCGTTGTGTTCGAGGAGCGCCTGGAGGGCATCGACGCGGGTTTTGCACTGGTCGGTCAACCGGCAGACCGTGTCGAGCGTCTTCTTGGTCTCCTTCGACGTGCAACCGCCCGCCTTCACCGCGGCGACGGCCTCGCCGAGCTCGCGTTGATACCGGAAAGTCGCCGGAAGGATGTAGCGGTTGCCCATGAGCACCATCAACTGCGCCTCGATGTTGATGCTCTTGTTGTACTGCTCGACGGCCACGTCGTAGCGCGCCTTCAGCTCGCGCTCCGTGAGAATCCCGTACTTCTCGAACGCGGCGACGACATCCTTCTTCATCGCCTCGCCGAAGGCATCGACCGAGGTCCGGTGGTTCAGGAGGCCCCGTCTGGCGGCCTCTTTCTGCCACTCCTCCGAGTAGCCGTTGCCGTTGAAGATGATCCGCTTGTTGTCCTTCACCAGCTTCACCAGCAGCGCCTTCACCGCGGCGTGGAGCTTCTTGCCTTCCTTGAGGTTCTTCTCGAGCTCGGTGGCGCAGTAGTCGAGCGAGTCGGCCACGGCCACGTTCAGCCCGACGATCGGCAGCGCGATGCTCTGGTTCGCCGACACGGCGCGGAACTCGAACTTGTTGCCGGTGAACGCGAACGGGCTCGTGCGGTTGCGGTCCCCCGCGTCGCGCGGCAGCTTCGGGAGCACCGAGACCCCGATGTCGAGAATGCCGCCCGACTTCGTCGTCTTCGCGCTGCCGGCGCGCTCGATCTGCTGGAAGATGTCGGTGAGCATGTCGCCCAGGAAGATCGAGATGATCGCCGGCGGCGCTTCGTTCGCCCCGAGGCGGTGATCGTTGCCGGCGCTCGCGATGGTGAAGCGCAGCAGCCCCTGGAACTTGTTGACGGCGCGGACCACCGCCGCGCAGAACACCAGGAACTGGATGTTGTCGTGGGGCGTGTCGCCCGGGTTCAGCAGGTTGCTCCCGGCGTCGTCGCTGATGCTCCAGTTGACGTGCTTGCCCGACCCGTTCACGCCGGCGAACGGCTTCTCGTGCAGCAGGCACGCGAGGCCGAACTTCGGCGCGATCCGCCGCAGCATCTCCATCGTCATCATCTGGTGATCGGTGGCGACGTTGGCGTTCTCGAAGATCGGCGCGACCTCGTACTGGCTCGGCGCGACCTCGTTGTGCCGTGTCTTGACGGGCACGCCCACCTTGTAGAGCTCCCGCTCCACTTCCATCATGAACGCGAGCACGCGGTCCGGGATGGACCCGAAGTAGTGGTCCTCCATCTCCTGGCCCTTCGGCGGCTTCGCGCCGAAGAGCGTGCGCCCCGCGTTGATCAGGTCCGGCCGGTTGAAGAAGAACTGCCGGTCGATGAGGAAGTACTCCTGCTCGGGGCCGCACGTGGCGAACACGTGGTGGGCCTTCGACCCGAACAGGCGCAGCACGCGGATCGCCTGCTTGGAGAGCGCGTCCATCGAGCGCAGCAGCGGCGTCTTCTTGTCGAGCGCCTCGCCCGTCCAGCTCACGAACGCGGTGGGGATCACCAGCGTGGTGCCGTTGGACGTGACGAGCAGCCACGGCGGGCTCGTCGGATCCCAGGCCGTGTAGCCGCGCGCCTCGAAGGTGGAGCGCATGCCGCCCGACGGGAAGCTCGAGGCGTCGGGCTCGCCGCGCACCAGCTCCTTGCCGCTGAACTCCGCGACGGCGCGGCCGTCGCCGGTGGGATTGAGAAACGCGTCGTGCTTCTCGGCGGTGATGCCGGTCATCGGCTGGAACCAGTGCGTGTAGTGCGTCGCGCCGTGCTCGACGGCCCAGTCCTTCAGCGCGCTGGCGACGATATTGGCGACCGCGGCGTCGATCGGCTCGCTCTGCGCGATGGATCGGCGCAGGGCGCGGAAGACATCCTTGGGCAGGCGCGCGCGCTGCACTTCCTCGTTGAAGGTGAGCGATCCGAACTCCTCGATGACCTTGCGCGTCGCGCTCGCCTGCGGCGTGCGCGTCGCGCTGCTCCACGCGTTGATGCTGCGAATGGCTTCACCCGATGCTGCCGAGCCCATGGCGTGCGTCCTTTCTCGAAGTGATGGCGTCCCGGGGCGGGAAGTGCGTGCGGCCTCAAGGGCACATTATGGGCCGGGCGCGCCGGCCTCGGCAAGCGCAAAAATGGCGAATCTCATGTTATATACTTCACAATGTGAGTGAAATCTGGTGGGACGATTCCGCGCTGCTCGGCGAGTTCGAGCAGCTCGTGCTCCTCGCGCTGTTGAGGCTGGGCAGCGGCGCCTACGGCGCGGCGATCCGCCGCGAAATCGAGGCGAGGGCCGGCCGCCGGCTGTCGACCAGCATGGCGTATGTCACGCTGCAGCGGCTCGAGGCCAAAGGGCTCGTCTGCTCGTACGTCGGCGATCCCACGCGGTCGCGCGGCGGCCGCCGGCGCAAGCATTACCTCATGCATGACGCCGGCCGGCGCGCGCTCGTCCGCGCCTGCCGCACCTTCACGGCGATGGCGGAGGGGCTGGAGCCGGAACTGACCGGGGCGCACGACGCCTAAACTGTCAACTCCCAACTCCCAACTCCCAACCCCCAACTTCCAACTTCCAAGGACCCTCAGTCCACGGTTTGGGCGTTGGGCTTGGGCGTTGGGAGTTGGGCGTTGGGAGTTGGCGTCCGCCCGGCTTGACTCGTCGCTCGCGCAAGAGCCAGCCTGCCAACGTGGCCGACTCCCACGACGCCGTCACCATCGCCGCGAAACGGCAGCTCCAGGAGAGTGAGGAGCGCTTCCGGCTGCTCGTCGAGAGCGTGCGCGACTACGCCATCTACCTGCTCGAGCCGGATGAACGACGATTTCCTGGCGATCGTCTCGCACGAGCTGCGCACGCCGCTGAACGTCATCGTCGGGCCAGGCGGCGATGCGAGGCGGAGCCTCTCGACGGTCTCAGGCGGAGCCTCGCTAGAACCCTAGAACCCGGTGAGGCTCGTACGGCTCCTCGAGCCGCCGCAACTCGTCCTCGGTCAGCGTGATCTCGAGCGCCGCGACCGACTGATCGAGCTGCTCGATCTTCGAGGCGCCGATGATCGGCGCGGTCACGGCCGGCTGCCGGAGGATCCAGGCCAGGGCCACCTGCACCGGCAGGACGCCGCGTGCCGACGCGACTTCGACCGCGCGGTCGACGATGCGGAAATCCGATTCCGTGTAATAGAGCTTGTGCGCGAAGTCGTCGGCCTTCGCGCGCTCCGTGTCTCCTTTGTCGGCCCCGCGCCTGTTTCCCGCGAGGAGCCCCCGCGCGAGCGGGCTCCACGGAATCACGCCAATCCCTTCTTCCCGGCAGAGCGGCAGCATTTCGCGCTCTTCCTCGCGATAGACGAGGTTGTAGTGCGGCTGCATCGACACGAAGCGCGTCCAGCCATGTTTGTCCGCGACGTGAAGCGCCTTGGCGAACTGCCACGCGGCCATGCTCGACGCCCCGATGTAGCGCGCCTTTCCGGCGCGGACGATGTCGTGAAGCGCCTCGAGGGTCTCCTCGATGGGCGTCTCGTCGTCCCACCGGTGAATCTGGTATAGATCGACATAATCCATGTTCAGCCGGCCGAGCGACCTGTCGATGGCCGACATCAGGTGCTTCCGCGACAACCCGCGATCGTTCACGTCGTCGCTCATCGGAAAATATGCCTTCGTGGCGACGACGACGGCGTCGCGCGCGGCGAAATCGCGCAGCGCGCGGCCGAGCACCTGCTCCGATGCGCCGCGGGAGTACATGTCGGCCGTGTCGAAGAAGTTGATGCCGTGTTCGAGCGCGCGCTTGATGAAGGTCCGCCCCGCGTCCTCCGGCAGGACCCACGACTGCCACGCCGGATCGCCGTAGGTCATCGTGCCCAGGCAGAGTCTCGAGACTTTCAGGCCGGTCCGGCCGAGGTTGACGTACTGCATAGCCTTCAGATGGTAGTGCAGTTGTGAATTGCGAATCGTGAATTGCCCGGCAGCCCGCTGAAATTGTCCGACCGGACGACTGGAACGCCGGCGCCTATAATTCACAAGTCGCAACTCGCAATTCAGTCGAGAATCGAGCATGCGCCGCATCCTCCACATCGACATGGACGCGTTCTACGCGTCGGTCGAGCAGCGCGACAACCCGAAACTGCGGGGCGTGCCCGTCGCGGTGGGGGGCAGCCCGCAGCAGCGCGGCGTCGTCGCCGCGGCCAGCTATGAGGCGCGCGCGTTCGGGGTCAGGTCCGCGATCCCGATGTCGCGCGCCGTACGTCTCTGTCCGTCCCTCGTGATCGTGCGTCCGGACTTCTCGAAGTACAAGGCGGTGTCGCACACGGTGTTCTCGATCTTCCGATCCGTCACTCCGCTCGTGGAGCCGCTGTCGCTCGACGAGGCGTACCTCGACGTCACCGAGAATGCGTGGGGAGAGATGCTGGGCCAGGCGGTCGCGGTGCGGCTGAAACGTGAGATCCACGCGGCGACCGGCCTCACCGCGTCGGCGGGCGTCGCGCCGAACAAGTTCCTCGCGAAGATTGCGTCCGCCTGGAAGAAGCCGGATGGCCTCACGGTGATTGCGCCGGAGCGCGTCGAGGGATTTCTCCGGAAGCTGCCGGTGGATGCGCTGTGGGGCGTTGGGCCGGTGACGGCGCAGCGGCTGCGCGACCGCGGCATCGAGCGGCTGGTTGACCTGCGGACCGCGTCAGACGCAGTGCTGCGCGACGCGGTCGGCAGCAACGCCGACTGGCTGCGGCAGCTCGCCGACGGCATCGACGACCGGCCGGTCGAGCCGGAGCACGACGCGAAGTCATCCGGCACGGAAAACACCTTCGCGGAGGACCTCACCGACCTCGCGCAGATCCGCAGCGAGATTGACCAGATGGCGCGCGACGGCGCGGCGTGGCTCGAACGGAGCGAGTTGCTGTGCCGCACGGTGACCATCAAGGTGCGGTACTCGGACTTCGTCACGATCACGCGCAGTCATACGGCGCCCCCCACGCGCGACGCCGATCAGATCGCGGCGCGAGCCGTCGCGCTGCTCGATCGGACCGACGCGGGACGCCGTCCGGTGCGGCTGCTCGGCGCGAGCGTGCACAATCTCATCGATCCCGACGATCCCCACGACCGCGTGGAGCTGCCGCTGTTCGATGGGGGCGACGGTCACGAGGGGGGAAATTCGTGAATTCGTGAATTCGTGAATTGGTGAATTAGGTGAATTAAGATTAGGTGAATTAGGTGAGTTGGCGAATTTACGACCGGGCTCAATTCACCACCTCACCGATTCCCTAATTCACCACCCCACCAATTCCCTAATTCACCACCTCACTAATTCACTAATTCACCAACTGCATATAATTGCCCCGTGCACTTCGTGTACATCGTGCGGTGCGCGGATGGGACGTTGTATACGGGGTACGCGCTCGATCCCGACGAGCGCGTGAAGGTCCACAACAGCGGCCGCGGCGCGCATTACACCGCGGGCCGCCGGCCGGTCTGTCTTGTCTACAGTGAGTCCTTCGCCACGAAGTCAGCGGCGCTCAGGCGGGAGCACCGGTTGAAGCGCTGCACGCGTGCTCAGAAGCAGGCCTTGATTAGCACGGCGGGTCGGGACTAGCGACTATCGACTGTCGACTACCGACTACCGACTATCGACTACTCAGCCGCAGGCTCCTTCTTCGCGCGCGAGCGGCCGCGCGTCCTCGGCGGAGCGCCGGCGGTCCTGCGGGCGCGAGGCGCGCCGCCTTCCGCCTGCTTGCGTCCGCGTCGGGCGGAGGCCGGCTTGGCCTCCCCCTCGACCGCCTCGGGCGCAGGCGCCTTGGGCTGACGCCGCCCGCGGCCGCGGCCCTTCGACGGGACCGCCTGCGGTCCGCCGGCCGTTTCAGGGGCGGCGGCGACGTCCACGAGAACCGGAGACTCGACTTCCCGGACCACGGCGCCGTCGACGACTTCTGATTCCGCGGACGGCTCCGCGGCGGGCGCCCACTCGGGCTCTGGCACCTCTTCGGCGGCGAGCACCGGTGCCGCCACGTTGCCGCGGTTGTCCTCGTCCACGTCGCCCGCCACCGGCTGCATGATGTTCCCGGGGAACAGCCGCATCACCCCCTGGCGATCCCGCTCGATGCGGAACAGCCCTTCACGCTGGCAGGCCCGCAGCAGATCCACGAGGCTCGCGAAGCCGAACTTCCGTTCGTCGAAGGTCGCGTCGATGTTGCGCAGGAACTGCTTCGCCTGGCGGATGTACATCGGCCAGCGCGGCGGGTTCGGGGCGGCCTGGAACAACCGCCGCACCTCGCGGATGCCGTCGGCCATGCGCGGCTCCGGCCCTTCGGCCGCCGCTTCCTCGACCGGTTCCGCGGCTTCACGCTGCTCTCGCGGTGCACGCTGCTCCCGGCGATCGCGGCCCGGCCGTGAGTACTGAGGCGGCCCCTGCGCGGCGCGCGGGGATGTGTCCTCCGCGGGAGCGCCTTCGGCAACCTCGACGAGCACGTTTCTGCCGGATTCCCGGAGCGTGACGTAACCGGCCGACGCGAGCTTCTGCGCGAAGTCGCGGAAGCTGCCCGTGCCGTAGGTGCGCTCCGAGAAGGTCGAGTCGAGCTGCAGCAGCGTGCTCTTCAAGAGCCCGAGCTGCGGCGACACCTCGCGATCGCTGAGGACCTTGAGCGCGCGCCGCACGAGTGGCACCGCCTGCTCGATGGAGGCCTGCCCGGCCGACGGGCTCTGGCGCCCGCGATCCGCCGGCGACCGCCGGCCGCCGACCAGATTCTCGTACGCGATGAACTCGTGGCAGTTACGCTGCATCACCATGCTGGTGAACGCGCGTCCGCCGACGACGAAGATCTGCTTGTCGTACTGCTTCAGCTTCTCGACGAGGGTGATGAAGTCGCTGTCGCCGCCGACGATGACGTACGCGTTGATGTGGCTGTGCGTGAACGCCATCTCGAGCGCGTCGAGCGCGAGATTGATGTCCGCGCCGTTCTTGTCGCCGCCGGGCGTGAGGTTGCGCTGGACCAGCTTGGTCGCGTGCTGTGTGAGCGATCGGCTGTAGTCCCCCGCGCGCGTCCAGTCGCCGTAGGCGATCTTCGAGACGACGTCGCCGCGCTCCTTCAAGGCCTCGAGGACGACGCCGATGTCGAACGCGACGCCCAGGGTGTTCTTGACGCCAATCTCGATGTTGTCGAAATCGACGAATACCGCAATCTTCAGTCGTGTGTCTGCCAAAACTTCCGCTTTCAATGTAGGGCCCGGCCTGACGGGCCGGGCACATGCCTGCAGGAACAGCCGCTCCCGCGCGGCTGAGACCGTCCAGGTTAACAGTCCATTATCGGAGGTGCGGGTGCAAAGCGCAATGCGCGGGCGCGCGGTCCCCTATTTCTGCTCGATGAGGCGGACCCCCCTGAGCTCGATGCGCGCAACCGGCGTCTCGCCGTTGCCCGGCGTGTGCTCGATCGCCTCGACGGCCGCCATTCCGTCGACCACGCGGCCGAATGCCGTGTACTTGCCGTCGAGCGAGCGGCCATCCCCCGTGACGATGAAGAAGGACGTCGTCGCGCTCGCGGGATCGTCGCCGCGCGCCATGGAAACGACCCCCTTCACGTGTTGCGTGTCGTTGAACTCCGGCTGGAGCGCACGCACGAGCTTCTGCTGCTTCTCGGACGGCGGACCGCGCGTCGTGACCGATCCGGTCTGGATGGCGAATCCGCGCACGACCCGATGGAACGCCATGCCATCGAACACGCCCGCCCGCGCGAGGCGCAGGAAATTGCGCACGTGCCCGGGCGCCTTGTCGGGAAGGAACTCGATCGTGATTGGTCCCGCGCTCGTGTCGAGCACGGCGCGGTAGCGCGCCAGCTCTTCGGGCGTCTCGATCGAGAACGGCTCCGGCTCCGGTGGCGGCGTGTCCCGGATGGCGACCGACACGATCTCGAGGCGCTCGTGCGGCGCTCCCTCGGGCGTGGCCTCCGCCTCCGAGATCTTCTGCACGACGTCCCTGCCTTCGGAAACGCGGCCGAAGATCGTGTACTTGCCGTCGAGCGTCGGCTGATCGGTCACGCACACGAAGAACTGCGAGCCGGCGCTGTCGGGACGGCCCGGCTGGATGACTGCGGCGACCGCACCGCGCGTCGCGCGCTCCGCGCCGATCTCCGCCTTCAGGACGCCAAGGCCGCCCGTGCCGTACAGACTCGCCTTCGACGGATCCTTCGAGAGGGGATCTCCGCCCTGGATGATGCCCAGTCGGATGATCCGGTGGAAGATCGTGCCGTCGTACGCGCCATCGCGCGCGAGCTTGATGAAGTAGCCCACGTGGTTCGGCGCGAGGTCGGGCCTGAGGTCGATGACGAATGCGCCGGCGGTGGTGTTCACGACCGCCTGCTTGTTCGTCATCTCCGCGATCGTGAGCGGCGTCGTGAACGACGGGGCAGGACGCGCGGCGCCGCGCTGTTCCGGCGCGATGGCAGAACGCTCGAAGGGGTTGCGCAGGGCTTCAGCCCTGCCCCCGGCGTACATCAAGGCGAGAAGTGAGACGAGAGAAAAAGTCCGCGTCATCGCGGCCGCTCCGAAAAGGAGAAGCCCACGGCCGCGCACGCGTGCGTGTCCGGCAGAGTGACGGATCGTTCCGGGCCGACCCATTCGGTGAGCGTCGGCGGTACAGTAATCCGCAACGAGTACGTGCCGGCTGGAAGGCCGTCGAACCTGAACTTGCCCCCGTCGGTCATCGCCGTTCGGGTACTCCGCCCGCCGGTCAGTCGCATCCGCGTTTCGACAGGCGACCACGCGGTTTCGGTGTTGTGCCCCGAACCTGGGCGCTGCAGCTCTCTCCGCAGCACGGCCGTGCCGAACACGGACCCGCCACGCGTCGGCTTGTCCAGCGTTGAGAGGTAGTCGAGCTGCGCCTTTGCCGACCCGAACTCCAGAGAAGAGCCGCAGCCGTCGGCGACCAGGTACCCGTGATGTCCGCGGTTTGCCATCAGCAGGTAACGTTCGCCCACTTCCGGGATGAACGCTTCGCCATACCCGATGGCAAACGTGAACACCTGCAGTTCCGACGTGCTGACGCCACGCCATGCCTTGTTGACGCGGTATGTGACCAGGCTGTGCGTGACGCTCCTCGCCGGTTGACCTTCCGTGACCACGAGGGGAACGCTCAGGATGGCGGTGCCATCGAAGACCGCCTCGTACATCCAGAAGCGCTGGCAGATCGGCCCGAGCTCCACGCACTCCGCGCGCGCGGGGCCGGCGCCAGCGACTCCAATCAACAGCGCGAGGACGGCGATGCGGCCCATTCGAAAAGCAGCCATTGGCGGATTATGCCGCGATTCTGACCGTGTGAAGCTCCTGGTTCCGGGTCTTTGAGTTGGTGTGCAGGTTACATTGATGTGCGCTACACAGATGGCGCTCAATATAAAGAATCAAGAGGTAGAACGGCTGGCTGATGAGCTTGGGAGGCGGACCGGCGAAACGAAGGCTGAGGGGGGTCATCAAGGCGTTTCGGTATCGGCTCCCCCGCGTTCGGCGACGGCGGCCCATGCGGCGGCTCGCGGACGACCTGAACGAGATCGCAGCCCGTTGCGCGAGCCTGCCGGTCCTCGATTCCCGAACGCCGGAGGAGATTCTCGGTTACGACGACCGGGGCCTGCCGCGCTGATGGCGATCGACACATCCGCGGTCGTCGCGATCGCGGGTAGACCTTTGCTGTTCAAAGACGATTTCGCCCGGACGGACGTGGACCGGGCGTCCTGAGATCCCGTGGAGAGGGTGGGATTCGTTCCGGTCGATGACCCCTCCTTCGACAATCTAGGCCTGAATTCAATCGCCAGAAACTCCAAGAACACAGCGCACCCGATCGTCCCTCTCTCGACGCGTCACAACAAGTCCAAGAACGCGCGAGGATTGACGATGCGAACGCCCCCGCGTTCCTTGACATTCAACAGATCCGGATCGCCGCTCACCACGAACGAGGCTCGTCCCTCAATCGCCGCTGCGATGTACTTGTCGTCGTCTGGATCCTCGCTCACGGCGCTGATTTCGTGGTCCTTTACGAACGCAGCCAACACGATGATGTCCTCGAACCACAGATCCGGCTCGACTTTCGTGCGGGCACTCTTGAGAACCTTCGGATACGCGAGTGCCTGTAAGACCTCGTTGACGATCGCTGTTGAGAGAATGACGTCGAACGCTGCATTTCGCAGAAGCCGCTCAACGATCTGTCCGGGCGGACCTTCTGGGCGAACGTACGCACTCACGTAAACGTTCGCATCAAGAACGGCGCGGAGCACTGGCTATTTCACCTTGACCCGTCGCTTCCGCTGTTGCTGGCGTGCCCAACGTTGAGCATCCAGGCCAAGCTCCATCGCCTGGTCGTCAGTCAGGGCGCCACCCTTCTGCTGCTCCATCACGTCCAGAGCGTGACGCCGCGCGAAACGCCGCATCTGTTCCAGCCGTTCGACCGGAACCAGGGCTGCCAACGGCTTGCCTTTCCGTTCAATGATGAACTCGTCGTGGCGGAGGGCGACACGATTCAGCATGTCGCCAATGCGTTGCCGAACGTCCATTGTCGAGACCCTGTCAGCCATGGGACATTTACCCTCGCAACTAGTATATTTGCTATGGTTGCCATTTGAGAAGAGATTCGGCCGCTCCATTCAGATTTTGTCTTTGAGGTAGGCGGCGGGCGCTGGAACTAGTAGCCGAGGTCTTCCGGCTTCACCCATTCAATCTTGCCGTCGCGCTCGACGACGACGGGCAAGCCGTCTTTCTTGTGCTGGAGCATAGCCTTGCGGACGCCTTCCTCAAGAGCCTTGTCGATCAGACCTCCGTCCTCGACCAGGATGCAGTTGGTGTCCTTCTGTGTGTCTGTCTTCATGCTGTTCCCTGACGCTTGACGACCGCCCAGACACCTTCATGGTAGACCCTCAGGGGCTGTGACTCCAAGCGGGCTGCCACCAACTTGGGCTTTGGGCCAGAAGCGTTGTACAGCCTCCAGGTCGAGCCGAGCGGTTCATACAATCTGAAGAAGTTGCGAAGGCCTGCGCCATATCGGCGGCGGACGATTTCTGCCGGAACGTCATGGCCTCCACGCCGGACTCGATCGGCAACTCGCTCGACCGCCAAGTCCGCGGACGACAACCAGAGGAAGACGAGATGAACCGCGTACCCGGAGGCTGCGAGATCGCGAAGCCAGGGCGCGAACGTACGGCTTGCCAGTGTCGTCTCGAAAGCGAAGGTGACTCGCTGTTCTGCCAGCTCACGCAGGCGCGCGAGCATCACCCGCCCAGCGGCGAGTGCGGCGCTCTCTGGGTCGAAAGCCGAGAGGCCGCTGGCGATCACGTCAGCGTTGACGAACTCCTTGACCGCAAGCGTCCCGTGCAGCAACGCCGATGCAGCGGTCGACTTTCCGGCGCCATTCGGACCGGCCAGGATGACGACGCTCGGGCGCGGCTCGCTCATCTGCCCCAAGGCTTTCGCACTTCCCCTTCCCGCCTCTTCTGCCTCGTCAAATGAGGCGTTATCCACTGGTTGAAATAATTGCGGCGAGGGCGGGAGTCGCGCCCGCCTTTCAACACTTCACGCCGAATTCCGCGGGATCGTACGCCAGGTTCGGCCCGAGCCAGCGTTCGGCTTCCTCCAGGGAGACGCCCTTGCGCTGCGCGTAGGACTCGAGCTGGTCGCGCCCGATCCGGCCGACGTTGAAGTACTTCGCCTCGGGATGCGAGAAGTAGAGCCCGCTGACCGACGCGGCCGGCAGCATCGCGCCATGGTCCGTCAGCGTGATCCCCTGACGTCCCGCGTCGAGCAGATCGAACAGCTTGAACTTCTCGCTGTGATCGGGACACGCGGGATACCCGTACGCCGGCCTGATGCCGCGGTACTTCTCCGCAATCAGCTCCGCGTTCGAGAGCGACTCCTTCTCTCCGTATCCCCAGTCCTTCCGCGCCTGCGCGTGCAGGTATTCGGCGAACGCCTCGGCCAGGCGATCCGCGATCGCCTTGACCATGATCGCGTTGTAGTCGTCGTGATCCCGCTCGAAGCGCGTGACCAGCTCGTCGGCGCCAAGCCCCGCGGTCACCGCGAACATGCCGACGTAGTCCGGGACGCCGCTCTCGCGCGGCGCGATGAAGTCGGCGAGCGACCGGTTCGGCCGCTTGTCGGGGATGACCTCCTGCTGCCGCAGCATCGGCAGCCGCACGAGCTCGTCCCTCCGCTCGTCGTCCTTGTAGACCACGATGTCGTCGTCGATCGTGTTGGCCGGCCAGAACCCGTAGGTGCCGCGCGCCGTCAACAGACGGTCCTGGATGATCCGCGCCAGCAGCTCCTGCGCGTGCGAGTACAGCTCGCGCGCCGCGGCGCCGTACTCCGGATGATCGAGCACGGCCGGGAACCGTCCCTTCAGCTCCCACGCCGAGAAGAAGTACGTCCAGTCGATGTATTTCGCGACGTCGCCCAGCGGCACGTCGTCGAGGTACCGCCGGCCGACGAACCAGGGAGACGCAATCACGTGCTCGTCCCAGTCCGTCTTCAGGCGGTTCGCCCGCGCCTGCTCGTAGGTGAGCAGCGGCTTCTCGCGGCGCGTGGCGTAGCTCTCCCGAATCTGCGCCTGCGCCGCGCGGTTGGCGGCATCGAATGCCTCGCGTTTTCCGCCGATCAGGCTGGACACGACGTCGACGGCGCGTGACGCGTCGAGCACGTGCACGACAGGGCCGCTGTATTCCTGCGCGATCTTGACGGCCGTGTGCTGGCGGCTCGTCGTCGCGCCGCCAATCAGCAGCGGCATCGCCATGCCGCGCCGCTCCATCTCGCGCGCCACGAACGCCATCTCGTCGAGCGACGGCGTAATCAGCCCGCTCAGGCCGACGATGTTCGCGTGGTGCTCGACTGCGGCGTCGAGGATCTTCGCGGCCGGCACCATCACGCCAAGGTCGATCACCTCGTAGTTGTTGCAGCCGAGCACGACGCCCACGATGTTCTTCCCGATGTCGTGGACGTCACCCTTGACGGTGGCCATGACGATGCGGCCCTGTGCCGCGGCCGCGCCCGTCAGCCGTTTCTGCTCTTCCATGTAGGGCAGTAGATAGGCCACGGCCTTCTTCATCGCCCGCGCGCTCTTGACGACCTGCGGCAGGAACATCTTGCCGGCGCCGAACAAGTCGCCGACGATCTTCATGCCGTCCATGAGCGGTCCCTCGATGATGCGCAGCGGATCCGGATACTGCCGCCGCGCCTCCTCGACGTCCGCCTCGATGAAGTCCACGACGCCGTGCACCAGCGCGTGCGACAGCCGCGCCTCGACGGTCCCTTCGCGCCACGTGAGGTCCGTCTCCCGCTTCCTGCCGCTGCCTTTCACGCGCTCGGCGAACTGCACCATCCGCTCGGTCGCGTCAGGCCGCCGGTTGAAGATGATGTCCTCGACGCGCTCGAGCAGGTCCTTCGGGATGTCCTCGTAGACGACGAGCTGGCCGGCGTTGACGATGCCCATGTCCATGCCGGCCTTGATCGCGTGGTAGAGGAACGCGGAGTGAATCGCTTCGCGCA
Organism: Acidobacteria bacterium RIFCSPLOWO2_12_FULL_66_21; assembly: GCA_001767455.1. Classification (GTDB taxonomy): domain Bacteria; phylum Acidobacteriota; class Vicinamibacteria; order Vicinamibacterales; family 2-12-FULL-66-21; genus 2-12-FULL-66-21. The sequence goes on from MELC01000030.1 coordinate 231,696, forward strand.
CCCGGTCGTTGCCGCGGAACGAGAACGACAGGTTGCTGACGCCGCCGCTGATCTTCACCCCGGGGCAGGTCGCCTTGATCACGCGCGCCGCCTCGATGTAGTTGACCGCGTAGTCGTTGTGTTCCTCGAGCCCGGTCGCGATCGCCAGGATGTTCGGATCGAAGATGATGTCCGACGGGTCGAAGCCCGCCTGCTCGAGGAGCAGCTTGTACGCGCGCTGGCAGATGGCGACCTTGCGCTCGATCGTGTCCGCCTGGCCCGTCTCGTCGAACGCCATCACGACGACCCCCGCGCCGTAGCGGCGGACGTACCGCGCCTTGCGGAGAAAATCCTCCTCGCCTTCCTTCAGGCTGATCGAATTGACGACCCCCTTGCCCTGGATGCACTTCAGGCCCGCCTCGAGCACCGACCAGCGCGAGCTGTCGATCATCACCGGCACGCGGGCGATTTCCGGCTCCG
>MELC01000030.1:232220-347904 GCA_001767455.1 Acidobacteria bacterium RIFCSPLOWO2_12_FULL_66_21
CTTGATCAGCCGCGCGAACTTCGCGGATCCGGTGACGTTCGTGCGCTCCCCGATCATCTGGAAGTTGCTGTCGGGACGGATGGTCAACGTCTCCAAGCCGGAGAATTGTGAAAAGCCGTTGCTCGTGGCTCGTGGCTCGTGGCTCGTGGCTCGGATGTTCGGTGTCGTGGCTCGTGGCTCGTGGCTCGTGGCTCGAACGATCGAGCTGCGAACTGCGAGCTGCGAGTTGCGGCAGCCACGACTGCTTCGGAAGTGGCCTTGGCGCGACTCCTTCCACCGCCTTCGCAATCGCGGCGATGTGGTCGGGGGTCGTCCCGCAGCAGCCGCCGAGGACGTTGACGAAGCCGCTGGTCGCGAAGTCGCGGACGAAGGCGCCGGTCTGGTCGGGGCGCTCGTCGTATTCGCCGAACGCATTCGGCAGCCCCGCGTTCGGGTAGCACGTGACGTAGCACCCGGCGATGCGCGACAGCTCCTCCAGGTACGGGCGCATGTCGCGCGCGCCGAGGGCGCAGTTGATGCCGATGCTGAAGGGCCGGGCGTGCCGGACGGACACATAGAACGCGTCGAGCGTCTGGCCCGAGAGCGTGCGGCCGCTGCGATCGGTGATCGTCACCGAGATCATGAGCGGCAGCCGCGCGCCCGTTTCCTCGAACACGTTCTCGATCGCGACGATGGCGGCCTTCGCGTTGAGCGTATCGAAGATGGTCTCGAGCAGCAGCAGATCGCAACCGCCTTCGACGAGCCCGCGCACCTGCTCCTCGTACGCCTCGCGCAGCGCGTCGAACGTGATGGTGCGGAACGCCGGGTCGTTCACGTCGGGGGAAATGGACAGCGTGCGGCTGGTCGGACCGATCGAACCGGCGACCAGGCGTGGGCGATCGGGCGTCTTCGTCGTCCATTCCGCGGCTGCCGCCCTGGCGAGCTTCGTCGCCTCCACGTTCAGCTCCCGCACCAGCGGCTCCAGCCCGTAGTCCGCCTGTGAGACCGAGGTGCTGTTGAACGTGTTCGTCTCGATGATGTCGGCGCCCGCTTCGAGATACTGCCGATGGACCGCGCTGACGACGTCGGGGCGCGTGAGCACCAGCAGGTCGTTGTCGCCTCTGAGATCCCTGGGATGGCCGGCAAAGCGCGTGCCCCGGAAATCCGCTTCCGTGAGCTTGTGGCGCTGAATCATCGTGCCCATCGCGCCGTCGAGAATCAGCACCCGCTCGGCCAGCAGCCGCTCCAGCGTTTCGTATGTCGAAGTCATGTGATTTCAGGAACCCTTCGTTCCGCTCGCGATGATCACGGTAAATGGATCGCCGGTGCGCCGGGCGCCGGTCTGGACTTTCACGTGGGTGAGCCCCGCGTCGGTCAGCAGCTTCCGCAGCTTCCGATCGGGGAAGCCGAGCCAGCGATCGCCAAGCCGCTCGCGCACCCACGCTTCGTTGTGTTCCCGCAGGTCGAGCACGAGCATCCGTCCCCCTGGAACGAGGATACGCGCCGCCTCGGCGACCGCCTTCGCGGGATGCCCGGCGTGGTGCAGCGCCTGCGAGAGCAGCGCGACGTCAACGCTGGCGTCGCGGATCGGCAGGCGTTCGAGCTCGCCGCATTTCCAGACGATGTTCGAGACGCCGCGCCTGGAGGCCAGCGTCTGCGCGCGTTTCATGACGGCGCTCGAGCGGTCGACGGCAATGACCTTCGACGCCCAGCGGCTCGCTTCGATCGTCAGGTAGCCCTCGCCGCACCCGAGATCGGCGACGCGCAGGGGCGGCAGCAGGTGTCCGAGCACGCGCGCCCACGCCGCCCAGCTCCGCCCTGGGACGAGCTGCCGCTCGTTCGTGTCGGGTCCCGCGTGGGCGTCGAAGTTCTCCTTCCGCACGCGCTGCACTTCCGCCAGCCGCGCGAGGTCGGCGCGCCCCGCCGGAGTCGAGGACGCCGCGTCGAACTGCGCCTGCAGCAGGGCCCACAGCGGCCCGAAGCCGTTCTCGGCGTTCCGCACGGCCGGCGCCAGACGGTAATAGGTGAAGCCCCCCTCCCGCTCCTCGCTGACGAGCCGCGCGTCCTTGAGGAGCCCGAGGTGCCGGGACACCCCCGACTGCGCGATGCCGAGGATCGAGGTCAGCTCCGACACGTTCAGCCGCTCGGCCGCCAGCAGCTGCAGAATGCGCAGCCGGGCGTCGTCGCCAAGGAGCCGGTACAGGCCCGCCGGGCTATCCATATCTATGAATCTATATGAGTGGATGTCTTGGATGCAAGCGCAATCCGCGTCCGGGCCTCATCCGTAGGACAACAACGGGTGCTGGGCTGGGTGCCGGGTGCCGGGTGCACCGGGGCATAAAGAGCTCCCGATCGGTGTTGAGGGAATAGTCAGGCAGCCAGGTTCGTCAACAGTCGAAGGAGGATCGACCGTTATGCGTATGAAGATCGTGCTTGCAGGAGCGCTTGCGCTCGCGTGCTCGGGGACGGCGTTCGCCCAGGGGACCTCGAAGATGATGGCCACGGAGAAGGCGCTCATCGCCAATGAGCACAAGATGCTCGACGCCGTCGCCAAACGTGACACTGCCGCATTCAGCAGCCTGGTCGCCCCCGACGCGTGGTCGGCGGACCAGAGCGGGTTCATGAAGGTGTCGGACTTCACCAAAGCGATGGACCAGCTGATGATCGCCGAACAGCACATCGTCGATCCGAAGGTCAGCTGGATCGACGACAAGTCCGCGATCGTGACTTACACGTGGACCGGCAAGGGCACCTGGATGAAGCAGCCGCTTCCTGAGAAGGTCTACGTGTCGACGGTGTGGACCGAGAAGAACGGCAAGTGGATCGCCGTGTACCACCAGGAGAGCGCGGCGGCGGCGCCGCCCATGCCCATGAAGTCTACGAAGTAGCCGGAGGCGCAGGGGTGCCTTGGGCCCTGCACCTTTCAGCACCCTTCAGCACCCCTCAGCACCCGCCTTCGCGCCTCCGGCGCTTCGGCGCGGCAGGCCCGATTTACCAGACCCTGCAGGCCGGGTCGTTGACCATCGGCGCGCCGGCCTGGCAGCCGAAGGCCTTCTGGAATTCCGGAAAGTTCGACACGACGCCGTTGACGCGGAAGCGTCCGGGGGAATGCGGGTCGACGTTGGCCAGCATGCGGGCGAACTGATCGCTTTTGTTCTCGCACCACATCTGCCCCCACCCGATGAAGAACCGCTGCTCGGGCGTGAAGCCGTCGCTCGAGGCGAGCGGCTTGCCGGCGACCGCGTCCATCAGCGCCATCCACCCGAGCCGCAGGCCACCGTTGTCGGCCACGTTTTCGCCGAGCGTGAGCCGCCCGTTCAGCTTCACGCCCTCGAGCGGCGAATAGCCGCCGTACTGATTGGCGACGCAGGTCGCGCGCTCCTCGAACGCCTTCCCGTCGGCGGGCGTCCACCAGTCCCGCAGGTTGCCGGCCGCGTCGAACTGGCGTCCCTGATCGTCGAACCCGTGCGTCAGCTCGTGGCCCACGACCGCCCCCGCCGCGCCGAAGTTCACCGCATCGTCAGCCGCCTTGTTGAAGAACGGCGGCTGGAGGATGCCCGCGGGGAAGTTGATGTTGTTCTCCTGGGGGTTGTAGTAGGCGTTGACGGTCGGCGGCGTCATGAGCCATTCGGTCTTGTCGACGGGCTTGCCGATCTTGGCAAGCTGCCGCTGGAGCTCGAACGCGTTGGCGCGCACCGAGTTGCCGACGGCGTCGCCGCGGACGATGCGCAGCGCGGAGTAGTCGCGCCATTTGTCGGGATACCCGATCTTGTTGGCGACCGCCTTCAGTTTCACCGCCGCCTGCTTCTTCGTCTCGTCCGACATCCAGGTGATTTGCTGGATGTCCCGGTTGAGCGCCCGCTCGATCGCCTGCACCATCCTCAGCGTCCGCTCCTTCCCTTCGGCGCCAAACGTCTCGGCGACGTACGTCTTGCCGACAATCTCGCCGAGGTCGCCGTTGGTGGAGTCCACGCACCGCTTCCAGCGCGGCCGCTGCTCTTTCGCGCCGGTCAGCGCCTGCGTGAAGGCGAAGTTCTCGTCGCGAAACTCCTTCGGAAGAAGCTCGGCGTTCAGCTCCAGCACGTGCCAGCGCATGTACGCCTTCAGATCGTCGAGCGGGGAGGCCGTCATCACCTCGTTGACGCTCTTCATGAATTCGGGCTCCGAGACGTTCAGGCTGTCGATCGGAGGAACGTTCACGCCGCGGAAGTACGCGGGCCAGTCAAAGACAGGGGTGATCGCGGCCAGCTCCGCCACGGTCATCTTGTGGTAGACCTTCGCGGGCTGACGGCGGCTCACCAGATCCAGCGCGCTCTTTGCGAGCGCCGTCTCGATCCGCATGACGCCCTGCGCGCCGGCGATCGCGCGCGCCTCCGTGTCGCCGGCGAGCACCAGCATCCTTGCCACGTGCTGCACGTACTGGTCGCGCAGCTTCAGGGAGTTCGCGTCCTCTTTGAGGTAGTAGTCGCGATCGGGCAGGCCCAGGCCGCCCTGCGCGAGCCCGGCAATCACCGACGATGAGTTCTTGAGGTCGGGCGTCGATCCGAAGCCGAAGAACATCCGCGCGCCCTTGAGGTGCAGCGCGGCGACGATCGGCGCCAGATCCGACGGGCGGGCGGCGGCCGCGATGCGATCGAAGTCCTCCTTGAGCGGCGTCACACCCTTCGAATCGATGGCGGCCTCGTCCATGCAGCTCGCGTAGTAATCGCCGATCTTCCGTGCGTCGGGATCGGCGCTCTTCGCGGCCGCCCTTTCGATAATCTCCCGCAGGATCTGGTTGTTACGCTCCTGCAGCTCGTCGAACCGCCCGTAGCGCGGGCGGTCGGCGGGCAGCGGGTGGCTGGCCGCCCATCCCCCGCAGGTGAACTGATAGAAGTCGGCACAGGCGTTCGCCGCCCGATCCAGCGCGGCGAGCTCGATGCCAGACGCGCTCGTCGCCGCCTGAGCTGCCGTGGCTCGTGGCTCGTGGCTCGTGGTTTGTTGGGAGTTTGAAGTTTGAAGTTTGAAGTTTGGAGTTGTCGTCGGCTGCTGTTGCGCGCTCGCCGATTGAAGCGAGAGCGCCGCGATGGCCGCGGGCAATACCCAGGGACAGATTCTGTGTCGGTTCATATCACCTCACGCTATCTGGTCATCAGCCACGCGGCAAGCTTGTCGGACTGCGCTGCGGACAGCGCCGCACACGAGGCGATCCGCTCGATTGTCTGCTGCAGCGTCCGCTCGGCGTCGGGCACCGTGTGCGCCGAGAAGAACTGCTTCACTTCGTCCACGGTCCGCGCGTCGCAGAACGCGCCGAGGCCGCTCACGATGACCGTATTGCCGACGAACTCGCCCGTCTTCTTCTGCACGTCGTCCCAGCGCGCCTGGAGCAGCTCCCACCCGAGGTGCTGCGTGTCGGTATTGCCGAGCAGCTGGGCAATCAGCACCTTCGCATCCTGGCTCCGCACGTCCGGGCCGAGGATCAGGTTCATGGTCCGGCGGACGAGCGCGGGATCGCGGAACGAGGTCAGCGCGTTCAGGTAACGATACTTCTCCTCCGGATCCTTCGCGGCCCGGCTGCGCTCGAGGTACTTCTCGTAAAGCGCCTGGTCCCCGTCGCTCGCGGCGAGATCGACGACGACGTTCACGAGCCCGGGCTGGACGGAGCCGGGCTTCTCCAGTTCGGCGAGCGCGAGCTCGCGCGCCTTCGACAACACTTCGGCGTCGCGCGACACGGCGCCCAACGTCCCGACCAGCGTCGCGCGCGCGGTGGCCGCGTCGTCCGGTTCACCCTGACGCGGCGTCCAGCCGAGATGCTGGAGCGCCGGTTTCAGCAGCGCCGCCACCCACGTCCGGAACGCCGGGCGCGTGGCGTCGGTCGTGAGCGCGCGGCCGATGAAGCCGATCGTGCCGGCGAGCGACCCCAGCACGGCCGCGTCGCGCTCCGCGGTGAAGCCCGCCGCGAGATCGAGAAAGGACCCGACGTCGTGCCGCGCGGCGCGGACGAGCGCCCACTCGTCGTCGAGCAGCGCGATGCGCTCGGTGGCCGCCAGCGATTCGACGTGGGGCGCGAGCGCTCGGAGCATCTCCGGCGTGTAGCCCATGCGGTAGTAGCCGCGCGCGTCGGCGTTCGGCACGACCCACGCGGGACAGGAGTCGAGCGGGATCAGCGCCGTCTTGCGCGACACGACACGGCACGTCGTCCTGCCCGACGGCGACTTGACGCAGACCGGAATGCTCCAGAGCTGCGGGCCCGCTGCCTGATTCGTCTCCCGCACGTATCGCTGCTGCGAGATGGCCGCGAACCCGGCGTGGCCCGAACAGGTGATGGCGACGCTCACGAGCGGAACGCCCGGCTGATCGACGAAGCTCTTCATCACCCGATCGACCGGCTTGCCCGACGACCGCGCGAGGGTGGTCCAGAAGTCCTCGGCGCGCGCGTTGCCGTACTTGAATTTCTCGAGGTACGCGTTGACCCCCTTCCGGAACGCCTCCTCCCCGATCCAGCGCTCCACCATGCGCACGACCGCGGCACCCTTCTCGTAAGCGATCGCGTCGAACAGCTCGCTGATCTCGGCCGGCGTCGAGGCCTTCGACCGAATCGGCCGCGTGGACCGCAGCGCGTCGAGCCCCATGGCGCTCTGGTTCGCCTGCACGTCGTCGAGCTCGATGTGCCACTCGGGCTTCCAGTCCTCGACCGGCTTCGACTCCATCCAGTTGGCGAACCCCTCGTTCAGCCAGATGTCGTCCCACCACTGCATCGTGACCAGGTCCCCGAACCACTGGTGCGCCATTTCATGCGCGAGGACGATCGCCACGTTCTTCTTCACCGAGGTGGACGCCGCCGTCGGGTCCGCGAGCAGGTACGACTCGCGGTAGAAGATCGCGCCGACGTTCTCCATCGCGCCCGCGGCGAAGTCGGGGACGGCGACGACGTCGAGTTTTTTGAACGGATATTTCACGCTGTAGTAGCGGTTGTAGTACCGGAGGATCCGCTGGGCGGACTCGAGCGCAAACCCGGTCAGGCCTTTCTTGTCCGGGGTGGAGCAGATGCGGATCGGCGTACCGTCCGCGGCACCTTCAATGCACTCGAAGTCGCCGACCGCGAGTGCCACCAGGTACGTCGACATCTTTGGCGTCGCATCGAACGCGACGGTGTGCTTGCCCGGACGCGGGCCCGGCGTGTCGGAAATGACCGCACCGTTCGAAATCGCGTGATCCGCCGCGTCGATGATCGCCGTCAGCGAGAACGTCGCCTTCATCGCCGGTTCGTCGAACGACGGAAACATGCGGCGGGCGTCGGTGGCCTCGAGTTGCGTGACGGCGTAGCGCCGGTTGTTGGCCTGGCTCAGATAGAGGCCGCGCAACTGGTCGTTCAGGATCCCTCGATAGGTCAGCTGGATCGCGGCGGGCCCGGCCGGGAGCTGTTCCGGCAGCGTGAAGGTGACCTGTTCCTTCGCGGGATCGACCGTGACCGCCGCGTCGAGCGTTCGCCCTCTGACGGTCACGGAAACCTGGCCGAACGAGATTTCGGCGGCGTTGAGCACGATGGCGCGCGCCGGCTTCTCGAGCCGCAGCTCGATCTTTTCCGTGCCGGCAAACGTCGCCGCCGCCAGATCCGGTTCGACGGTGATGTCGTAATGTTCCGGCACGGCGCCGCCCGGAAGGCGCTGGGCAAAGCACGGCGCGGCGCCAAGCATCACCGCAAGGACGAGGGCCGAACGGGTTCGTGACATGGGCCTATACTCCACGCGTGGACCTACGAGTGTACTTCGCGGAATCACCTGTCGTGGCGTTCGTGATGGCGCATGGGGCAGGCGGCGGACAGATGAGCCGGTTCATCGTCGAGGCGGCAACCGGCCTCGCCGCACGCGGCGTGGCGACGGCGACGTTTGATTTTCCTTACGTGACCGCCGGCCGCCGCGTTCCGGACAAGGGACCAGTGCTGGAGGCGGCGTGGCGAGACGCGATCCAGGAGGGACGACGGACGTTTCCGTCCCTGCCGCTCGCCATCGGAGGCAAGTCCATGGGCGGCCGGATCGCGTCGCACGTCGCCTCGCAGGGAGGAGCCGGGCCGCTCGCGGGCCTCCTGTTCTTCGGGTACCCCCTGCATCCGCCGGGCACGCCGGATCGGCGCCGCGACGCGCACCTGCCGGCGATCGCCGAGCCGATGTTGTTCCTCCAGGGGACGCGCGACCAGTTCGGCACGGCCGAGGAGATTCGTGCGCTGCTGCCCTCGCTCCAGCGCGCGACGCTCCATGAAATCGACGGCGGCGATCACTCGTTCAAGGTGCCGGGCGGCCAGGCAAAGCAGGGACCGGTGATGGCCGGCCTGCTCGACACCGCCGCGGCCTGGCTCGCATCGCTACGCTGACGGCTTCACCCGCTTCCAGTTGTGACGGGCTTCGGCTTCCTCGATCGAGTGGGACTGGGTCAACTCCCCGTCGCGCTTCGCCATCGCGACGAGCTCGTGATAGCCTCAGTAGATCGAGCAGCCCTGCCCGACCGTGAAGCTCCTTCCGCCGCGAGTTGCATCCGAGGCCGCCGAGGCGCTGGCGACGCCAGGCACCGAAACGGTCGCGGACGCCGATCCGCGCGTTCCCATCACCTGGGTGCCGTCGACGATGGCGCCGCGCGTCTGCAGCGCGTTCAGCTTGTCGATGCCGACGCGCACGGACACCGATCGGTTCACGAGATCGAAGCGGCCGGCATCCGCCGGGCCGCGCTTCGTGTAAGTCAACGTGCCGTCGCGATTGCGCGCCGCCGTCCCATACCAGTACGCGGGCGTGCCGCTCGCGTCGGTCTCCGCTGAAATGAACCATTGATCCGCTCGATCCGAGAGCCCGGGCTTCGTGGGGTTCGTGGCGAAGTTCATCCGCCAGATGCCCTCGGGCGGCATCGTGTCGAGCCCCGAGGCACCGAGCGTCGCCGTTATCGCGGGGCCCGCCGCGCCAGTCGCGCAGCCGAAGTCGATCGACACGACGTCCACGGGCGTATCGGCGTCGGGTTCGGTCGGCGGATTCCCCGCGAGGCGCGCGTCGTGGCGCCAGTCCATCACCTCGGGCTGCGAGGTGTCGACGGTCGCCGCCGGTTCCTTCATCTTGATCTTCTCGGTGCGGCCGGTGTTCAGGCTCGGCCCCGCGACCTGATGCGTCGCCCAGGAGTGGCCGCTGAAGTCCTGCGAGTCATCGGTAAACGCAATGAACGCGAATCCCATCGGGTCGATCGCAATCTGGAAGAAGTCGGCGAGGTTCCGGTTGGGACCGCCGACGACGAAGCCCGCCGTGCTGATGTCGGCGCCATGGTTGAAATGATCGCTGGCCACCGTCTGGAGGATCGTCGGGCTCGACGCGGTCGCGGTGAGGGTCTCGGCGAAGTACACCTTCCAGTTCGCGGCAGTCGTGTTGCCCGGAACGTTGCCCTCGTTGTCGGCGACGTCCGCGCCGTACCACGCGATGGCGAGGCTTCCCGGCCTGGCGCCCGTCTCGATCCACGGCATCATCGCCGCGGACCCCGGGGACATGTCGCTCACGCGAACCGGGAGCGACCACGTAGCCCCTTGATTGGTCGAGTGCGCGATGTAGATGGCATGACCCGCGTCGGAGTACGCGACGTACACCGTTCCGTCGCTCGCCACCTTGCAGACGGGAAACAAGGTCGCGATGTTGCCGGCGCCGGTCGCGGCGACACGCGTCGTGTAGACCGCCGGCGGCACGGCGAGCGAAAGGGGATGGCCGACGGCCACGCGCACCTGCTTGTTGCCGTCGGTGCCGTCGCCCTGGTGGCAGAAGTAGACGGTGCCGTCGCGCTGATCGACGTCGATGTTGCCGGTGACGTTGCCGCCGACCGCGGCGACCAGCGCCGGTCCGTAGGTCAGGCCGCCGTCGTCCGATCGATTGATGTAGTACTTCGACGTGGCCTGCAGGCCGGTGAACTCGCGATAGCCGAGATACACGGCGTCGCCGCCAAGGAACTCCTGCCACTGGCGATCGTCCACGGGCACCGTCGTGTTGCCGGCGGGGTTGCGATCGTAGTTCTCCGCGCGATCCGACGAGCGCTGAGACGACACGTTCGCGGCCACGAGACTCGATGCGGCCAGCAGCGGATCGCTGTCGGGCGCGGCGCCCGCCGGCGGCTTGAAGCCGACCGCCAGGTCGAGATCCCCGCCGCCGTCTCCGCCAAGCTCGCTGCCGTCGTTCGGGTTGATCGCGTCGGGCTGGCCTTTGTACGAGGGGTTGTGCGCGCGCCCGTCCAGGTCGAACGTGATCGCCGCGGCGGTCAGATAGGGATCGAACGTCGGACTGTTCGGGTTCAGATCGAAGCGCCAGATGTCGTTACCGCCGGTCAGCCCGCGAATGCCACCGGCGTACGCGTTGCCCTTGAAGTCGACCCGCGCGCTCGGCTCGACGTCCTGTCCCGCGCCCGTCGCGTAAAGCGGACGGCTGCGGCTGAACTTGATGCCCGTCTTGGGGCCTTTCACGAACGTCGCCGTGCGCGTGGGAGACGGCGGGATCGCCTCGAGACTGACTTGTCCTTTGTACGGATCGAGCGGGCCGACCGTCCAGTAGACCACGTGCACCGTGTACGTGTCGTTGACGCCGGGCACGACGACCTGATTGAGATCGAAGGTGTTCTCTTCGAACGTGCCGGGCGCGCCGTTGCCCGACCGTCCGACTTCCGGTCCGCTGACCGTGCCCTGGTGGACGTAGACGTCGTAGTCGTTCACGCTCGTCTGCCAGGAGATCCTGAAGCGCACGCGCTTGCCCGTGTAGTCCCCGGCGGCGACCCGGAACGTGTAGACGTCGCAGGTGGTTCCGTCGAGGCACGTGGTTTCACCCTCAGGTGAAGCGGCCGGACCCGGAAAGCCGTCCCAGGTGAGCGTCGCGCTCGACGGGCTCAGGGTTCCGCCCGAGGGTGTCGCCGCGCGCGCGATCGTCCACATCGAGCCCGCGAGCCCGGCGGCAATCGCACAGGCGGTGGCCGCGCGGGCCGGAAGTTTCCATCCCATACACATCCTCCGCGTAAGAATTACAAACCTGTCTCGGCGGTAGAAACCGGGGCGGCAAAAAACCGCCGTTTTCCGGGCCCGCCGCGAACGGACGCGCCCTGTCTGTGCAAGCTCTATGCTCATTTTGTAGTAGTGACACTACCGTATTGAAGAAGTAATACATCTTGATGCCGGTCGTGCAGCGCGCTAGGCTGGGGGCGCCATGGCCGGTCCCGCCGTCGACAGCAGCCGGGCGCGCCTGCTGGCGTCCGCCAGGACGCTCTTCGCGCGCCTGGGCTACGAGCAGACACCCACCTCGGCGATCGCGCGCGAGGCGGGCACGTCCGAGTCGCAGCTCGTCCGGTCCTTCGGCGGCAAGGCCGGGCTGCTCGAAGCGATATTCGAGGAGAGCTGGCGCCCGATTAACGCGCGTGTGAAGGACCTGCTGACCGACGCGCGCGACGGGCGGGCCGCGGTCGTCGCCGTGCTTTCGACGATTCTGGCGGCGCTCGACAGCGACGAGGATCTGGCGACGATCTTCCTGTTCGAGGGACGCCGCATCCGCGGGGAGTCGCATCAGATCAATCTGTCGAGCGGGTTCGTCGAGTTCGCCGACGTCGTGCAGCGGCTGATCAAGCGCGGGCAGAAGGACGGCAGCTTCGCGGCGTCGTTCGATCCCGCCGCGCTCGCCGCCGCGTTGACCGGCGCGGCCGAAGGGATGCTGCGCGAGCGCGTCCTCGCCCGCCGCGGGGGCGGCGGGCGCCCGTACAACGACCGTCAGATCCAGCGCGTCTTCGAGGCGATGCTGGGCGCGTTCGCGCCGCCCAGGAAGTAGCGGGCGGGTCATCGCCAAAGCGCCGGCGGCGCTCGTTATATAGTTGACGGAATGCGCCCGTTCGATCTCCCGTCCCCCTCAGAAACCGTCTCGTCCGAGCCGGCGCGGCCGCGCAGCCGCCGCCGCGACGAGATTCCCGATCGCTTCAAGTGGAACCTGCGCGACATCTTCACCTCGTGGGACGAGTGGGAGGCCGCCTACAAGGAGATCGAGTCGGGCATCGATCGGTACGCGGCGCTGAAAGGCACGCTGGCGTCGGGCCCCCACAAGCTCCTCGACGCGTTCAGGCTGTCGGAGGGCCTCGATCAGCTCGCCTACCGCGTGTGGTATTTTCCGTCCCTGCAGTACGACGAGGATCAGCGCGACAACACGGTCAACGCGAAACGGCAGCAGGTGCAGCTCCTGTTCGCGCGGCTGCATCAGGCCGGCTCCTGGTTCAACCCCGAACTCCTCAAGGTTCCGCTCGAGACGGTCCGCCGGTGGATGGACGAGTTCGAGCCGCTGCGGTTGTACCGCTTCGCGATTGAGAGCCTGTACCGCCAGCAGGAGCACGTGCTCGACGAGGCCGGCGAACGCCTGATGTCGCTCGCCAGCCGCGTGGCCGCGGCGCCCAACGAAGCGTACTGGGCGCTGTCCACGGCTGACGCGAAGTTTCCGACGATCACGCTGTCGGACGGCTCGTCGATCACGGTGTCGTACGGCCAGTACCGCGCGATCCTCGCGACGCGCCGCGAGCAGGCGGATCGCGAGGCGGCCTTCCGCGCGCTCCACGAGACCTACCAGGCCAGCCTGAACACGTACGCCACGCTCTACAACGGCGTCTGCCAGCGCGACTGGTTCCAGGCCCGCGCGCGCGGCTACACGAGCACGCTCGACGCCGCGCTGCACGGCGACAACATCCCGACCTCGGTCGTCGAGAACCTGATCGAGACCACGCGCGCGGGCGCGGACCCGCTCCGCCGGTACCACCGGCTCCGGCGGAAGGCGCTCGGCGTCCCGTCGTACCACGTGTACGACTTCTCGATTCCGCTCGTCACGTTCGACAAGAAGTACGAGTACGACGAAGTGCTCGACTGGATCGTGCGCGCGGTCGCCCCGCTGGGCGACCAGTACCAGCGGCGCATGCGCGAAGGGTTTTCCGGCGGCTGGATCGACGTGTACGAGAACGAGGGCAAACGGTCCGGCGCGTACTCGGCGCCCGTGTACGGCACGCATCCGTACATGCTCCTGAACTATACCGACACGCTCGACGACATGTTCACGCTCGCGCACGAGATGGGACACTCGATGCACACCATCCTGTCGCACGAGACGCAGCCGTTCGTCTATTCCGGCTACACGATCTTCGTCGCCGAGGTGCCCTCCACGCTGAGCGAGGCGCTGCTCCTCGAGTACATGCTCGCACGCTCCACCGACCCCGCCGAGCGCATCGTGCTGCTCCAGCACGCGATCGACAACATCACCGGCACGTTCTTCACGCAGGTGATGTTCGCCGACTACGAGCTGCGCGCGCACCGGCTGGCGGAGCAGGATCAGCCGATCACCGCGGAGATCCTGACGGAGATGTACCGGTCGCTGATGAAGGACTACTACGGCGACGCCGTGGACCTGAACTCCCAGACCGGGATGACCTGGGCGCGCATCCCGCATTTCTTCAACTCGCCCTACTACGTCTTTCAGTACGCGACATGCTTCGCGTCGGCCGCGCGCCTGGCGCGCGAGATCATGCAGGGCACGCCGGCCGAGCGCGCCGACGCCCGCGAGCGGTATTTGACGCTGCTGCGATCGGGCGGGAACGACTATCCGATGGAGCAGTTGAAGAAGGCGGGCGTGGACCTGTCGCAGCCCGACACCGTGCTGGCGGTCGTCAATCAGCTCGACAACCTGGTCACGCGGCTCGAACGCGAGCTCGCGCAGCTCGCAACTCGCAGCTCGTAGTTCGCAGCTCGCAACGCGCAGCTCGCAGCTCGTTGCTCGGCAGTCGTGGCTCCGAACAGCGTGACAGCGTGATCCACTGCCTGCTGCCTGCTGCCTGCTGCCTACTGCCTACTGCCTACTGCGTACTGCGCTGCGGCGGACGGTACCGCAGCGACAGCGCGGCGACGCCGACGAGCGCCGCCGCCGCCGATCCGTAGGCGCTGCCCTCCCCGTACGCCTGCAGCGTGCCGTTGCCCCACACCGGACCGACCGTGCGGCCGAGGCTCTCGAGCGCCCCCGCGGCTCCCTGCACGCGCCCCTGCTCGTGCGGCCCCGCGGCCTTGCTGACGAGCGCGCTCAGCGTCGCATTGCACAGCCCGATGCCGATCGCTCCGGGCACGAGCATCGCGATGAATACGGGCACCGAGTGCGTGAGCGCGCTGCCGGCCCATCCAGCCGCGGCAAACAACAGGCCGATGCCGAGCGTGCGCCGCTCGCCAATCGCGTCGACGATCATCCCCACGAGCAATCCCTGCACGACCACGCCCAGGAACCCGAACGCGCTGAGCAGGTAGCCGATGTGGGCCGCGTCGAATCCGAACCGGCGCCCGCCGAACAGCGCGAACGTCGTCTGGTACACCGCGAACGCGGACCAGTAGACGAGGTCGATCGTGAACAGCACGCGCAGATTCGGACGCCGTCCCAGTTCCGCGACCGCGCGCCACGGCGACGCTCCCCCCGCCTGCGTGCGATGCACCGTTTCCGGCAGCCACAACCACGCCAGCACCGTCGCTCCGACGGTGATGAAGGCCGCGGCCCAGATCGGCGCCGTGTAGCTGATGCGCGAGAACAGGCCGCCAAGCGCCGGACCGACGATGAAGCCGAGGCCGAAGGCGGCGCCGAGGATGCCGAACGCCCGCGCCCTGTTCTCTTCGCTCGTGACGTCGGCGATGTACGCCCGCGCCGTCGTGATGTTCCCGCCGGACAACCCGTCCACGATCCTCGCGACGAACAGCATCGTCAGGCTGCGCGCCACCGCGAGCATGGCGAAGCTGACGACCGTGCCGAGCAGGCTGAAGATCAGGATCGGGCGGCGCCCCCACCGGTCCGACATCTCGCCGAGGACGGGCGAGGCGACCAGCTGGCTGAGGGAGAACGACGCGAACAGCAGCCCGATCACCATCGGCGAGGCGCCGAACGTCTGGGCGTAGAACGGCAGCAGCGGGATGATGATGCCGAAGCCCACCAGGTTCACGAACAACGTGATGAAGATGACGAAAAGGGGACGGGACACGGAAGTCGATAGTCGATAGTCGCAGTTCGCAGCTCGCAGCTCGCAGTTCGCAGCTCGCAGCTCGCAGCTCAGCTCGATACACGGCAAGTCTACTGTTGTTTCGGGACTGTCTCGCGAACGGTGACGCCGGTGATGACGACCGGCGCCAGGGGAACGTCTTCCATGCCGCCGGCCGTGCCGGTCTTGACGGCCGCGATGCGATCGACGACCGACATGCCGTCGATGACGCGACCGAAAACGGCGTAGCCGAAATCCTCGGGAGAAAAGCCGGTGTGGTCGAGCATCCGGTTCTCGGCCACATTGATGTACTGAAGAAAATTCTCGGTCGACACCGGCGCCCGATCCTTGAAGAGCTCGATCGTGATGTCGCCCATCGACGTCGAGACCACGACGACCGGGTTGCCAGGAGCGGGGGTCAGGGGCGCGGCGGACGGCGTTGTCACCGCCTGGCCACGCTGGTCCAGCGGCGCGGCGAGCGCCTAGCCGGCAAGCGCCGCGAACACAAGACAAAGCAGCTCGACGGGTTTCCGGTAACGCAGGGGTCGAAGATAAGAACGAAGCATGGAGATGACCAGTTCTTTGGTGCTCGCATTCAAAACCATGGATAAATGATGGTAGGCGGTTCACGCCGATGCGTCAACGCAGCGGTGAACGTTGAATGGGGGTTCGGCACAGGAATCGCATGCCGACGCCGCGTCGGCTGCAACACGGGAGGTTGCAGCTAGTTCGACGAGCAAGGCGGCTCGTGCGCGCTCGGCGCGGTTTACGAAGGCGTGTACCAACTCCCACGCGCGCATGGAAGGTTGAAGCCCGATCATCCCGAACGGCTGTTCCGATGCCTGGACGAGATGACCAAAGTGTGCCCCCGGGGCTGCAAGAAGCGGTCGCCGCTCGGCGGCGATGATCGTCCACTCAACGACGATCACCGGCCGACCCGCGAGCAGATCGCCCAGTGGCTCTCGGACGAATCTGACGCTTGATTGAAATGGCGAAGAGCGACGGGTGAAGGAGAGGCAACAAGCCTCTTTCGAACGTTCGGACGGGTGCCAGCGTCGGGATGCTGCACGCCGTCCCGATGTTCGATTGAGGCTGGTTGCCGCAACTTCACGCTTCGCGCTTCACTATTTGTAAGGCCTCGAATGTCTTTCCTCGATCGTTTCAAGTCCCAGCCCCGGTGGAAGCACGCGGATCCGGCGATTCGCGCGGCGGCCGTCGCGGAAATCCCAGACGAACCCGCGGGCGACGAAGTCCTGCTCGAGCTCGCGTCGAGCGACGAGGACGTCCGCGTGCGCAGAGCCGCCGGCGAGCGCGTCCGCGACGTCGAAGCGCTCGTGCGTCTCGCGCGGACGGAAGCGGACGCGGACCTGCGCCGCGAGCTCGGCGAGCGGCTTGTGGTCGTCGCGGTGGAGGGTCCGGAGGCGGACGCCGCCAGGGCGCTCGACGGACTGAACGATCAGAAGCAGTACGCGGCCATCGCGCGATCGTCGGCGCACGACACGATTCGCACGGCGGCGCTCGGGCGGGTGCACGACAGCAAGGCGCTTGGCGGCATAGCCAGGCACGCGACGGATCCGCAGACGGCGCTCGACGCCGTCGCGCGCCTCGCCGACCCGGCGGAGCTGCTGAATGTCGCGCTGAAGACGGACCACAAGGACGCCGGGGTCGCGGCCCTGGAAAAGGCCGCCGAGGCGGCGGCCGGTGACGCACGCGAGATGCTCGAAACCGTTGCATCGCGGGCGAAGAACAAAGCGGTTTCGAGGCGCGCGCGGGCGATGATACAAGCAATCGAAGAAACGGAAGCGGCGCGGAAGATCGCGCTCGATGGATGGCAGCGGCGCGTCGCGGGCGTGATGGCGAAGGTGGAAGCCATCGCGGCGGCCCCGGCCGGGCTCACTGCACGCGAGGAGCTCGACGCCGCCGAGTCGGAATGGCGCGAAGTCGCGGCGGCTGGCGCCTTCGAGCTGGATCCCGACACGGCCGCGAGGTTCGGCGCGCTGGCCGACGCCGCACGCGGGGCGATTGCCGAGCACGAGCGCAGCGTCGCGGAGGAGCGCGCGGCGTCGGAACGCCGCGACGCGCTGCGGGCCGCGCGGACGGCGCTCGTCGAGCGCGTGGACGCCGCGCGCGGCGACGATCTGCTCGATGCCGTGTCGCAGGCTCGAACGGAATGGGCGGCGCTCGCGGATCCGAGCGGGCCGGGAGCCGACGACGAGCGGGCCGCGGCCGGGTTCGAGCAGGCGGGCCGCCGCGCGGAAGAGCGGCATCACAAGCGCGAGGAGATCCAGCGTGTCAACGCGCGCCTTCTGGAGCTCTCGACGGAAGCGGAACAGATCACGAGCGCCGAGGAGCTGTCGGAGGAGCGCTGGACGGCGGTCAGCGAGGAGTGGCGATCGCTGCTGCCGCAGTCCGACGGCCTGGACCCGGCGGCGACCGAGCGGTACGCCGCCGCCGAGGGGCGACTTGCGCAGCGGGCCGAGGAGCGTCGCGCCGCGGCTGAACGCGCACGCCGTCAGCACGTCCAGCGAATCGAGCAGCTGATCGATCGCGTCGCCAGACGGGCCGTGGCGGAAGATCTGACGCTGCGGGAGGCGGATCGCCTGACGCGCGAGCTGCGCACGGCCATCGAGGCCCCCATCGACCTGCAGGACCGCGAGCGCCAGACGCTGCTCGATCGGCTGAAGGCGGCGCAGACCGCCCTCGGCCCGAAGCTCCACGAGCTTCGTGAGATGGACGAGTGGAAGCGGTTCGCGAACGCCGCCGTCCAGGAAGAGCTCATCGCGAAGACCGAAGCGCTCAGGGCGAAGTACGGGTTCGACAATCCCGAGGGGCCCAAGCCTGAGGATCTCGACAAGGCAGCGCACGAGCTGCACGAGATCCAGGAGCGCTGGAAGCAGGCGGCGGAGGCGCCGCGCGCGCAGGCGCAGGCGCTGTGGCACCGCTACCGACAGGCCGCCGATCCGGTCCAGGCGAAGGTGCGCGAGTTCTTCGCCGCGCGCAGCGAGGAGCGGAAGGGCAACCTCGAGCGCAAGCTCGCGATCATCGAGCGCGCCGACGCGCTCGCCGATTCCACCGACTGGGTGAAGACCGCCGAGGAGCTGAAGAAGCTGCAGGCGGAATGGCAGACGATCGGACCGGTGCCGCGGCAGGACACGCGCGCGACGTGGAAGCGCTTCCGCGAGGCGTGCGATCGCTTCTTCACGCGCCGCAACGCGGACCTCGCGGAGCGCAAGGAAACCTGGTCGGCCAACCTCGCGAAGAAGGAGGCGCTCTGCGCCCGCGCCGAGGAGCTGTCGCTGTCGACCGAGTGGGATCGCACGGCGGCCGAAATCCGCCGGCTGCAGGCCGAGTGGAAGACGATCGGTCCGGTGCGCCGCAACAAGTCGGAAGTGATCTGGCAGCGGTTCCGCGCCTCGTGCGACACGTTCTTCGATCGCTACAAGCGCCGCGACGAGATCGATCTGCAGGTGAAGCAGGCCGATCGTGAAGCGCTCGTCAGCGAGCTCGAGTCGCTCGTGCCCGCCGAGCGGGCTGACGCGGGAGAAATCCAGGCGCCGGAAGTCGCCGCCGACATCGCGCCCCCCGCGCCCATGCCGGTCGACAACGCGGCGCTGCTCGAACGTGTGCGCTCGCTGCGCAGCCGGTGGAACCAGACGTCTCCGGCCGTGCGCCAGGGGGCGGATCCGCTCAGCGCGCGGTTCATGGGCGCGCTGGAGCGCCTGATGGCGGCCTATCCCGAGGCGTTCCACGGCACCGAGCTCGACGCCGAGGGTAACCGCCAGAAAATGGAAAAGCTCTGTGAGAAGGTCGAGGGCTTCCTGAAGGGCGTGGCGGCGCCCGCGAGCGGGTCGCAGGCGCTCGCCGAGATGCTCCGCGAGGCGCTGGCCGCCAACACCATCGGCGGGCGCGCCGGCGAAGAGTCCAAGTGGCGCGCGATGGGCGAAGACGTGCGTCAGGTCCAGGCATCGTGGAACCGGCTGGGGCCGGTTCCGGGCGAAGCGGGCCGCCAGCTCACCGAGCGCTTCCACCGCGCGTGCAGCCGGTTCTTCGATCAGTACCGCCGCCACGTCCCGCCGGCCGCACAGCCGCAGCGCGGAGGACGGCCGGTCGGGGTCCGGTAGCGTGGCAGCGTGATCCACTGCCTGCTGCCTGCTGCCTACTGCCTACTGACTTAAGATCCTGCGGCCTTGTACACGATCTTGCCGCCGACGATCGTGTAGGCGACTCGCGCGGTGGGGATCTGATCTTCGGGCACCGTCAGGATGTCCTTCGAGAGGACGACCATGTCCGCGTATTTGCCGGCCTTGAGCGACCCGCGGCTGCCCTCCTCGAATCCCGCATGTGCCCCTTTGATCGTGTACGACTTCAGCGCCTCGATTCGGCTCATGCGCTGATCCGGGAAGAACACGGTGCCGTCCTTCAGACGCCGGCTCACGGTCGCATGGTAGCTGGCAATCGGATCGACGTCCTCGACCGGCGCGTCGGTGCCGTTGGTGACGACGGCGCCTGTCTTCATCAGTTTCTGCCAGACGTACGCGCCTTCTTCGGCGCGCCGCGGTCCCAGGCGCGCGAGCACGTACGGCGCGTCCGACGTGCAGTGGACGCCCTCCATCGACGCGATGACGCCAAGCTGCCCGAACCGCGGAATATCCGCCGGGCTGAGATGCTGCGCGTGCTCGACGCGCCAGCGCAGATCCTTCTTCGTGGGGTTCGCCTTGAACGCCTGCTCGTAGATGTTCAGCGTCTCGCGGTTCCCCCGATCGCCGATGGCGTGGACGCAGAGCTGATAGTCGTTCGCGATGGCGAGTTTCGCCGTTTCCGCGATCTCCGCCACGGGCGTCGTGTTCAGTCCCGTGCTGTCCGGCTTGTCCGCGTACGGCTCGAGGAGCCACGCACCATTCGGCCCGAGCGCGCCGTCGATAGCGCGCTTGATCGCGCGCACGGTGAGATGCGCGGCGCCGTAGTCAATCGTCCGGTACTTCGCGAGCAACGGCGCCTCGCGCTCGTTGCCTTCCCGCACCATCACCCACAAGCGCACGTTCATCCGCCCCTCGTCGATCAGCGCCTTGATCAGATCGATCGTCGCGAATGAAGAGCCGGCGTCATGAAAGGACGTGATCCCCTTTGATGTCACTTCCTTGTCAGCGAGTTCGAGGACTTTGCGGTCCCGCGCGGCGGCCTCCTCCGGCGTCGGCCTGGGCTCGCCGGCGCCTCGGCGAATGAGGCCGGACGCTCTTTCGCGGAGCAGGCCGACCGGATCGCCTGACGCATCCTTCAGGATCTCTCCGCCGGGAGGGTTGGGCGTCGCACGCGTGACGCCGGACAGCTCCATCGCCTTGGCGTTCGCGAAACTGGCGTGGCCGCTGGCGTGCGTCAGGATGACCGGATTGTTCGGCGACACCTTGTCGAGCGACGCGTGCGTCGGGAACCCTTCGACGTTGGGCTGTGGCCTCGACGTCCATTTCTCCTGGTGCCACCCGCGGCCGGTAATCCACTGTCCGGGTTTTGCCTTCTTCGCGGCCTCGGCCACCTTCGCGACGATCTCGTCCCACGACGCCGTGTTCATGAGCTTGAGCTGCATCTCCGCCTGGCCGATGCCGGTGAAGTGTCCGTGACTTTCCGTGAAGCCCGGGATCAGCAGCCGCCCGTTGAGATCGATCACTTGAGTGGCCGGGCCCACGTAGCGCTTGATGTCGTTGGTCGTCCCGATCGCCTCGATGCGATCGCCGCGGACCGCGACCGCCTGCGCCTCGGGCGCGCCGTCCTCCGCCGTCACGACCTTGCCGTTGGTCAACACAAGGTCCGCCGGCTGCATCGGAGCCTGCTGGGGTGCCGCCGGCCCACGTGCCGCAACCACGGCGGCCGTCACGGCCAGAAGCGCGACAACGGTTATGGCGATGGATTTCCGAGTCACGTTATTTTCTCCTTACGATGTCGTTATTCGTTGCGCGTTGCTCGTTGCTCGTCCGAGCCCCGAGCCCCGAGCCCCGAGCCCCGAGCCACGGCAGCATTCATCGTCAAGCAAACAACCGATCGAAGTTCCCCGAGAATATCTTCGTGCGATCCGCTTCCGACACGTCCGCCGCGCGGAGCGCCGCCTCCTGCGTCTCGTAGATCGGCTGCTGCCACCCGCGCGGGAAGAACGACGAATCGGTGCCGAACAGCAGCCGATCCGCGCCCGTCACGGCCAGCACCTGCCGGAACACGGTCTCGAGCGTCAGGCCAGCATGGTACTTCATCCACGAGTTCGAGCTCGACGTGTCGAAGTGGATATTCGGGCACTGGTCGGCGGCCATGATGGCCCGCTGGAAGAAACCGGCGCCGAAGTGGGGAATGATGACCGGCACCGACGGGTGCCTCGCCGCGGTCGCCGCCAGCGCCAGCGGGTTTCCCAGCCGCAGATCGAACGGCGAGGCCAGCCCCAGTTTCTTCCTGATGCCGATCGTGAGCACGCCGCAGTGCGCGAACACCGCCAACCCGGCGTCGGCCGCCACCTCGAACACCTCGCGCACCCGCTCGTCATCCAGTTGGTAACCGTGCATGGCGGGAAAGAGGCAGATGCCGCGCAGCGCCGGGCCGTCGAGGATCCGCGCGAGCCGGGCGCTGACGTCACCGGCGGCCGGGTTGAACATGAAGAACCCGACGAAGCGCGCCGGATGCCGTACCACGGCGGTCGTGACCGATGCCTCGTCGCCGGGGATGCTGGCAATGAGAACGGCACGGGAGACGGCGTGCCGATCGAGCTCGGCGACCCAGCGGTCGGCAAGCGCCTCGGGGCTGCCCGGGTCTTCCCAGCCCACCCGCTCGGCGATCGCGCGCGCGCGCCCGTCAGCCGGCAGACCGGGGACGTCCGCAGCGAGCAGCTCCAGGAAGCGTCCGGAGACGAAATGGCAATGGGCGTCGCAGACCCGCATTGGTACGACCGCCATGATACAAGACCGGGCCGGCTGTGGCAGTCGCTAGCCTCGTGTCCGACGATCAAAGCCATCCTTCGTCCATAACGGCTGTGTCCGCTCTTTTGCAGAGATGATAGTCCATTACGAATCGACGCCTGTGATCAGTGAACAAGCGGTGATTTGCGCCGGCATGGGCGGCCGCTCACGGCCGGAACGGTCAGGGCGGGAACGCTAGCCGGCGAACTTGTAGCCGAGGCCGTGGACGGTGAGGATGAACTGGGGATGGCGGACGTTGGGCTCTATCTTTTGGCGCAGCCAGGCGACGTGCACGTCCACCGTGCGCGTGGACGGCATCGCGTTGTAGCCCCAGACCTCGTTGAGGAGCTCCTCGCGTGTCAGCGTCGCGCCGCGGTGCTCGATGAAATACTTGAGCAACTGGAACTCCCGCGCGGACACCTCGACGGGCTCGCCGTTCTTCATGACGTCGGCGCGCCTGAAGTCCACGCGCATGTCGCCGAACTGGTACCCCTCGGCCGGGTGCGGCGTTGCCGGCGCGCGCCGCAGCTTCGCTTCGATCCGCGCGAGCAGCTCCATCATCTCGAACGGCTTGGTGACGTAGTCGTCGGCCCCGAGCTTCAACCCGACGACCTTGTCGGTCACCTGCCCGCGCGCGGTGAGCATGATCACGGGCGTCTCGATGCCGCGACGGCGGAGATCGCGCAGGACGTCGAAGCCGTTGAGCCGCGGCAGCATCACGTCCAGCAGCACGAGGTCGAACGGCTCCTTCGCGGCGCGTTCCAGCCCGCTCTCGCCGTCCGCGCTCGATTCAACGGCATAGCCTTCCCGGGCCAGCCGGTCGGTCAGCGTCAGCACGAGGCCCGGTTCGTCCTCGACGAGGAGCAGCCGCTTCACGTCCGCGCGTCCGTCTCCCGCGCCATCGGCGCGCGCGATGGGGCCTCCACCTGACGTCCGAGGGGCGGCTCGGCGGCGGCTGGAAGCGTGACCACGAACTCGCTGCCCCGGCCGGGGACGCTGTGTACGGCGATGCGCCCGGCGTGGGCGCGTACGATCCGCCGCACGAGGCTGAGGCCGAGCCCGGCCCCCTGGATCTGCGCGGCAATGACCTCAGGCGCGCGATAGAACGGCTCGAAGATGTGCTTCTGCTCCGCTTCCGGGATGCCGATGCCGCGGTCGGCAATCGTGATCTCGACCTCGCGCGCCACGTGCCGCGCGCGCACGCCGATCCATCCCGCGCCGGCGCCGTACTTGATGGCGTTGCCGACGAGGTTCTGGATCAGCCGGCGAAGCGCCGGCTCGTCGCCAAGCACCGGCGGCAGCGACTCGGGGAGATCGAACTCGACGTCCAGGTGGCCTCCGAGGAGCGTCGCGGACTGCGCAGCGACCTCCCGCAACAGCGGAGCGAGGCCGACGGGCCCGAGCGCGAACCCGCGCTGGCCCGACTCGATGCCGGCGAACTCGAGGATCTGTTCGACCATCTCCGTCAGGCGGCGCCCTTCGTTGCGCACGAGATCGCCGTACGTGCGAATGCGCTCCTCGTCGTGGACGACGCCGTCCGCGAGGTTGTCGCCGGCGGAGCGAATGACGGCGAGCGGCGTGCGCAGCTCATGCGATACCGCCGCCACGAATTCCATCCGCTGCCGCGCCAGCTCCTGCGCGCGGCGGGTCGACAGCACGAGCAGTCCCACGCTGGCGCCAAGAACGACCAGGATGCTCGTGCTGACGATCAGGTTGCGCCGCCGGACGGCGTTGACCGCGGTCTCGAGCGATCCGGACGGGTGCTTCACCAACAGACGCCAGCGCGGCGCGCTGCCGCCTGCCAGGCGGCGCGCTGCCGCGCCAAATGCCGCGCCTGCCGAGACAGCGGATTGCTCGGCGGCAGTCTCCTTCTGGAGAATGATTGAGAGAGGGGCCGTCGTTCGCATTTCGAACTGGCCTTCCGCCTGCCGCGCCGTAACGCTGCCTCGACCCACCGTCGTCGTGAACGTCGTGAACCGCCTGATTTCCGCCGCGACTGTGCCGAAGTCCTGCGCGCGCACCCGGAAGAAGTCCGCCTGTGCGTCCGCCTTCGTGTCCGCGGTCGCCTTCAGCGACGGGGTCGACGCGTACACCTCGCCGCCCCTGCGCAGGTTGACGACCGCGAGCTGGTAGTCGAACCCGTCTCCGGTACCGCGGAAGTGCTGCGTCGCGAGCGCCGGCAGCAGCTCTTTGGCCATGTATTCGCTGTCGAGGGCAATCACCATGAAGGAGAACTGCGGCGCGAAGCGCACGTTCGCCTCTCCTGCGCGATTGGTGACGACCACCATCATCATGGGCAGGACGAGCGCGGGCACCCTCTCCCACACGGGAGACGCCATCCGGGTGACGAGGAGGTCATCCCCGGGGCGTGCACTGACAGGCGTGCCGAACTGCTCGCGCCAATCCGACATGGATGAGGGCCACTCCGCGGTCTCGAGTGCCCGCGACGCTGGATTGAAGCGCTGCAGTCTCAGATCTTCGCCGGGATCGCGAGAGACCACGTAGATGTCCTTCACGAGGCGAGGAAAACGCGCGGTCGCCTGCCAGCGGTCGTGCCGGACGGCGAGGCGCGAGGCGAGCTCGTCGTTCGAGGCGGCGCCCTCGGCCTGGAACAGCAGGAAGGCGCGCGTCAGCTCGCGATCGAAATCCTGCGCGAATTCCGACGCGCGTGTCGCCAGTGACGCGCGCATGCGATCGCGTTCGGCGCTGCTGACCTGGCCGACCCATCGATATTGCAGCGTGGCCAGCAGCACGATCAGTCCGAGCAGTGCAACGGCGACAACGACCAACGGCAGGCGGAATCGACCGCGCATGGGCCGAGTCTAGCACGCGCATTTGCGCCGGGCCGGCAGCCCCCGCAAGGTTTTACGTCCTTAACCTTCTTCTTCAGTGGTTGCTGATCTTCTGTGTCCTTCCGTGGCACGTTCTTTCGCGGGCCTACCCGGCGGTCCATCACGAGGAAGTACGGCAGCGCAAGCGCGGACAGCGTGGCGGCAACGCCGAACGCGCTCGCGAATCCCATGCGCGCGATGAGCCATCCCATGGCCGTGGAGCCGGTGCCGATGCCGGTATCGAAGGCCGCGAGAATAGCCCCGAAGCCGGCGCCTCGCCGCCCCGGCGAGATGCCCGCCATGATGTAGCCGACGAAGACCGGATACGCTGTGCCAAAGCCGGTCCCGAACACGATCGCGGAGACGATCATCCAGCGCAAGGTGCCGCCAATCGCGAGACACGCGAGGCCGGCGGTGATCAGCAGGAGACATGGCACGAACACGCGCCGGTAGCCAAACCGATCGCCGAGCCGTCCGGACAGCGGCCGCGTCACCAGAATCACGATCGCCAGCATCGTCAGGTAGATGCCTCTCGGCGTGACGCCGCTCGCGTCCGCGTACATGGCGGCGAAGCTGGTGATGCCGCCGTAGCCGAACGAGTAGAGAAACAGCGACAGCGACAGCGCGAGCACGCGCCACTCGAGCAGGGGGCCGCGGCGGGCCGGGCTGGCGGCGTGCACGGCGTGCCGCGGGTGCTCCTCCAGGCGCCAGGAGATCGCCAGCATCGCGAGGTTCAGCGCGGCGGCCGACAGGCAGAGGAATCCCCAGCCCCGCCGGTACATCCAGAACCCCACGCTCGGCGCGATGGTCACGGCCAGCACGGTCGAGAGGCCCCAGTACCCGATCCCCTCGGCGCGCCTGTGCTCCGGCAGCATGTCGGTCATGTAGGCGGCGGACGCGGAGAGCAGCCCGGACCAGAAGACGCCGTGCACCAGCGCAAGGCCCAGCATCACGCGATAGTCGGTCACGACCGCATAGCCGATCGAGAAGAGCGCGAGCGCCAGGCTCGACGTCATCAGGACGCGCCGCTGGCCGACGCGATCGGCGAACGCGCCGGTGAGGGGGGCCGAGAACGCCGACGCGTAGGTCAGCGCCCCGAGGAACAAGCCTGACGCCGCAGTGGTCCCGCCGAGATCGAGGATGTGGTACGGCGCGGTCGGGAAGAGCTGAAACGCCGACAGGAAGACGGTGAAGCTGAATCCGCACATCACGAAGAAGCGCGGAGTGAAGAGACGATCGGACGGAGTCAACTATTCAAGGTTACTCCGCTTTGAGCGCGACGACAGGGTCGACCCGCATGGCCCGCCAGGCCGGCGCCAGGCTGGCCAGCACCGCGACGATCGACAGCGATGCGCCGGCGGCGACGTAGGTCGCGAGATCGATCGGCGCGACGCCGTGAAGGAGGGACGCCATGACACGCGTGACGGCGGCGGCGGCCGCAAGCCCCACGGCAACGCCGGTCCAGGACAACAGCAGGCCGTTCCGCAGGATCATCGCGAGCACCTGGCCGCGCCCGGCCCCTATCGCCAGGCGGATCCCGATCTCGCGCGTCCGGCGGCTGACGACGTACGAGAGGACGCCGTATATGCCGATCGCCGACAACGCGAGCGCGAGCGCCGCGAACAACCCGAGCAGCGCGCCTGTGAACCTGGACGTGGACAGCACGGCGCCCACCACGTCGGACATCGTCCGCACGTCGGCCACCGCCAGACTCGCATCGAGCGCGCGGATCTCCTCGCGGACGGGCCGCGCGAGCGCCAGCGGATCCCCCGCGGCTCTGACCACCAGCGACATGCCGCGAATCGGATTGCCGACCGACCGGTGCCACTGCGTGTGGGGGACGTAGAACTTCTCCTTCACTGGCGCCGTGAGGCTGTTATGCCGGACGTCGGCGGTAATTCCCACGACGGTAATCCACGGACGCTCGGGAGCCCTCCCGATCTTGAATCGGCGCCCGATCGGATCCCGCCCATTCCAATACCGCCGCGCCATCTCCTCGTTGACCAGGCCGACCAGAGGGCTCTCGACCGTGTCGGACTGGGTGATATCACGGCCCCGCACCAGCCGCTCGCCGATGGATGCCATGTAGCCGTCGGTGACTATCTGCCAGTCCCCCTTCGCCTGTGTGCCCGCCGGCGGCACGTAGCCCTCCACTTGCAGCCCGAAGTCGCCGATCGTCGACGCGAGCGGCAGCGACCGCGCGGCACCGGCTGCCTCGACCCCGGGCAGCCGTCGTACGCGCTCGAGCAGCCGCTGGTAGAACGCCACCGCCTGCTCGGGCCTGTCGTATCCGGCCTGCGGCAGCGACACGCGCAGCGTCAGCACGCCGGAGGGATCGAAGCCGAGCGGAACATGCTGAAGCGACGAGAGCGTGCGGAGCATGAGGCCGGCGCCGACGAGCAGCACCACGGCGAGGGCCATCTCCACGACCACGAGGGCGTCTCGAAACCGCTGGCGCGCGGCGCTGCTCGAGCTGCCGTGGCCGCCGTCCTTCAATGCCCCGGAGACGCCGGGGCGAAGCGCCCGCAGTGCCGGCGCGACGCTGAAGAGCAGCGTCGTCAGGACCGCGATGGCGGCCGTGAAGGCGATGACGCGCGCGTCGATCGACACGCCGGCGACGCGCGGGATGTTCGCGGGGTTCCACCAGGCGAGCGCTCTCGTTGCGCTGAACGCCAGCACCAGCCCGACTGCCGTGCTCACGAAAGTGAGGACCATGCCTTCGGTGAGCAACTGGCGGCCGATCCGCCCGGGGCTTGCGCCGAGCGCGGACCGGAGAGCGATCTCGCCCTGGCGTCCCTCGGCTCGGGCGAGCAGGAGATTCGCCACGTTCGCACAGGCGATCAGCAGCAGGAAGCCCACGGCGCCGAGGAGCAGCAGCACCGTGCGCCGGACGCCTCCGATCACTTCGTCCGCCAAAGAAAGCACCACCGTGTCGAACTGCATTTGCACCGGGTACAGACCTTCGGCGGTCATCTGGCGTGCGATGGCGTGCAGCTCGGCGGCGGCCTGCTCGACCGTCGCGCCGGGCGTCAGCCGGGCCGCCGCGTACAGGCCATGACTCCCATGGTCCATCGTGGCGGGATCCAGTTGCAGCGGCGTCCACAGCTCCGTCGGCTCGGGGTTCTGGAAATCGGTGGGCAGAACGAAGTCGGGCGGCATGACGCCGACGACCTGCGCGGGCCGGCCGTTGATCTGGATCGCACGCTGGAGGATTCCGGGGTCGGACGCATATCTCCGCCGCCAGAGTCCGTGTCCCAGCACGACGAGATCGGCCCCGTTCGGCACGTCTTCTTCAGGGCTGAAGACGCGTCCGAGGGCGGGCGAGACGCCGAGCGTGGAAAAGGTGTTCGCGGTCACCTGCGCGGCGGCAACGCGCTCCGGTTCGCCGTCCCCGGTGATGTTGACCTGTCCATCGCTCCAGGCAGCGACCGACTGCAGGGTGCGGGCGCGCCTGCGGTAGTCGGCGACCTCTCCGGACGCGACCCATGTCTTGTCGAACGCCGTCCACCGGCTCCAGATCGTGATCGCACGGTCCGGTTCGCTCCAGGGCAGCGGGCGCAGCAGCACCGCGCTGACGACGCTGAAGATCGCCGCATTGGCGCCGATGCCGAGCGCCAAGGTCAGCGTCGCGATGCATGTGAAGGCCGGATTGCGCCTGAGCACGCGCCCTCCGTGCCGCAGGTCCTGCGCGAGGGTCTCGAGAAAGGCAGCGGTGCGCATGGTGCGTTAGACGACGGCGCGGCGGTTGAAGTTGACGGCAACGCCAGCTCAGCGGCATTTACGCTAAGATCGACACATGGCTGAGGATTACAGCGCGTTTCGGCCGTCGAAGATCTGGAAGCGGATGGACTCCGAGCGCCGAGTCGATGCGGCGCAGGTGTTCTGGACCGACGAACAGTCCGCCGAGCAGCAGGTCGAAGCGATCTCCGCGATTGCCGGGCACATGAAGTTCCGCACGAAGACGCTGTTTTCTCTTCCGCTCGACCGCAAGGCCAGGTACCTGGCGTCGCTGCCGATCATGCCGGACACGGTCGCGGCGCGCGCGCTCGTCAACTACCACCTCGAACGGCAGCGGCCGATGATGGGGGCGTTTCTCGACAGTCTCGGCATCGCGCACGAGAACGGTCTGATCAACGACGAGAACGTGACCAGGCCGGACGCGGCGAAGCTGCGGGCGGCCGGTGAGGAGCTGGCGAAGTCGTTTCCGCAGGAGGACGTTGCGCTCTATTTCAGCACGCTGATTTCGCAAGACCCGGAGACGTGGGGGGCGCTGGCCGAATCCGCCGCTATCGCGACCCATCCAGCCACCTGACCTCACAGCTATCAGCTATCGGCTGTCAGAGCCGAGAGCTGAAGGCTGAGAGCTGAGAGCTGTTCTCCGTTCTACCTTTCCTGGCTTTTGTCCTACGATAGCCTCCGTGCCTCTCCTTATGGTGCTCCTCGCCGCCCTGACTCAGCAGTCTGATCTCGAAGCGCGGCTCCGCGGCCCGATCGCCGCGAGCGGGGCCGAAGTGGCCCTTGCATATCGCACGCTAGATGGCAGCGCTGAGCTTCTGATCGATGCGGACAAGCCCTTCCATGCCGCGAGCACGATGAAGGTGCCCGTCATGATCGAGCTGTTCCGCCGTGCCCGTGCCGGGACGCTGTCGCTCGACGATCGACTGCCCATCGTCAACGAGTTCCACAGCATCGTCGACGGCAGTCCCTTCAGGCTGAGCGAGGGAGACGATTCGGACCGCGAGGTGTACGCTGCCGTCGGCAAGACGATGACGCTGCGGCATCTCTGCGAGCTGATGATCACGGTCAGCAGCAACTTCGCGGCGAATCTGCTCATCGAGAAGCTTGGGGCCGAGCACATACGCAAGACGGTCGCGACGCTTGGCGCGGACGGCATGCAGGTGCTGCGGGGAGTGGAGGATCAGAAGGCGTTCGACAAGGGATTGAACAACACGACGACCGCCCGCGGGCTCCTCGTGCTGCTCGACAAGATCGCCCACGGCCAGGCGGTGGATCGCGCGGCCGACGACGAGATGCTGGCGATCCTCGAGAGGCAGCACTTCAGCGATGCCATCCCCGGCGGGCTGCCGCCAGGCACCGTCGTCGCGCACAAGACCGGAACGATCACCCGAATCCATCACGACGCGGCAATCGTGTACGCGAGCCGTCCCTACGTGCTGGTCGTCCTGGTGCGCGGCCTGGACGATCAGAAGAAGGCGGCGGCCCTCATCGCGGAGATCTCGAAGATCGTGTTCGAGGCGACGGCCGCCCGCTGAGGGATCGTGGAACGGTTCCCGCCATTCGCCTCGCTCGCCCCGGCCGAGGGAACTCGCCGTCCTGGTCACTCCGTGGCCGACGCGACGGCGATCCTGCACCGGCTTGCGTACGTCAAGCAGCGGCTGGCGATTGCGGCCGCCGCGTACCTGCCGTCCATTCCCGAGTGGGAAGCCAAGTGCGCGCTGGCGCTGCACGGCTGGCTCGATGCCGAGCACGCCGAGCAACTGTATTCGCGCATCGCCGAGCTGCGTGAACCGCCGCCCGGTGCGAAAGACGTTCCCGACGCCCGTCTGGAGGCGGCACTCGACGAGATGTTCGCCGCAGGCGACACACGCGGACGGATAGCCGCGGTTCATGGCGTGGTGCGGCCGCTGTTTCGATCGGCTGTCGCCGACTACCTGCGTGGCACGAATCCGCTCTGCGACCAGCCGTCGACACGCGTGCTGACCGCGATTCAGCATGAAGAAGAGGTCATCGGACGCTGGGGAGATGCCGCGGCGGCTTCTGTGGCCTCGTCGCCCGAGGCAATTGACTGGACAGGCCATCTGGGTGCCTGGGTTGAAGCCGCCGGCGGCGTCGACGGCCGGCGGCCGGCCGGGAACAGTCCTCCCGCCCGCTTCTCGCGTCCCTACCGCTTCGCGGTCCTGCCGCGTCGCGACGAACGGTTTGCCGGCCTGTTCGACCCGTCCACTCCCGCCGATCTGGTGTACCTCGACGAGACCCGCGACGCCGACGAACGCAACGCGGCCTTGATGTTCAAACGGCTGCGCGAGATGGACGTGCCGGAGCTGATTGCCGGCATCATTGCCGAGCACTGGGCCGAGGAGAGGAACGCGCGGCCGGCCGAACCGCGCAAGTGGACCTACTACACCGCGATGTTCAGGCAGATGTGGGACGAGGCGCGCCACGCGATGCTCGGGCAGGCGCTGATGGAATCACGCGGCATCGACTGGACCACGCTGCCGGTGAACGTGACGTTTTCGTGGAAGCTCGCGCGCCACTGCTCGCCACTCGAACGGCACATCCTGCTTTACGCGATCGAACAATCGCTCATGCCGCGCGATCGCGGAAAGCCGTACGAGCACCGCGTGGCCGCGGCTTCGGGAGACCCGTTATCCGCGCTCTTTCACGATTTCGACTGGGCCGACGAGGTGCTGCACGTCGACATCGCACGCCGCTGCCTGAAGCCGGAGCTGCCAGGAGGACTGGCCGAAGCGCGCCAGCGCGCCGATGCGTTGTGGTCGCGCATCGCCGAGCGGCTGGCCGCGGACCCTTTACCGGCCGACGGAGACCCGCGCGCCGTACGGGACTGGTGGCCGCGCTTCGCACGGAGCGTGCTTGGACGCGACGTCGCGCCCGTCCCCGACACAGACGTGAAGAACTGGAGACCGATCGAGTAGTGGTCGCAGCTCGCAGCTCGCAGCTCGTGGCTCGTGGCTCGTGGCTCGTGGCTCGTGGCTCGTGGCTCGACGAGCAACAAGCAACAAGCAACGAGCAACGGTTATTTGCTCACCGGCACTCCGTCGATCAATAGACTGCGGATTCGCGCGCGGCCCGAGGAGGCGACCGCCACTTCGAGCTGCACGCGCCGTTTGGCGCGGAACGCCGCCGCGACGGCCTCAGGTTTCCCCTGCTTCATGTAGAAGGCGTCGAGACCATATTCCACGGAGAGCGTGTCGGGCTGCGGCGTCCGTCTGATTACTCCGCGTAGATTCACTGCGCCCGGAACGGGCTGCCGGCTGACGGTGACCGGCCGGTAGTCCCCGCCATCCGACGGCTCCAATTGGACGTAGAGCAATGTTCCGCGCATGCGCCCGGTCTTCTGTACCGGTGGCAGGGACGGATCGTTCCACCATGGGCCGACGGGACGGACGGCGGCGGACGTCGCGGACCCGCCGGTCCCATCGGCGCGGACGACGAGCGTCATCGCCGGCGTCGTCACGTTCACGTAGTCGCCGTGCATGGATCCACGAGAGGACGCGGCGGCCGCCGGAAGCAGGATCGTGCGGCCGAACCACAACGGCCATGCGTGCCCGACGAGCATCCCGAACAGGATCGAGAGGCAGACGACCGCGGCGCCGAGTGCGCCCGCGGAAGAACCGAGGGGCTTGCTGATCATGACACCCTCCCCGCGACGCCAGCCGTGGCCCGGCCGCGCCACAGCCGGGCGATGAGGAGCAGGCCGCCGGCGGCCGCGACCAGGATCAGGCCGGACCACAACAGGTTCGCCAGCACGCTCACCCAGCGCACGATCAGGAAGACGAGCGCGAACAGCACGCCATAGGCGAGATCGGTGGGACGATCGGAGGTGAGCGCCGTGCGGATCAATCCCACGCCGATCGCGAGCGTCAGGACGCTGAACAGCACGGTAGCGGCCCTGGCGCTCGCCGAACCCGCGGGAACGAAGCCCGGTGCGGTCAACGCGATCCACACGCACACCGCCGCGGCAGCCGCGAGGACGACCTGATCCGTCGCCGAGCGGGATCGCCAGCTTCCGCCGGCGAGCGCGACGCCGCCGGCCACGACGGCGACGACGATGCCCGCCGCTCCGGCGGTGTACGCGGAGAGCTCCTGATGAACCTGCGTGATCATCAGCGGAATGGAGACAATCAGGAGAATGGCAAGGCCGCTCGTTTCCCACGCCAGCCGCATCATCGTGCCGTCACGGTGCAACCTGCCGGCCGCGTAAACCGCGCAGCCGGTCAGCGCGACGGTTCCGAGAAAGAGGCTGCTGTGGGACAGCGCGATGCCGTTGAAGAACGCGGCCAGTCCGGCGGCAAACGCCGCGACCCCGACCGTCCACGGAGACTCGAGCCGGTAGCCCACCAGCAAGGCCAGCGGCCAGAGCAGCACGAACGTGAAGGCCGTGTGCTCGGCGAAGGTGCCTTCGACGAACACCCAGAGCAGGAAGATCAGCGACGCTTCCACCGCGATCGCCCTCGACCGCACGAGCGCGGCACACGCAAACACGCCGATGCCCCACCAGAGGAAGGCATCCGGATCGCGCCCCTGGATGTGCAGCACCTGGGCCACCAGGAAGATCGAAAGGCCGAACAGCAGCGTGCCGGCAAACGCCAGCGTCTCGCCGGCTGCCTCGCGGCCCTTCCCGTACGCGACGGCGGACGCGGTGAACGCGGCCGCCACGCTGCCCATCAGGAGCGCCAGCTTCGCGCCCCTCGGGATGGCATCCCAGTTGTACCCGATGAGGAGGAGCAGCCCGACGCTGCCGAGCAGGATCGCAATCAGGACGAGCACGGCCATGGCGCGGCGCTCCGCCGACTCCGCGGCGTAGCCGCTCAGTATGCGCTCGCGGGTGGACTCGTCGATGATGCCGGCCTGGTGCCAGCCGCGCGACTGCGCGTCGAGCCAGTCGAGCCGTGATTTCCTGATGCGCACCGGAGGATCGCCCGCTGTGATCATGATGGAACTCCGATCAGCGTTCGAACAGGTACACGAAATTGACAACAGGGAATATGATGAAACCGCCACCGATGGGGGCGGCGAGCCCCAGGTCGGCGGAGAGCCGCTCCCCGAAGAAACGGACCCCGAGCGACACGATGCCGTTTCCGCCTTTCCAGAGATAGTTCTCGCTGATGACCGCCAGGCCCTGGCGAACCTGGCGCTGGCCACCGGCCATCACCACTCCAGCGCGTCCTCCGTCACTTTCGTACGCCAACCCGGCGCCGGCGCTGAACGACCCGAGCGCAGTCCCGTGCGTCCCGACAACGTACGCAATGCCGGCGCTGCTGTCGCCGGAAAAACCCTGGAGCACGCCCACAGCCGCCTGAGTCGAACCGGTATTGACGATCTGCAGCTTCGGCGTGATCCAGAACGGATGGTTCGAGCCGGCGCCGAAAATCAGCGGCGTGCCCGCACCGATTGAAAACCTGTCCGTCACCCCGACCTGGACAAACGGCAGCAGCACTTCGTAGACGCCGACATACGACTGCCCCTTCTCGAGCGACTTTCCGGTCGGTCCAAAGAAAAGCCGCGTGGTATTCGGGTCGGCGCGCTGGAACTCCTGCCCCGCCAGCACACCGGTCCGTCGCCTGAGCGAGAGGATATCGGTGCGCTTCACCGTCATGACGGTACCGCCACGCGTGCGGAATATCACCTCGGTGTCGTCCTCGCGCTCGATCTCCCCGTACATGCGCGAGCCGTCGCGCAGTACGAGCTCGAACAGCGTGACCTGCTGCGGCGCGGGGCCTGCCGATTGCGCGCGAGCGGCTTCGGGCGTCAGGGCGAGCAGGCCTGCGAGCGCGAGTGAGATGACGATCGCCGCGGGAATCCTCTTCATGCGGACGACTATAGGCCCCGTGCGGCTGAGAAGTCGTGAATCGCCGGTGAAAAAAGGCTGAATTCAGCGCGCGCGGTCGGCGAGGGTCGCCAGGATCGACCGGAATTCCGGCAGTCCGCGCAGGGAGGCGAAAAGCGGCTCGATCGGGATCGTCCATCCGGCAAACGGGTGCTCCGCGCGCTCGAGCAGGGACCGGAGTGCTTCGATGGCGCGGTCGGCGCGGCCGTTGACGTTGTGCTGAAAGGCTTCCGCGAGCGCCGCCTCGCTGGCGCGGCCGCCGCGGCGAAGCGCGTCGATGGCCGCCGTCGCCCGCGCGAACGCGGAATCGGCGTCCTTCCGCCGGCCCTCGGCGGCGAGGGCCGTGCCGCGGCCGACAAGCGAGCGCGCGTGATCCGGAAAGAGCTCCAGCGCGCGATCGAACATCGCGCGCGCGCCCGCGGGATCCTGGGCGTAAAGGCACGCGAATCCGGCGCCGTCGTGCGCGTTCATCGCGAACTCGGCGGCGTAGAGCTGCGAAGCGCCGGCGGAAATCTCCCGGTTGAACTCGACCTTGGCTTCGGTCACGTCTCCCTGGGCGAGACGCACGAGGCCGAGCAGCCAGTGCAGCCCCTTGGCGGGATAGCGCTGCTTCAGGTTCGCCTGCCGGTCCTGGACGATGGTGCCTTCGCGCAGCACCGACTCGGCGTGATCCAGCGTGCCGCGCGCGATGTGGACCATCGCCGCCTCGAAGTGCGCGAACGGGAAGTCCGGATAGAGCTCCATCGCGCGCAGCAATGCGCGCAGCCGCTCCTCGCCCCATGCCGCGTGCGCGAGCCTGAACTGGTTGCCCCAGTAGCCGGGTTCCAGCGCGACGGCGCGCCGCGCCGCGGTGAGCGCCTCTCCGGTCCGTCCCGCGCTGACGAGGAGAAACGAGAGCGTGGCGTGCCCCTCCGCCAGATCGCGATCGAGCTCGATGGCCCGCCGCACGTGATCGATGGCCCGCGCGAGGAGCGAGGCCTCCGGCTGGTTGCGCGCGCGCGACATCTCGTACTGCCAGAACCGCGCGTTCGCGAGTCCCACTTGCGCCAGCGCATACTGCGGATCCAGCGAGACCGCGCGCTCGAAATCGGCGATGGCGCCTGGCACGAGCGCGGCGTCGAGCGACTCGAGCCGCACGCGCCCCTCGGTGAACGCCTGGTACGCCTCCAGGCTGCTCGTCTCGCGGTTGCTGCGGCGGACCCAGTGATCCTTGCGCGCCGCGCCGACCGCTTCGGCGAACTGCGCGACGAGGCGATCCTGCAGCTCGAACACGTCGGCCAGCAACCCGTCGGCCTTCGCGTCGGCGAGCGCCTCCCCCGACGTGGTGTCGACCACGCGCGCCGTGATGCGCAACCGGTCGCCCGCTCTCTGGAAGCTGCCGACGACGGCGAGATCGAGATGGAGATCGCGGGCGAGCGCCGGCAGGTCGGGACCGAGGCGGCGGACCGCCTCGACGACACGAATGCGGTCGATGATCCGCAGCGCGCCGGTCGATCGCAGATCGTTCGTCACCGTCTCGGCGATGCCCGACGAGAGCCAGGCCAGGTCCTTGTCGTTGGTGACGTTCGTGAAGTCGAGCACCGCAATCGCGGCGGCCTCGTCGGAGGGCGCGTGGACCGTGTCGGCGCGAGGGACCGGCGCCGGCGCCGCGGCCGGCGTCTCGACCGCCGCGATGAACCGGTAGCCGCGCCGCGCGACCGTCTGGATGTAAGTCGGCTTCGAGGGATCGTCGCCGAGTGCCTGCCGCAGCTCTGAGACGGCCTGGGTCAACGCATTGTCGGTCACGGCGACGTCGGGCCAGAGCGCGGCAAACAGCTCGTCTTTCGGGACCAGGGCCGACTGCCGGGCAACGAGGTACAGGAGCAGGTCGATGATCTTCGGCGAGAGGGGGATGACCTCGCCGTCCCGCAGGAGCCGGTAAGAGGCCGCATCCACGGCAAACGGCCCGAAACGGTAGGAGACGACGCCCGACATGCTCGGATTCTACTGCGAGAACCCCGGCCGGAACGGCTCACGAGGGCAGAATCCTAACGCCCGACGGGCGGGGCCTGGGTCGCCGGCGCCGAGCCGCTCGTCAGGCGGCGCAGCTTGCTGACGTCGCCCACGATTTCAATGAGGCCGCAGTCCCGGCACATGATGGCCTTGGTCATCACGTCGCCGGTCTCGAAGGTCATGAACCTCGAGTCCTGGGGCCTGAAGGACAGACGGACGGCCGAGTACAGCACGCCGCTTGCGCTCATCTCGCCGCCACACCGGCCGCACATGCGGGTAGGCTCCATGGGAGAACTCCCGGGTAAAAGCTGCGGCAGTGTAGCACGCGGCGGGCCATCTGCTTTTCGTCCTTTTCCTTTTCGAAGCTGATGGTGTCGATCCGATCCCCCTCGGCAATCAGATCCACCACGTCCATCTTGTCGACCCGCCCGAATACCGTGTACTGCGAATCGAGCCTGGGATTGTCCACGAGATTGATGTAGAACTGCGCGTCGCCCGTGTCGCGGCCGCGCGTCGACAGCCCGACCGACCCGCGCGAATTGCCGACATCGCCGATCTCGTCGTGCACGAACCGGCCGTCGCCCGAATACTCGTTGGCGCCCGGGCTGCCTCCCTGGATCACGAAGTTCGGCACCACGCGATGGAACGTGAGGCCGTTGTAGTATCCCTCCTTCGCGAGCCTCCAGAACCTGACGCTGGCCAGCGGCGCGACATCCGTCAACAACGTGATCTTGATCACCCTGCCGCTGGCGAGCGTCACGCGCGCGGGAACGCTGCCCGCCTCGTCGAGCTCCCCCCGGCCCGGAAGCGCCGGGCGCGGCTGGAGCTGCGGCGCGATTTCCATCGGCTTGCCCGTCCATTTCTGCAGGGTCGCGGCGGCCGCCATCGCGACTGTGATGTCGAAGTCCTGCAGGAGCGGCACCAGGTGGCCGGCCTGATCCGGCTCCCCCAGTTCGTCGATCCGCTCGAGCAGCGCAAGCCGCACGTCTCGGGACGAGTCGCGCTTCTCGGCCGTCACCCGGCGCAGCGCATCGAGGAGTGCCGAGGACAGTCCGGGGGGCGCCGCGGCCCCTGCCAGCTCGCGGGCCGCCGTGCGGAGCAGCTGGTAGTCGGTGGCACGCAGGAGAATGTCCACGAATACCGGATCGCTCTCCGCGCCCTTGAGCTTGCGAAGCGCGGGCAGCGCCGCCTCCTGGACGTTCGGGTTCGCATCCACCGCGAGCCGCTCCAGCGCGACGACGTCGTTCATGATCGCGGCCGCGCGGGCGGCGTACATCCTGACCTGCCACGTTTCGTGCGGGATGTCAGCGCCGAGTGGGATCTTCGCGCGGTCGGGATCCCGTTTCGCCAGCGAGACGAGCGCATGCGCCGCTCGGTGCCATTCTCCGGGCGGCGGCGTCCGTGCCTCAACCACCAGGCGGTCCGTCACGTTCGCGTCCTCGCGGCACTGATCCGCCAGGAGGTCGAGCGCCATCAGCGCCACCGGCAGATCGGGATCTTTCGTCGCCTCGATCAATGGAAGACAGCCATTGGCGCCAGCCTCCTGCCGCGCATACGCGCGCAGGGCGTCGATCCGGACGACGATCGCGGGATCGCCCATGACTGTGGTGATGAGATCCAGCCGCTCGGTCTGGACGAGCGGCGAGCCGCCGCCGCCGAGCGCGACTGCCGCAAGCCGCCGCAGTTCTGCCGCGTCCTTGTCTATCTCACGCGCGGCCACGCGCAGCGTGTCTTCGTCCATCCCGCGGCCGGAGATGAGCGCCGCCATCGCCGCAATTCGCGAAGACATCGTGTAGAGCCCCCGCCGGTTGACGACGATGCGGCGCAGCCATTCGATCGTCTCCGGGGAAAGCTGCGACAAGCGTCCGTGGACGCGCGCGAGCGTCTCGAGCGCGCCGGCGAAGTCCGCATCGAGCGCGCGGAGCTTCTGAAGGGAATCGACACGTTGGATCTGCCGGAGCAGGAAGGCTTCCGCGGCCCGAACCTGGATGTCGCGTGTATACGGAAGCTGACCGATGGCCGTAGCGTACGTCCCCAGGTCGGCCGTGTTCTCCGTCGAGCCGAGCTGCGCCAGCAGCTCGAATGCCATCTGCACCTGCTGCCCGGTCCGGTCAATCGGCAGGGGATCGCCGCGCAGCGACAGGACGACGGCGATCGCCGCCTCCGTGCGGGCGGGGCCCGTGGCGAGAAACTGCAGCAGCGTGGCGCTGAAGGCGCGGTTCTCGTACCGGCCGAGCGCCCGCATGGCGCGCTTCTGAACCACGGCATCGGACGAGCGGGTCAGCGTCAGCAGCACGCGCATCTCTTCGTCCTGCTTTGCCCGCAGCGCGTCGATGACAGGCGTGTGCAGCCCGGCCGGAAGATCCAGGCGGTTGTCTTCCGCCGCCAGGATGGTGAGCTCAGCCGCCCACCTGGCTTCCTGGGCGGACGGCACGGGAGCCGCGGACGGGCGGGAGAGGCCCGTCCCTATCGCGATGACAAGAAGAACGGCCGCTCCGGTCTTCTGCAGCAGGATCTATTTCCTCCGGCCGGAATACCCCAGCATCTGCGCCGTCAGATCCAGCGGATACGAGATCCTGACGTCGGTCACCGTTCCGTCGTTGGCTTTTATCGGCTCGAGCCGCGGCTGGACGAACCCCGTGTAGGACGGCATGTTCAGCCGGGTGACGCGCTGCACGACCTCGTCGCGCAGCTTGGGCTCGAAGTGCACGCCGTAGGTCTCGAACAGGTTCTTGGCGGCCGCGTAATCCCCCTCGGACTTGATCCGCTGCACCTCGGCGAGCAGACGGCCGACCCCTTCGCGGAACGCCTTCGCGTCGACCATCACGTAGTAGGTCTTCCCGTCGCGCTCGCGCACGTCGATCGCCTTCGAGTTGGACATGAGCCACCGCACGATCATCTGGCGGTTGCGCATGTGGTCCTCTTCGATCTGCGACCCCTCGCGGACCCGGCGGAGCTGGACGAGCGCGTTGCGCGTGTAGCCCTCGTACTCCGTCTGGACGATCTCGTTCTGATCCTCCGCGCGCAGGAGGCCGAGCTCGACCATCTTCCGGTCCGGCAGGAAGTACAGCGCCACGAGGTCGGCGCGTCCTTCTTCGAGCGCCGAGTACTGCTCCTTCAGGAACGATTGGGGACTCCCCTGCACCTTCTCGGACATCTTGCCCGACGCATGTCCGATCACCTCGTGCAGGTCCGTCGTCAGCTCGCCGGCCATGCTGCTCCACTTTTCCGCGCGCGCGGCCTCCTCCGGCGTCCACGCGAACTCGCGCCGGAACTCGGCGGAGGTGGACTTGTCGTACGCTTCGTTGACGTTCGAGAGCGACACCGACTTGCTGCCGTACTTCTCGCGGATGTTCTGATCGTTCGGCAGGTTGATGCCGACCGGGGTGATCGGCCCGGAATCGCCGGACTCGACGACGACGTCGATGGCGTTGGCGGTGATGCCCCTGACCCCCTGCTTGCGGTACCGCGCGACCCACGGCATGTGATCCTCGAACCACTGCGCGTCGGCCGCGAGCTTCTGGATGCCCGCCGTCTTCTCGCGATTCACGTAGAAGACGAGCGCCTCCCACGAGCCCTTCTGGCCGCGGGGATCCATGTAGACCTCGACGAACCCGTTGATCGTGTCAACCGGCGACGCCTTGTCCTGCACCCAGGCGATGTCGTACGCCACGCGATCGGCTGTGTCGCCCGTCTGGTAGAACTTGATCAGCGCGGCGAGCGCGCGCGACATCTCCGGCGTGGCGTACTTCCTGGCCGCTTCGAGATGACCGACAATCGCGCGGATCTCCTTGTCGTATCGGCCGCCGGCGCGGTACACCTCCTCGATCAACTTGCCGTTGCGCTTGGCCAGCCGGGAATTCAGCGGGTAGTGCTCCTGGAAGCCCTCGAGGTCCTTCATCGTGACGCCGACGTAGAGGTTGTTCGCGCTCGAGGCCAGGAGGTCCTTGCCGGGACCGGGCGTCTTGTTCGTCACGATCGGATCGACGGTGACGTCGAAGAAGAGCGGGCGCATGCGCGTGAGCATCGCGTCGAGCGTCTCGCCGCTCGTGAGGGGGAATTTCGCGCCGGCTTTCTGCGCGGCCTTTGCCGCGGCGGCAAGCGCGTCCGGCGTGCACTTCAGCACGAACTTGCGCGCGGTCAGGTTGTTGTAGGGGCCGGTGTTCAGCCAGAACAGCTTGGTGTAGCGCTGGATGTCCGCGAGCGTGCCGGGATCGATTCCGTCGGCGTGCGTGAGGATCTCCTCCAGCACGTCACGCATCTCGAGATTGTGCGCGTAGCGCTGGTCGTAGAAGATGTCGCGCCCGGCGAGCGCGGCCTCGTAAAGGTGCCAGATGAGCAGCTTCTGATCGAGCGGCAGCGCGCTGAATCCGTCCGCATACACCTGCGCGACTGCCGCATCCTCGACCCGTTCGAGCAGGTACTTGCGGTCGGCGGGAGGCGCCTGCTGACCGGCGCCGGCGGGCGAGCCGGCCCGCATGCTGTCGGTCGCCGGCGTGTTCTCCTGCCTGCCGCACGCCATTCCCGAGGTCATCGCTGCCACGGCTATCGCTGCTCCTGTCAATGAGGCCAGAACTGTACGTTTCATGATGTTCGATTCTATCGCGCGGCGGGCCGTGCGAAACAGCGCGCACCATCGAGATGAACCGGCGGGACAACCGTCAGTTCAGTGGCACCCGTTCGAGATGTTCCGGCATCTTCGTCGTCCAGCCGAGCGACTTCTGGATCGTGCCGCTCAGGGCCTCCATCGACGCGGGCTCGCCGTGCACGATGAATGTATGTTTCGGCGCGCCGCTGAAGCCGCCGAGCCATCGCATGATCTCGGAGGAATCGGCGTGCGCGGACATCGAGCCGATCGACTCCACGTGGGCGTTGACGGGCACCGACTGGCCGTGGATCTTCACGGCCTTGGCGCCGTCCATCAACTGGCGCCCGCGGGTCCCCACCGCCTGGTAGCCGACCAGGAGCACCGTGTTCCGGGTGTCGGGCAACGCCGCGGTGAGGTGATGCAGCACGCGGCCGCCGGTCGCCATGCCGCTCGCCGAGATGATGATGGCCGGCATCTTCGATTGCGTGAGCTGTCTCGATTCCATCGCCGTGCCAATCGTGCTGAAGCGTTCGGTGGCAAACGCCGCCACCTGCCGCTCGTGACGGGCGTGCCGCCGCCGCTCGTCCCGGGAATTCTGGCGGTCGGCCGGGCCGTGTGGCGCCTTTTCGTCGTGCGCCTCCGGCTGCATGTCCGGATCGAGCTCCTGAACCCGCTGCGAGTAGCGCGCCAGCGCATCTATCGCCATCGGGCTGTCCAGGAACACCGGCAGCACGGGAATGCGGCCCTCTTCTTCGAGCCGGCGCAGCCAGTAGATCAGCTCCTCGACCCGGCCGATTGCAAACGCCGGGATGATCACCCGCCCGCCGCGCCTGGCCGTATCGTTGATGACGCCCGCCAGCGCCGAACCATCGTCGTCCGCTTCATGAAGACGGTCGCCGTAGGTGGACTCGACCAGGAGGTAGTCGGGCGTGTCCGTCAGCATGGTCGGATCGGGCAGCACGGGCCGCCCGAACCGGCCGAGGTCGCCGCCGAAGAGAATCGTCTGGCCGCCGGTTTTCACGCGGGCGTACGACGATCCGAGCAGGTGACCCGCGTTGATGAACTCCACCTCGATGTCGCCGACGACCGGCATGGGACGGTCGTAGCCGCACGGCTGGAGGAGGGACACGGCGCGGAACGCGTCCGCTTCTCCGTAGAGCGGCAGCGCCGGCGTGTGCTTGGAATAGCCGTGGCGATTCGCGTTCTCCGCGTCTTCTTCGTGGATGCGGCCCGAGTCCGGCAGCACGATCCTGCACAGGTCCTGCGTGCCCGCGGTGCAGAACACGCGGCCGCGAAAGCCCTGCTTCACGAGGCGCGGCAGATATCCACAATGATCCAGGTGCGCGTGCGTGAGGATGATGGCGTCGATCTCCGAGGCCTTGATCGGCAGGTCCTGCCAGTTGCGCTCCCGGAGCTCCTTCAACCCCTGAAACAGCCCGGCGTCGACGAGCACCTTCGCGCTGCCCGTGTCGAGCAGGTACTTCGAGCCGGTCACCGTCCGCGACGCGCCAAGAAACGTGATCGACCTCATGCAAACAACCCCACTTGTCCTCCGGTATGCCAGAAGAGCACGGTCGGCGTCTTGTCGAATTCGCCGTCGCGCACGCGCGCGATGAGGCCGGCCATCGCTTTGGCGGTATAGGTCGGATCCAGAAAGAGCCCTTCCGTGCGCGCCGTCAGCCGCATCGCCTCGATCGAAGCGTCCGTCGGCACGCCATAACCTCCGCCGACGAACCGGTCGTCGACTTCGACAGGGACGCCGTCGAATCGTCCGGGCTCGATGTGCAAAAGCGCGGGAAGTCCTGCCAGGATCCCGCGGATGTCGGCCTCGAGAATCCCGGCTGGCTCATCCGCGCTGACGCCGATGACGCGCGTTGCCGCGCCGAGCAGCTCGCAGCCCGCGATGATGCCGGCCTGCGTGCCGCCGGAGGAGGTGGAATGGACGATGACCTCCGGCGCCGGGATCTGCTGCAGCAGCTCCGCGACGGCGAGCGCATATGCAGCCGCGCCAAGCGGCGTCGAGGCGCCAATCGGAATGACGTACGGGTGGCCGCCGCCCCTGCGCATCTCGCCGGCGATGCGCTCCACGGTCGGGGCGCGCTCTTCCCGCGTGGCGACGTAACGGATTTCCGCCCCGACGAGGGCGTCGAGCAGCGCGTTGGCGGAAGGGCGCTCCGGCTTCACCCCGTTCACCACGAGGACGCAGCGAAGACCGATCTTCGCGGCCGCGGCCGCGGTGACGCGCGCGTGATTCGACTGCACGCCGCCGCTCGTGATGAGCGTGTCGGCGCCCTGGCGCACGGCGTCGGCGGCCACGAGCCGCATCTTGCGCACCTTGTTCCCGCCAAACGCGAACGGTATGGCGTCGTCGCGCTTGACCAGCAGCCCGGCGGCACAGCCGAGCGCCTGCGCCAGGCGCGGCATCTGCTCGACGGGTGTAACGACCTGACCGAACGGAACGGCGGGGAGGAACGCGAGCGCGCCGAGCATCAGGGTAGTATACCGATGATGGCGACGCTGCTCGACACCCTCCGGCAATCGGAACAGCCGGTCATCACGGCGGAATTGCGGCCGCCGCGGGCGGAACTCGAGACGGCCGCCAGCATGGACGCCTGGATCGACACGTATCACGCCGTGCGGAGCCTGACGCGCCGCGGCCGGTTCGTCTTCCTGACCGACAGCGCCGTCGGCTCGAAGGAGGAGGACAACCTCCGGCACCTGGTGATCAACCTCGGCACCGACGTCCCCCGGTCGTCGGTCGTGCCGTTTCTGACCTGCAAGCACACGCTGGAGTACTGCCTGGCGTACGCGGATCGCGCGCACCAGCACGGCTTCGACGCGCTCGTCGTGCTGGGTGGCGACAAGAGCCTCGGCGCGCCGCGGTGCGTGGAGCATGCCTGGCGGCTGCGCGAGCAGATCCGCCGGCGCGTGCCGGACCTGGCGCTGGGCGGCTGGGCGAACCCGCATGCCGACACCGCGTCCCAGGTGGATCACCTCCTTGCCGAGCGGGTGACTGCGGAGTTCTATCTGACGCAGATCGTGTCGCATCACAGCGGCGAACGCGTCGAGCGATTCCTGGAGGAGGCGGCGCGGCGCGATCTCTCGCTGCCCGGTCTTTTTGGCGTGTTCTTCTATCGCTCCGCGAATCCGAAGACACTCGCCGCGCTGCAATCGTTCCTTCCCGTGCCCACCGAAGGCCTCACACGCGAGTTCGCCGAAGGGGCGACGGCGGAAGAGATCTGCGCGCGTTCGATTCGACGCTTGACGGAAGCCGGCGTCAGGAACTTCTATATCAGCAACCTGCCCGTCAGTCGCGCGGCAGCCACCCTGCAGCGGATCCTCGACCGGGCCTCGCTCTCGACGCCGGCGTGA
This sequence comes from Acidobacteria bacterium RIFCSPLOWO2_12_FULL_66_21, assembly GCA_001767455.1. Classification (GTDB taxonomy): domain Bacteria; phylum Acidobacteriota; class Vicinamibacteria; order Vicinamibacterales; family 2-12-FULL-66-21; genus 2-12-FULL-66-21. The sequence continues at coordinate 276,510 of MELC01000030.1, forward strand.
CAGGGACCACTCTCGTCCTGCTGCTCCTCGCGCAGGCCGGAACGGGCTGGTCGGGTGGGATCTTCGTCGAGCCGAGGAGCGAATCGCTCGTCTATCGGTTCGAGAATCCCTCACGCTACGACACGAGTGAGCTCGTGCCCCACTCGTTCCAACAGACGTACGACACCGACAACCTGTGGCTCGGCGCGCGTGCCGGACATCCGTTCTTCAAGAGGCGCGGCCGCTTCGAGGCCGCGATGAGTCCTGCCGCGACACGCCGCGCGGATGACTTCGACACATTCCATCAGCCGGACGGCAACGTCATCGTAACCGGCACGACCGGCAATGCGACGCTGCGAGGGTGGCGGATATCCGACCAGGTGTTCCTCGGAAGCCGCAAGGGCGTCGCATTCGGCCTCGGCTACGCGCATCGGCACGACCATGCGCGATTTCACGACGGCGACGGGATCACGACGACGGCGATGCCCGCGTCGGTGGTCCACCGGCTCGTGACGACGCGCGAGGACACGACGTCGCAGTTACACGTCGTCAGCTGGATCGCGGAGACGTCGCGCGACGTCGGGCGCCGGGGATCGTTCGCGGTGCGTGCGGACATCGCGCCGCTCGCTCGCGCCAGGTTGACTGTGGTCCTGCCGGACAAGTATCCCGGCCAGCGGCTTGTCTTCGATGCGCGCATCGCCGCGGCGTCGTTTGGCGTGCGCTACGCGTGGATGGCGGGGAAATGGTCCGTTGGAGCCGGCGCGAAAGCCGGAAGGACGTTCGGTTGGCAGCGAAGCGCTCGCATGACGCTTCGCAGCCTCTCAGTCTCGCTCGATCTGCAGCGCCATTGAGCGTCTGTTCTGTTTGGAATCCTGTTCTGTTTGGAATCCTGTTGCGCAGCCCTTTAGGGCTGCCTGAGGGCTGCCTGAGTCTGCCTTTACTCGCCCGATCCTTTGAACTGATCCTCTTCGTCCGAGAACAGCACGTTGAAGCTCGTCAGCGACCCGTAGCAGCCGCTGATGTAGCCCTGCAGCTTCACCTTGACGTCTTCCGGCAGCTCCGCCGCGTTGACCTGCTGTTCCATCGTGCGCAGGCGGTTCCGCACCATCACGATCTTGTGGAAGAAGGTTTCGATCGGCCAGGACTTCTCCTGCAGGCCCGGCGTTCCCGGCCGCAGGATCAGGCTGCCGCCGCGCCACTTCTCCGCCGGCGCGGCCGGCGTGATCCCCGCTTCTTCCCGGATGACGCGGCGCAGCAGCAGTTCGAGGTCCGTCGTCGCGTTCTCAACGCTCATCGGGGGGCCTATCCTTTCGCGGTCGCTGACGATGGGAAACGGCTCGCGCGCGGCCTTCGTGGTCCTGCGTTGCGGGGCCGGCGGCGCCGCGACACTCCCGCCCCACGTCGCAGCGCGCGGCTGTTCGACGACGCGCGGACCACCGCGGTAGTTGTGTTCGCTGCGACAATAGCCGCACACCACGCGAATGGGAGTTCCGTCCGCATCAGCCGCGACCACCGTGTGCAGGCGGTCCGTCTTGCAGGCGCGGCAGAAGTCCTCGAGCGAGTCGCCCGCGTGATAGGTGCGCACTATGTGGATCCTACCGCTTGGCGCGCCGAAGCGCGAACGCGCGACGGCGGGCAGCTCGTGGCTCGTGGCTCGTGGCTCGCGCCTGACTTATACTCTTCGGACCATGGGCCACTACCTCGACTCGGTTCCCTTCTCCGGCATCATCCGCATCCGCGACATGATGTACAGCGTCAAGGATCCCTTCCGTCTCGATCAGGGAGACGTCAGCTTCGACGCGCCGGACACGGTCAAGCGCGCGATGCATCGCGCGATCGACGAGAACCGCAGTCACTACGTGCAGACGACCGGGATTCCGCGGCTGACCGAGCTGCTCGCCCGGAAGGTGCGGGACGTGAACCGGATTCCGATCGAGAGCGCCGACGAGGTGCTGGTGACCAACGGCGGCATCCACGCGCTGTACATCACCTGCCAGGCGCTGCTCGAGCCGGGCGACGAGGTCATCATTCCGGATCCGGAGTGGCCGCCGAGTGCCGGCAACATCGCGTCAGCGCACGGCGTCCCCGTGCCGTGTCCGCTGCACGAGGACCTTGGGTGGCGGTTCGACATCGCGGAGCTTGCCTCGAAGATCACGCCGAAAACGCGCGCGATCTACATCAACTCGCCGCAGAACCCGACCGGCGGCGTGCTGACGCGCGCTGACCTCGAAGCCATCGCGGACCTCTGCCGCGAGCGCGATCTCTGGCTCGTCTCCGACGAGGCGTACGAGGATGTGCTGTACGACGGCGTCGAGCACGTCAGCCCCGCCTCGCTTCCGGGAATGTACGAGCGGACGATCGCGTTCTACACCTTCAGCAAGACGTATGCGATGACCGGTCTGCGCCTCGGCTATCTGGCGGTGCGCGATCCGAAACTGCGCGATCGCATGAAGAAGGTGCTGTTCTACACGGCGAGCAACATCGCGTCGGTCGTTCAGTACGGCGGCGTCGGCGCGCTCGAGGGCCCGCAGGACGCGGTCGTGGAATACCGCACGGAGCTGCAGGCGCGGCGGGATCTGTTCTACGCGGGCATCCGCGACAAGGCGGCGGGCGTGCTGAGCGGCGCGCCGCCGAAGGGCGCGTTCTATGCGTTCCTGCGCATCGATCCGTCGTGGCGCGACATGCACCCGTCGTCGCACGAATCGATCTCGTGGGCGATGACGGAGGACCTCATTTCACGCGGCCGCATCGGCTGCGTGCCTGGCGTCGACTTCGGCGCGAGCGGCGAGGGGTACATCCGGTTCTGCTTCGCGCGAGAGCGGCGCGAGCTGACCGGCGCGCTGGCGTCGATGGGCGAGCTGTTCGCGGCAGAGTCCGCGCCGCGGTAAGCCTGCCTTGGGCGAAGAACAGCTTTCTCCAACGGCTCTTTCGAGTTTCTGAGTTTGTTCGGGTCAGGACGGTCCTGAGGACCTGACCTACTTACTCCAAGAACTCGGCCACGAATTCCCCCGCGTGCGTGATGTGCTCCCAGAAGACGCTGCCGATCCGCTCGTCCTGCAATTCGCGCATGAACATGACCGCCTCTTGATCACGTGTAACCAAGACGACTTCATTGAGCTCGCCGAGCGACAGTCGCATCGCCGCATCATCGTCATCGTCAGGCATCCCGAGCATGTGGTGGTCGATCGAGCTTCAGACGACGACGGCGGTGCCGGAGTGGGACGGGCAGCGGCTGCGGATGCCGCAGGAGGAGGACGTCGTCATCGGCGCCGACGGCAAGGTCCGCTGGGCGCTGAAGCGCCAGGACAAGCTGTTCCTGATCAAATGAGAAAAGGGAATGCCGGCCGTCTCAATGCCGTTACCGCGGAGGACGCGGAGTGCGCGGAGATCCTTCCTTTTTGTTCTCGTCCTCCTCTTCGCTCTCAGTACTGCGGATGAATGCGGCACGGCGAGGCGGCGGCATCGGTGAGTGCGCGCCGCGGATCGAGCGCCAGATGATCTCGTTCAGCTCCAGCTCCGGCGCCATGTCCGCCTCTTCGAGGTTCATGCGCGCCGAGGCTTCGGCGCCCCAGGCGCCCGGCCGGTTCCGCTCGTCGAGCGGCACGCGCGCGGGGAGCGCCTTGAACGGCGTCAGCACCGCCCGCGGCTGGAACGCATTGTGCATCGGCGTCGCCGCGTCGTACTGCGTCATCGGCTCCATCCCGAGTATAAGCTCCATCGTCCGCAGCACGCCTGAGGTCGTGTAGAGCGTGCTGTCAACCGCCTGGCGTTTCGCGAACGGGCTGACGGCGAGCAGGATCGATCGGTGCGCGTCCACATGGTCCGGCCCGTTCTGCGCGAGTCCGAGCCAGGCATGCTCCAGCGGCACGACGCTCTTGATGTAGAAGTTGGCCGTGTCGAAGATCGTCAGTGTCGGCTTCAACCAGCCGTTATTCGTGACGATCAGGTACCGCCCGTCGGGGGACCAGACCATGTTCAGCGGCAGGTCGCCGACCCAGGCGTGGCGCCCGGCCGGCGCGAGGCGCCACCCGTTCGGCAACTGCGTGATCGTGCCGAACACGCCTGGGCGGCGCGGCGACGGCGCGGCGCGCTGCGCGATGGTGACGAGCCCGGCGGTGGCAATCAGAAGAATGATGGCAATGAAGAGGATCACGGGTGAACGGCGCATGCCGCGAATCTTACCGTTACGATACTGCCCGCACGGAAACCTGGAGGAAGAATGTCCGCACAAGCTTTCTTGCGCATCGCGCTCCTGACGCTTGCAGCCGTTGCGTGGTCCTGGATGCCCGCCGCGACGGCGCCCGGCGGTTACGGCGACCTGGTGGCGTTGTTCCGCGACTGGCGCGAGTTCCAGATGGCGAGGCTCGTTGACGGTGTGCCGGACTACACGTCCGCGGCGATGGCGGCGCAGCAGAAGGCGCTGCCCGGGTTCCAGAAGCGCCTCGCGACCATCGACCCAAAGAGCTGGCCCGTCCCGCAGCAGGTGGACTGGCACATCGTCCGCGCGGAGATGAACGGCCTGGACTTCGATCAGCGCGTGCTCAGGCCGTGGGCGAACAACCCGAACTTCTACGTGACCGTGTTCCCGTCGCGCAGCGACCAGCCGGCGCGCGAGGGGCACTACGCGCGTGGCGGCGTGGAGATCTGGACCTACAAGTTCCCGCTGTCGGCGGCTGACGCGGACCGGATGGCTGCCGGTATCCGCGCCATTCCCGGGCTGCTCGAACAGGCGAAGAAGAACCTGGTCGGAAACGGCAGGGACCTCTGGATCTACGGCACGCGCAGCATCAGGCGACAGGGCGAGAACCTGGAGCGATTGGGTGCGCGCGTGGCGGACGCGCCCGGAACGTTGAAGGCGGACGTGCGGCGCGCGATAGAGGCGACCAACGCTTTTGCGGCCTGGCTCGAGGCGCAGGCGCCGTCGAAAAGAGGGACGTCAGGCGTCGGCGTGAACAATTACGACTGGTACTTGAAGCACGTGCAGCTCGTGCCGCACACGTGGCGCGAGCAGGTCGTCCTCATGGAACGCGAGCTCGGACGCGCGCTCACGTTCCTGGCGCTCGAGGAGAAGCGCAACGCCGCGTTGCCGGCGCAGGCGCCCATCGCGACCGCTGAAGAGCACACGCGCCGCTTCAGCGACGGCATCAGCGAGTACATGGCGTTCCTGAAAGACCGCGACATCCTGACGGTGAAGCCCTGGATGGACCCTGCGCTCCGCGCGCAGGTCGGCCGTTTCAGCGCCGGCCCGCGCGAGTTCTTCGCGGAGGTCGACTACCGCGATCCGGAGATCATGCGGACGCACGGCTATCACTGGTTCGACATCGCCCGGATGGCGAACGAGCCGCACGCCAGCCCCATCCGCCGCGGGCCGCTCCTCTACAACATCTTCATCACGCGCACCGAGGGGCACGCCACCGGCTGGGAGGAAATGATGCTCCAGGCCGGCATGTTCGACGCCAGGCCCCGTTCGCGCGAGCTGATCTACATCCTGCTCGCGCAGCGCGCCGCGCGCGCGCTCGGGGACCTGCGCATGCACGCCAACGAGTGGACGCTGGAACAGGCCGCGCAGTTCGCATCAGCCAACACGCCGCGCGGGTGGCTCCGCCTGGACGCGAACACCGTCTGGGGCGAGCAGCACCTGTACCTTCAGCAGCCGACCTACGGCACGAGCTACCTGATCGGGAAGATGCAGATCGAGCGCATCCTCGGCGAGCGGCGGAAGCAGCTCGGGGATCAGTTCACGTTGCGCAAGTTCATGGACGAGTGCGACGGAGTCGGGCTGATTCCGGCGTCGTTGGTGGAATGGGAACTTACGGTGCTGCAGCCGAACATCCTTCACTGACGGCTGTCCCAAAAACCCACAGAAGCAGAAGGAGAGAACAGCGGGACACTTACGGCCGCCGTTGGAGCATCCCGCGCTCCAGGATATCGACTATCTCGGCGAGCGCGGGTTCTGTTTCCTGGCCGAAGTGGTTCGGCACGCCGAACAGCACCTCGACGGAGAAGTACTGCAGGAAGAAGCGCGTCGCGACCATCATGGCCGTCCGCGGGCGGACGCCATCGCGCAGGTTCTGCAGCTTCAGCTCCGGTCCGTGCTTCGCCAGGAACGCGCCGAACCTGTCTGCCATCTCCGAGTAGAAGCGGCGGATGTGGCTGCCGTCGAACTCGACGACGTCGACGTAGATGAGCGCGACGTAGGGGCGGTACTTCGCGACGCTCTCGCGCGCCGCGCGCGCCAGCGCCGCCATGTCGTTCGGGAACGCGCCCGCGGCCAGCGCCTTGTTCAGCGGGTACTCGGGCGAGGCGACCTGCTCGAAGTACTCGTCCAGCAGCGCGCGGAAGATGCTCTCCTTGTCGGGAAACTGGTGGTAGACGTTGCCGGTCGAGACCTTCGCCGCCTCCGCGATGTCGCGCACCGTCGTACCGTGATAGCCGACCGTCGAAAAGAGCTTGAGCGCGGCGCGCAGGATGATCCCGCGGCTCCGCTCCGAGCGTTCTTCCTGTGTCAGGCGCTTGCGTGGGACGGCGCGTTCCGTTCCGATCATCAGCTCACGCTCTCCTCGACGAAACCGCGCACGAGCGCGGCGACCTCTTCCGGGCGCTCGACGACCAGCCCGTGCGACCCTCCGGCGACGATCTGAAAACGCGCGCCCTGGATCGCCGCGGCCAGCGCGCGTGAGTGCTCCACGGGGAACAGCAGATCGCGCTCGGCGCCCACGACGAGCGTCGGGCAGACGATCTGTCCGAGCAGCGGCCGCAGATCCACCCCTCGCGTGCTTTCGAGCAGCCCCGCAAACGAGGAGAACCACTCTCGAGGCAGGCGGCCCACGGCCTCACGGCGCTCGCGCAGCGCGTCGCCATGCCCCGCCTGCCATTCCGGCGAGAACGTGTACGGCACGATGAGATCGAAGACGAGCCCTTTGTCTCCTCCCGCGGCCGCCTTCGCCGACGCGTCGCGCAGCGATTCGAACAGCGGCTGCATCGAATCGTCCGCGCGCTCGGTCGTCGTCATCGCGACGAGCGACGTCACGCGTGCCGGGTACATGGCCGCGAGCGTCAGGCCCACGAGAGATCCGAAGGATGTCCCGGCCACGTGAACCGCGTCAAGCCGCAGGGCATCCAGCACCTGAACGACTTCCTCTGCGTGCGTGGCCATCTCCTCGGGCGCAGGCCCCGGCGAGAGCAGCTGGCCGCGCAGGTCGCAGCGGATGACGAGATGGTCCACCGCGAGATCGCGCGCAACCGGCTCCCACGCGGCCATGCTCATCATGATGCCGTTGAGGAGCAGCACCGGCGGGCCGGCCCCGTCCAGGCGGTACGCCAGCAGGGTCACGGCTTCCCGGCTCCCGGTGTGCGCTCGGCGTAGAGACGAAGCAGCTCGCCTTTGGCCACCTTGCCATACGCGGTCCGCGGCAGCGCATCGACCTGCACGACCCCGCGCGGCAGCTTGTAGCGCGCGATGCGGTCCTGCAGAAACGCGGTCAGCGACTCGTGCGACGCACCTATCTGGTTGCGCGGAACGACGAACGCAATCCCCACCTCTCCCCAGCGCTCGTCCGGGACGCCGACGACCGCCACGTCGGCGACGGCGGGATGCTGGAGCAGCTCGGCTTCGATTTCCGTCGGGTACACGTTCACCCCGCCGCTGATGAACATGTCCTTGCGCCGGCCCACGATGTAGAAAAAGCCGTCGGCGTCCATGCGCGCCATATCGCCGGTGTGGAACCAGCCGTCGGCGTCGAGCACCGCCGCGGTCGCGTCGGGCGCATTCCAGTACCCGAGGCTGACGTGCGGCCCGCCCAGCCACAGCTCTCCGACCTCTCCAGCCGGCACCGTGCGCCCTTCGTCGTCCACGAGACGCGCCGCCGTCATCATCAGCGGCTTGCCGATCGAGCCCGGCTTGCGCGTCGAGTCCTCGTCGGTCATCGCGAAGCAGTTGACGCCGACCTCGGTCAGGCCGTAGCCCTGCCGAAAGATGATGCCGCGTCGTCTGTACGTGTCGGCGATGAAATCCGGGAGCGGCGCGCCGCCGCTGATGAACCAGCGCACGTGCGAGAGGTCCGCGGTGGCGAACTCCGGCGCGTCGGAGAGCAGCTTCCAGATGGTCGGCACGCCGAGGACGACCGTGCAGCGTTCCTGCTCGATCGTCCGCCAGACCTCCGCGGCATCGAAGTGCCGGTGCAGCACGCACGTGCCGCCGATAGCGACGAGCGGCATGAGAAAAACCGCCAGCCCGCCCGCGTGGTAGAGCGGCGTGAAGATGCTCGACACATCGTCGGCGCGCAGCTGCCAGCCCATGACCGTGTTGTACGCGTTCCAAACGATCATGCGGTGCGGGATCATCACGCCCTTGGGCGTGCCGGTCGTGCCGCTGGTGTAGAGGAGCGCGAAGAGATCCTCCCCTCCGCATGGCTCGCGCGTGAACGGCGCGTGCGCCGCCTGCTCGAGCAGGCGCGGGTAGTCCTGTCCGAGCCCCACCCACGCGTCGAGCGACACACGCTCGCGCAGGTCGGCAATCGTCGAGCCGAGCTCCGGATCGAACACGAGCGTGCGCAGCCCGCTGTTCTCGACGATGCCGGACAGCTCGCGGGCCGTCAGGCGCGTGTTGAGAGGGACGAGGATGACGCCGGTCTTCGCGGCGGCGAAGACGAAGTCGAGGAATTCGACGCTGTTGTGCGAGAGGAGTCCGAGGCGATCGCCCTTGCGCAGACCAAGCGTGTGAACGAGGACGCGGGCGCACGCCTCCGCGCGAGCATTCAGTTGCGCGTAGCTCATCCGCACGCCGGTGGAAACGTCCACCAGCGCGAGCGAGAGCGGCGTCAGCCGCGTCCGCTCACCCAGCAGGTCCGCGTGAAGCATCTGGAACGGCTAGCTCCAGACGACCTTCGTGTGAGGCAAGGCTCGCAACATGTCCATTACATCTACGTAAATCGTGTCGCTATACAAGTCGAGTAGCGCAGGGCTTTAGCCCTGCCTATTTCGAGTAGCGCAGGGCTTTAGCCCTGCCTATTTCGTGTAGCGCAGGGCTTTAGCTCCAAATCGTGTAGCGCAGGGCTTTGGCCCTGCCTACATCCGCAGCGCCACGGCGGCCTGGTTGTAACCGACTCCCGACCCGACGAGCACGACGAGGCTCCCCGCCGGAATCATCTTCTTCTCCAGCGCATCGTCCAGCGCCATCGGGATGCAGGCGGAGCCGGTGTAGCCCCACTCCTCCATCACGGTGTGCGTGCGCTCCATGGGCAGGCCGAGGTCCGCCATGACGAGCTCGATGCTGGGCTTCCGCACCTGCGTGAAGATGATGAAGTCGATGTCGGAGACCGCGAACCCTGTCGTACACGCAAGCTTGCGCACGAGCCGCGGCCATCCTTCGTGGTTGATTTCCGGCGGATACCGTTCGAGCATGCGGACCTTCGTCCGCCCCTCGCGCACGGCGGCCTCGGTCGCCGGTTCGGCCACCGCGCCGGCAAAGATGCCCCAGTGATGGTTGTACGCGCCGTCGGCCTGGAAGGCGGCGCCGAGCATGCCGGGCGACGTGTCCGCCGTCAGCACCGCCGCGCCCGCGCCATCGCCGTAGAAGAAGATCATCGGATCGTCGGGATCCGCGAGCCGCTCCATCATGTAGGCGCCGACGACCAGCACACGATTGATGTGCGGATTGCTCGCCATCAGGCCGTGCGCCGTCGCGAGCCCGGTGGGAAACGACGCGCAGGCGCAGCCGACGTCGAACGTGCCGGCGTTGCGCGCGCCGATCTTGTGCTGCAGCACGACAGAGGTCGCCGGCGTGATGAAGTCTGGCGAGTCGGTGCCCAGGATGACGAGGTCGAGATCCTCGGCCTTGATTCCCGCGCGCGCGATCGCCTCGCGCGCCGCCTCGGCCGACACGTCGGACGTCGTCATCCCCTCCGGCGCGTACCAGCGCCGGCGGATGCCGCTCGACTGCTCCATCTTCTCGACGAAATCGGGAAACTTCCCGGAGAAACGCCGGCGCAGCGTGTCGTTCGACACCTCCGCCGGCGGCAGAAACCGGCCGGTCGACACCAGCCGCGCGTGACGACTCATGGATTACGTCCCCAGGACCAGGCCGCCGTCCACCGAGATGACGGTGCCGTGCACGAACGCGGCGCGCGGCGACGCGAGCCACGCATAGGTCTCCGCGATGTCGCGCGGCTCGCCCATCCGGCCGAGCGGCGTGTGGCCCACCATGCCGTCCAGCACCTTCTGCGGCATCGCCTTGACCATCTCGGTCGCGATGAACCCCGGCGCGACGGCGTTCACGCGGATCCCGTAGCGCCCCAGCTCGCGCGCCCACGTCCGCGTCATGTTGATCACCGCGGCTTTTGTCGCCGCGTAGTTGGTCTGGCCGAAGTTGCCGTACAGGCCCACGACCGACGATGCGGTCAGGATCACACCGCTCTGCTGCCGGATCATGTGCGGCACGACGGCGCGCGTGCAGTAGAAGACGCCCTTCAGGTTGACGTCGACGACCGCGTCGAAGAGCTCGTCGGTCATGACGCTCACGGCCTGGCCGTCCTTCCACTTCACGAGCTGCGCGTCGCGAACGATGCCGGCGTTGTTGATGAGGACGTCGATGCGTCCCCATCGCGCGATGACCGCGTCCACCGCGGAGGTGACCGCGGCGCTGTCCGCGACGTTGACGGCGGAGAAGAACGCCTCCCCGCCGGCTGATGCGATGTCGCGTTCGAGCGGCCCGGCCGCCGCAGGGGTGACGTCCCACGCGGCGACCTTCGCGCCATCCTCGGCGAACCGGAGCGCGGTGGCGCGGCCAATCCCGGCGGCGGCGCCGGTAACGATCACAACGTCAGATGACATATCTGCGCTCAGTGGCAGCCCTAAATCTGCGCTCGGTAGCAGCCCTAAAGGGCTGCGCTACAAATGCCTCTCGACGAGACGAGTAGCGCAGCCCTTTAGGGCTGCCCTGTGTCAGAAGGTGAAACGCACGCCGAACTGCGCTTCGCGCGACGGCAGCGCGAACGTGTACTGACGGAATCGCGGGTTCGGATTCGCGACCAGCGCCGGATTTGCCAGCGTCGGCCCCGACAGGAACTCGCCGTTGATGACGGAGTTCACGTCGTAGTTGACGTGGTTCGTGAGATTGAATGCCTCGGCGATGAGCTCGAGCCCCGCGCGGCCGGCGAGCGGCATCCGGTGCATTACCCGCAGGTTCAGCGACACGAACTTCGGGCCGTCTTCGTCGAAGCGCTTCACGCCCGGCATCCGATCCGAGTTCTTGCCGTCGCCGTTGAAGTCGTATCCGCGGCGGCGGTTCCACGGCTGGCCTGAGCCGTACTCGAAGATCGGGGCCACCTGGAAGCGGTACGGCAGCTTCACGACGGCGGAGGTCACGAAACGGAACCGCTCATCCGCGCGGGAGCGGCCCCACTCGGCCTCGATGTCCGCCGGATCGTTCGCATAGTCGGTGAGCGCCGGGCTGAAGTCGTCGTTGATGTTCTTCTTGTCGGCGACCGTGAACGACGCCGTGACGAGGTGCCCGCCCTTCAGCGTGCCGTTCACGCTGGTGACGAACGCCTTGTAAGTCGATCGGCCTTCGTTCGTGTAGGTGTTGATCTGGTTGAATGCCGGGTTCGGCCTTCCGCCGGTCGCATTCCCTCTCCAGTTCACGTCCCGCACGATCACCTCGTCGTCGCCCTCGACGTAGATCGCTTCGAAGTCGGCGAACAGACCCGTGCGGCCCAGGCGAACCGTGTAGCCGCCGGTGACCTGCGTCGATACCGGGTTGACGAACGAGGAGTCGAGCCGCACCGCGTCGCGCGGCAGCGGAATGCCGGTGGTGGAGGGGCTCGCCGCGTTCAGCGCGAGCGCGGGGATTCCCAGGATGAGCCCGTTGAGACGCTGCTGGATGGTGCGTCCCGTGTAACCGTTCTGCTGCAGCTCGCTGTGCGACGGCACGAGCAGGAAACGGCCGGCGAACATTCCCACGCCCCCGCGGATCACGTGGGCGCCACCGCCGGTCAGATCCCAGCTGAAGCCGGCGCGCGGCTGGACGTTGTTCGTGTCGCGCCCGCGTGCGGCCTGCATCATCGGGCTGGTGAACGCCGGGTTGTTGCCGTTGGTGTCGAGGTCGTACCGAAGCCCGAGGTTCACGGTCACGCGCGGCGACGGCCGCACGTCCGCCTGGGCGAAGCCGCCGATCAGGTTCGTGGTGATCGTCGTCTCGCCGCTTCCGCTCGCGTCCACGTAGAGCAGCGGCAGCACGCGCGAGTCCGTCACGTAGATCATGAGGTTGCGCGGGTACACCGGGAAGTTCCAGGTGTCCTTGATGTGCTGCCACGAGCCCCCCGCCTTCAGGTCCGCGGCCCAGCGGCCGGACCCGATGCGCGTGAAGTAGGTGTTCCTCAGCTCGATGATGTCGCCCGTGTCGGTCTGGTCGCCGACGATGTTCGCGCCCGTGATGTAGGTGTTGCCGCTCGAGAAGTACTCGGCAAGCGCGGTCGAGTTGTTCGGCTCGTCGAACTTGCGGCGGCCGGCCTGGAACGAGAGCTGGTTGACGTGCTGGCCCTTCGTCCAGCCGTGCGTCGCGGTGAAATTCACGTTGTCGCGATCGAGTCGCATGCCGGTCGTCTCGTCCGCGAGGCTGCCGACCCGGAAGTTCTCCTGGCGGTAGCGCTCGTAGACCAGCTTGGTCCGGAGGTTCTGCGAGGCGCTGATGCGGTGATCGACGCCGCCGTAGAGGAGCGTCTGGTCGACCGGCACCTTCGGATCGGCCGTGAGCGACGCATACGCCCCGCCCGGGCGGACGAACACCGTGTTGTCCTCGCCGATCTGCTCCATCGACGCGAAGAAGTGCGTCTTGTCCGTGACGATCGGCCCGCCCAGCGCGAAGCCGAACTGCTGCCGGCCGTAGTCGTTCTTCACCGTCTCGAACTCGCGCATCGCGCGGAACGTGTCGTCGCGGAAGAAGCCGAACAGCGACCCCTTGAACTGGTTGGTGCCCGACTTGGTGACGATCGACAGCGCGCCGCCGGCCGACCCGCCGATCTCCGTGTCGAACCGGTTCGTCACCACGCGGAACTCGCCGATCGCGTCCTGCGAGAACCGCGCGCGTGACAGGCCGAGGACCGGGTCGGTGAAGTCGACGCCGTCGACCAGAATCGTCGACTGGCTGGCGTTGCCGCCGGCGCCCACCACCGGGCCGCCGCCGATGAAGCGGAAGCCGCCCCGCTCGCGCTGGACACCAGGCGCCAGGAACGCGAGCTTCTGGAAGTCGCGATCCTGCACGGGCAGCGACTCGATCTGTTCGGGGACGATGTTGGTCGAGGAGTCGACCTTGAAGACGTCCACGAGCGACGCGGCGCCGACGACCGTCACGGCCTCGGTGACGCCGGCCGGCCGCAGTACCACGGCGATGCGTGCCGTCTGCCCGACGCGCACCACCAGCGGCTGGTCGACGGTGCCGAAGCCGGACAGCTCCACGCGGACCGTGTAGTTCCCCGGCGGCACGGCAGGCAGCCGCGCGAGCCCGGTGGCGTCGCTGACGAGCGTCTGCGTGTAGCCGGTTTCCGGACGGGTGATCGTGACGGTGGCGCCCGGCACGAACTGCTCGCTCTGGTCGGTGACGACGACTTCGATGACGGCGTCGGCCACCTGCGCGACGACGGCCGCCGGCGCGAGCGCCAGGACCGCGGCGACGAGGAGCCGGGCGGCGGGTCGGATCAACATGGAACGGCCTCCCTGAAGCTGGGGCAGCCCTGAAGGGCTGCGCTACACGAAACCCGCGGAAAACCGGTTGGCCGCCGCGCGGGCGCGTGCTACAACTTACCGAACGTTTGTTCTGAAATCAGGGAGACACTACCGAACAAGCGTTCGGTTTGTCAAGGAGCCCCCATGCTCGTACTCGGCTGGACCGCCGTTCTCGCCTATTTCGCCGTCACGGGCACCCTGGTGGCCCGCGCCGCCCGCCGGACGCGCTCGGTCGCGGCCTACGCGGTCGGCACGCGCGACATCCCCGCCGTGGTCATCGGGCTTTCGCTCGCCGCGCAGCTCACCAGCGTCGCGACGTTCGTCGTCAACCCCGGGCTCGTCTACGCGTTCGGGCTGCCCGCGCTGCTCGGATACGGCGTGGCGGCCGGCACGGGGATCATGGTCGGCCTCAGCGTGATGTCGCTGCGGTTCCGCCGGCAGGGCGCGCGCGTCCAGGCGCTCACCGTGCCGCAGTGGATCGCGCGTCGGTTCGACGCGCCGGCGCTGGGACTCCTCTTCGCGGTGCTGTCGCTCGCGCTCGTCACGTTCGCGACGTTGATAGTGGTCGCGCTCGCGCTCGTGCTCGCGCCGCTGCTCGCGATCCCGATCGAGGCGGCTGTCATCGGCCTGCTGGTGATCGTTGTCGGCGGCGTGATGGTGGGCGGCGCGACGGGCCACGCATGGACGAACGCGGCGCAGGCCATGGTGATGCTCGTCGTCGCGCTCTTGATGATCGGCGCGGGCCTCCCCCTGCTCGCCTCGGGAGCGGGCCTTGCCGAGCGGCTTCGCGCGATCGATCCGAACCTGGTCGGCCACGTCAACCCCGCGTCGCCGTACTTCCGGACGTTCCTGGAGGTGTTCGTCTTCAACTTCGTCGTGGGGATTGCGATCGTCTGCCAGCCTCACGTCATCAGCAAGGCGCTGTACCTCCGCGAGGATCGCGACGTGCGGCGGTTCCTTCTGACCGCGATCGGCTGCGGCCTGATCTTCACCGCGGTGCTCGTGACGGGGTTCTGGGCGCGGCTTGCGCTGGAGGTGCCGGTCCGGATCGACCGCGCGATCCCGACATGGATTGGCGGGCACTTCCCTGCGCCGTTGCAGGTCCTCATCACGATCGGGCTGCTGTGTGCGGGGCTCTCGACGCTCGAGGGGATCCTGCTCGCGCTCTCGTCGATCGTGTCCATCGATCTGTTTCCCTGGATGGTGCGCTCCCCGTCCGACAAGGCCTCGCTCGCGGCGGGACGTGTGGGGCTGGCGATCGCCGGGATCGTGACAGCGGGGCTCGCGTTGTGGCAGATTGAGCACCCGACGGGCGGCACCGTCGCAATCTTCGCGCAGTACGGGGTCTATCTCGTGTTCTCGACCTCGTTCGTGCCGCTGGCCTGCGGGATGTTCGTGCCCTCGGCCCGGCGCGCGGACGTCGTCGTCGCGGTGATCGTATCGATCGCCGTATATGCCGGGTTCGCGATATTCAAGCTGACGCAGTACCACAACAACCCCGCGTTCCTCGCGACGGCGGCGATCGCGGCGGGTTGGGTGGTCATCGTGGCGGCGATGGTCGTGCGAGGTGCCCGCCAGGCGCCCGCGATGCAGGAGATGCAGCGATGAGAAGAATCTTGATCCGCGCCGTGCTGCTCAGCGCGCTCGCGGTACCAGTATTTGCACAGCCGCCCGCGCCGCCACTCGAAAAGGAGGCGCGCGTCTACGGGCAGAAGATTCATTACCTCGAATCGGGCTCCTCGGGCCCGGTTGTCATCCTGCTTCACGGCCTCGGCGTGGACTCCAACCAGTGGCGCTTCACGCTGCCGACCCTCGGCGGATTTCACGTCTACGCGCCGGACCAGATCGGCTTCGGCAAGTCGGACAAGCCGGCGCTGAACTACCGCGTCCAGACGCTCGTCGATTTCCTCGACGGCTTTTATCGTCAGGCCGGGATTCAGAAAGCCACGCTCGTCGGCAACTCGATGGGCGGATGGGTCGCGGCCGCGTTCGCGCTCGCGCATCCTGACAAGGTCGAGAAGCTCGTGCTGGTGGACGCAGCCGGCTACTCGCAGGAGCGCTGGAACGGACCGCCCGTTACGCGCGAGGAGCTGCTGAAACTGAATCCGGCCACGCTCGGCGGCGTTCGCGAACTGCTCGGCCTGATCCTGGCGAACCAGATGCTGGTGAACGATTCCTCCGTGCAGGCCGGGTTCACGCAGCGGCTTGCGGCAGGTGACGGCCATGTCGTCAACGCGATGATCGAGTCGATTCTGCGCAGCGAGGACTTCCTCGACGGCAAGCTTGGCGCGCTGAAGATCCCGACACTCATCGTGTGGGGCCGCGAGGACCGGCTGCTGCCGGTCGCGGTCGGCGAGGCGTTCGCGAAGGACATCACCGGCGCGAAGCTCACCGTGCTCGACAAGTGCGGCCACATCCCGCACGTCGAGTGCTTTATGCCTTTCACGAAGGTGCTGGCCGACTTTCTCAGATAGCCGGCGAAGGTGACGGACCGCTACACTGCCGCCGGTCGAGCCGCGGCCGTCCAGCTCGTGATCACGTTGAAGCCGTTCGTCCGGTACTCGGTCATCCTGTTCAAGACGTCCGTGACGCTGCTGACGTCCACCAACGACTCCACCAGCCGTTCGGGGTGCAGCGCGCCGGTCGCGACCATCGACAGCAGGCCCGGGTAGCTCGTCGCCGGGCAGCCGAGGCTGGACGCGCGGGCGCGGATCCGCACGGCCGACGTCCGCGAGCTCTCGCGCAGCGACCAGCTCAAGGAGATCATCCACCGCTGCATCGGCGAGCGTCGCAAGCGCTACGAAAGCGCGGACGAGATGATCGAGGCGCTCGGCACGCCGCCGCCGCGCCTGAAGCCGGGCGTGCTGCGCACGCTGAAGAACGTGCACCTGGCGTTCACGGGATTCCTCAGCAGGCCGCGCCGCGAGGCCATGCGCGCCGCGAAGCGTGCCGGCGCCATCATCCACGGCGGTCCCTCGGCGAAGACGACCGTGGTCGTCCGCGGCCGGCCGAACCCGCAGCAGGCCGCCGGCAAGGACGGTGGCCTGAAGCTGATGGAGATGAAGCGGCTGCGCGAGAAGGGGCATCGCATCACGCTGCTGAACGAGACGCAGTTCTGGCGGCTCGCGTCGAGGCGGTAAGTCGAGCGCTGTGGATCTCCCGCACGCGATACGGGCGCTTCAGTCCCGTAATTACCGGCTGTTCATCGGCGGGCAGCTCGTGTCGCTCATCGGCACCTGGATGCAGATGGTGGCGCAGGCGTGGCTCGTCTACCGGCTCACCGAATCGCCGCTCCTGCTGGGGCTCGTGGGATTCGCTAGCGGCACGCCGAGACATGCACGGCCTCGGGCGGTGGATCGCGGCCTCCGCCTCCGGTTTCGGCGCGTGCCTCGTTCTCTTTTCGCTCTCGGGCTCGCTCTGGCTCTCGGCGGTCCTGCTCGTGCCCGTCGGCTTCTTCATGATGCTCGGGATGGCGGCGTCGAACACGCTCATCCAGGCGATGGTTCCGGATCGGCTGCGCGGTCGCGTGATGGCCGTCTACTCGATGATGTTCATGGGCATGGCGCCGCTGGGCGCGTTGACGGCGGGCGCATTGGCGACGCCAATCGGCGCCCCGGCGACCGTGGCCCTCGGCGGAGCGGCGTGCATCGTCGGTGGCCTGGTATTCGGCGCGCACCTGCCGTCGCTGCGCGGCCCGGCGCGCAAGCTCATCGCGACGCAGCAGATGACCGCCGGCGCACCGCCCGACGAGGCGCTCCGCAGCGACCCGTGAGCCGCCGAGCAGCACCAGGAGCAGCCGCTGTCGTCTATTTCGCTGTTGTGATGATTTGAGTCACGACCCGAACGGGAATCCGGTCCTTGAACTCCTTCGGAGCGGCCATCAGGCCCTGAAAACGATAGGAAGCATTAGCGGGGGCTGGAGGCAACAGAACGCCCGCGGGGTCTGGAGGCAACAGAACGCCCGTTCTCAGACTCGCCGCCGCGCTCCGCTCTGACACAGCGGAGGACCGCGATGGAGATTGGCAGGTCATCGGCAGGCCGCGACCCAGGCCGCGAGGGCGCGCGCATCATCAATGTCATCGTCCACCGGGCTCGTCCGCCGGTTTCTCCTTTTCCTGACGTCGAACAGGCCCCGCTGTCCTGCCCATAGGGCAGCCCTGTAGCGCTACCGCCTCAAAGTCCTCCATGTCGTGTTGTGTCGTGTTTCGCCTGTTGCGCGAGCCGGCGGTTCCGGGCATCGTTGCACGCAAACAAACCCAGATTCCGAAATCGGCCGTTCAATCGCCCGAGAAAGGGAGGGTCCGTGGCGCCCCGACGACTTCGTCGCGCAGCAACAACGTCGGTATTGCTCGCGGCACTCATGCTCCAGGTGCAGGCAGCCGCACAAGGATGGACCTGTCCGGTCTGCGGCCAAATACGGCATGGAGGGACCGAAGCGAGCCTGCGCGTGCACATTTGCTCCGCACACCCGGCCACCGCCGGATGCCCGGGCGCGCGAGCGCGGGCGAACCCGGCGCAGCCGGCACCTATCGTCAACGGAATCATCGGAGTGATAGGGGGCCTGTTGAGCACGCTCAGCTCGAGGGGCATTAACGAACCGCATTTTCGAGAGCTGAGTCCGTCCGTGATTCAGCGGCAGTACATCGAGGAGGCCAATCGACGGGCCGCCGAGGAGGCCGAGCGCGCCCGGCAGCGCCGGCGGGAGGCGTTCGAGCGCGGGAGGCGGGAGGTGCTGCAGAACATGAGGGGACGTGCGGTCAGCGGCGGCGAGTTGGAGATGCGAGGCAGAAGGACGGCGGGCGAGCTGGAGTTCCGGGAAACGCGGTCGTCCAGCCGGGTGTTGTCCATGCCGGCGGCGGTCGTGAGACGGGTCGATCAGTTGTCACAGACAGTCGCCGTCACAGAAGACATGGTGCGGCGAGTGGAGGAGACGACGTCGACAACCAGCACGTACACCCCTGAGCCGTTGCCGGACGATCTCTGGGAGACGCTGAAAGAAGAGACGCGTGCACGGCAGCGGCAGTGGCTCGCCACACAGATTACAAGACGGCTGCCGGAGGAGTGGGTGACGGAGCTGCGCAACGCGGCGCGAGCGTGGATGCAGCTGCCCAACGCGAACACGAACCCTGCCAGGGAGCAGCTCGACCGCTTCAGGGCGCGGGCGATTGGAGAGCTGCAATGGCGCGCCAAGACGTCGGCGACTCCGTACGCCGAGCGCGCGCTGATTTATGAGTTCCAGACGCCGCAGCACTTCGAAAAACGGGTGCTCCCCGCGCTGTTGTCGCTCGGCGCCGACCCTTCGGTGGCGCGATGAGGAGGAAGCCGCTGCTGGCGGCGATCGCCGTGGCGTTGTCGTGCACGTACGCGGCGCCGCTGGGCCTCGAACGATCCGGCCCGCAGACAGCCGCAGCACCCACGCGGTCGCCGGAGGCGGAGCGCGCGCTCGCGGCAGGCCAGGCGGCAATCGCCCGAAAGGACTGGTCCGCCGCAATTGGGGCGCTGACGGCTGCGGACTCGGCGGCACCGCTCGACCCGACCGTCATCCGCCTTCTCGGCATGGCCCATGCGCATGCCTCGCACGATCTGGCCGCACTTGCCTGGCTGCAATGCTACCTGGCGCTCGCTCCCGCGGCGCCGGACGCCCTCGATGCGTATCAGCGCGCGCAACGCCTGGCGCTGCTGGCACAGATCAAGACAGGGCGTCTCATCGAGCACGCGCAGGGCGCCCTGGAAGATCTCTCGGCGCTTTCGTTGCCCCGTCCTGCGGCGCGCAACCTCGCTCGACACACGGCGCTTCTCGCGCTCGTCATCGGCGACACGACCGGCGCCCAGGCCGCGGTCGCCACGGTTGCGCCCGACGACCAGGATGCCCTGTGGGCGGAAGTCAAACACGCGATCGCGTCCTACACGCTGAGACGTTCGGAGGGGCCTTCGTCGGCCTCCGCCGCATCGCAGTGGCGAGCCCTTGCGCGATCGTTGTCGGGTCGCCGCGAAGTCGTGGCGCTCGGCCGCGAGCTGCAGGGGCTCCGCACCGCCGATCCTCTCGCCCTGCCCGGCAAGCTGCTCGAGCTCGCCGCGGCCCTGAGCGCTGACCTGCTGGCGGTGCGACGGCTGGAGGAAGGGCTGCCGCGGTGATCTGTGTGACGCGCGCGGGAACGCGTCCCGCGAACCAGGAGGAGTGATGAAACGGTGGCGTCTGGCATCTGGAATCGTGATCGCCGGAGCGCTGGTGCTTCCGGTTCTTGGCGCCGAGCCGCGGGTGGGGAGCGTGGCGCAGGATGGAACCCCGGACGAGCGCGCGCATCGTGCCGCGAAGGCCGGGAAGACCAGAGAAGCGTTCGACCTCGTGTGGTCTGCGCTGCAGGAACTACCAAGTCCCGCTCCCGAAGGACTCGAGCTTCACCTTCGACGCGATGTGCTGACCTGGGGAAACCGGGCGTGGCGCGTGTCCGAAGAGTCCGAACGCCGGGTCTATCGCGCGATGATCGCGATCCGCGACGCGAAGGATGAGGACGGTTATTGGGAGGCGGAGCGTGAGCTTCACGGCGCAGTCCGCGCATCCCCCTGGTCCGCGGAGGCAACGTACAACCTGGCGCTTGCGCTGGCGAAGGTTGGCCTGTTCCATCTGGCCGCCCAGAACATGAAGCTATATCTCGACTACCTGAGCGAATCCGACGGGCTGCAGCAGTTGGAGGCGCTGCGCGGAAAGATGTGGGAGTGGCAATACCAGCACGACCGCGGCAAGGGGAAGACGCGACTGGTCTGGCGGGTCGAGAATGCCTGCAAACGAGCGGTCGGAATCGAGTTTCGCGATTTCGCCGGCCTTATATGGCCCGGAGAAGACCGGTGGTGGACGCTGGACCCGGGCAAGGCCTTCGTCGTCCCCACGGTGTGCGCGGCCGGTACGCGGGTCTGTTACGGAGCCCTGGAGACGAAGGGTAGGGCATTTCTTGGACCGAGAAAATGGGGCATCGGCACCTGGGGTGATAGGTGGTGCAAGGACTGCTGTTATCCGTGCACCACAGGCAACAGCGCAAACTTCCTGACAGTACGCCTCGCGTGCGATTAGCCACGCAGGCGGCGGCTGCACAAACGATCCAAGGAGACATCGATGCGAGGGGTGCTCAGGAGGCTTTTCTGCGTCGGATTGACCCTCATCGCCGGCGCTGCGCTTCACGCGCAAGTGAGCCGGGCGGTCGTCGTGCGGGTGAACGGCGAACCGGTGATCCACATCGATGTCCAGGCGGAGGCGGAGAACCTGGCGCGCGACTACGTCCGCAGCGCAGCCGGACTCGGTGACGGAACGGCGGAAGAGGCGCAACGGATCGTCGCCGTGTTGTTTCCGAGTGCAGCCATCCGGCTCGTCGACCAGGTGTTGATCGTTCAGCATGGACGGGCATCCGGGATCCGCCCGGTCGAGAGCGAGTTCGGCGACACCCTGCAGCGCATGATGGCGGCGTTCGGGTCTCGGACGCGCGAGGAACTCGACGGGGCCTTGAAGCGCGACGGAGCGTCTATCGAGGACCTCCGCCGCGCCTGGGAACGCAGCACGGTGTTGGATCTCACGCTGCAATCTCAGATGCGCGGTCGGGACCCGCGGGTGCTCGAGGCGTTGGTGCAGAAGCTGCGCGCCGGCGCCCGCCTCGAGTGGCAGCGCGACGAGATCCGGCAGACGTTCGAAGCGCGCGGGTATACGGCGGTGACGGGCGGACTGCTCGCGGGAAACGAAGCGGTAGCCGTCTCGACGCTGCGTCAGGTGATCTCGGCGCAGGTGGCCTATGCGAGCGCCTGCGCGAGCGGCGGGTACGCCGCCTCGTTCGAGAGTCTCACGCGTCGCTCCGCAGAGGGGAACCCCTTCCTGGATCCTCAACTGAAACCCGCGGGCACTCGCCTGACACGCGGCGGTTATGTCATCACGCTCGTCGCGCACGAACCTGTCGCGCAGGCGACCACCTGCCACGGCCACGCGACCGTGGCGTCGGCGTTCACCGTGTTCGCTGCACCGGCTGTCGCAGATGTCAGCGGCGTCAGGTACTTCGCGGCATCCGGGGCCGGGATGATTTATCAGAACCTCGGCGGGCCGATCCTCTCAGTTCGGGGCACGGTGAAGCCGTCGACCGCCCGCCCCCTCCTGTGACACACTCGACGCCGCCGCTCCCTTCGCTAATGCTTCCCGATCGCGGCGGAGTTAGCAATCGCCGCAATACGGTCCGTCGTTCTCAGCGGTGCGCGAGCGCGCGTGCAGGTCCGGCCGTCTGCACTGTGGGCAGTCGATCAGGGCATCCGAGGGGCAGGTGGTGCTGGATCTGCGGCGCCGCGAACCGGTCGACGGCGTTCATCCGACTGCGGCGCCGAACAGCCGGCCGACCCCGGCCGTCGCGAGCATCGCCAACACGCCCCAGATGGTGACTCTCGCCGCGCCGACGAACATGGGCGCGCCGCCGATTCGGGCGGCGACTGCGCCGAGCGACACCAGGCACAAGAGCGAAACCGCCCACACAGCGGGTACGAACGCCGTCGCGGGTGCCAGCAGGATCGTGAGTACCGGCAAACGATGGGAAGCATTAGCGGGGTCTGGAGGCAACAGCACGCCCGTTCTCAGACTCGCCGCCCGCGCTCCGCTCTGACACAGCGCACATTAGCGCCGTGGTCAGGAGCTGATCAAGCCCGATCGCGCACGCCGTTGACTGTGCGACTGACGATGGCGGGTCTGATTGAGTGAGATGCCACCGACGGAACACTGAGCGCGCACACCTCAGGCGCGCTGGCGGATCTCGTGCCTTCATGAACACGATGTGAAGACCGTGAGATCGCCCCGGTCCTGTGCGTCCGCGACGGATCGGCCCACCGGTCAGATGGCGGCGACAGAGCATTTTTTGATCGTTGGGGTAACACCGGGGTAAGAGCGGCACGCGGACACGCGCCGACACCTGTCGCTTGCTGCTGCCCACCGCCACACATGTGCTGGCTCGGCTCCCAACACGATCCACTCCATCTCTTCTTTTCAGAAACGTTGCAGCAACAATTCCGACACCTTGCTTGCTGTTGCGGTTGAGGTCTTCTCAGCTAGCAGGAGCGACCTGTTTTTGGCCCATATTTTGGTCAGATCAGAATTGGCTTGTAACAACACGACATGATTTGCTTGTAAATGTCCGGCATGATACGCTTGTATTTGCACGACACGAAAAGCTTGTAATCATCCGGAGTAACGATGCCTTCGCCCCCCGAGAAACTCGCTGAAGCGCTGACCGCTTTGCAGGCACTGCAGAAGGCCGGACGACGCGTCATCCAGTCGGGCGAGCTGAGCCGCGCCCACCGCGAACGGCTCCGTGCGAACGGCTTCCTTCAGGAAGTGATGAAAGGCTGGCTGACTTCCTCGAGCCCTGGTGCGCGCGCGGGCGACAGCACGCCGTGGTACGCGTCCTTCTGGGAATTCTGCGCGCGCTATTGCAAAGAGCGCTTCGGCGACGAATGGCATCTCTCGCCGGAACAGTCGCTTCTGCTTCTCGCGGAAAACACGGTGATCCCGAGGCAGGTTGTGGTCTACAGCCCAAAGGGCACGAACCACAATCTCGAACTGCCTTTCGCAACGTCCCTGTACGACCTTAGGTCCGACCTGCCGGATACCGCGCAGCTGACGGAAACAAACGGCCTCAGGCTCTTCTCGCCGGCGGCGGCGCTCGTGAGAATCCCTGAATCCTTCTTCAGCCGGCAGCCGATCGAAACGCAGGTCGTGCTCGCGGGCCTGCGTGACGCCTCTGATTTGCTGCGGCTCCTCTTGGGCGGCGGCAACTCCGTCAAGGCCGGCGTGCTGGCGGGAGCGCTCCGCCGGATCGGCCGGCCTGAGCTGACTGACGAAATCATCAAGGTGATGACCGCCGCCGGCTACGACGCGCGCGAACGCGATCCGTTCGACGGTGCATCGTCTTTCGGCGTGTTGCCGCGAGCGGTGTTGCCCATCGTCGGTCGCATGCGCGTGATGTGGAAGACGATGCGCGACGTTGCCGCCGCGAACTTTCCGACGCCGCCGGGACTCCCACGCGACAGGGCTGCGTACCTCGAATTCGTCGACGACATCTACAAGAGCGACGCGTACCACTCACTGTCGATTGAAGGCTACAGCGTGACGCCGCAGCTCATTGAGAGGGTGCAGCTGGGCAACTGGGACCCTGATCATCATGAGGATGATCGGAAGAGCCGCGATGCACTCGCCGCGCGCGGCTACTGGCAGGCCTTCCAGGAAGTGAAGGCAGCGGTCGCGGAGATCATTGCGGGCGCGAACCCCGGGGCGCGCGCGCGCGCGACGCACATGGACTGGTACCGTCAACTCTTTCAGCCCTGCGTGGCCGCGGGCATTGTTCCGGCCGCTTCCCTCGCGGGCTATCGGAACGATGCTGTCTACTTGCGCACGTCGCGCTATGTGCCGCCGCGGTGGGAGGCCGTGAGCGATGCGATGCAGGAGCTGTTCGATCTCCTGGAACAGGAAGAACACCCCGGCGTCCGCGCCGTACTCGGTCACTGGCTGTTCGGCTACGTCCATCCCTATCCGGATGGCAATGGGCGTATGGCGCGCTTCGTGATGAACGCGATGCTGGCATCCGGCGGCTATCCCTGGACAGTGATCCGCGTCGAGGACCGTGATGCCTACCTGTCGTCGCTGGATGCCGCGAGCATCGATATGAAGATCGCCCCGTTCACGGCCTTCGTTGCCGAGCGCGTGCGCTGGTCAATGGAGCATCCCGCCTCCAAGGTGTAGAAGGAGCGGGAGTATTGCTCTAGCGTTTCCCAAAGTAATGATCACCGTGTTCGTGTTCGTGCTCATCATCCCCAGCCTCAGCAGGCCACGTTCAAGATGCTCTCCGCGCGCGGATTGCCAGATGCAGATCCCAGTCGGCCTGCAGCCGCATCCAGAACTGGGCCGACGTCTTGAACAGCCGCGCCAGGCGCAACGCCGTGTCGGCGGTGATGCCACGCTTGCCGAGGACGATCTCGTTCAACCGGTTCAGCGAGATCTCGAGACGACGAGCCGCCTCCACCTGCCCGATGCCCATCGGCTTCAGAAACTCCTCGAGCAGCATCTCACCAGGAGGGACGGCGGGTCCCAACCAGTCCGGATCCCTAGCGATAATCTTCGACCGAGACTTCGTAGGCATGTTCGAGCTCCCAGCGGAACGTCACGCGATACCGATCGTTGACGCGAATGCTGAACCGACCCCCCTGGACTCCCTTCAGGGCCTCCAGCCGATTGCCAGCCGGAATGGCAAGATCCTCGAGTCGCGCGGCGACGTCGAGCGCCTTGAGCTTCCGCTGCGCGACCCGCCAGATATCGCGAGGGATTCGGCGCGCGGCTCGCGTGTTCCGTTCGCGGAACAGGTCGGCAGCAGTCTGGTCGGCAAAGGACTGAATCACGTCACGGCCGCTATTACATGTTACACGAATAGCGTGTAATCGATCGAATCGGTCTTTTCTCGGGCCTCGAATGACGCCATCTCGATGGCGGGGCGAAGAAACGGCGAATGTGCTACGCTGTGCCGCCGTGGCCCTCTGTCATTGGATCACGATGCAGCGGATCCTGCCGCAGCTCGACGTGCTGGTGGTCGACTGTCAGGCCACAGCCGCGGCCCCGCGCGGCCATCTCCTCGAACTTGGGTGGGCGCGCGTCGGCACAACCGTCACGGACGTGCACACGCGCTTGATCACGCTTCCGGAGAGCGAGCGGATTCCCCCGGCGGTGGCGAGGATCACGGGCATCTCCGAGCGCATGATGCGGGACGGTGTCGAGGCGAGCGTCGCCTGGCGCGAGTTGTCGGATCAGGCGGCCGCGTTCGCGCACCAGCCGGCGCCGACCGTCATTCATTTCGCCCGGTTCGAGCGGCCGTTTCTGCGCGTGCTGGCGGGCGATGCGCCTCTGCTGGATGTCGTCTGCACGCATGACATCGCGAGACGCCTCCTGCCCGACCTGCCACGCCGCAGCCTGCGCGCGCTTGCTGGATACTTCGGCCGCGCGGTCGGCGTCCTGCGCCGCAGCGGCGACCACGTCGCGGCCACTGCGTTCGTCTGGCGAGAGCTGGTGCAGTTACTCGATGCGAACGGCGTGTCGACCTGGAGCGCGCTCGGCGAGTGGCTCGCCGCGCCTGTCGGTTCAGCGAAGCGTTCGCGGCGCGTCTGGCCGATGCCGCGCGACGTGCGGCTCGCGATTCCGGACGCGCCTGGCATTTACCGGATGCTGCGCACCAGCGGGGACGTGCTGTACGTCGGCAAGGCTTCGTCGCTGCACCATCGGGTCAACAGCCACTTCCGCCATCAGCATGGTCTGGCCGAGCGGACGCTCGAGATGTTGTCGCAGGCGCGCGCGATCTCGTTCGAGGTCACCGCGAGTGTGCTCGAAGCGGCGCTGCTCGAGGCCGACGAGATCAAGGGCCACCGACCCCCGTATAACGTGGCGCTCACCGACGACGACCGTGCGGTCTGGTTCACGCGGCCCGATCTCGGCGGGCGCAGGCCGCACGCGTCCGCGCGCTGTCGGGTCGGACCGTTTTCGTCGGCCGAGACACTCGACCAGTTCGCCTCGCTCGCGCGGGCGAACCGCGCCGCGCTCGGCCGTGGCCGGTGGGCCCCGGATGCGGCCATCTTCGATGCGGGATTCGCGCGGCTGTGTGCGGCCCACCACGAGCTGTCTCGCCAGGATCTCCCCATGCCGGCGAGGCTGCTCCTATTGGGCGCACGGCTGTGGAGAGAGGGGCGGCGAGACCGCGACACCGATGTGGCGGGGGTGACAGATGATCGCGTGACAGCGTGGACGCCCGAAACGGCGCAGGCCGCTCTGGAGCGGCTCGTGATACGCGCCTCGCTGGCGCGCCGCCGCGCGAGGTGGTTGACCCGGCTGGTCGATGCGACCGTCCTCTGGAGTGAACCTGGTGAGGCCAGTGCGAGACTGCTCATCATCGACAATGGGGAGATCGCATTCCGTGGCGCGGCCGGCGCGAACATGACACCGCCGATTCCGGCTGGCCACCGCCGCCCGATCGCCAGCCGTCATCAGGCGTTCACCATTGCTCGCTTCGATCGGTTGCGGGTACTCACGACCGAACTCAAGCGGCTGGTTGCCGCCGAGGCTTCCGTCGCGGTGCGATTCGACGTGGCACCTCCGCTCGCCGACGCGCGCCTCGCCTCTGCGCTCTCGTGGGTGTGACATGCGCGTGTTGTTCGTGTCCGACACGCATCTCGGCCTCGACCTGCCCACGCGTCCGCGCGTCGTCCGCCGTCGGCGCGGCCACGACTTCTTTGAGAACTTCGACCGGGCGCTCGAGCCCGCCCGCGGCGGCGATGTCGATGTCGTGGTGCACGGAGGCGATCTCCTGTACCGAAGCCGCGTCCCGGCCTGGCTGGCGGAAGCGGCACTCGCGCCACTGAAGCGCCTCGCAGCGTCCGGTATGCCGGTGCTGCTCGTCCCTGGCAACCACGAACGGGGCCGGATGCCGTATCCCTTGTTGGCGCTCCATGAGGGGTTGCATCTCTTCGATCGCCCGCGCACCGTCGTGCTCGAGGCGCGCGGGGTACGCGCCGCGTTCATTGGTTTCCCGTACACCTGGGGGATCCGCCACCGGTTCCAGGATGTGCTCGCCGCGGCGACACGCAACATGCCCTCGGCCGACGCCCGAGTACTGTGCATTCATCAATGCATCGAGGGTGCGACGTGTGGCCCGGGCAACTTCACGTTCCGCACCGGAGCTGACGTGATCCGCACCGCTGACCTGCCGCGCGGCGCCGCTGTCACGCTGAGCGGACACATTCATCGACACCAGGTGTTGCGACCTGCCGGCCGGCCGCCTGTAATCTATGCCGGCTCGGTCGAGCGCACGTCGTTCGCCGAAGCGCGTGAGACGAAGGGATATGTCGTGTTGGAATTGACGCGATCCGGGCTCGGCGCGTTCGAGTTCCGCCCGCTGCCCGCGCGGCCGATGGTCACGCTGTCATTCACCGACCTCGACGGTGTCGAGGCGCACGGTCGCGTCGCCGCGGCGATCGAATCGACGCCGGCTGACGCCGTCGTGCGGTTGCAGGTACGCGGCGTGGTGCCGGCGACGCTCACCGCCGCGGCGTTGCGCGCAATCGCCGGTCGGCGCAATGTGGCGCACGGCTGATCGATACAGCGAACGGAAGCGGAGGCCGTAACGGCCCCGACCGAACTCGTACTGCACGCGGCTCATGAACTCCTGGCCGTGAAGGCGCACACCGCCTTCGATGACGCGGGGGAGATTGCAACCCCGAAGCTGCGGGACTGCCATTACTTCTTCAGGCGATACGTGAAGCTGCTCTTCGTCGCACCCTTCTCGACCGACGCCTCCAGCCGCTCACCCACGCGCCTGTAGGTGATGCGCAGCGGCCCGTTGTCGCTGCCGGTGCCTGCAAACACCGCCTCGTTCGGCGCAGATTCGATCAGCGGCAGCACGAACGGCTTGTCCGTCTCCTCGAGTGCGGATAGATCCGGCCGGAAGTGCCGCAGGCGCAGCGCGAGGCCGTCGCCTTCCCTGCTGATGGTCAGCAACTCGAACAGCCGCAGCTTCCCCTTGCTCGCCCAGCGCCACATGCCGACCATCCCGTCGGCCGCCGGCGGGAGCCAGATTTCCTCGGAGAGATCCTCGGTTTCGACCCCAATCCAGTGTCCGGCCATCCAGCTCACGCTCTGAATGTCGGCGGAGGGTGCGGGCTGCGCCTGTGCGACGCACATCACGAAGGCGATGGTTGCGATGCCGGGCATGTGGTGGTCATCTCCTCTCGTCAGCCTGGGCGGGCAGCGCGTGACGACGGACGGCCTTGCCGGCGTACTTCCGGAGTCCCGTGAGCATCAGCGCACCGTGAACCTGACGTCGCGCCGCGCGGAGTGGGTGCTCGTCCCGGCCTCGAAGGTCAGCAGGTAGGAACCCGGAGCCAGGCGCGACAGCGGAATCGTGAAGCCATAGTCCGCCGCGCGATCGGCCGAGAAGCGTTCGGCCGCGATGGTTTCCTCGACGCTGTACACTTCGGCATCATTCGTGTCGGCGATGCGCGCCTTCACGGTGATCGGTACCCGCTGCTTCGAGCCGCGCTGGTAGATCCGCAGCGACACCTGCGCCTGGTCGCCTTGCTCGAAGTCACGCCGGCTCGTGGGGATGACGGGCGTGATGGTCGAGAGCGCGTTTTTCGGCGCCGCGGGCATGGCCGGCTTGGCGGATATGAGGGCGCCGGACAACGACACCGGTTCCTTTCCAAAATCCGGAACCACGAGATCGTAGTACACGCTTCCGGTGCGTCCGATGTCGGGGTTGTGCGCGGCGATACGCAGGGAGTACCGGCCCGGCTTCAGGGCAATCTGCGACAGCACTTCGTACGACGCGTCGCCCTGCGCGTCGGCCCTCAGCTTCAGGCGGGCCGTCTGTTTGAACGAACCGCGCGACTGCCCCTCCGGCGTGAACGCACTCGTCAGGAGCTGCACCTCTTCGAAGCCGCTCCGCTTCTCTCCTAGCGGATGCCGCAACCCGCCGACGATGGCGACTGCCGGCGTCTCCTTGCCGCGGGCGAACGGCGCGGCGGACACCTGCATCGCGATCCCGTCGTCCGGCAGCACACCCGCGAGCGCCTTGAACAGGGGGGACGGGGGCGAGTTGTCTTTCTTCCGCAGCTTTGGCGGCTCGAAGCCGCTGCGGGCGCGGACCACGGTCCCACGCCTGTTCACCTTCACGTCCAGCCGCCGGAACTTGTCGTCGCTTGCGGGCGTGGTGGCGCGGTAACCAATCAGGTAGTACGAGGTGTTCTCCTCGAACACCCGCTCGATCACCGGTCTGTAGTCTTCGACCTCGACTGCGGCGCGCCCTCCGGTGGCCGCCGCGACCGTGTGGAGATAGTCGCGCATTTGACCTGCCGGCGCCATGTATCCCGGGTGCGCGGCCGCGTACGCCTCCAGCCCTCCGAGGCCAGCGCTGTCGATCGAGTACACGGTGACGTTCGACATCCGCGCGCGTCTCAGCGCCTGTCCCAGCGCGCCGATCGACTCGAGCGCCCGTGCCTGCAGATCCGCACTGCTGCCGTCGCTGGATCCCATGGCCATCGGAGTCGCCGCCTCCTCGACACTGATCGGCACGCCGATTCCAATGTATACGAGCACCTTCCTCCGGTGAGGAATGTCCACGAGCGATTTCGCAATCTCGCCGAGCGTGTCGATTGAATACCTGTAGTAGAGGCTGTCGCCGCCGCTCGCGCGGTCCTCTCGTTTCTGGCTGAATACGAATCCCGTCGTGAAGTGATCGATCGCGGTATACAGCTTCGCGCGATCGGCGGTGAAATCCTGTGCGGGACGATTGTCGCGCGTGAACACCACGGCCGCTTGATCGTCGGGCCCCAGACGCTCGACGACGCTGCGGGCGATCTCCTTGGTTCTCGTCGCGAACGGCCCGGGCTCGAGGCCGTCGTCGAGCAGGAGCAGCACGAGGCGGCCGTCGAGGGCGCGGTTGGTGCTGACCTCCGGCGCGACCTCGCGCGTCCAGCTCGCGGCGGTCGCAGGCGGCGCATCCGGAATCCTGACCTCGCCGAACGCGACGATCTCCTGGGGCTTGCCGTCCTGCAGGATCGTGAAGTCTGCCCGCGTCAGGCCGCGCACGGGCTTGCGGTCCTTGTCGAGCACCGACACTTCGACCCGGATGACGTCGACTCCCGCACGGAAACGCGGGGGAGCCTGCTGGGCCTCCGGCCGCCCGGTCGCCGCGGCAATCAACGCGAGGACGCAGGCCGCGGCGAGGGTGTGGAAGGGACGTCGCATATGCTCCTCGTCATCCTAGCAACAATGATCGATTCGGTGGGCAGTCGATTTAGGATAGAGGATCTCCGGGGGGGTACTCATGACGACAACCGCCATCGCTGATTCCGTGCTCAGCACCATCGGCCGCACGCCCATCGCGCGGCTGCGGCACGTCGTGCCTGTGGGCGCGGCCGACGTCCTCGTCAAGCTGGAGTTCTTCAATCCGACCGGCTCGTACAAGGATCGGATGGCGCTGGCGATGATCGAGGGGGCCGAGCGGCGCGGCGCATTGCGTCCGGGGATGCGCGTCGTTGAATTCACCGGCGGCAGCACGGGCTCATCGCTCGCGATGGTATGTGCCGTCAAAGGGTACCGGTTCGTCGTGTTGTCGTCCGACGCGTTCGCCCGCGAGAAGCTCCTGACCATGCGGGCCTTCGGCGCCGAGCTGCGCATGGTGCCGAGCGACGGCGGCCAGGTGACGCCGGCGCTCTTCGAACGGTTCAAGAAGGAGATCGCGGTGCTCGCCGCGGAGCCCGACACGTTCTGGACGGATCAATTCCACAACGAAGACTCGCTGGACGGCTACGCCGGCATCGGCCGCGAGCTGCTCGAACAGACCGGCGGCCGGTTCGACGTGTTCTGCGGCGCAGTGGGCACGGGCGGAATGGTACGCGGCGTCACGCGCGCGCTCCGCGACGGCGGGAGCACCGCGCGCGTTGTCGCACTCGAGCCGTCGTCCTCCCCCGCGCTCACCGAAGGACGTGGCGGCGCCCACCACGTGGAAGGGATCGCGACCGGCAGCGTCCCGCCGCACATGATGGACCGGCCCTATGACGAAGCACGCGCGATCGATGAAGCCGAGGCGCGGGCGATGGCAAAGCGCCTCGCGTGTGAGGAGGGTCTCCTCGTCGGCACGTCCAGCGGCCTCAACGTCGCCGCCGCCGTCCAGTTGGCGCGCGAGCTCGGCCCCGGCAGGGTCGTCGCGACCGTGGCGGTCGATACCGGATTGAAGTACCTGGCCGGCGATCTGTTCGGGGGCTGATTGGCCGGACTGTCCTGCCTCCATCCGTCTTTCCGCGGTCGTCAATTCGATGGATTCTCGATGGTGCGGTGACGATCGACGACGAGATCGGGGTGCTGTCGGCGGAACGTCTCGATGACCAGGCAGTTCGAGCAGATCGGCACGTGACTCTCGAGCGTGGTGGACAGGTTTGCCGCCGGGATCTCGACCCAGGCGATCGCTTCGCGCGTATCGGCGTTCAGTAGTCCGGGACGCAGCTCGAAGGCGTGCACCGGCGGAATCGGCCGGCTGCAGGCCGAACACTGCTTGCCTTCGAAGAAGTGCTTGAGCTCGGCGGTCATCGCCGCGTCGTGCGGATTGTTCTTCGCGTGCGCGGGCTTCACTTCGACCGGCGGACGGTTCGCCGCTCTGAACCCCCGAAACGTGAAGAACATGCCTGCACCGACGACCGCTGCGGTCCCAAGGAGGGCGATGACGAGCGCCACTGCATTCATGCCAAGCCTCCCGAGTTCGTCAAAGGTCCGGATAGTCTACCCGCCTTCACCGCAGGCGGATACGCGGAAATGAAGACTGACACACTGCAACTGCTCAGGTTGGCCGCCGTGTCGGTTCGAGGGGCTCGCGGCAACGCGGTGGCGGCGCGCGATCTGTTGACGCGATCTTGACAGTCCGTGGCAGGACGTCATACGTTGCCTCTTCAATGGCTGGCGAGCACTCTCCCGAGGGCACCGTCCCGTCGCCCCGCCGCGGTCCGTCCGTGGACCTCGACCCGACCGGGATCGTCTCCGGCAAGGTCCCGGACAGGCAACACCGCCAGTTCCTCAACTATGCGTTCTACCGGCTCGACCCGGTGTTCCGCCGGCTCCCCGCGGACGAGCGGCGGGCGGCGGGAACCGAGTTCATCGAGCTGGTGCGGAAGTGGGAGTCTTCCGAGGACCTGATCCTCCGCACCTATTCACTCGTGGGCCTGCGCGCGGACGTGGACTTCATGCTCTGGCGGATCGCGTACGACCCGCTGTGCTTCCAGTCGATGGAGGCGGCAATCAGACGGTCGCGGTTGGGCGCCTACCTGTCGCAGGTCTACAGCCTCCTTTCGCTGCAGCGGCGGTCGCCGTACGTCAACAAGATGAAGGGAGCCGGCGAGGGCGTCGAGCTGGAGGCGGGCCAGGGGAAGTACCTGTTCGTGTATCCCTTCACGAAGACGCGGTCGTGGTACCGCCTTTCGCCCCACGCGCGGCAGGGGATGATGGACGAGCATATCGCCGCGTCCGCGCCGTTCAAGGGCGTCCGCCTGAACACGAGCTACAGCTACGGCATTGACGACCAGGACTTCATGGTCGCGTTCGACTCGGACTACCCGCAGGAGTTCGTCGATCTGGTGGGGCGGCTGCGTTATACGGAGGCGAGCCTCTATACGCAGCGGGACACGCCGATGTTCACGTGCGCGAAGGCGCCCATTGACGCGATCCTCGCGCAGTTGGCGAACATGGATTAAAGGTTCTACAAGGTTCTACAAGGTTCGTAACGAACGCTGCGCTTGGGCTCACGTCTCAGAGAACCCCTGTCCATCACATCGCGCGAGGAGGAAGCTCGATGTTCCGTCACTCCGACCCTGAGGTCCTCGTCGTCGGCGCCGGTCCGGTCGGTCTCGTCGCGGCCCTGTTCCTGCAGCAGCACGGGGTCCGGGTGGAGGTCGTCGACATGCACCAGCGGACGACCCAGCACAGCTACGCGCTCGCGATCCATCCGGGCACGCTCCGGATTCTCGACGAGGTGGGGCTCTCCGAAGGGCTGATCGGCGCGGGGCGGAAGCTGACGAAGGTCGCGTACTACGAAGGACGGGAGAGGCGCGCCGAGATCGACTATGCGGCCCTCGCTTCCGGGCATCCGTACCTCCTCATCCTCCGACAAAGCCTGCTGGAGAGGGCGGTCGAGGAGGCGCTCCGCCAGAGGAACCTCAAGGTCCTGTGGGGACACCGTCTCCAGTCCCTCGACGCCGACGATGACATTCCCCGGGCGGAGGTGGCGAAGCTCGACCAGGTCGCGACCGGCTACCCTGTCGCGCGAAGCGAGTGGGTCGTCTTGGGAAGCGAGACAATCCGGCCGGCCTATGTCATCGGCGCCGACGGGTACGACTCGGCCGTACGGCGGATGGCCGGCATCGAGATGGAGGAGCATGGCGCGGGCGAGATCTTCTCCGTCTATGAGATCGAGGCGGCGGGGGAACTTCCAGCGGAAGTGCGCGTGATTCTCGATCCGGACCTGACGAGCGTCTACTGGCCCCTCGAGGAGGGGCGATGCCGATGGGGTTTCCAGATCCGGGACGCCAAGGAACACGCGACATCGTTTGAGCGCCTCGAACAGCTGATCGCCGCGAGGGCTCCCTGGTGCACGGCGCGGCCGACCCAGATTTACTGGTCGACGCTCGGCCTGTTCGAGAGGCGCCTGACGCGGAGCTTCGGCAACGGCGGCGTCTGGCTCGCCGGGGACGCCGCGCACCAGGCGGCTCCGGTCGGCGTGCACAGCATGAACTCGGGGCTGGTCGAGGCACACGAGCTGGCAGAGCGCATCTCGTGGATCCATCGCGCGGGAGCACCGCCGTCGCTTCTCCAGCAGTTCGCGACCGAGACGCACGAGGCGTGGCAAGGGCTCCTCGACGCCGGGGGGGTGCGCGCGCTTCCGGGAGCAGACCCGTGGGTCAGCCAGACCGCAGCGAGGATCCTCGCCTGCCTTCCAGCCTCCGGAGACGACCTCGAACCGCTGCTCAAACAGATCGGCCTGACGATCCGCCTCCGCGCGGAGGCGGACGCGGGTGCTTGACTCGCGCGATAGGCGATGGTACAAACGGCAACTCTTCGAACTGAGGGAGGGAGAGGAGGCTTGGCCCAGACTGAAGCAGATCTGCTCGATACCCCTGTCGCGGGCCGTCCCACGCTCATTCTGCGGTCGCCGGATTTCCACGCCATCACGGAGGTTGTCGCGGAGGCGGTCGAGCGGCGGACACCGATCGGCTGGTGGCTCTTCTTCATCCCCTCCCTCGCGCTCCTTGGCCTTCTCGGCGTGGCGGTCTCGTGGCTGTTCTGGGAGGGGATCGGCGTCTGGGGACTCAACGTCCCCGTTGGCTGGGCGTGGGACATCACGAATTTCGTGTTCTGGGTCGGGATAGGGCACGCCGGAACACTCATCTCGGCGATCCTCTTCCTCTTCCGACAGAAATGGCGCACCTCGATCAACCGCTCGGCGGAGGCGATGACCATCTTCGCGGTCATGTGTGCCATGACGTTCCCGGGGATCCACGTGGGACGCGTCTGGGTCGCCTACTGGATGTTCCCGATCCCGAACCAGATGGACATGTGGCCCAACTTCAGGAGCCCTCTTCTCTGGGACGTCTTCGCGGTCAGCGTGTACGGAACCGTCTCGGCCCTGTTCTGGTACGTCGGCCTGATCCCGGACCTGGCGATGATGCGCGATCGCGCGAAAACCCGCACCCGGAAGCTCGCCTACGGCATCTTCGCCCTCGGTTGGCGGGGCTCCGTCCGGCAATGGCATCACTACGAAACCGCCTACCTCATTCTCGCGGCCCTCGCGACGCCACTGGTCCTCTCGGTTCATTCGATCGTCTCGATGGACTTCGCGGTTTCCATCCTCCCCGGATGGCATACGACCGTCTTCCCGCCCTACTTCGTCGCGGGCGCGATCTTCTCCGGGTTCGCCATGGTGCTGACGCTCATGGTGATCTGTCGCACGGCGTTTCGCCTCGAGCACATCATCACCCTCCGGCACTTCGACTACATGGCGAAAATCATGCTCGTGACCGGGACGATGGTCGGCTTCGCCTATGCCACGGAGTTCTTCACCTCCTGGTACAGCGGAAACCCTTACGAGATCTTCACGTTCCTGAACCGCGCGCGCGGGCCGTACGCCTGGGCCTACTGGACGATGATCACCTGCAACGTGATCAGCCCCCAGATCTTCTGGTTCAAGAAGGCGCGTACGAGCATCCCGATCCTGTTCGTTCTGTCGATCGTCATCAACATCGGCATGTGGTTCGAGCGGTTCGTGATTATCGTGACGTCGCTGCACCGCGACTTCCTCCCCTCGTCCTGGGGCTACTTCACTCCCACGATCTGGGACATCTCGTGTCTTCTTGGAAGCTTCGGGCTCTTCTTCACGATGTTCTGCCTGTTCGTGCGCTTTCTTCCGATGGTGGCGACCGCCGAGGTCAAGACCGTCCTGCCGCAGGCCGATCCGCATTGGCAGCCCGGCCCCGAACGCGAGATCAGGGACCACCGGGCTGCGCGCCCGGCCGGTGGGCCCGAGCCCGCTCCCGAGGGAGCCTCCTGATGCCCTTCGACCCTTCGAGAACCTCAGGGTCGTCCCGAGCACCCTACTATGGAATCCTCGCCGAGTTCGCGACGCCGGCGGACCTCTATCACGCGTGCGAGCGCGTGCGTGACGCGGGCTTCACCCGGTGGGACGCACACACCCCGTTTCCCGTCCACGGCCTCGAGGGAGCCATGGGGCTCCGGCGCTCGCCGCTCCCGTGGATCGTCCTCGGCATGGGACTCCTGGGGGCCGCGCTCGGATTCGTCCTGCAGTGGTGGGTCCACGCCAGCGCCTATCCCCTCGTGATCAGCGGCAAACCGTACTTCGCCTGGCCCGCCTTCGTTCCGATCACGTTCGAGGTGGGAATCCTCTTCGCCGCGCTGGGCGCCGTGTTCGGCATGTTCGGTCTGAACCGGCTTCCCATGCACCACCATCCGCTCTTCCGATCCAAGGTCTTCGAGCGGGTGACCGACGACGCCTTCTTCATCTCGATTGAATCGTGGGATCCCCTGTTCGATCAGTCGGCCACCGGAAAGCTGCTCGAGTCGCTGGGCGCCCGAAGCGTCGAGATCCTGGAGTCCTGAGGAACCGATGAGCGAACGAGCAGTAGCGAGTGAGCGCGACCTTGTCGCGCTGCGGCCCGAGCAGGCCACGATCCCGCCGGGACACCCATGGAACCGCATTCCGCTCATCGCCGCCGTCTGCGCGCTGCTGGGAGCGGCGGCCTGCGCGATTCTGGGGGCGGCCAATCCGAAGCAGTTCTTCTTCTCGTGGCTCGTGTCGTTCCTGTTCTTTCTGAGCCTGGCCCTCGGCGCGCTCTTCTTCGTGCTGATTCAATATGCGTCCCAGGGCGGATGGGGGATCGTGGTGCGACGGATCGGGGAGACGATCTTCGCAATGCTCCCCCTGATGGCGGCTCTTTTCCTCCCGTTGCTCCTCGGCCTGCGCGATCTCTACTCGTGGACCGTTCCCGGGGCGGCCGAGCACGATGCGCTGCTTCGCTGGAAGGCGCCATACCTCAACGTGCCGTTCTTCCTGATCCGGGCGGCGCTCTACTTCGGAATCTGGTCCTTCATCGCCATCCTGTACTACCGCGGCTCGCGCGGTCAGGACGTCACGGGCGATCCCGGAGTGTCAGCCCGGCTGCGCCGTATCGCGGGACCCGCCATCATCGTTCTTGCGGTGACCCAGACCCTCGCCTCGATCGACTGGATCATGTCGCTCACGCCGAAGTGGTACTCGACGATCTTCGGCGTCTACTTCTTCGCGGGCTCCTTCGTCGGGTTCATCGCGCTGCTCTCGGTCGTCGCGGTGGCGATGCGCCGGGCGCGGCTGCTGGATACGGTCATCAGCGCCGAGCACCTGCACGATATCGGGAAGTTCCTCTTCGCGTTCACCGCCTTCTGGGCCTATATCGCCTTCTCCCAATTCCTCCTGATGTGGTACGCGAACCTGCCGGAGGAGACGATCTGGTACAAGGCGCGGCTCGAAGGGTCCTGGATGTATGTCACGTTGTTCCTCGCGGCGGGACACTTCGTGGCGCCGTTCTTCTACCTGATGGGGCGGACCGTCAAGCGGAAGGGAGCGACCCTGGCCGCCGGGGGCGCCTGGCTCCTCGCCATGCACTTCGTGGATCTCTACTGGCAGGTCATGCCCACGCTCCATCCCGAGGGGCTCCGCCCGTCGGCTCTGGACGTGGCCGCGCTCGTTGCCATCGGCGGGTGCTTCGTGGCGGCGGCGAGCTGGCTGCTGCGACGGCAGGCGCTCGTCCCGCTGCGCGACCCGAGGCTCGCCGAATCGCTCGCGTTCGAGAACGCCTGACTTGTCCCGCCGTAGCCCCGACGCAGCCGAAGGCCGACATCGGGGCGAAGGCGGAGGTTGCGCAAGAGTCCCGCGTCGAGGGCGGTAAGCGATCGGACGGCCGCACTTTCACGTCGGATTTTCACGTTCTCCTCAAGAACGGCCGGACGGGCGACGGGACGATAGGAAACATCAGGGCCGTCTCGCGGTGAGCATAACGCCCGTTCTCAGCCCCTCGGCAGCCTCCCTCCCCTCACGACAGCAGCCTCTCTCCCCTCACGACAGCTCCCACCGGCGCAGCAGGCGCCTCCACATGATGGGCAGCGGAAGCTGCCAGAGCAGGAAGACGAGCGCGGCCGCCATACCAACCTCGGCCGACGCCCGTCGTCCAGCCTGCAGGCTTGCGTAGGACACGACCCCGTAGACAGGCAGCCACAGCGCCACCGAATACAGCAGAAACGGCGCCGCTCCGGTTCCCGATCCTCGCGTCGGCGTCGTCAGGCGGCCGGCGAGCAGAGCCCACATTGTGCCCACCGCCGAGGCTGGCACGAACCCCGCCGCGAGAGCCGCCGCAGTGCCGGCGCCGGTCGTTCCTGCCCAGGCAAGACCGAGCGACAGGAGGAGGCCGCACACGACAATCGGAATCCACGAGACCCAGAACTTCACCCAGAGCACGCGCGACAGGCTGATGGGCAGGCCCCGCAGAAACTGGAACGACTGCCGTTCTTCGAGCGACACGTCGAGCAGTGTGGCGGCCGGGACAATCCAGAGGAAGAAGACGTGCGGAAGGGCCGTCCACATTAACGCCTTCCACGGTGGTGGAGTGGGTGCACCAAGCGTGCGGCCAGTCACCTGGGCGAGACCGAGGTAACCCATCAGGGTGAAGAGCAAGAGGATCGCGAGGGCGAGGGCCGATCTGCGAATCTCAGGAAGGTCTTTTACTACCAGGGCGCGCGTCTGCGGCGGCAGCCACTCGAAGCGGGGGCGACGCGTCGGGCCGCGCGACGCGGTGCGACGGGAGGTCCAGGGCGAACCCCACGCCCGCTGCAGCGCGAAGTCGTCGAAGCGCGCGGCGCCGCAGAGCACCAACAGGCTGACGCCCAGTCCCGCCAGCAAGCGAAGACTTTCGTGGCCACCCTGCGGAACGACAAAGATCGACAACGCCTGCGGGATTATTCTCAGTCCTGGAGCCAAGTCAGACAGGCCACGCACCAGCACCTCGGTCTGCACGAAGTACCTGGTCCAGGCGAACAGGGCGACCATCGCGAGCAGCCCCACGGTGAGCAGCGCGTCGCCGAGCACGCGGCCGGTGCGGGCGGATCGGAGGCCGCCACACGCCACGGCGAGCGCGAAGACCACGGCGCCGCCGAACGTCGACAACAGCAGCCATCCCAACGCGAGCCAGACAACCGCCTGAGCGGATCCGACGCGAACGTACGTGGCGCCCGCCATCAGGAAGGCCGGCAGCAGCGCCATCGCGACCATAGGTCCACACGGAACGAACCTGAGCACAAAGAGCTGTACCCGCCCGATCGGCAGGCTTCGCAGCAACGCCAGCTCGCCTTCGGGGTAGATGGTCCGATAGGTCGCCGCGAGGAGCATCGGCACGGCTGCCAGGAACAGGACCCCCACGAGCACCCGGCTGATCACGACCATGATGTCGAGACCGGCGCGGTCGACGAGCGCCGTGGAGAGCCGAAGCCAGTCGCCGAGCGCCCAGTACCCGACCAGCAGCATCACCGGAACCGACAGCACTGTGCCAAGGAGTGCGTCCCACTGCGTTCGGCCGGCACGCAGCTCTCCCGCCAGGCTCCGCCATCGCGCAATCTGGTGGTGCGCCAGGGCGTTCACGCGGGGTCGCTCTCTTCGCTTCCGGGACGTGTCACGCGCACGAAGACGTCTTCCAGATCCTCCTGCTCGCGCGCGCGGAGCTCGGCGAGCGAGCCGACGGCCACGAGGCGCCCGCGGTCGAGAATGCCAACACGATCGCACACGGCTTGGGCGATTTGCAGCACGTGCGTCGTGAGAAAGACGGTGGTGCCCGCGTCGCGAAGAGACACGAGCAGCGCGCGCGCGTCCCGCGAGGCGTGCGGGTCCAGGCCCGAAGTTGGCTCGTCGAGAATGAGCACCTTCGGCCGATGCAGGACGGCCGACGCGAGGCCGAGCTTCCTCTTCATCCCCATCGAGTAGGTCAGGATGGCGGAGTCGGCGGCGTCATCGAGGTGAAAGAACGCCATCAGCTCCGCGATGCGCGTTTCGAGCGGAGCGGAAGGCATCTCGCGGATGTTCCCGACGAAACGCAGGAACTGCCGGCCGGTCAAGCCGCCGTAGAAGAACGGCGTGTCGGGCGTCAGGCCGAGGCGCCGCTTCGCGCCCAGCGGATCGGCGAGCACGTCGATGCCATCGAGGAGCACGCGGCCGGAGGTCGGGCGGAGGAGCGTCGCCGCGATCTTGATGGCCGTGGTCTTGCCCGCGCCGTTCGGCCCGAGGAGCCCGAAGATCTCGCCGGGCGCCACCTCGAGGTTCAGATCGTGCAGCGCGACGAGGTCGCCGTAGCGGTGATGGACGCCCTGATAGTGGAGCATTGGGGTCGCTGTTTTCGCTTGACGCGCCGTGGCCGAAGGCAAGACTGTAACCGAAGGTGGCGCTTCGACGAAATGAGCTCCGCCCCCAGGAGATCGGTTACGCCATGACCTGCGCGCACTGCGGCGGAGAACTGGTCGATGGGGCGAAGTTCTGCCCGCATTGTGGCGAGCGCCTCTGGGCCGACGCCCAGCCGCACGACCGGCTGCGCGTGCTGCTCGAGCAGGCCCTCGGCACGCACTATCGGGTCGTCCGCGAACTCGGCCGCGGCGGCATGGGCATCGTCTACCTGGCCCACGAACGCGGCCTCGATCGCGACGTGGCGATCAAGGTTCTCCCTCCCGAACGGGCGCTGTCGGAGCACTACCGGGAGCGATTCCTGCGCGAGGCACGCACCGCCGGAAAGCTGAGTCACCCGAACATCGTCCCGCTCTACTCGTTCGGCGAGCACGAAGGGATGCCCTATTACGTGATGGGCTACGTCGAGGGCGAGTCGCTTGCATCGCGCCTCGATCGCGAAAACCGGTTGCCCGAGGCCGACGTGCGCCGAATCCTGATCGCCGTGGGTGAGGCGCTCCACTACGCGCACCAGCGCGGCGTCGTGCACCGCGACATCAAGCCGCAGAACATCCTGCTCGAGGCTGGCTCGAATCGCCCGATGTTGACCGACTTCGGTATTGCCAAGATCGACAGCGGCGCCACGGCATTCACGTCGACCGGCGTGGTCATCGGTACGCCCGACTACATGTCGCCGGAGCAGGCCTCCGGCAGCCCCGACATCGGCCCGGCAAGCGACCTGTTCTCGCTTGGCATCGTGGGCTACGCGATGCTGGCGGGCCGGTTGCCTACCGAGGGGCGAACGCCGGCCGAGGTGCTGGCCGCACGGATCACCGGACGGATTGCGCCGCCGCCCATCGTCGGCAGCGAGGTCAGTCCGTCACTGGTCAGCACGGTGATGCGGTGCCTCGAGAAGGACCCCGCGCGGCGGTTCCCCGATGCCGGCGTCTTCACCAGCGTGCTTGCGCGCCGGGAAGATGACGAAGAGGAGGTACCCAGCGAACTCGAAGCGATCGAAAGCATTGGCCTGCTCAACCTGAGCTTCGCCTACGTGGGGACGGCGGCCTGGCTTGTGTGGCGGAATGCGGCCAGCCCACACATTGCGCTCGAGCTGGCCGGAAAGATCCTGCCGCTTCTGGCGATCCTGTCGATGCTCTTGACGCTGGCCTTGGCCGTGGCGGCCCAACGGCGTGGGCACAGGCTTGCCAGGATCATCCATCACATCTTTCGAGCGCCGCGGTCCTGGAGGGTCTGGTACCCTCGCCGCTTTCGTCGGCATGACGATGTCTGGGACCGCCTGCCGGTCGGCGTGCGCCTGGTGAGAGCCTCATTCGGCTGGTTCGCGGCGGCAGCGATCATCGTGCCGGCCCACGTTGTGGTCTGGAGACTCCTGCACCCGGAATGGGGCCAGTCGTCGGGTGGCGGCAAGAACTGGTGGGTGACGGCGGCCGTGACCCTGCCCGTGCTCGGTGTCCTTCTCGCGCCGCTCATCTCGGCCTGGCGCGTGACAGAGAGCCTGAAGCGCAAGGGCCTTCCGCAAGGGGATGCCGGCAGGTTCGCCTATGCGGCGCCCCTCGCGCAGCGGTCGTTCTGGACACGTCCGGCGGTGGCTGCGCTGCTTCGGCCCGCTGCGGGAGCCGGACGTCGTCAGGCACCGACGCTGGCGGAGACCTCGACGTCCACCGACCGCACGAGACGATAGGAAACATTAGGGCCGTCTCGCGGTGAGCATAACGCCCGTTCTCAGCCCCTCGGCAGCCTCCCTCCCCTCACGACAGCAGCCTCTCTCCCCTCACGATAGCCTCTCTCCCCCTCACGACAGCCTGGCGGTTGAGGGCGGGTATCTGATCCTGAGCGGCTTCGCGCCGGCGGACGTCGCGGTGATCAGGACCGCGTTCGCGGGGCAGACGGTGATTGACGAGAAGGTCGAAGGCGACTGGGCGGCCCTGTGCTTGCGCGTGGACGCCTGACTCAACCCTGAATCCGGTTGTTCGATTCGTTCGATTCAGCCACGACTTCGTAGAAGTCGACCCGGACGTCGAAAGAGACAGTCGTACCTTTTATGAGCGATGACGGGCCGAACGCGCACACGCTGGCGCCTGCGCCCGCCGCCAGTACCGGCACGTTCTTTTCCTGTATCCACGTCGCTTCTCCGGTCGGAGTAGCTTCCGGCCATCCCATCCTGATCCAGAGCTTGTTCGCGCCTGCCTGAACGGGTCCTGCGTTCACCACGTTCGCACACATCCTGTAGAACTGCCCGGCCAGGGCGGAGGGAATTTCGTTTCCTTCAGTGTCGTAGTACTTGAGGCTCTGGATCGTGAGGTCTGGCTTTAACGGCAGAAGCGTGAGTTTGTCGGTGTCGGACCCATTGAACACCGCAGTCAGCGTCACTTCCGTGGTTTGCGGTACCGGGTGCGTCGGCACGTTGAACGTCCTCACAGTCTCGAGATGCAAAACGGTGACGGTCGGGGGGACGGTGGCCGCGGCGGTGTTGCTGCTGTACAAATTCACGATGGCGCCGCCCTGGGGCGCCGGAGCGGTCAAGCGGACCTTACCGATGGCGGAGGTACCGCTCGTGACGGTGCCGGGCGTCACTGTAAGCTTCTCAAGGGACGGCGGCTGCACGATCACATCATAGGTATCCGCAAGGCCGCCGTACGAGCCGGTGAGGGTCACCGTCGTGGGCGCAGCCACGGGAATCGTTGCCACAGAAAAAGGCGCCCAGTACTGGCCGCCCTGGACGGTCACGGACTGCGGCACCGTGGCGGCGGGGCCGGAGCTGGACATGCTCACGGCGGCCACAGTGCCGTCGGGCACGCGGCCCGTCAGAAAAACCCTGCCATGGCCCGGCATGCCACCCGTAATCGTGAAGGGAACGACCTCGATGCGGTTCATCTCGGCAGGCTTGAGCAACAGCGATGTCTGCTTCCTATCGAAGACGGTGCGACCGCCCGAGATCCCGACAGACGTCGCGGCCGGGACGCCGAGAGTGGCGAGGTTGAAGCCGACAGCCTCAGAGCCCGCTGGTACCGTGACGCTTGCCGGAACGGTCACCAGAGCCGTGTTGTCACTCGACAAGTGGACCACGGCGCCATCCGCCGGCGCGGGGCCCGTGAGCTTCACGATACCGAACGTGCCATCACCGCCGTCGACGGGACCGGCGACGAAGACCAATGTGACATAGGCGACAGCTACGGTCAGCGGGGCGCTCTTGATCGACGGAGGCCGCAATTTGCGAAGCTGCGTAGCGGTGATGACCACGTCGACGCTCGGCGGCATGACGTTGGGGTTTCTCGCGAGCGGCTTCGTCGTGATTTCAAAGGTCGCCGACGTCTGCGAGGAGGGCACCGTCACACTCTCGGGGACCACCGCGATCGTAGGGTGGGCGCTGGAAAGACGTATCTCCACGCCGAGCGGCGGAGCCGGACCGCTGAGTGTTACGCGGCCCGTCGATGGCTTCCCTCCGACGACTGCAGAGGGGTTGAGTGTCAGGGCAGTGAGGTGGGGCTGCGCGGCGGCCTTTGCCGCGGCGGCCGACGACAGGATCCCCGCCAGCAACAGGATGCGGCAAAGCCAACGCGTCATGGTGTGACCCCCTGGGCGCGTTTACGGCTGAGGCAGGGACTATAGCGCAATCCGGGCAT
This sequence comes from Acidobacteria bacterium RIFCSPLOWO2_12_FULL_66_21, assembly GCA_001767455.1. GTDB lineage: Bacteria > Acidobacteriota > Vicinamibacteria > Vicinamibacterales > 2-12-FULL-66-21 > 2-12-FULL-66-21. The sequence continues at coordinate 320,413 of MELC01000030.1, forward strand.
CACAGATCGCCCCACACGAACTGCAGGACGCCGATCGCGACCACCGCTACGGCGTCCGCCCCTAAACGTGCGGCGGGCCAGCGTCATGGGCACGTAACCGGCGCCCATGGCGGCTTCGATCTCCTTCACGCTCCACCCCGCCTTCCGGTCCCACGAGCAACGACGCGGAGGCGGGACGGTTCCCTCCAAGCGTGGACGCGGGATGGCCTTCGATCGCCGCGGACGGCTCGACCAGCAGGACGCGCAACTCCGCATGGTCCTGCGCGAGCCAATCGGGCAGCTGCAGCCCGATGCCGATCGCCGGCACGACGCCGCGGCGGCACTGCTTGGCCGATGCGAGACGATAGGAAACATTAGGGCCGTCTCGCGGTGAGCATAACGCCCGTTCTCAGCCTCTCGGCAGCCTCCCTCCCCTCACGACAGCAGCCTCTCTCCCCTCACGACAGCCTCTCTCCCCCTCACGACAGCGCGGATAAGGCCCCTATCTGCGGCCGATTATCGCCAAATAGCCGGAAATACCAAAGGGAAATGCCCGTCGGGGCACAGGAATGACGCGCAACGCCGACACTCCTCCTCGCGGGACGCGACGCCCTCACCAGGCGGCGTCCAATTCGGGCGCGTCCCGGGACTGATCCTACGATCGGGCGGAACGCTCGGCGGTCAGGGCGTTGGCTGGAGAAGCGCCGATCACGGGAAAGCTGCCGATCAGCCTGCCCGGGCTCGCTGAGCGAGGCGCGGGCCTGGAACGACGGCCCTGACAACAACGGCAAAGGTTTTACCTCAACAGTGTGCGCCGGTTCCGCGCCACTTCACGTCATACGATGTGAAGCCCGTTGCCCATCGTGTCCGCGTGCTTTCCCACCGACACGCGTCCTGTTAGGCGCTGGCGTGCGATTGGCCCGATCGATTCTGCGGATCGATTCTTGGATCGCCGACGTCGAATTCTTTCCCCGACGCCGTGCACCCCAACGCAAGGAGAGCAGCAATGAAGTGCGTGAGATTCCCGAGACGGGGTCGAAGAGCGGCCGCGGTCACCGTGATGGCCGCCCTCGCGGCGGCATGGGGGGCGGCCGATGCGCCACCCGGACCATATTTCAACGGGTTCGAACAGACTACGGCCGGGTGGTTCAATAACGAGGGGGGCACGATCAAGCGCGTGCCGTCGTTCTACGGCAGCAGCGGCTATGCCGACATGATTGCGTCCGCATCGGGCAGCTACCACGCCAGGCTCGGACTCGATCCGAATCCCGACAGCTGCGCGTCCGGAGGAGGACCGCAGCCGGTCTACGACGCGCCTTATACGAACTGGGGAGGGTACAGCGCGATCTTTCCACCGGGCGGCTATCAAACACGCGTCGATATCTACCTCGACGTCACGTGGGCGCAGACGAACTTCGACAGGCGCTTCGACTGGTCGTCGGCCGTCAGCAATACCAGCGGCCAGCATCGCCGCGATTTTGTCTTCAATGCGGGCACCGATGCGCTCGGCTTCGTGATCTCGGGGAGCAACAACGGCACGCGCTGCGGCGCCTTTCCCGCCGATCCCGGCCGCACGCCGGTGCACATCGCCGCGTCCGGGTGGTATACCTTCGAGCACTCATTCACCGGCGTTCCCGGCGGTCCGCTTACGGTCGTGATGCGTGTGATCGACAAGAGCACCAGCGCCACACTCGGGACCTGGGTGCTCGCCGATCCCACCGACATCATCGGCGTGACGGTCGGCGGCAATCGTTACGGGTGGTTCGTGCAGAACGAAATCGACGATCTCGCCATCGACAACAGCGAGCGCACCGGCATCGTCAGCACGCCCGGGTGCGAGATCAAGATCAACGACGGAGGGTGGATCGTTGCGCTGAACACCGATAGCGCGACGTTCGGCGGAAACGCCCAAGTGAGTTCGTCCGGGGTCTCCACCGGGCAGCAGGAGTACCAGGATCACGGACCGCTGCAGCCGATCACGGTGAACACGATCGACGTGCAGGCGGTCGCGTGCAGCGACGATCGGACACGTGCCAGCATCTTCGGGCACACCGCGGTAGACGGCGCCGGGTCGTACGAGTACGAGATCGATCTGGAGGACCACGGCGAGCCAGGAACCGGCGATAAGTACAGAATCTTCATCCCCGCCGTGGCATACGAGTCGGGCCTGCAGACCTTGCAGGGGGGCAATATCCAGATCCGATAAGGCGAGGCGAACCTGGCGGCGGCCGCCGGGTTACGCGATCGCACTCCTCAGTCGAGTGGCGACACACGAAAAGGCCCGCGCGGTACCGAGATGCTGATCCTCTCGCTCGTCGAGGATCGCGCCCGGCATGGCTATGAGATCGGCAAGTTGATCGAAGCGCGGTCGGGCGGCCGGCTGACCTTCGCGCTGCCAACGCTTTATCCGACCCTGCTGCGGCTCGAAAACCGCGGCTTGATCAAAGGACGATGGGTGGAAAAGGCTGGCGAACGCGAGCGCTGTTTCTACCGGCTCACGCCCGAAGGACGCCGCGTCCTCGCCGAGCAGCGCGCCACATGGAAGGCGTACATCGAGGCCGTCAACGCCGTGATGGAGCCGACTCGTGCGTGAGTGGACGGCGTTCGTCCGGGCGCACCTGTCGCTCCCGCAGCTGACGCCGGAACGCGAGGCGCGCATCATCCGCGAGGTCGCTGCGCAGCTGGAAGACTTCTACCGCGACGCCGTCGCGCGCGGCGCGACCGACGCCGAGGCGGACGCGTTCGCGCGCGCCCAGGTCGGCGACTGGACGCGCATGGCCCGCGATGTCGCGCACGCCGATCGCCCGCACATCCGCCCGCGCGTCGATCGCGTCGCCGACCATCTCGAAACCCTCGCCGCCACTCATCCCCAACCTGGAGCGTTCAGGATGCTCGCCAACGTGCTCACCGACATCCGCTACGGAATCCGCCAGATGGTCAAGACCCCCGGCTTCACCATCGTCGCGGTGCTGACGCTCGCCTTCGGCATCGGCGCGAGCAGCGCAATTTTCAGCGTCGTCAACGGTGTGATGCTCAAGCCGCTCTCGTATCCCGAACCGGAGCGGCTCGTCAGGGTCATGGAGATCCTGCCCCAGTACGGCCGCTTCGCGGTCGCGCCGGCGAACTTCCTCGACTGGCGCGCGCGCACCACGGTCTTCGAACACATCTCGGCGTTCTGGCCCGGCAACGCGACCTACGTCGGCAGCGACGGACCCGAGCGGCTGATCTGCGCGTCCGTGTCGTGGGACACGTTCGAGACGCTGGGCATCCGCCCGGCGCTCGGTCGCGGCTTCCGCCCCGAGGAGGAGGTCCGCACGCGCGACAACGTCATCGTCATCAGCCACGGCATGTGGCAGAAACGGTTCGGCAGCGATCCCAACGTGGTCGGACGGGCGCTGTCGCTGAACGGCGTGCCCGTTGAGGTCGTTGGCGTCATGCCACCGAATTTCTACTTTCCCACTCGCACTGCCGAGTTCTGGCGACCGCTCACCTTCGACGCCAACCCGACTCGCGGCGGCCATTATCTCGGCGTCGTCGCCCGGCTGAAGCCGGGCGTCTCGCTGGACCAGGCGTCCGGCGAGATGAAGGGAATCGCGGAGCAGCTGGCGCGGCAGTACCCGAACACCAGTCGCGACGAGTCCGCCGAAACCGCCCGGATGCACGATCTCATCGTTGGGCCGGTGAAGCCGATGCTGTGGACGCTGCTCGCCGCGGTCGGCGTCGTCGTCCTCATCGCGTGCGCGAACGTGGCGAACCTGCTGCTGGTGCGGGCGTCGGTGCGCGAGAAGGAGCTCGCGATCCGTGCGGCCATGGGGGCGGGACGCGGACGGCTCGCCTTCCAGATGCTGATCGAGAGCCTCGTCCTGGCGATCGTCGGCGGGGCCGCGGGCGTGTTGCTCGGCTACCTGGCGATCACGCCGATCCAGACGCTCGGCGCGGGCAGCATTCCGCGCGTCCTCGACGTGACGCTCGATCGGAACGTGCTCGCGTTCACGATCCTCGTCACGCTGGCGACCGGGCTGCTCTTCGGCGTCGCGCCGGCCTGGCAGGCGTCGCGCGGCGGCATCGGCACCGTGTTGAAGGAAGGCGGGCGTTCGTCCACCGGTGCGCGCGGCCATCGCCTGCGCGGCCTGCTCCTGGTCGGCGAAGTGGCGCTGTCGCTCGTGTTGCTCGTCGGCGCCACGCTGCTGCTTCGCAGCTTCGCCAGGCTGACCAGCGTCGATCCGGGGTTCCAGCCGGAGCACGTGCTCTCGTTCTCGGTCGCGTTGCCGCAGACGACGTATCCCGGCGATCAGCATCGCACGCAGTTCTTCGGCCGCCTGCTCGACACGCTGCGCGCGATGCCGGGCGTCCAGGCCGCCGGCATGGTGCAGACCGTGCCGATCCGCAACGACTACATGCTGTCGTTCACGATCGAAGGGCGTCCGTTCGAGCCGGGCGGGGAACCGTCGGCGAATTACCGTGCGATCAGCCCGGGCTATCTTGCGGCGCTGTCGATTCCGGTGCTGCGCGGCCGGCAGATCGAGCCGTCCGACGACGCCGCGACGGCGCCGAAGGTGGCAGTTGTGGATGAGGCCTTCGCGAAGAAGCACTTCCCTGGTGAAGACGCCATCGGCCACGGCATCGACATCGGCAACGGCACCGACGGCTTCTACACGATCGTCGGTGTGGTCGGCAACGTCCACCACGAGGGGCTGGACGCGACGCCGCGAGCCACGATGTACGCGCCGTTCGCGCACGACCTCTTCGGGACGATGACGATGATGGTGAAGGTGGCGGGCCGGCCGGAGGACTTCGCGGCGTCGGCGCGTCACGCCGTCCGCGAGATCGATGCCTCGCTGCCGGCGTTCGCGATCACCCCGCTGAAGGAGGTCGTGACCGAGTCGGTCGCCGAGCGGCGGTTCTCGATGCTGCTGCTCGCGGTGTTCGCCATGGTCGCGCTGTTCCTCGCGGCGGTGGGCCTCTACGGAGTCGTCGCGTACGCCGTGAGCCAGCGGACGCAGGAAATCGGATTGCGCATGGCGATCGGCGCGCAGCGCGAAGACGTCCTGCGCATGGTGCTGACCGACGGCATGAAGCTCGCGCTCGTCGGCATCGTCCTCGGCGTTGGGGCGGCGCTCGCCCTCGCGCGCTACGTTCAGTCGCTGCTGTTCGAGGTCACGCCGTTCGACCCGTGGAGCTACGTCGCCACCGCCGCGGTCCTGCTCGCCGTGTCCGCGCTCGCCTGCTACGTCCCGGCGCGGCGGGCTACCGCCGTCGATCCGCTGGTGGCGTTGCGCGCGGAATAGCCGGATCGCGGCGCCCCACCGTTTCGAGTTCGAGGATGCGCGCGGCCCCCGCCGGGTCCGCGTGGTGCTGGGCGCGGCGCGCTAGCGGCCGCTCGGGAGGGTAGAAGCGGGCCGGCCCCGCCGAAGCGCGAAGGCGGAGCCTGCCCCGCCAAAGCGCAAAGGCGCGAAGGCGTGCCCCGCCGAAGCGCAAAAGCGCGAAGGCGGGTTGCCCCGACGGCTGGGTCCGGTGTAAAGTCGAAAATCTCCACGGTGGAAGGCCGCCACGTCGATGCTCGAAGGGAGGCGAGTTTGACGATGACTCAGGAAAAGACTATCCGCAGGACGGGGACCAGACTGTGGCTTGCGGCCTGGCTGGCCGCGCTGTCGGTCGTGCCGGCCGTCGCCGGCGCCGCGTCGACCATCACCGGAACCATCACCTTCACGGGCAAACCCCCCGCGCCCCGGCCGATTGCCATGGACGCCGACCCGGCATGCGCCAAGAAACATTCGACGCCGGCGATGAACGAGATGCTGATCCTCGGCAACGGCAGCACCATGGGGAACGTCATGGTGTACATCTCCAAGGGACTGCCGTCGGGCAAGACCTTCCCTGTTCCCAAGGCTCCGGCGGTCCTCGATCAGAATGGCTGCCAGTATCGCCCGCACGTGATGGGGATCATGGTCGGTCAGCAGTACAAGATCCTCAACTCCGACGGCATCCTCCACAACGTCCACGCGCTGCCCAAGATCAACCCCGGATTCAACAAGCCGATGCCGGCGACGGTCAAGGAAACGACCGCGTCCTTCGCCAAGGCGGAGCCGGTCTTCCAGATCAAGTGCGACGTCCACCCGTGGATGAACGCCTACGTCGGCGTCTTCACCCATCCCTTCTTCACGGTGACGGGCGCGGACGGGAAGTTCACGATCTCTGGTCTCGACCCCGGGACCTACGAGGTCACCGCGTGGCACGAAAGGCTGGGGACGCAGACCGCCACGATCACGGTTGGCGCCAGCGATACGAAGACCCAGAACTTCAAGTTCGCCGCTCCCGCCGCCAAGTAGCGACAAGCCGCGATCGGAGAGCAGACGCATGAGTCAGCCAGGAGCTGTCGTCGTACCGGCATCGCACGACGCGCATGAAGCCCATCACGAGGAGCTTGGCTTCTGGCGCAAGTATGTGTTTTCCGTCGATCACAAGGTCATCGGCATCCAGTACGCCATCACGGGCCTGCTGTTCCTCCTGTTCGGCTTTTCGCTGATGATGCTCATGCGCTGGCAGCTCGCCTACCCGGGCGCCGCGCTGCCGCTCCTTGGCCGGATCCTCGGCGAGGCGCGCATGCCGGGCGGGACGATGCTCCCCGACTTCTACAACGAGCTCGGGGCGATGCACGGCACGATCATGGTCTTCCTCGGCGTGGTCCCCCTCGCTGTCGGAGGGTTCGGGAACTTCGTGCTCCCGCTCCAGATTGGAGCGCCGGACATGGCCTTCCCGAGGCTCAACATGTTGAGCTACTGGGCCTTCTTCCTTGGCGGCGTGACGATGCTGGCCAGCTTTCTCGTCCCCGGGGGAGCCGCGCAGTCGGGGTGGACGTCCTACGCGCCGCTCTCCGTCCTGGCGGGTGCGGGCCAGACGATGTGGCTCATCGGGATGGTCTTCCTGATCACCTCGTCGCTGTTCGGGGCGATCAACTTCATCACGACCACGATCCAGCTCCGGGCGAAGGGACTCACGTTCATGCGATTCCCCTTCTTCGTGTGGGCGCAGTTCGTGACGGCCTTCCTGCTGCTGCTGGCGTTCCCGCCGCTCGAAGCCGCGGCCGTCCTCCAGCTGATGGATCGCCTGGCCGGCACGAGCTTCTTCCTCCCGAGCGGCCTCGTCGTCAGCGGTCAGGTCCTCACCGTGGCCGGCGGAGGCAACCCGATCCTCTGGCAGCACCTGTTCTGGTTCCTGGCGCACCCGGAAGTCTACGTCCTGATCCTTCCGGCGATGGGCATCGTGGCCGAGATCATCGCGAACAACACGCGGAAGCCCCTGTGGGGCTACCGCTCGATGGTCTACTCGCTCATCTTCCTCGGCTTCATGTCGTTCATCGTCTGGGCGCACCACATGTTCATGACCGGCATGGGAACGGCGATGGCGGCGTTCTTCCAGACGACCACGATGATCATCTCGATCCCGTCGGTCGTGATCCTCACGGCCCTGATCATCTCGCTGTGGGGCGGATCCATACGGTTCAACACTCCCATGCTCTTCGCGCTCGGCTTTCTCCCGATGTTCGGCATCGGCGGGCTCACCGGGCTGCCGCTCGGCTTGAACGTCGCGGACATCCCGCTGCACGACACGTACTACGTCATCGGCCACTTCCATTACGTCGTCGCTCCGGGGACGATCTTTGCCCTCTTCGCCGGGATCTACTACTGGTTCCCGAAGGCAACCGGGCGGAGGATGAACGAGACGCTCGGCAAGATCCATTTCCTGGGTTCGTTCGTCTGCATGAACGTCGTCTTCATGCCGATGTTCCTCATGGGCCTGGCCGGCGTCTCGCGGCGCCTTTACGACGGTGGGGCGACCTACGCCTTCGCGCAGCCGGTCCTCCACCTGAACGTCGTGTCGTCCTGGGGCGCGTGGATCCTCGCGATCTTCCAGATTCCCTTCATCTTCAATTTCTTCTGGAGCATCTGGAAGGGCGAGAAGACCGAGGAGAACCCCTGGCAGGCCACCACGATCGAGTGGGCGTCTCCCTCGCCGCCCCCGCACGGCAATTTCCTCGCGGCCCCGGAAGCGTATCGGGGACCGTACGAGTACAGCGTTCCCGGCGCGGCGAAAGACTTCGTGCCGCAGTACGAGGCGTGAGGCAGCCATCAAGCTATCAGCTATCAGCCATCAGCTATCAGCCGCTGAAAGCTGAGAGCTGAGAGCTGAGAGCTGAAAGCTGAGAGCTTTTCGATATGGACATTCCTTACACCGTCGAAATCCGCCGCGACACGGGGCTGACCAACGGCAAGATCGGCATCTGGCTCTTCCTGGCCTCGGAGGTCATGCTCTTCGGGGCGCTCTTCGCGAGCTACATTCTGATCCGGTCAGGGGCGCCGACCTGGCCGCGGGGGGACACGATCCTGAACGTCCCGCTCGCCACGTTCAACACGCTCGTCCTGATTTCATCCTCCGTGACGATGGTCATGGCCTGGTCGTCGCTGATGCGCGGCCGCTTCGGGACGTTTCGGATCTACATGGGGACGACGATCCTGCTCGGATGCGTCTTTCTCGTGGTCAAGTACTTCGAGTACAGCCACAAGTTCCATGACGATCTCTTTCCCAGCACCAACAACTTCCTCGCCATCTACTTCACGCTGACCGGGCTGCACATGCTGCACGTGTTCGGGGGGATGGTGGTGAACGCCTATTTCTGGGGCCCCGGCGCGAAGCTCTGGAAGACGAATCCACGGTGGTTCACCAACCGCGTCGAGCACGCCGGCCTCTTCTGGCATTTCGTCGATCTGGTCTGGATCTTCCTCTTCCCGACCCTGTATCTCCTGTAGGCGGCACCATGACGAGCGAGCACGCAGTCGACATCGACAAACACGTCAGGATCTACGTCACCGTCTTCGTCGCGCTCATGGCCCTGACGATCGTCACCGTGGCGATCTCCCGGCTCCATCTTCCCGTGCCGGTCGCCGTCACCGTGGCATTGCTCGTTGCGACCGTCAAGGGAGCGCTGGTGGCGTGCTACTTCATGCACCTGATCTCCGAGAAGAAGCTGATCTACGCGGTCCTCGTGCTGACCGCCGTCTTCTTCATCGCGCTGCTGGCGCTTCCCGCCGTCACCCACAGCAACGGCTACTGGATTCACCAATGAGACGAGCGACCGAGCGGCCGCGAGGGAGCCACGCGAGCGGCGCGGGGCCTTTAGGGGTCCCCGCAAGCGCCCGCCTCCGCTCTTCGAGCTTCGGCGAGGTCTCGCCGGAGCGCTTCGCGCGAAGGCGGAAGCGTGTAGGGGGGTCCGGCGGGGCAAAGCCCCCCGGAAACCAATGAACCTCAGGTCGGTCCACGCGCTGGTGATCCTCTTCTCCGCGGCCCTCGCGGTGCTGTTCGGTGTCTGGTGCCTGGGCCTGTATCGGCGGGAGGACGGGGTCGCAAGCCTGCTCGCGGCCGGCGTGGCGTTCGCCGTGTCGTTCGGCCTGGTCGTCTACGATCGGTGGTTCCTGCGCAAGACGAGGACGCTGTGAAAAAGCGAACGAGCGCAGCGAGTGAGCCACGCGAGCGGAGCGGAGCGAAGGGGCCCCGCGAGCGAGCGTGTTGGGGGGACCGGCGGGGCGAAGCCCCCCGGATAATGATGACGACCGCTTTCGTGGTGATCGGCGCGGGCTCGAGCGTCCTCGCGTGCCCGCTGTGCTTCGGGGCCGAGGAGACCTCGATGGTCGACGGGACGAAGCTCGGCGTCCTGGTGATGCTGGCCGTCACGCTGACGGTGCAGGGCCTGTTCGTCGCGTTCTTTCTCCATCTCCGCCGGCGCGCGAAGCGCATCGCGGACATCGACTTCGAGAACGAGTGGTCGGAGCTTCAAAAGGCGTCGAGAACATGAACATCATGAGAAATCTGCTCGGACTCCCGGCGCTCGCCTCGGCTCAAGGCGGGCAAGTCGACAGCCTGATCGGCTGGACCCATGTGTTCATGTTCATCCTGTTCGTCGGTTGGGGCGGGTTCTTCGCGTACTGCCTCGTCCGCTTCCGGCGGTCGCGGCATCAGGCGGCGGACTACACGGGGGTCAAGTCGCACGCGTCGAACTACTCCGAGGTCGCCGTGGCCGTGATCGAAGCGATTCTGCTGTTCGGATTCTCGATCCCGCTCTGGGCCGCACGGGTGGACCGTGTCCCCTCGGAGAGCGAAGCGCTGGTCGTCCAGGTCACCGGCGAGCAGTTCGCCTGGAACGTCCACTATGCGGGCCCCGACGGGGTGTTCGGCCGCACGGACATCAAGCTGCTCGACCTTCAGGAGAACCCCTTGGGACTGGATCGGACCGATCCTGCCGCGAAGGACGACGTCACGACGCTCAATCAGCTCTATCTGCCGCTGAACAGACCGATCATCGTGAAGCTCAGGAGCAAAGACGTCATCCACAGCTTCAACCTTCCGGAGTTCCGGGTGAAGCAGGATGCCATCCCCGGCTTCACGATTCCCGTCTGGTTCACTCCCAACGTCACGACCGCGGAAATGCGGACGCGAACAGGAAACCCTGAGTTCCAGTACGAGATCGCCTGCGCGCAGCTGTGCGGCCTGGGGCACTACCGGATGCGGGGGTTCGTCACCGTCCTGGACGCCGGAGAGTTCCAGAAGTGGATGGACGCCGAAGAGGCGAAGCTCAAGGAGCAGGCCGGGGATATCTGGAGGTAGTAATTCGTGAGTTGGTGAGTGGGTGAATTGTGTCCCAGCTGACCGAGATCGATGCCGAGGGACAGCTCAGCGCGCTCGTTCGGACGCGCGCCACCGGTTCGAGCGACCAGCTCCTCGCGGCATTGCAGCAGAGCCGGATGCTGATCGCCTGGCACACTCCGCCCGGCGATGGCCGCCAATCGGATCACTCCGCCGCTGACGATAGGAAGCATTAGAAGGGCCCGTCAACATAATGCCAGCTATCGGACACGCCCCCCGCCCCAGCCAGCTCGGGGGCCCACAGCTCGGGGGCCCACAGCACGTACCGGATCGGGTACCTGATGACGGCGGTTCCGTTTCCCGCGCGCTTCGGGGTTCGGCAGGAGGTGGTCAAAGGCGCACGTCTCGCAATGTCGTTTTCAGGCAACACCGCGTTGCTCCACCGCCCCGGAGGGATCGATGCGCTCGAAAGCGCCGAGGCCCGGATCATCGAGCCGAATCGGGCGTCCCTTGAAGGAGACGAGGAAGAGCCGATGGTATGGGACTTGGACGGCCCTCGACGACTTCAACACGTTCTATTACCGCATCCGTGACGGCCGGCTCAACCAGGTTGGCACGATCTACCGACTGACGATCCCGGGTGGAGGCGCTGGCCACATCGGCATGATCTTGCCTCCGCGGTACCTTCGCACGGATGAGCGTGCAGACGAGCTCCGCAAGTACTACCCGCCGCAGCGGCGCTTCACGCTGACCCAGTCGGTCACGGAGGTCGATGCCCTCCTCCAGCAACAGGGTACGCTGCTGCACAAGCAGTTCATCCTGGAGCTGCTCGAGAAGGGCGGCAAGGTCATTTTCGGCGGTTCTCGCCGGGGTGGGGTCCTGATGGTGCCCCCGGGCGTCAGCATCACTCTTTTGCGTTCGCAGAACGACATCAACGATCCAAAGGACCCGAAGGTGCGAGACGTTCTAGAGATCGCCGGAGGGAAACTACGCGTTCGACGCTATCTGTCCGCCGTCGAACACGAGTGAGCGACGTTCCGGCGGCGGTCATCGAACACCTTGCGCTTGGTAGGGAAGGGGCACGGACCTGACCTTCCTGTTCGAACGGGAGGTCGGCAAAGTCGCGCGTGTGGTTTTTCGGTACTGCCCCGATATTGTGGAGGAGAAGATGCCCGGGATTGTCAGCGTGGGGATACTCGTCGCTCTGCTGTTCACCCTGCCGTCCTTCGCAGCGGATGCCAACAAGGACTTGTGCAAGGCTGCATCGGAATGGGACGTTGCAACGGTTCGTGCCTTGCTAGCCGAAGGCACTGACGTGAATGGCAAGTGCCCCGATGGTACCACGCCCTTGCTGAAGGCGGCAGCCGGCGGTATCACTGGCGTCGTCGAAGCCTTGCTGGCCCAGGGGGCCGACGTGAAGGCGCGGGACAGTGACAATCGGCTGAGCCTGCTGATTGGAGTCGTCAAAGACCAGGTCCGGTTCGTGCGGGAGGTCCCAGTTGGAGGACAAAGGGTAGGCGCCATCGCCGGAGACGGATGGACGGCGTTGATGTCGGCAGCGCTCAACGGCCATGGCGCCGTCGTACAATCCTTGTTGAACGTAGGTGCCGACGCCAACGCCGCGGACAGCGCAGGCTTCACCGCTCTGATGGCTGCGGCACTCAATGCCGAGGCGACGATCATCGGGATCCTGCTGGACAAGGGTGCCGACGTGAATGCAGGAACTCACACCGGTCTCACCGCTCTTAAGCTTGCAGCCGGCGGAGACACGCAGGCTGTGAATGCCTTGCTGGCCAAGTTCGCCGATCCCAACCTGGCATCTATGGACGGCCAGACAGCTTTAATGGACGCCTCGCTGAAAGGCGCCTCCACCATCGTCGAGGCTCTCTTGGCCAAAGGCGCCAGAGTGAACACAGTAGACAACGAGGGCCGAACGGCCTTGATGGCGGCGGCAGGCGGAATGAAGCCTGGACGTTCAGTCTCGGTGGGATTGCGCTACGCCCCGAGGCAGGCCACCTCGCGTCGGTTCGTGCTCTGACCGCGCGAGGGGCTGATGTTGGTGCGAAGGCTAAAGACGGACGAACCGCCTTGCGTTATGCAGAAGAAGGAGGCAACGCCGCGATTGTCGAACTGCTCAAGAAGGTTGGCGCAAAGCAATAGATGGCTCAGAGGTGAGAGCCTGGTCGCAGGAACTCGGATGTCCCCGGGTGCAGGGCCGGCGCAGCCAGACGACCGTGAGCAACATGCGCTGGGCCATGGATGTCACGCACATTCTGGTCGTTCAGATCGCAGAACCGCGGCTTTGAGAAACCCAGTGCACAAAGCCCGCTGGTCGCGCGTCGGGCACGACGTCCGGTGGCTCTGCCCGGCTCGCCGCCTCGTTCGTTCTGGCTCGGAGTTCGAGGAACCGTCGATTCGTCGGACGTGCGTTCGGCGCTCACTCGAGCGCAGAATTCAACGGAGTACGCAGTCATGAGACGTCACATTCATGAAGGATCGGGTGTTGGGCGGTGGTGTGTCCTGGCGTTCACAGTCTGCGCGTCTTTCTGTCTGCACGCGCAGGAACGGCTCCAGCCGGTCGCCGAAGGGCGATCCCTGTCGGCGAGCCGCCAGGCGCGGCCGCCTGCACCCGCAGCTGGCCAGCGGGCACAGACGACACCGCCCGCGACTGCGGGCCTCTTCAAGGGCCGACGACCAAGTGCCGGTGGTGAGTGGACCGGCACTTCGACCTGGCCGGGATTGAGCCTGCAGATCAGGATCTCTGTGGATCCGACCGGTGCCACAGTGACATCGCTGTTCACCCAAGTCGACTGCACATCGGGGAGAGGCGGAGCGCGGAACGAGTGGTCAGGCGAGAGCGAAATCGATGACGCCGGCCGGTTCGCATTTCCCGGCGAACTAGGCAGGAAGACAAAAGGCAGGTTCGGCCCCGACAGCTTTGCCAGCGGAGCGATGCGGTTCTCCGCGCTGACGCGCGCATTCGAAGGTCATTTCGTTTCCGATGACGTCATCGAGGGCACGTACAGTAGCCCGGTTGAGCTGAAGTGCGGCGATGAGTTCGCTCGCGTCACCGGGGCCTGGACCGCCCGTCGAAGGGATGCCGCGCCCGCTCCGGCAAACGCGCAGGCCGGACCTGCAACGCGGAGCGCGGACCCGGCTCCGGCGGGAGCGTTCTCCATCCGGGATGAGTACTTCATCAATCGTTCGTTCCAAGAAACCTCGGACGCCGACTTCAGCCTGAAGATGGAGGGCGACTCGTTCACGGTGGGTGCTCTTGGAGGTGCGGCCGGCCGCCTCAAATTCTGGAACGCCAAGCCCCTGTTCTGGGGACACGGGGCAATGATCACATTCATCGACGTGGTGTCTCTGAGCGGCTATTCATTCGCCAGCGACACCAGCGACCCGCTGAAGTTCCAGGTCGATCGGGAGAAGGGGTTTACCTACATCAAGGGCAAGGGAACCGTTTCGATGCCAGACGGCAAGATAGTCAAGTTGCCACCGCGATAGGCTGAGCGGCAATTCATCGCGAGGCCGTCCGCAGCTCTGGGCCTCAGCGCCCATAACGGTGAACGGCACGATGCGAGAGACGACGTACGACGTCTCTCCCATACGAGTGGCGCGTTGTGCGGATCGGAATTCATCGCGGAGAAAGGGGCGTCACCACGTGAGCTGCACTTCATGCATTCGTTGGTTCGCAGGCGGCGCGTTCGTCCTGTGCATCGTCTTCCCGGGCCTCTTGGCCCTGACGCCGGGCTCGGTGCTGGCGGAAGGCGCGTTGATGCGCGGGCCAGGCCCTGCTTCCGCCAGTCCGGAGAGTGATCGCCTCGTCGCCCCCGGCGGAGGATCAGCCGACCTGCCCAGCCACTGGGATCACACCCAAAATCAGCAGCCGGTTCTCGGCGATCTCCTTCGCGCCTGCAAACCGACGTCACAGCCGACCTATCCGATAGGAAACCTGCTCGTCGCGATGCGCCAACGCGAAACATCCGTTCGGCTGATCGACAGCCGGGCCGGGAACTTCGCACGTGCGGAGTTCGACGCGGATCCGGGCAAGGAGTTCCTGATCGCCGTCTTCTGCGCACTTCGTGCAGATGCGACCGTGCGGTACGCACCTGAGAACTTCTACGTCGTCGATGCGAACGGGATGCGGTCGACGAGCAAGGGCTACAAGCTCGGGTTGTTGTCGAAGGACCTTCCTATCGTCGGGGACTTCCTGGTCGGAACCGGGGAACTCGCCTACCGGTACCGCGGTACCGCGGATCGCCAGGTCTTCACCGCGTTGCTGTTCGCGATCGACCGTGACTCCACGGGGCTCCGACTTGGGTCCGCAGAGCGCGCGCCGGTTCCAATCCTGGAGGTCGGGGAGGAACAGAGGGAGCAAGTCCGTGCCACCTTGCCCGTAGATGGTCCGACCGTCGAGACCCTCGGTGAACAACTCTATCCGGGTCTCGACATCTTCGACCTCTACGGGGCTGCATGGCGCGCCAGGCCGTCATTCGGCGTCTCGTACTCGGGACCTTATCGAGTGCAGATTCTCGACGTCGTCAGGTCCAAGGAGCTCGATTTCGTGACGATCTCAATCAGTCACGCCGATGGGTTGAGCGGCATCCTGCGCAGCGGGTTCTCTCTGGACCAGCATTGGCAAGGGAGAGTCCGGCTCGACAATGGAGAATGGAAGGACACAGCGGGCGTGCTCACGAAGGTTGAGGAGATGCCCGGGATAGCTGGCGTGTTCGACTACCGCCGCGCTCCCGTGAGCCTCAAGTTCGGCAGGAAGCCCGACTGGAGCGAACCCGACGTGGTGCCTGTTGATTCGGACACGTGGAAGCGCATTCAGATCCTGGAGTACAACCAGTTCCGGATTCGGTTCTCGTTGCGCTTATCTATTCCCCCGGAACGTACGCTTGATGCCGTGAAGATCGGCGACTTTCCTGACATCGTCTTGCGGGAGCCTCGCAGTGGCAAAGCGGCGATACCGCGCGAGGTCGAGATCCCCACGCCCGTGACACAACGGCTGATCACGCAAGTGCAGGTGCCGCTGCCGGTGGTCCAGCTTCCTCCGCCGGTCGTCCAACTTCCACCCCCGGTGATCCAGTTGCCTCCGCCGGTCATCCAGCTGCCACCCCCAGTTATCCAACTCCCGCCGCCGACGATTCCGCTACCCCAGCCCGTGGTCCAGCTTGCAGCGTCAAGTGTTCGAATGCCTTCACAGAAAGACGCCGACGCCCAGGAGTACGACCTGACGGGCGATTGGTCGGGGACGGCTGAGTGGGAGGGGCTCACGTTCACGATCTCGTTCTCGGTTGACGCCGGTTCGCGAGCCGTCAGTAACCTGGATGTGAGCGCCAAGTGCAGAACGGGCACGGGTGAAATTTCTTCGCGGTCGAGTGAAGCCAGCCCCATCGCGGCGGACGGAGGATTCGCGTTCACGGCCGGCAACGGCAGTAAGGGCACGGGCAAGTTCATCTCGGCGCGGACGGCTGAAGGAAGCTACGCGACTCCCGTATCGCTCAAGTGCGGGGATGCATGGGCTCGAGTGTCTGGCACATGGACCGCGACGAAGAAGGGCCAGCGAGAATGAACGCCGGACATCGCTTCACGGACCCCAGTTGCACGGGAACCAGCCACCGAGCGCACGGAGAAGCCACGCGTTCCGAAGTACCAAGAGGATCCACGATGCGATCTCGACGCCATTTGGCGATGCACTTTGTCGGTTCTGCACTCATCGCGCTTCTCTGCTCGCCGCCTCTGTTGGCTCAGGTCAAGGTCGAGCCGCTCACGAGCTTCGCGCAGTTGGGCCTCAAAGTGGCTCGGACTGAGGTGGTCGACGAAATCTCGAACCGCCAAGGTACCTTCAAGCCGGGCAAGGACGGCGTCAGGCTGTTGCTCGTGACGCTCGAGGGGACCGCCAGAGCACCGGCCCATCTCACATACAGAACCGACGACTTCACCTTGGTCTACAAGATGAAAGTCGCCGGCGGAACGTTCATGTCGGCCAGCGAGACCTACTGGAGCGCTTCGTCCGTCGCAGTCAAGTGGGGTGCCAAGGACGACTGGAGTATCACCACCCTCGGGTTCTTGCGCGGTGACATAAACGTCCCCGCGGGGCCAGTTCTGATCGTACTGGCCTTCGA
The DNA here is from genome assembly GCA_001767455.1 of Acidobacteria bacterium RIFCSPLOWO2_12_FULL_66_21. Lineage (GTDB taxonomy): Bacteria > Acidobacteriota > Vicinamibacteria > Vicinamibacterales > 2-12-FULL-66-21 > 2-12-FULL-66-21. Next base: position 337,164 of record MELC01000030.1, read on the forward strand.
GATGGTCTCTGACGATATCGCCGGGGCCTACGTCACCTATCCAGCGCTTGCTGCCGGCCTCGTGTCGGCAACCGGCGCGACGAAACGCTAGCGCCATCCTGGCGCGTGGGACTACGGAGTCGAACGCCGAGCACGAGGCCTGCTGAGATGAAACCACCACGCTACCGCTCCGCGACGTCTGCCGTCTGCTTGACCCTCGTGGCCTTCGCTTTCGTCGTGCCACCGCCGCGACAGTCGGGATCCACCAACGCTCCGCCCAACCCAGGAATTGTTGTACAGGGTCCCGCTGTTGAGACACCCCTCGGCCGCTACAAAGGTCACGAGTGGCGCGATGCGATACAGAGATCGGAGCCGGCCATTCCCGGAGGACGGACCGCTACGGCGACGGTGACGGCGGCACGTGGCAAGCGCTTCCTCGTGGCGAGTTTCGTGACGGTTGGTCCGCACATGGCGGACGTGACGCGGAATGAGTTTGCTGTTTCTGACGCGGCGAACACGAAGTATCTGCCGGTAGCCGTGTCGCTCGACGGTGCAAAGACATTTCTACCGTTTCTCATCCAAGGAGAAATCTTCCCGGCGGTGACCATTTTGGGGCGAGATCGTCTCGAGACCGCGATCTACTTCGAGTTGCCGGCGGAAGCCGGAGATCTGTTGCTTCGGTTTAGAGAGCGACAGATCGCATCAATTCCTCAAACCGGCGAGCGCAGCGAGTCTTCAGCGTCCGGTGGGCAGCAGACGCCGGTGATCCTCGTCTCGCAAATAGGCAGCCTCCGAGCAGAGCCCAGTGCAGACGCGCCGGTGGTCGGGCAGGTGGCGCGTGGCACCGAATTGAGGATAGTCGAGATGCGACCCGGTTGGGCTCACGTGGTCCCAGTGAACGGCCTGCAGGGGTGGCTGGACGAGAAAGATTTCGGACGCCGCGTCTCGTCGGATGCCGGCGACTGTGTCGAAATGGGATTGCGGGAGGCCCTGAGCGTCGGTGCCATTGTTGGGGGATTCCGCGGAACAGGCGGCTCATCTGGCGACGCCGTCGTCTTTCAAGGCCGTGCGGCTCTGCCAATCGCAGTCTGCCCCGTCTGGACGTCCCCCTTGAAGCTGGAGAACAGCAACGCTGCTGGCCAGAGCATGGTCGTCACGAAATTGCGGGGCATCCCGCGCGGAGAACTCATCGAGCCGAAAACTCGGCTACGCTTCGACCCAGCCAGGGATACCGAGTACGTCTTCGAAGCTTATTGCCTCGACTTCCGGAAGGACAACCCGTCCGGGTCAGATCATCTGAGGTTCAGTGACGGGGTGCCGCCCGACGTCGCCAAGGTGTTGGCCGCGGGGAGTGGCGACGTGCATGCACTCCAACTTGCCGTGTGGGCCGTGACGGACAACACCAGCGCGAGCGATGCGCGGCAGAAATTCTCGGCGACCGACAAAGACCTGCTCGCGGCCCGCGCTGTGGTGGTGGCCGCAGGACTACCGGCCGAACGGTACCGCTTGTTTGCGTCGCTCCCACCAACCGAGCCTGCCAACGCTGGCCGGACGCCGGAGACCACCGCAGGCAACCGCCGGCCGGAAGCAAGAACCGACACGTTGGTGGTGAGGGGAGTGCGATTGGAGCCGACCGGAGCGCCAACGGTGACCGAGCGTGTGGCGAACCGCATGGGCCCGCCTGGCTCACAACTCACGGCTCCGGTCGGATACAAGCTGGTGATCGTCACGTTCTCAGCCCGTGTCGGAAGCACCACCGATTTCTCGACCGCTGATTTCGAGGCGAAGATCCCGGAGCAGAATACCAACCGCACATTCCAGCCAGAAGGCATCGCTACTGTGGTACCGACCGAACCGCCCACTGAACTGTGGGCGTTTCTACGTGGTCCGAGTGGGCTTCGCGCGGCTTGGGTCAGCACGCAACTGAGCCCCCGACTGGACACGCTGCGATTGGCCTTCATCCTGCCGAAGTCGACCGGCGCGTTCCTTCTTTGTGAGGCGGCACGTTCCGGAACGGGTCCGGTCCAGCGGTGTCTGACAATCGCAGCGCCCGACACCACAAGCCCCGAGCCGAGCGCCGCCCAACGGCGCAAGGCTGCCGACGAAATCGCCAACCCGACCGCCCCACACGAGGCGCGAAACTGCGACGCAATCGGCGCGCACACCAAAGGAGTCGCCAGCTTCGCCGTCAGCCCCAATGGTCAGTTGCTGGCGTCCGGGAGCTACGACCACACCGTCAAGCTGTGGTCGCTCCAGGACGCGCGACTGATCTCCTCCCTCGACGGCCACGCCGGATGGGTCAGAGCGTTGGTGATGAGCCCTGACGGACGCTTGCTCGCGTCGGGCAGCGACGATGGCACGGTCAAGCTGTGGTCGTTGCCCGACGGCCGGCAGTTGACCACACTGGTGGGTCACACGGATTGGGTACTTGAACTCGCGGTCAGTCCGGACGGGAAGGTGCTGGTCTCGACCGGCATAGACGGGACAATCAGGCTCTGGTCGCTGCCCGAGGGGCGACATCTCGCACTGCTGAACGTACACAAGAAGTCGGTGTGGTCGCTTGCCGTGAGCCCAGACGGGACACTCGTGGCATCGGGCGGAGTCGACGGCACCCTCGGTTTGTCGTCCTTGTCAGAGAGGAGGCTACTGAGAGTAGTCCAAGGGCACACGGACAGAATCTGGGCCATCTGGATCAGCGCAGACAGCAGGCTGCTGGCAACAGGCAGCGAGGATGGCCAGGTGAAGCTCTGGTCTCTGCCTACGGGCTCGCCGATCGCCACGCTCGAAGGCCATCGGAGTAGGGTGCGGGGGCTCTTCGCGACCCGGGATGGTAGGACCCTCGTCTCGGCTGGCGACGACGCGATCATCAAGTTCTGGTCTCTGCCGGAGGGTCGGCTTGTCGCAACGCTGAAGGGTCACACGGATGACATACTGGCTGTGGCAATCAGCTCGGACCTAGACACACTGGCCTCCGCTAGTCGTGACCACACCATCAAACTGTGGTCGCTCGCGGACGGCACGCTGCGGAGGACGCTTGCAGTGCCTGGCGACGGCGTTTATCCGCTTGCGATCGCCGCGGTTACCAAGATTCTCATTTCCGCTCAGGGCAAGAGCATCCGACTGTGGTCACTGCCGGACGGCGAGCCAAGAGGTTGTCTCGGAGAACTGCCAGTCAGCACTCCGAGAAGGGACCAGTAGCTGGTTGGGTGCCGTCGGCCGAATGGGCTCGCCGCGGGCGAGGCCACCGGCCACGTGGCATCGCAGACTCCCGAGGGCTGCCGACAGACGCACCGCGGAAGCATGACTTCGGAGTTCAGCAAGCAAGGGGGTGGAACACCAGCACGTGGAACACCAGCACGTTTGCCCGGAGCCGTCGAACGGCCGATAATCCCCTCCGGCGCCTCGTAATAGCCCTCTTCCCGAAGTCGGCCGGCATCCAGTCGCCCAAAGGAGAATGAGAATGCAACTTCGTCTTCTGCCCGCGCGACCCACTGGTGTTGTGACCGCCCTGGCGGTTTGTGCGGTCTGTTGCATGACGCCCGCGGCGATTGGGGGATCCGCTCACAACCGTGCTGGTTCCGCGCGTCAAGAAACCGATAGCAGCCGCCAGCAGACAACACCGTTCAGGGTTCCACACCTGACGCCCAACCAAGTCTGGGTCTCGTCTCTACCGCCCGGCGCAAGCGTCTACCTCGTCGAGAAACCTCATCGGGGTTCGGGGGGAGACAGCGTCGGCAAGACGCCGCTGGTCGTTGAACTGGATCCCGCAAGACCTGTCGTGGTTGTCGAACTTGACAGCGCGGATTTTCCCAAGTCGATCAAGCTCAACCAATCGGCCGCGTCTCGTTCGCAGGGTGGGTACTTCATCGACTCTTCGGCGACGTACTTCGTGTGGAAGACAACGAAGTTTCATCCAGGAAAGGGCGAGAAACGCAGCAGTTGGGGCGTCGGTGCGGAATTCGAGATCGACAAGAAGACACGGGACCTGTATGTTGCCCTGTTTCAACCGCGAGACGTCGGGATTGACAAAGTCGACGCGCTGTACCCTCCCGGCAGCAACTTCGAGTGGAGCGCGGATGACGAGAGCATCCGTGGCGACCTCGTCGAGTTTGGCGTGTCACCCAAACACGTCGGCAAAATCGCAGAGTTGCTGCGTCGTGGTGGCAAGATCGCGGTCGAAGACAAAGGAGTCACGATGACGATGGAATGGACTCGCGAGGCTACGCTGATAACCGCCTATTCCAAACGAGCCCAGCGATGAGAATGCCTTGTGGCAGGACTATCGTCGCTGAGCACTTCCCGCAGCAGGATGGGAGCGCGACGGTCTTCAGTGTTGCCGGGTGTCTGCGCCACTGCCCGGCGTTGGGCTGAATCCGGACTCACGGAGGCCCGCAGGAGGGCGTCGACAGCCCGTCCGTCTTTGACTTGCCCAATCGGCGTTCGAGCCAGAGTCGGATTCTGCGTTCGCACGTTGGTGTCAGGCCCTCGAGGATCTTCCGAGCGTCGCCCCAGATCCGCTTTCTCTCGAGGTCGATGCCCACTCGGTCGCAGATCCACATCGCGCGTGCCGCGTCATCGAAGTCGATCACCCGTGATCCCCCCGGGATCTGAAACTGGAAGCGCCTCACGAGCAGGCCGAGTTGCTCGTAGTCGGCGTCGTCGGTCGCAATCCACACGGCCGCCTGTTCGGCGCCGTAGCCGAACTCGAAGGCGTCGAGTTCGACCATCAGGTTCTCGAGCAACAACTGGTTCGCCGGTCGGCTCGGCGTGAATCGATCGCGGGCCGTTGGGATACTACGAGTGCGATTGGCGCACGCGGCCTCGACCGGTACCTGCATCCACTCGTTCGAGTCGAATGTCACGATGACGGACCGGCGCACGAGCATGTTCTGAACCGACGGGGTTTCGCTGAGGAAGTACGTTCCGGCTCGAATCACGAGGCTGACAACCGCTGGATCGCGCCGCCTCACCCGCACGTCAATCGTCCGAATGTCCGATCCGGCCGACTCGAGCTCGACTGAACCGTCGGCCACAAGGTCGACGAGGTCACGGGCCTGAAGCACGGCAAGGCGTGATGCCGCTTCGTTGCGGGCGTCACCCGTAGCCGGCCGCCAGCTTCCCGACAACCCAGTCAGCAGCGCTTTGTCCGTGATCCTGCCGATCGCGATCCGCCGAACGTCGTCTCGTGTCGCCGTTCGCGCGATATCGGCGAGAAGGACCTGGTCGAACGTGCTGCGAACCGCTGCGAGCTGGACCTGTTCGCTTGCGTCCGTGCTCGCCAGGCGGGCCACAACGGGTTCGTCCCGTATCCGTTCGACCGCCGCCGCGCGCACGGCGTCTTCCGGTGCCGTTCTGGCGATGTCGATCAGCCGCGAATCGTCCTGCGCCGCGAGGTCGGCCAGGAACTCGACGGCGGCGATGCCGACGAGCGGGTTTGTCGCCGTCTTGGCGACGTCGGCAAGTGTCGCCGCGTCGTTCACGCGTTTCAGTGCCGTTCGCGACACATTCGGCTCCGCCGCACTTCGGCCGACCTCCGCAAGCGCAGCCCGATCGGTGATCTTCGCAACCGCAGCGTTCCCGACATCTTCGTAGTTGGCCAACTTAGCGATCGCCAGGAGAGCTGAGGATTCCGTGATCTTCTCGAAGGCGGCCATTCGCGTTCCGGCATCCGGGTGTGCGGTCGCAATCTTCACCAGCGCGGTGGGGTCGTCGACCAACTGCTGGACAGCCGCAATGCGCTCGCGCTCGTTGTCGGAATTCCAGACGGCGTCGACAACCGCCGCAGCGTCATGGAGGCGGTCGAGCACCGTGAGCCGCACGGACCACGGCAGATCGTTCTTGATCAATGCCTCCAGCACGGCTCGGTCGTCTATCCTTTTGGCGGCAGCAGCGCGCGAGTCGGCGTGTCGTCCGGTTCCGGCGATGTCAGCCAGAATGGCCTGATCCGAGATTCGGCGGACCGCGTCGGCGCTCAACCACACCCGCGCGACTGTCCTTGCCACCTCGGCCAGCACCGACGGCTGAGTGATCCGGGCGAGCGCCATGGAGGCGACGGCGTCGCTCGGGTCGGTCATGGCCAGCGGCAGGAGCGTGGCGTGATCGAAGACGTGCGATGTGGCGGCCCTTCGGACCTCCCAGCGGCGATGGGTCGTCGCGAGCCGGACCAGAACCGACGGGTCGGCGATCCGAGCGATCGCCGCTTCGACCACATCTGCGTGCTCACCGCTCTCCGCAAGGCGCTGGAGCGTCGGCTGGTCAACAATCCTTCGCGTTGCTGCTGCCTGTACCGCGGCGTTGCGGTCGCCTTCGGCCAGGCGCGCGAGCACGGCGTCATCCGTAATCTGGCGAACCAGCGCCACCCGAACGTCCGTCGTCTGTTCCGATGAGACCAGCGTCGAGATCACACTCGGGTTCGAGATCCTGGCGACCGCAAGAACCCGCACCGCCGGGTCCGCGTCGGACTCAGCGACCCGGGCGAGAACCACCTGGTCGGTGAGCTTCTGGACCGCGATCGCACGCACGGTGGCATCGGTGCTACGGCGCGCCAAACGGGTGAGCGCGGACTGGTCGGAGATCTTCACCGCGGCCCCCCGGCGCACCGCCGCCGCCTTGTCTGACTCGGCGACGCGCGCCAGGAGCGAGGGGTCCGTGACATTCTGAATCGCGGCCCGGCGGACGCTCTCGGCCGCGTCCCGACTCAGGATACGGCTCAATGTCCGCTGGTCCCGCACACGGTATGCTGCCGTTTCCCGCACGTACTCGCTGCGATCGGTCGTGGCGAAACGGGCCAGATCGGGCGGTGCCGTGAGCCCTCGTACGGCAGTACCCCGTACCAAGTCCTCCTTGTCGGCGACGGCTACACCCATCAAGAACGCCTTGTCTGTGATCCCTCCCACCGCGGCTTCGCGAACGAGCGGGTCGGTCTCCGTCTCGACTGCCCGTACAAGAACCGCCTGGTCCGTGATTCTCTCGAGCGCGCATGCACGGAGCTGCCACGGCTGCGCGGTTCGCGCGATGCGAACGAGCTCGGCTGAATCAGTGAGGTATTTGAGGGCCTGCAGGCGGACGCCGACATCCGAGTCGTCTGAGATGATTCGGGAGAGCAGGCTTTGATCCGCGGCTTTGAGATACTCGGTCAACTTGAGCACCGCGACCAGTCGCGCGCCCGCGCTCGCATCTGTCAAGGCGATGGCCGCGAGAACCGACGGGTCGCTGAGTGCGCCAATTGCGCGTTGACGGATTCGCGCGCCAGGCTCTCTCCGTGCGATGTCCGCGAGCACCGACGGGTTGGCGATTCTCGCGATTGCCGCCTCTCGTACGAAGGCGTCAGCCGTGCTCCAGGCCACCCTCTCCAGCGCACGCTGGTCGGTGAACCTGCGAACGGCGGCAGCGGCGACACTCACATCCGAGGTGCGCTCCGCGATCTGGGCGAGCAGGTTCTGGTCGGTGATACCCGCGATCGCGCTGAAGGCGACGTCGAGTCCCGCTGACATGGCGATGCCTGCCAGCACCGCCTGATCGGTTACTCTTGCGACAGCCGCCTCGCGGACTTCCCGGCTCTCATCGTGTGCCGTGAGGCGGGCCAAAACGGATTGATCCGCGAGCTTCTGCACTGCGGCCACCCGTGCGGCAGGCTCTCTCGCTGTCAGCGCCGCAATCGTCAGGGAATCTGGGACGTCCTGCTGGTCATTTGTTCGGTCGGCGGTCATCGAGTTCGCGACCGAGAGGATGCAAAGCACCAGGACGATGATCGCGAGCCGCGAGAACGACGCCTGAACGTGCATGGCAGTTGCTCCTTGCTCAGCCCAGTCCCTCGTCGGCCGCCCCGGCTGGAGAATGGGAGCGTGTCAACAAGAAGGAGACAGTGGGTTTCCGAATCTACTGACCCCGCAGAATAGCTAGAACATTGCTCGTGCTCCGGCCGACAAGCCGACAACAGCGTCGATTCTCCCGCCAGTTACCCCAGCGAACCAGTAGCCCAGGAATCTGCCACCGACTCCACCACGATCACTCCGCCCACAGGCGCGCCTGCGTAGCTGAGCAGGCGTGGTCCGATCGAGATGTAGTCGCGTGGGTTTCTGCGAGGTCCTCGGCACCTCGAACACGCTTCTGGCAGAACCGCCGCTCGTTGGATGCCCGTCCCGCCCCGTCCGGGACAGTGGTTCACCATCTCCTCGAAATCCGAGTTTCTCGTGATTGGCATGCGTCTAGCTTCGTAGCCGGTTGCGGGCCGCCCCTCCCGTTGGACTGACGAGGACTGGAGGCATACGGCGATCTGTGGGGGTTGTTTGGATGGGGAACCCGCGCGCTGTGCGCATCCTAGCACGTCGGCGGGTCGGTCCGACGGCGGCGGATACGCGCGAGCGCGGAGCCAACGAGATCGCCCGCTGGACGGGGCGGTTCCGGGACACCTGCGGCGGCTCGCAGGTATCCCGGCGCCGGTGCGGCTCCGGTAGCGGAAACGCCCTGTGAGGGTGCGAACAGCCGGCCCGTGAGGAGTCGCACGCCGAACACGCGAAAGAACGTCGGATCGACCGCGTTGAACCCGACGTAGTGCGTGTCGTGGCCGCCGTCGATCTGGACCCCGGTGACCGTTCCGCGCTCGCGCACCGGGAGATGACGGACGCGCGCAACCGACTCGACGCCGGGAAGCGCCGCGATCCGCGGAAGCAGCCGATCGAAGAAGGTCTCGGCCCTGGCGAGATCGTACACGTCGATCGGCAGGGTCACCCGGAACGTCAGGACTCCGCGCGCATCGATCCCGACCGGCCGCTCGAGGAGCCGATTGAAACTGCGGAGCATCAACCCCGCAGCCGCGAGGAGGACGAGCACGAGCGCGACCTCGGTGGCGATCAGGGCGCGCCACATCCTGCCGGTTCGCCGGCTACCCGACGAGCTCTCGGTATCGACCTTCAAGGCCCGTTGGACGTCCGCGCGCGAGGCCTGCAGCGCTGGCACGAGGCCGAAGAGCAACGTCGTGACGATCGCGAGTCCCAGCGAGAACAGGCAGACGGCTCCGTTGGTCCCGAAGGCGTCCGCGTCCACCTGGCGGAGGTACGTCGGCCAGACGACGGTGTCGTCGTGCGGTCTGAGCACGGCGAGCGCGTCCATGCTCCAGACGGCAAACAGCAGACCGAGAGCGGCGCCCGCGAGCGACAGCATCAGGCACTCGGTCAGCATCTGCCGCACGATGGCGCCGCGCCCGGCGCCGAGCGACAACCGGACGGCGATCTCCCGTTGCCGGCCGATGCCCCGAGCCAGGAGCAGGTTGGCGAGATTGACGCACGCGATGAGCACGACGAAGGACACCGCGCCGGAGAGCACCGCGAGCATGCTGCGCAGGCGCGGGTCGCGGCGGCTCTCGTCGAGCCGAACGGCCGATCCGGCCATCGCGAGCGGCGTCGCGTCCGGCATGCCGGCCACCGCACGTCGGACCTGCGCGTCCGGCTGGGCTGGCGTCGCGTCTGGACGCAGGCGGCCGATCACGGCCGTATCGTGGAGCCGCGTCGTCGATCAGTTCGTTCGCGATCTCCGGCACGCATGTCGAGCTCCGCTTGGGCCACTGGCACTGCAGGAAGCTTGCCGTCGCGCGCCGGTCCGGAGCGTGGCCACATGACCTCCGGCCGCAACGACACCGTTCGATCGCGGCAATCGGCGTCCGCCAGCGAACACCGCGGCGCGACTGTGTTTCATCACGGTTCCTTCACGACTTCGAAGAACCTCACTCGGTGGCCTGACTGGCGGAGTATGGTATGGGCAGGTATGGGCACTTCCCAATCCGTCCGGAGCGGACGCGAGGACAGCGAACCTATGATCATCCTCCTGGTGGATGTACGCGACGACGATTTCTGCCGTCTGCTGCCCGAGGAACTGGGCGGATCGCAGCCGGGTGAGGAGCGCATCAAGGTGATGGGCTTTCCGCCGCTGGGGATCCAGACGCTGGAGCCGGTGTTGCGGCAGAAGGGCCACCGCGTGCGGCTGTTCGACACGTGCCATCCGCGGATGAAGGAGCCGCACATCGCCGAGGCGGTCCGGACCGAGGCGCCAGATGCGGTGGGCCTGTCGTTCCTGTCGACCACCGCGTATCCGGCCGTCAAGCAGCTGGCGCGACGGCTGAAGACGGTGGCGCCGGCCGTGCCGATCATCGCCGGTGGCGTCTTTGCCACGATGAACGCGGAGCAGATGCTGAGGGACTGTTCCGACCTCGACTGCGTCGGGGTGGGCGAAGGGGAAGAGTTGCTGCCGGACTTCCTGGAGCATCTGGACGACCCCGGAGAGGTGGCGGGCCTGGTCTGGCGGTGCGAAGGGCAGGTCGTGAAGAACGCCCCCCGGCCGCCCCTCAGGAACCTGGACCTGTTTCCGTATCCGGACCGGAGCACGCTTCCCATTGATTTCATCGAGTCGCTGCCGCTCGACGTCCCGGCCGTGGTGTCGCTGGACAAGTTCACCACCATGCAGACATCGCGCGGGTGCCCGTACACCTGCATTTACTGCGACATCCCGTCATTGACCGGCGGCAAGTGGCGGGCCCGGTCGCCGGAGCACAGTCCTGGGAGAGATGCAGGAGCTGCACGATCTGGGGTACCGCTCGATCTACCTCACCGACGATCATTTTCTGATCCGCCGGCAGGACGATAGATGCTATGTAGGCACCCGGGCGCGCGGCTGTGAAATTAACACGGGCCGCAGCGATAAGCTCCCCGCCATGTGCTCGGTGGGCACACAACAAGGAGGGAGTTCTATGACCGCGACGACCCGTTCG
>MELC01000031.1:0-4196 GCA_001767455.1 Acidobacteria bacterium RIFCSPLOWO2_12_FULL_66_21
GGCGTTCTCTGACAGCCGGGCAGCAGCCTGGACGAGCGCGCGGTCTTGCTCGCGCGCCTTCAGAAAATCGACGAAGTCTTCGACTTCCTCAACGCGTTCCGGAGGCAGGCTCTGAATCTTTTCGATGAGCGTTTGGTCCGACATCGATACCTCACACACATTCTACCCGCTACCCGGTTCGCGGGTCACGCAACCCTGGACGGCGGTATGCTGAGGGGCCTCGGGGAGAGATCCTACGGAACCGAAGACGATCAGCGAGAAGATCCTGTCGGCGAAGTCCGGCCGTGACGCGCGTGCCGGCGACGTCGTCGTGTGCACGGTGGACCGCGTGATCGGCACGGACGCGTCGGCGCCGATGGCCATCGACTACTTCACACGCATGGGAGGGACGCGGCTCAGCGATCCCGCGGGGGTGATCTTCGCGCTGGATCACTATGCCCCGCCGTCCTCGCCGAAGACCGCTGCGCTGCACGAGCAGGTCCGGACATTCGCGCGGCTGCACGGCGCGGAGCTCCACGACGTCGGCGACGGCATCAGCCATCAGATCGTCCTCGAGCTGGGCAAGGTGCTGCCAGGCGATCTGGTCATCGGCGCTGACAGCCACACCGTCACCTGCGGCGCGCTCAACGTGTTCGCCGTCGGCGTCGGCTCGTCGGATCTCGCAGCGGCGATGATCACCGGTCAGGCCTGGCTGCGGGTCCCCGAGTCGATCAAAGTCGTGTTGACCGGCACCCGGCCACAGGGCCTCAGCGCGAAGGACGCGGCGCTGGCGCTCGTCGCCGCGGTGGGGCCCGAAGGAGCGAACTACCAGACGCTGGAGTTCGACGGTCCCGCGCTGGCGGCATTTCCGCTGCACGATCGGCTGGTGTTCAGCAACATGGCGGTCGAGACCGGCGCCAAGGCCGCCATCTTCCCCGCGGACGCCGCGACCCTGGAGTACCTGGACGGCCGTACGCGCGAGAAGCTGACGCCGGTCGGCGCGGACCGGGGCGCGCGATATGCGCGGGAGATCGGCATCGACATCTCCACGCTCTCGCCGCGCGTGGCGCTCCCGCACAGTCCGGACAACGTCGTGAAGGTGGAGGAGGTCCTGGGGACGCCGGTCGACATGATCTTTCTCGGGACGTGCACGGGCGGACGCGTGCGGGACTTCCACGAAGCGCTCGGCGTCCTGGAACGCGCCGGCGGCCGCATCGCTCCGGGTGTGCAGCTCGTGGTGACGCCGGCGTCGCGCGAAGTGCACCTGCGGCTGCTCGAGGACGGAACGATCCGAAAGCTGGCCGCGATGGGCGCCATCATCACGACACCGGGCTGCGGCGCGTGCTGCGGCACGAGCGGCGCGATCCCGGCCGACGGCATGAACGTGCTTTCGACCGCGAACAGGAACTTCAAGGCGCGGATGGGCAACGCCACCGCGTCCATCTACCTGGCGTCGCCGGCCTCGTGCGCCGCGGCGGCCGCGACCGGGCGCATCACCGATCCTCGGTCGATTCCCGGCCAGGGGGAGCGATGACGATCGCACTCGAAGGACGGGCCCGCCGGCTCGGCGACAACATCAACACCGACTACATCATCGCCTCGACCCGCAAGCGCGACACGCTCGACGAGTCGGTGCTCAAGCGCTATCTGCTGGAAACGGTCGACCCCTCGTTCGCCGCGTCCGTCCGGCCGCGGGACCTGGTCGTCGCCGGCCGGAATTTCGGCTGCGGCTCCGCGATGGAAGTGGCGGCCACGGTCATCGTCGCGGCGGGCATCAAGGGGGTGCTCGCCCGGAGCTTCTCCCGGACTTTCTACCGCAACGCGATCAACAACGGCCTCGTGCCGATCGAGTGCGAGACGGCGGACATCCGCGAAGGCGACCGCCTCGAGATTCAACTCGGCGGACCTGTCGTTACCGTGGCCGACACGTCGACGGGACAGACCGTCACGGGGACGGCGGTGACGGGGATCATGCTCGAGATTCTCGAATCAGGCGGACTCGTGCCCTATCTGCGGCGCGCCGGCCGGTTCCACGTGTAGACGCGCGTGCACACGGGCAGCCGGGCGACGCTCCCGGAACATGCGGCGGACGAGCGCCGCGAACGGACGCGGGCCGCGCTCACCGAGCGCGGCCGGCGAACGAGTCCGGGCTGGCCGCCCGATCGGGAAACGCTGCCAGCACGTGGCGGTCGTTCGTCACGAGCGGGACCCCAAGGTCCGCGGCGAGCGCCACGTACTCGCAGTCGTACGCCGAGCACCCCGATCGGAGTGCCAGTTCGAGAACCACCGCGCTCGACACGGCATACTCGGACCCGTGAAGCTGCCGTTCCGCCGCCGCCGCGATCTGCCTGGCGCGAGCGAGCGAGAGCGTGCGACGCCGCAGCGCCCCCGTCAGGACGCTCCTGAACTCGGACCGCCACAGCAGTGGCGCGGCCCAGGCCGCATCAGCCTCGAGGACACGTTCGGCGACCGCCGTCAGCTCGCCCGGCAGCCAGAGGTACGCCAGCACGTTCGTGTCGACAACGATCACCGGCGGCCGTCCTCGATCCAGGCCTCGAGCTGCGCCGCACCGATGCGGCCGCGAATGCCCCGGCGCAGCCGCCGGGCGGTCGCGAGCAGCTCCGCGACCGGTACTGGTTCGCCCAGCACCGCGTGTTCCAGGCAGGCGATGGCTTCCTGGCTGAGGCTGCGACGGCTCCGGGCCGCCCGCCGCTTCAGGCGGAGATGCACCGCAGGCGGGATGTTCTTCAGGGTCAGGCTCGGCATGCCACCAATCTACCACCAGAATGGTGGCAGCCGCCATCGCGCCCTTTCACTTCTTGACGGGGCGCGACGAGGAGCCGTACATCAACGCCCGGCAACCCGAGTGCGCACGCTGTACAGCGAGCTGCGCGCGGCAATGAACAACGTGCGGCCGTCCTTCCCGCCGAACACCAGCTGAATCGGCCGCTCCGGCGTTTCGATCGTGTCGATCAAGCGGCCCGACGGGTTGTAGACGTAGATCTCACCGGGAGCGGCAACCTTCTTCCCGCTCTCGCGGAACAACGCGAAGGTCGGCACGCGGCGGCAGACGCCGTTCTCCATGTTGATTTCAATCCGTTTCCTGGACCCTGTTGATTGCCCTCTGGATGGCGTCGGTGTCGTCGGCGACGCCGTCACCGCGGGCGCCGAATGCATCGAGGTAGACGGCCTTCGGATCGTTCAGACGAACGGTGTAGTACGATGCCGCCCACGTCGGGGCGGCCTCGCACAGGACCAACGCAAGAGTGAGGATTGGAATGATGCGCTTGAACATCGGACACGAGCCTCTCATGAATCGCAGACTGTATCTTCGCATCGTGCTCGCCGCCGTGATCGCCGGGCTGGCGCCCGCGGCATACGCGCAGCCACCCGCCGGTCGTGGCGGCGGCCCCCCCGCGCCTCAGGTCACCTCATCCGAGCTTCTGGCCGATCGCCGCGTCACGTTCCGGATCCTCGCGCCGCAGGCGCAGGCCATCCGGCTCGCCGCCGGCGACATCCCCGGCGTCGGTCAGACGACGCAGCTGACCAAGGGCGAGAACGGCGTCTGGGCGGTGACCATCGGCCCGGTCAATCCCGGAACCTATCGGTACAACTTCAACGTCGACGGCGTGTCGACGATCGACCCCCGCAGCCCGTTCACCAGCGAGTCGAACAACAACGTGTGGAGCCTCCTTCACGTGCCGGGCTCGGACTTTGCCGACACGAAGAACGTCCCGCACGGCGCCGTGGCCGCGGTGCACTACTACTCGACCGCGCTCGGTACGTTCCGCCGGATGCATATCTACACCCCGCCCGGCTACGAGCGCAGCAACGGCAAGTACCCGGTCTTCTACCTGCTCCATGGCGCGGGCGACAGCGACGACTCGTGGTCGTCGGTCGGACGCGCCGGGTTCATCCTCGACAACCTCATCGCCGCACAGAAGGCCAAGCCGATGATCGTCGTCATGCCCGCGGGCCACATCCGACGAGGCGCCGCAGCACCGGGCGCTGTCGCGCGGACGGCGACCGAGGAGTTCGTCAAGGACTTCGTCGATGATGTGATGCCCTACGTCGAGAAGAACTACCGCGTCCTGACCGATCGCGGCAAGACGGCGATCGCCGGGCTGTCGATGGGCGGCAACCACGCGCTCCAGGTCGGCATCCCGCATCTCAATCGATTCGCCTACATCGGCGTCTACAGCTCGGGCCTTCTCGGC
>MELC01000031.1:4304-11066 GCA_001767455.1 Acidobacteria bacterium RIFCSPLOWO2_12_FULL_66_21
CCGCAGGCGACGACGGCCGCCGACTGGGAAAAACAGTACGCGTCCAACCTGGATAACGCCAGCCTCAAGAAGGGGCTGAAGCTGTTCTGGTTCGCAACGGGAAAAGACGACGGCCTGATCACGACGACCAACGCCACCGTCGAGCTCTTCAGGAAGCACGGCTTCAGCCCGATCATGAAGGAATCGTCGGGCGGTCACACCTGGATCAACTGGCGCGACTACCTCAACGAGTTCGCGCCAATGTTGTTTCGATGAGCCACCGACCGACGGATCACACGCGAGTCGGCGCACGCGACAGCATCTACATCGGGACCGACGGCGGCGCGACGACGACGAAGATCGGCGGGGTGTGGGCGGATCGTTCCACCCGCCTGGCCCTGGGCTAGGAGCGGAACGCCTGACGGCCGATACCCTGCGCGGGAATCCCCTGCGATGACAGGACCTCGTGCTGAAGCGCGAACATGGCGGCGGCGGCGCGATCGATGTGGCGCACGAACGCCACCGACCCCTGGAGAATGGGTGTGAGCCTGGCGCGGTCCTGGATGCGGGCCTTCGGGTACTCGTGCTCCACCACCAGGTGTGTATTGGCCACATCGAGCGAGAGGAGCTCACGCGCGGCCAACTGGTGATCGAGCCAGTCAACGGTGCGATTCTGCAGGTATGCCAGCGGATCGTGCCTGGCCGTGCCCGGCAACTCGTGCTCGCAGAGAATCACCTGCTTCTTCCACGCGTTCAGGTGATCGGCCGGGTTGGCCGACCTCTGCCCGTTGATCCAGTCCCCGCGCTCGACGGTCTGCCCACCGTAGCCCCAGGCCGACACGCCGCGTGCGTCGATCACCTGGCCCTTGACGTGGAAACCGCCAATCAGGAATCCGTAACCCTCGTCCTTCAGGTACTGGAAGATGGACCGGGTGTCCTGACCCATCAGAATCGCGTGCGACGGGTCGTAGTGAATGCGGAAGTTGTCGCCGACGCCGTGCTTCTCGCAGATCCGGTGAAGCGCGATCCACGTGCCGGGCGTGTACGCGATGTTGTTGTGGAAGTTGTCGCCCGTGGTCCACCCGGGCATCGGACACTGCTCGACGCGGTAGGTGATGCCCCGGGCCCTGGCGGCCTCGAGCAGCGGGATGAAGTGCTCCTCGAAATCGAGGAGGTTCTGGTCCATGCTCCGTTCCTGGTTGCGGCCGACGAAGCCGCACACGGCATCGACGCCAAGCAGGGCGGCCGCGTCGAACATCCGCATCATGAAGTCGTGTTTCTTCTGCCGGACCGCGCGATCGTGGTGCAGGAGGTTGTCGAAGTAGCCGATGTCCGAGAGTCCGATGCCCGTCGCGGTGAGCGCCGCGCGAACGCGCGTCGCGCGCGTCTTGTCGAACGGCGCACGCAGGTCCAGCGTATTCGCGACCGGATCGAGCATCGCCTCGGCCGGCACGTCCGACTCGGTCGGATGAAGCGCGGAGGCGAGCTGAATGTAGCTCGCCCCGATCTCCCTGGCGAACTCGAGCCAGTCTTCGATCGCGCGGTCCGGATCCGGGTCGCGTACCTCTCGCGGAGTCAGTTCCTGGTACGCGGCGGTGAGAATCCCCACCTTCATGAACTTGGGATCGAATGCTCGGGTGCTCATGGCTTAGTGCTGCCTTTCATAAATACGGTGACGCACCGAGGGCGCCGAGGCGCCCGCCCCGCAAGGCGCGAGGAGGGAGAATACCGGGAGTATTCGACCGACGAGCAACGCCGCGGGGCGGGATGCATCGGCGGCCGAATGCCACCGTATTTATGAAAGTCAGCACTCAGTAGGTCACCTCGGTCCACACGCCACCGGCGCGCGAACTTTTGAGGATTGCGTCAACGAGGGCGTTGGCCCGGAAGCCATCTTCGAAGGTCGCAAACGCGGGCGGCAGCGGGTCGGTGGGCTTCTTGCCGGCCGCGATGGTGCCGTAGATATCGCGCATCACGTTGCTGAACGCGTCGGCCCAGGCCTCCTGATGCCCGCCAGGCAGGTGCGCGTAGCCACGGACGTCGGCGTCCATGAGACCCGGATCCTTCGGCATGACCTCGTTCGCCGTGTCGCGATGACCGATCCAGAGTTCGTTCTGTTGCTCCTGCCGCCACTTGAGCGACGCCGTGCTACCGCAGACCTCGAAGACCAGGTCGTTCTTGTGGCCCGCGCACACCTGTCCGGCGGTAAAGACACCCCTGACACCGCCGTCGAACCGCAGGAGAACGGACGCCAAATCCTCGACCTTGATGTCGACCACCTCGACATCCTCGTCGGCTGACGCGGCGGCGAACGCCAGGCGCCGGGCCTTCGGACGCTCGCGCTTCGGTATGACGGTCGTCAGATCGCCAAGTACGTGCCTGATCCGCATCCCGGTTACGTGCTGCACCAGATCGAACCAGTGCGAACCGATGTCGCCGAGAGCCGACGCCTCGCCGCCCTTGTCGACTTCCAGACGCCAGGAGTAGTCGGTATCCTTCAGCAGCCAATCCTGAAGGTAGTGACCATGGACGAAATGCGGCCGGCCGATTCGGCCAGACGCGATCGCCTGTCGGGCCTGCTGCACGAGCGGGTTTCCGCGATACCCGAATGTGACCGCGTGAAAGACGCCCGCTTTGACGGCTTGATCGCGGAGCTGCCTGGCCTGGTCGCCATTGAGGGCGAGCGGCTTGTCGGACACGACGTGCTTCCCTTTGGCGATGATGGCGGCGTTGATCTGATAGTGCAGGAAATTGGGCGTGGCGTTGTGGACGACCTGAATCGCCGGATCGGCGAGCATCGCCTCGTAACTGCCGTACGACTTGGGGATGTGAAGAGCCGCGGCCTTGTCCCTGGCCGACGCCTCGTTCCTGTCCGCCAGGGCGACGACGTCGACGAACCCCAGTCGCCGGACAGCGTCAATGTGGTGAGGCCCGATGAAGCCGGCCCCGACGATCCCCATTCCGATTCGTGCCACGGGTCCCTCGCTTTGTTTGGCCGCCACGGCACGTATCGCCGCGCGGAACCAGCCGCAACCGATCCGCTTGCGATTTCAGGGCAGCCGATTGTAGTCCACTCGGAGAGACCTCGTGTCACTGCTGCAGTTCGCGGATCCAGATGTTGCGGAAGCGCACCGGATGCGCATGGTCCTGCAACGAAATCGGGAGCCTGTCGGCGTGGGGCTTGTAGGGCGGCCTGGCCTTGTGCGCGGTGGGCCCGGTGAGCGTCTCGTTGTCGTGGACCAGGATCCCGTTGTGGAAGACCGTCATGCGCGCCGGGGTCGCCAGGGCGCCCCGCCCGTCGAATCGCGGCGCGTGGAACACGATGTCGTACGTTTGCCACTCGCCAGGGCCCCGGCTGGCGTTGACCAGCGGGGGAAACTGACCGTAAATAGCCGCCGCCATGCCATCAGCGTAGGTCTTGCTCTTGTACGAGTCGAGCACCTGGACTTCGTACATGTTCATGAGGAACACGCCGCTGTTGCCCCGATCCTGGCCCGAACCAACGCCCGGCGCCGGCGACGCCCATTCCACATGAAGCTGGCAATCACCAAACACGCGCGTCGTCTTGATCGCCCCGGACCCTTTCACAGCTTCCATGTAGCCGCTGCGGACCTGCCACGCGGCGGCTCCGCCCTTCGCGTTGGTCCATCCGGAGAGATCGCGGCCGTCGAACAACACGATCGCGTCGGCGGGGACCGGCGCCGGCGGGCCGGCCGGGCCCGGGTCCACGACTGGCGGCATCGGGCGGCTCTCGTCGTGAACGGCCCACTTCTGGAGTTCGGCGGCTCGAGCGTGGGGCTGGATCTGGGGGGTCACAGCGGAGAATTCCAGCGCTGTCGCAGCCAGCACGCCGAGCATCGGCGTTGTCTTCACGGTCCCTCCATCGTCTCCGTTTAGCGGAGCCCACAGACGACACGACAGTCACCTGTCTGAATACCGGTGTCGACGATTCTACGGCAAAGAGTGAAGACCTCGTGAGACGATTGCGGCCGCAGCCCGACCTGTGACAGTGTGACGTGCGGCTTGGCCGGATCACGGCGGCTCGTCTGAGCGATGTTCCTCTTGCAGCACACGGCGATGGCCACGGTGTTCGAGATCCGGTGCGCGTCACCAGACGAGCGCCTCGCCCGGCAGGCGGCCAGCGCCGCGTTCGACGTGGTCGACCGGCTCGAGCAGCAACTGAGCAAATTCATTGGGAACAGCGACATCTCGCGCATCAATCACTTGTCGGCAGGCGAATCAACCGTCGTCGGCTACGACACGATGCAATGCCTCCAGCTGGCAAGCCTGATCCATGCCGAGACGGGTGGAGCCTTCGACGTCGCGATCGGGACGGGTTTCGACGACCTGGTGCTGTTCCCCGGTGAGTCCGTCGTGTTCGCCCGCGCCGACAACGTGCGTCTCGATCTTGGCGCCATCGGCAAAGGGTACGCGGTGGATCGGGTCGCGGACACGCTGGAAGACTGGGAGGTCGATCGGGTCCTGATCGACGCGGGGCTCAGCTCGGTGCTGGCATTGGAGCCGCCGTCGGGGTGGGAGTCGTGGCCGCTGACGTTGAGCGAACCCGGGGACACGGGCGTGGTACTCGCGCAGGTCGCCGCTCGACAACGCGCGCTCGGCGCCTCCGGCATCCGGAAGCGAGACCACATTCTGAATCCTCGGGACCACACCGCGGTTCGAACCCGATCGGCGGCCTGGGTCTCGGCGCCCCGCCACGTCCTGGCAGCGATCAGCCGTCAGGCAGGTGTCGATGGATCGCCCACAGCCGCGGCGGACGCGCTCTCGACGGCATTCATGATCAACGAGGTCGGGGACATTGCCGCGTATTGCCGGAGACACCCGGAACTGGAGGTCTGGATCCTGGAGGACGCGTTGAGACACTTTTCTGCGATGCCGGGAGCCACTCCCGGATAATATCTGCCCCAACGAGATGCATTCGTATCGCGTCGCCGGGATCTTTCTGGCAACCGTCCTGCTGGCGGCCGGACTGCGCTTTCCGAGTCTCGGCCGGCGACCCATGCATGGTGATGAGGCGGTTCATGCCGCGAAGCTGGGAACGCTGCTCGAGCAAGGCCGCTATGCATATGATCCTGAAGAGTTCCACGGCCCGACCCTGAACTACCTGACCTTGGTGCCGGCTCGGTTGCACGCCGCTGTCCGCTACGCCGATCTCGACGAACGCACCCTGCGCAGCGTCCCTGCCGCGATGGGGGTCCTTCTGGTCGCCGCCTGTGCTCTCCTGATTCCCCTCGTCGGCGTTCCTGCTGCCGCCGCCGCCGCATTGCTGACGGCACTCTCTCCGGCCATGGTCTTCTACAGCCGGTACTACATTCAAGAAACGCTGTTGGTGTTCTTCAGTTTTGGCGCGCTGATTTCGGTCTGCCGCTACCTGCTGAGGCCCTGCGCCGGCTGGGCTGTCAGTGCCGGCGCATTCGTCGGACTGATGCACGCCACGAAAGAGACATCCGTCATCGCGCTGGCTTCCCTGCTGGTGTCGTTGTTTCTGACCCTGGCGTTCGAAGGGCGGCGCGGCAAAGCCGTCGTACCGCCAGGGAAGCTATGGCGTTGGCAGCATCTACTTTCGGCCGTCCTCACGGCCATGCTGGTCTCGAGTCTGTTTTTCTCATCGTTTCTCAGGCATCCCCGTGGGATCGTCGACGCCGTCACGGCCTATCGGACCTATCTCGAGCGGGCGGGTTCCAGCTCCTTGCACACGCACCCCTGGCATTATTACTTCGACCTCCTCCTCTATTTCCGTACTGATGGAGGTCCTGTCTGGACCGAGGGTCTCATTGTCGGTTTGGCTCTCGTTGGGTTTTTCGCCTCTCTGACGGGGAGCAGCATTCCTGGGGTGGACCGGAGGATGCTGCGTTTTCTCGGCTTCTATACCCTGTTGATGGCGACCGCCTATTCGGTGATTCCCTACAAGACGCCCTGGTGCCTGCTGGGGTTTCTTCATGGGATGATCCTGCTGGCGGGTATCGGCGCCGTGCGGCTGCTCCATGCTTTCGGCACGGCCCGAATCAGACGGACTCTGGTTCTTGCGTGCCTCGGCGCCGCGGCGGTGCATCTCGGCTGGCAGGCATGGGCCGGGAGCTTTCGTTATGAGGCCGATCCCCGTAACCCCTATGTCTATGCTCACACCAGCACGGATGTTTTCGTCATCGCCGGGCGCATCGAACGACTGGCGCGCGCCCATCCGCTGGGTCCTGCCATGCCGATCCAGATCATCAGTCGCGAGAACCTCTGGCCCCTGCCCTGGTATCTGCGCCGATTCTCAGCGGTTCAATGGTGGAACGGGGTTCCCGAGGCGGGTGCCAACGCTCCGGTCATTCTCGCCACACCGGATATGGAGGACGCGCTCGTGCGAAAGCTCTACGAACTGCCGCCGCCCGGCCAGCGGGAGCTGTACGTGAACATCTTCGACCGCCGGCTCGAGCTCCGCCCGCGGGTCGAGATCAGAGGCTATGCGGTCACGACGCTGTGGGACGATTACCGCCGATTGGAGGCGCAGGACGCGGTGCGCCGCTTGACGCGCCCAACGCAATGACGATAATTCAGCGGTCAGCGGCCGGCGGCCTTGGGCCACGTGGCCGCACTCACTCGATTCGATGGACCTCTTAGTACGGGCTGTCCCCCACCCGTGAGGTAAGAGACTGTCTGCCAGCCACGCTCAGGAGAATCGCCGCAGCGGCTCGAAGAGCCCTGAGCAGTCATAGCATCTTCCCTGCGTTCTCTGTGACTCCGTGGTTGGAAGCAGTTTCTGTCTGGCACGGCAAGGAA
>MELC01000032.1 GCA_001767455.1 Acidobacteria bacterium RIFCSPLOWO2_12_FULL_66_21
GGAGACGAATCGCGCCTCGTCGTGGAAGCCCGTCAGGAGGGTGAGGTCGACGTCAACCGTCTCGCGAGGCTCACCCCAGCGCTGGACCGCGAGGTCGCCGATGAAGCAGAACCGCCACCCCTCGGCCACGCAGACCGCCTGGAGCTCGGCCGCCGCGCGGATGACCTCGTTCACCGGCGCAGCTTCCGAAAGACGCGCTGCTGCTCGATCAGGCCGGAGGTGGGTTTTGGCGCGCGGGGTGCCTCCCCGTAGTCCGCTGGTCCGGAGAGGAGGGCGATCGCCGCATAGGCATCCAGCTGCCGCAGTTCCCGGCGGCGGATGCGCTCCAGCTCCGGGCCCGCGTTCTTCCAGGCCTGAACCCAGCGCCGTCCGAGCGCGATCTCCTCGGGCGACCACGATGCCAGGGCCGACGTGTCCGATCCCATCCAGCGCATTCTACTATCCCGCCGGGCCCCTGCGCCCGAGGACTGAGCGGACGAGGACGACGACGACCGATCGGTGCGGCCGATGGTTCAAATGTCGACGAGCGCGCTCGCGACACCTGAGGCGAGCTGCAGCGCGTACATCGCGACCGTCCCGGCGACGTCGACTTCGCACGCGCTCGGCATCAGCGTCTCGCTCATCATGCTCATGATCGTGCAGCAGTTGACGCCGTAGTTCTGCTGGAGCGAGCTCCAGCACTGCACGGCGGACGCGTCCAGATCGAGTCGAGCCATCCACTCCGAGAGCATCATGCCCAAAGCGCGGGACGAAGGGAGCGATTTGGTCGAGGCGAGCGGGCGGCCCGCCCAAGACGCTCTCAACACCGGCCGACGACACACCCACCCGAGACCCTTCGCGATTGACAAGGCCACGGCGGGAGTCATACTCGGCGCGTGATGGGCGCCAATCTGCGGCGTGATGGTGTGGCTCATCGGCGCTGTGGGCGGGTGGGCGGGCCAGGGGGCGTCTCGGATAGCGGATCTTATGTTGACCCGGCACCCGCTCCAATGCTTCCTATCGTCTGACGATACAAGGAGCGGGTGGATACCGTCAGGTGGTTCGACTGCTGGTCTATGTGGCCCCGGATTAGTCACTCGCGAGGTTCCGCACGTTCAAGCGCGGGTCAAGACGCGTTCAGCGTTGGCGACATTCCGCCTCGTGGGCGACGGAGCGCGTTCAGCTCACGCGCGCGTCGTGCTATAACCCCAGGATTCCCCATGCCCCCGACTCGTCGCCCGCGCGTTCGCCGGCTCAACGGTGTGAGCCGGCTGTGGCTGCTCGCGCTCGCCGTACTCGTCCCCGGCACCGTCCTCGCGGCGATCGGTGTGCGGAGCGTGCAGCAGGAGCGAGCCGCCGCGGTGCAGGCGCTCCGCGAGCGTCTGGATGCGACAGCCGATCGTGCTCGCGCGGGTCTCGAGCGCGAGCTGGCCCGCTGGGACGCGTTCGCCGCCGATGCGGCGCGCCTCGGACCAACCTGGGCGGAGCCGGCACTCGGGCAGGTCGATCTGCCGCGCTCCGGCACGCGCGGTGGGCCGGTGCTCATTTTCCAGTCGCGCGATCGTCTGATCACGGTGCCCACGGACGCTGTCCTTTACGATCCCCCGTCGGCACCCGCGGCCGCACCGCCGGTGCTGCCGGAAGCGTTACGCGCCGCCGAAGCGATCGAGCTAGGCGACGGCAACTACGCGGCGGCCATTGGCGCGTATCGCGCGCTGCTCCGGGCGGTTGCGCGCGAGGGTCGGCCAGCCGTCCTCCATCGGCTCGCGCGCGCGCACGCGAAAGCCGGCCGGACAGACGATGCGTTGCGCCTGTTCGAGCAGCTCGAGACCGCCGGTGGGAGCAGCGGGTCGCTGCCCGCTGCGCTCGTGGCAAGAGTGGGGAAGTGCGAGCTGTTCGCCTCCGCGCGCCGCGACGCCGAGCTGACACGCTGTTCTCTGGACCTGCTGGAATCACTCGTTGCCGGCCGATGGCGGCTCGAGAAGCCGCGCTGCGAGTTCTACCTGTCGGCCGCGCGGGCGTGGCTGGACTCGAGCGCGCCCGACGCCGCGACGCAACGGAATCGCTTGCGGCTCGAGACGTCCGAACGTGAGAAGCGAGCCGTAACGGAGGAGACCGCGGCGGCCATCGACATCTGGCGATCGGCGGCCGTGCCGCCCGGCGCGGGCCGTCTCGCGGGCGAGAAGGACGGGCGTGTCTGGCTGGCGTTCGGGCGCGCGGAAGGCCCGGCGTCCCTGGTCGTCGTGCTGCCGTCGGCGTATCTCCACTCCGCGGTGTGGCCGCGCGTGTTCGCTGAGGCGGACACCCGCGATTCCGGAGTGGCCGTGTTGCTCGAAGCACCGCGAGGCGCGGAGGCCTACGACAATCCGGCGCCTCGAACGGAGGGCGCCCCCGTCAGCACACGCTCGCTGCGCGACACGTCCGGTGTGTGGCAGGTGCACGCGCGCGCGGTGGGCCAGGATGCCAACGGGACATTTGCCGCGCGGCAGCGCTTCTATGTGGCCACACTGATCGTGATGCTCGCGGCGCTTCTCATTGGGATGCTGCTCACGACGAGGATGGTGAAACGTGAGATGGAGGTGGCGCGCCTGAAGTCCCAGTTCGTGTCCGCGGTGTCGCACGACTTGCGTACGCCGCTGGCGAGCATCCGGCAGCTCGCAGAACTGCTCGACCGCGGTGTGCCAAGTACAGAGCGCAGCCGGGAGTACTTCAAGGTGATTCTCCGGGAGAGCGAGCGGCTGTCGGCGTTCGTCGATCGCGTGCTCGACTTTGCGCGGATGGAGGAAGGGCGCCAGGAGTACCAGTTTGCGGACGTTGATACGGCAACCTGGCTGCGCGGCGTCCTGCGCGACGCTCAGGCGTCTGCCGAGGCGGTGGGCAAACGCATTGAAGCGGTGGTGCCGGACGACCTGCCGCCGGTGTCCATCGACGCTCACGCGCTTGCGACGGCGGTTCAGAACCTCGTCGACAACGCTGTCAAGTATTCACCAGAGAGCGACACCGTCTGGGTGAGCGTGGACGCCGCGCCCGGCGGGATTGTCCTGCGGGTGCGCGACCAGGGCATCGGCATCGACGCCGAGGATCAGGAGCACGTCTTCGAACGCTTCCATCGGGGCCGCCGTGCCGCCGCCGAGACGACAGGGGCCGGGCTGGGATTGAGTCTGGTCAAACAGGTTGTGGATGCGCACGGTGGGACGGTGGAATTCGAGTCCGAGCCCGGCGCCAGCACCACGTTCGCGGTATTTATCCCAACGGCGCGATCATCGGAGATCAAGAGCAACGCCAACGCCTCGCGCTCGGTGACGTCGGCCTGACTCACATGGCACGCATCCTCATCGTCGAAGATGAAGCCGGCATTGCGATGGGGCTCCAGGACGGACTCGAAGCCGAAGGGTACGCCACCGACGTCGCGGCTGACGGTGTCGTCGCCGAGGCGAAAGCGCGCGAAGGCCGCTACGACTTGATCCTGCTCGACATCGCGCTGCCGGGGAAGGACGGCCTCGCGGTGTGCCGCGATCTGCGCGCGGCCGGCGTGCAGACGCCGATCATCGCGGTCACGGCACGCGTCCAGGAGATCGATCGCGTCCTCGGGTTCGAAGTGGGCGTCGACGATTACGTCACCAAGCCGTTCAGCGCGCGGGAGCTGGCGGGGCGGATCAGGGCGGTGCTGCGCCGCGCGCACGGCCCGGCGCCGGCGCGCGCTGTCTGGCGGCATGATGACCTCATCGTGGACTTCCGCCGGTTCGAGGCGACGCGCGGTGGCCGTCCACTCGATCTCACGCCGACGGAGTTCCGCCTGCTGCGGACGTTCGTCGATCGTCCCGGCGACGTCCTGTCGGTCCGAGAGCTCATTGACCTTGCCTGGGGCCAGGACACGTTTCTCACCGACCGCGTCGTCTACACACATGTCAACAATCTGCGCGGCAAGATCGAGCGCGATCCGGCGGCTCCGGCGCTCATCGTCAGCGTGCGGCGCGTCGGATATCGATTCGACGCATAGGGGGATTCAGCAATTGTCGGAGACGTTGACCGGAGCTTGACGCATGGCGCGAGCTGAATCCGTATCCTCTGAAGCCGGAGGTCAGCACATGACCATCGTGCGTCGATATCGCACCGTCACGCTCATCATCGTCATCGCCATCATGGCGGCGGCCGCCGTTGAGCCTCGGCTCGCCGGTCAGGCCGGCGACGCCGACGTCATCCTCGGCAAGGCGCTCCACCTCGAGGAGGTTGACGGCAAGCTGCAGGAGGCGATTGCTGCATACAAGGGGGTGCTGTCCGCGCCTGGTGCCACGCGGGCGCAGAAGGCGCGTGCGCAGTTCCGAATCGCCGCGTGCTACGAGCGGCTCGGACGCCGCGAGGCGCGGCTGGCGTATGAGACGGTCGTGCGGGATTACGGCGACCAACGAGATCTCGTCGCGCAGGCGCGAGCGCGGTTGAGCGCGCTTGGCGGCGCAGCGCGCCCGCAGTCCGGAGGCGGCGTGACGGAGCGTCTACTGTGGTCGGATCCGACCAGCAACTTGTATTGGAAGATCTCCCCCTCCGGGGAAACAGTCGCTTACACCATTGGTTTCGAGGACTCGAACCTCTGGATGCGCGATGTCAGCGGCGGTGAACCGCGTCGGCTCACGAACGCGCCGAAGCCAGGGGAACCCGGGTACGGATACACATTCAACCCAACCTGGTCGCACGACGGCAAGCGGCTCGCGTACCAGTGGATGGCCGACGCTCCTGCAACCACATCGTGCGAGCTCCGCGTCGTAGAGGTCTCTACGGCGCGGGTCACTCCTATACCGAACACGCTCAACACTCGGTGTCCCGCCCCGCTGGACTGGTCGTCTGATGGCAGCCGGCTGCTCGTCCGGGTCACAAAGACCGTGGCCGGCCACCCCGTGGAGGACGGGCCGATGGCTTGGGTATCGCTCAACGACGGCACTCTCCGTGAGTTCTTCAAGCCCGATCACACCTGGCGCTCTGCCAAGGTCTCGCCTGACGGCTCGTTCGTCGCGTACACGGCCGATCTTGGTGGGCCAAACACTGACGTGTACATCACGAGTGCCGGCGGCGGCCAGGCGACGGCGGTCGTGAACTGGGCCGGGCGAGAGTCAGTTGTCGGATGGATGGGCGACGGCCGATTGCTGTTCGCCGGGTCACGCGGCGGGCAGCGAGGGCTGTGGGCCGTGCGCATGGCGGGCGGCGCGCCACAGGGGGAGCCGACGCCGCTCAGGCAGATTCGAGATAACGTGAGGCTTGAGAGCGCCAGCCGATCGGGCCGCGTGCTGTATACGGCGGCTGCACAAGACGCGCGCGCGCTCATGATCAGCACAAAGCAGCCTGGCTCCGACACGTGGAGTCCGGGCGCGCCACTCGACGTCGCGGGGGGCGCTGTGGAGATCTACGGTCCTCTGTCGTGGTCGCCGGATGGTTCGCGCTTGTTGTATGTCGTCACCAACAACGCGGCCCCTTCGCTCGCGGTGTCCTCGCTTGATGGGCGCGCCTTCCGATTGATCGCCAGCGAGTTCGCTCCCGCACAGGGTTGGGGCGGGCCGACCTGGACGCCAGACGGCCGGCACGTGCTCGTCGCCGGTCGCGTCGCCGCCGGAGATGCGTTTTACCGTGTTGACGTAGACAGCGGCGGAACGACTCAGGTCACCCTGCCGCGGCCTCCCCGGCCTGCCGGCGAAGACCCGCACATCCTGATTGCGATGTCGCCCGACGAGCGGACGTTCTACAAGCAGATCAACCATCGAGGGTCGCAGCTGGTCTCCGTGCGCAAGGTGGACGCGAAGTCCGGCGAAGAGACGGAGTTGTTCCGGAGCGAGTTCCCGGCTGGCATGTTCGTCGGTGCGTTATCTGCCGACGGACAATGGCTGCCGGCAGTGCTGAACCCCTTCCCGAAGCCCGATCGGCCCTCGCCAGACCAAACAGTGATGCTCATTCCGGTGGCCGGCGGTGCGCCGCGCGTGCTGTGTACGACACCCGGCAGGTCGGCCATGCACAAGTTCACGTGGTCCGCCGGCGGCCGTTCAGTGTTCTTCAGACACGCGACGGGCTTTCAGGAAACGAGACATTCCGAACTCTGGGAGTGCCCCGTCGAAGGCGGACCAGCACGCAGCTTGGGCATCTCGATGCCGGTCATCGAGTCGATTGCCGCGCATCCCGACGGCCGGCGGCTGGCGTTCGCCGGCAGCACCGCGGGCCGCCGCGAGGTATGGCTGCTCGAACACCGGTGAGGGGGGGGGCAGAACGAGACACCAGTCATTAGTCGAGTGCGGTCAGTATTGGTAGAACCCCTTGCCCGACTTGCGTCCCAGGTGACCCGCGGCCACCATGCGGCGGAGCAGGGGGCCGTGATGGGGTGGCTAATCGGCGCTGTGGCCGGGGCGGGTGAGGGGGCGTGTCGGATAGCGGGTCTGATGTCCACTCGGCACACCCAGCTAATGCTTCCTATCGTCCTGTACAGGCGTCCTGTCGCCTTATGGCGCGCTACGGCGCTTGCGCGTCCGACCCGGGGCGGAATACGAGTACCCATCCTGAATCATCCGGTCCCGCCGATCGCCCGTGCATGCGCCGCGAGGCACAAGCCGGCGCGAGGTCTTGAGAGCCGCGACCGTGAGCGCCTTGGTGTTGTGGCCGGGGACGACCGTGTTCGCGCGCTGGTGGTTCGGGCGCCGGATCACGAACGGCACCTGGTGAGCAACCGTCCGGCGATTCGCCTGTATGGCGACTGACGCGTATGCCCTCGGCTGTCTGGCGTTGATGCTGCTGGCGCCAGGCGCTGCTATGCTCGCGGCGCGTTCTACCCGCCGCTCTTCTACCTCGCCAGGGAGTTGGGCTGGACGATTCACCGGCCGGCGTTGCTGTTGCTCCTCGAGCTGTCGAGTGCGGTTACAGTCGTGCGCATGTCTGTCTCGCGCGGTAACTGGCACATGGACAGGCTGGAAACGGCGGCGTGCGTAGTGCTCGCGCTGACGGTCGCCACACGCACGATGGTAGCGGTCGGCCAGCCGTGCCCGGCGTGGGCGGACTCCTTGCACCACAGCCTCATCACGAAGTTGACCGTTCAACACGGGGCGCTTCCGAACACGCTGGATCCTTATTTCCCCATCGACCTGCGCCAATATCACCTCGGCGTGTACTCGCTAACGGCCACGTTCGCCATGCTGTCCGGCTTACCTGCTCACACCGCGGTCCTCTGGATGACGCAGACGTTCAACGCCCTCGCCGGTCTCGGGATCTACGTCGTCGCCGATCGCTGGCTCAGTCGGGGAGGGGCTGTAATCGCATTGGTCGCCGTGGGCCTTGTCTGGACTCAGCCGGCGGTGTACTTCAACCTCGGACGACTGACGCAGCTCTCCGCGAACTTCCTCGTGCTCTTTGCCTGGGCCGCGACACTCGAGTTCGTCCGTGCATCAACCGATTCACAACCCGGCCGCGTCAGCCGTCAGACGATCAAGTACAGCACCGTCGCGGGGCTCCTCTGCGGCGCAGTGTGTCTCTTGCATTTCCGCGCCGCCATCATTCTGACCCTGCTAATAGCGCCAACGCTGGTGGGACATTGTTGGCAGGCGGTGCGCCACGGTCATGCGCGCTTTGCCGTCGCCGGAAGCACCCTGGCCCTGTTCACAGCAGTTGCTCTTTCCTGGCCTGCGCTTCGCGACGCATACGCATGGCACGTCGTTCCGAGGGTAGTCAGCCTGTGGACGACGCTCCGAGGGGGAACCGTTCAACTGCCCACTTCATATGCTTACGCCCGGCTCATCTCGGGCGCGAGCCTCGCAATTTGGCGCGGGCCTTGGAGCTCGATAGCGATTGGCGGTTTGCTCACCCTGCGTCACTACAGCCGCATCGGGCTTGCGATGCTGACATGGCTGGGACTGACCACCGTCTTCCTCGCGATCGAGGCGCTCCACGGCGCAATGGATGTGGTGAATCCGGGTTTCGTCCTGTTGATGTTGTATCTGCCCGGTGGCATGTTGCTGGCTGTGGCAGCGACGAACCTCGTGACGCCCGGGTTCTTCGCATCGAGATGGGCCTGCACGGGAATCCTCGCTGTCAGCGTCGCGTTGCTGCCCCGGACACTGGACGTCGTCGAGCCATTTCGCTTCTTTGTGACGGCTCGTGACCTGCCGGCCATGGAGTGGATTCGGACGCATACCCGGACGGACGCGGTCTTCGCGATCAACACGACGTTCTGGGTCCCGGGCATTCCCCACGGCACAGACGCCGGCTACTGGATTCCGTACTTCGCCGACCGTGGCACCACCACGGGCTGCCTTCTTCCCGGCCGCTTCTCGCACTACGCTCAACTCTCGACCGATGTCGTCGCGTTGGCGAACGGTGAAGACCGGATCGCAGCGCTCGCCGCACACGGCGTGACGCATGTTTACCTCGGCCGGCGCGGCAACTACGACGGTCACGCATTCGATGCGGCGGAGCTGCGCACCCGTCCTGACATGCACGTGGTGTACGACCATGCAGGCGTGACGATTCTGGAGATCACAACGGCGCAGCGAAGCAGGTGACGAAGGTGCGCTGTGCCGATTCCGACGGTTTCGTAATCGCCCGCCTGCGCCTGCCCCATTTGCGACCTCGCTAAATACTACCTACCCTTCCAGCTAGTGTCCTGTCCCAGTGGTTCGTGAAACATGTTGCGCGGCCTGGAGGTCGAACGTGCGCTGCGCGAATCGCGCGATGCTCGCCAGAATCTGGTCGGCGGTCTTCGTCCACACGAACGGCTTAGTGCTGCCTTTCATAATTACGGTGACGTATTCGGGCGTCGAGGCGCCCGCCCCGCAAGGCGCGAGGAGCGAGAATACCTGGAGTCAGTCTTGTCCAAATTAGCTTTTGAGGATTCGCAACTTGGACAGCATCGCGCTCTCGGTCAACGGGCCGCCCGGCATCGGAACGCCGGCAGAGGGCCGCAGAATCGGCGTTCCAGCGCGAAATCCACCCGGTACCGGCCGGCCGCGATTCGGCCGGCAATTTGGACAGCATCCGTGTGGTCCCGGGGGTGCCGTTTCCGACGAGCCGGGATTATCCAGTGTTTTCAATGACTTAACCCGTCCAAGTTGCGAGTCCGTGCGCTAATTTGGACAGCAGTGACCTGGAGTATTTGAGCGACGAGCAACGCCGCAGGGCGGGATGCATCGGCGGCCGAATGCCACCGTAATTATGAAAGTCAGCACTTAGGATGCTCGTGATGCGCGTCGATGAACTCCTGGATGGCGGCCTTGAGCTTCGGCACACTCTGGTAGGCGCCGCGGCGCAACTGTTTATTCGTCAGTTCAGCGAACCACCGCTCCACGAGACTCAGCCATGAGCCATACGTGGGTGTGAAGTGAACATGAAACCGTGGACGCTTGGCGAACCAGTTC
Source organism: Acidobacteria bacterium RIFCSPLOWO2_12_FULL_66_21 (assembly GCA_001767455.1). Taxonomy (GTDB): domain Bacteria; phylum Acidobacteriota; class Vicinamibacteria; order Vicinamibacterales; family 2-12-FULL-66-21; genus 2-12-FULL-66-21. Next base: position 9,357 of record MELC01000032.1, read on the forward strand.
CGAATGAGCGGCGTCTTGTGGGTGCCGTAGTTGTCCATGATGATGTGGATGTCGAGGTCACGCGGGACCTGCGTCTCGATCAGATCGAGAAACTCGCGGAACTGGACCGAGCGATGGCGCTGATGAAACTGCGTGATGACCTCGCTCGTTTTCGCGTTGAGCGCGGCGAACAGCGTGGTCGTGCCGTGCCGATCATAGTCGTGCGTGCGGCGCTCGACCTGGCCGGGCCGCATCGGCAGGAGCGGTTGTGTGCGGTCCAGCGCTTGGATCTGGGGTTTTTCATCGACGCAGAAGACCGCCGCGTGCTCAGGCGGATTCAAGTACAACCCCACGATGTCGCGTACCTTCTCCACAAGCAGCGGATCTTTCGGCAACTTGAACGTCTCGCTCCGATGCGGCTGCAGGCCGAAGGCACGCCAGATCCGATTGACGGCCATGCGACTCAGGTCCAACGCCTTGGCCATGTCCCGCGTGCTCCAGTGCGTGGCCCCGCGCGGCGTGGTTTCCAACGTTCGAATAATCACCTGTTCGACCTGGTCGTCGGTAATCGTCCGCGGCGCACCCGGCCGCGGTTCGTCATACAAGCCATCGAGTCGATCGCGGACGAAGCGGCCCCGCCACTTGCACACGGTCGCCGGGGTCACGTGGAGGCGTCGGGCCACCACCTTGCTGTCGAGACCCTCGCCGCACGCCAAGATGATGCGCGCGCGCCGCGCCACGTGGGGCGCCGACCGCGAGCGATGGGCCAGCGATTCGAGTCGCGTCCGTTCCTCAGGCGTCAGAATCAATGCAACTTTCGGGCGTCCCGTGCGCATGCTCACCTCCTTGTAGAGCAGTACGAGCGGGCCGCGCTATGTGTTTCACCTTCTACTGGGACAGGACACTAGGTTGGTTTTAGGTTGGTTTAACCTGTCGCCTCCATCTATCCCGACATCACGGAGACGACACTGTCCAGCCGCCTGCCCGCTCGACTGTTCGCCACAGTTCTGCTGACGGCCCTCGCGTTTGCGATCCCCCGCTCTCCCCCATCTCCGTCAGCGCGCGGCAAGCCGGCGGTAATGTCTGGGAGCTCGTTCCCCCCGGCACGCTGAACCGCCCGGCCGACGTCGCGGCGGTGGCCCAGCGCGGTTCGGTCGTGCGGTTCAGCAAGACGGCCTTCGACGCCGCGCTGGCACGTGCGCCGATCGACGCTCCTGCCCGGGCCGTTGGCGGGGTCGCCTTCTCCCTGCCGATGCCCGACGGCAGCCTGGCGCGGTTCCGAGTGGTCGAATCGCCGATCATCTCGGCCGAACTGGCGGCTGACTTCTCCGAGATCCGCACCTACGCCGGCCAGGGCATCGACGACCCGACGGCAACGACGCGCTTCGGATGGACGCCCGCCGGTTTCCACGCCATCGTCCTCTCGCACGGCGGCACCAGCTTCGTGGATCCGTACGTCCAGGGAAACCTCGACTACTACGTCGCGTTCGCGAAGGCGGACGCGCGACGGCCGGCCACACCGTTCACGTGCCTCGTCGACGGGACCTCGTCCGATAGCGCACAGCGCACGACGAGCGACCTGCCGTTCTCGAACGGCACGACGCTGCGCATCTACAGGCTCGCCGTTGCGGCAACCGGCGAATACACCGCGGCGGCGGGCGGAACGAAAGCACTGGCCTTGTCGCGGATGGTCACCACGATGTGCCGCGTCAACGGCATCTACGAACGCGAGATTGCCGTGCGGCTCGTGATGTCCACCGGCACGGCCACCGACTCGACCGCGCTCATCTATACCGACGGTACGACCGACCCTTACACGAACGACGACGGCTCGCTCATGCTCAGCGAGAACCAGACCAACCTGGACGGCGTCATCGGCACCGCGAACTACGACATGGGCCACGTGTTCAGCACGGGCGGCGGCGGGATCGCGATCCTCCGATCCCCGTGCAGTGCGTCGTACAAGGCGATGGGGGTCACCAGCAGCCCGAACTCGACCGGTGATGCGTACGACGTGGACACGTGGCGCACGAAATGGGGCACCAGCTCGGCGGAAGCCATACGTTCAACTGCACCAGCCTGTCCTGCGCCGGAAGCAACCGATCGGCGACGCACGCCTTTGAAGTGGGCAGCAGTTCAACGATCCAGGCCTATGCCGGGAATCTGCAACCCGGAGGACCTGCAGCTCCACAGCAACGACTACTTCCACATGGAGAGCCTCAACGAGATCACGGCGTTCCTGACCACCAGCGGCGCGAGCTGTGGCCGGGGCGGGCGAGGAGGCATGTCGGATAGCGGGTCTGATGTCGACTCGGCACACCACGCTAATGCTTCCTAAATGCCTCCTATCGTCCTACGCGTCGTGGCGGTAGACGTCCCAGCCGAGATACTGCTCGAACGCTTCCGCGAGGATGTCGGCGGACCGCGACGCATTCATCGCGGCGTGGTGCGCGAAGCCGTTGCGACAGACGAACGGCATCAGCGTCTGAAGCCCGGGCACCTCGACGACGGCCCTCGTGCCGAACGTCTCGAGCGGATCGTCGGTGAACCGTCCCTCGCCCACGTCGGACACGATGCGGCCCGTGCGGTCGTCGGTCGATACCCGCGCGCCTGCAGCGAAGGCGTCGTCACGGGTCCAGCTCCCGCCGTCGCTGGTCGAGCTGACGCAGGATCTCCGGCGCCTCCTTGAGTTCCACCAGGGGCGCCAGCTGCGCCCGCACGTAGGGCCAGTCGATCCGGCCCGATTGGCGGATGATGATGCCCTCCACGTCGACCCAGTCCTTGGCCCGGTCGGCGAACGCCTTGAGCACAATCAGGTCCTCGGCCGAACAGGTGCGAAGCGGAACATCTGGAGGAAAGGTGAACACGCTCGATCGGTTCACGGCGGTTTCTTCGAACGGCAATCCACCAAAGGCGATGTCGAGGCCGACGCCCGATGGCGCTCGGAGGAGGAGGACACGATTCACCCGGGCGAATCCGCGGCATGGTCGATCCGCGGCTCGAAGCGTTCGACCAGGGTGGAGACGAATCGCGCCTCGTCGTGGAAGCCCGT
>MELC01000033.1 GCA_001767455.1 Acidobacteria bacterium RIFCSPLOWO2_12_FULL_66_21
CATGGTTATCCTGGAGGCTGTCTAACAGCAACTGGAACCGTCGGCGCATGAGACATTGGCGCGCGCCGCGGCTCAGTTGCAGGCGTTAGGCGGTTGTTTGGGTTGGAGCAGTGAATGTGGAGACTTCAGGATTCTCACACCGAGGCTTTGGTGGTGCAGCCAGAGTCTGGCATGGGGTATCAGATCGTCAGAGCGACGGTCAACTCGCGGACCCAGTTGGTATTCGTGTTCAATGCCGAACTGTGCCTTGAGTTGTCTGAGCTCGCGGATGTTCCGAGCATTTCCTTCGAGGAAATCCTGGATGACGCCAAGTTCGTGAATAGCTTCAGCGCCCAGCAGATTCTTGCCGTTGAACAAGTCCAGGAGTTGTGGTTGAGTGGAGGTGCCGGCGGCCTGCCGACGGCGCCGACGCCAATTCGACCAGCGACGGCGGCCGGCGGCGCCTTGGCTCCGAGCCCACTCATCATTCGCACCAGCAGACCACATGAAGGGTTCGTTCGTCTTTCGGCGTCACCGAGCGACTATCGAATAATGTCAAACGGTGAGGTCAGAAAAGGCACGTACGCAACGACCGTAGCCGACGCTCGGTTTGCTGTGACCGGCCTTGCCGCCGCTGGTCGGTATGCTTTGCCGAATCCGTCACCGGCGACCTACGCCTACACGATCGTTCCTCGGGTGGGCGTCTCATACGTCGCAGGCACGGTCAGGCCGGCATATGCGCAATCCGGAGGTGGAGTTGAAGTGAGGTTTGACGCGTGGGCTCCAGCTGGGTCCGCGTTTCGTCCATACTTGATCCCAGATCAATGAAGTTCCACGGCTCAATGAAGTGCCACCGCCTAACCCGCGATGGAACTGGCGGCGCCGAAGAATCGTGAGCGCCGCAGTTCATCGCGATGACGTTAGACCGCATACCTCGGAGGATCGCGTGGCCGATACAATGGATGTCCGAACGAGTGCCGATCAGATCCTCATGCTCGAGCGCGGCGCTCTCGACCGGTGGGGCAAAGGCGATCCCGGCGGCTTTCTGGAAGTGTATGCGCCCGACATCACCTACTTCGACCCGGTGACGGCAACGCGCACGGATGGGCATCAAGCGATGGCGGATTACTACCGTCCCTTGGTCGGCAAGATCCAAGTCGCCCGCTACGAGATGCTCAACCCGCAGGTCGTTGTTGAAGGCAACATGGCGCTCCTGACATACAACCTGGTGAATTACTTTCAGGATGCCCAAGGCGTCGAGTCTGTAGGGAGTTGCTGGAATTCAACGACGGTGTACCAGCACTGCAGTGGTACATGGAAGGCGATCCACTCGCACTGGTCGTTCACTCGCCACACCACGTTTCAGAACATGTCGCCCGAGGCGTCCGAGCGACAGGGGGCGTGACAGCGAATTCGGAAATCCAAACTCGAATCTGCGGTCTAACATCGAAATGGAGCCGACGCGTCCACCGCTCCGTGCGATCATATGGCCGCGACGCGCGGCTCATTTCGCACGTTGGGCTTCGAGCCGAGGATATTCGGAATAGCCAAACCCCCGCTGAACTTCCGACCAAGGGCGTGTGGCAACAGTGAAAGGAGCGAACAAGGAATGGAGATCAACTATCTAAGAAAGGCCGTTGTCAGTTTGGCGGAGAACGAGAGGGTTTCTCGTCGTTGGGAGAATCGTAGACGTCTAATCCCCTTAGAGGCGAACGACATCTCAGTCCTTGAAGACAGCATCCATCTGACAGGAACGTGGAGGGTCTCGATATTTGGCATTGTGATACCCGGTCTGCTCGGTGGGGCGGTACTCGGCGAATTTATCCGACGGCGGTTCTTTATGTCCAAGCGGGTAGAGGAAATCCCCACCCAAGACGTGGAGCGGATAACGATTTGCAAGGACCAGAAAGGCGAGAAGGTCTATCATTTGTTTCGACGCCGGGAACAAGGAATGTTGGAGGTCCACGTTTTCAAAGTCGTGGAGGCCACACGCCTAGACCAAATCCTATACGAGAAACCCCTGGAGCAACTGCTGGCTGCAACGGTCTCAGCAGACCGGGTCAATACCCAAAAGGCCAAGTGACCAACAACGCTGTGAATGGAGAGAAGAAAAAGAGACAGTCGGCGTCCCGGCGCAGTCCGGGCTCGCGGACGGGGTCGAATAGTCGTTTCGTTAACTTGAACGAACTCCAGGCCACGGCCGGGGAGTTGGCTGTCGTACCAGACAGCAGCATCTTCGAGTCCCGCGGAGGCCTCGGGTTCTGGGCGGAACGCCAGGGTCATCGTTCGGTCAACCGCTGGACAACGCGCGCGTACATCCTCCCAGGGTTCCCCGGCCGACTCACCGTTCATCGAACGGCGCGCACCGTTCGATCTCGCGGGTCCACGCCGCTTCGACTTCCGCGGCATCCTGCAGCGGGGCTTCATCGAGACTGGCGAGCAGTTCCGCGGCGACATCGGCTCTTTCCTCCACGGGAAGGGTCAACGCCTTCGAAGAAGATCTTGCGCGCGGGGGGTCATGACGCCATTCTAGACCCTGGCGAGCAGCCCAACACGGCCTGCACCCGACCGTCGCCGGTGGTGTCGTGAGCGCCGGCGGGTGAGGCCTTTCGTTGGGCGGCTGAGATTCGTGAACTTGTGATCGTCTTCTGAACAAGTCTCGGGGAATACGCGTGACGGAACGATCGCTCCGCTTTCTTGCATCGGAGGCGACCCTGACCTGAGTCAAGCCACGTCGATCGCACTCGCACGGTCGCGGCCGCTGCACGCCTCGAATCGCTCCAACCTGGGGAGCCTCCCTACGCGGCCGGGCCGACCTTCAGCGGGCGCGCGGGATCCGTCACGGCGCCGATCTTCACCGCGTAGCTGGTCTGGCGTTCGATGTCCACGTCGGTGACGAAGTGGACGTCGAGGAGCCCCTGGCTGCGCCGGCCGGTACGAAGGTAGTTCAATTCCGCCAGGCACGTGCTCCAGCCATCGAGCCAGATCGCCAGCGCCTGCTGCTGCTCGTGCATCGCCTCCACATGGACGAGCAGGTCGATGTCGCTCGCCGGACCGGCCGTCGCGTTCTTCGTGCTCCCGAACACATACATGGCTTTCACGCCGAACCGCGCCGGATCGACGTCCGCCGCAATCCGCTCGGCCATCGCCAGGCGCCAGCGCCAATGCTCCTCCGGCACGCTCACGGGCGCCTCGCCGGAGGCCGGTTCGATCGGCACGGCGCGCTGCGCGCGAGCGGCCGTCACGCTTTCGGCCGGGACCGCGAACATGCCGAGCGCCTGTTCCGCGTCCGCGTTCATGAGCACGCGGAGTACCATTCCGCCCGTGGCACGGGGGACATCGATGACGCGCAGCGCGCCCGCCAGATGCACGTACTCCGGCAGCAGCTCGCCGAGCACGTTCGGCGCGCCGCGCAGGAAACCCTCGTTGAAGACCACGTCCGGTTCTCCCGGGAAGATCGGCAGGTACCGAATCGCCGCCTCGACGAGGTCCTGGAAGAAATGCGTGCCGAACGACACCTCGGGCACGTAGTTGCCGCGCCGCGCGGCGACCTCCATGAGGAGCGCCGCGTTGTTGATGTCTGAATAGGTGACCTGCACGCCGAGCTTGATGTCGCCGCGGCTGCCCCAGCGCCCGGGACCGATCAGCGCGAACTGCCGGCGCGGCAGCAGCTTGTTCAGGCGTCCGACCGCGCGACCGACGTCGCTCAGATCCTGCTGGGTCGCGAGGTCGTGGTACCCATCGGGATCGACGAAGACGATGTGCGTGAGATCGGGAACGCGTCCGTTCGACACGAAGCGGCGCGTGGCGAAGACGACGCGGTCCGTTGGCACGTCGTGCGGGATTGGCGCAGGGGCCGCGTCGGCGACGAAGCTCTGCGCACGGCATTGGAGGAGGTACAAGTCGCGGCCGTCGCTCGCGAACTCGATGTCCACGGGCGTTTCCATCCGCTCGCGCAGCACCCTGAGCAACGCCTGCATGCGCGTGATGAAGGGCGTGTCGCGCGTCAGGCCTTCGAAGGTGACGACCGGCGTCACCGTCGCCGGGTTCCACCCGAACGAGACCGGACGCAGGATGCCGCCATCGTCGACCACCGACACGATCTGCCGGACCATCGGATACTCGCGCCCGTGCGCGCGCAGCAGGTCGGTGATGGCGATGGTCTCGAACCGCCGCGTTTCCAGATTGATCACGTCGATCTTCTTCGGCGCGTAGCGCACGACCTCGTCCGGCGTGACGTTCACACGCAGTCCCGGCTTGCCGGGCGCGACGAGCACCGGGTAGTCATCGGCGACGCGATCGACCGCGCGCGTGCCCAGTCCAGGCACCAGGCGCAGGAGCCCGTCGTCGCGCGCAATCCGCGGCGACCAGCGGAACTCGTTCTTGCTGAACCCCACCCCCGCCAGCGCGGGAAGATAGTAGGGGCCCACCCGGCACCCCACGACCTCCTGGATCATCAGCCCCATCTCCTCGTGGAAATCGAGAAGGCCGCGATTCGCGCGGTACTCGATCGGGTCGGGTCCGAAGACGGAGGCGTAGACCTCGGCAATCGCGTCCAGGAGCGCGCGAAGCCGCTCCGCCTTGGTGCCCTGGTTCGCGACGAACAGGCTCTTGTACTTTCCCGAGAACGCCGCGCCCATCCGGTCTTCCAGCAGGCTCGAGCTGCGCACGATGAGGGGGACGTGCCCGAGATCGTCGAGCGCGAGCGCCAGGCCGTGCGCCAGCTCCGGGGGGAACTGCGAGTGACGGAACACCTGCACGATGTGCGGGTACTCCCGGCGGATCTGGTCGATCTCCAGGTACTTGTGGTTGTGCACGTCGTCGAGCTGGTTGTGCTCGATGAAGCTGAGCACGCCGTCCGACGTGACGTACCACGTCTTGGGCACCTTGATGCCGCCCAGGGTGTCGACGTACTCGTGCGCGTGACGGATGATGCGCGCGGCGAGCAGCAGCCCCGCGCTCTTGCCGCCCAGCTTGCCGTGGCTCGCCGCCGGCGTGATGGTCCGGTGCAGTACCGCGTGGTAGTCGTCCACGCTGATGTACATCTTGGCCTTGTTGACGAACTCGACGTCGTCGGTGAGCAGCCGGCGCGCGAGCGAGACGCGGAGGCCTTTCTGGACGGCTCCGGACAGCTCCCGATCGGGCGCGGCGAAGCTCTCGTAGCGATCCAGCGCGTGCTGGATCTCCGCGAGCGACGTGTGCTGCCGCTCGACCGCTTCGATCAGGAAGGACGACTTGTCGTCCTTGATCCACTTCTCGATGCAGTTGACGATTTCGTCTCCGGACAGGTGCCGCGCGGCGACGTCGAACGCCTCCGTCATCGCGTCGGGCGGCGGCAGATTCCGGCGGTCGATGGGGCGGTTCTCGTCGGCCATGCCGGATTCGGCCAGCGCCGCGGCGGCGCGCTGCAGCAGCGCCTGCGCGTCCAGGATGCCGTCCCAACTCAGATAGTTGAGCATCCGTCGGCCGAGGCGGCTGACGAGCGCGGGATCCGTCTTCCGGAGGAAGTCGACGATGACGCGCCACTCGGCCCCGCGCCCCGACGCGCCCGCGACTTTCGCCACTCGCGGCGCCTGCCGCTGCGCGACGTACTCCGACACGCGCTCCGCGATGGTGTCGATGAGCTTCCGCTCCTCGGCGAGGAACGGCCCCTCGGCCGACTCGGGCATCTCCTGCGTGTAGTACACCTCGATCGAGCCGATCGCGTGCCCGTGTACGACGAGGTCGGCCTTCTGGACCCACGGCGTACGCAGCGCCCGCGGCGGCTCGTGGACGACGCCGTCGAGCGTGACCCGGGCGAAGCAGGCGTCCGGGAACTGCCAGCCGGGCGGCAGTACGACGAGCAGCGCCTCACAGACCTCCTGGAGGGTGAGATCGGCGCGGTTCATCAGCTCGAGGACGTTATAGAGGCAGTGCAGCTCCTTCGCGCGCTCGCGAAGCGCCAACATGATGTTGTCGGTCGAGCCTTCGGGCTGCATGGAGTCATTCTAGACCGGGGGGCTTCGCCCCGCCGAACCCCCCATCGCCGTCGCTCGCGGGGCCCCTTCGCCCCGCGCCGCTCCGGCGGGGCGCGCCTGTGGCGCGCCTAGTCAGTGCGCGCGTAGGACCACGCCGCGGCCGGTGCGGCCGTCCACGTTCACGACGAGCGGCGCGTTCGTCCGCACGTGCCGCACGCCATCCGTCTCGCGTACCGCGGGCTGCCGCTCGAGCCAGTTCCAGTCGATGGAGCCCGTCTCTCCGGACACGCTGAAATAGCTGACGCCGTGGCTGGCGATGTTGTGGAAGAAATGCGAACCCTGGCTCAATTCTACCTGGAACGAGGGGAGCGTGGCCTCGACGATCGCCCGCGCGCCGGAAATCTGCGGCCACGTGACCTGCAGGCCGAGCCAGGGGTCGGAGGAGCCCCAGCGGCCGACGCCGATCAGAATGTACGGAACGCGCTCCACCTCGAGCGCGGCGTTCATGGCGGCGATATCGGCGGCGATCGTCGCGCTGTGCCGCGCGTCGAAGCGATCGGCGCGCACGTACACCACGTCCCGTATCTGCTCGAGGCTGCCGTTGCCCATCACCGACCGCGAGGCGACGACCGCGTCGGGGGAGGCGAGATCCTCGTCGGTGACCTCCACGCGTGCCGCTCCCATGATCATCGGGCGCATCTGGAGAAACCCGACGCGCGCTCGATCGGCCGCCGCGTCCAGCGCGATGGCGAACTCGGTCTCGACCGGCGCCCCGACGGCCTCTTCACAGGAGGCGAGCAGCAGGCGCACCGCGTTGTTCACTGGCCACTCGCGCAGCGCAAGCAGCGGAGCGAAGTTCAGCACGCGCGGACCGGGCCCGTGATCGCCCGGCACGAGGCGGTCGCGCGCCGCGTCGTACGTGGACGCGACGAAACGCAGCGTGCCATCGCGCCCCGCGACGTCGAGGCCCGCGCGGAGCAGGTACTCCGTCTCGCGGATTGGGTCGTACGGAGGCGGCGGCCCCATGTTGACGGCCCAGAACGCCTTCTGGGTCACCTCGGCCAGCTCCCGAATCGACGACACGGGAGGCGGCGCCGCCGGGTGCGCGGGCGAGTAGCTCCAGCCGATCCCTTCATCCACGATCGTCCGGCCGAGACCGAGCGCCAGGGTGACGACGCCTTCCTCGGGCCGCGCGCGCGCCGACCGATAGAAGCTGAATGAGCGCGCGACGCCGGAGACGTCGGGATAATAGCGGTCGCCGTGCCGCCGTCCGACGATCTCCTGGATGATCACCGCCATCCGATCGTCGCCGGCGCCCCGTCCCATCGCACGGCGATACGCGACGGCGTCGGCGAAGAACGTCGACGCGTACACGAACTTGATCGCCTCGACCAGGCGGCGGAAGCGCGTGTCCACATCCGGCTGGTTGTTCGGGATCATCTTGGTGGCATAAACGCCGGCGAACGGCTCGTCCATGGCGTCCTCGAGGAGGCTGGACGACCGTACTGCCAGCGGCGCGTGGACCTGCTGGACGAGCGCGCGCAGATCCCCGAGCAGCTGCGCCGGCAGCGCGGCCTGCTGGAACGCGAGGGCGATCCGGTCGTCCGGAGCGCCGGACAGGGCGCTCGAGGCGAGCGCGTTCTCCTCGATGAACCGCTCGAACAGGTCGGTCGTGAGGACGGTGAGCGTGGGGATGGCGATGTCGATGCGGGACGGCGGCGCGAGCGAGGCGAGGACCTCGCGCATGAACAGCAGGCCGGTCGCCTTGCCGCCGACCGACCCGCTGCCGATGCGCGTAAACCGTTCGGGCGCGTCGAAGAACCGGCGCGAAAACGCGGGAAGCTCGATGCGCCGCGCCGCGTCGATGCGCATCGCCGGAACCGTCCTCCGCCCGTCTACACCCAGCCGCGGTCGCGGCAGGCGTGCGCGACCCGGTTGATAGCGATCACGTACGCCGCGTCGCGCATGGACAACGTCTGGCGATCGGCGACATCGTGTACGGCGACAAACGCGCTGGTCATCTTCAGATCCAGCTTGCTGAGCACTTCGTCGCGCTCCCAGTAGTAGTTCATGTTGCTCTGCACCTGTTCGAAGTAGCTGCAGGTGACGCCGCCGGCGTTGGTCAGGAAGTCCGGGAGGACGAAGATGTTCCGCCTCTTCAGGATCTCGTCCGCCTCCGGTGTCGTCGGCCCATTCGCGCCCTCCGCCACGACGCGCACGCGCCTGTTGATTCGCTCGGCGTTGTCGCCGCGGATCTGGTTCTCCAGCGCCGCCGGGAGCAGGATGTCGACCTCCTGTTCCAGCCACGCCTCGCCCGGCAGCACGTCGAAACCCAGGCCCTTGGCCTTGTGCCTGTCAATCCCCCCGAACTTGTCGCTGATCGACTGCAGCTCTTCGACGTTCACGCCGGAGGCGCGGCGGAACGTGTACGAGACCTGATCCGCGTCGTCCCACGACGAGACCGCGATCACCGTGCCGCCGAGCTGCGTGTACAGTTGAATGGCGTACTGGGCGACATTGCCAAAGCCCTGGACGGCGGCCGTCGTGCCCGCCGGGTCGATGCCCAGCACCTTCAGCGCTTCCCGCAGAACGAACACCACCCCGTAGCCCGTCGCCTCCGTCCGCCCGAGTGATCCGCCCATGCCCACCGGTTTTCCAGTAATGAGTCCGGGATAATGACGGCCGCCCTGAATAACTTCGAATTCGTCGAGCATCCACAGCATGTGCTGCGGGCTGGTCATGACGTCGGGTGCAGGGACATCGGTCAACGGGCCGATGTCGCGCGCGATCTGGCGGATCCACCCGCGGCAGATCTGCTCCTGCTCGCGCATGCTCAGGTGATGGGGATCGCAGACGACGCCGCCCTTGGCGCCGCCGAGCGGAATATCGACGACCGCGCACTTCCACGTCATCCACATGGCGAGCGCGCGCACGGTGTCGATCGTTTCCTGCGGGTGGAAGCGGAGGCCCCCCTTGGAGGGGCCGCGTGCGTCGTTGTGTTGCACCCGGAAGCCGCGAAACACCTGCACGTGGCCGTCGTCCATGCGGACGGGAATGAGGAACTGGTATTCTCGAAGCGGGTCGCGCAGCAGCGCGCGCGTCGCCGTGTCCAGGTCGAGCAGGTCGGCAACGTGGTCGAATTGCCGATGCGCCATGTCAAACGAATTGAAGCCTGTAGCCGCCATTGCACCCCCAGCGAGCATTACGCGTACATGCCCCGCAACCTCGTGACCGTCGCCACCCGGTTGATCGCCACGACGTAGGCGGCGGTCCGCAGATCGGTCTTGTAGCGCGTCGACGTCTCCAGGACGTCGGTGAAAGCCTCGACCATCTTGGTCTCGAGGCGGTTGTTCACGTCCTCTTCGGACCAGAAATACCCGTGCCGGTCCTGAACCCACTCGAAGTACGACACGGTGACGCCGCCGGCATTGGCCAGGATGTCCGGGATGACGCACACGCCGCGTTCGTGCAGATGCCGGTGTGCATCTGGCGTGGTCGGGCCGTTCGCCCCTTCCACAAGCAGCCTGGCCTTGATGGCCGGTGCGTTCTCCATCGTGATCTGGTTCTCGAGCGCGGCGGGCACCAGCACGTCCACCTCCAGACCGAACAGCTCGGCGTTGGTCAGCGGTTCCCCCCCGGGGAACCCGGAGATCGTGGCATGCTGCTTCGCGTAATCGAGCATCCTCTCGATGTCCAGCCCCTTCTCGTTGTACACGCCCCCTTTCCAGTCGGTCACCGCGACGACCCTGCTGCCGATCTTCGCGAGGAGATCCGCCGAGACGGATCCCACGTTGCCGAACCCCTGCACGGCCACCTTCGCCCCACGGATGTCGAATCCCAGGTGCTTCGCCGCCTCGCGCGCGACGATCATCACGCCGCGGCCGGTCGCCTCGCGGCGGCCGAGCGATCCGCCCAGCTCGATCGGCTTGCCGGTCACCACTGCCGTCTCCGTGTGACCCTCGTGCATGCTGTAGGTGTCCATCACCCACGCCATCGTCTGCTCGTTGGTGTTGACGTCCGGAGCCGGCACGTCCTTCTCCGGTCCGATCGCGTCCATGATCTCCGCGACGTAGCGGCGCGTCAGCGCCTCGAGCTCGCGGCGCGACAACCGCGTCGGGTCGCAGATGACGCCCCCCTTGCCGCCGCCGAACGGAATGTGCGCGACGGCGCATTTCCACGTCATCCAGGCAGCGAGCGCGGTGACTTCGTCGAGCGTCACGTTCGGATGGAAGCGGATTCCCCCCTTTGCCGGCCCAAGCGTGATGCTGTACTGCACCCGGTACCCGGTGAAGACCTCGATTTCGCCGTTGTCCATGAGGACGGGACAGGACACCATGATCTGCCGCTTCGGGTGGGTGAGGATCTTCCAGATTCCGGGGTCGAGGCCCAACAGCCGCGCCGCGCCGTCGAACTCCTGCAGCATCGACTGAAACGTGCTCCCGGCTGTCTCCATGACCATGAGGCAAAACTCCTTCGAATGGGAGTGTCCGCCGTGTGAGGCGGCGAGCAATCAAACGGATCACCCTACTGTTTCGGATCGCACCAAGTCAAGCCGAGGAGCCTCACCTTGCACCAACCCTACAGCCGCGCGGCAGCAAGAACAGGACCGTCCGGACGTCACGAATTTCAAGGAAATTTGGACCGACGCGCCGGGAATCCGTCAGTTCGCCGCCAAAAGGACGAGCGACTATGGATTGGCGCCGATCGACTCATATAATGCAGGGACGTATGAAAAGCGCGACGGCTGACACTGACAAGCAGCGGTGGGAGCGGGACGTCCTCGAGCCCGCGCTCGAGAAGGCCCCCGAGCGCGACGTGCCGTTCACCACGATCTCGGGGCGGCCGATCGAGCGCCTCTACACGCCGGACGATATCGCCTCGCTCGACTACGGGCGCGACCTGAACGACCCAGGGGCGTTTCCGTACACACGCGGGATTCACCCCACCGGCTACCGCGGCAAGATGTGGACGATGAGGCAGTTTGCCGGGTTCGGGACGCCGGAAGAGACCAACGAGCGGTACAAGACGCTGCTCGAGGCGGGCGGTACCGGCCTCAGCGTGGCCTTCGACCTGCCGACGCTCATGGGGCGCGATCCCGACCACGAGCTGTCGCTCGGCGAGGTCGGCAAGTGCGGCGTCAGCATCACGTCGCTCGCGGACATGGAGCGGCTCTTCGACGGCATTTCGCTCGCCGGCATCACGACGTCGATGACGATCAACTCGCCGGCGCCGATGATCTTCGCGATGTATCTGGCGGTGGCGGAGAAGCAGGGGGCCGACTGGTCGAAGCTGTCGGGCACGCTCCAGAACGACATCCTCAAGGAGTTCATCGCGCAGAAGGAGTACATCTATCCGCCGCGCGAGTCGATGCGGCTCATCACCGACATCTTCGCGTTCTGCGCGAAGGAAGTGCCGAAGTGGAACACGATCTCGGTCAGCGGATATCACATCCGCGAGGCGGGCTCGACCTCGCTGCAGGAGCTGGCGTTCACGCTGCGCGACGGCATCGAGTACGTGCAGTACGGAGCGGACGCCGGCCTCGACGTGGACGCGTTCGCTCCGCAGATCTCCTTCTTCTTCAACTCCCACAGTGATTTCTTCGAGGAGGTCGCGAAGTTCCGGGCGGCGCGCAAGATCTGGGCGCACGTCATGCGCGAGCGGTTCAACGCCAAGCAAGAGCGCTCGTGGAAGCTGCGCTTCCACACGCAGACCGCCGGCGTCTCCCTCACGGCCCAGCAGCCCTACAACAACGTCGTCCGGACGGCGCTGCAGGCGCTGGCGGCCGTGATGGGCGGCACGCAGTCGCTGCACACCAACTCGCTGGACGAGGCGCTCGCGCTGCCGACCGCCGAGGCGGCGACGCTGGCCCTGCGCACGCAGCAGATCATCGCGCACGAGAGCGGCCTCACGAACCTGGTGGATCCGCTGGGCGGGTCGTACTTCGTCGAGCGGCTGACGCTCGACATGGAACAGGGCGCCAGGGAATACTTCGACACGATCGACGCCATGGGCGGGATGGTCGAGGCCATCGAGCAGGGCTTCCCGCAGCGCGAGATCGCCGAGGCGTCCTACAAGTTCCAGCAGGCCGTGGAACGGCGCGAGAAGATCATCGTCGGGGTCAACGACTACGTCGAGGAGGACGAGCCGCGGCATCCCATCCTCTACATCGACGAATCGACGTACGACACGCAGATCTCGCGGCTGCAGGAGCTGAAGCGGCGGCGCGACAACGACGCCGTGCGCCGCTCGCTGGACGCGTTGCGCGAGGCCGCACGCGGCGGCGCCAACACGATGTACCCGCTGCTCGACTGCGCCCGCGCCTATGCCACCGTTGGCGAGATGTGCGATGCGCTCAGGGAGGTCTGGGGCGAGTACGAGGAGGTACCCCTGATCTAGTTTCCAGTTCCCAGCTCCCAGCTGCCAGCTGGGAAACTGCTGGAAGCTGGAAGCTGGCAACTGGAAGCCATTTCATGCAGAAAATCCGCGTCGTCATTGCGAAACCCGGCCTCGATGGCCACGACCGGGGGGCGAAGGTGATCGCGCGCGCGCTGCGCGACGCGGGCATGGAGGTGATCTACACCGGCCTGCGGCAGACGCCGGAGCAGATCGTCGGCGCCGCGCTGCAGGAGGACGCCGACGCCATCGGCCTGTCGATCCTCTCGGGCGCGCACATGCACATCTGTCCGCGCGTGATGGAGCTGCTGAAAGAGAAGGGGCTGGACGACGTGCTGGTGGTCGTCGGTGGGATCATCCCCGACGTGGACGTCCCGAAGCTGGAGGCGCTCGGCGTGAAAGGCATCTTCCTCCCCGGCACGCCCATGCAGACGATCATCGATTTCATCCAGCAGAACGTCAGACGACGGGTGGACGTAGTCGATAGTCGATAGTCGATGGTCGAAGTCCAAGTCCTGGTCGACTTCGGCTTTGACTGTGACTTTGACTATCGACCATCGACTGACAACGCCTACAGCCTTACCTCAGCCAACTGCCAGCGTCCGGAGGCGAGAAGGCCCCTAACCTCTTGTCTAATCTTGACTTCCGCGTCCCCTCGTCGTAGGCTCGTCTGGAATGCCGCACAAGCTGCTGCTGGCCGATGACAGCGTGACCATCCAGCGTGTCATCGAGCTGACGTTCGCGGATGAAGACGTGCAGGTCGTCGCGGTCGGCGACGGCAAGCAGGCGATCGAGCGCGTACAGTCCGATCCTCCGGACATCGTCCTTGCGGACGTGGGGATGCCGGAGCGGGACGGTTATGAGGTCGCCGCGTTCATCAAGGGCAACCCGCAACTGGCGCACATTCCCGTGCTGCTGCTGACGGGCGCGTTCGAGCCGATTGACGAGACCCGCGCGCGCGCCGTGGGCTGCGACGGGGTGCTCGTCAAGCCGTTCGAGCCGCAGATGGTGATCAACCGCGTCAAGGATCTGCTGTCGGGGCGACGGCCAGCGGGTCTGTGGGCGGGCGTTCCCGGAGGGCAGCCCGCGCGCCAGCCGGCTGCGTCTGCCACGACGGACTTCGACCTTCGCGGTGCGGTGCCCCCCGGTCCGGCGGGGCCTTCCGGCTCCCTGGAAGACTATTTCGATCGGCTGGACGCGGCATTTGCCGGGATCGACAGCGGGGCAACGCCGGCCGCGCCCGCGCCGGCACCTGCGCCGGCCGCACCGCGTCCATCCCTCGAGCCCCTCCAGACAGCGCCTCCGCAAGCGCCGGTCGAGACGTTCGACGCGCACGACGATCTCGCGGGATGGGATCCGGACCTCCGCGGCGACCCGAGTCATCCGGCGGTGCTCGACCCGATCTTCGTGCCGCCGCACGAGCCGGCGCCCGCTCGCCAGCCGCCGACGCCCACGCTCGTCGAATCCGTCCCGCAGCCGGCGGCGGTCGCGCGCGCGACTCAGACAGCTCAGCCGACGGCGTCGCTTGCCGACGCCTTCGCCGCGCTCCTTGCCGCCGAACGAGGGCAGCCTGTCGCCCCCTCGGCGGTGCGCAGCGCCATTCCGGACCAGACCATCGACGACATCGTGCATCGCGTCATCGAGCGTCTCGGGGACCGTGCCGTGCGCGAGACCGTGCTGGACGTCGCCGAGCGGCTGGTCCGGGAGGAGATCGAACGGATCAAGAGTAGGCGGTAGACAGCCGGCAGCGGGCAGCTGGCGGCTGGCAGTGGATCACGCTGTCACGCTGAATCACATCTCAGCTCGACAGCTCGACACACAGCGTGCTGCTTGCTGCCAGCCGCCTGCTGCCCACTGAGTTGCACTGCCTGCCGTAAGTCGGTACGATCACGCGTTTATGTCAGACGGCTCCTCCCCGAAGTCTTCCTTGGGTGTCCCCGACAAGCCGGCGCTCGAAGGTCTCGAGACGAAATGGTCCGCCCGCTGGGACGCTGAGGGCACGTACCGTTTCGATCGCACGCGGCCGCGCGCCGAGGTGTACTCGATCGACACGCCGCCACCGACGGTGAGCGGATCGCTGCACGTCGGCCATGTCTTCTCGTACACGCACACGGACGTCATCGCCCGGTTCCAGCGGATGCGCGGAAAGACCGTGTTCTATCCCATGGGCTGGGATGACAACGGCCTGCCGACCGAGCGGCGCGTCCAGAACTACTTCGGGGTCCGGTGCGATCCATCGCTGCCGTACGATCCGGGTTTCACGCCGCCGGCCAAGCCGGGCTCGCACGCGATTGCCGTTTCCCGTCCGAACTTCATCGAGCTCTGCGCGAGGCTCACGGTCGAGGACGAGAAGGTCTTCGAGGATCTCTGGCGCCATCTCGGCCTGTCGGTGGACTGGTCGATGACCTACGCCACCATTGAAAAGCGCTCGCAGCAGATCTCCCAGCAATCGTTCCTGCACCTGCTGCAGCGCGGCTACGCCTACCAGGTCGAGGCGCCGACCCTCTGGGACGTCGATTTCCGTACGGCGGTCGCGCAGGCCGAGCTCGAGGATCGCCTTCGGCCCGGCGCGTACCATCGCATTCGCTTTGCGCGAGCCGATGCGGGCCCGGATGCCTGCATCGAGATCGACACCACGCGGCCCGAGTTGATCCCCGCGTGCGTGGCCCTGGTCGCGCATCCCGACGACGAGCGCTACAAGCCATTGTTCGAGACCGACGTGATCACGCCGCTCTTCGGCGTGCGCGTGCCCATCAAGCCGCATCCGCTGGCCGATCCGGAAAAGGGATCCGGTGTCGCCATGATCTGCACGTTCGGCGATGTCACCGACGTCGTGTGGTGGCGCGAGCTCGGCCTGCCGGTGCGGGCGATTATCCAGCCGAACGGCACGTTCAGACCCGTCGCCTGGGGCGCTCCCGGGTGGGAGTCCGTCGATCCGGCGCGCGCGCAGCATCACTACGATCAGCTCGCCGGCCTGCCGGCCGTCAAGGCGCGCGCGAAGATTGTCGAGGCGCTCAAGGAGAGCGGCACCCTCATCGGCGAGCCGCGGCCGATCGAGCACGCCGTGAAGTTCTACGAGAAGGGGGACCACCCGCTCGAGATCGTGACGAGCCGCCAGTGGTTCATCAAGACGATGGATCTGCGGGAGGCACTCCTGGCGCGCGGCCGCGAGCTCCGGTGGCATCCGCCGTACATGCAGGCGCGCCTCGAGAACTGGATCAACGGACTTGCCGGTGACTGGTGCGTGAGCCGCCAGCGCTTCTTCGGCGTGCCGTTTCCGGTGTGGTACAAAGTCGGCGACGGCGGTACGGTCGACTACAGCCAGCCGCTGCTGCCACGCGAGGATCGACTGCCGATCGATCCGTCCACGGACGTCCCCGACGGCTACACGGCCGACCGGCGTGACAAGCCGGGCGGCTTCTCGGGCGACCCCGATGTCATGGACACGTGGGCCACCTCTTCGCTCACCCCACAGATTGGCGCGCACTGGACGGACGATCCGGATCTCTTCGCGCGCGTGTTTCCCATGGACCTGCGTCCCCAGGCCCACGACATCATCCGCACGTGGCTGTTCGACACGCTGCTCCGCTCGCACGTGGAATTCGATTCGCTGCCCTGGACGAATGCGGCCATTTCGGGATGGGTACTCGATCCCGACCGCAAGAAGATGTCGAAGTCGAAGGGTAACGTGGTCACGCCGAAGGGCCTGCTCGAGGAGCACGGGTCGGACGGCGTCCGCTATTGGGCCGCCAGCGGGCGATCGGGCACGGACACCGCCTTCGATCCGGGCCAGATGAAGGTCGGGCGCCGCCTGGCGATCAAGATTCTGAACGCGTCGAAATTCGTGCTCGCCAGATCCGGACCGCGCGGCGAAGTGACCTCGGCGGTCGATCGCGGGTTGCTCACCAGCCTCGCCCGCCTGGTGCGGGAGTCGACGGCGGATCTCGACGACTACAACTACACGCGGGTCCTCGAGCGGACCGAGACGTTCTTCTGGTCTTTCTGCGACGATTACCTCGAGCTCGTGAAGGGGCGTCGCTACGGGGATCAGGGACCCGAGCTCGCGGCGTCGGCCAACGGCGCGCTGCTCGCGGCGCTCTCCGTGATGCTGCGGCTGTTCGCGCCATTCCTTCCATTCGTCACCGAGGAAGTGTGGTCCTGGTGGCAGGACGGGTCCGTGCACCGGGCTCCATGGCCGATCCCCGGCGAAGTGCTCGCCGCGTGCGCGCCGTGCGCCGAGGACGACCGCGCGGTCGAGGCGCTGCAGTTCGCCGCCGCGGTCCTCGGCGCCATCCGCAAGAAGAAGTCAGAAGGGCAGCGGCCGTTGAAAACAGGCGTGAGGCGCGCGGTCGTGCACGCGCCAGAGACCCGGCTGTCGCTGCTCCCCGAGATCGAGCGCGACCTGCGCGCGTCCGGGCTGATCGAGGCGCTCGAAGGCGTGGCCGCGGACGAGCTGCACGTCGAAGTCGAGCTGACGCCCCCGGAGGAGCGCACGGCATGAAGTCGATTCCGTTCGAGCCGCTCGAACCGGCCTTGTACCGTGAACCGGTGCGCCGCGCGCTGGCCGAGGATCTCGGGTGGGGCGACGTCACGACGGAAGCGACCGTGGACGGATCGCTGCGGGCCCGCGGGGTCCTCCTCGCCAAGTGCCGCTGCGTCGTCGCCGGCCTCGACGTCGCCGCCGAGGCGTTCCGCCAGCTCGATCCCGGCGCGGAGTTCATCGCGCACGTGCAGGACGGCGCCTGCTGCGAGCCGGGGACCGTGCTCGCGGAAGTGCGCGGGTTTGCCGCGTGGATGCTGACCGCCGAGCGCACCGCGCTCAACTTCCTCCAGCGCCTGTCGGGCATCGCGACGATCACGCATCAGTGCGTCGAGGCCGCGGCCGGGCGCATCACCGTCCTCGACACGCGCAAGACGACGCCGACGCTCCGCGCGCTCGAGAAGTACGCGGTGCGCGCGGGCGGAGGCACGAACCACCGCGCCGGTCTGGACGATGGCATCCTGATCAAGGACAACCATATCCGCCTCGCTGGCGGGGTCACCGAGGCGCTCCGGCGCATGAAAGCGGCGCACCAGGAGATGCCGGTCGAAATCGAGGCGCAGAGCCTCGACCAGGTGGACGAGGCCCTTGCCGGCGGCGCGGACATCATCCTGCTCGACAACATGTCGAACGAGGACATCGTCCGGGCGGTCGGCCGCATCGCGCGGCGCGCGACGGTCGAAGTGTCGGGGGGCGTCACGCTCGAACGGATTGCCGATCTCGCGCAGACCGGCGCCGACTACGTGTCCATCGGCGCGCTGACGCATTCGGCCCCCGCGGTCGACCTCAGTTTCGAGCTGGAACCCGATTCGCCGGGGGGCCCGTCGCCGATACGAGGTTCGTCCGCGGGCGGCGCCGGCGTGGAATGACCGAGCCGTTGCCCAGCGACATGGCCGCAGCGCTTGCCGCGACCGCGCGGCGGCGCGGCCCGTTCGGCGACCCGCTGTACTACTTCTCGGAGACGAGCTCGACCAACGACGTCGCCGGCGGTCTCGCGGAGCGCGGCGCGCCGGAGGGGACGACCGTCGTGGCGGCCGCGCAGACGGCAGGCCGCGGCCGGCTGGGGCGCGAGTGGTTCTCGCCGCCCGGCGCGGGACTCTACGTGTCGGTCGTCTGCCGCGACCTGGTGGCGGCGCCGCTGCTCACGCTTGCCGGCGGAGTGGCCGTCGCCGACGGCATCCGCACGGCCACGGGACTGCCCGTGCAGATCAAATGGCCGAACGACGTCGTCATTCAGCCGGCCGCCCCGGCCAGGGCGCGCAAGCTCGCCGGCATCCTGGCCGAGGCCTCGTCGGGCGCGGAAGGCTTGCAGTACGTCGTGCTCGGATTCGGCATCAACCTGCGCCACGCGGCGTATCCGTTCGCGCTGACGGACCGCGCGACGTCGATTGAGGCGGAGCTGGGACGGCCGCCGGATGGCGGCGCGGTGCTGGCCGAGACGCTCGCGGCGCTCGCGGGCGCCATCGCGCAGTTGTCCGAGGGGCCGGCCGTGATTCTGGAGCGATGGCGTGCCCTTGCGCCATCGGCACACGGCGGCCGCGTCGAATGGGACACCCCGTCGGGGACCGAATCGGGCACCACGGCGGGGATTGGCGATGACGGCGCCCTGCTCGTGCGCACCGGCGACCGCGTCGAGCGGATCATGTCGGGGGAAGTACAGTGGAAGTAGAACTGGGCTCTTCACCCTTTCCGAGAGACACGTATGCTTTTGGCCATTGACGTCGGCAACACGAACATCGTGCTCGGGGTCTTCGACGTCGGACGTCTGGCCGAGAGCTGGCGGCTGGCGACCTTCCGTGAGCGCACGGCGGACGAGATCGGGATCCTGGTCACGCACCTGTTCGAGCGCAGCCGGATCGACCTGGGCCGCGTCGACGGCATCATCCTGTCGTCGGTCGTTCCGCCATTGACGCGGACGATGGAGGAGATGGCGGAGCGGTTTTTCAGCCGGCGTCCGCTGACGGTGGATCCCGGCAGCAACACCGGCATGCCGGTCCTCTACACGCCGCCATCAGACGTCGGCGCGGATCGCGTGGTCAACGCCGTTGCCGCGTACGAATCCTTCGGACGCCGAGAGAAGATTCCCGTCATCGTTGTCGATTTCGGGACCGCCACGACCTTTGACGCCATTTCCGGCGCCGGTGAGTATATCGGCGGCGTGATCTGCCCGGGCATCGGCATCTCGGCGGATGCGTTGTTCCAGCGCGCCGCGCGGCTGCCCCGCGTCGACGTGCGAAAGCCCCCGGCCGTCATCGGCGGGACGACCGTGACCTCCATGCAGTCCGGGTTGTTCTACGGCTACGTGTCGATGGTGGACGGCATCGTCGCGCGCATGCGCGCGGAGCTCGCCGGGGGCGATCGAGCGGCGTGCATTGCCACGGGCGGCATGGCCGACATCCTGGCTAGCGAGACGACGGCCATCGAGCGGGTCGTGCCGGACCTGACGCTGCAGGGGCTGCGGATCATCTGGGAGCGGAATCGGGGGTAGTGGAATTGCAGATTGCCGATTGCCGCGATCGACGGACTGCCGCGCTGTCGACTGTCGCAGGCAGCAGGCAGCAGGCAGCAGGCGGTGGATCACGCTGTCACGCTGTAACGGGAAACAGCTCGACAGCGGGACCTACTGCCTGCTGATTCACCCATGGATCCAGCTGAGTACTGTCGCGAGATCGAAACATATCTCTGCGGAAAGAACGAGGGACACCTGATCCGCATCGTCGGGCCCGCCTTCGAACAGGTGTGCGGGTGGGCGGCGCAAGGCGTCCCGCTGAAGATCGCCTTCCGCGGCATCGACCGTTATTGCCAACGCTACTATGCGAAGGGGCCGCGGCGGCGCCCGGTGCGCATCGAATTCTGCGAGGCGGACATCCTCGACGCTTTCGACGACTGGCGTCGTGCCGTCGGGGTCTCCGCGGCGGCGGGCGGGAGCGCGGACCCCGAGCCCGCGCCGCGCAAGACGCCGCTGGCGCAGCACCTCGAGCGCGCGATCGCCCGTCTGGCGCCCGCGGGCGTGGGACGCAGCGCCGCGTTCGTGACGGCCATCAGCGACATCGTCCGCGAGCTGGATCTGCTGGCCCCCGATGCGAAGGGGGCGCGTGGCGAGACTCGCGCTCGGATCGTCGGTCGTCTTTCCGAGATCGATCGAGTGCTGATGGACGCGGCGCTCGGCGAAGTCGACGAATCCGCAGCGGCCGGGCTCCGGCAGGAGGCCGCCACCGAGCTCGCGCCGTTTGGATCGCGGATGCCGCCGGACGCGCGCGCGCGCGCCGGTCAGTCGGCGTTCGAACGCCTCGTGCGCGAGTCGCTGGGGTTGCCCGTTCTCACCTATGATTGAGGTCGGTCAGGAAATCGAGCTCGCGATCGAGAAACCGGCCGCCGGCGGCCGGATGATTGCCCGGCACGACGGGCAGGTCGTCCTCGTGCTCGGCGCCATTCCGGGTGAGCGCGTCGTGGCGCGCATCGAACGTGTCGAGAAGCGGCTGGCCTTTGCCGCGACGACCCGGGTCGTCGCGCCTTCAGCCGACCGCCGCGAGACAACCGGAGACCCGCTGTGCGGCGGGTGCGTGTATTCGCATATCGCGTACCCGCGGCAGCTGGCACTCAAGGCGGACGTGGTGGCCGACGCGTTCACACGCATCGGCCGCGTTCCGCTCGAGACGTCCGTCACGGTCGCGGCCTCCCCGGAGCGCGGCTACCGGCTGCGCTCCCGCCTGCACGTCCGCGGCGGACACATCGGATCCTATCGGGAAGGCACCCACGAGCTGTGCGATGTGGCCCCGACGGGCCAGATCCTGCCGGACACACTCGGCGCCGTGGCCGCCGCGGTGTCGGCCCTGAACGCCGCAGGCGTCGAAGCATCCTCGATTCGGGTCAGTGAAAATATCCCGGCGTCGGAGCGCGCGCTGCACATCGAACTGTCGTTCGGCTCCGCGAAGGCCGCGGCCGCCCTCGAACACGCCGTTGCGGCCGCCTCGCTGACCGGTTGCAGCGCCCGGACGGTGACCGGGGACGTCCTGACCGCGGGATCTCCGGCCGTGTCGGACACCCTTCGAGCCCTGACCGCCGGCCGTTTCGAAGGCACGCTGTCGCGCAGCGCGGAATCGTTCTTTCAAGCCAACCGCTTTCTGCTTCCGGTGCTCGTCACGACCGTGCTCGATGTGGTGAGCGCCGGGCCGGCCGGGGAGATTCTCGATCTGTACGCGGGCGTGGGGTTGTTTTCGGTCGCGCTTGCCGCTGCCGGGCACGAGCGGATCACCGCCGTCGAGGGGGATCGCCACAGCGGCGCGGATTTGCGGCGGAACGCGGCAGCCTGGCCGGCGGTCTGGCCCATCGTGGGCGCGGTGGAGGATTACCTGGCGGGCACGCGCGGCATCCCGCCGGCGACGATCGTCGTCGATCCACCGCGGACGGGGATCTCACGCCAGGCGATGGAAGCGGTCGTTGCCGCGGGCGCGACGCGTGTGATCTATGTCTCGTGCGATCCGCCCACGATGGCGCGCGACGCCCGTCGCTTGCTGGACGGCGGCTATCGCCTCAGTTCGCTTCGAGCGTTTGATTTGTTCCCAAACACCCCGCACGTGGAAAGCCTGGGCGTGTTCGATCGCTGAGTCTCTGGAGGAGAGCCATGGCGAAACAAGTCGCGCTGTCCGCTCTTTCAGGGTGTGTCTGGGCAGCGATCGCCTTCGTGCTGTTGGAGAGACCTGACAACGTCGGCTTCATCGGCGGCGCTGTGGCGTCGCCGCTCATCGGCGTGGTCATGGGCCTTGCGTCTCCCGGATTCCGCCGCCGTCACCTGCTGGCGCGCATGGCCATCGCCGCCCTCACGCTCTACGCGGCCGTCGGCCTGTTCGGCGCTGCTGGCGGCGCGGCGAACGTCATGTTTGGCGAGCCGCGCACAGGCGGTGTGTTAGCTTAGCCGGCCTTTTGGAGTGCGAGGAGCTTCCGTCGCACGGACTGCGGAAAGTCGACGAACGCGAACTGCGTACTGGCGAACAGGTAATCTTCTCCACTCTCGTCAACGATGCGGATCAAGTTGTCCTTCGCCGCGCGCGCGTCTGGCAATGCTCGATAGATCTTGCCGCGGATCAGCGAGGCCTCATTTCCCGCGTTGTCCAGGCAGAGCGCGAATTGCGTCGTCCGTCGTTTCATGGTTGGTCCACGTACTGCTTGATCTTGAAATCTCGCTTGCCGATGCTCTGCAGCGGTCTGTTAGCCCGCCTTGCGTGTGCCGCGAGCGCGCCGGGATGGCACGGCCTCGATGACCGAGCGCAGCAGACGATTCACCGACTTCGAAGAGTCGAACACCTGGGCAACATCGGGCTCCAGGACGACAGCGACGGCGCCCTTCCCGAATCGAGAGGCAAAGCGGTTTGGGCGACTCTTGCGAAAGTCGAATTGGTACTCTGCCCGCAGTTCGTCACGGCCGTTTCTGGAACTTGGCTTTGGCGCTTTGCTCATATTCCTGTCGCTCGCGTTTCGTCGCTTTCCGCGCGCTGATGATCCGGACCTTCGGCGCTCGCTCTGTAAAGGATACCAGCAGCAACCGCTGCCGCTGAGAATACCCGACGATGATCTCCCGGGCCTCGTCGCCCGTATGATGGGGGTCGTCGAAGATGCGCGCCGACGGGTCGGCGAATACGCTCAGGGCCTCGTCGAAG
>MELC01000034.1:0-14115 GCA_001767455.1 Acidobacteria bacterium RIFCSPLOWO2_12_FULL_66_21
CGTTCACCAGCGAGTCGCTCATCGACGTCGTCGAAAAGGCGCTGACGTGCTGACGGCTCCGGCCCGACTCCTCTGGCCTAGCCTGCCTACGGCTAGCTCGGGAATTCGTATTCGATCAGATATCCTGACGTCGTAAACGTCGGGTCGAAGTTCTGATTGTCGTTCCCCCTGCCGTTCCCGAACATCTCGACGTAGTCCTCAGCGCCGCCGGAGTTGTTCGGCTCGGAGGATGACCAGTTCGAATACGTCAGAGGCTGTCCGGTAACCCACACGAAGGTACCTTCCGTCGCCGCGTCGCTGAGGCCAATCCACGCGCGGAACCCACCACCCACCGCCTGTACGAAGGCGTTCTCGACGGCGTCGGCGATCGTGACCAGGTGTCCGCTTCGGCCCAGAAGCGTCCTGGACTGGGCCGTGGTCTTCGCATCGGTCCACTGCGTGCCGCCGACCGGCACGTACTCGTAGAAATGGCCGTTGTCGCTCCTGTACACGGCCTTCGTGGACGCCACACTGACGCACGGCGAGAACTCCGACGTGCTGCCGTCGGGTGCCGTCGCCGTGGCGCTCAGCAGGGTGCCGTCCGCCACCTCCGGCAGCTCGAACACCTTCGCCCCGAAGCCCCCGTGCACCGTGACGTCGCCGATCAGGACCTCACCCTGTGCGGCGCTGCCGCTGCACGACGTGGCCGGGGCGGTGAAGACCTGGACGCGGTAGTCGCCCGGCGCTGAATCGATGCGCATCTGCATGTACGTCTTGTGCACTCCGTGGTTGACGACGGCGCCGTCGACGTCGACGTCCGGGAAATTCTGCCGGAAGTTCGGACCGCCGTCCGTATCGTTCGTGTCGTTCGCCGTCGGGCCGTCCCCCGCGAGGTCGATGCCCTGCGCCGTGTTGCCGCCGATCGAGTTGCTCAGGATCGAGTGGCCTGTTCCCTCCCCAATCGTCACGCCGGCATTCTGGTTGTTGACGATCGTGTTCTCGGTGATCTGCGCACCGCTCGCACTCTGGTCCACCAACACACCCGCGAGGCCGGCGTTGCCGGCGATCGTGTTGCTGCGGACAATCGCATTGGTGCTGCCATACAGGGCGATGCCGGCATCACCGTCGTTCGGGAGGTAACCAGGCGCGTTCAGCTTGGGGCCGATCACGTTCCCCTCGATCCGGACGCGGGCCGCGGCGTTCACCCAGATGCCCGTGTGGTTCGCCGACACGAGGTTGCCCGATCCGATCGCCTCGCCGCCGATGACCGCGTCGTCGCCGCCCGACATCACGGCGATCCCGGCGTGGCAGCATCCCGGGGCGCCGAACGGCTGCTCGAGCCGGCCGTTCCCGATCGGCTTTACCCCGGTGACGTTCGTGCCGACGAAGTTGGCCCTGACCATGACGTTCGCGGCGTTGACGGTCACGCCGTCGCTGATGTTGCCGGAAATGACGTTCCCCTCGACGCTGCCGCCGGCGACCTCGACGGTGACCCCGTCGAAGTTGCCGCGCTCGTAGTCACCGGCGGTTCCGGTCCCGATGTAGTTCCCGCGCACGGCCGCCGGCGTGGCCGACGCGCCGGTGAGCCACACGCCGTTGCCGCTGTTGCCGGAGATGACGTTCGGCGTGGCGGTCGCTCCAATGACCGTGCCGAGGCTCTGCGCGACTCTGATGCCACCGCCCAGGTTGCCGCGCTGGATCGGACCGAAGTTGACGCTGCTGCTGCTGATGTAATCCGATGCGCCCCGTCGCAGCACGTTTCCGTTGCGGTCGAGCCCGATCGTATTCGACACGATCAGCGCGCCGCTGACCTGCTGGCCGGTGGCCTGCAGCTCGATGCCCCATCCGTTGTTCCCTGAGATGAGGTTCCCGTCGATGCGCGGACTGGTGGCATCCAGGTACATCGTGATGCCGTTGAGGACGTTGGGCAACGCCGCCAGCCCGTCCGGATCGAGGCCGATCGTGTTGTTCGCGACCACGTTGCTCGCGCCGCCTTCCAGCAGCACGCCGCTCCGGCCGTTGCCCGAGATCACGTTCCCCTGGATGCGCGAGTTGCTGATGTAGCGCATCTGGATGCCCTCCTTCGCGTTCCCCTTGGCAGCCCCCGTGCGGTCGGTCCCGATCAGGTTGTTCTCGATCAAGACGCCGGACAGGTTCTGGAACACGAAGAGACCGCTCTCCGGGAACCTCGTGATCGCCAGGCCGCGCACCGCCACGTCGCTGGCGCCGATGTTCAACCCGTCGCCCGTCGCGCCGATCGCGGCCCCGTCGATCTCTACCACCGGCCGGCCGTCGTAGCCAGGCTGTCCCGTCGCGTCGATGACGGAGGCGCTCGAGATGACGGGGAGCGGCGATGTGGGCGCGATCACGTACGGAGCCGCACCGGGAATCGCGAAAGTGACGGTGTCCGGGCCCGGCCAGCTGTTCGCATTCAACAGCGCCTGGCGCAGCGATCCAGCACCCGAGTCGTTCGTGTTGACGACGACGAACGACGGAACGGGCACCGGGAGGACGTCGAATGAGGCGGAGGACTGCGGCGTGAGCGCCGGCACCGCGGGAGCCGTTGCCGTCATGACGTAGAGGGTGCCGACCGGCGACACCTGCACGGTGAACACCGCGACGCCGTCCAGACCGCTGATCGCGTCGCCGCCGGTGACGCTCGCGCCCGCGACCGAGAGGTGCACGGCAACGCCGGGCAGCACCTCGCCGGTCGTGCCGCGGACCTGCACTTTCACGATCATCGGCTGATCGACGATCGTGTTGGTCGGCTGCTGGACGAAGAACATCGTGGACTGGTCGGGCGTGATGACCTCCGGCTCCGTCGCCCCGGCCTCGAGGGCCGGCGTCGCGATCTCCTGCGGCACGACGACCGGGCTCAACGTCTCGCCCGGGACGAACCCTGGATCGACCAGGAGCGTTTCTCCCTTGTCGTTCACGTACGGCACGTTGTTCGTCAGGTCGGTGTCGAGGACGCGCAGCGTGATCTTGCCCGTTTCCCCGGGCGCGAGCCACAGCGTGCCGTTGCTCCCTTCCGGGCTGTTCGGGTCCGGCACTTGCCCCGTGGCCGGATCGATGAACACCGGGTGGAGGATGTTGGCCATCAGCACGGTGTGGCTGCGCAATTTCAGGTCGCAGCTCGTGGCCGCCGGTGTCGTGTAGGTCTTGTACAGCACCAGCTGCAGCTTGACCCCCGTCAACGCCGCGTCGTTCAGGAACATGTTCACGTTGAACGCGGCGGTCGTGTTGCCCGTGTTCGTCACGTTCCACGTGATGTCGGTCAGCGACGAGTTCTCGATATCCGCGTTCTCGATGTCCGCGTTCTCGATATCGGCGTTCTCGATGTCGGCATTCTCGATGTCCGCGTTCTCGATGTCCGCATTCTCGATGTCGGCGTTCTCGATGTCCGCGTTCTCGATGTCGGCGCTGCGGACCGTCGGGTTCTCGATGTCGGCGTTGGTGATCTCGACGTTCTCGATATCGGCGTTCTCGATGTCGGCGTTCTCGATATCCGCGTTCTCGATGTCCGGATTCTCGATGTCGGCGTTGAGGATGACGATGCCGCGCAGGCCGTCGGTGACGGTCGTCGGCGCGCCCACCGAGCTGATCTCCGAGACGTCGACGTTCACCTGCGCGTGCGGGTCCGTCGCGGTCACGTAGACCGTGCGCGAGGCCGTCGATCGCGGCGGCGTGACCACGTCGAGGTACGTGACGGGCGTGTCGCCGAGCTGCTCGAACGACGCCTGGCCGCCTTCCGGCTGGCTGACGATCCGCATCCGGAACGTCATGGTGGCCGTCGTCATGTTCTGTGCGAACACGACGAAGCCACGCTGCAGGTCTTTGCTGAGCGGCTTGGTGTTGCCCGGCGAGCCGACGAGCAGGCCCCCGGTGATCCGCGCGGTGTAGATGTTCTGGTTGCGGATGCCGGTGTTGCTGTTCGCCGCGCACGCGATGATGGCGGTCGGATCGACGAGGCTCGGCCGCGCGATGGCCGAGCCCTGGAGATCCGGGGGCGTGTAGTCCGCCCACGTGGTGCCGGGCGCCGGCGCGCGCACGTCGCGGTTGTCGGTCCAGACCGCGTGGAACACGGGAACCGAGTTGGCCGACGTGTTGTAGGCCCACTTGCCGTTGCCGGTCGGCACGAACGCCGGCGCCGGCGCGACGTCGATGTAATCCCCGATGAAGGGAACCGTGCCCACCTGGAACATCGGCAGGTTCGGCGGGTTGAACTGGAGTTGTTCGCACGGGAGCGTGCTGCCGGGGGCGCACGGCACGATCTTCGAGTTCGCCGTGAAGCCACCAGGCCGGCGGCCGACGAAATAGTCCGACACAGGGACCGACGCGGCGAACGCGGGCACGTCGCCCGGCGTGCCCATCGAGGCGCGGATGTCCATCGTGTGGCGCTTGCCGGTGTACTGCGCGGCCGTCTTGTCGTCGATGAACTTGGTCGAGAGCCCCGTCACGTCCTCGCGCAGGTCGTAGTACACGAGCAGCAGCTTCCCGCCCGCGAAGGCGAGGCTCGGCATGATCTGGTGGCCGGGGGCCGAGGGTTCGGCGACCGCGACGGCCGGCGTCCACGACGCGCCGTTCCTCGAGGTGGACATGACGATCTTCGCGTCGCCGTCCGACGGGTCCGGCTGGACGGTCGAGAACCCGCGCTCGGCCCACGCCATGTACAGGCGGCTCTGGTCGTCAAAGGCGATCGTCGGATACGCGTTCGTGCGGAACGACAGCTCGTCGGCCAGCGTGCGCTGGTCGAACTGCGACAGCTCGGCGACCTCCACTTCTTCCTTCGACTTGCGGTGCTCGAGAATCCGCCCGATGAGCAGGCCCAGCTTCTTTCCGCGCGGCATGCGCCTCGCGACCTTCGGCCCCTCGAAGTTGCGGCCGAGCGTCACCGAACGCGCCACCATCATCGCGTCCTGCGCGCTCTGGCCCGAGCGTGTGAACCGGCGCCACGCGACGTACACGGTGCCTGTGGTTGGATCGATCGCGATCGTGGCGCCCTGGTTGAGGGTGCCGTCGTTGTTGGTGACGCGCCGCGGCGTCAGCCACGTGACGCCGCAATCGAGGGACGCGGTGAAGAAGATGTCGGACCTCAGCGTCGGGCCGTCCCCTGTGAACGCGCTGTACGCGACGTACACCGCTCCCGCCGGGAGCCGCTGCACGATCGGCGGGGCGCCCGCTTCAATGCCCGGCGTCTGGATGCGGCACGTGCCGCCCACGCCGCGCGGAATGTCGACCGCGATCCACGGTTTGTCGAGCAACCGTCCCGTGGTGCCCGGGTCCGTCGCGACCATCCTCGTCCCGAGATACGCGAAAGTGTCCCCCTTCTCACGGTTGTTGTTGTCGATGAACCGCGACACGAACACGCCGCTCGCCCCGTTCGCGCCGCGGTTGAAGGCCAGACCTGCGAAGTACACCAGCCCGTTCGTGCCCGCGCGCACCACCGCGTCCGCGGCCGCGCCATAGACGCCGAGCGGCGAGTGGCTGCGATGGGGATCCTGCGGGTAGCCGGGCAGGAGGGTGCTGGTCCAGCGCTGGCCGCCGTCGGTCGACTTGAAGACGCCAAGCCACGCGTCTCCCGTCTCCAGGTCCCCGGGCAGCCCGGGAAGGTCGATGGTCCGGTAGTCGTTCGCCCCTCCGAGCAGATGCAGCGGGTTGCGCGTCGACGCGGCCAGCGAGGGCTCGTTCTGGCGCTGGAGGAACGGATCGCCGTCCGGCCAGGTGGTGCCCGAGACCATGTTGACGTTGCGTCCTGGCACCTGCGCCCGGATCAACCCTCCGGCAAGGGTGAGGGCGGTCACAACCGCGATGGCAATGGTGCGTTGACGTGGCTGGGGACAAATCGAACGGACCAAAGCCATCGAATTTCCTCCGAATTCGTTGACGCGTGGTTTCCCGGGCTCGGGGATGACGCGAGAGAGCCGCCATTATACGGTAGCGTTCCCGATCTCTGCCGGAAATCCGTCACCCGGGGGTCGCACCGGGGTCGCACCGGGGTCTGACCCCGGTGCGACCCTCCGGGAGGTCAGCGGACGGTGATTTGACCTTTCAGGCTGGTATTGTCGGGGTTCTGGTGGTCGTGGAAGCCGCAGGTCCGGACGTCGATCAGGTTCGTGGTCTCCCGGCTCTGGGTGGGATTGAGCAGCCCGACCGAGTTGATGGGCGGGCAGTCCTGGTGATCGGGATGGGGGTCGGACGCCATCTCATGCGCGCGCGTGTCGTTGTTGACGAACAGCACGCGGCTGCCGGGCGCCACGGTCAACTGCTTCGGGCTGACCCCGCTCGCCGTAATCGTGATCGTGTTCGGATTGGCGGGTGCCGACGGCGTCGACGGCGTCGTCGGGGAAGACGACCCGCCGCCACAGCCGGCCGCCGCGAGACAACAGATGAGGAGCACGCGCCGCGCCATTCCCGATGTTAACGCGCGAAGCGCGGCAGAACCTAGAACCTCTAGAACCTACTGGATTACGATCGTGCCCTTGAGCGCCGCGGTGTCCGGGTTGTTGTGATCGTGGAACCCGCACGAGCCGGTGCCGGCAAACCCGAAGGTGAGCTTCGTCTGTCCGGGCGACAGGATGTTGATGTTGTTGATCGAGGGACAGTTCGTGTGGTCCGGATGCGGATCGGATTCCATGTCGTGGACGCTCGTGCTGCTGTTGACGAACGTGACGCTCTGGCCCACGGCGATGGTGACCTGCGACGGGCTGACCGCCCCATTCGCGCCGATCGTGATCGTCGCGCCGCTGGCGCCGACCGTCCCGGTGGACGTCACGCGAGCGCCTGACCCGCCGCCGCCCGACGGCGAGGTCGGCGACCCGCCGCCGCACGCCCCCAGCAGCGCCATCGTCGAGACCCCCACGGCGACCCGCAGCCAAGCTTTTACTCCGCGCATCTTCCATTCCTCCATCAGAAAAACTTCCGGGCGATGTTGAAGCCGAGATACCAGCTGTCGCGGCTCACTCCGCCGCGCGCGAGCTGACCGAGCGTCGTGCCGAACCCATTGGAGACGTTGACCTGGAACAGGTGGCCGCCCGCGCGGCCTTCCAGCGCGAAGCTCACCTGGTGCGTGCCAGGGTCGAACCCGGCGACGCGTGGCGTGACCTCCGCGCTGATGTAGGTGGAGGGCCGGACGCGCACGCGCGCCCCAAGACCGACCATCAGGGTGCTGTTGGCCGCGCCCGGCACCGCGTCGTTGCTGTTGATCACGTACAACGGCTCGACGTAGAGCGCCGCGCGTGTCCCGGCACTGCGCGACGCGACAAGACCGACGGCACTCTGAGGATGGCGGTGCAGGTTGTCCTCACCTTCGAAGGTGACGAGGGCGTCGAGGCCCATCGGATGGCCGCTGCGCTCGTTCAGGAGGTTCTGCTGGCCGAACAGTTCGATCGAGCGGTCGCTCGTACGACGAACGCCGATCTGCGTGCCCGGACGCAGGCCGTAGCGGAGCTCGAGGCCAACCCGCGCTGACGAGTCGAACGTGAGGAAGTTCGAGAGCAGATCGCCGAAGTCCCCCTCGCCGAGCGACCGTGTGAACCGGTGCGTGACGCGGAACGACAGTTTCTGCGCGGGCAACCTCAGCGTCGTCGGCAGCGCGACGAGATTGAAATCAGGCTGCAGCGGATCGACGCGTAAGTCCGGATCGCTCTGTTCGGCTGGCGGCTGAACGGGCGCGGGGGCCGGCGGCTGCGCAGCCGTCTGATCGGGCGGAGGCGTCGTCGTGGTCTGCGCGGTCGTGGCGGCCGGCAGCAGGAGCGCGAAAGCGAGCAGCGTCGAAGCGCGGAGCGATCTCATCCCCCGCCGCAAACGCAAACGGGGTGCCGCGCGGGATTGCGGAACTTCCTGACAGATATCGAGTTGCGCGGGCCGGGAGCCTTACCCCGCCCGTAAGCGGTTACCCGCGGCGTAAGCCGCGCGTCATTCGACCCGGTGCTTCGCCAGGTAGTAGCTGAGCGCGCGCTGGCTGATGCCCATCGCCTCGGCGGCGTCCTTCTTCACCCCACCAGAGCTTTCGAGCGCGCGGCGCACGGTTTCGCGCTCGGTCCACTCCAGGTTCTGGCGAAGGTTCAACGACGGCAGCCCTGTCGCCGCCGTGGTGGCGACGCCCAGCATGCGCACGACATCGGGGCTGACGATCGGGGTCGGGGAGAGCACCACCGCGCGCTCGACCGTGTTCTCCAGCTCGCGCACGTTGCCCGGCCAGTCGGCCGACTGGAGCGCCTCCAGCACGCCGGGCGCGAGGCCGTCGATGCGCTTGCCGGCGCGCTTCGAGTGCTTCGCGATGAAATGCTCGACGAGGACGGGGATGTCCTCGCGCCGCTCGCGAAGCGCGGGAATGTGAATCGGGATCACGTTGAGGCGATAGTAGAGATCCTCCTGGAAGCGCCCGTCGGCGACCATCTGGCGCAGATCGCGGTTGGTCGCGGCGATGACGCGCAGGTCCACTTTCTGGCTGCGCTCCGATCCGAGCGGCTCGAATTCGCGCTCCTGCAGGACGCGCAGCAGCTTGGCCTGCAGCGTGGGACTCATCGTGCCGATCTCGTCCAGGAAGATCGTGCCGCCGTCGGCGAGCGCGAACTTTCCTTTCTTGCTCGTGATGGCGCCCGTGAACGCGCCGCGGACGTGGCCGAACAGCTCCGATTCGAGCAGCGTCTCCGGGATGGCCGCGCAGTTCACCTTGATGAGCGGCATCTCCTTCTGCGCGCTGTGAAAGTGGATCGCGCGCGCGACCATCTCCTTGCCGGTCCCCGTCTCGCCGGTGATGAGCACCGTGCTGCGCGTCCGCGCGACGACCTGCGAGGTGTTGATCACTTCCTGCATGCGCCGGCTGCGCCCCACGATGCCGTAGTGGTTGAACTCGTCGTCGCGCTCGCTGATCAGGTACCGGTGCTCCGTGCTGAGCCGCTGGTGATCGAGGGCGCGGCTGACGACGACGAGCAGCTCGTCGATCTCGAACGGCTTCTGGAGGTAGTCGAGCGCGCCGAGCTTCATCGCCTCGATCGCGCTCTCGACCGTCGCGTGCGCGGTCATCATCAGGATCTGCGGCCGATCGCCGGGTCCGGCCGACGCCACGAGCTCGCGAATCAAGTCGAGCCCCGTCAGCTCCGGCATCAGGTTGTCCACGATCAGGACGTCGAACAGCCGCTGCGCGAGCAGCTTCTGCGCGTCGCGGGGACTCGACGTCGCGACGACCTCGTGCCCCTCGCCCTTCAAGGCGGAGCCCAGCGCGTTGAGGATCTTCGTCTCGTCGTCGACGACCAGAATGGAGCCGGTGCTCATGTGCGTCCTTCGCTGCGGGCGTCGGGCAGCTCGATGCGGACGGTGGTTCCGTCGCCCGCACGGCTCGACACCGTGATGCTGCCGCCCAGCCCTTCTATGATATTCCGCGTAATAGCCAGGCCGAGGCCCGTGCCCGTGCGGCGGGTGGTAAAAAACGGATCGAATATCCGCGCGAGGTCTTCCGCGGCGATGCCGGCGCCGCGATCGGCCACCTCGATGCCGATCTGTCGCGCCGCGAGCCGGCGCGTGGCGAGACGGATCGCGCCGCTGGACGCGGCCGCTTCCCCATGCGCGGCCACCGCGTGCCGCGCGTTGGTCAGGATGTTCACCAGCGCCAGCCGCAGGCGCTCGCCGTCCGTAACGATGGAGTTGACGGACGGATCGAGCTCCATCCGCACCGTGGCGTGGCGATCGTCTGTCCCGGTCGCTTTGACAGCGTCCGCGCACAGGCCGTTGAGATCGACGGGCGCCAGATCGAACTTGATCGGCCGCGCGAAGTCGAGGACCTCGGACACGATGTGATTGAGCCGCGCGATCTCCTCGTCGATGTCCGCGGCGGCCGCTCTCACCTGCTCGGGTTCGACGGGCTCGCGCTTGAGCGACCGCAGCGCCGACTTGATGATCATCAGCGGGTTGCGGATCTCGTGCGCCACGACGGTGGACAGCCGGCCGAGCGACGACAGCCGCTCGCGCTGGGCGGCCTCGCGCTGGAACCGCGCGATGGAGTCGGTCATCGCGTTGAACGTCGTTGCGAGCAGCCGCGCATCCTCGTCCTCCCACCGGCCCGGCGAGAGCGCAATGCGCCGCGTGAGGTCGCCCGTTGCCGCCATCTCGCGCATCGTGGCCGTGATCGTGCCGAGGGGACGCGTAATCGTCCGCGCGACCGCGTAGCTGAGGATGATGGCCGCGAGGACCGCCAGGAACGCCGCGAGCGCCAGCTCGGTATGGACGATCTTCAGGGTCTGC
Organism: Acidobacteria bacterium RIFCSPLOWO2_12_FULL_66_21; assembly: GCA_001767455.1. Lineage (GTDB taxonomy): Bacteria > Acidobacteriota > Vicinamibacteria > Vicinamibacterales > 2-12-FULL-66-21 > 2-12-FULL-66-21. Next base: position 10,225 of record MELC01000034.1, read on the forward strand.
AGCCACTCGGTGCGCGAGCGCAGGATGAGCGCCGTGGGCGAGCCGGCGCTGTCGCCGGCGCCAGCTGCTCCAGGAAGCGCCGATGCCGTCAGCGGCAGCTTTCGGCTGACGGCCACGTATTCGGTGTTCCCGAGCGTCACGGTCTGGATCTCGGTGCTGCCCGCAAGCCGCGCCAGGGCCTCGTTGAATCGCGGTTCGAGGGTCGAGGCCAGAATCGTGTCGCCGCTGGCGAACGCGATCTCGCTGTTCGTCAGCGTCTTGAACCGCTGCGCGGCCTCCGCGTCCAGGCTGAACCCCACGCTCACCGTGCCGAGCACCTGGCCGAGCACGCTGGGCACCGAGACGACCTGGATGACGCTGCCGCGATCGTGCCACAGCGACACCGCTTCACGTCCCTCGGTCGCCTGTCGAATCGCCTGCTGTGCCGCCGCGTCGTCGCGCGGCGCGCGAAGACGCCCGGCTTCCGCGAGCACCTGGCCCAGCGGATTCGTCACGAGGAACAGGTCGGATCCAATCAGGCGTTGATACTCCTCGGCCAGCGGCTGGACCGTCGCCGGATCCTTCGTATCGAGCGCCGCCTTCAGCTTCGGCAGGTCCGCGACGAGCCGCGTCTCCCGGCTGAAATGCCCGAACAGCGTGGTGCGGTACTCCTCGAGGTGCGTGCCCGCCTCCCGCAGTCCGCGCTGCAGCTCCTTTTCGGCCTGCGCGGTCACCGCCACGTTCACTCGGTAGACCGCCACCGCGATCGCGAGCACGGTGAGCGCCGCGCTCGCGAAGAAGATGCGATTGCTGAGCGACGAGACGATCCTCATCGGCGGCCCAGCGCGAAGTTCACCTCGACCTCGCCGCCAGCCTCGGCAACGACGACGCGGCGCGATTCCTGCGCGGCTGATTCGTTCCACGCGATGAGCGTGTAGGTGCCCGGCGGCACGTTGTCCAGGCGATAGCGTCCCTCGTTGTCGGTGACCGCGAAGTAGCGGTGAGCGAAGACGAGGATGTAGGCGCTCATGTGTGAATGGATGTCGCAGAAGACGCGCACGATGCCGGGGCGATCGAAGCGGACCGACTTCGAGCGACCTGCGGCATACCGTCCCAGGTCGAACGACCGGGTCTTCGACAGCGAGAAGACGTTGTGGTACGTGTGGTCGTTGTTCGGAAAGTCCACGGTGGTCCCGGCGACGATCGCGAGAATGTGGGGGACGAAGGCCTCGCCTTTTTGATCCATGCGCGCGCGCGGCTCTTCGCGCTGATCGAACGCGGCGCGCGGCGCGGTTTCGAGGTACACGACGCTGCGACGCCGATCCGTGGCGCCGTGCGGCGCGGCCATGCCGAGGTCCGCCACGTTCGGCCGCGGCTCCAGGTCCGGCGGCGGCTGGCGCAGCTCCACGCGTCCTCTGATCACGCCGGGCGCGGGCGCGGCGGCACCGGAAGTGAGCGGCAGCAGCAGCGCGGTTGCCGCGGCCAGCACGAAGCCCTGGATCATTCGATATCGCATCAGAACCAGTAGGAGAGTGACGCCGAGACGAAGCCGCGATCGCGCAGGCGGCCGGCCTCGCGCCAGTTGCCCTGCACCCCGAGCCGCGCCACGAGGTTGCGCTGCAAGTACCACCCCGCGGCGGTCTCCAGGCGGGTGACCGGCGCATCCCAGGGCACCGGCGCGCCGGCGAACAGCGTTCCGGCGATCTTCGAGAACGCCAGACGATCGACCCGCGACGCCACGAACAGGCGCGGCGTGACGCGATAGCGGCCTTCAGCCCATGCGCCGAGCGCGTGGACGTCGCGCGAGGTCGACGGCCACAACGCGAAGGGCAGCGCCCACCGGCTCCACACCATCTCGCCGCGGACGATCCAGTGGTCGCGCGAGTACTCCGCGTCGAGGCCGAGCGCCGTCTGCGGGGGCGCTCCGGCGGATGCCGGCACCACGTCGCGCGACAGCCACGGTCCACGGGCGGCCGATGCGCCGACGACGAGGCCGACGCGCGGTGTGACGGCCAGCCGGACCGCGATCTGCTTTCCGCCGTTGTTGTCGCTGAGGCGTGGGTCGGAAAGGGTGCCGTTGGTCACCGATGCCGCGGCTTCAACCGGTCCGGCGGCCCACCTCATCTCGATTCCCGTGTCCCACCGGAACGCGCTGACGAGCGGCAGCCCCGGCGCAGCCTCTGCCGAGCCGATTGGGAAACTCGAGCGCCATCCGCGCGCGCGCATGCGCAGGAGATCGTCGGCCGTGCCGGGCACCGCGTCGGGGCGGAGGGAGGTCAGGTATTGGTAGGCGAGCGGGTAGCCAATCAGGGGATTGTCCAGGGCGTACGCGCGTCGGCCGAACGAGCCAAACGCCGGGGGAATCCGCCCCGCCTGGATGTCGAACCTGCGGTTGCGCCAGGGATGCACGCGCACGTACGCGGCGTAGACGCGAGGCCGCTCGACATCTTCGGAGCGCGCGTCGGCGACGAGCTCGAGCCAGCCGGCAGGGCGGTAGCGTCCGGCCAGCCGCAGTTGCAGCATGCGCAGCGCGTTGTGCTCGTAGTCCGTGTAGTTGAAGAACGCGACATCGTCGGCCGGGCCCACGATCGCATCGACCTGCCCGGTGACGGTGAGCCGCCCATCGAAGACGGTCAACGGCCCGTACGGCAGCGACTGTCCTGAGGCGCCTGTCGTCCAGACCAGCAACACTGCCGCGGCGCGTAGCCAGTGAATCACCATGGGCCAGGTCCGAGTTTCCAGTTTCCAGCTCCCAGTTTCCAGCTCTCAGTTTCCAGGCTCTCAGTTTCCAGCTCTCAGTTTCCAGCTCTCAGTTTCCAGCTCCCAGTTTCCAGCTCCCAGTTTCCAGCTCCTCAGTTTCCAGGCTCTCAGTTTCCCGCAGTTGCGGACTGCCACCGCTCCACTTTCAGCGTTCACGACTGGAAGCTGGTAGCTGGAAGCTGGCAACTGGAAGCTGTCGTCAGTATCTCCGACCGAGGTCAGCCTTGATCATGGTCATGCGCGGGTATATAACGGAGATATAGAAATGGAATGCCATTCCGTATAATGGAATGAATCAGGTCCCTCCGGTACAGGAAACGCGCACGTCGGTTGAAAAGGCGCTGGACGTGTGCGAAGCCCTTGCCGGGGCCGAGCGCGGCGCCACCGTGACGGAGCTCGCACGGGCGCTGAAGCAGCCGGCCGCCACCGTTCATCGGCTGCTGTCGGTGCTCAAGCGCCGCGGCTTTGTCCGACAGGACGAGGACACCTCGCGGTACAGCCTCACACTGAAGATGCTCGATCTGAGCTTTCGGTTGCTGGGCCGGTCCGAGCTGCGCCTCCACGCGTATCCGGTGCTGCGCGAATACGTGTTGCGGACGAGCCTGCGGACGTTCATCGCCGTACCTGCGGCGGGGGAGGTCACGTACCTGTGGCACGCGGGTCCTGATGAGGTCGGCATGCACACGACCTACGGCCGCGAAATGCCCGTGCACTGCGCGATCTTCGTGGATCGGTCCGCGAAGCGACGGCTGAGTTGTCTCAGGCTCGAGCGCGCGCAGGACGCGGCCCGTGCCGATGCGATCGCGGTGCGATTCGGGGCGGCCGAGCCGTCGCCGATCCAGCGCCTGCTGTGCACGTGCGCGCCGGTGCACGACTACACAGGACGCCAGGTCGCGCGCGTCGGCGTGTTCACGCACGCGAGCGACGAGCGCCCGTTTTCGATCGATCAGACCGCCGCGGCGACCGAGCTGGCGCGGTCGATTTCGTTGCGGCTGGGCCATCTGCCGCCGATGGCGCTTGTCAGCTCCCAGTCTCCAGCCTCCAGCTTCCAGCCGGGTGATCGGCTGTAGCGCGACGCTGGACTCAATGAGCTGGCAACTGGACGCTGGGAACTGGACGCTGGGAACTGGACGCTGGGAACTGAACGCTGGG
>MELC01000034.1:14125-16654 GCA_001767455.1 Acidobacteria bacterium RIFCSPLOWO2_12_FULL_66_21
AAGCTGGGAACTGGAAACTGGTTGGGAGGAACGTCGTTGGCTTACATTATCTGCGAACCCTGCATCGGAACGAAGGACACCGCCTGCGTTGACGTGTGCCCCGTCGATTGCATTCATCCGCGCAAGGACGAGCCGGATTTCGCGGCCGCCGAAATGCTGTACATTCACCCCGACGAATGCATCGACTGCGGCGCGTGCGTCCCGGCGTGTCCGGTCGAGGCGATCTTCGCGCTCGACGAAACGCCGGAAAAGTGGAAAGACTTCATTCCAGTGAATGCGGAGTATTACCAGAAGTAGTGGAAATGCACGACTTAGCTCGAGGGGCACGCGGCTTGCGAGCACGTGGCCCGATCCCGACATCCCGCTTTTGTGAGTAGGAGCTGCCCTTGGGTCTCATCGAGCACAAGTTCGACGACAACTTCATCACGACCAACGTCGACAAGGTGCTGAACTGGGCGCGCCAGTCGTCGCTCTGGCCGATGGGCTTCGGCCTTGCGTGCTGCGCGATTGAAATGATGGCGGCCGGCGCCTCGCGCTACGACATCTCGCGTTTCGGCGCGGAGGTGTTTCGCGCGTCGCCGCGCCAGGCCGATCTGCTGATCGTCGCCGGCACCGTCACCAAGAAGATGGCCCCCGTCCTCCGCCGGCTCTACGATCAGATGCCGGAGCCGAAATGGGTGATTTCGATGGGAAGCTGCTCCAACGCGGGAGGGCCGTTCCCCACCTACAGCGTGCTGCAGGGGGTGGACAAGGTCGTGCCGGTGGACGTGTACATTTCCGGCTGCCCGCCGCGGCCGGAGGCGCTGTTGTACGGGTTGATGCGGCTGCAGGACAAGATCCGCCGCGAGAGCACCGTGCTCACGAGAGAGCGGGTCATTCACACCGGCGATACCGAGGCGACGCTCGTTCAGGCCTGAGCGTCCGAGAGGAGTCATCCCGTGCAACGGCTTCGTGGTTTCCTTCGCTCCGTCTTTCTCGTCGACATCGCCAAGGGAATGTGGCTGACGCTGAAGTACACGCCGCAGCCGGCCTTCACGTTCCAATACCCGGCCGAGCGCCGTCCCGTGTCACCGCGCTTCCGCGGCATCCTGCGACTCCAGGTGGAGCCCGAAACGGGCGCCCAGACCTGCATCGTCTGCGACCAGTGCGCCAAGGCGTGCCCTGATGACCTGATTTCGCTCGGCGGACACCGCGAGCCGGGCCAGAAGATCAAGATCCTCGACTACTTCGACTTCAATCTGTCCCGGTGCAGCTTCTGCGGGTTGTGCGCGGAAGTGTGCCCGACCAAGCCGGTCAAGGCGCTCATCATGAGCGAGGAATACGAGCTGGGCAGCTACAGCCGCGAGACGCAGATCCTGCGCATCGACCAGATGTACGACGGGCTGCCCGTCGAGCAGTACACGCGGTAGGCGATCCAGCGGTGCTGTTGCCGGCCTCAGCCCCCCTGTAGCCGCGCCTCGAGCGTCTTGCGCGCGACGAGCCGATCCGCGCGGCGGAGGTTCGCCTCGGCCGCCCGCTGCTTCTCCTCTTCCGTCGTCAGGATCACGCCGGGAATCGCCAGCCGCTGCCCCTCGCGGTCGATCGCCACAAAGGTCAGATAGGCGCGGCTCGTCATTCGCCTGACGCCGGTCAGAATCTCCTCGGAGAAGACTTCCACCTCCACCTCGAGCGACGTGCCCCAGGCCGCGGTCACCCGCGATTTGAGGATGATCAGGTCGCCCACTTTGATCGGGTGCAGGAACTGGAGGCCGTCCACCGCGGCGGTGACGAGCAGGCTGCGCGTGTGCCGGTGGCACGCGATCGCCCCGGCGATGTCGATGAGGTGCATGACGGTGCCGCCCAGGATGAAGCCGAGCGGATTCGCGTCGTTCGGCAGCACGACCTGCACCATTTCGGTCTGCGATTCAGACGGGGTCTTTGGAGGGACTGGCGTGGGCATGCGAGGCATTTTACAGGAGGACTGCAGCAGGCGGCAGGCAGCGGGCGGCAGGCAGTGAGTCACGCTGTCAGCGGCGTGCTGCCAGCTGCCAGCTTCGAGCGTCAGTTGTGACAGTTGCGATCGAGGAACGCCTTCAGCGTGCACCGCAGCTCGGACGGCAGGTCTTCCTCACGAATCGTGCGGAGCAGGGACACGGTGGACTCGTAGGTTTTCAACTGCGCGACGCAGCGCGGGCACGCGGCGAGGTGCCGCTCGAGCTCCGCATGGACGTCCGCCGGGAGACGCCGCTCCACGAAGTCGGCCAGCAGGCCTACGAGATCGGTACAGCGTTGACGGGGGCCTGGAGCCATAAAAAGCAGAAGGTAGAACGACTCTGCGTTCTACCTTCCACGTTCGTCTTTGTTTAGCGAGGTTCTCCCGGGACCACGCTGAAACGGGCCACCGCTTTTCAGGAAGATCACGAAGGACACCAAGGACACGAAGACCCCTTGCACAGCGGGCTGAACCGTCGAGCCGCGCGCAGCGCGGCAGGGACAGGCGGAACCGGCCCACGCAAGCAGCGCGTGCGCTCGGGCTGTTTGCGTGGGCCG
>MELC01000034.1:16679-40869 GCA_001767455.1 Acidobacteria bacterium RIFCSPLOWO2_12_FULL_66_21
CTTCGTGAGCTTCGTGGTCTTCGTGCGTTGAAAGCCGTCGGCGCGGGCAGCGGGACACGACCGCTGGACCTCTCGACACGCTAAACAGAGACCCACGTTCTACTTTCTACCTTTCATCGGTACTCACCCTAGAAGTCGTATCCGATCCAGATCGAGAACCTCGGCTTGCGGAACCACTTGTGACCGGACGACTCCCCCGCCTGGATGGCGTTGAAGGAGAACAAGTAGTCCTCCCACGTGGGGTTCATGAGCGTGCGCCACGACCAGTCGAAGTGGATCGGGAAGCCGAGCGCGAAGGTCTCGAGGCCGAGGCCGTAGGACGCGCGTCCGTCCATCAGCTTGAAACCGGTGACCTGCACCGGGTCGCCGTAGACCGGGTCGTACTGCTGGGTAAAGAAATTCGGAACGAAGTCGAGCAGCGGGCGAATCTCGACCGGCTTCTTCGTCCAGATCTGCATCGGCACGCCGCTGTACCCGGCGGCGCCAATCCCGGCGAACGCGATGCCACGCAGCCCCCCGATGACGCCGAGCGGCGTGAGCGCGGCCTCGATCAGCGGGAACCGCAGCTCCGCGTTGGCGAAGAACCCCTTGTTGCCGAGGAACTGGAGGTAGTCGTAGCCCCGCAGCTCGGAGTTGCCGCCGAAGTAGATGTAGCCGGGGAAGTCCCCCCAACTGTTGAACCCGCGCGCGCGGAAGGCGAGCACGCCGTTGGTCGCGAGCCGCAGGTAATAGCGCGCGTCGACCTCCGCGGTCTGCCGCGACAGCATGTTGCCGAAGCGCGGCGCGTACTCGTACCCGATGCGCACCGTGTCGCCCGCGAGCGGTCCGTACTCACGGAAGATCGTCGTTTCACGCACCAGCGAGACCCCGAACGGCATGAAGGTGCCATTCGAGAACAGCGTCCGCCCGTAGTTCGCGATCTGGTACGCATCGGCCGCGGCCTGGAGGTTCTGGTCGTTGTACGCCTGGCTGAAGTGCATCACGCCGGCGGAGAATTCGACGCGCGCGTAGCGGTTGAACGGATAGATGCCGAACGCGGTCCCCCCCTGCGCGGTCTGCGTCGCGATGGCGTCCTTCCGGCGGAGGTACGCGTACGACGGGTCGTACAGCACGTTGGGGTTGTTCCCGTAATAGAACTGCGTCTGCGAGAACCCCTGCAGCGCGTACTGGAAGCGCCGGGACAGGTCGATGAACGAGGCGGACATCGTCCGGTACTGCTGCACCGACGAGGCGAAGATGTCGAACTGCTTGTCGCCGAGCACGTCGGTGAAGGTCACCTGCGTGCCGCCGAACACGTCGCCGCCGCTCGTCACGCCGAGGTTCACGGGCGGTCGCCCCTCGAGGAACATCTTCTCGAATGTCCCCTTCTTCTTGATGTTCGACCGCACGAGCGTGTGGCTCATCGGCGGCTGGAAGTCGATCACCGGCCCCGGCGCGCCGAAGTCCGCGGTGGCGACGGTCGTGATCGGCTCCTCGCGGGACAGCGTGTGGATGCCGTACTCCCCCTTGTAGTAGGTGACGAAGGCGATCTTCGCGGGCTTCTGGTCGCGCAGGACGATCGGCGACACGTTGCCCGTCAGCGCGTCCGTGTACTGCTTCAGCTCACCGGTCTTCAGGCTGAGCGTCCAGATGTTGTAGATGTTGCCGTTGCGCGCGACCTCGGGGTCGATCGGCTCGTTCGGGTTCACCGCCGTCGACGGGAACACGATCGTGTCGTCGTCGATGAACTGGACCCCGCCATCGTCGTGCGTCCCGAACGTGATCGGCGTCTTCTTCCCGGAGGCGAGGTCGAGCCGGAACAGCTTGTCGTTGCCGCTCACCCGCGCGATGTAGACGATGGACCTGCCGTCGGGCGAGTAGGTCGGCGCGAAGTCGCCGAACGCGTCGTTGGTGACGTTGCGGGTCTGCCCGGTCTCGAGATTGAGGATGTAGATGTCGCCGACCGCCGATCGAAGCGCCGAGAACGCCACTTCGCGGCCGTCGGGGCTGAAGTCGGGCGACTCGGGCAGATCGACGGTCTTCAACTCGAAGCGCTTCTCGATCTTCCTGTTGACGACGTTCTGCAGGATGAGCGTCTTCTGCTTCTCGGTGCGCGCGAAATAGGCGATCCGGTCGCCAGCCGCGGACCACGACATCCAGGACACCGCGTTGTTGCGGAACCCGCCGGGCGTCGAGATGTACTCGAACCCGCGGTCCTTGTTGAACCCGCTCGTCAGGTTGCGGATGACCTTGCCGTCTTTGGTGGACATCAGCACGATGTCCAGCTCCTGCTCCTTGCGGTTGCCGGCCGCGACCGCCATCAGGTCGCCGGAGGGAGACGGCTCGATCGACACCACGGCGACGTACGGCGTCTTGCCCTTCTTCGGCGCCAGGTCGCGACCGTAGTCGACGGGGCGTTCCTTGTCGCGGAACGGCTTGAAGCGGTCCTTGAGGTACTTCTCGAACTGCTCGTCGAATTCCTCCGGCTTCAGGCGGAACGCCTCTTCATACGCGCTTTCGCCTCCGCCGATCACCGCCTTGCGCAGCGCGAACAGGAACTGCCGCAGGCCTTCCTTGCCCCACTTCGACTCGATGAACTCGAACGCCGCATGGCCGAGGTTGTAGGGGAGCCGGCCGTCGGCGAACTGCACACCCTGGAAATCGCTCATCGAGGGCACGATGTCCGCGATGGCCGCGTCCCGGACGGTCATCAGGTCGAAGGGCTGCCAGTAGCCCGTCATGTAATCCGACAATCCCTCGTCCACCCAGAGCGGAAGCCCCTTGTGCAGGAGCGAGCGGGGGATGATGTCGAACTCGAAGATGTGGGTCAGTTCGTGGGTGATCAGGCGATAGAGCGCATCGGACGGTTCGTCGATCGGCAGGACCATGCGATCGCGGTACGGCTCGGCGAAAGCCAGGACGCCTTCGGGCAGCTCGCCCGGCTCGATGTTCTGCTGCTGGAATTCGCTGGCCGTCTTATAGAGGATGAGCGGCACCCTGAAGGCGAGGTCGTGCTTCAAGTCGGAGCTGACCTGCTGGTACGCGCTCTCCGCATAGGAAGTGACCCGCTCGAGCTGCTGCTCGATTTCCGGGTAGTAGTAGATCTCGAAGTGGTCCGTCTTGTAGATGTTCCACTTGAAGTCGTCGTACCGGATCCGGTTCTTGCCGAAATACGGCACATACGGCGTCTGCGCCCAGGTCTCGTGAGCGACACCGGCGAGGAACGCGACAGTGAGAAGGGCGATCAAGCCCACGGACGCGACGGTGCCGCGCGTATGGCGCGTACGCATGTTTCACCTCGGGAGCGGGAGCGGGCAGGCAAAGCCGGCTCGCCGAACTGTGGCGACGTCAGATCGTCGGCTACGTCGCCGATGTTACTGTAGCTAAGACGGGTGCCGCAACGATCGGGTCCCCGAATCTCGCCGGGGCGGCACCGGGGCGCGCGCGGGCGACGCCCCTTCGACGAGTATCAGCGGCTCCCAGCAAGCCATGTGCCGGGCGGCAGAGCTCGGAAAGCGCCGGTATTTGCGTCCGCCCGGGCGCAGGCCTTTCGCGCGTTGTCCCCATGGCACGACGCGCCGTCCCCCATTTGGGCCATGCACTAGTACAATGCCCCGGAATAAAGGGCGGCCCTATCGGTGTTCTTTCCCTGTGGGCGTCCTCCGACGACGAGATGGTCCTGCGCCGACGCTCCCCGACGCCCGCAGACGGCCCCGGCCGTGGCCGGACGGGCCTGCCGGCTGGCGTCGAGGACACCTTCGAGCGTGACGCGTTGTCGTACATCGACAGTTTGTACGGGACGGCGCTGCGACTCACCCGGCGCGAGGCCGATGCGGAGGATCTGGTTCAGGACACGTACCTCAAGGCGTTCCGATCGGCCGCGCAGTTCGAGCGCGGCACGAACCTGAAGGCGTGGCTGTTTACGATTCTCCACAACACGTTCCGCAATATGCGCAGGCACGATTGGCGTAATCCGGTGGAGGTCGACAGTCAGGCGGTCGAAGAGGCGGCGGGCGCGGCGGCGCACGACCGGACGCCCGAGCAGATTCTGACGAGGGCCACGCTCGATGCGGACCTGCGGGCCGCCCTGGATGAGCTGCCGGAGGCGTTCCGGCAGGCCGTCTGGCTGCGCGACGTCGAGGAGCTGACATACGCCGAGATTGCGGGTGTGCTCGCGATTCCGATCGGCACCGTCATGTCGAGAATTTCACGAGGCCGCCGGACGCTCTACGAGCGCCTCGCCGGCAAGAAGGCCGACGGGTCCAAGCCCGAACGCCCAGATGTGGTGTCGCGCCGATGAGTGAGTGCCAGGACCTCGAACCGCTGTTCACCCCGTACGTCGACGGGGAGGCACCGCCGCACGACCGCGCCTCGGTCGATGCGCACCTGCACCGGTGCCCGCCCTGCCACGATCGCATCGAAATGGAGCGCACGGCGCGCGACATCCTCACCGCCCGGCGCGAGCATATGCGCTCGCCGGCCTCGGATCGCCTCCGCGCGTGCTGTGAAAGGCGGCGCGGAGCGCTGTCTGCCCCGCGATCGATGTTCGCGGGGCGCCGCACGTGGGTGCCGCTCTCCCTTGCCGCAACGCTCCTTCTCGCCGTTGCCGGCGTGTTCGTCCTGGGGCTGAACAACAAGGTCGAGGCGCTTGCCGCGCAGCTCGTGCTCGATCACGTCAAATGCTTCGCCCTGTCCGGCGACCACTCGGGCACGGTGAACCCGATAGCCGCCGCGAACGACTGGCAGCGCGAGCAGGGCTGGGCCGTGCAGGTGCCGGCCAGCTCCGCCGCGATCGGACTCGAGCTGTGCGGCGTCCGCCGCTGCTTCACGACCGGCGGCCGAATGGCGCACCTGCTCTACAAGTGGCGCGGGCACCCGTTGTCGGTCTTCATCATTCCGCAGGCGCTCGGCCGTCCGGCCGCGCGCGAGATTGTTGAGAAGTTCGGGCGGGAGGCGGTAATCTGGACCGATGGGGGCCGGACGTATGTCGTCCTCGCACAGGCGAGGCCGGCCGAACTCGATCCCGTCGTGATGTATGTGAAGGACCACGCCCGATGAAAAGCCGCTGGATCGTCGCCCTTGCCGCCGCTGGCGCCGTCGCCGTGCTGACGGTCCCCATGCTCCTCCGTGGAGCGTCGCGGGGCATGCCGCCGGGAGGCGAGATGCTCGTCGCCGCGCATCCGTCGTGTGAAGCGGAGGGAACCGCGAAGCTCGACTTCATCTTGCAGGATCATACCGGCGCGGCGGTGAAACTCGCGGACTACAAGGGCAAAGTCGTCCTCCTGAACTTCTGGGGCACCTGGTGCGGGCCCTGCAAGTTGGAGATCCCGGCGTTCATCGAGCTGCAGGATCAGTATCGGGACAAGGGTTTCGCGATCGTTGGCGTGGCTGTCGAAGATACTCCCGACGGCGTTCGCGCGTACGCGTCGGAGGCAAAGATCAACTATCGGCTTGCGATGACGCAGGACGACATCGAGGATGCCTACGGGCCCATCTACGGGCTGCCCATTTCGTTTCTGATCACGCGGGATGGATCGATTTGCATGAAACACATCGGGCCGGTGACCAAGGAGCAGGCGGAGCGCGAGATCAAGTCGCTCCTGTAGTATGATCGCCACAGGATGTTGAAAGGGTTCACCTCTGCGCGCCTTGCGTGCGGCTGCCGGATCGGATTCCGCGAAGGAGTCGAAGGCAGTCCGGTGACCGTTGTCGTGGACGAAAAGGGCCCGGGCTGCCCGCTGTCCCTGCACGTCCGCGACCTGCCGCTGTTCGACCACCGCGAGGCGATGCGCCCCTCGACGCGCCTGCTGCCGCCCAACGAAGAAGAATACGAAGAGAGCTGACGCTGTCAGTCGATAGCCGTTAGTCGCCAGTCTCTTTTCTTTTCTCTCTCCCGGCTTCCGTCAACGCCCTCCGCAACAGGAATTCGATCTGGCCGTTCAGGCTGCGCAGGTCGTCGTCCGCCCAGCGCTGAACGGCCTCGAGCGTCTCCCGGTCGATACGGAGCAGAAACGGCTTGCGCTCGCCCACGGCGTTTATTGATAGATCGTGCCCGCGTTGACGATCGGCTGCGTGGCCTTGTCGCCGCAGAGGACCACCAGCAGGTTGCTGACCATGGCGGCCCGGCGCTCGTTGTCCAGGACGACGATCTCGCGCTTGGACAGCATGTCGAGCGCCATCTCCACCATCCCGACCGCGCCTTCGACGATCCGCTGCCGCGCGGCGATGATGGCGCCGGCCTGCTGGCGCTGGAGCATCGCGTGCGCGATCTCCTGCGCGTAGGCCAGGTGGCTGATTCGCGCCTCGATCACTTCGACGCCCGCCTTCGTGAGGCGATCCTGGATCTCGCGTTTGAGGTGCTCGGCCACTTCGGCGGTATGGCTGCGCAGCGACATCTGGACATCGTCGTGCGAGTCGTAGGTGTAGCTGGTCGCGAGGTTGCGCAGCGCCGCCTCGCTCTGGACCCGCACGTAGTTGTTGTAGTCGTCCACCTCGAACACCGCTTCGGCGGTGTCAACCACCCGCCACACGACGACTGCGGCGATTTCAATCGGGTTGCCTTCGTTGTCGTTGACTTTCAGGTGCGCGCTCTCGAAATTGCGGATGCGCAGCGAGATCCGGCGCTTGGAGTAGAACGGGCTCGCCCATCGCAGGCCGGGCTGCTTCGCCGTCCCGACGTAGCGGCCGAAGAACTGCACCACCTTGCCTTCGTTGGGGTTCACGATGAAGACGCCGACGAGCAGGAAGAGAATGACCACCCCGCCGGCGATCGACGCAAGCATCACATAGCCGTTTTCGGCCTGGGCGCCTCGGAAGAAGATATAGACGATGAGCGCGGCAACAGCCAGCAGTGCCAGAACGACGGGAACCCCGGGGACCGCGTTGAATTCGCGTTCACGAATCATGGAAGCGACCTCCTCGCATAAGCGATTGCATAGTGATATCACTTTGGAATCGCTGTGTCAATAGGAATGGCCCCCGGGATTCCCAAACGCTGAAGTTTGGCGTTTGGAGTTTGAGGTTTGGAGTCCCGTTTGGAGTTTGAGGTTTGGAGTCCGTTTGGAGTTTGAGGTTTGGAGTTTGGAATTAGCGGACACCTACCCTCAGGTCCGCCACCAGTGGCAAATGATCGGACGCGATGAGGGCGCGCCGCGAGCGCACCAGTTCGACGCTGCGGACTTCCACCTCGCCTTCGTAATAAATGTGGTCGAGATGGACGACGGGGAAGATGCCCGGGTAGGTCCGGCGCCGTTTCAGGTGCTCGTAGATGTTGACGCTTTCGAAGAGCGCGGTCAGCGTGTTGGTTGCCAGGCCGCGCATCCACTCGTTGAAGTCGCCGAGAATCACTTTCGTTCCGGTGATGCGGCGGTCGTGGACGAATGCCGCGAGGCGGGTCGCCTGGTAGCGCCGCTCCAGCACCGCCGTCCCGAGGTGCACGTTGTACAAGTGCAACTGCTGTCCGCCGCCGACGTCCAGATCGGCCCGCTGGCACGCGCGCGACTCGCACGTCCGCCACGACAGATCGTACTGACTGTGGTGCACGATCGGAAGGCGGCTGAGCACGACGTTGCCGAACTGGTGGCGCCGCAGCTGGCGGACCGAGGCCATCACCCAGCCCATCCCGAGCGCCGCGCCGATTTCCTCGGCCTGTCCGGCGCCTGTCGGTCCGGCGCCGATGACCTCCTGCAGCGCGACGACGTCGGCATTCAGCTCCCGGATGACCTCCGCGATGCGGGACGGCACGGTCCGGCGATCCATCCCGCGGCACCGATGGATGTTGTAGGTCGCGATGCGAATGTCCACGTAATCCCGCGCCGCCTTCACGTCGGTCACTGCTGGCGCTCCAGGATCCAGATGAACGGGCCGACGATCTTCTCCCAGAGCGGGCGGGACCGCCAGCGTTCCAGCGTGACCTCGTCCGAGCGCCCCAGATCGCGCTCGTAGTCCTCGAGCAGGCGCGCGGCCACCAGCGGATCGCGCATGGCCAGGTTGACCTCGTCGTTGTGCTCGAAAGACCGGTTGTCGATGTTGGTGGTGCCGAGCACGCTCCACTCCTCGTCGACGATCAGCACCTTCGCGTGCATCATCGAGTCACGATACTCGAACACCCGCACGCCCGCCTCGATGAGGGCTCCCCACATCCGCCGGCTCGCGAGCCGCACCCATTTCTGATCGGTGCGACGCCCTGGCACGATGACCGTGACGGCGACGCCACGCCGCGCACGCTCGACGAGCGCGCGGCGCAGCGCCCGATCCGGCAGGAAGTACGGGGTCGCGATGCGGATATGCCGATCCGCGGCCTCCATCAGGAGCTGGAAGGCGACGCGCGAGGACGTCGCCCGATCCGAGGGCGAGCTCTTGATCACGAACGCGGACGTGTCACCCGCCGGATCCAGACTCGGAAAGTACGCCTCGCCGGTCAGGATCTCCCCGCAGCACTCGAGCCAGTTCTCCGCGGCCACACCCTGCAGCGCCGCGACCACCGGCCCCTCGATGCGCGCCATCGTATCGCGCCAGGGCCGCCGCTTGCGCAGCGTGGCGCCGCCGGCCGGCGCGCGCCGCGTCGGGAACATCCACCAGTCCGCAATTCCGGCGCCGCCCATGAACGCCACGCGCCCGTCCACCACCGTCAGCTCGCGGTGCGTCCGGTTGTTCAGGCGCGCCAGCGAATACCACCGCAGGCGCTGGTACGACTGGATCCGGCATCCCGCCTTGCGCAGGCGCCGCACGGGACGGCCCCACAGGCTCACGCTGCCGATGGCGTCGACGACGATGGTGACGTTGATCCCGGCCCGCGCGCGCCCCGCGAGCGCGTCGATGAACTGATCGGCCACACGTCCGGGCTGGAACATGTAGCACTCCATGTTGATGGACCGCCTGGCGCCCGCGATGGCCTGCAGCATCGCGGGATAGAAGGCCGGCCCATTGGTGAAGATCGTGACCTTGTTCCGATGATGGAGCGCCGCCTGGCAGGTCGACTGCAGGGTGTGGAGGAAATCCTCGTCGTGTACTGACGTGCGCTCCGCGAGGTGGTAGTTGATGCCGGGCGTGAAGAGGAACACCAGCACCAGCCACGTGAGGAAGATGGCACCCGCCACCGACAGCCAGGTCATTGGCGGGTGAGGGCCCGTCTGGCCGCCGACGGCGAGGTCAGCGGAAGGTCCAGCGTCAGCCGGGCAAGTTCCTCCAGGCTCACAGGCGCCCCCGTCCGGATCAGCGCCGCCAGCATCTCTCGATCGTACGCCTCGGTCTCGTCGATTTCGATGGATGCGAGCGCGCGGTACTCGCCCGGCGGCAGGCCTTTGATCCGGTATCGCCCCGCCGCGTCGGTGTGGAGCAGCGCGAACCGGCGGCTGGTCGGACGCCAGAACTGCGGCGCTATCGGAATGATCATGACGGTCGCGTCCACGACCGGGGCGCCTTTCGCGTCGTGAACCACGCCGGCGATCTCGGAGGCCGCGTCGGTCACCGTAATCCGCACGTCCTGGTGGCGCTCATTCCGATCGGCGTCCAGCCCGACATCCGTGATGTCATGGCCGCGATATACCACGCTCTTCAGGACCCAGGACTCCGGCAGCCCCTCCACGATGATCACATGGTTCCCCGGCATGATCCCGCGGATGCGGTACGAACCGTCGGCCTGCACCGTTCCCGTCAGGGAATCGCCGAAGCTGGTGCCATCGGTGAACGGCGCACGCACGCGCAGCCCCGTGACCGCCGGAGCCGCCGCGGCGCGGCCCGCCTCGAGGCTGACGGTCCCTTCCACGCTGGCGCCGGGAAGCAGCGTCATGACGAGGTTGGTGATGTCGTGCCCCTCCACGAGGATCCTGAACGTCGCGAACGACGACGTCCCTTGCGGGTCGGTTTCGCCGCGCGCCCGGATCTGGTAGTTGCCGGGGGGCACGTTCTTGAAGGAGAACGACCCATCGGGCAGGATCATGACGTCCTGCGACGGCACGGCCGACAGGCCCTCGCCATGGATGGGGCTCATGATCACGGCGCCGGTGATCAGCTGCCGGCTATCCTCGGTCCCGATCGTCCCGCTCACGCGGGCCGGCCGGACGATGCGAAGACGGAAGACGAGCCGCTTGGAGTCGGCGTTCGGCACGACGCTGACACGCTCCGCCTGCTCCACGTACGGCACGCCGGGATAGTAGGTGGGGGTGTAACGCAGTACGCCGGTCTCGTCGCCGACGTTCGTGAATGCCGGATCGAATGCCGTGACGTAGTACTGGCCGGCGGGAAGCCCGGTGAGCCGGAACTCACCGCGGTCGTCGCTCTGCGTGCTGGCGATCGCGACCAGCCGCGGCTGTCCCTGCTGGGTGCGCGACACGAGCGCCTCGACGGTGGCACCGGTGAACGGCTTGTCGTCCTCGTCGCGAATCTGTCCCACGATGACCCCGGCCGGCGCCAGCGCAAAGTCGATCCCGTCGAGCGCCTGCCCATCGGCGAGCTTGACCGGCACGGCGACACCGGATCGACGCTCGCCGTACTCCTGGGCCGCGAATCCGCCGCGCGAGGCGGACACCGAATAGTCCCCGGCGGGCAGGCGATCGAAGCGGTACGCGCCATCGGCAGCCGATATCGCCACACGCGGCGCGGGCAGCGCCGCCGACGTCAGGATGATTCGCGCCCGCGCGACCGGTGCGCTCGTCTCGGCTGCCGTGACGCGTCCGGCGAGCGATGCGGTCAGGATGGGCTCGGCCGCGGGCGCCGCGGCGGCGATCGCGGGCGGCGTCGGCGCGGCGGCCGCCGCAGGCGCGGACGAGACCGGTTGGGTCACGGGACGCGGCAGGGGCGACCCGCCGCACGCCGGCACCGGGATGCACGCCAGGGCGCCGATGACGGCCGCGAGGCGGCATCCCATGCTCATGGCGCTATCATAGCCTCATGCTGCGCGGTTCGTACCGGCTCGGCCTGCTCGCGGCCGCCGCGATTCTCTTCTGGGGCTGTCCGGACACGCGGCCGGCGATCGTGCTGAACGACCACACGCTCGTGGTGGAAAACCAGTCGCCGCGCGACTGGAACAACGTCGTCGTCACCGTCAACGATCATTTTCGAGGAGGGGCGCGCGTCCTGGTGGCGGGCGGCCGCCTGACCGCTCCGCTGTCCCAGTTTCAGACCGCGTACGGGCAGCGGTTCTCGATCGACCGCCAGACGGTTTTCAAGGTTGAAGTGACCGCCACCGACGCCAGCGGCAAGCCCGTGCGGCTTGAGTGGGGACGCTCGAAGGGGACGCAGTGAATTCGTGAATTCGTGAATTGTTTCCGTTGCTGATGCCGGCCACCGTTGCTAATTCACTAATTCACCAATTCACCAATTCACCAAATTCTCGTGGTTGGGGGACGCCATGACGCTCAAATCCGAATTCGAAGCCGCCTGCCCGTGCTGTCAGGCGAAGCTGGTCATCGACACGAACCTTCGCCGCATTGTCCGGCACGAGGAGCCGGAGCGCGGCGACCGCCCCGAATTGAGCGAGGCGCACCGGCTGATCGCCGAGCAGGCGGAGCGGCGCGAGGCGCTGTTCCAGCAGTCGGTCGCGGCGGAGAAGACCCGCGGCGACGCGCTCTCGCAGCGCTTCGAGGAGGCGCTGCGCCAGGCCAACACCGAGCCGATCACGAAGCCGACGAGGGATTTTGATCTGGATTAGTGCGCCGAACGGCAAAAAGGGCGTCACGGAGACTCGCTTTCGTGGAACGCAGCTTTACGAGGACCAAGGATCACACGGAGGCGCACATCGGACGCCGGCCGAATGCTGCCGAAGGCCGGCGCCAGACCGGCCCATCGCGCAACGCTCGGCAACCTCCGTACGGCACCGTGCCCTCCGTGTCTCCGTGTAAACGGTGTCTTCAGCGTCCTCAGTCCCAAAACCCGGTTGCTTTCTACTTGAACTCCTCAGGCAGCTCGCTCCACCGATCGCGGCCGCGGTAGAACACCGGCTTCCGGTGCGGATGCCGTTTCCTGAAGGCGACATACCGCGCGCGAAGCGCATCGATACGGCGGTCGCTCGATCGGATCGGGCGGTGCGGAAGATTGAGGAGCAGCCGTTCGACCTTCCAGACGTTCTTGTCCGAGAGACGCCAGTCGTAGTCGCCGAGCGTGCGGAGGTCCACCACCGTGTAGCCGGTGATGCGCCCCGTGAAGTCGATGTACGGGTCGACGTAGCTCAGCGCGAGCGCGCGCGGCGTCGCGAACACGGTGCGGCGGCCTTGCAGACCCGGATCGCGCGATCGCGCGATCGCCCCCCACCGGCCCCGCCGGCGATAGACGAAGAGCACGTGATCGAGCTCGTCGATCGATTCGAAACTGAGCACGAGCGGCGGCCACCCGTGCTGCTCCATGATCACGGCGGCCGCAAGCGCCGCCTCCATGCAGTGGGCGGTCCCGGTGCGGACGACCCCGCGGAAGCTGCGGAGCGTGGCGCGGCCGGGCGCCGGCTCCGTGTTGTAGGGCAGCCGATTGAGGTACGCCTGCACGGCCGACGGGGTCCGCAGCCGCCGAATCAGGCGGCGCTCGGCGGCGGTGAACGCGGAGAGCGGCGGCGGATCGTTACTGGCCGGCGCCACCGGCCTCCTTCAATGCGGTGAGGAGGTCCGCCGGCGTCCAGTCGTTGCCATTCAAAACCACGCGCAGCCGTCCGTCAGCGCCGATCACAGCCGTGCGGAGGTTGTGCACGATCTCCTGCTGCGCGGGGTCCTGGCGGAGAACGGACACGCCGAAACGGCCGGCGAACGTGTCGATGTCGTCGCGGCTCCCGGTCACGAAATTCCAGACGGAGGGGTCGGCTCCGGCGCGCCGCGCGTGATCCGCGAGTACGGCGGGCGTATCGAAGTCCGGATCGAAGCTGACCGAGAGAAGGCGGACCCGGTCGCCGAGCCGCGGATCGCCAGTGACGTCGTGCTGGACCGCCGCGAAGTTGCGGTCCATTCGCGGACAGAAGTTGGGCAGCGGACAGCGGGTGTATATGAACGTGACGGCGAGAATGCGGCCCCGCCATTCGGAGAAGGTCCGCCTCTTTCCGGATTCGTCGACGAACGCGGCGTCAGGCACCTCGTCCCCGGGCTGGAGGACATCCATCACGGGCCGCGGTGGCGGCGGTTCGGTCAACGGTGCGTGGCCGGTCGTGGTGATGGCGGACAAATAGCCCTCGGCATCCCCCACGACCAGGGTGGCCGTCACGAAATCTCCAGGCCGTTTTCCATTCAGCAGCTTCGGATCGCGAACCTTGAAGGGCATCGTCATGCCCGGCATGAAGCCGCGGATGTCCTCGTGCTTGATCGTGATCTCCTGGCGCGAGGGGTCCAACGCGAGGACCTGTCCGCGCATTTCATAATGGCGGCTTCGCGAGCAGCCGGCAACAGCGAGTAAAAGAGCGACGATCGTCGTAAACGTGAAGCGCATGACGCCACTCTAGCTCGACGGTTTCTGAACGTAAAGTCGCCCGACCATGCTCCCACGGTCCGCCGGACGGCGGCATGCATTCTGCTATACTCCGGCTCAGAGGAGAGCCCGCCCCGTGTCTGCGCGAGATCGCATCAGTCCTTCCGCACAGCCATCCGCGTGAGCTTCTTCGGGACGGGCGCGGCTGTGGGCGCGGTCGGCCACGCTTGGTTCAAAGTCGCGCGCCATTGGCAGGAGTAAGTGACAGCATGGGCAGGAGACTCTACGTCGGCAACCTCCCCTATTCGGCAACCGAAGAGCAGCTCACGGAGCTCTTCAGCAGGGCAGGCAAGGTCGAGACGGTCCGCGTGATGCGGGACATGGCGACAGGGCGGGCGCGCGGGTTCGCGTTTGTCGAGATGTCTACGGACGAGGAGGCGCAGAAGGCCATCGGCGAGTTCCACGAACAGCAGATGGACGGCCGGGCGCTCGTCGTGAATGAAGCGCGGCCCAAGCCCGAAGGCGGGTTCGGCGGCGGCGGGCGCGGACGTGGCGGATTCGGGGGCGGCGGCGGCCGGGGCGGCGACGATGGAGATTTCTCCGGCGGCCGGCGTAAGGAACCGCGCTGGTAAACAGGACATCAGGCAAAGAAAAGGGCCGGTCTCCCCAAGGGACCGGCCCTTTTTGCATTCCGAGCGCCGAGCGCGGGCTTATTCGTTCACCATCCATCCGTCGCGCAACTGGACGATGCGGCTGCCGTAGCCGGCGTTCACCTCCGAGTGCGTGACCTGAATGATCGTCGTGCCCCCCTCGTTGAGCTTCCGGAAGAGTTCCATGATCTCCTTCCCCTGGCTCGAGTGGAGGTTGCCCGTGGGCTCGTCGGCGAGAATCAGCTTCGGGGTCGAAATGACGGCGCGCGCCACGGCCACGAGCTGCTGCTGGCCCCCGGACAACTGGTTCGGGTAGAGGTCCTTCTTTCCGACGATCGCGAACCGGTCGAGGACGTCGCACACCATGCTCTCGCGCTCCGCTTTCTTGATGTCGCGGTAGGAGAGCGGAATGTCGAGGTTCTCGTAGACCGTGAGGTGATCGAGCAGGTGATAGCTCTGGAACACGAACCCGATGTGCTGCTTGTGGAGCCGCGCGCGATCCTTCGGCGCGAGCTTGTGTACCGGCTGATCGAGGAAGTAGTACTCGCCGGTCCACGCGCTGTCGTGCATGCCGATGATGTGCAGGAGCGTGGACTTGCCGGCGCCGGACGGCCCCATGATGGAGATGAACTCGCCGTCCTTCACATCGAGGTTGATGCGGCGCAGCACGTACGTGCGGCTGGTGCCGTGCGCGTACGACTTCTCGATGTTGCGCAGGCCGATGAGCATGCCCGGCGCGAGCGTCGCCGTGTCGGCCGCGTCCACGTTCACCGCGGGGTTCGATTTGCCGAAAAACGCCATGAGTGTTGAGCCTTCCTGTGAAACGCCTCCGGAGCGCGGCCGCCTTCGCGAATTGCGCTTCGGCGGGCCAGGCACGGTCAGGTTAGACGGCCCGTGTCATCGAACGGTTCTCATTATAGCCGCGCCTACTCGATCCGAAGCGCCTCCATCGGATCTATCCGCATCGCACGGCGGGCCGGAACGTAGCTGGCGAGGAACGCGACCAGCATCAGAAGCGCGGAGGTCAGCCCCAGGGTCAACGGGTCGGTCTCGGTCACGCCGAACAGCAGCTTCTCGAGGACCCGACCGGCGGCGATGGCCCCCCCGAGTCCGGCCATCAACCCGATCGTCGCGAGCCTGAGGGCGTCGCCGACGACGAGCCTGAAGACGTGCGGCTCGGCCGCGCCAAGCGCCAGGCGGATGCCGATCTCGGACGTGCGCTGCGCGACGGCGTAGGACGTCACGCCGTACAATCCTGTCGCGGCCAGCACGAGCGCGAGTCCGGCAAAGGCGGCAACGAGCGTCGCCTGAAACCGCGTGTCCACGATCGAGTCGGCAATCATCCCGTTCATCGTGGACACGCCGGCGACGGCCACCCCCGGATCCACCTCCTTGACGACGCGCCGCAGCGGCTCGGCGAGCGCGGCGGGATCGATCGCCGTCTTCAGCACGATGTTCACGCCCGGTTCCGGGTTGTGCCAGTACGGCATGTAGGCCTCGACCTCGTGCGCGTCACCGCGCGCCCCGCGCACCTGCACGTCAGCCACGACGCCCACGATCGAAAACCACGGACCATCCCGGTCGAACCGGATTCGCCGCCCGAGCGGATCTTCACCTGGCCAGTGCCGCTTCGCCATCGTCTCGTTGATCACCAGCGATGGATCGGCTTCCCGATCGGCGAACAGCCGTCCGCGGCGCAGCGGAATCTCCATCGTCGCGAAATAGTTCGCGCTGACGACGCGGTACCAGACGATGAGCGCGTCGGCGCTGCGCGTCGCGGGAGGACGTCCCTCGATGTCGAAGCTCGTGTCGCTGTCGCCGCCCAGTGGAATGACGGAGGAGAGCGCGGCGGACGCGACGCCGGGGATCGCCGCCGCTCGCGACAGCAGCGCGTCATAGAAGGCCAGACGGTGCGGGTTGTCCTTGTAGACCGCCGGCGGAGGCAGCACGAAGCCGGCCACGACATGGTCCGGGTTGAAGCCGAGATCCGCCCGCCCGAGCGCCAGGAACGTGCGCAGCAGCAGTCCGCCGCCGGCCAGCAGCACGAGGGCCAGGGCCAGTTCCGCGACGATCAGTCCGCGCCGCAGCCGCCCGCCGCCGTCGCCCGTCTGCCCGCGCCCGCCCTGCTTGAGCGCCGGAGCGAACTCGTCGCGGGAGGCATGCATCGCGGGCACGAGGCCGAAGATGACGCCCGTCGCCAGCGCGAGCGCCGCCGCGAAGGCGAGCACACGCCAGTCGACGCCGACTTCCTCGATCCGCGGCGTGCCCTCTGGCGCAACCGCCTTCAGGGCGGAAACGCCCCACACCGCGATCAGGGCGCCGAGGCCTCCGCCCGCGGCGGCGAGCACCAGGCTCTCGGTCAGGAGCTGGCTGACGATCCGCCGCCGACCCGCGCCAAGCGCGCGCCGGATGGCGATCTCCCGGATCCGCGCCGACGCGCGCGCGAGCAGCAGGTTGGCGATGTTGACGCAGGCGATGACGAGGACGAACGCGACGGCCGCCTGCAGCACGAACAAGGCCGGCTTCATGGCGCCCACCTGCTGTTCCTGCAGTGGCACCGGGTTGATGCCCTTCTTCGTGTCGGATTCCGGATGCGCCTGTTCCAGCCGCGCCGCCAGCGCGGCGAGCCGCACGCGCGCCGCGTCGAGCGACACGCCGCGCCTGAGCCGGCCGACGGTCCGGTTCACCGCCGTGTTGCGGGAGGGGTTGACCGGACGCATGCGCTGCGGCCTCCAGAGCGCCGCGTTGGTGACGACCACCGGCCTGAACCCCTCAGGCATGACGCCGATGATCTCGTGGCTCTCGCCGTTGATGACGGTGGTGCGGCCGACGACGGATGGGTCGCCCCCGAACCGCCGCGTCCAGAGGGCATGGCTCAGGACCGCGACGCGAGGCGCATTCGGCACATCGTCCGCCCCCCGGAACGTGCGCCCGAGCGCGGGCTGCGCACCGAGGACGTCGAAGTACTCGTAGGTGGTCTGCTCGCCGAGCACGGATTCGGGCAGATCGCCGCCGGCAAGGCTGGCGTTCCAACCGCGGACGCTCGCGAGATTCTCGAAGACGTCTGTCTCCGCTTTCCAGTCGAACTGCTGCGACGGCCCGGTCCATTCCGTCGCGGGACCGCCGCGCGCGCGCAGGTCCTGCCAGACCATCACGAGGCGGCCGGGATCCGCATAGGGAAGCGGCTTGATCAGAACCGCATTGAGGACGCTGAAGATCGCCGCGTTCGCGCCGATGCCCAGCGCCAGCGTGAACACGGCGACGGCCCCGAAGACCGGCGACTTCATAAGCGATCGCACCGCGAAACGCAGATCCTGGAGCAGGCTCATGCCGCCGCCATGAGCCAAACGCATGCCGCGGTCGCCGCTGGCCCCAAATGGCGGTATTGTAGGACTTGCGGACGCGCCGGGGCCGCCGGGTGGCGCCGGCGGCTGTTCAATACCGGACGCGCGCGTCCCGAATGCGGCCGCATACGGATCAGCACGGGCGGGCACCGTATTTGAAGCCGTTTCCCGTGAGCGGTCGTCCTAACTAGCGGCGTTCTCTTGCATCCGATCCTGCTCCTCATCGCCGCCGCGTTGCTGACGGGTCCGCCGCAGCAGGCAACATCGCAGCCGTCGATGGTGTCGAACCCTGACGGCAGCGCCAGAACGGCCGCGCCAGCTGATGAGGATCTCCCGGTCTCGCTCGATCGCATCCGCCGGGCGCTCGCCAGACCTCCGGCACTGGATCTGCGCGGCAAGCCGGTGTTCCGCGTCGAGGTCTTCGGCAGGAAACCCACCATCGAAGACATCCTGGGCCCGGACTTCCTGAAGGGGCCGGTGCCCTACGGCGGCATGACCCACCAGGAGTTCCTCAACATGGTGACGCCGAAGGACGTGCAGGGCTACGCGGCCTTCACGAACAAGGAAGGCATGACGGTGGCCGCCACCTCGCTTGCGCTGCAGTGGGCGCTGCAGAAGGCCATCCACAAGTTCGAGCAGGCGAGAAACGAGCGCGAGAAAGAAGCGGCACGCCGGGAAGTGCAGGACGCGCTCGCCGACCTCGCGAAGGCCCGCCTCAAGGCAGGCCTCCCCCCCAAGTAAGCACGAGCCACGAGCCACGAGCCACGACCTGCGATCAACTCTGCGCTGTATTCCTCGATCCCCCGCCGTGCTCCTGTCCGCACCGCGCGCACTTGGAGGGCGGCAGCGAATTGTCCACGAAGTGATCCACCGGCTTGATCGTTTTCAGATACGCGAAGATTGACTCCAGATCCTCGTCGGTCATGTGGCGGTAGTAGTTGGTCGGCATCATGCCGCTCAACTTGCGCTCGCGGACGCGCCCGGTGCGCAGCGTCTGGATGAACAGTTCCTCGGTGTAGTAGGGGATGCCGTTCACGCCGGGCGTGATGTTCGCGGAGAACACCGTCGGGATGCCCGTGTATTCCAGCTTGAAGCCTCCCGCGAAGTCCATTCCCGGAAGCCGGCCGCCCCGATCGTCCATCGGCGTGTGACACTCGGCGCACGCGGCGATGGTCACGAGATACTCCCCGCGCTTTTCCGGCGTCGACAGGTCCGCGGTCACCGGACCCGCGACAGGCTGGGGCTCGGCATTAATCAGCCGGTTCACGGGGAAGGGCAGTTCCGTTTTCGGCAGCGCACGCCTCACGGGCTTCAGCGAGCGCAGGTGCACGATGATCGATGCGAGATCCTCGTCGGTCATGTGACGGAACTTCCCGTACGGCATGAGCGGGAACAGCGCGCGGCCGTCGTGCGAGATCCCCTCGCGAATGCCGCGCGCGAGCGCGTCGTCCGACCACGTGCCGATGCCGGTCTCCGGATCGGGCGTGAGGTTTGGTGCGGTCAGGAAGGGAATGCCGTCGGGCGCCCAGTTGCGGCCGGCAAACCTCGTTTCATCCGGAATGACGAGCCCTTCGGGAGTCCCTTCCATCCCCGAATGACACAGCATGCAGGGGACGCCGCCGGTCGTGGCGAGATACCGTCCCCGCTCCAGCCGGGCGGGCGTCGGCTCGAAATGGCGGTCCGTCAACGGCCGGACGCGCGGGCCGACGATCGGCCGCCATCCCACCGTTGCGCTGATGCCCGCCGTCACCACCACGCCGAGCCCGAGCACGGCGTAAAGAACGCCCGTCTTCCATCCCTTCATCCCAACCCTCCCGATTGGGCCTGCGGCCGTTGACTGCCACGAGCCGGTACGCGTCCCGCGGACCGGCAGGGGCGCGCATTCTAACAGAATCGCGACCCATTCGCCGCCTGGTCACGGTCGTTCACCGGAAAACAGCCGACAGGGCTGCGGTGCGGCGCGTATCGTAGAGGCATGGACGCGAGCGCACCCGGACCGCGGCGGCACGGCTCGCCGCAGCTCCTCCTCGGAATGATCGTGATCGCGGTCGGCGTGCTGTTCACGCTCGACAATCTCGGCCTCGGCGATGCCGAGTCGCTTCTGCGGTACTGGCCGGTGGGCCTGATTGCCATCGGGCTCGTGAAAGTGTGGCAATCGCGCGGCACCACGGGGGGCGTGGGCGGCTTTCTTTTCATCGTCGCCGGGCTGTGGCTCCTCGCGGATGCACTGGAGATCGTCGAGGTCAGCCTCCGCCGCCTGTGGCCGCTCGTGCTCGTCCTGGTCGGGGCGTCCCTGGTGTGGCGCGGCACGCAGGAGGGACGGGCGCGACCCGCGGACAGCAGCGCATGGCTGAGCGCGGTCGCGATTCTCGGCGGCGTGACGCGGGGCACCAACTCGCCGGCGTTCCGCGGCGGCGATCTGACGGCGGTGCTGGGCGGGTGCGAGATCGACCTGCGCCAGGCGTCGATCGACGGCGAAGCGCTCATCGACGTCTTCGCACTCTGGGGGGGGATCGACCTGCGCGTCCCGGAAGATTGGACGGTGGTGGGACGCGTCGTGCCGCTGCTCGGCGGCTACGAGGACAAGACCCGCCCTCCGAAGGGCGCCGCGGCCCACACGCTCGTCGTGCGCGGCTTCGCGATCATGGGCGGCATCGAAGTCAAGAACTAGCGCGCGGCCGGCGCGCCCGCTGGAGCGGAGCGGGGCGATGGGGCCCCGCGAGCGACAGCGATGGGGGGTCCGGCGGGGCGAAGCCCCCCGGTCTAGTAACGATGCATCCGATCCTGGCGCGCGGGGGCCGGCTCGCCCTTTACCTTGCCGTGTGGGCGACGGCGGGGATCCTGCTGTCGATCGCCGTCGCGGCCGAGAGCCGCGTGCCGTGGACGATCGCGGCGGCGGTGGCCATGCCGCTGGCGATCACATACGGGTTCATCTGCCTGTCCGCGTGGTACGTGTCGCGCAGCGTGCCGCTCACGACGAGCGGCGCCCCGCGCATCGTCGCCACCGCGGCGGCGGCAGCCGCCGTCAGCAGCCTGGCGTGGACCGCGCTCGCGCGTGCCTGGGCCGCGGCAGTCGCGCCTGGGGCGGCCGCGCTGGGGCCTTCTCGCGCTGTCGACGGCATCGATGCGCTGCTGTTCGGGTTCGGCGTGCTGCTCTACTTCCTGTCGATCGCGTTGAGCTACCTGCTCGCCGCCGTCGAGCAGTCGCGCGCGGCGGAGCGGCGCGGACTCGAGGCGCAGGTGCTCGCGCGCGAAGCGGAGCTGCGATCGCTCAGGGCGCAGATCGATCCGCACTTCCTGTTCAACAGCCTGCACTCGATCAGCGCGTTGACGGGAGTCGACCCGGCGGCGGCCCGGCGCATGTGTGTGCTGCTCGGGGAGTTCCTCCGGGACAGCCTGGCCCTCGGGGCGGAGGCCCGGATCACCGTCGAGCGCGAGCTGGCGCTGGCGCGGCAGTTTCTCGAGATCGAGCGCGTGCGCTTCGGGGACCGGCTGCATTACGAGGTTGGCATCGACGGCGCCGAAGGCCGTCTGGTTCCGCCGTTGCTGCTGCAGCCGCTGGTCGAGAACGCCGTCACGCACGGCGTCGCGCATCTCATCGAGGGCGGCACGATTCGCGTGACGGCCGCGTGCACGGCGTCGCGGCTGTCGCTTGTCGTCGAGAACGCGTGCGACCCGGATCGACGGCGTGGATCGGGGACAGGAGTAGGATTGGCGAACGTGCGCGGACGCCTGCGGGCCATCCATGGAACCGAGGCCCGTTTGACGGCGGAAGAGCGCGACGGCATGTGGCGGGCCGAGATCTCCATAAACGTAGAAGACAAGACGTAGAAAGGTGTCAACTCCAAACTCCAAACGCCAAACGCCAAGCCAAACGCCAAATACCAAATACCAAATGCCAAACGAACCACGAACACCGAGCCACGAGCCAGCCGCCTTCGCGCGTCGCGCTTCGGCGGGCCAGGCGAGTAACGAGTAACGAGAGTGTCAATGCCAACGTCCGAGCCTGAATCGCTGCGTGTCGTGATTGTGGACGATGAGCCGCTGGCGCGGGCGGTGGTGCGTGAGTTCCTCGCGTCGCATCCGGGCGTCCAGGTGGTGGCCGAGTGCGCGAACGGCTTCGAGGCGGTGCGCGCGGTGTCCGAGCTGTCGCCGGATCTGATGTTCCTGGACGTGCAGATGCCGAAGCTGAGCGGCTTCGAGGTCCTCGATCTGATCGGGCGCGCGGTGCCGGTTGTCTTCACGACGGCGTACGACGAGTACGCGGTGCACGCCTTCGAGGTGCACGCCGTGGATTACCTGCTGAAGCCCTTCTCGGCGGAGCGGCTCGCCGAAGCGCTCTCCCGCGCCCGGTCGCGGCTGGCCTCGCGCGAGGCGATGCCCATCGAGGCACTCATGACCGAGGCGCGGCACCGCGAGGGCCCGCTCGAGCGCGTGCTGATCCGCGACGGCTCGCAGGTCCACGTCCTGCCGGCCGACCGCATCGACTTCGTGGAAGCGCAGGACGACTACGTGTCGTTCAAGGCGGAGGGGAAGCGGTATCTGAAGGATCAGACGCTCGCCGCGGTCGAGGGGTCGCTCGATCCCGCCCGGTTCGTGCGCATCCACCGCTCGTACCTGCTCAACATCGAGCGGATCGCCCGCGTCGAGCTGTACGCGAAGGACAGCCGGGTGGCCATCCTTCGCGACGGCACGCGGCTGCCGGTCTCACGCGCCGGCTACGCGCGGCTGGCCAAGCTGCTCTGAAGAACTCCAAACTCCAAAGTCCAAATTCCAAAGCCACTCCAAACTTCAAACTCCAAACTCCAAACTCCAAACTCCAAACTCAAGAGTCCGGACTCTGAGGACTTTGGAATTTGGAATTTGGCATGGCTTTGGACTTGGCCATTTGGAGTTTGGAGTTGACAAGTGTCAAGTTTGGTATTAACTATATGGTTAGTGAGTTTAACTAAACGGTTAGTTCGTCGTGCCGCCCAGCCACCTGATTCGCGGGACCGCCTGCTCGCCGCGGCCGCCGCGCGGTTCGCCGCCGGCGGCTTCGCCGGCACCTCCGTGGACGCCATCGCCGCCGCCGCCCGCGTCAACAAGGCGATGATCTACTACCACTTCGGCAGCAAGGCGGCGCTCTACCGCGAGATCCTCCGCGACATGTTCGGCGCCGTCGCCGTGCGCGCGCGGGCGGCCGCCGCCTCGGCCGTGCCCCCCGAGGACAAGATCCGCGCCTTCGTCGAGGCCATCGCCTTCGAGGCGGACGCGCGCCCGCACTTTCCGCCCATCTGGTTCCGCGAGATTGCGGAAGAAGGGCGCCACCTCGACGCGGCCACCGTGCGGAACATCGCCTCGGTCGTCACGGCACTCGAAGCAATCATCAAGGAAGGGGTCAGCGCGAGGCGCTTCAGGCCGATGAACCCGGTCCTCGTGCACGCCGGCATCATCGGGCCCCTGCTGCTGTACTTTGCCAGCGGCAGAATGCGCCAGCGGCTTGGCCGCGGTGGGGTCACCGGCGCAAGCCGCTTGCGCCGCGAGGAGATTGTCGCGCACGTGCAGCGCGTCGCCCTCGCCATGCTCGAAGGACGGCAGTCATGAATGTCAGGGCAGGACGGGCACTCGTCTGGGCGGCGATCACACTGGCCGGCGCCTCCGCCGGGTCCGCGTGCCACCGGAACGGGACGGAGGGGCCGCCGCGCGCCTCCGGATACGTCGAGGCGACCGAGGTGCGCGTTGCGCCGGAGGTCGGCGGCCGAGTGGTGGAGGTCGCCGTCGCCGAAGGCGACCGCGTCGAGGCGGGCGCGCTCATCGCACGGCTCGACACCTCCGACACCGAAATCGCGCGCCGCCGCGTCCAGGCCGAGCGCGACCAGGCGACCGCGCAGCTCCGGCTGCTCCAGGCCGGCGCGCGCGCCGAGGACATCCGGCAGGCACGGGCGCAGGCCGACTCCGCGCAGGCCGACGTCCAGGCCGCCGAGGCGGAGCTGGAGTCCGCCGAGGCCGACCTCCAGCGCTTCGAGGCGCTGCTGGCCTCCAACTCCGGCTCGCGCAAGCAGCGCGACGATGCGGCGACGAGGCGGAAGGTGGCGGCCTCGCGCGTGAACGCTGCGCGCGAGCGCACCCGCGCGGCTGGCGAGGGGCTGGCGCGGCTGCGGGCCGGCGCCCGCCCGGAGGAGATAGCCGGGGCAAGCGCCAGGGTTGCCGCCGTCGACGCGCAGATCGCCGCGCTCGACAAGGCGATCGCCGACGCCGTGCTGAAGGCGCCGGTCAGCGGGGTGGTGACGGCCAAGCTCGTCGACGCTGGCGAGATGATCGCGCCCCGCACGCCCATCGTCGTCGTCACGGACCTCGACGCCGCGTGGGCGAACGTCTACGTGGACGAGCCCGTCGTGCCGCGGCTGCGCCTCGGGCAGAAGGCGACGCTCGTGACCGACGCGGGACAGCGGCTCGATGGGACGATCACCTTCATCTCGCCGAAGGCGGAGTTCACGCCGCGCAACGTCCAGACGGCCGCCGAGCGGTCCAAGCTCGTGTACCGCATCAAGGTCAGCGTGGACAATCACGCCGGCGTGCTCAAGTCCGGCATGCCGATCGAGGCGGAGCTCCCGCAGTGACGGGCGCCGATCCCGCCGCGCTCGCCTTCGCGCGCGTGCGCAAGACGTACGGCGCCGTCACCGCGCTCGACGACGTGTCGTTCGAGGTGGCGCAGGGAGAGATGTTCGGCATGATTGGTCCCGGCGGCGCGGGCAAGACGACCTCGATCCGCCTCGCCTGCGGCCTGATCCGCGCCGACCGGGGGAGCGTGTCGGTCCTGGGCCACGATCCCGTGCGATCGCACCGCGCCATCAC
>MELC01000035.1 GCA_001767455.1 Acidobacteria bacterium RIFCSPLOWO2_12_FULL_66_21
GGTGTCCAATGGAGAGAGAGTTTCTCAGGGCACGGGTGATCGCCCGATCATGTGGGGTTGCAGCCGACGGCGGCCGGTGCCATCATGAGCCGCCGCGGCTCAGCGCTGACGTTGAGCTGGCGGAAAGATATCGTGCTGATGACGACACGCCAGGCTCTCTCCTTTATTCGCAAACACGGTGTTGTACTCGAGGCCGCGCGAGGGCCACGCCCGTCACTGGTTGAGGATCGCTGGTGAGCCAGTTCCAGGTAGTTGGTGGCTCAGCTCATGTTTTGATCCTCGAAGCACAGCCAATGCCCCTCGTGCGCGAGCAGCCACCTCTTGCGGTCGAGGCCGCCTCCGTACCCGGTGAGACTGCCGTTCGATCCGATCACGCGGTGACACGGCACGATCACGGCGACGGGATTCGCGCCATTCGCGGCGCCGACCGCACGCACGGCCGACGGCGATCCGATCGTGCGCGCGATGGCCGCGTACGACGTCGTCGTGCCCGCGCGAACCGAACGCAGGGCCTCCCAGACGCGCCGCTGGAACGGCGTGCCATGCATCTCCACCTCGACGCCGTCGAGCGCGCCGAGTCTGCCCGTAAAATACGCGTGCAGGGCGGCGACCGCACCGCCGGGATCGGGGGCCTCCGCGATCGGATCACCGGGATACCAGTGTTCGAGCATCCGCCGCGCGTTCACGCGGCCCTCGAACTCCAGCAGGCAGACGCGGCTGCCATGAGCAGCGATGCTCAAGGCGCCGATTGGGGATTTGAAGGTCGTCATGTAGACCATATCGTGGCTCGCAGCTCGCAGCTCGTGGCTCGCAGCTCGTAACTACCGGACGGTAATCGATGCGCGCGCCGTCCGGCCGCTGAGATCGCGGGCCACGAAATGGTGCGCACCTGCGGTGAGCGGCCAGCTCAGGGCCTTCGCTGACTCGATGGTGCCCACCTCGCGATCGTCCACGAACCAGGTGATCGCGCCGGGCTCGGCGGTGACCACGCGCATCGCGAGCGCCTGGAACTCGCGGCGCAGTGTCGGATCGATCAAGTACGTCGCGCCGTCGGGCGGGCTCACGACCGCGAGCGCGGCGCGGCGGGACGGGGCTGGCCCCGTCGCACCCCGCGGTCGATCGACCGCCTGACGGGCGCCGGGCATGAGCCCCGCGCTTCGCGCCCATTGATGATATTCCGGTGGCCAGAAAACGAGCAGCCCTTCCTCCGCGAGGTGATGCCAGCTGCACGGCATCAGCGTGGCGCCGGCCGCGATCCACTCGCGCGTGCGAGTCGGACACCAGGGGTTTGCCGCCATGCCCGACAGCGCGCAGATCTCGCGCGAGGTCACACCGTCCGATGTCTCGGGCGCAGCCACGATGGCCTCGCCGTCCGCGGCCGGAGCCATGCCGGCCCTGCGCTCGGCCGCGAGCATCACCGCGTGAAAAATGGGACCGGCGCCGGTGACCCCGGTCGAGTCCCTCAGCGGCGCACGATCGAAGTTGCCGACCCACACGCCGACCGTGACGTCGCGCGAGTACCCCACGGTCCAGTTGTCGTGGTACGCCTGCGACGTGCCGGTCTTCACGGCAACGGGAAACGGGAATTCGAGACTGCCCCCGCGGCCGAAGATGAACTCGCGCGCGTCAGGATCCGAGAGAATGTCGGTGATCCAGAACGATGTGCGCCGCGACACGATCGGGCGGCGCGGCCGTGCGGTGGACGGCACGTTCGCGAGCCACGTCGGCGCGATCCATTCGCCGCCCCTGGCGAACGCCGAGTACGCGGCCACCATTTCGTCCAGCCGCACCTCGGCGTTCCCGAGTGTGACGCCCAGACCGTAATACGACGCCGTCCTGTCGAACGTCGTCAGGCCCGCCCGCATCAGGAAGCGCAGCAGCTTCGGCACGCCGATGGAGGACGCGAGCGCGACGGCCGGGACATTCTCGGAGCCTGCGAGGGCGCGGCGCGCGAGCAGCGGTCCGCGATAGCGTCCATCGTAGTTGCGCGGACTGTAGAGCACGCCCGGTTCGGCGGTGGGAAAGTGCGATGGCACGTCGGCGAGGACGGTAGCCGGACCGAGTCCCTCCTCGAACGCCAGCGCATAAGTGAACGGCTTCAGAGCGGACCCGGGCTGGCGCGGCGTCACCGGGCCGTTAATCGTCCCGCCGTGCGCCGCATCGGCGTAGTCGCCCGATCCTTCCCACGCCCGCCACTCCGCGGTGCGGTTGTCGAGCACGATCACCGCGACGTTTGCCGCGCCGTGGCGATCGAGCTCGGGCCGGAAGCCCCTGATGATCCCGCCGATATCCGCCTGCAGATTGGCATCGAGAGTCGTCTCGATCCGCGCGGGACGAGAGTCCCCCGCCCCGGCGAGGACCATCTCCACGAAATGCGGCGCGCTGAACGGCGACTGCGCTCGCGCGAACACCAGCTCCTCGGCCCGCGCCTCCGCCGCCTGTGCCCGCGTCAGCATGGCCGCGGCGGCCATCCTTCCCAGCACGCCTCGCTGACGGACGATCGCCGCCTGGCGATTCCGGTACGGATTGAAACCGGAGGGACGCTGGGGAAGGCCCGCGAGGAACGCCGCCTGCGCCGGCGTCAGCATCGACGCCGTGCGGCCGAAGTACGCGCGGCTGGCCCGCTCGGCGCCGACCACCTGGCCGCCGTACGAGGCAAGGTTCAGGTACATCGCCAGGATCTCGCGCTTCGAGTGGCGATGCTCCAGCCGCAGGGCGAGCACCGCCTCGCGCACCTTCGCGCCGAGCCCGCGCCGGCGCCGGGGCTCACGCCGTGTCAGCAGCAGCTTCGCGACCTGCTGCGAAATCGTCGAGCCGCCCTCGACGACGCGCCTGGCGCGGAGGTTGTGGGCGAATGCGCGCGCAATCGCGAGGAGGTCAACGCCGCGATGCGACCAGAAGCGGTGATCTTCCGCCGCGACGGTCGCGTCCACGAGCGGCTGCGGCAGTTGGTCGGCCCGAAGCGTCACGTTGCGGGTTCCGTCCCCGGAGAGCGCTTCGTACAACGGGACGCCGTGGCGATCGACAACGACCGATGAGGGCGCGCCTTCGGCCCCCAGGTCAGATGGAACGGGACCGAGACGTATCCAGAGCGCGAACGCGAGACAAAGCGCCGCGCCACCGAGCACCACGGCGCGCCGCCCCGTCAGGATCGAACGAAGGAACCGCATGGCCTTCCCGCCTACCGCCTGATCTCGATCACCGCGGTCGCGGTGCGGCCGAAGACTTCCGGCTCGTACATCTCTTCCGCGCGCGCCGGCGCCGTCCTGAAGGTCCCGGCCGTGGTCGCGCGCGCGATGTAACTGAAGGTATGCACGCCTTCGCTGAGCCGCGTGGCAAAGAGCTGGATGCGATCGTCGTGGCGCTCGACGTGGTCGAACTCGCCCCGCCTCCACCAAGCCGTCCAGTCGTGGTCGACGTCGCCCTGATCGTCCTGCCGTGCCGCGAGCGACCGTGCGGTGGTTGCGAACCAGGACTCGACCGGCTCGAAACCGGCCGGCAACGGATCGGTGACGGCGACGAACCGCCGCTCCTTGGTGAGACGGAAGGTCAGCGTGACGCGCACGAGATCGCCTGCCTTGTAGGCGGTCGTCGCCGGCTTGCTGCCGGTCTCCACGTACGGCGCGTACGACCGCTCGATGTTGAACCCGGCATCGAGCCCCTGCTGGAACAACTGGTCAGCCGCGTAGCGAAGACGCGCCGTGTAGAAGAGCGTCCCGGCGCCATCGCGCGTGAACGTGAGCGGGACGGCGGTGCCGGGCTGGCCCTTCGCGAGCACCTGCGGCATCGCGACATCCTTCGAGGACGACACCGTGGAGCGCCCCTTGAACTGCTCGCGCGCGAGCTCGTCGGCGCCAAGCGTCACGACGGCGCGGAAGTCGGGGACCACCGATTCGTACTTGCGGTAGTACGCCACGAGCGATTCCATCGCGTGCGCGTTCTCCTGCGTGTTGCCCCACCGCCCGTCCTTGCGCACCACCATCATCCATCGCACGAGCTGGCGGAGTGGCGCCTCGGCGGCCCCCGCCTTCACGAGCGAGTTCAGCACGATGGCGGTCGAGCGGACGTTCGAGTTCCAGAACCAGAGCAGGTACGGATCGGCGAGCTCCTCGACGTGCGCGCTGCCCCCTTCCGGCAGGATCGCATTCATCATCCGGCGCCGCAGATCGGCGGTGCGTGCACCGGTCGTTTCGTTCTTCGCGACGAGCGCGTCGTGCAGGTACGCGAGGGCGAAGACAGGCATGCGCTCGCGGTAGCCGTAAAGGCGATTGATGTTGGAGTCCTGGTTGCGCCCGCCTTCGACCAGCACTTTCACGGCGAAGGACTGCCACGCCGTGTAAGACGGCCACCAGCTCTCGTTGGTGGGCGGGGGCTCGGCGAGCTTCCGCTCGAGATATGTGTAGGCGCGGTCGCGCATGCCTCGGTCGACTTCGTACTTCAGGTCGCTCCCGACCTTGAAGACGTGCAGCAGGTACGACGTCAGGTACGGGGACGTGAACCGGCATTCGCCCGGCCAGTACGTAAAGCCGCCGTTCCCGCACTGGAAGCGCTCCAGCTCCTTCATCGTCCGCTGCACCGCGGGCCGCATCTTCGACGTATCCATCCCGGGCAGCGAGAAGGCGTCGCCGAGATCGGCGGCGAGGAGCAGCGCGAGGGCTCGGGATCCTTTCTGTTCCGCGCAGCCGTAGGGGTACTCGACGAGATACCGCGCACCTTCACCCAGTCCGACCATTGCCGTGGAGGCGATTTCCACGTGCAGGCCGCCGAACCCGGGCACGACGGACTTCGGCAGGGTCACCGTCTCGGTCGCCGTCGGGTTCCCCTCGCCCGCCTCGCCGTAGGCCGCGACGGTCTCCGGCGACGCGAGCACCTCAACGGGAATCACATCCTCGAAGGCATCGGTTTCGCCGCCGATCTTCACCGTCATCTGCACGCGCGCGCGGCCGATCGCCTTCGCGGCCCCGGCGAAGCGGGCCTCGACCGCGCCGCCGGCCGGCACCCGCAGGGACTGCTGCGTGAGGGTGCCGAGATCGAGGATGGACGGATCGAGACTCTTGATGGTGACGACGGCCGTGCCGGCGGCCGGCAACTGGCTCGTGACGACCGCGCCGAAATGCGCGGTGTCCCCCACCGCCAGGAACCGCGGATAGGTCGGCTTCAGCGTCAGCGGCTTGTTGATCCGCACCTCGCTGTCGCCCGACCCGAACCGCGACGAGCGATCCGCGGCGACGGCCATGATCCGGTACGTCGTCAGCGACTCGGGCAGCTTCACGTCCACGCTGGCGCGCCCTTGCGCGTCGGTCGTGACCGAGCCCAGCCAGAAGGCCAGCACGCGGAAGTCCTTGCGCAGCGTGCCGGCCCCGGCCTCGGCTCCACCGCCGCCGCCGATGGTCTGGCCCTTCTGCGTCAGCACACGCCGCGACACGATGCGCTGGCGGCTGTCCTCATTGAGTACCTGGAGCGCCTTCTCGACGTACACGGATCCCAGAACGTCAGGCGTGCGGTACGCGGTCAACGACAGCACGCCGTAGTCGACCGCCCACAGCGTGACTTCACCCGCGGTCCCGCGCCCCTGCGTGTCCTTGACCTGGACTGCGACCGTCGCGGTGTTGGCGGGCCGGTATTCCTGCTTGTTGGCCGACACCGCCACACTCAGCCGCTTGGTGGCATCCTCGATCTTCAGCTCGACGTACCCCAGCCGGAACGAGGGTTTTCCCGGATCGCTGTTCTCCGCGTCCGCTTCAGCGACCTTGGTCCGTCCTTTGACGAGGAGCACCGACACGAAGAGGTTCGGGATGTCGTTTTCCGTGATCGGCACGGTGATCGACTGCTGTGTCGAGGTCAGCGCGAACTGCCGGTGGCTGCGGACGCCCTCACGCTCGGTGGTCAGGAGCGCGGTCGCCTGTTCCCAGGGCGACTGGATCATGATGCGCGCCGACTCGCCGGGCTTGTACGTCTTGCGCTCCGGTACGAGGTCGATGCGGTTGTGATCGTACCGCGCCCACGCCGTGTAGCCATCGCCCAGCACGTAGAACGTCGTTCGCGTGACCGCCCGCCGCCCATCGCCGGTCGTGCCGGTCGCCTCCAGGATGAAGTACCCGCCGCTCGCGAACGGGATGTCGAGCGGAACCGGATCGGCGGCTGTGGTGACCGTCCACTTGCCCGCGGGAACCTCCTTGCGCTCCGTGTCCCACGTATAGAATCCGTTGCCTTCCGCTCGGCGGACGCTGGTCCATTGCACCTGGGTCAAGGTCACGGTGACGGGGACGCCGCTGACCGGCGCCGCGTCCAGGCCGACCGCGACCACTTCCGTTTTCAGACCGGTCTTCTGCTGAAGGAAGTACGACGACGGGCGCCGGAGGCCGACATACCAGGGTGCGGGGTGGACGGTGATCTCCGCGCGGTTCGCGATGTGCTGGCGGGACACGTCCTCGACGTCCCCTTCGAGCGCGTACCTATACGGCACGCCGGCGTCGCGAACCGTTTCGAGGGTGAGCGTGAGATCGCCGGTCTTCGCGAGCGTGCCTTCCTCGCTGCGGATGTCGCCGGCTGGCACGTCGCGGTCATCCGCCCACCCCACGAACACCCACCGGTCGTCCGTGAACTTGTTCTTGATGACGGCCGGCGCGTCGTAGCCCGGCGATTTCGAGTACTTCCAGCTGACCGGACGCACGCCCATCGGAGCGCCGAACAGGTATCTGGCGGTGACGGCGCCCTTGAGCGGATCGCCGGCAATCGCCGGCGCGCCGGTCAGCGAGACGTCGACGCGGAAGTCCGGGCGCCGATACGCGGCGACCAGGAACCCCGCGTGCACGGCCTTCTCGTATCTGACGTAGTTGTCCATCGCCGGACTGGAGCCGCCCTCTTCCGGACGGCGCTGTTCCGGCGTCTTCGGCTTCGGCCGATCGCTCTCGAGAATCGCGCGAACGCGGTAGTTGCCGAGCGTGCCGTCCTCGGGCAGCGTCATCGTCCACTCCGCGCTGCTCCACGCGCTCAGCTTGACGGTGCGCTCGTCGACGAGACGGTCCTGCGTGTCACGCACGCTGACGATGACCGGCGTGCCCGGTGCCAGCAGGCGGATTCCGGAGGCGGCGTTGTGCCGCAGGATCGCCTTGAAGTGCACCTCTTCGCCGAGCCGGTAGACGCCGCGATCGGTGAAGACGCTGCCGCGCAGCATCGGCGACGCCTCGTTGAGATTCAGGCCGGTGCCGAACTCCCAGGGACTGATGCCCTCGTTCCAGTTGCTGCCGGCGTAAGCGACGTCGCCGTCCTTTTCCGCCATCACGATGAAAGCAAAGCGCCACCAGTCGTCGGGATCGCGCAGCGCGGTATCGGGCGCAATCGCCACGCCGTCGGCGCCCGTCGTTCCACGCCAGAACGCGCTGCTGTCCGGCTTGACGATCGACACGGCGGCCCCCGGAACCGGCGCGCCCGTGTCGAGTCGCGTCACGAACACCAGCGTGTTCTGGGGGCTGTCCTTGATCGAAATGCCGAGGTTCGTGACCTGCACGATGGAGGCACGCGTGCGGTTCTTCTCCGCCTCGTCCTGGCGATGCGCGCGTGCGATTGCTTCCCCCTCCCGCACGGCCGCCCACACGAGACCGGTGCCGTCAGGGTCCAGCGCCTTCGACATGTCGAGGCCATGCGACTGGATCAGGTCAGGCGTCACGCCGAGCCCCCGGTTCACCCCGGCTCCCTCGGGCGATTGATTGAAGCCGTGGTCCTGGAGCGTAATGAGGGTGCGCATCAGATCGGACGGCCGGATGGCGACCGCCCACTGCGTGACATCGCGGAAGTTGCGTGAGTAGAACGGCAGCGTCGCGCCGCCATCCTTTTCCCACACGCCGTGCCCGTCGCCGAAGCTCGTGAACGCGCGCTTGTGCCAGGTCTCGACGATGCCGACCCACGGGTACCCGAGCACTTGTCCGTCCGCCGCTTTCAGATCGGCACGCGCAGTAACTGCGTACTTGCGGACCGGCGGCTGCGGGTCGAAGCCTGCGTCCTCGAGTGTCAGCTCGCTGCTCGCGTCGAGCGCCCCTTCTTCGCGCGCGCGCGGCGTCTGCGGCTTGCGCACCGGCTGCCGGCCGGGTCCCGTAATGTCGGTGGCGCTGACAGCGGCCGCGAAATCAGTGACCTTCACCGCGGTCCGCAGGTGGACGGGGTTCCAGAACTCCGGCTCGCATTCCGCGCGGCAGTCGAAGCCGTCGATGAAGAACGCGCGCCCGGACTGGATCGTGTAGCTCTGCAGTTTGCCCGGTGTCGCGTTGCCACCCATGGAACGCACGGTTTCGTCGATGTCGAGTTTCACCCAGCTCTCGGGCGCGACCGGCGCCCCTGTCTCGAGTACGACGAGATCGCGGGACGGCGGATAGGTCTTCTTGTCCCAATCCGCGGTCACCTTCAGTTCAACGGGAGTCGTCGCGGACGCAATGGCGCGCGTCGCGTTCACCTTCGCGTTGAACCGATCGAGTCCCTGCGGATCGATTGTCCTGATGCGGGCCTGTTCTTCCGGCGTGAACGCGGGAGGCGCCCACTCGTGCGGCTGAAGGGCCGCCTCGAGATGCGCCGCGATGTCTGCCGGCCGGACCGGCTGGTTGAAGCGCAGGAGGACGACCATCCGGCCCGAGACGGTGCCGCCGCGGCGGTACCACTGCGTCTGGAGCAGGTGGACCGTCGGCGTCGTGAATGAAAAGCTGACCGGCGCCGCCAGCTTCCGTCCGCTGACCGCCGTCGCCGACGGGTCGATCGTCACCTGGTACGTCGTGGCATACGGCAGGGGCCGCTTCGGATCCGGCGTGAAGATGAGGATCGTCGTCCCCGACCAGCGGAACGTCCCCTGCAGCGCCGGCGAGATCTTGAAAAACGGCGGCCGTACGCGAGCGGGAATCCGGCCGAGCGTCACCATGGGCTCCGAGAAGACGACACGCACTTCGTCGGCTTCGGCGAGGCTGGCCACTTCTCCCTGGGGGCCGGCGTTCACGATCGTCAGCGGAGCCTGCCCCTGTCGGAAGGTCTGGGCAGCGACGGGCAACGACACGGAGGGCACGATCAGCCACGCGAGGATCGGAACAATGCGCTTCATGATTGGCTCTGGGAATATGGGACGGCGGCCGGACTGAGGCAGCATGCCTGGCTCTGGTGAATTAGACACCAGATCCCGGAGCGTGCCGCAACCCCTTCACGCGTGCGCGCGGCTATGCGGCACGGCGAACAGCGCCGGCACCCGGAGGCGCAGGATCTCGACGGCCCGCTGTCCCGGAGACCCACCCGCCAGCGTGGACGACGAGTAATAGATGATGGAGACGATCGCCAGCGAGGGCCAGAAGCCGGCTCCCACGACGACCGGTCCGGCTGCCGCGAGCGACATGGCGCAGAAGACGTCGAGCGCCGCGGCTATCGCGCGCGGCGCCACCAGGGGCCACAACGCGTCCGCCGGGTCCGTCCTGACGCCGGTTCGCCTGTCACCCTCGGCCGGCAGCAACGTGGGATCGTCGGCCGCCGAGTCGTGTCCGATCAGTTCCCCCTGTGCCTTGATGATGCGGCCGAGCCGCCGGTCCCCCTGCGGGAACAGCCGGCAGAATTCGTCCACCACTTCGTCCGCATCGAGGCCGACGACCCGCGCGTAGTCGCGGACGAAGGCGCGCGCGAAGATCCCGGACGGCCACCGCGAGAAGTCGTTCCGCTCCAGGCCCGCCCAGAGGTCGACGCCGACTTTCGTCGCC
Organism: Acidobacteria bacterium RIFCSPLOWO2_12_FULL_66_21; assembly: GCA_001767455.1. Classification (GTDB taxonomy): domain Bacteria; phylum Acidobacteriota; class Vicinamibacteria; order Vicinamibacterales; family 2-12-FULL-66-21; genus 2-12-FULL-66-21. The sequence continues at coordinate 9,723 of MELC01000035.1, forward strand.
GCTTCGAGGGTGTCGAGCGTGATGCCGCGCCGCTCCCGTTCGCTGCGCAACCGTGGTCCAAACGTGTGTCGGTCCGGCATGACAGTTCAAGGAAAACAGCAATTCGCACGCCGAGGGAGAATCCTCGGAATTGCTGGGGGATGGCTGATCCCCGGGTGCCCTCCGCGTACGTTCCTGGACATCGGATCCCAATTTTTGAAACGCCGGCGAGCGCGGTTCCGAACACCGGCCCCTTTGAGATCCCGGCAATCCGCTGACGGAAAACCGGCAGCCGCAGCTACCCGCCAGCGATGGATCTCCGTCAGTAGCTCTAAACCCTAGTAATCACGGCGCTTCTCACTCGACTGGGGCAGGGCGCGCCATTTGCTAAGTCCGGAGCACCATTGGCTTCCGAGTCCGACATGAGCAAAGCGACAGGATTGTTCCTCACCGCACCGGGCCGGGTGGAGCTCCGGGAGTTCGACCTCCGCGAGCCCACCGCCGGGGAGGTGCTCGTCCGCGTGGCCGGGTGCGGCGTCTGCCACACCGACGTGTCGTTCTTCTCCGGCGCGGTCCGGACGCGCCATCCTCTTCCCCTTGTCCTGGGACATGAAATCTCGGGGACGGTCGAAGTTGCGCCGCCCCCCTTCGATGGGCTCCTCGGCCGCCGGGTGCTCATTCCCGCAGTGATCCCATGCGATGGCTGTGCGCTCTGCAAAGCGGGGCGGGACACGGCGTGTTCGCACCAGACGATGCCGGGCAACGACATTCACGGCGGCTTTGCGACCCACGTCACGGTGCCGGGCCGGCATCTCCTCGCCCTGCCCGACGATCTCCGCGGCCACGACCTCGCCGATCTCTCCGTCATCTCGGATGCCGTCACGACCCCGCTCCAGGCCATCCGCCGCGCCTGCGTGCAGGCTGACGACCTCGTCATCGTCATCGGCGTCGGCGGCATCGGCACCTATGCGCTGCAGATCGCGGCCGCTTCGGGCGCGATGACCGCGGCGATCGACATCGACCCGGCGAAGCGCGAGCGCGCGCAGCAGCTCGGGGCGCGATGGGTGTTCGATCCGGCGGCCTCCGACACGCGCGCCATCAAGAAGGCGCTCGCGGCGGACTACGGCGTGAGCACGTCGCGCTGGCGCATTCTCGAGATGAGCGGCACGGCGCGCGGCCAGGAGCTGGCGTGGGGACTCCTCCCGCCGGCCGGGACCCTGGGGGTCATCGGCTTCACCATGGACAAGCCGGACATCCGGCTGTCGAACCTGATGGCGCTCGATGCGACCGCGTTTGGAAGCTGGGGGTGCAGCCCGCGGCTGTACGGCCAGGCGGTCGAGATGGTGCTGTCGGGTGAGGTGAACGTGACGCCGTTTGTCGAGCGGCATCCGCTCGCGGATGGCGGGGCGCTGCTGGCCTCGCCGCATGGCAGCCGCCGGGCGATTCTCGTTCCCTGACAGGCAGGCGCCGAGAAGTCAGGACGGCGCGAGCGACCGTCGCCGAGGTCCGGGGCGGAGCCCGGGTCCAGATTGGATGAGTTTATGGACGTGATGACGCTGAAAGATCATCGTCTCGTGGCGGACACTCGGTACACCGCGATCCGCTACGAGCGGCGGCCCGTGCTCGACAGGACCGGGCAGCCGGTGGAGGGCCTGACGAACGCGTGGATCTGGCTGAACAATCCGGCGCAGTTGAACAGCTATACGACCGAGGCGCTTGCCGAGCTGATCCTGGCGTTCCGCGACGCGTCCTGCGACCGCGGCGTCGTCGCCGTGATTCTGACCGGCGCGGGTGAGCGCGCGTTCTGCACGGGCGGCAATACGAAGGAGTACGCCGAGTACTACGCCGGCCGGCCGCAGGAGTACCGGCAGTACATGCGGCTCTTCAACGATCTGGTCACGGGCATCCTCACGTGCGACAAGCCCGTGATCAACCGCGTCAACGGCATGCGGGTTGGCGGCGGGCAGGAGATCGGGATGGCCTGCGACTTCTCGATCGCCTCCGACATGGCGAACTTCGGCCAGGCGGGCCCGCGGCATGGCTCCGCCCCGGACGGCGGGTCGACCGACTTCCTGCACCTTTTCGTGGGCATCGCGAATGCGATGGAAAGCTGCACGCTCTGCGAACCGTGGTCCGCCTACAAGGCGCAGCGCCTGGGCCTCCTCAATGGCGTCGTCCCTGTGCTTCGGATTGACGGCGCATTCGTGCCGAACCCCGCGGTCGTCACCGACCGGTGGATCGACGAGCGCGGCTCGATTGTCTACGGGGATCTGCTCACCGGCAGCGCGTTCGCCGCGGCGAAGGCGCGGATCGCGTCGGGGCAGATCGATCTCGCGCCGCTGGATCGCGCCGTCGACGCGCTCGCGACGAAGCTGCTCCACACGATGCCCGACTGTCTCGTCAAGACGATCGAAAGCGTCCGCAAGAAGAAGCTCGAGCACTGGCAGCGCAACGCCGAAACGAACCGCGCGTGGCTCGCGCTCAACATGATGACCGAGGCGAAGGCGGGGTTCACCGCGTTCAACGAAGGGACGGCCGGGCGCCGCGAGGTCGATTTCATCGAGTTGCGCCGCCGCCTCGCGCAGGGCTACACGTGGGACGACGAGATGTTCAGCCGCATTCACCCGCGGCAGGATGGATCGTCGGGAGGCCGCGCATGAGCGACACGCCTCTCGTCCGCTCGGAAGCGGCCGGCAACGGCTGGGTGCGGCTGTTCCTCGACAGACCGCCCGCGAACATCTTGACCATGGCGGTCTGTGACGCCCTGCAGTCGGCGCTTGCCGATGCGGTGGTCAGGCCCGGCACGAAGCTGATTTCCATCGAAGGGGCCGGCCCCAATTTCAGCTACGGGGCCAGCGTCGAAGAGCACGCGCCGGATCGCGTCAGGGAGATGCTCCCGGCGTTTCACCGGCTGATCGGCGCGATGCTCGACACGACGTGTCCGACCGCCGCCATCATCCGCGGCCGCTGCCTCGGCGGCGGACTCGAGGTGGCGCTCGCGTGCGACCTGGTGTTCGCCAGCGCCGATGCGCGGCTCGGCGTGCCGGAGATTTCTCTCGGCGTGTTTCCGCCCGCCGCCGCCGCGCTGCTGCCGCTGCGGATCGGCGCGTCGCGGGCGAGCCGCGCGATCCTCACCGGCGAACCGCTGCCCGCGGCCTGGTGGGACGCGGCGGGGCTCGTGGCCGCGACGGCCGCCACCAACGATCTCGACGCGTACGTGCACCACTGGTTCGAGACCTTCATGGCGCCGCGCTCCGCGGTGGCGCTGCGGCATGCGGCGGTCGCCTCGCGCGCGGTCCTGCGAGACCGGGCGCTGCCGGCGCTGCAGAACCTCGAGCGTCAGTACCTGGACGAACTCATGCTCACCCACGATGCGGCAGAGGGTTGCGCCGCCTTCCTGGAGAAGAGAGCCCCTGCGTGGAGGAACGGATGACTGGAATTGATCTCCTGATGGAAGAACACCGCGCCCTCGAGGCCATGCTCGACGCGCTCGAAGCCGCCACAAAGCGTGTGCGCGACGGGGAGAACGTTCCGGCTGGCGCAATCGAGGAGATTTTCAATTTCTGCAAGCGGTTCACCGACGGCTGCCATCACGTCAACGAGGAGCAGATTCTGTTCCCCGCGCTCGCGGCGCACGGATTGACGCCCGACATGACGCCCATGACCGTCCTCGCCGCGCAGCACGAATCCGGGCGGGCGTTCCTGGAGGATCTCCAGAATGCGTACGCGCGGCTTGTCGCGGGGGATGATTCGGTGCGGAAGGAAGTCCACGTCCTCGCGCGCGAGTACGCGGGCATGCTCCGCGAGCACATCGCGATCGAGGATCATTACTTCCGCAGCCCCGCGGCGCAGGCGCTGACGCCGGCCGAGGACGAGCGGCTGCAGACGGCAATCCTCGAGTGCGCGCGCGGCGGCGGCCCGTGCGGACGCCGCGACTTCCTCGACCTGGCGACCCGCCATCGCAACGCGGTGGCCACGTGGTAGCACGGCTCCTGGGGGATTGGGACGCGCTGTCCCTCGACGATCTGCTGGGGCTTGCCCGTGACACCGTGGAGGATCCGGATCTGCCGACCGTCGGGCGGTGGCGCGACCAGGGCGGCAAGGTCGTCGGCCACTTCCAGGTCTACTTTCCCGAGGAGATAGCGCACGCGGCCGGGCTGCTGCCCGTCAAGGTCCGCGGCGCGCAGGTGGAGTCCCGCCAGGCCGACGCGCGGTTCGGGTCGTATCTCTGCTCGATCATCAAGACGTCGCTCGAGCTCGCGCTGAGCGGCCGGCTCCAGCTCGACCTGTTCGTCAGCCACCCGATTTGCGACGCCGCTCGCAACCTCGCGGCGATCTGGGGACGCAACTTCACGTACGGGTCGCGCATCCTCTACCTGCCGCAGAATCCGAACTCGACGGGATCGGCCGCCTACCTTCGCGACGAGTACCAGCGCCTGCGCGGGGACGTCGAAGAGGTTGCCGGCCGCACGATCACCGATGCGGCGCTGCGGGAGTCGATCGCGGTGTTCAACGAGAACCGGCGCCTGATCCGGTGGCTCTACGGGATCCGGCGCGACACGCCGTGGCTTCTCAGCGTGGACGAGTCGTACGCCCTGCTGGCGCTCGGCGGCATCATCACCCGCGAAGAGCACAACGCCCTGCTCCATCGCGCGATCGGACTCATCGAAACGCGCAGCGCCGAGCCGCGCGACCTGCTCCGCGTCGTCTTCGAGGGCGGGTTCTGCGAGCAGCCGCCCCTCGAGCTGCTCCGCACGATTGCCTCCTCGTGCTATGTCGTCGACGACGATCTGCTCATCGGGCTGCGATACCTGCTCGAGGACGTGCCCAGCGGGCGCGACGACGATCCCTGGCTGGCGCTCGCGCGCACGTACCTCGACGCCTCGACCTACACGCCCGTCCAGCACGATCTCCGGAAGCCGAAGGAGCGGATGCTGCTCGAGCGGATCAGGGGATCGCGCGCGCAGGCGGCGATCGTGTCGGCCGCGAAGATGTGCGAGCCCGGGCTCGACGAACAGGTTGCCTATTCCAGGGCGCTCGACGCCGAAGGCCTTTCGTACTTCGTCACCGAGTTCGAGGAACGGATGACGGGGTACGACCACCTGCAGATTCAGCTCGAGACGTTCATCGAAAACGTCATGTTTGCATGAGCGGGGGTTGGGAGTTGGGAATTGGGAGTTGGCAGTTGGCAAGCGTAAGGAGATCGTGAATGGTCCACAACGGAGACGCGCTGGTCGGGCGCGGGCTGGAGGACGGCGCGGCGCTGTTCCGGCAGTGGTTCGCGTCGCTCGACGCGGTGGCCCGGCGGGGCGAGCCGGCGGCCTACGTCTTCGTGATGGGGAGCGTCGCGGAGCTGCTGCGCTCGTTCGATCTGCCGGTGGTCTTCCCGGAGATCAATTCGCTGCAGACGGCCGTCCGCCACGTCGCCCACGAGTACCTGGACGACGCGGAGGATTACGGGTACTCGCCGGACATCTGCGCGTACGTAAAGGCGGATGTCGGCCTGCAGATGCGCGGCGGCGTGCATCCCGCGGGCAGAGTGCCCAAGCCCGCGCTCGCGGTGCTGACCAACGCGTGCAACACCTATATCAAGTGGGCGGAGATCTGGGAGCGGATGTATGGGACGCCGGTCGTCACGATCGACGTGCCCGGCACGCGCCGCGCCGGCCTGACGCCGTGGCCCGGCGATCCGGATTTCGAGCGCGATCGCGCCTACGTCGTGCGGCAGTTGACCGAGCTCATCACGGTCTGCGAGCGCGTGACCGGCAGGAAGTTCGACGTGGACAGGCTGCGCGAGAACCTTCGAGGCGCCAACGACCTCACGGCCAGCTTCAAGAAGGTGCTGGATCTGAATCGCAGCCGCCCCGCGCCGTTCAACGCCGTCACGGACGGGACCATTTATCTTGGCGTCGCCAACGGCCTGCGTGGCACACCGGAAGCGGCGAAGTACTTCGCGGATCTCCACGAGGAGATGGCGCACAAGGCCGCCAATCGGATCGGGACGCTCAACGAGGAGCGGTACCGGCTCGCGTTCGTCGGCGTCCCCTGCTATCCGATCTTCCGGCGATTCAACGAGATGTTCTCGGAGTGGGGCGGCACGTTCGTCAGCTCGACCTACTTGTGGTTTGCGTCCGGCGGCGCGGCGCTCGGCTGGCAGTACGAGCTGCAGGATCCGATCGCCAGTCTGGCGGCAGGGCTGCTCGTCGGCGTGCGGCAGGCGATGGACAACATGTTCTTCGCCGACACCGCGCTCGATCAGATGGTGGACGGCTTCGGCCTCGACGGCGTCGTCTTTCACTCGGTGAAGAGCTGCCGCACCGTCTCGACGGGTCTCGCGGATGCGCGGCGGTCGTTTTCGACGCGCCACGACATCCCGAGCCTGTTCCTCGAGTCGGACATGATGGACCGCCGCGTCGTGTCCGAGGCACAGCTCAAGAACCGCGTGGACGCGTTTTTCGAGGGGCTGGCGACGCACAGGGCGGGCCGGGCCTCGTAGACCCGCCACGTCGCAGCTCGTTGCTCGCGGCTCGTTGCTCGCGGCTCGCCTGGCTCGTGGCTCGTGACTCGTGCGTTGGGACTTGGGCTCGGCGAGCTGGGAACTGGAAGCTGGAAGCTGATAGCTGACAGCTGATAGCTGACAGCTGACAGCTGACAGCTGACAGCTAGAGGATCAGAATGGCATACGGCGCAGGGGTGGACGTCGGCTCGACACAGACCAAGGCGATCATCGTCGACGATCACCGCCACATCGTCGGGCGCGCGCTGATCGAGACCGGCGCGAACGTGGTCGTCGCGGCCGAGCGGGCGTTCGAAGCGGCCAAAGTGGACGCCGGCCTCCAGGACATGGAAGTGACGTTCGTGGCGGGCACAGGTTACGGCCGATACCGGATCACGTTCGGCGACATTCAGGTGACCGAGATCAGTTGTCACGGCCGGGGCGCCGTCCACCTCTTCCCGCTGACGCGCGCCGTCGTCGACATGGGCGGGCAGGACACCAAGGCCATTCGCGTCGATGCGACCGGCAACATCATCGACTTCTGCATGAACGACAAGTGCGCCGCGGGCACGGGGCGTTTCCTCGGGGCGGCGGCCGCCGCCCTGGAAATCCCGATCGACGAGCTGGGGCCGACGGCGCTGCGTGGCGAGAAGCCGGTCGCGATCAGCACGACGTGCACCGTGTTCGCCGAGTCCGAAGTGCTGGCGTGGCTCGCGCGCGGGAAGAAGATTGAAGACATCCTCGCCGGCGTGCATCGCTCGACCGTGTCGCGCGCCATGGGCCTCATGCGCCGGGTCGGCATCGAGCGGGAGGTTACCTTCACGGGCGGCGTGTCGAGGAATACCGGGATCGTCGCGGCGCTGAACGAGGCGGTCGGCTTCCCCGTGAACGTCAGCGAGGAATCGCATTTCATGGGCGCGCTCGGCGCCGCGCTCTTCGCGATGGATCACATCCAGGGCAAGCTTCGGCCCGCCGCGCCACGCGAAGCGCCGGACGGCATCAAGGTGCAGTAGACAGGTGCAGTAGGCGCCCGCGGCCCGAGTGAGGCGCCGGAGGGAAGCCCGGCGAAGCCGGGCCGCCGAGCGAGCGCGAGTGGGGGTGGGGCCCCACGAGCAGGTAAAAAATGAGATACGCGGCAGGCGTCGACGTCGGATCGACCTACACCAAGGCGGTGATCCTCACCGAGGACGGGCAGATTGCGGGCAAGGCCATGGCCCGCAGCGGGTTCCGGCTCGCGGAGGCGTCGCAGAACGTCCTGAATCTCGCATTGGCGAACGCCGGCGTTGCGCGCGACGACGTGGCGTATCTGATCGGCACCGGCTACGGCCGGTTCCAGGTGCCGACGCGGAACGTTCAGGTCACGGACCTCACCGCGGCGGCGCGCGGCGCGTCTTTTTTCTTCCCGAAGACGCGCACGGTCCTCGACGTCGGCGGTCAGACTATGAAGGCCAGCCGGCTCGACGAGGCAGGGCGCGTGCGGTCGTTCAGGCTGAACGACAAGTGCGCCGCGGGCACGGGGGCGTTCCTCGAGAAGACCGCGCGGTATCTCGGTTACGGCACCGAAGACATCGGACCGCTCGCGGCGCTCTCGCGCGATCCGGTGCCGATCTCCGGCGTGTGCGCCGTGTTCGCCGAGTCCGAGGTCATCAATCACCTGTCGCTCGGCGCCTCCCCCGCCGACATCATGCAGGGCTCGATCGTATCGCTTGTCGCCAGGTCCGTGCAGCTCCTCAGGCGCGTGCAGATGGAGCCGGAGTTCACGCTCGTCGGCGGCATCCTGCGTTTCCCGTCCATGGTCTCGCTCATCGTCGAGAAGCTCGGCGGGACCGTCAACGTGCTCAAGGACGACATGCCGCAGTACGCGGCCGCTCTCGGCGCCGCCGTACTGGCCCGGCGCCGCGCCTTCGAACAGCCGGTGGTCCGACCAGATCTCGGTGGGAGAAGCGTATGGAGCAGCGCTGCACAATCCTGAACCTGTATCTGAACTGGCTGATCCTGTTCGCGGGCGCCGCGTTTTTCGCGGCGACCGGCAGGTTTTTCTTCCTGGCGGTCTGGATCATCGGCGCGCCGGTGTTCCAGTTGGCTTATATCCGGATCTTCCCGAAGATCTCCAAGGTGATGGGGTACGGCCCGATCGTCGACGAGGCCGCAGGCACGCCTCATCCCGCGCCGATCGATGTCACCTTGTACACAGCGGCCGGCTGTCCCTTCTGTCCCATCATCGAAGAGCGCCTCGAGGCGCTGCGGCAGACGATGGGGTTTCGGCTGACGAGGATTGACGTGACGGCGCGTCCGGATCTCCTGACCGCGAAGAAGATTCGTGCGATTCCCGTCGTCGAGGTCGGCGGGCAGTTGCGGACCGGCAACATGACCAGCCGCGAGCTGGCGGAGCTGATTGGCGGCGCGGCCGTAGCGGCCGGGTAATCGCGTCGGCGCGATGCGTGACCGCGTGAGGCGGCGACGCTCGCAGTCTAGCCGGCGCCTCTGAGGCTCCCTCGGTTTGCACAATTTCCGTTCTGTCAACCAGTTGGGCGCGGTCGGTCGCTTCGTGGCGACTGCGTAACGCTGGTCAGCATATTCACGTTGCCGCAGCCTAATTCGTCGTTCACAATTTCGGTCAAGTGCTAATCTGAGCGCGCTCAGCAGGCTCGGTCGCCTTGTTGAATGCGGCACCGTTTCAGGCAGCGGCCGGAGCCCCAGCCGTCTACTGCAAGACCAAGTTATCCGGACACCGTCAGCGTCTCGTGCGAGAGAGAGGCATGACCGACGACACTCATGACGACGTGGCACGCAGTCGCGCCAAGGTGCAGCAGCGTTTCCCGCAGTTCGTGGAGTTCCTTGAGGCGCAGAACGAGCTCGTCCGTTCTGGCACCTGTCTGCTTACTGGCGATTCGTACGAAAACGACTACCGTCAGTACCTTCGTCTTGTAGGCCACGTCGAGCAAATCTGGGACGCCAGCGTGCTTCTTTTGGCAGCCGGGTTGCCCGCACAAGCGATGTTTCTGGCAATTACGTGTATCGAGGAAACCGGCAAGGTGGGCGTGGCTCGCTTTCAGTTGGCCCTGCGCGAAGTTGCCCGCCACAACGGACACCATCTCCCTTCGTCCTTTAACGTCGGCCGGCGCGGTAGTCCGTTCTACTCGCATCCCCAGAAGCACTTGCTGGCAGCGGGAGCTGGTGCGATCGTGAACAGCAGACTCGACCGCATCGTGGGCCTGCAACGTGTTGTGGGGTTCCTCGACTGCATCAAGGCTGGCTCGCTTGAGGCGTTGCGACAGTCTTGCCTCTATGCTGACATCGGCTCCGAGGGTCCTCGAGTGCCTGGCGAACGGATCGATCGGTCAGAGACAATCTTCTACACTGTCATCGCTGGCGAACTCATGGCCGAGGTGCTCGGTCTTGAGGCGGCCGAATGGGAGAGGCTTGTCGCGAAGGTGCAAGCTTTCGAGCGGGCTGAAGGCCAGTCGTGGGAGTAAGTGCCGGATAACAAGCGAATGGAGCCGACGCGCGCGGGCTTAATCCGCGCGCGGCTCATTCGCAACGTCTAGACCGCACGACCCGAGACGAGCATGACAAAGAAGAACCGGCCAGTTCAGGCATCGACAACGACCAAGACGTACGTGTATTGCCATATCGCAGCTCACAATGCACTGACGCACGCCAAGAGATTGCCAACCGGATCCTTCTATTTCTACATGATGGCGGCAACTTTTTCGGCATTCACGGTTGAGGCGTTTCTTAATCACCTCGGCGAGCGCAGAGTTCCTAGCTGGGCCTCGATCGAGCGTGGACTCGGTCCAAACGAAAAGCTTGTCCTACTTGAGCAGGCGCTTCATCTATCAGTAGATCGAAGTCGGCGCCCATTTCAAACGATCAGCGACATGGTGCGCGTGCGTAACGCTCTCGGACACGGCCGGACGCTTGAAACACTATCGGATATTCCGGTTGCAAGCGCAGACGGTTGGCCAGAGCCGGACTGGAAGAAGCTCTGTCGACCGGCGTCGGTCAGCCGAATGGTCGAGGATGCGGATCGCATGGTCCAGCATCTCAACGCCAAAGCCGGAGCGAAGCGTGATCCCTTTTTCAGCCCCGGTGGCGGTTGGTCCGCGTAGAGCGCCCATTTCGTAAACTGCGGTAACAAAGATTTGCAGCCAGCGGCGGAACGGTCCAGAGGCGCCGCGGGTGAACGCGAGGCGGCTTCTGGCCTAAGATCGTCGTCGAAGCGACGGGAACGGTTTGGGGATGTAAGCAATGGACCAGCCAGACGATCGTATCAGCCAAATCGGATCGATCCGCTTTCGCACCGGCGCGGCAATGCCGTCACGCCTGGGCTCCGAACAGCTCCGCGACGAGACCACGGCCGTTCTGGAGCTAGTCAAGAACTCGTACGACGCCGATGCGACAACGGTGAAGATCATCTTCAAGGAGGCCGATGGTGAGTCGATCCTTATCATCGAGGACGATGGCTCCGGAATGACTTCCACAGATCTGCGCGATAAGTGGGCCTGGTTGGCTACCGAGAATAAGCTCAGCGAGGACAGAAGCCCGGCGTTCCGCCGCCCTCGGCTTGGCCAAAAAGGAGTGGGCCGGTTCGCCACGGAGAAGCTTGGTCGGCATCTGACGCTGCGCACCCGTGTGAAGGGAGAGCCGAAGGTACTCCGGGTCAGATTCGACTGGGATCAGCTCGAGGGGGGGAAGGAGCTCAGCGAGTACGAGTACCGAGTCCAACGCACGAATCCGAAAGCATTCGAGCCTGCTCACGGCACGACCCTCATCATCAAGAAGTTGCGGCTAGCCTGGACGCGCCCGCGGCTCCAGAAGCTACGCGATCAACTCTGTCGCTTGATCGATCCCGAGGCGACGACGACTGACTTCAAGATCTGGCTCGACACGCCGTCCGCCGAACTGAATGGTCACCTCCAGAATCCTCTGCCCGGAAACGAGACTCATCGACTCGAGTTCGACCTTCGCAGTGATGGCAGTGAAAGTATCCGGATCCTCCAAAACGAGGTGGAGTCTCGGCAGAAGATTCGGATCGAACCACCTGAGTTCGGACCCGTCCGCGGGCGTCTTCGGTATTTCCGCCAGGGGCTCCAAGCGGCCGAACGGGGCCGAGGGGGTTCGTCGGATTCCGACTGGAACGTCGGCGTTAGGATTTTTCGTGACGGCTGCCGAGTGCGACCGTACGGAGAACCGGGGCCAGAGGGTGATTGGTTGCAGATCTATCGGGCGCGCGCCCGCTATTGGGTCGGAGGCGCACTTTTTCGGCTGAGGCCGCAGTACCTTGAGGGGACCATACACATCACCAAGTCGTCGAATCCCCAACTTCGAGACACAACCAGTCGAGAGGGGCTCGACGCGAACGATGCGTATGAGGCATTCGTGGAGTACGTTAAACGGAAGATTGCGAAGTTGTCCGAGCTCGTGGCTGAGGAAGAGCAGCGGGAAGAGCGCGCCCGCAGCCAGGTCCGATACTCACGAGCACTGGAGCCGTTGGCCGGAGGTTTGAGCACGCTGAAGAGCGAACAGTATAAGCGCGCCGTCGAGTCAGCTGACGCAGAGGTCAGGCGAGGCTTGAAGCTTGTTGAGGCGCCGACGAGTCTAGTCCGGAATGCGCACTGGGAGTGCCTGGACTGTAGCGATTCATGGAAGGTCCCTCTCGATCGTATTCCGACACGTTGTCGTGAGTTCAGTGTGGGACGAGATGGACGTCCAACGACAAAACCGGGTTGTGGAAGCGTCAATGTGCGGCGGAAGGAAAATGTGCCGAGGAATTTGCCGCCGGATCCGCCTGGCCCAGAACTGGAGGATGTTCTGGCCGGGGTGCCGGCCTACATCTCCGGTGTGCAGATCCGTCCGATTATCGATTGGGAGATGGGCGAGCAGGATGTCGAAGCCGAGATTCGCCCGGAGCTTCGCTGCCTCGCCATCAACGGCCGACACTTGGCATTTCGCGCAGCGGACCGGTTGTGGGCTTGATCCGATTTGGTGGACATCTTCCGAAAGGTGGATACGATGTCCCGCATGGAATCAGGCAAAGGGAGCCGGCGGCCC
>MELC01000036.1:0-53706 GCA_001767455.1 Acidobacteria bacterium RIFCSPLOWO2_12_FULL_66_21
CCAACACCGGACATCACACAGATTGGAGACGCAGCCGGTAGGATAGGTCAACGCAGCCAACACAATTAACCTGTCCACCGAATCGGATCAGGGCCAGAGGGCCTGAAGGAAGGCGGGCGAATGAGCGCCAATGTTCGCGAAGCTTGTGCTCGAGAAATCGGGGGCGGGTTTGTTATCGATCAACATCACCGCGGTATGGCGCACGCCCGACGGAATGGGTTGAATCGGATACACGCCCGCATCACGTCGCCCAGTTGCCGAGGCAATCAGCGCATACCGCTGCCCGGCATCCGCAGGCGCCCCACTCAGCATGACTGACGTGGCCTTGACGGGTGTGCGATGGTCCACGACCACCTTTCGGTCTGGCGCAAAGGGATCGAGCAACAGGATGTGAACTCGCCCGCCTTGCCACAACTTGCGGTCGCCGCGGTAGATGGTGACGTTGATGTCGCCGGTTATTGCCATCTTGAAGTTCCAGGAACGATGTGACGGTCTGGCTCATCTCGCGCTGCCGAACTTCCCTTCGCTCTCCGGCCCCGCGCTGTGCGAAGGGGCTCGAGCATGTCTTCCAGGTGTTGTCACGTGCCCTCTCCGGGCACCTGCATCCTGCCGATGCGACTTCGCGTTGTCAAGCGTGTGCGGCTGCAGCACACGCTTCTCTAAGAGCACGTCGAGCTTTAGCTCGATGGGCGTCCAGATGCGGGCCCGCTAGGTTGCTTCGGTGCTGCTCGAAGAACAGGCTCGCGATCGTCGCCGTGAAAGGTGCCGGTCACACAGATGCCCCGTTAGCATCAGCACGACAGCGATCACGTGGCCCTCGACGACGGGGCGGTGTGCTACACTCCCGCCGCTGCAAGCCACACCGGAGGACGAAAGGCGGAGACCCGTGGGGCGTACCGTCGCTGCTGCGTTGGCCGTAGGTGTGCTCGGTCTCGTTAGTGTGACGCTCCCCCTTAAGCCGGTGCACGCGGGCGGTACACCGAAATCGACGCCTCCCTCCCAGGATGCGTTCGTACCCGACTGTGCGCTGCCGTTCGCCCCGCTGGCGGTCACGGCGCAACCCGTATCGCTCATCCACCGGCAGTACGCCTGCGCGGAAAAGAGGGGATCACGTCATCGTGAACCGGGCGGGTCGCCGGGTAAGGTTCTGCACTTTACAGCCGCGGCGCTTTCGATGTGCGGCTGCGGGTAAGCGCCAAATCGTTCGGCACAGGAAATCACATGAACCGGAAGCAAGCCCAATGACTCCACCACCCACAGTCGAGGGAACACCTGACGTCCCGGCGCAGGTCTTTGAGAAGTTCCTTCGGGCCCTTGCGGGCGTCGGCGTGTCGGCCGAGTTGGTTGTCCGGCTTCGCAAGACCCTCCTTGAGGAGCAGACCTTCACCGAGCGCGCGCTCACGGCGGCCATCCTCGGGGAGGAGCCGTTGCCGTGATCCGGGTCGATTCCATAACGATCAAGGAATTTCGCGGCATCCGCGATTTGACCTTGGATCTCAAGGGGAAGAACTTCGCCATCTGTGGTCCCAACGGCACGGGAAAGAGCGGCGTGGTTGACGCCCTGGAGTTCGCGCTCACCGGGAACGTGTCCCGTCTCTCTGGAGAGGGAAGAGGCGACGTTTCTCTCAGACAGCACGGGCCCCACGTGGACAGCCGAAATGACCCGGACAAGGCGCGTGTGACAGTCAAGGTCACGATCCCCAGCCTTCGCAAGACCGTCACCATCGAGCGAAGTCTGAAGATCCCGGCGGCCGCCTACGTAACGCCGAGCGATCCCGCGGTGCTCGAAGTACTCGGGCAAGTGAAGGCGCATCCTGAGATCGTGCTCTCGCGTCGGGAATTGATCCGGTATGTGCTCGCGACGCCCGGCAAGCGCGCTGAGGAGATCCAAACGCTGCTCCATCTCGATCAAGTGGAGAAGGTCCGGGGCGGTTTGCAGAAGATCGCAAACACCTGCGAGAGGCAGTTGGTTCCGCTCCGCACGGCGGCTACACAGACCCGCGACAACCTCCTGCGTGTGCTGGAGATGACCGCACTGACAACCAAGAATGTGCTCGCCGCGGCGAACGCCCACCGCGCGATTCTCGGTCTACCGGCACTCGGAGAACTGACTCAGACAACATCTCTCAAGGACGGGATGGTGACACCTGGGCCGGTGCAGCCCCAGCGCATTCCCAAGGCCCAGGCCCTTGCGGACATCCGAGCCGCCCGCGAGGCGCTCGTGGAGATCACCAGCGTCCCAACGACCGCGCGTGTTGCCGAAGTGACAGCCGACCTAACCGCCCTCGCTAACGATCCGGCGGTTTCGGCAGGTGTAGTGCGAGAGACCTTCTATGCGACTGGGTTGGAACTCATCGAAGCCGGAACGTGTCCGCTCTGCGATACCAGCTGGGACTTGGATGGACTCAAGAGGTACGTTCAGGCCAAGATTGACCACTTGAAGGAGGTATCGCTCAGGCGCAGAACGGTAGAAACAAAGATCGCTCCGTTGATCACGGCCCTCCGCACCGTGCGGGCCGCGATCGAGATCTTGCTCCGCCACGCTGCACACGCGAGGCCCCCTGTAGTCATGCACGTGGCCAGCGCCTACAGCGCCACTCGCGGAGCTGCGACCGAAAGGCTGTCCGCCCTTCTGCCGCTCGCCGAAACGATCACGGTTCTCGCTAACGTGCCGATCGTACCGCAGGGCGTCCTCGATGCTATCGGCGAGCTTGAGAGGGCGGTCGCCGCCCTCCCTGAGCCAACAAAGCAGGATGCAGCCCGGGAGTGGCTGACGATCGCGCAGGAGCGGCTTGAGGTCTGGCGCGACGCGATGCGGAAGCAAACGGCTGCCAACGAGCAGGCTCAGAGGGCACGGCAGGTATCCGACATCTATGCTGCCACCAGCGACACGGTCCTCACAGGGATTTACGCCGACGTCCAGACAGACTTCGCGTCACTCTACGGGTTTGTCAACCGCGACGACGAAGACAAGTTCAAGGCTCAACTCGTCCCGTCTATGGGGAAACTCGGCTTGGACGTCGACTTCTACGGACGCGGCTTCTTCCCCCCCGGTGCTTATCACAGCGAGGGCCACCAGGACGGCATGGGCTTATGCTTGTACCTCGCACTGATGAGGCATCTCCAGGGCGCCGGCTTCACTCTCGCGGTGCTCGACGACGTCCTCATGTCCGTGGACTCGGGTCACCGCCGCGAGGTCTGCGCCCTTCTGAAAAGGGAGTTCCCGAATACACAGTTCATCATGACCACGCATGATCCCATCTGGCTGCGCCACATGAGGACTGAGGGTCTCCTCGCGGGACGATCCTCTGCAGATTTCAGGACATGGAGCGTTGACCTAGGGCCAACTCGATGGGATGACCGAGACGTGTGGACAGAGATCAATGACCACCTTGAGGAAAACGACGTGCGAGCCGCGGCCGGCCTTCTCCGCCACTACCTTGAATACGCATCGACGGAGCTGTGCCACAGGTTGAGAGCGCCGGTGGAGTTTCGTGGAGACGCCCGGTATCAGCTCGGGGAGCTTATGCCCGCGGCGATTGCGCGTATGCAGAAGCTCCACAAGAGGGCGAAGGACGCCGCGAGTTCATGGAACCAAGGGGAGACCGTCGACCAGGTTGCTGCTCGCACGTCCGCGTTCACTCTGCTTGCCGAAGCCTCGAAAGCTGAGCAGTGGCAAGTAAACATCGCGGTGCACTACAACAACTGGGACAACTTGACCAAAGAGGACTTCGCGCCCGTCGCAAAGGCGTTCCGGGATCTCCTCGGCGGATTCGCTTGCTCAGATTGCAACGAGTACCTCCGCGTGTCGCCAGACCGGGAAACCCCCGAGACGCTCCGCTGTGAGTGCGGCAAGACGAACATCAATGTCCGCAGGAAGAGCGCCTAGCCTACCCGAGTTGGTTGGCCGGCAAATCCACCACAAATCCCGATGTTCTACGAGCGCCTTGACGGGGGTTCATCAGGAACGGTGAAGCTCAGAGATCTCAGTCAGCCGGCAGCCGGTGGCCTTGCAGCGATACGGCACCGATGGGCGCACTCTCCGGACGAAATGGTCCGAAACGCGATTTGAGACCTGAAAAGAAAGCGTACTCTGCCGAGATGTGCTTGAGCGCACATGAGCTGTGGCGCCAGCACGCCCCCGCGCTATGCGTCGTCCCCGTCGAACCGTGAGGCACGAAGCCAGCTCAATGAGGCCGCAGGCACTACTCGGCGGATCGCCGCGGCCGCATGTTCGCGGCGAGCACCTTCTTGCGGATCCGGATGTTCTTCGGCGTGACCTCGACGAGCTCGTCGTCGTTGATCCACTCGATGGCCTGCTCGAGGCCGAGAATGCGCGGCGGAATCAGCCGCACCGCCTCGTCGGCGGTTGACGCGCGCATGTTCGTCTGCTTCTTTTCCTTGGTAACGTTGACGTCCATGTCGCTCGCGCGCGCGTTCTCGCCGACGATCATGCCCTCGAAGACCGGCGCTCCCGGCTCGATGAAGATCACCCCGCGCTCCTGGAGGTTCCAGATCGCGTAGGCCGTGGCCGCGCCGCTTCGATCCGCCACGAGCGCGCCGGTCGTCCTCGCGGGAATCGACCCGTGCCACGGCTCCCAGTCCGCGAAGAGGTGGTTCATGATGCCGGTGCCCTTGGTCTCGGTCAGGAACTGCGACCTGAACCCGATCAGTCCGCGCGCCGGAATCCGGAACTCCAGCCGCACCCGGCCGCTTCCATGATTCACCATCTTCGTCATCGTCCCGCGCCGGATGCCGGTCTGCGCGATCA
Source organism: Acidobacteria bacterium RIFCSPLOWO2_12_FULL_66_21 (assembly GCA_001767455.1). Classification (GTDB taxonomy): domain Bacteria; phylum Acidobacteriota; class Vicinamibacteria; order Vicinamibacterales; family 2-12-FULL-66-21; genus 2-12-FULL-66-21. The sequence continues at coordinate 4,772 of MELC01000036.1, forward strand.
CGACACCCTGGAACTCTTCGGCGACGTCGATGACGAGCTCCTCGACAGGTTCCATCAATTGACCGGGGGGCTTCGCCCCGCCGGACCGCCCGGCACGGTCGCTCGCGGGGACCCCCTCGGCCCCCACTCCGCTCCCGTGGCTCACTCGCTCCGGCTCGTTCGCGGCGTCAGTGACGTATCTCGTGACGATGTCCGGCCGCGACACCTGGAGCTCGAACCCCTCGCGGCGCATCATCTCGATCAGGATCGACAGTTGCAGCTCGCCCCTGCCGAGCACCTTCATCTGCTCCGGCGTGTCGGTCGGCTCCACCCTGATCGACACGTTCCCGAGCAGCTCGCGGTCCAGGCGATCCTTGATCTGCCTCGAAGTGACGAACTGGCCGTCGCGGCCCGACATCGGCGACGTGTTCACGCCGAAGATCATCGACACGGTGGGCTCGTCGATCGCGATCGGGGGGATCGCCTCCCGGTGCTCGATGTCCGCGATGGTCTCGCCGATGGTGATGTCCTCGATCCCCGCGAGGCAGACGATGTCCCCCGCGGCCGCTTCGGTGATGTCCACGCGCTTCAGCCCCTCGAACGAGAAGAGCTTCGTGACCTTCGTCTCCTCCACGCGTCCATCGAGCTTGCAGACCGCGACCTGATCGCCAATCTTCACGCGCCCGTTGACCACGCGGCCGATGGCGATGCGCCCGAGGTAATCGCTGGAATCGAGGTTCGCGACCAGCATCTGCAGCGGCGCCCCGGCATCGCCCCGCGGCGCCGGCACGGCCGTGAGGATGGCGTCGAACAGCGGCCGCAGATCCTGACCGGCGACGTCGGCGGACGTGCTGGCCGTGCCCGCGCGCGCGCTCGTGTACAGGACCGGGAAATCGAGCTGTTCGACGGCGGCGTCGAGATCGATGAACAGGTCGTAAATCTCGTTGAGCACCTCCTGGATGCGCGCATCCGGCCTGTCTATCTTGTTGATGACCACGATCGGGGTGAGCCGCCGCTCCAGGGCCTTGCGGAGGACGAACCGGGTCTGGGGGAGCGGCCCCTCGGACGCGTCCACGAGCAGCAGCACGCCGTCCACCATCGCCAGCACGCGCTCGACCTCGCCGCCGAAATCGGCGTGGCCGGGGGTGTCCACGATATTGATGAGCACATCGCCATAGTGGACGGCGGTGTTCTTGGCGAGAATCGTGATCCCGCGCTCCCGCTCGAGATCGGTGTTGTCCATGGCGCGTTCGACGAGCCGCTCGTTGGCGCGGAAAATGCCGCTCTGCTGCATCATCTTGTCGACAAGCGTGGTCTTGCCGTGATCGACGTGTGCGATGATGGCGATATTCCGCCTGAGCGCGTTGGCGATGGCAGGCGCGGTCTTCTGCTGCGTAGGCATCAGATCAGTATAACGGGTGGAGTCGGCGGGTTGGTGAATTGGGTGAATTCGTGAATTCACCACCTCACCACCTCACCAATTCACCAATTCTCCAATTCTCCAATTCTCCAATCAACCCCCTGCCACGCCCCTGCGTCATATGTATGACACGCCCGGATACGGCAGAGACTGGAGACTTCCAGGTCCACCACGGACTGACAACGCGATGGCTGATTCGGACCTGATCTCCCGGGCGGCAGGGGGCGACGCGCCCGCCTTCCAGACGCTCGTCGAGCGGCATCGTTCGATGGTGTACCGCGTCGCCTACCAGTTTTCCGGCAACCATCACGACGCAGAGGACATCTCGCAGGAAGTCTTCATCAAGGTTTATCGATCGCTGGATCGTTTTCGACACGACTCGCAGTTGAGCTCGTGGATGTACCGGATCGTCATGAACGCCTGTATCGACCATCGCCGCCGCCAGTCCTCCGCCAACGCCGCGTCGTTCGAGGAGGCCGAGACCGCCATGCTGAACGCCCCGGAAGAGAGTCCCGGTCCCGAGGACAGGGCGTATGCGGGGGAGATCGGCGAGGTGCTCGAGGCCGAGATCGGCCGGTTGCCTCCGGGGCAGCGGATCGTCTTCGTCATGCGCCACCATCAGGGATTGAAGCTCTCGGAGATCGCCGAAGGGCTCGGCCTCGCGGAAGGCACCGTCAAACGTCAATTGCATGCGGCGGTGCACCGGCTGCGCCGCGCGTTGAGCCGTTCGAGAGTCACCGTCGGAGGCGGCGCATGAGCTGCGATCTCCACGCCTCCGGCGCGATCAACCTGTTTTTCTACGGCGAGCTCGATCCGGCGGAGCACGCCTCCATCGAGCGTCATCTTCGCGACTGCGTCGAATGCCGCGGGGCGCTCGAGGAACTGTCGTTCATTCGGACCGCGCTGGCCTCGCGCCCCGTGGTCGACGCGCCGCCCGAGGGCTGGGCGGGTTTCATGGCGCGGCTCGACTCCACCCTCGGGCAGGTTCCAGCGCCCGCCCGCCCGGCGCGGTTCCAACGGGCGCGATTCCATTCGTACGTGGCGCCGCTCGCGATGGCCGCGCTCCTCGTGCTGGCGACGCTGAGCGTGTGGTTCACCGCGGGCGCGCGGCGGGCCGCGCCGTCCGGCGGCACTGACGTGGTCGGCGTGCCGCCTCCGGCGCCTGGCGAAACCCACGCCGCACGGCCGGGATTGACGGCCGTCACCGAAGAACACTTCGAGCGATCGAAACTGGTCGTGCTCGGTCTGACGACGAAGGACCCGCGGCACACCGCTCCGGCTGACTGGACGTACGAGCGCCAGCTGGCGTCGGATCTGCTGAGCGACACGCGCATGTACCGCCTCGCCGCGGAGCGCCGCGGGATGGACGATCTGGCGGCGGTGATGCGCGATCTCGAGCTGGTGCTGTTGCAGGCGTCGGTCACGTCCGAGCCGGATTCTGAAGCGCTCGGGCAGATCCAGCGGCTCATTCGCAAGCGCGACCTCCTCCAGAAGATCAACGTCGTCACCTCTCGTGGGATTTGAGGCAGTCATGTTCGATAACCGGTCTTGCGTTGTGCGTTTTCGGTGTTCCGGTTCGCCCCGGCGGCATCTCGCGCGGGTCACGTTCGCCTGGATGATCGCCGCACTGACGGCTGCGACGCTCGCGGCCGCGCCAGGCGAGTCCAAGCGGCTCGACCGCGCGAAAGACCTCATAGCCGACGAGCAGTGGGCGAGCGCCATCGCCGAGCTCAAGGCCGCAGCCGCCGACCCGAAGGAGCCGAAGAAGGACGAGGTGTTGTTCTGGCTGGCGCACAGTCAGAACCAGGCGCACGATTCCGCGTCGGCCATCGAAACGATCGGCCGCCTGGAACGCGAGCACCCGCGCAGTCCCTGGATTAAACCGGCCGGATATCTGAGGCTCGAGCTCGCGCAGCGCCTGCGGCGCAATGACGTCCTGTGGTACACGGCGGCGCCGCGTCCGCCTGTACCTCCGGTCCCGCCGACAGCCGTCGCGCCGCCACCGCCGCCCCGGAGGCCGCCCCCCAGGGTGCCCCGGACGCCCCCCCAGGTGCCGGTGGCCGCGTCGACCGCCGTGCCGCCGGCGCCGCCGACCTTGCCGGTGCCCCAGGACTGGCTGCCGCCCGGCTACCTGCCCGACACGGACCTGCGCATCGAGGCGCTGGGCAGGCTGATTCAGACCGACGCTCCGCGCGTCATTCCGATGCTGAAGGAGATTGCGCTCGAGAGCAACAACACGGGTGAAGCGCGCCGGGCGTTGTTCGTGCTCGCGCAGTCAGGCCGCCCGGAGGCGCGGTTGACGGTGATCGACGTGGCGAAGACCGGTCCAGAGCCCGTCCGCGTGGCCGCGGTGAGGGAGCTCGGCCGTCTCGAGGGCAGCGGGATTGCCGGCGAGTTGATGCAGGTGTACGTCACGTCGAACGTGCGCGTGAAGAACCAGGTGGTGAACGCCCTGGGGGAGCGGGCCGCGACGACGACGCTGATGCGAATCGCGCAGACCGAACGTGACTTCCGGCTGCGCGACCTCGCGATTTTCAATCTCGGCGAGGCCGGCGGCCGCCAGCAGCTGCGCTCGCTGTACGCTGCCGCGCGGCTGGACTCGAAGCGCGCGATTATCAACGGGCTCTTCAACGCGAAGGCCGACGCCGATCTGATTGAAATCGCGCAGCACGAGCGCAACGTGACGCTCCGCATCGAGATCCGCAACCGCTTGCGGCTGCTCGGCACGGCTGCCGCCCGTGAATACCTGGAGAAGACCGCGGAGAAGTGACACCGCCGCGATCGTCAGCGCGAAAGCTCTTACGAAATCCGGAACCGCCAGGCCCGGGTCGAGCGTCCAGAACTTCCGGTCCTGCCGTCGTTTAGCCTGTCCGGCATGTCTGGCCCGCTCTTCGCACAGGAGGGCGGGTGGACCATGCCGCCTTCATCCAGTCCCTTACCGTCTCCAGGCCGCCGGCGCGCGCTCGCTGCATTCGTCAACACGGCCGCCGCGCTCGTCGGCGGCGGCTTGTCCGCGCTGGTCGGCGCCTTCGCGCTTCGCCCCGCCACCGCGTCGGCCCGTGAGCGCTGGGTTCGCGCCGCCGCGACTTCCGATTTGAAAGCGGGCGTTCCGGTCGCACGCCTGATCGTCGTGCCGCTCGTGGATGGGTGGTACCGCGACCATGCGAGACGCACCGTCTTCCTGGTGTGGGACGGCGAGAAGTCCGTGCGCGCGCTGTCTGGAACGTGCACGCACCTCGGCTGCCAGGTCGGTTGGGACGGCGCCACGAACACATTCCGGTGCCCGTGCCACGGCGGCGTGTACGAGGCGGACGGGCGGGTCGCCTCGGGCCCGCCGCCGCGTCCGCTCGACACGCTGGCGGCCGACATTCTCGACAACGGCGACGTCATGGTCAGGTTGTGAGCCCGTGGTCCCGCGCCGGGTGGCTCGCGACTCCCGGCGCAGTCCTGATCGCGTTTGCCGTCGTGCAGGCCGTGACCGGCGCGTTCCTGATGCTGTACTACGTGCCGTCGCCGGATCACGCGTACGACAGCGTGCGATTCATCATCTCGTCGCCGGCGGGTGGATGGCTGGTTCACGGGGTTCATCATTACGGCGCGAGCTTCGTGGTGGTGCTCACGGCACTCCATCTGCTGGTGTCGGCCGCCTCAGGCGCCTTCAAGCGCGCGGATCGCCGTGCGTGGCTCACGGGCGTCGTCCTCCTGCTGATCGTGCTCGGCCTCGCGTTGACCGGATATCTGCTGCCGTGGGATCAGCGCGCCTACTGGGCGACGGTCGTCACGATTAACCTCTCGCAGCTCGCGCCCGGCGCCGGACGCCTGGCGGCCGCGGCACTCAGGGGCGGCGAGACGATCGGGGCGTTGACGCTCACGCGCTGGTACGCGCTGCACGTGATCTTTCTTCCCGCGGCGCTGGTCGCGATGGTCATCGCGCACACGATCCTCGCGCGGCGCCGCGCCGCCACTGTGGAAGAGCCGCCCGTCCCCTTCTATCCCGAGCAGGCGGCGCGCACGGCCGTCATCGGTCTGCTGGCGGGCGCGTTCCTCCTGGCGCTTGCGCGGCACGGCGCACCGCCGCTCGGACCGCCCGCGGATTCGTCCGACACCTCGTACGTGCCCCGCCCCGAGTGGTACTTCCTCGGTCTCTTCCAGTTGCTGAAGTACTTTCCGGGCCGTTACGAAGTGCTCGGCGCGATCGTCATTCCCGCGCTCGCCGTCCTCGCGCTGGCGGCGCTGCCGTGGATCGATCGCCGTCCCGAGCGGGATCTGAGGCGGCGGCCGCTGGTGGCGGCAGGACTCGCCGCTGTCCTCCTCGCGGTGTCGGCATTGACGGTGCTGGGATGGCGCGATCGGCCGCCCGCCGCGCCGGCCGCGGAATCGTGGACCGTGCGGGCCATCGGCGGGCGGGTCTTCGTCGAGAGACACACCTGCGCGCGATGCCACGTCGAAACCGGAGTGGCCGACCCGCTCGAGGCCCTGCGATTGTCGCGCGGGCCCGAGTGGACTGCCGCGCACACGTCCGATCCCGAAATGATCGCGCCGGGCCTTCGCGAGCCTCCGGCGCCCGTCAACGAGCGCGAGATCGCCGCGATGGTTGCCTACATGCGGCGCCTCTCGGGCGAACCGTACCCGGGATTTCCGCTGCGGACCGAAACGGCGGCGGCGGTGTTCTCGCGCTACTGCATCGGCTGCCATACGCTCGACGGCGACGGTGGCAAGGACGGACCGGATCTCTCGCGCATCGGCCGCAAGCACGACGCCGCGGCGCTCAGCCGCAGGATCGCGGATCCCGAGTCGGTCGACCCGAAGGCGGAGATGCCGTCCTTCGGCAGCCGCCTGAGCGCCGACGAGCTCGCCGCCATTGCGGCATACCTCGCCGCCCGCCGGTGATCGCCGAGCGCCGCTTGACGGTATGATGCGTGTTCGATGGCCGGGAACCCCCTCAACGACGGCCTGCGGATAGAGCCCACACCGGGCAACGCCACGCTGGTCATCTTCGGCGCTTCCGGCGACCTCACCCGCCGCAAGCTGCTCCCCGCGCTGTACCGCCTCTCCCGCGGACACCGGCTCCCCGCGCGCTTTTCGGCGATTGGCATCGCGCGCACGAACATGGACGACGAGGGCTTCCGCAAGCAGTTCCGCGACAGTCTTCGCGAGTTCGCCGGCGTGGAGCCCGGCGACGACATCGCGCGATCGCTCGCGGCCCACCTCTATTACCTGTCCGGCGAGCTGGACGACCCTGCCGTCTACCAACGGCTCACCGCACGGCTTCAGGAGATCGACGGCGCGGACGGCGTGCTCTTCTACCTGGCGATCCCCCCTTCCGTGTACGGCACGGTCATTCGGCAGCTCGGCGCGGCCGGGCTCGGCGGACGCACCTCCGAGGGATGGCGCCGCATCATCGTCGAGAAGCCGTTCGGGACCGATTTGACGACGGCGCGCGCGCTGAACGCGGAAGTGCATCGTCACTTCGAAGAAGAGCAGGTCTTCCGGATCGACCACTTCCTCGGGAAGGAAACCGTGCAGAACCTGCTCGTGTTTCGCTTCGCGAACGGCATGTTCGAGCCGATCTGGAACCGCCGCTACATCGACCACGTGCAGATCACCGGCGCCGAAACCGTCGGCGTCGAACGGCGCGCCGCGTATTACGAAGGGGCGGGCGCGCTGCGTGACATGGTCCAGAACCATCTCATGCAGCTCATGACGCTCGTGGCGATGGAGCCGCCGATTGCCTTCACCGCCGAGAGCGTCCGCGACCGGAAGATCGACGTGTTGCTCTCCGCGCAGCCGCTCGTCAACAACGGCAGGCCGAACGTCGTCCGCGCGCAATATGCGGCCGGATGGGTCGCCGGCAGCGAAGTGCCCGGGTATTGCCGCGAGCCGGGCGTGAACGGATCCTCGACGACGGAAACCTACGTCGCCCTGCGGATGCAGCTCGACAGCTGGCGGTGGGCGGGCGTGCCGTTCTACCTGCGGACCGGAAAACGGCTGCCCAAGCGCACAACTGAGATCGCCATCCAGTTCAAGCAGCCGCCGCTCCAGGTCTTCAAGGCCGCCAGCCCGTCGTCGGTCTCACCGAACCTGCTGGTGATCAACGTGCAACCGGACGAAGGGATCTCGCTCCGCTTCGAAGCGAAGGTGCCCGCGACCCGGATGCAGCTCGCGCCCGTCATGATGAATTTCCGCTATGGCACCGCGTTCGGCGGCCCCGTGCCCGAGGCGTACGAGACACTGCTGCTCGACGCGATGCTCGGCGACCCCACGCTGTTTGCGCGCCACGATTTCGTGGAAGCGTCATGGACACTCATCACGCCGGTGCACGAGGCGTGGCGTGCGGAGGCGGCCGCGGCGCTGCCGCAGTACGAGGCGGGGGAGTGGGGACCGAAGGAGGCCGACGCGCCGATGGCGGCGGACGGACGGAGATGGAGAACGCTGTGAACGACGCCGGCGCGGGCGCGCAGGCCCTGACCGCGACCGTGATCGCCGTCGGTCCGCCCGGCCGGCTCGACGATCCGGCCGCGACGCTCGGGCAGCTCACGTCCACGGCGGCCATCCGCGGCATCCTGATTCGGTACGGCACGCATGCGGAGCCGCCCACGCGGACGAGCGAGCGTTTCGTCACACTTGACGGGCTGCGCCCGGAATACATCAACAACGCGGTCGCCGCGCTGCGCCTGTCGAGCCTTCCGTCAATCGTCTGGTGGCGCGGGGGCGACGAGGCGGACCTCGAGGGGCTCGCGGCGCTGGCCGATCGCATCATCCTCGACGTGGAGGAGCCTCTGCCGGTGTGGCGCGCGGCCGTGCCGCTCGTCGAGCGTACGTCGCTCGGCGACCTGCGATGGACGCGGTTGACGCGCTGGCGGGCGCTGATGGCCCACTTCTTCGACATCGCCGAGGTCCGCGCGGCAGCGCCGCTGTTCCACCGCCTCGACATCACGGGCGCCGATCTGCCCGCGGCGGGCCTGTTCGCCGCGTGGCTGACCGGCGCGCTGCAGACGAGCGAGCGGATGCACGTGGACCTCCAGCGGACCACGGGGGCACCCATTCAGCGCATCAGGGTCGGCAACGGCCGGGAGGAGCTGATGCTGGAGCTCGCGCCAAACGGTACGTGCGTGCACACGGCGGCGCACGTGGAAGGGCACGCCCGCGCCCATCGGACGGTGTCGCTCGGCGATCAAAGCACGACCGCGCTGCTCGCGGAAGAACTGAGGATCCGCTCGCGCGATGCCGCCTTCGAGGCGGCGCTTCGCCGCGTCGTGGAGGCGCGCAGCGATGAAACGTAGAACGCGGAATGTAGAATGCGGGTCTTTGTTGAGCGCGTCGCGATATCCGGCGGGTCGTGTCCTGTCCCGCCGCACGCGCCGACGGCGTGCATGGCAGGAAGACCACGAAGGTCACGAAGGTCACGAAGACACCACGAAAGAAGAGCGCACGCTGCGGGCGCGAGTCCGGATACGGCTGAACCGTCGAGCGCCGGCCGCGTCGTGCCCGAGGCCGCGCTCTGCGCGGCTCGACGGTTCAGCCCGGTACGCGACGGTCTTCGTGTCCTTCGTGTCCTTCGTGATCTTCGTGAACAGCCGTGGCCCGTCTCAGCGTGCGGCTTCTGCGTTCTCCATTTCGAGGATTCACACCCCATGCATCATGCGACGTCCTTGAATCTCGCAAGCGTGCTCGAGCACCAGGCGCGGCTCACGCCCGAGCGCATCGCGATCACGTTCGCCGACTCGCACATGACGTACTCGGAGGTGGACGCGCGGGCGTCGCAGATCGCCAACGGCCTGGCGGCGCTCGGCATCGGCCCCGGGGATCACGTCGCCCTGTCGTGTCCGAACGTGCCGTGGTTCCCCCTCGCGTACTTCGGCATCCTCAAGGCGGGCGGCGTGGTCGTGCCGCTCAACGTGCTGCTGAAACCGCGCGAGATCGCGTACCACTTGAAGGACAGCGACGCGAAGGCCATGCTGGCGTTCGAGGGGTCGGCGGAGCTGCCGCTGGCATCGATGGCTCGCGCCGGCTGCGACCAGGCGGGCTGCGCCCATCTCGTCATCCTGACGGCGGACCCCGCGGCTCCCTCACCCGTTCCCTCGGCGCTGTCGATCGCGCAGGTGACGGCGTCGCAGCCGCGCGCGATCGAGTCGCGGCGCCGGCGGCCGGACGACACGGCCGTGATCCTGTACACGTCCGGCACGACAGGGCATCCCAAGGGAGCCGAGCTCACGCATGACAACATGCTGCTGAACGCCGTGAGCACGTGCGACATGCTGCTGCCGGGCCTCGCCGGGGGCGGCGAGCAGAACGTCACGTTGATTACGCTGCCGCTCTTTCACTCGACCGCGCAGACCTGCCAGATGAACGCCGGCTTCTATGGCGGATTCCGGACGGTGCTGCTCCCGCGCTTCGAGCCTGCGGTGGTCCTCGAAACCATCCGGCGTGAAAAGGTCGGCTTCTGGCTGGGTGTGCCGACGATGTACTGGGCGCTGATGCAGTACGTGTCGGCATCGGGAATGGATCCGGCACCCGTCGCCGAGCACCTTCGCATCTGCGCGTCCGGGGGGGCACCGCTGCCCGTGGAGCTCCTGCGGCGGTTCGAGGGCACGTTCGGAGTCCGCGTGCTCGAAGGGTACGGCCTCTCGGAGACGTCGCCGGTCGTGTGCTTCAACCAGCTGCAACGGCCGTCGAAGCCGGGCACGGTCGGTCCGCCGATCTTCGGCGTCGACGTGCGGTCGGTCGACGAGGAGGCGATGCCGGTCGCGCGCGGGCAACGCGGGGAAATCGTCGTGCGCGGCCCGAACGTCATGAAGGGCTACTACAACAGGCCTGAGGCCACGCTCGAGGTCATGCGCAACGGATGGTTCCACACGGGCGACATCGGCATCATCGACGAGGACGGCTACGTCTCGATCGTGGATCGCAAGAAGGACATGATCCTGCGGGGCGGCTTCAACGTGTATCCGCGCGAGCTCGAGGAAGTGTTGATGACCCACCCGGCCATTTCGCTGGTCGCGGTCGTGGGCGTTCCCGACGAGCGGCTGGGCGAGGAAGTGAAGGCGTTCGTCGTCCGCAAGCCCGGGGCCACGCTGACCGAATCCGAACTGCTCGACTGGTGCCGCGAACAGTTTGCGGCTTACAAATACCCACGCAGCGTTGAATTTCGCGACGCCCTTCCGGTCAACGCGACCGGCAAGGTCCTGAAGCGGGAGCTGCGCGGGAATTGAGACGGCTGTCGCCGCCTCTGCATTAACTCCATGCAACGGCACGGGGCGGCCGCGCGCGCACGGGGGCGGCTGAGGCCGCGGGCCGTGGCGGGTCTCTTGCACCTCTCGTCAATTACCGTTGAACACGGAGGGGTGCGATGCCGAAATGCCGTGACGTGATGACCCGCGAACCGGTGTGCTGTGAGCCTGGCGATCCGATCGTGCGGGTGGCCGAAGTGATGAAGCGGGAAGACGTGGGCGCGGTGCCGGTGGTGGACTCGAAGAGCTCGCGGCGCCTCGTAGGAATGGTGACGGACCGCGACATCGTGATGAAGGTGGTGGCCGAAGGCCGCAGCGTGCAGGCGGCCTCCGTGCGGGACGCCATGACGGGCCAACCTGTGTCGTGCCGTGAAGATCAGGACATCGACCACGCCGTGGCGCATATGGCCGAGCGGCAGGTGCGGCGCATGCCTGTGGTGGACGGCGAGGGGCGGCTGTGCGGCATCATCGCGCAGGCCGACATCGCGACCCGGGTGCACCGCGACCAGACGACAGGGGAGCTGGTCGAGAGGATCTCCGAACCGGTCGTCAGGAAGTAGGCGGCAGCGGTCCGGGCGGGCGATTGGGGCCGAAGCTCAGCCGTGGGTTTTTGCGGCGCCGCCGCCGACCGGACCGTGTCCCATCCGTCAGGTACGATATATTCGCTCGGCATGGCATTCGAGCTCCCTCCGTCTGGGCACCGCGCAACCGGGCTTGTCGACGTTCTCGATCGTGTGCTCGACAAGGGGTTGGTGATCGCGGGCGACATCAAAGTGTCGCTGGCGGAAGTCGAACTGCTGACGATACGGATTCGGCTTCTCGTGTGCTCGCTCGACAAGGCGCAGGAAATCGGACTGGACTGGTGGCGGTACGACCGCGACCTGTCCCCCGGCGCGCAACGCGCCGCGCTTGCCGAGCACGACGCGATGCGCGCGCAGATCGAGCGGCTCGAACGAAAGGTGAACGCGTTGACCCCGGCGGCGCCGGCCCGCCGGCGGCGATGAGCGGCTTCCCCCCAGCAGGAGCAGAGCATGGCAGTTGAACGGGCAGCAGGCGGCACCAGTCTCATCGACGTTCTCGACCGCGTGCTCGACAAGGGCATCGTGATCGACGCGTGGGTGCGGGTGTCGCTGGTCGGCATCGACCTGATCACCGTTGAGGCGCGGGTCGTGGTGGCGTCGATCGACACGTATCTGAAGTACTCGGAAGCCGTCGGGCAGGTTTCCCCGGTGTCGCGGCCTCAGGCCGAGCTGGCGGCGCATCAGAGCGTGATTGCGGAGAACGCTGCGCTGCGGGCGGAGCTAGCCGCCATGCGCGCGCCACAACTGGCCGCAACCCGCGCGCCACGCAAGAGACGGACCGGGGCGCGGAGGCGCACCGTCGAGGGATAACCCGTGCACCGGTCCGCAGTGACGGCCGTGCAGCATCCCGGCGTCGACATGGAGGCGAAACTCGCGTTCGCGGAGTTTCTGCTGACCGACACGGATCTGCAGGCCTCCAGCCGCCGTGGAATCGACTGGCTCGCCGCGCACTCGACCGTGCAGCAGGCGGTGGTGGCCGTGTCGGAGCCTGGCGCGGGGCCGCTCCTTCTCGTCGCTGAGCACGGCGTGTCCTCGTCGGCCATCGCCGACTTCTCCCTGAGCCGCGAGGAAGACGGCCATCCCCTCATCCGCGCGCTGCAGCAGCCAGGCGCCACCTACTTCGAGGCCGGCCAGATTCCCTTCCGATCGCCGATCGAAGGAGCCTCGTTCCACGCGATTCCGCTGCGCGCCGATGAGGATCCCGTCGCCCACGGCCTGCTGCTCGCCAGCGCGACCGGTCCCGAGCTGCATCCCGATGTCGCGTGGATGGCTCGGATGCTCGGGCGCCAGGTGTCGCGGCTGCTGAGCCGGCAGACGCTGGCCGAGACCCGCTTCGGCCAGGAGCGGATGCTGCTCTACAGCATCATCAACGCGGTCACCGACCCGATTCTTCTCACGGACACCGAAGGCAAGCTGATCATCGCGAACACCCACGCGGAGAAGCTCTTCGCCGCGCCCGAGGACGCGAGCGAAGGCTGGCGCCGCGCCGTCGCCTTGAACAACATGCTCTTCTCGGCGGCGCTCTCGACGAGCGCCGTCACGCACATCGAGCTGGCACGGCGCGAGCTGCTGCTGGTCGATCCGCTGGAAGGATCCGACCTGCTCTTCGAGCTGCTGAGCTCGCGCGCCAAGGACGAGCGGCAGGGCACCTACGTCGTCTCGATCCTGCGCAACGTCACGGACCTCGCCCGCGCCAAGGAGGAGATCGAGGAGAGCTACCGGACGCTGCGGCTCGCGCAGGCCGAAGTGCGCGATGAGCGGCACCGCCTCGATCTGATCATCGACTCGGTGGCCGATCCGATCCTGGTGACCAACCAGGAAGGGGACATCGTGCTGATGAACGAGCCGGCCGAGCGGCTCTTCAACGTGCCGCCGTCGGCCGAGGAAGTGTCGCTGCGGCGCGTGCGGGCGAACGGCGCGAACCTCACGTCGTTCGTGTCGAACGTGCTGACCCGCAGCGGCGAGCAGCGGTACCGCGGCGAGATCCAGTTGAGCGACCCGATGAGCGGCCGGCCGCTGCCGGTCGAGGGGCTGGCCGGCCAGATCCTGTCCGAGCAGGGCGAGTTGATGTGGGTCGTGACGATCCTGCACGACCTCACCGAAGCGCTCGAAAAGGCGCGGCTGTACGAGCAGTTGAAGCAGGGGTCGGCGGATCTCGAGCGCAAGGTGCAGGAGGCGACCGCGGAGCTCGCCGAGCAGAACGAGCTGCTGCGGCGGCAGCACATCGCCCTCGAGCAGGCGTCGGCGTTGAAGTCGCAGTTCCTCGCCAACATGTCGCACGAGTTCCGGACGCCGCTCAACGCGATCCTGGGCTACACGCACATGCTGCTCAACGGCGTGACCGGTCCCATCCAGGAGTCGCAGCGCAAGAGCCTGTCGCGGATCGATTCCAACTCACGGCACCTGCTGGCGCTCATCAACGACATCCTCGACATCACGAGGATCGAAGCGGGCCGGATGCCGCTGAACCTCTCGACGTTCCAGATTCCGGAACTCGTTTACGAGGTGATGGCGGAGCTGGAGCCGATCATCAAGCGCTCGAACCTGACGGTGTCCGCCAGCGTGCGCGGCGGGCTCCCGTCGCTCAAGAGCGATCGGCAGAAGGTCAAGCAGATCGTGCTGAACCTGCTCAGCAACGCGCTGAAGTTCACCACGGCGGGCTCGGTGACGATCGGCGCCACCTACGACGTGAAGGGGCGCACGGTCGGCATCGCCGTGCGGGACACCGGCGTCGGGATTGCGCTCGAGGATCAAATCAAGGTCTTCGAGGACTTCCGTCAGCTCGACAGCTCTCCCGCCCGCGGCTACGGCGGAACGGGCCTCGGCCTCTCGATCTGCCGGCGGCTGGCGCAGATGCTCGGCGGCACCATCGAGTTGAAGAGCCAGCCGGGCCACGGCTCGACCTTCACCTTGCGGCTGCCCGCGCGCCTGAGACGCCGATGACCGACAGGACCAACGGCCGGGCGCTCGTGCTTGTCGTGGAGGACTACCAGGATGCGCGGGAGATGTACGCCGCGTACCTCCAGTTCTCCGGGTACCGCGTCGCGGAGGCGGCCAACGGCATCGAGGCGATCGAGAAGACGCTCGAGCTGCTGCCGGATATCATCCTCATGGATCTGGCGCTGCCGAAGATGGACGGCTGGGAGGCCACACGGCGGCTGAAGATGGACGATCGGACCCGGCACATTCCGATCGTCGCCCTGACGGGCCATGCGCTCGCGGGGTACAGGGAAGGCGCGCGGCAGGCGGGCTGCGATTCGTTCGTCACGAAGCCGTGCCTGCCCGACGCGCTGGTCGCTGAAATCGAGCGGATGCTCGCCTCCGGCGGCGGACCCGACAAGAGGCGCAAGCGGCCGCCCCGTCCCGCAGGACGTGGCCGCTGACCCCGGACTCGACTGGAACCTGGACAGGACACAGATGGCAAAGACGACGAAGAGGGCGACGGCAGCTTCCGCGAGACGCAAGGCGTCAACTCCGGCCCGGCGGGCCGCCAGGGCCGCGCCGGCCGTCCCCGCGCGCGGCAAGCTGGAGCGCGTGCGCATGCCGGCACACGCGGCCCGGCACCGCGGCGAGGGACAGGCGGCCGAAGACTCGAACGCCGGACGCTACGTGTACTGCATCATCAAGTCCGAGCGGCCGCTCAGCTTCGGTCCGCTCGGCATCGGGTCCGAGCCGACCGACGTGCACACGGTGCACTTTCGCGACATTGCCGCCGTCGTGTCGAATACGCCCATGGTCGTCCAGGATCCGACGCGCGACAACGTCCTGGCGCACCAGCGCGTCAACGAGACGGTCATGCAGCAGCACACCGTCATCCCGATGTCGTTCGGCACCGTGTTCAAGACCGACGACGACATCATCGAGCTGCTGCGATCGGCGTACGACGCCTTCACCGACGTCCTGAACAAGATGCAGGACAAGTTCGAGTTCGGGTTGAAGGTCCTCTGGGATCGCGACCAGATCATCCGCGAGATCGAGGAGGACGACGAGGACATCCGGCGCCTCAAGGGGGAGATCTCGTCGCAGAAGGGTTCGACCTACTTCGCGCGGATGCAGTACGGGCGCTTGATCGACGCCGCGCTGCAGGCCCGGTCGGAGCGGTACGTGGCCGAGATCTTCGAGGCGCTCCGCGACGTGTCGGTCGCCTCCCGATCGAACAAGCCGATCGGCGACCGCATGATCATGAACGCCGCGTTCCTCGTGGCGCGGAGCCTCGAGCAGGCGTTCGACGCGCGCGTCAAGGGCATCGGGCAGCGCTACGACAAGCTCACGTTCAAATACACCGGCCCGTGGCCGCCGTACAACTTCGTGAACATCCGGCTCAAGCTCGAAAGGGCGCATTAGCGGCGGCGCCGCCCCGTCATGTTCATTCTCGACTCCGTCCTCATCGGCGGCCTCCGGTTCGTGTTCGACAAGATCGCGGCCGCCGTGGATACCGAACTGAACGACGACACGGCGCTCCGCGAGCAGCTCCTGGCCGCGCAGATGCGGCTCGAGCTGGACGAAATCAGCCGCCAGGAGTTCGAGGAAATCGAAGCAGACGCCCTCGCGCGCCTGCGGGAGATCCGCGAGCGGCGGCAGGGCGGCGAGGCGTCGGCGCTCTCGCCGAAGGATTACAAGATTACCGGCATTGAGGCCTCGTTCGAAGGCGAAGAGCACGACTGAGCCCGGCGACCGCGGCGCCGCGCGTTTCGAGTTCGTCGGCGGCAAAGGCGGCGTCGGGAAGACGACCTGCGCCGCGGCGCTCGCTGTCGCCGCCGCCCGGAGCGGGCGGCGCACGCTCATCATCTCCACCGATCCCGCCCCTTCGCTGGGTGACGCGCTGGGCCGCAGGCTGGGCCCCGCGCCGCGTTCCGTCGCCGTCCGCCGCGGCGCCCTGCACGCCGTCGAGATCGATTCCACACGCGCGCTCGATCGCTGGATCGGCGAACGCCGCGAGGCACTCGAGCGCATCGCGCTGCGCGGCACGTGGCTCGACAGCGAAGACGTCGCGCGGCTGCTTCGCCTCTCGCTGCCGGGCATCGATGAGATCGCCGCGTTGTTCGAGATCGCGCGCTGGGGCCGCTCGCCTCGCTTCGATCGCATCGTCGTCGACACCGCGCCGACCGGGCACACGCTGAGGATGCTCGCGATGCCGGCGGCGTTGAGCGCGATGGCGCGCGTGTTCGATCACATGCAGGCGAAGCACCGGGCGATGGTGGCCGCGCTTCGCGGCGGATGGACGCCCGATGCGGAGGACGCGCTCATCGAGGAGCTGGACCGCGACGGCCGCGAGCTCGCGGCGCTGCTGCGCGATCCGGCCCGCGTGCGGATGTCGTGGGTGACGATCGCGGAGCCGATGGCCGTCGAGGAAACGGCCGATGCCGCGCGCGCCCTGGCCGGGCTCGATATCCCAGTCGCGCGGGTGATCGTCAACCGCTTGACGCCGCCGCCTCCCGCCCGGTGCGGCTGGTGCGACGCGAGGCGGACGTTCGAACGGGCCGCCATGCGGCGCCTCGCCGCGTTGTTGCCGGGCGCGGCGACCATCACGGTGGCCGAGCGCGACCGGGAGCCACGCGGCGTCACGGCGCTCGCCGCGATCGGCGCTGCGCTCTCGGGCGCATCCCGGCCATCACGGATCGCGGGCCCGGCCGGCCGCGGATCGCGCACCTGGCGATCGGCTTCCACCGGGCGGGACGCGATCGCCGCCGGACTCGCCGGGCCTGAGACGCGGCTGCTGCTGTTCGGAGGCAAGGGCGGGGTCGGAAAGACGACGTGCGCCGCCGCCGCGGCCATCCTTGTCGCGCGGCGCTCGCCGGCACGGCGCGTGCTCGCGATCTCCACGGACCCGGCGCACTCGCTCGGTGATGCGCTCGCCGTCGCGCTCTCCGACCGACCGCGCCACGTGCCGGGAACGCCCCTGAACCTGCGGGCGCGGGAGCTCGATGCCGCTCGCGCGTTTCGCCAGGTACGGAACCGCTACGCCGGCGCCATCGATGCGCTCTTCGATCGGATCGGGCGCGGTGCGTCGCTGGATCTCACGCACGACCGCCAGGTCATGCAGGACCTGATCGAACTGGCACCGCCCGGGATTGACGAGCTCGCGGCGATCATCGCGGCCCTGCCGCGAGCGCACGCGGCCTCGGCTGACGATCTCGTCGTGATGGACACGGCACCGACCGGCCACGCGCTGCGGCTGCTCGAGATGCCGGAAATCGTGCAGGACTGGGTCAAGGCGTTGATGTCGATCCTGTTGAAGTACCAGCCAATCGCCGGCATCGGCGCGTTCGGCGAGGTGCTGCTGAAGCTGTCCCAGGACCTCGGACGCCTGCGCGCGCTGCTCGCCGACCCTCAGCGGGCGGCATTCATCGTGGTTACACGGCCGGCCGCGCTGCCACGGGCGGAAACGACGCGGCTGCTCGGCCGGCTTCGCTCGATGCATATCCACGTGCCGGCCGTCATCGTCAACGCCACGGGTCGCGGAACGTGCCGCCGCTGCCGCCGCGCCGGAGCCGCCGAGCGCCGGGAGATTGCCGCGCTGAAGGCGGGACTGGCAAAAGGCGCCGCGCGACCCCTGCTCGCGACCGCGCCGGCGGAGATACCTCCGCCAGGGGGAGCCTCGTCTCTGACGCGCTGGGCGCGGACGTGGAGGAGGGGCACGTAGGAGGTAGGAGACAGGAGGTAGGAGGTAGGAGCGCCCGAACGGAGCACGTAGAATAGAAGAGCGATGGCCGAAGGAACCGCGAGTTATCTGTACTGCATCGTGCGTTCGGCGTCGAAGCCGCGAACGACGCGTGTGCCGGACGGGATACCGGGGGCCGGGCCGGTGTCGCTCGTACTTGTGGGTCGGAACGTGTGGATCGTGGCGGCGAGCGTGCCTTTGAGCACATATGGGCCGGAGCCGCTCGAGCGCGGACTCGCTGATATGCAATGGGTTGGTGAAGTCGCCGTCGCGCACGAGGCAGTCGTCGAGCATTTTGCCCGGACGCGCGGCGCTACCGTCATCCCCATGAAGCTGTTCACCATGTTCTCCAGCGAGAGGCGCGCCTCGGAGGACGTCAAGGCACGGCTCGATGAGGTACGGGCCGTGTTGAAGCGGATAAACGGCTGCGAGGAGTGGGGAATTCGCGTCACGAGGGCGTCCGTTTCACCCGCCGCCGGGCGACC
The DNA here is from genome assembly GCA_001767455.1 of Acidobacteria bacterium RIFCSPLOWO2_12_FULL_66_21. Lineage (GTDB taxonomy): Bacteria > Acidobacteriota > Vicinamibacteria > Vicinamibacterales > 2-12-FULL-66-21 > 2-12-FULL-66-21. The sequence continues at coordinate 23,128 of MELC01000036.1, forward strand.
GGGGACGTCCGCGTCATCCGGTGCGGCCTTTCTCGCGGCGAAGAAGCAGGCCCGCGACGATGCCCGGCGGCAGATCGAGGCTGCGGCCGAAGCGGCGGCGGAGGCATTCGCGGTCTTGAGCCGCGTCGCGCGCGACGTGCGCCGGCGCGACGATGCGCCGGCGGGGGCCGAGGCGCCCCCGCTGCTCGACGCGGCCTTTCTGGTGCCCGTTCGCCGCCTGCCGCGCTTCAAAGCCGTGGCGCGGAAAGCCGCGGCCCGCTGCAACACGGCCGGCACGCACATGATCCTTACGGGGCCGTGGCCCGCGTACAACTTCGCCCAACCGCCCGGGACGATCCCATGAAACCGCGCCGGACGAGACATACGACCGTCACCACGGCGCATCCGCCCAGGACGGTGCTGCCGCGTCGTCCTGCGCACCCGGCTCCGCCGCGCCGCGGCCCGGCGCCCCCGCCACCGAAACGCGAGGTCGCGCGGATCATCGACCAGTCGCAGGCGTCGCTCGTCGACGTGATTGACAACCTGCTCAACCGCGGCGTCGTGCTCAACGCCGATCTGATCCTGGCGCTTGCGGACGTGGATCTCGTCTACGTCCGGCTGTCGGCGCTGCTTTGTGCCGCAGACCGCGTGTCGCCGCGCCGATGACCGGCTGGTACGTCTATGCCCTGACGGGCGCCGCGGCTCCCCCATTCCGGGCGGGCCATCGGCAGATTGAGTTCGTCCGGATCGGCCAGTTTCACGCGGCGATTGCCCGAATGGCGGAGGCGCCGGCGCTCTCCGAGGCGGCGCTCCAGGACCAGCACGCGATTGTGTCCGCGATCGCCGGGAAAGTGGACGCGCTGCTGCCCGCGCGGTTCGGCGCGTTCGTGGACGAGGCGGAGCTGGCGGCGATCGTGGAGTGGCGCGCCGGCGCGATCGCGGAGGCGCTCGCGCTCGTGCGCGGGCGCGAGCAGATGACCGTACGCATCACCGGCGAGCCGGAATCCGCTCCCGTCCACGCGATCGATTCGCCGAGCGGCACGGACTACCTGCAACAGCGCCGGGCGGCCGCCTCGCCGCCGTTTCCGCACGTCGTCGCCGCGATCGAGAAGGCGGTCCGCTCGATCGCCGGCGCGACCCGCGTCGAACCAGGTCGGGACCGCGCACGGACGTCCGTGTATCACCTGATCGAGCGCGGCACGTCGGACGTCTATCGCGATGCGCTTCGGTCCATGCCGCAAACGGTGACCGCGTCCCTGGAGATCGTCGTCAGCGGTCCGTGGCCTCCTTTCGCGTTTGCGCCAGAACTGCTGGCGTAGGAACGCTGCGACGTGAGGACACGAAGACCCCTCGCGCAGCGGCTGTCCTGCACCGCCGGCCTCGGACACGATGCGGCCGGCGCTCGACGGTCCAGCCGGATCAGGACTCGCGCCTGCTGCGTGCTGTTCTTCTTTCTTGATGTCTTCGTGAACTTCGCGACCTTCGAGGTCTTCGTGCAACGACAGCCGTCGGTGAGTGCAGCGGGACATGACCCGCCGGACATCGCGACACGCTAAACAGAGACGAAAGTAGCACGTTAGAATGTAGAAGGCTTCCACGCTGTCGTATGAAAAAGACTCGCTCCCCTGCACGCCCCGCCAGAACGCGCAAACGAGCGCGGCGGCCCGTCACGACCGCGCCGGCGGAGGCCAGCCTCGAGGTCCACGAAGTCGAGTCGCTGCGCGCCGAGCTGAACCGCCTGAAGATGCACGGAACCACGCCCAGGTGGAACGCCGATCCCGACGACGTGCGACGGTCGGTAGCGAAGCTCGTGCTGACGCTGGTGGAGTTCATCCGGCAGGTTCTGGAACGGCAGGCGATCCGGCGCATGGACGACGAGACGCTGACCGCGGAGGAGACGGAGTCGATCGGCCTCGCGCTCATGCGCCTCGAGGAAACGCTTCGCGATCTTTGCGCTCAGTTTGGACTCGAGCCCGAAGATCTGAACATCGACCTCGGACCCATCGGGAAACTGGTGTAACTTCCACGGACGGAAACCGACTAATCAACCACGGAAGAACACGGAAACACACAGAGTTGGAACCACGGAAGAACACGACCCACGGAAGGACACGGAAGCACACAGAAGGAATAATCCATGTTGTTCCGTGTTTTTCCGTGGTAAGAAGAACGTGTCCTTCCTTGTTGCCTCAGCGGGCGAACTGGTAGCAGCCGGGCGCGACGAGCACGCGCCTGTCGGCCGTGAAGAAGAAATTGGTTGGCATGAGCGTGCCGGCCGCCGTGAAGCGGATCGTGCGCCGCTTGTTCCCGGCGGCGTCGTACACGTAGGTGAACGGCGCCGTGAGCGAGATCCACAGGTTCCCGTCAGGATCGGCCGCGGCGGTCCGGATGGCGGGCGACACGAGCGGCATCTCCTGGCCACCCTCGGGCCGTTTTGGCCAGACCGTCGGGACGGACCGGACGTAATCATCCATCTCGGTCCCCTCCACGTGACGCTCGAACACGAGCTTCCCAGCGGCGTCGTACTTCCGGAACAGCGGCACGCCGGACACGAACAGGAAGTAATACCCCCCCGCGGGATTGACGATCGGAATTCCGGCGTTCAGCGCCAGGTGGACGGCGCGATCGCGCTCCTGGCCCGTCGCGCGCACATTCCCGAAGGTTCGAATGACGTGGCCGTCGGTCCCGTACTCCGTCACGAGCGTGCCCGATTCCGGCTGGTTCAGGAGAATGCTGCGGCCGGTGTACTCGATCGACGCGATGCCGCCCAGCACGAGATCGCCGATTGTGACCTGCGGCCCGGGACGGCCGGCCAGGAAGAACCCTCCCACCGACTGGCCCATATAGAAGAAGAACTGGATGCGGGCTCGGCCGCTGGGAATGTCCGCGACGACGAACGTGCCGTTGTTGACGGCTGAGTCGAAGGCGCTCGGCTGGAGGATGCGGCCGGGCTCGCCGCCGATCTGGACGATTTTCCGCGGCGCGCCTCCGCCACGCGGCACCGTGTACACGCTGTGGGCGCGCCGGTCGAACACCAGGTAGTCGCCTTCGGGAGAAAGATGGCAGGCCGTGATTTCGTCGAACACGCCGGCGACGGATGCGGGGAGGCTGCGGACCGACCGCAACTCCTCGACGTCGAGCGCGCCCGGTGCGGCGGCGATGGCCGCGGCCGACAGTAGTGCCAGGATGCGGGCGATCAGTAGCGGGCGATATCCTGAATCGCCTTCAACACGTCGGCCGACTGCGGGAGGATGGCCTCCTCGAGGTCGGGACAGTACGCCACGGGCGTATCCAGCGCCGCGACGCGGCGCACGGGCGCGTCCAGGTATTCGAACAGCTCGTCGGCGATACGCGCGGCGAGCTCGGCGCCGAATCCGCACGTCAACTGGTCCTCGTGCGCGATCACGACGCGGTTGGTGGCTTGCACGGCGTCGGCGATGCCGGCCCAGTCGAACGGCGCGATCGTGCGCAGATCGACCACCATCACGCTGATGCCGTCCTTCTCGGCCTGCTGCGCCGCAAGGAGCGAGCGCTGGACGAGCGCGCCCCAGGTAATCACCACGACGTCGGAGCCCTCGCGGCGGACCGCCGACTTCCCAAAGGGCACCATGTAGTCGGCCCCTGGGTACTCGCCCTTGTTATAGGTCTGCCGGTACAGGTGCTTGTGTTCGAGGTAGAGCACGGGGTCGTCGCAGCGGATGGCCGTGCGGAGCAGACCCGCCGCATCCTGCGCGTTCGACGGGAACACGACGCGGATGCCGGGACAATGCGCGAAAATGCTCTCGCCGGACTGGCTGTGGTAAGGCGCGCCGCCGCGCAGATACCCGCCGGTGGCCACCCGAATCACGATCGGGCACGAGAACGCGTTGTTCGATCGGTAGCGCATCATCGAGAGCTCGTCGCGGAGCTGCATCATCGCCGGCCAGATATAGTCGAAGAACTGGATCTCGACGACGGGCTTGATTCCGCGCGTGGCCATCCCGATGGCGCGCCCGATGATGTTGGCCTCGGCGAGGGGCGAGTTGAACACCCGCGTTGTCCCGAACGCCCGCTGCAGGCCGTGGGTGACCTTGAAGACGCCCCCTTTGCCCGGCACGCACTGCAGCGCGTCCTCGCGGCTGCAATCCGCCACGTCCTCGCCGAATACGACGATGCGCGGGTTCCGCGCCATTTCGTCCTTCAGCGTGCGGTTGATGGCCGACACCATCGTGTCCGGCTTCCCTTCGGGGGCCGCCGCGGTGGCGAACGCGTCCGAGGCCGGATCCGTGTCCGGCGAGTACACGAACCAGCTCACCGTGTCGGTGGACGGCTTGGGCGCCTTCACGGCGGTCTCGGCCGCCGCGTTCACTTCCTTGTCGACCTCCCGCGTCACGGCCTCGAGCTCCGCCGCGGTCGCGAGGCCTTCCGATTCGAGGAAGCCGGCGAACCTCACGATCGGATCGCGTTTCGCTTCGGCCGTCCGCTCATCAGGCGTCTTGTACAGCTTCTCGTCGTCGGACAGCGAATGCGAGTACGGGCGAACCACTTTCGCGTGAAGGAGCGCCGGGCCCGTGCGTGCGCGCGCGTACGCGACGGCGTCGCATGCCGCCTTGTAGCTGGCGAGGAAATCCGTTCCGTCGACGCTCCGGACGAACAGGCCCGGAAACGACGCCACGAGCTTCGACAGGTCGCCGCCGGCGGTCTGGACTTCGACGGGGACCGAGATGGCGTACCCGTTGTCCTCGACCAGGTACACGACGGGAAGCCGGCCCAGGCAGGCGGAGTTGAGCGATTCCCAGAACTCGCCCTCGCTCGACGTTCCTTCGCCGATTGAGACGTAGGCGACTTCGTCCTTCCGAAAGCGCTCCTCGCGCCCGGGAATGTCGGCGATCTGCTCGTAGAGCCGTCCCGCCTCGGCGCACCCGATCGCCTGGAGGCACTGGGTGCCGGTCGGACTGGACTGCGAGACGATGTTGAGGCGCTTGTGTCCCCAGTGCGACGGCATCTGGCGCCCGCCTGAACTAGGGTCGTCCTTCGAGGCGACGGCGCTGAGGAACATCTCGAGCGGGGTCATGCCGAGCGTCAGACAGAGCGCGCGATCGCGATAGTACGGATAGAACCAGTCGTGGGCAGGCCTGAGCGTCATGCCGGCCGCGACAAGGACGGCCTCGTGCCCGGCGCCGCTGATCTGGAAGAAGATCAGGCTCTGGTTCTTGAGCTGGATCTCCTTGTCGTCGATGCGGCGCGACAGCACCATCGTGCGGTACACGCGCATCAGATCGTCGCGCGACAATCCGTGGTACTGCGCCGTCGGCGCCGTCTTCGTCGTTCCGCCGTTACCGACAGCCGTAGCTTTCACCGCGCGATGTCTCCTCCCGGGCATCTTTTTTTGGGTCGTCGGGGACCCCTGCACCCCGACTGGCGGCCTTCACTCCGCCAGCGCTTCATCTACTGAATGGCGGGGCCCCCTGCACCCCGCCGGGCTCGTCGCTCGCGGGGGCCCTTCGCCCCGCTCCGCTCCGCGCGCGGCGGCTCCGTTCCGGCCGCGGGGCTCGAGTCATCGGAATCCCTGTGACAAATCCTGAAAGTATATCATCCGGGTTCGCAGGAGCCCGCGGGCGCCGTCGCGCTCCGGGTATAATCGGCCTCTTTGGCCGTGGATACTTGTAAGTAGGCAGTAAGCAGCAGGCAGTAAGCAGCAGGCAGTAAGCAGTGAGTTCAGCTGTCGAGTCGTTTCAGCGTGACAGTGTGATCCACTGCCTACTGCCTACTGCTTGCTGAAGGTGACGTTGTGAGCACACAGACCGTCCGCCTGCACCGCTGGGACGAAATCGCCCTCGAGAAGGTGACCGAGATGATTTCGCGCAAGATCGTCACGGGCGAACGCGAGATGCTGGCGCAGATCTATCTCAAGAAGGGCGCGCTCGTGCCGATGCACTCCCACGAGAGCGAGCAGATGACCTACGTGCTCCAGGGCGCGCTGAAGTTCCTCATCGGCGGCGAGGAGATCACCGTCCGCGAGGGAGAAGTGCTGCACATCCCTTCCTGGGTGGATCACCAGGCCGAGGCGCTCGACGACACGTTCGAGCTCGACGTCTTCAGCCCGATCCGGCAGGACTGGCTGGATCACACGGATCTGTATTTTCATGCGAAGTGAGACATAGCCGACAGCATGCAGGTCTTCGTGGCGTGGCGGAACGTCCCGCCGGTCATGTCCCGCTGCACGCGCCGACGGCTTGCAACGCACGAAGACCCCGAAGGGCACGAAGGTCACGAAGACTGCCACGATAGAAGAGCAGCACGCAGCAGGCGCGAGTCCGGCTACGGCTGGACCGTCGAGCGCCGGCCGCATCACATCTGATCTTTGTGAAAGGCCGTGGCCTGTCTCAGTGGCTCCGGTGCTCTTGGCAGTAGGAATGCAGACCGTAGAATGTGGACCGTCGAATGCAGACAAATCTCCACGATAGGTGTGCCATCGTGTGCGCGGCCAGCAAGGGGCTGGGGCGGGCGACGGCGATGGCGCTGGCACGTGAAGGGGCGCGCGTCGTGGTGTGCGCTCGAACGGCCGCGACACTCGACGCCGCGGCCGCGGAAATCCGGAACGCCACGGGTGCGCTGGTCGTCCCGATCGTCGCGGATGTGTCGCGCGCGGAAGACGTCGGCGCGCTCATCGCGCGCGCGGCGTCCGAGCTTGGCGGCATCGACATCCTCGTCACCAACACGGGCGGGCCGACGTCGGCTCCATTCGAGGCGCTCACCGACGAGGACTGGCATGGCGCGATCGACTCACTCGTCATGAGCGCGGTGCGGCTCTGCCGCGGCGTGATTCCACACATGCGCCGCCGCGGCGGCGGCCGGATCATCCACATCACGTCGGTGTCGGTGAAGCAGCCAATCGAAGGGCTGGTGCTGTCGAACGCCCTCCGCGCGGCGGTCACCGGGCTGTCGCGCACGCTCGCGAACGAGCTCGCGCTGGACCGCATCCTCGTGAACTGCGTGGCGCCCGGCTATACGCGCACGGATCGGGTGCTCGAACTGGCCGAAGCCGCCGCTGCCCGGGAGGGACTCACCGCCGAGACCGTTCAGCGCCGCATCGAGGAGAAGATCCCGCTCAGGCGGCTGGCGACACCCGAGGAGTTCGCCGACGTCGTGACCTTTCTAGCCTCGGACCGCGCGTCATACGTCACCGGAACCACGATCCAGGTGGACGGCGGCTTCGTTCGCAGCCTCCTCTAAACGGCCCGCGACACTGTATCGCCTGGCGTGCCAGGCGAGCAGCGCAACGTTGGCGACCGAGAGAAGGACCGTCGCGTCGACGATGGTGAAATTGCGCGGCGGCAGCGGGAACCCGCGCCCGAGCCCGAAGAAGAGGTACAGATTCAGCGCGAACACGGCGCTCGTCGCGACGAGCACGGGACCAAGCGACGGCCGCGCCGCGGCGGCGGCGGCCAGGAGCGGAACGGCGAGATAGAGGTGATTCTCGTGCACCTGCACGCCGAGGACGAAGTAGGCGTGCACGATGAACGCCGCGGACGCGAGCAGGACCGAGAGGTCGGTGGCGCGCCGCGCCCGCCACAGCGCCCACGCGGCGGCGGCGAGCACCATCGACGTGGCGATCGGGCGCGCGTTGGGATACCCCAGCTTCATGATCTGGGTGATTCCCAGGATTCGCACCTTCATCGTCCAGGCGCCCCACGTGCCGAGGTCACCCACCGCGTAAATCGCGCGCAGCGCGTACGTGACGATCCACCACAGGTTGGCGGCGTCAGCCGAGAGCATGTCGTGTCGCAGGAGCGAGCCCACGCCCTGAACGAGGTTGCGCCACGCGCCGATGGCGACAAACGGCAAGACGAGCACCGCCGAAGTCAGCGCCGTGGCGATCGCGGCAACGGTGGCATTGACGGCGCGGCGTCCCGCCGGCGCATTCCACACGGCGAGGGCGACGACTGGGGTGATGAAGACCGCCTGCGCCTTTGTCAGGCAGGCGATGGCGAGCAGCGCCCCGGCGACGATCGGCCGTCCTTCGACCGCCGCGACGATGGCGCCGATCGCGGGCAGCGCCATCAGTGGATCGAGGTACCCGAGGATGGAGCCGGCGAGGATCATCGCCGGATTCGCCCAGAACGCACTCGCCGCGAACCGTCCCGCGCGTTCGCCGTGACGTCGCCGCACGACGCGCCACAGGAGCAGCGCAAGCAGCCCTTCGGCGAGGACCGCCGGCAGTTTCATGGCCACCGTCAGCCAGCGCGAGTCCTGGAACTCGGGGGAGAACCAGCGGTACACCGTGCCCGCCAGCGTGAGCTCGTAGAGCGCCACCGGCGGGTAATCGACCGTGGTGTGTCTCGTGCCCCACGTCACGACGCCGCGCTCCGGAGGGATGCCGCCGACGCCGTAAAGATGCGTGGGACCGATCGACACCGCCCCGTAGCTCCAGGTCTTCCAGACGAGCACGTCCTCCGTGCCGGCCAGCGGCAGGGCGAGCAGCCGGACGACCAGGCCGGCGAGCAGCAGGGCGCGGAATCGGGTGGATGAGATGTCAGTGCACCTTGCGGTCCCAGTCAGAACGGCCACCCGAGTACACGTCGAATTTCCTGCGGAGCCGGTTCATCTTCCACTTGAGGTATCGATACTTGATCTCGGCCGTGAGGCCCCCACGACCGTTGTGCAGGTACAGGTAGCCGAAGATCAGACCGCCTAAATGGGCCGCATGCGCGACTCTGGGCCCGCCGCTTGCCGCCAGCAAAAACGAGATCCCGCCATAGATCATGACGACGTACTTCGCCGGCACGGGGAAGAGGAGGAAGAGGAGAATCGGCCGATCCGGAAAGTACATCCCGTAAGCGAGCAGGAGACCGTAGAACGCTCCCGACGCGCCGATGGTCAACGCGAAGTAGGTGGGGGCGGTCACGGCAAAGGGCAGCAGCCCGACCACAATCGTCGTCACCGCGGCGCCCACGCCGGTAATCGCGTAGTAGCGCAGGAAGAACTTCGTCCCCCACATGCGCTCCAGCTCGACGCCGAACATCCAGATGCCGAGCATGTTGAAGAGGATGTGCGAGATCCCCGCGTGGAAGAACATGTAGGTGACCGGCTGCCACAACCAGCCGCGCTCGATGACCGATTCCGGCATCAAACCGAGGTACTCCACGATGACCGGGAAGAATACGCTGGCGACATAGGCCGCAACATTGGCCCAGACGATCCATTTCACGGCGGGCGTGATCGGACCTGGGCCAAAAGACAAGGTGGAGGCGGCGAAACGGCCAGGACGGGGCATGCTGGACAGTGTGAAAGAAACTATCGTACCACAGCGGTGTGAGCCATCACGGCCGTGCTTCGAAAGGGATTGCCTCGGCGCCACGCATCCCCAGGCGCGCGCGTTTCGGCAGCGGCAGCGCGCACGCCGCAGCCAGCAGCGGCACGAGGCCCAGCCCCATCAACGTCGGCGCGATTCCGACATGGTCGGCAATGAGACCAACAACCGGCACGCTGAACCCGCCGGTGCCCCAGGCGAAGCCCATCATCAGCGACGAGACCGTGGCGGCGCTGACCGGCGCGAGCGACTGGCCGAACGTCACGTTGACGGGCAGCGTCGACTGGAGGAAGAACCCTCCCACCGCCAGCGCGGCGATGAACGTCCACCCTGTCAGCAGCGGCGCGACGACCAGGAACGGGCTCGCCGCCAGAAGCGACAGCACGATGACTTTGCGCGGGCCGAAGCGGTCGGCGGCCGGACCGCCCAGGAACCCGCCGACGCCGCTCGCGAAGAGATAGACAAAGACGGCGATGCCCGCATGCGTGACGCTGAGGCCACGTCTCGTCAGCATGACCGGCACGAACGTGGCGATCGCGAGCGACGACAACGTCCGCAGCACGACGATCAAATACAAGAGCGTCAGCGGCTTCATGTAGGGCTTCAGCGCCGCGAAGCCGCCGCGCGAAGACTCGTGGCGCGGCATCGGAGGGACGCGAGCCAGGAAAACGGCGACCACCACCAGTCCGGGGACAGCAAGCAACGGCGTCCACTGCATGCCGAACCATTCAGCGAATGGTGCGAAGAGCAGCGGCCCGAACGCGAAGCCGAGCGATCCGCCGGAGATATAAACCGACATCGCGAGGCCCTGGCGGCCTTCACCAAGCCTGTGCGCCAGTGCCGCCGCGGGCGGATGGAACGCCGCACTGCCCAGGCCCCCCCCGATCAGCACCATCGCCAGCATGGCCGTCGACGTGGACAATCCGATCAGGCTGAGCAGCACGACACAGACAACGGGCCCGGCCATGATGAACACGCGCGGCCGCCAGCGATCCGCGACGTGCCCGAACCCGACTTGTGCCACGGAGGCCGCCAGCTGGAACAGCATCGTCAGGATGCCCGCGGTCGCGAGACTCATGCCGAGCTTCGGGATCAACAGCGGCAGGAGTGGAGGATAGATGTTGCCGTACCCATCCACCATCAGATGGGCCCAGGCCATCAGGACGATGGTCGGATGCAGCCGCAAACGTGAGGCGATCACAGAATGTAGTCGTTCAGTCGATAGTCGATAGACGACAGGCGTCTTCACCGGGCGAACAGCCGGCCGAACACGCGCCTGTACGCGTCATCGAATTCGGCGATCCTGAGTGCGCGCGCGGAGGCGACGAGCGCCATGATGCCGGCACCAATCGCAAGGAACACTCTGACGGCCCTGCCGAGCGTCCGCTCGCCGGGCAGCAGCGACTCGGTCCAAAACGATGTGTAGGCAGCGGCCAGTCCCATTATCACCGTGGCCGCGCCGATCTTGGCGAACGTCACGACAATTCGACGCCGCTCGAGGCCGCCGAGCCGCCGATCGAGCATCCACAACAGGGTGCCCGCGTTGAACATCGCCGCAAGCGAGGTGCCGAGCGCCAGGCCGCGGAAACCCATGACGCGGACGAGCGCGAGGTTCACCGCGAGATTGCCCAGGACCGCCGCCACGCTGACGATCACGGGCGTGCGGCTGTCGCGCAGCGAATAGAACGCCGGCGAGGCAATCTTCACGGTCGAATAACCGAGCAGCCCGGGCGCATAGAACACCAGCGCCGCCGCCGTCGCAGCGGTGTCCGCCGCGCCGAATGCATGGCGCTGGAGGAGAAGAGCCACGATCGGCCGGGCGAGTACCATCAATCCCACCGTCGCCGGGACGTTCAACACGAGCATCAGGCGAATCGCGCCCGAGACGGTGCGCCGCAGCGCGGGAAGGTCGTCGACGGCGGCGTGCCGCGAAATATCCGGAAGCACCGCGGTCGCAATCGATACGCCGAACAAACCGATCGGGAGGTACATCAGCCGGAATGCGTAACTCAGCCATGACACGGCACCCTGTTCCTGGCTGGTGGCCAGATACGTGTTCACGAACACGTTGATCTGCACGGCCGCCAGGCCCACCGTCGCCGGCACCATCAGCCGCAGCACGTGGCCAAGCTCCGGGTCGCCGAAATCGAACAGCGGCCGGTACCGGAAGCCTTCCTTCCTCAACACGGGCCACTGCAGCAGGACTTGCCCGGCGCCGCCAGCCAGGGCTCCGATGGCGACGGCCAGAACCGCCGGCTGTCCAACCGATGGCATCACCGGCGCCAGCCCGACGATGCAGGCGATGGCGGCCACGTTGAACATCGCGGGTGAGAGCGCAGGGATGAAGAACCGGTGCAGCGAGTTCAACATGCCCATCATGCCGGCCGCGACCGCCACCATCGTCAGGAACGGCAGCATGACGCGAGTCAGAAGGGCCGTCAGCTCGAGCTTGCCGGGAACGGACGCGAAGTCAGGCGCGATCAGCGAGGTGATGGGATAGGCGACGGCGATGCCGAGCAACACGAGGACCAGCGTCACGACCAGCAGCGCGTTGAGCACAAGGTTCCCGAGGCGGAAAGCTGCCTCCCGCCCGGCGACCGTCAGCCTCCGCGTGAACGCGGGGACGAAAGCGGCGGTCATGGCCCCCTCGGCGAAGAGATCGCGTAGCAGATTGGGGACGCGGAACGCGACGTTGAACGCATCCATCTGCATGCCGGCGCCGAAAATTGCGGCCAGAACGCTCTCCCGCACCAGCCCGAGCACGCGGCTCGCCATGGTCGCGACGCCGATGAGCCCGGCGGATCGGGCGAGTCGGGAGTTCATCTGGACAGAAAAAAGGCTCCTGCTGAGTCACAGGAGCCACGGAGGATGGATGAGAGGTGCGACGGCCCCCTCGCTGAATTAGACGGCAGTCGCGCCCGAACAGTTTGTGACATTTATGCAAGCCGCCGGCGCACCACGTCGTTCACCGCCTTGCCGTCGGCTCCTCGGCCCGCGAGCCGTGCCATCGCCGCTTTCATGACACGCCCCATGTCCTTGACGGTCGTGGCCCCCGTCTCCCGAATCGCCTCGTCGACCGCCGCGTCGATTTCGGCGTGATCGAGCGCCGGCGGCGCGTATGCCTCGAGCACGGCAATCTCGGCGGTCTCTTTCGATGCGAGGTCCTCGCGCCCCCCGTTGCGAAACTGCTCGATCGAATCGCGCCGTTGCTTGATGAGCGACGCGATCACCTGCTGTGATTCCGTTTCGTCGAGTGCGCGGCCTCTTTCGACCTCGCGGTTCATCAGCGCCGCTTTGGCCATCCGCAGGGGCCCGAGCCGCGCCTGGTCGCGGCTGCGCATGGCCGCCGCGATGTCTTCGGTGATCTTGTCGATGAGCGCCATTTCGGACTCCGGTCTAGTCGTTAGTCGATAGTCGTTAGTCCTTGGTCGTTAGTCAAGGTCACAGTCAGTGTCGCCACTTTGACCCGGACTTTGACTTCTTGACTGTGACTGTGACTATCGACTATCGACTATCGACTGACGAATATCGCCCGTTATCACGCGATAGATCTCCTTGTACTGCTCGGCGACCGCGGTCGGACGGAATGTGCGTTCGATGGTGTCCTGAGTGCCGTGAAACGTGCGCCGCGGATGCTGCAGGAAATCGGCGATGGCACGAGCGAGGGGGAGCGGCTGCCGGCTCGGTACGATCGCCACGTCCGGCCCGAACATCTCGTGCAGCTCGAGTCCGCCGGGGTTGTCGCTCGACACGACGGGCGTGCCGCTCGCCAGGGCTTCGACCGCCACGGTCGGCAGCGCCTCGAGGAGCGACGGCAGCACGAACAGATCGGCGGCGGCGCAGTAGCGCGCGACCGTCGCGTTGTCGACCAGTCCCGTGAAGGTGACATGCCGCTCCACACCGGCGGCGCGCGCGACCTCCTTCAGCTCGTCGAGCAGCGGTCCCGTCCCGCAGATGACGAGCCGGGTGTCCGGATGCGTCCTGATGATCTCGTTCATCGCCTCGATCAGAAACCGTTGGCCGGCCAGCGGATGGAGGCGCTTGACGTTCAGCAGCACGTGCCGGCTGGTGATTCCAAGTGTCTGGCGCGCGGCCATTTGCGCGTTGGCGTCCCGCGGCGAGAACTCCGCGCCGACCGGCGGATACACGACACCCGAGTTGCGGCGCTGCAGGCCGACATCCTGCGCACGGGCCATCAGACGGCCGCTGTAGAACGTGACGTAGGTGGCGGCGCCATACGCGCGTGTGAAGAGATCCGGGACGAATCGTCTTGGCGCGTAGTGCCAGATCTCCGTGCCATACAGCGTGAGCGCCACCGGCTTGGAGCGCCGCCGCGCGAGAAGAACGGCAAGCTCGGCGAGGAGGCCGTTGCTGTGAACGTGCACGAGGTCGGCCCGGGCGATGCATGGCGCCAGGGCCCGGCGAATCGTGAGCAAGGCCGGCAGCAGGCCGAGCCGCAGGCGCCGGCCGATGAACCCGCGCGCACGCCGTGGCACCCACGTGACGGGGCCCGCGAGCGACGAACGGCCGCGCGCGAGCGGAGGATGCGCGACGTACTCGATTTCGTGGCCCTGTTCCGCGAACCACGTGCCGAGCTGCCAGGGCAGAAGCGCGTTCGCCGCCTGGTCCGGAGGCAGGTGCGGCGTGACGTGAAGGATGCGCATCAGTCGAACGCCCGTGCCGCTCCCGCGTACGCCGCGTGGAATTCCGCGAAGGTAGCGGGCACGGCCGCGAGTTCCCGGGTCGCTGTCGCGAGAAAACGATCGAGCCGGTCGCAAAAGGCGTCGAGCTCGGTCTGGGTGCGGTTGTACGGGCTTCCGCCCACGATGGCTTCGCTCGAGTGAAAGAGCAGATTCAGGATCGGTTCGCCCGCTGCCGCGAGATGGCGGGCGAGCCCGACCATGTCCTCGAGCGAGGAGTACGACGGCCGCAGCCACCGCGTGCGCAGCAGCCGCAGCGCACGCAGCATGCGTTTGGTCGCGTACGGCCGCGGAGCTCTCGCGTACAGGTATTGAAGCCGCCTCGGAAGGCGGCGGTTCAAACCGACCGACAACGGCAACTCCAGCACGTCGCTGCTCCCCGGCCGCGTCGCGCTGTCGTAGGAGAGGAAGTAGGGCGTGAGCGGCGCCTCGACGAACTCCGGCCCGCCTTTGTGGGTTTCATAGAACAACGGCGCCACGCTCGACTCGACCTGATAGCCAAGTCGCTCGAGGCTCGCCACGTGGGCGGCCGCGAAGCCGAACCGCCCGGAGCGGTACGACGCCGGCCGCCGGCCGATGGCGGTCTCGATCGCCCCCGTGAGCGACTCGAGCTGCCTGTCGAACTGCGCGCGCGGCAACGACAGCGCGTACGGATGGCGGCGGATGTCCTCGGCGGTGCAGGGAGGCGTCTCCCACGCATGATGGTGCGCGCCGACCTCACAGTCGCCGCCGCCGACGAGCGCCCTGAGGACATCCGCGGACCGCGGATCGGCCGCCACCGGATACGTAATCAGGTAGGTAGGCCGGACACCGTGCCGCGCGAACAGCGCGTGCAGACGGGGCAGCGCGTAAATGTTCTCGAACGTCTGGCTCGCGCGCGCGGCCGCGTCCCACTGGTTGTCGCCTTCGGTATCTATGCCGACCAGCAGATGCATGTCTTGTCCACGGAAGGTCACGGAAAACATGACCACTGAAAGACACCGAACCACACGGAATTCGTCTTCAGTGTACTTCCGTGTTCTTCCGTGGTTGTGCTGACCGTGTGTTTCCGTGTTCTTCCGTGGTTGTGTGAACCGTGTGTTTCTGTGTTCTTCCGTGGCTACCGCCCGTGTTTCCGTGGTTACCGGTCCTGATCCGAATCGCCCAGCGTCACGTGCCAGCGCTCCGGGGACTGGTAGAAGGCGGGATCCACTTCGACCGCGTTCACCTTGGCCACCATCTCCATGGTGGACTTGACCTGGAAGTACCCCGAGCGCCGGAGCACGCGGCGGAACCCGCTGTGCATCGCGAAGGTGCGGATCTTGTCCGAGTCGGCGTGGCGCGCCTCGCGATCGATCCAGTTGAGCAACGTGCTCAGCCCGCTCTCATCGTCGGGGTCCGTCAGGAAGTCCACGACGAGCGTCACGCGCCCGCGTGGCTCGTACACGTGGCGGTAGACGGCGTAGCCGACGTTGCGGTCGTCGCGGCGCAGGGCGGCGATCGAGTACCGGACGTGCGGCGCCGAGACGTACTTCCAGTTCAAGTACGCGGCGTCGCGGCGCACCGCGAAATCGAATTTCGGGGCCAGCTCCTCCCACAACCGCGTGAAGCTGTCGTCGAACCGCTGGATGGTCCGCACCTCGGCGCGCAACGGACGCGTGCGGGCCACGATCAACACGATGGGCAGCGTGAGCGCGGATACCAGGCGGTTGAGCGGAACGGGCCACGACGGGCGGCGCAGCGCCCGGCGGGTCAGCGGCTTGACGAAGCACGGCACCGGTCCGACATCGGGCCACCGGAGCTTCTGGAACAGGCGGTACGAGGCCTCCGACAGCCCCAGCCCGAGCGACGCGCCGACGTTGCGGTCCCAGGTACGGAACAGCACCTCGCCGAGCCCCTGCCGCTGTCGCTCGGGGGCCACCATGACGTCCATGCCCCAGGATCCCTGTACTTCCGTGCCGCGCACCGTCAGCTTCACGGGCATGGTGGCATACTGCCCGACAATGGCCGGGCCTTCGCGCGCGATCCAGATCTCCGGCTCGTGGCCGGGATTGTTCGGGTTGCGGTGATACTGCCATTCCCAGCGCAGCCGGCTCGCGTCGGCCGCGTCGATGCCGAACACGCGTCTGTACAACGCCTCGACGGCGCGCTTGTCTTCCGGCCGGTACTTGTCGACCTCCGCCACCTGCTCAGGCCCTCGTCAGCACGTATTCCATGTTACTAATCAGCGTGTCCTGCGTCAGCGCGCTGTCGCGCACCCATCGGGCGAGCGCGCGCGGCAGGCGGCGCACGGTCCCGGTCTCGTGCAGCTCCTCCCGCACGATGCGCAGGCCGGCGGCCGCGATCTGCCCGCGCAGCCGCCGCACCCGAACCTTCTCGAGCAGATCGTCGTGTTTGATCTCGCCGCGCCGCGCCGCCTTGATGAACGAGTTCTCGTCGGCCGGCTCCTTCAACGTCCACGGCGCGTGGCGGGCCAGGAACCGGAACGTCGCGAACGCGGCCCCGCGCCCCACCATGAGGTGCAGCGGCACCCGCAGCTTCAGCCGCGGCAGGTGCGCGCCCGCGAACGACAAGTACGGCGACGTCGACAGGTACACATGTCCGCCGCCGGCGAGCACCCGCGCGCATTCGCGCAGATACAGCGGAGCGTCGGCGACGTGCTCGATCACGGCATGGGAGAGCACCAGGTCGAAGGTCCCGCCGCGGAACGGCAGCGCCATCCCGTCCGCCATCGCGAAGTGGAGGTTGCGCAGGCCGCGCTCGCTGCCGAGCCGCACGCCCGCGCCGACAAACCGCGGACACGGGTCGATGCCGACGACCGACGCCGCGTGCTCCGCGAGCGATAGCGGCATGCCTCCGCCGCCGCACCCCGCGTCGAGCACCCGGCCCGCCACGGGCACGCCGGCGCGCTCCAGAAACGCGAACACCTTGGCGCTCCGGTAGTACTCGAACAACGCGTAATCGTACTCCGAGCGGAAGCGAAGATCCGCGTGCGCCTTGATGGCGCGTTCGTCAATCGTGCGCACGCCCGCCCACGTTCCGTGTGTTTCCGTGTGTTTCCGTGTGCGTCCGTGTTGCCGTGTTGCCGTGTGCTTCCGTGTGCGTCCGTGTTGCCGCGTTGCCGTGTGTTTCCGTGTGCGTCCGTGTTGCCGCGTTGCCGTGTGCTTCCGTGTGCGTCCGTGTTGCCGTGTTGCCGTGTGTTTCCGTGTGCGTCCGTGTTGCCGTGTTCTTCTTTGTGTTGCCGTGTTGCCGTGTTGCCGTGTTGCCGTGTGCTTCCTTGTTGCCGAATTTGTCGATGAGCGCCGCCCGGTCGTGCCCCGACGGCGTCTCCGCGACCGCGAATGTCCTGACAATCGTGCGCTGCGGATATGCCTCGAGCACGTTCCTGATGACCCGTCCTTCGTATCCGATATACGGGTCAGTGTAGGTCAAAACGTACCGGACGTCGTCACGGCCCTTCCGGTCGGCGTAGTTCCCGAATCCCTGGCCGACGAAAATCGGGCGAATTCGATTCTCGAGCGAAAGACCGTTGGCGAGCTTGCCGTGCACCAATGTCCCTTGCGGCAGAATCTGTCCGACTTCGATGGACGCGCGATAGTTGAGGTCGGTCCGGTGACGCGTCCATTGGGCGTACTGCGCCAGATCTCCCGCGATCACGAGGAGCGTGACAAGGACAGCCGAGCGCGCCGTGACGCTCTGGCGCGACAACCACTCCGACGTCTGCCGCCACCGCCAGATCACGAGCGTGCCTGCCGCGCCGGCAAGCACGGCCGAGAGCCGCACGACGCTGCTGAACTCGCCGGCGCGCACTTCGCCCAGGAATGCGACCCGCAGCAGGCTGCCGATCACGACATACGCGCCGAACACCGCGAAGGGCAGCAGCAGCCAGCGCCAGCGGCTGTCCGTCCCGCGAATCACGATGGCGGGCGATCCGAGAACGAGCGCCGCCAGGCCGACCAGCGCCGGGATGAACATGACGTAGCGCCGCTCGTTGCCGGCGTCGTGCACGATCAGCTCAACCAGGCCCACCGCCATCCACAGCGCGAGCAGCCGTTCGGCGGGCGCCGCGGTTCGCCAGCGCGCCACGATGCCCACGACGGCCAGCGACGCGACAACGAGCGCAAGCCACATGCGCGTGAAGAAGTCCTGCACGATCGGCAGCCAGGAGGCGCGGTTGAGCAGCGCGGCGGCGGTGTAGGACGGCTTCCGCATCACCGGCATCTGCCAGTTATAGAACCGGTATTCGGTCCAGTGTGGGACGACCAACGCGGCGACGATAATCAGCGCGCTCACCGCAAGACCGACGAGTGTCGCGCCCGCCGCGCGCCGGGCCACGGGGCCGGGCGGATCGATCCCGAGCATCCGCCGGATCCCGCCGATACGCGCGAGCACGAGCGTGCACACGGAGTCGGCGACGATGGCGGCGATGAAGAACGCGGCCGCCGCTTTCGAGAACCAGGCCAGCGTTGCCGCGACGCCAGCCACATAGCCCCACGCCGGCCTTCGGTGCGCAGCCGCGTACGCCCCCCACGAGAGCACGATAAAGGCGGTCATCGTCGATTCCATCAAGGCCGCCCGGTTCCACATCACGAAGACGTAGTTGGTCGACAGCAGCCAGGCGCCGATGAGGGCGGCGCGCCGGCCGGCGGCGGCGCCCAGCCCCGCGGCGAGCGCGGCAATGGCGAGCAGCCCCGACGCCACCGGCACCGTTCGCGCCTGCCACGTGCCCACGCCAAAGAGCCGGAACGCCGCGTATTCGATGCCCGTGAACACGGGCGCGACAAAAACCGGGTTCCAGTTGTCGGTGCGCCACGCGCCCCACAGCGCCTTGTTGCGCGCGTTGTGCAGCCACGCGCCTTCGTCGTGCCAGACGATGCCGATGGGGGCAGAGCTCGGAGGATCGGCGGTGAGCCAGACACCGCGAAGAAGGAGACCGAGCGCCAGCGCCGCCAGCACCCCGGCCGCCGCGCGCCGAAACGCGTGGGATATCGTAATTCGCACTCGCACCTGGAGCCGACCGAATTATAGTACGGCCGTGCATTCCGCGCCCGCCGACGCGCTGAGACCCGACCTCACGATGGTCGTCCCGACCTACAACGAGCGCGAGCGCATCGCCGAGCTCACGGCCGCCTTGTTCCGGGTGTGCACCTCCGCCGGCGTGCGGCTGGAGCTCGTCATCGTCGACGACAACTCGCCTGACGGCACCGGCGAGGTGGCGGATGGCCTGGCGCGCGAGTATCCCGTGCGCGTAATCCATCGGTCGGGCAAGCTCGGGCTTGGGACGGCCGTCGTCGAAGGCTTCGGGGTGGCAGCCGCCGGGGTGGTCGGCGTGATGGACGCGGATTTCAGCCACCCACCCGCGCTGGTGCCGCGCATGCTCGCAATCTTCCGGAAGACGCGGGCCGACGTCGTCGTCGCGAGCCGCTACGTGCGGGGCGGATCCACGCCCGACTGGCCGTTGAAACGGCGGGTTCTTTCGCGCGCCGCCTGCCTGCTTGCGCGGCCGCTGTCGCCGATCAGGGATGCGGCTTCCGGCTTCTTCCTGATCCGCCGGGAGATCGCGCGCGCCACGATCATCAGGGCCGGAGGCTTCAAGATCTGCCTGGAGTTGATCGTGCGCAGCGGAGCATCGCGGCTTGTGGAGTTACCGTACCGGTTCGACGACCGGGAGCTTGGGGCCAGCAAGATGAGTCTGCGCGAGGCGGCGGGCTACCTCGTGCAGCTCCGCGATCTGTATCGGCTGCGCCTGACTGTCGGGCGCCAGAAGCCAGCCGAGTACCTGCGGATCGATCCCGAACCGGCCAGCTCCGCGATATGAGTTGAAAACCCGACCGCCGCCCGCTCCGGCCAGTCTTACAGCAATGGGGCTTCGATGTCGCAGGACGTGAACTACATGCATATTCCCACCCGAGCAGTTGTGGCCGGCGCTTTCATCCTTGTCATGAGCGGCTCGGTTATGAGCGGCTCGTTGGGCGCCCAGTCCGCGACCCTTCCGCCGCCGGCGGTTTCAAGTGAAGAAGCCGCCGCGATGGCGCAGTATTGGACCTTGCTCGCGCAGGGGCGGTTCGACGAATCGGCGCGGACCGTGGCTACACTGATCAGTCGCTATCCCAGGAACACTTCGGCGCTCGCGCTCCTCGTCGAAACGAGCATCGCACATGGCGGGCCCGTCAAGGCGCTCGATGCGTATGAGGTGTGGCTGGGCGGGCGCACCATCGAGGAACCGGGCGTACTGCGCCGAATTGCCCGCGCCTACCTGTATGAGTCTGGACGCCAGACCCAGGATTCGGCCGCGCGTACAGAGGCGTTGCTCGCCCTGGTGAGAGACGGAGACGTGGCGGCCGCCGCCGCGCTTGGCGGCGACCCGACGGACGGGAGGGGCCAGTCAGGACCGGCCGGCGCCGCGGCGGTCGATCGTCTCGGAGCGCAGATGAAAGCCGCAAGCGGCATGAAGCTCAGGGAGATTCAGAGGCTCGCCGACACCGGGAATCCCCGCGCCGCGGCGGCGCTCGTCGAGGTGCTGCGCGACGAATGGCCGGAGAACCGCGCTGCCGCTGCGACCGCCCTGGGCAAGCTTGGCCGGGCCGAAGACATCGTCGTGTTGCGACCTCTGCTCCAGGATCCACACGGCGCCGTGCGCGTGCAGGCTGCCGGCGCGCTCTATCGCCTGGGCGACACGAGCGGGGCGCCAGTGCTGCTCGAACTTGCGGCGAGCGAGCACGCCTCGATGCGTCTGACCGCAGCCACGTTTCTCGCGAGTCAGCCCGACGAGAATTGGAAATCGCTCGTGCGCGCATTGGCGTCGGACCCTGATCCGTCCATTCGCCTGGACGCTGCACGGCTCATCGCGCCGCACGATCCCGATCTTGCCCGATCCGTCCTCGACAATCTCTCGCGAGACGCGAACGCGGCGATTCGAGAGGAGGCGGCCCTGGGCCTGGTGGAAACGTCCCGGTCCGATTTCGGCGTCCTGCGTCGAACGCTGCGCACGGGCAACAGCATCGCGAGGGTGCGCGCGGCCGATCGCGTCCTCGCCCTGACCCGCTAACGCAGCCAGTCGAGCCAGGACTGCAGCCCCGCAGCGCAGGCCAGCGCTGCCAGCGCCATCGCCGGCAGGCGCGACACCCACCCGCGCCGCAGCGCCGTGGCGGCGCCCACCGAGGCGAGCACCACGACGGCGGGATAGGTCGCGAGCGTGACTCGCGTGATGAATTCGGCGGCGTAACGCAGGAACGATGTTCCCACCGGCGCGACGACGACGCTTGCGACGAACACGACATAAACGGCGATCCATGCCGCGACCGCGAGACTGAGCCGGTCGCGCCGCCCGCGGCGCCACCACGGAACCGCACCGACGGCCGCCAGCAGCAACATCGGCCAACCAACCGCAGCCACGCTCAGCCTGGCAGCTTCGATCACCTTGCCCGAGAGTCCCATCGCTGTCTGCGGCAGCGCAACTGACGCGGCCGCCGGTGCCGATGATGCGCGAACATTGACCGCGGAGCGGAACGCGTCGGCGAAGTGTCCGTAATACACCGCGACCGAGAACAGAACGGCGATGGCCAGCGCCACCATGATCGTGAGTGCCGTTACCCGCAATTCCGGTCGGCCCCGCCACCAGTACAGACCGGCAAGCGCAGCGAGAGTGGCGCTGAGCAGCGCGAGCGTGCTGACGTGGCAGAGCAGCGCAAAGGCCGTGAGCGACCAGAACGCGGCAACCTGCCACCAGGCGCGCCGGTCCAACCGCCAGAGCACGGCCGCGGCCACCGTGGCGAGCGCGATGGCCTGTCCGAAGGCGTTGGTCATGTTGGCGTTGCCGACGATCTCGAACGCGCGTGGAACCACGCTGAAAAACACCGCGGCGATGGCGCCGGCGAGCCGATCGCCCCACACGCGGGAGACGAGCAGGTAGAGCAGCAGGCCCCCCGTCGCCTCGGCGGCGCTGACGACGATGCGGAGCAGGAGGACGTAGTCGTGAGTCAGGAGCGACCACGGCGCGGCGAAGATGTACAGGCCGATCGCATAAGGGAACTGGACCCCGCTCGGCATCGCCTGCGTAAAGAAGAACCGCCCGTCGAGCACCCACATCAGGCGATGGGCGTGGAAGACGGCGTCAATCGGAGTTTTCGACGGGTGCAGGAGCGCCAGCAGCTTGAGGTACAGCATCGCCGCGGTGAAGATCCCGACAAACCGCGCCTCGGTATGGAGACGACGGCTGCTGAACCACTCGAACGCGCGGATGCTGGCGACGAGGATCGCGGCAATCCAGAACGCCAACTGCGGAACCCGCGCGACGTAGGGCGTGAACATCCCAACGCCCCAGGCGACCGGCATCGCCTGCCCGCAGCCAATCGCGACGCCGGCGGCTGCGGCCGCCGGCAAGCTCAGCCCGACGAGAACGAGCGCCGCGCCGAATGCCGCGCCACCCTCTGCCGCCGCCACGAGCGCCCGTCGCGGCGGGCGGACGAGGCCCTGATCCGCGGGCGCGCACGTCCAGCGGTCCACCATCACACCGAGGACGCGCGGATCGGCGGGACCCGGCTGAAAAGTTTTCGAGGAGGTCAGCGTCACCGTCGTCCTGGACGTCACCGACGCACCCGGTTTCGGCGGCAGGCGGACCGTGATGTCCTGGTAGTCGTTCGTCGTGCGGACACTCGAGGCGATCACCCCATCGACCGTGAGAAGGACGTCGGGGAGCGTATCGGGATCCGCCCGGCCGCCGCGAAGTCGAACCGTGCAGGACCAGGCCAGTCGCCGGTCGAGTCCCGGCAGGTTGAGGTCCGCCTCTCGGCCCGTCCACGCGTAGGTCTCCTGGCCGGCGCGTTCGGCGTCGTACAGCCCGGAGATGGCTGCCGTCCCGCGGTCCATCTCCATGGTGATGGCCGGGTCGTACGCGTAGACGGCGGCCAGGGCGCCCATTCCGGAGCACGCGCCGACGAGGAATCCGAGGAGGCTGCGGGAGAGTAGGCGAGTCACCGGGAAAGTCCGCCGTTCAGCCTACCCCAGGTCCCGGGCGCGCGCCGAGCAAATGCCGCTTCCGATTGGCGGCTCTTCTCCGCTATAATGTCTTCCGTTCCCCACTAATGGGCCGGTTGGACCGGCCGATATTCCTTACAGGCGTTGTCCATCGCGGCATAGATCCGTAGACTCCGGACCGATCCAAGGACGTCATGAAGAACCGTTCGAACGACATGATCGCCCGCCGGCTCTGTTGGTGGGTGCTGGTGGCGCTGGTGTGCGTGCTCGCAGACGCGCGCGGGGCGGCCGCCCAGCTCAGCCGCGCCGGGAACGTCAGCATGATCGGGACGGCAACGCAGATCGGCGCGCCCGCCATCAAGGGGACCGACACGGCGTACGACCCGGTCAACAAGGTGTACCTGATCATCAACGCGTACTTTCCATCAGTAGCGTGGTTCGTGAATTCTAGCGGTGCGCCGGTGACTCAGTTCTTCGACATCGCACGCGGTGGCGGCGGCTTTCACTTTCCACGCGCACGTTACAGCCCGCAGCTCAACGACGGCCGGGGGGCCTTCCTGGTCACCTACCTGGAGGAAGGTCCCGCGGGCAACAACGTCGTGCACACGCGCGTCGTTGCGTATCCCGGTGTTCTCATCGGTAACGACAACATCATTTCCGATGGGGGCAGCCCCGCATGGATCGAAAGCGCCGCCGCTATCGCGTACTCGCCCGACAGCCGGCGGTTCCTGGTCGCGTGGCGGACCTACCCGAGCAAGACCTCGTCTCCGCATGTCGCGGCACGACTTGTGGACATCACCGGCGCGGGCGTTGGCTCGGTGCTGACGTTGTCGAGCGGGTTCGGGCGCGATCCTGGCGTGGCGTGGAACTCCAAGACCAACGAATTCGGCGTGTCGTTCGGCGCCGAGAACGCCGCGGGTTCCGCCGGCTTCTCCGGCTTCGCGGTTGTGTCGCCCGCCACCGGGTCCTTCGTCAGGAATTCGTTCAACTTCATTTCTGGATTCACGTTCATAACGGATGTCGACTACAACCCCGACACCGAACGCTACGTGATGACGTGGCATCAGCAGCCGGGTGGCGTGCCCGAGGTTCGCAGCGCGGAATTCGACGCCGCCGGCACCCTGCTGAGCTCGAACTTGATTTCGCGCGAGCTCCCCGGGTACGACGCTCTCGCCCTGGCGTTCAATCCGATTAGCCGGACGTTCGGGATCGCGAGCATCCGCGCCAGTGGAGCCTCTGACGAGATCGTCGCGGCGGAACTGGACGCGCACGGCGTTCGGTCGAGCCCCGTCACGTCGATCGTTCCGTCTTCACTCATTCCGGGGATCCTGGGCCGCTATCCACGGATCTCGACCAGCACTGCTTCGGCGACGTGGAACATCTCGTACAGCAACCGTCTGGCGACCGTGAACAGCGTCATGGTGGCCACGACGACAGTCGGGCAGCCGCGGGCCCCCGTCCCGAATCCGGTGATGGCGATTGGCGTGCCGGTCGCCGGCCTCGTGCGGCAGCCATTCGTGCTGGCCGGGTGGGGCCTCGATCTTGGGGCGAGCACGGGCACGGGCGTAGACACGCTGCACGTCTGGGCGTGGCCGGTTGGCGGCGGCGCTCCGATCTTTGTCGGCGTTCCCGGCTACGGATGGGTGCGTCCCGACGTCGGAGCCCTGTTCGGATCGCAGTTCACCAACTCGGGGTTCGGGCTTGTGGTGAACAACCTGCCCGCCGGGAAGTACTACTTGGTGACCTACCTCCACAGCACGGTCGCCGGCACGTTCAACCTGTCGCGCGCGGTCACCATCACGATCAGCGATCCGCTGATGGCCCTCGACAGGCCCGTTTCCGGCGCGACCGTGCCGGCGTCCGGATTCCACGTGAGCGGATGGGCCATCGATCGCGGCGCCACCTTCGGCCCTGGCGTGGACACCCTGCACCTGTGGGCGTTCCCCACAGACGGCAGCGCGCCGAGGTTCGTCGGCGTCGCCGCATACGGCGGTGCGCGCGCGGACGTCGGCGCGATCTTCGGTGCCCAATACGGGGCTTCGGCATTCGACATCGTCGTCAACAATCTGCCTCCCGGCGCATACGACATCGTGGTGTTCAGTCACAGCGCGGTGACCCACACGTTCAACGCGGCGCGCGTCGTGCGCGTCACGGTGCAGTGACGGGGCGTCAGCCGACCTCCGAAGGGCCGCCTCGTGGCGGCCCTTCGCACGTACGGACGCGGCGCGGCTTTTCGCAGAAGACATGGTAACCGCTCGTCATGATCCCGGGTTCCAGGACCTGGCGGCGGCTGTCGCCGTATTCGCGCGTGATGAGGAACGACAAGCGCCGCACGATCTGCGCGGCGACGAGCCAGACACCGCGCAGCGGCGTCCGGCCGAGCGTCTCGGCCTGCATGCCGAGCCGTTGAATCAGGACGGCTAGCGCCCCGATGCTGGTGGTTTCCTCCTGCAGCTCCCGTATCTCAAACCGGCGCAGCAGATGCCGCAGCCCGTACTTCGTGAAGCGGAAGTAATCATGGGGCGCGTCGTGGATCGGAAACAGGAACCGTGTCGTCAGGATCAACGTTCCGCCGGGCTTGAGCACCCGGAACATCTCGTCGACGGCCCGCTGCGGTTCCGGCAGATGTTCGAGAACCTCGGTGCAGAGGACGACGTCGAAGACGCCGTCGATCAGTCCGAGGGCCTGGGCGTCGCCGAGCACCTGCACGCCCGTGCCCCGGCGGAGGTCGACCGCAATCCGGCGAGGGAAGGCGGCGGCGTAGGGGCCGTTCTGCGCGCCGATGTCCAGAGTGAGTCCGCGGCTGGCGTGCGCCGCGATGAAGCGGTCAAGCGTGACGCGCGTCAGTTTGGCCGAGAGCGCGTGGCTGGTCCTCTTGAGGAGCGGCACGGCCTTACTTTACGGCGTCTACGACCTTCGCGCCGAGGAGCATCCGGGAACCGATGTGCCAGGCGACCCCCCACTTGCTGGTGGCCAGCTTCGCGAGATCGCCGGCGTGCCGCGCGATGTAACCAGGCCGAAGGAAGAACCGGCGTTTTGCGCGGTTGATGGCCTCCATGACCACCTGCTCGTTGAGCCCGTTGCCCTCCATCACGTAGTAGGAATACTCCATCCGGGTCCAGTCCTCGCTCACCAGCAACCCGTCGCGCTTGGCTTTGGCGTAGAGCTCGGTTCCGGGGTACGGCACAGCCGGGTAGAAGTTGGCAAAATCCGGGTCGAGCTCGATCGCGTAGCTCGTGGTCCGTTCGAGCGCCGCGGGCGTCTCGCCGGGATAGCCGAAGATGAAGAAGCCGAACGACTTGATCCCCGAGGCGCGCATGTTCTGCAGCGCCTTGCGGATCTTGAGGCTCTCGAGGCGCTTCATCATGTCCTTGCGGGTCTGGTCCGATTCGGTTTCGATCCCGAGCGCGAGCATCCAGCAGCCCGATCGCTTCAGCCGATCCACGAAGGCGGGGTCCTGGAGGTTGTCGGCGCGCGCATTGCCGAACCACCGGACGTCCAGTCTTCTGGCGATGAGCTCCTCGCAGATCGCGCTGAACGATTTCACATTGAGCGTGACCGTGTCGCCCCACAGATAGAAGAACTTCACGCCGTGCTCGCGTACGACGCGCTCCATTTCGTCGACCAGCGCCGTGGCGCTCCGCTCGCGGAACTTGTAGCCCTGATGGAGCGGCGCGACGCAGAAGTCGCACGTATACGGACATCCGCGCGAGGTTTCGACGATGAGGTACGGTCGACCGACGAGCGGAAGGCGGTACCTGGTCAGGTCGAGCAGATCCCATGCCGGCATCGGCGCCGTCAGAAACCCGCCGAATGACCCGTGTGCGCGGTGCGGAATGATGTCGCCGCCGCGCCGGTACGTAAGGCTCGCGATGCTGCCGAGCTCGTCAAGTGACCCGAGCGCCGCCAGGGCGACGGCCCCATCCTCCGGCTCGCCGACGAACATCCCGTCCACTGCCGCCGCGCGCTCCATCGAGGCCACGGGCGTCGTGGAAGCATGCGGTCCGAAACAGAAGAGCGGCGCGTCGTAGCGCGCCTTCAGGCACGCCATCGCGGCGACATCCGCGGCAAGCGTCGGTGTGGTGCTCGGAAACAGGATGAGCGTCGGCAGGAACCCTTCCGCATCGAGGGCACGGATGAGGTCGTCGATCTCCTGGCGCGTCGCGGTCAGGTCCGCGAGCCGGACGGCGTGCCCGCGTTCGCGCAGGAGCGAGGCCAGCAGCGCCAGCGTGAGCGGCGGCTTTGTCGTACCCAGCACTTCCTCGCGCTCCTGGCACCGTCCCTGGCGCGTGAACGCAATGCCGCCGACAAGCGGCGGATTCACCAAGAGTGTCCGCTCCCCGATCATCAAGCCTCTCCCTGGAGCCCGCCCGGCCGGCACCGGTCATGATTTCTGTGGAACACGCAGATCCTGACATTCTAACGCGCCGAGGCCACTCCCGCTCGAGTTCAGCGCCTGACGCGCTCGGCCCGCGCCCACAGTCCCCACAGGAACGCACGCTCGGTCGGCCGCATGAAGCCGCCCGACCACAGCAGCGCCGCGAACACGAGCACGGTCACCGAGCCCCGCACGAGGAAGCCCGCGAGCGGCGGGAGCGCCGGCAGGGCCGCCGCGATCGCCGCCGCGATGATGGCGGCGATCACGACCCGGACGATGCGCCCCTTTTCGTACGTCATCCGATAGTGACGCTGCGCGAAGAAGCCGGCGACCGCGGCGAGCGTGACGTACGAGATCAGGAAGGAAACCGCGGCGCCGGTGACGCCGAATGCCGGCATCAGCACCGCGCCGCTCCCGAGACCTGCCGCGGCGGCCGCGAAGGTGGACACCGGGTAGTACTTGGTCCGGCCCGTGAGATTCAGGCCGATCGAGGTGAGCAGATACACGCCCTGGAAGGCGATGCCGAGAGCGATGAGGGGCACCACGACCGCCGCTCCCTCGTAGCTGCGGTTCGCGAACAGCAGCACGAGATCCGGCGCGATGGCGGTGATGCCCGCGACGAGCAGCGCGAGGATCGCGATGCCGTATGTCGCGATCTTGCCGAAGACCACTTCCGCGCCCGGCTGTCGCGCCGTCTCGTAGTAGAACGGCGCCCACCCCGTCTCGAACGCCGAAAGAAAGAACTTGAGCGACTGGCCGAGCGTCGTGCCGATCTGATAGACGCCCAGCGCCGACAGAGGAATGTACAGGCTCAGGAGGAACTTGTTGCCGGCGTCCAGCGCCTGCTGGGCCAGACCGTGCGGCAGCCGCGGCAGCCCGAAGCGCAGGCACGTCCGCAACTCCGCGGTCGAGAACGTCCGACCCAGCATCGGACGGCACCAAGGCCAGAGCAGCGGAAGCAGCGCCAGCGTGACCATCAGGTCGGCCGCCATCAGGCCGGTCAGGCCCCAGCCCAGGCCGACGACGAGCGCCAGGCGAAGGACGAGCGTGGAGGCCGAGCGAGCGACCGCAAACGTGCTGAACGCGACGGCCTGGCCGCTCATGCGCATCGCGTGAAACGGCAGGAACGTGAAGGTGAGGAGGAAGGTGTTGACGAGGACGAGACGCAGGGGCAGCAGGTACCGCAGATTGCCGAACAGCGCATGCGCAATCAGCGGCGACGCGACGAGCGCCGCGGCGGCGACGAGGCCGCTCGCGCCCAGGAGAAACAGGAACAGCGTGCTCGCCAGCCGCCGCAGGGTCGATGACTCGGCGCGCTCGAGGTAATACCGCATGAACGCGCCGTCGAGGCCCCAGCGGAACGCGATCTTCGCGAGCGCCTCCACGCCGCCGATCAGGGCGAGGGCGCCGTAATCGTCCTTGGTGAGATGCCGGATGTAGATCGGAAGCAGCAGCAGGCTGATCGCCGAGACAGCCACATCCCCTGCGCCGTAGATCGCAACGTTCTTCGAAAGAGCGCCCAGCGTCTTGCGCACGGGTCAGTCGATCACGATCGCGCGAAGCGCAGGATGTTGAGAAAGCACCAGCCCGGCACCGGCAGCAGCCGGGTCAGCGCGCGATGGAGCGGCCGCAGGCGCGCGGGAGACTTGCGGATGAGATGCGTCAGAACGGGGATGGTCGGGAAGATCCCCTGTCGGGCCACGAGCGTGAGACCCGCGCGGCGCGCGAGGTCGATGTAATCCGCGACCGGACGATCGCCGGGGTGCTTCAGCTCCGAGGCGGTGCGAATGAGCCGGCCGCGCAGCAGGAAATGCACGCGCGACTGGAGATGCGCGAGGTTGGGCACCGATACGAGCAGCTCCCCGCCGGGCCGCAGCACCCGCCGCAACTCGGCGAGCGCGCGAGGCTGCTCCTCGAACGTCAGATGCTCCAGCACGTCGAGACATAGCGCGCGATCGAACGTGGCGTCAGGATAGGGGAGCGCGGTCAACGAGCCCGCCTTCACGCGCTCGGACGAGTAGTTCGCGTCGATGCCTTCGATCCGGAGGCGATCCGCATACTCCTCGACCAGCACGCCCTCGCCGCAGCCGGCATCCAGCACGCGTGCCGCGCCGGGCAGGGCCTCCAGCCAGCGCCGGACAATCTCGAGCTTCGCGACGTAGGTCGGATAGAACTCCCAGTCCGGATCCGGAGAACGGTGATAGTCGCCGCGCGCGGCGTATTCGCCGCGGCGTACCACCGGTCGACTTACACTCATTGTGCTGGAGATTGTAACAGGCCCGGCGCAGGCGCCGGGCCTCAGGAGAGCAGGAGACTGCCTATCGTTCGCCGCCGGGTCCACCGCCACGCCCGCCGGGTCCGCCAGGCGGCCGAATGATCGGAGGCGCGGTGGTGTATGGATTCGGCTGGCCGGCCGGGGGAGGGGGCAGCATGCCCGGTCGAGGCGCCGTCAGCGGCTGCGCGCCCGTCGGCATGCCCGGAGTCTGCGCCGGGACGGCCGTCGCTGCCGGCTGCATGCCGTTCGGCGTCATGTTGGGCGGCATCATCGGCGGTTGCATCGGCTCGTCGTCGTCAACCGGCTGCGGCATCATCGTCCGGTTGTTGTTGGTGAACGGCGGCGGCGTTGCGCTGGCCGAGACGACAGGCGCCCTGCTCGTCGGCAGAATCATGATCCGATCGAACACGGAGGCGGCCGGGTCGAACGCGGCGCGCTGGGCGGCCACGTAGCCGCTCGCCGATCGGAGCACGGTATCGAGTGCCTGTTGCTCCGGCACGTCGATGAGCTGCAGGGTGAGCGGCGGCCCGCCCAGTTTCTCGCCGTTGACAATCGTCGCCTTGCCGACTCGCGCCCACTCGGTGAGGATCTGCCGGACGGGGACGTCGGTGGCAATCAGCGTGACGCGGCCGCGGGCAATCGTCAGCTTCAGGTCGCCGGCGCCGGCCGCGCTCGCGGTCGCCGCGAGAACCCCGCCCACTATCAGGCAGCGAAAGAGCTTCTGCATATTCATCACTCGTCCCGCCACGAAGTAGTATACGCCCCTTGAGACGGTCCCGCGAGCTCGGCGGACGGAAGAAATCCGCTTCGGGCGCGCACGGCCGGGGTCCGGGGCAGGGGCTGCGACCGGAGGCGCGCACGGCGCGCCTGGGAGGGAGCGGCGCGGGGCGCAGGGGTCCCCGCGAGCGACCGAGCCGGGGTCCGGGGCGGGCTGCGACCGGAGGCGCGCACGGCGCGCCTGGGAGGGAGCGGCGCGGGGCGCAGGGGTCCCCGCGAGCGA
>MELC01000036.1:53727-83641 GCA_001767455.1 Acidobacteria bacterium RIFCSPLOWO2_12_FULL_66_21
GAGGGAGCGGCGCGGGGCGCAGGGGTCCCCGCGAGCGACCGAGCCGGGGTCCGGGGCGGAGCCCCGGCTGAGGTTAGATGAGCTTGGTGATCCAGAGGGGGGAATCCTTGCGCGGCAGGTCACAGGCGCGGCAGATATCCGGGCCGCCGCTCTCGAGATGCTGGGCGCGCACGGCCCGATAGGGCTCCGCATTCCAGATGTCCTGGATGGTCGAGCTCGTCAGGTCGCCGAGGATGGTATGGCCGTCGAAGTCCGCGCAGCACAGCGACA
This sequence comes from Acidobacteria bacterium RIFCSPLOWO2_12_FULL_66_21, assembly GCA_001767455.1. Taxonomy (GTDB): domain Bacteria; phylum Acidobacteriota; class Vicinamibacteria; order Vicinamibacterales; family 2-12-FULL-66-21; genus 2-12-FULL-66-21. Next base: position 53,998 of record MELC01000036.1, read on the forward strand.
CCCGTCCGTCCCACAACACGGTGAACGTGAGCCACGGGCGATAGCACGGATAGTTGACGTCGGACTGGGTGTTCAGCGTGCCCGCCCAGTTGTGGAGGTCGGTGATGTGGATCTTGTCCGCGATCTTGCGCCAGTGCTCGATGAACGCCTGTTCGTCGGCGGAGTTGTTCTGCCGGACGAAGGAGAGAATCAGCTTGGGCCGCGATCGACCGAGTTCGGCGCGGATGCGGATGAGGCGCTCGATGTTGGCTATCACCTTGTCGTACTTCAGGCCGATCCGGGTGGACTCGAAGACCTCTTTTCCCGAGGCATCCACGCTGATGTTGATCGCGTCGAGCCCCGCTTCGATGATGCCGCGCGCGACCTCCTCCGGCATGAGGGAGCCGTTGGTGATGACGCCCACCTCCCGGATGCCGCGCTCCTTCGCGTAGCGCACCTTCTCGACCAGTCTTCTGTCGATGAACGCTTCACCGTAGTTGTGCATGCGGACGTGCGTGATCCCGAGCGCGGCGCACTCGTCCGCGATCTTCCTGAACAGCTCGACGCTCATCACCCCTTGCCGGCGGTGCATCTCGTCGCGCGGGCAGAACACGCACTTCGCGTTGCAGATGTTCGTGCTCTCGATCTGCACGATTTCCGGCAGCCTGGGCGCGCGGTCCCGGCCGCTCGCGAGCAGCAGGCGGCGTACAGGCTTCGCCTGCTTGCGCAACACGGTCTCGGCAGCGCGGCGTGCGGCAGCCTTGAGCTTGAACGACTCGGGCATTGTTTTCAGAGCTGGCGGAAGTGCTCCACGACGCGCGTGAGAATCTCGTCCAGCTCGACGGTCGGGTTGAAGCCGATGAGCGCGCGGACTTTCGAGATGTCCGGCACGCGCCGTGGCATATCCTCGAAACCCGCCTCGTACGCCTGGTCGTATGGGATGTGTACGATCTCCGACGAGCTGCCGGTGAGTGCCTTGACCCTCTCCGCCAGCCCGTTGATCGAGATCTCGTTGCCGTTCCCGATATTGAAGACCTGGCCGATCGCTCGGGGCTCGTTGATCAAGGCTACCATGGCGCGCACGACGTCGCCGACATAGGTGAAGCTGCGCGTCTGCGTGCCGTCGCCAAACACGGTGATGGGCTTGCCCGCGAGCGCCTGTCGCACGAAGTTCGGGACGACCATGCCGTACTGCCCCGTCTGACGCGGCCCGACCGTATTGAACAGCCGCGTGATAATCACCGGGAGGTTTCGCTCCTTCCAGTACGCCAGCGCCAGGAACTCGTCGATGAGCTTGCTGCAGGCGTATGCCCAGCGGTGCTTCGACGAGGGTCCGAGCACGAGATCCTGGTCCTCGCGGAAGGGCACATCGGTGCTCTTTCCGTACACCTCTGACGTCGACGCGATCAGCACGAGCTTCTTCTTCTTGTTCGCGTGCTTGAGCACGACCTCGGTGCCGTGCACATTCGTCTCAATCGTGTGAACCGGCTGCTCGACGATCAGTTTGACGCCCACGGCGGCCGCAAGGTGGACCACGACGTCGCAGCGGTCCACGAGCTCGGCCAGCACCGGCTCGTTCTCGACCACGTCAATCGTGTAATGAAAGTGCGGATGCGCCTTCAGATGCACGATGTTGTCGATGGATCCGGTCGAGAGGTTGTCGAGGACGAACACCTCGTCGTTCTGCTCGAGCAGCGCTTCCGAGAGATGGGATCCGACGAAACCGGCTCCGCCGGTGATGAGAACGCGCATGCGCTTCCTTTCGTGGGTCAAAGGCAGGAGAGAGAAGGCAGGAGGCAGGAGGCAGGAGGCGGAAGCTCCTCTCTCCTCACTCCTGTCCCCTGTCTCCTATGTCCTGTCCCGTCCGGCGGCCGTGCGCGCTGAGCACAGCGGCCACCGCGTCGGCGGCGCGCTCGGCCGCGCGGCCATCGGCGCGAATGCCGAATCGGGCCATGAACGTGCTCCGCGCGCGCTCAACATGCTGGCGGAAATCCTGATCATACAGGATCCGGCCGAGCTGAGGCGCGATCTCCGAGGGATCTCCGGCACCCGCCATCATGCCAGCGTCGACAAATGGCGTGAGATTGTTGGGTAAGCCGATGACCAGAGCCGGCACTCCGAGCACCGCGGCGTCGAGCGCCGCGGTCGAATTCACCGTCACGACGGCGCGGCTGCCGAGGAGCAGTGGCGCGAGAGCGGCGGATGCCGGCAAAACCCGTACGTTCGCCCGTCCGTGAACCACGCGCGCGTACGCGTCCGGCGTCTCCGCCGGGTGCGTCTTGATGGCAAGCCGCACGCCGGGCATCGTCGCGACGGCGTCCACCAGATGCGGCAGCACGTGCCGCGCTTCGCGGTACTTCCCGACGAACAGGACGAGCGGTTGCGCCTGTTGTCCTCCGGCGCCGCTTCGCGCGCGCTCGATGTCCTCAGGAGACAGCGCGGCGGCGGCGGCCACCAGCGCGTCCAGGCGCGGGCTGCCCGTCACCGCGAGCGAGGCACGCGGCAGCCGGCCGCGCCGCTCGAGATGATCGGCGGCGTAACCGTCGAAGAGCAGTGTGAGCGTCGGGTGCGGGAACCCGCGGTCGTCCGGGCGCTCCGGGTCCGGTTCCATCTCGTCCGGCTCGTGCAGGTAATTGAGCCAGTGGCGATAGATGAACCCATGCTGGAGCCCGATTGAGGGAATGCCGCGGCGCCGCGCCTCGAGCACCACCGCCCGTCCCCATCCTCCCGCCTCCGCATAGGTGACGACGGCTTCCGGTTCGAGCGCATCGAGAGCCGCGCCGGCTTCGTCCATCGCACGCGTCGACCACGGCCACTGGAGCAACGCGATGCCGGCAAGCTCCTCGCGGATTGCCGGCCAGCAGTCGCAGCCGTTGAGGACGGCGTGCTCGCGCACGTCCGCGCTGTGCCAGAGCGCGCGCGTCACGGCGTAGCGTTCGCACCAGATCTTCGTCGAGTCTTTCAGCGCCCGGCCTGGCGCGAAGCGTTCGACAGGGATGACCGCGGCCGCGGCGGGGTCCGAACCCATTGCATGCCACCACCGGCGCGCGCCGAAGTTCGACCGCGGCCCGACCCCGACGAAGCACACCCCGGCCGATGACAGGCGGCGCCCGAGTGCGGCGAGCACCGAGCCAATGTAGAACTCCGCGCTCGCCTCGCTGGCTCCGGCCCGCCAGAACGCCCGGTGCACGAAGGCCACGATGCGGACGCCGGCTGGCCCCGACGCGGCGGTGCCGGGGCGATGCCGCGAGGCGCGGGCGGCGAACGTGAGCGCGCGGGCGCGAAGATCGAGCCTGGCGAGCCGCAGCCACGACGCGCCGAATCCATGTGCCCGCGCGTGCCTGCACCGGCGCCGCCCCGCCACCTGCGGCACCATGCCGCGCACGAGAGGTCCGCCCGACGCCACCTTGATTTCAAGAGGCCGTTCGCAATCGAACAGGTGCTCCAGCGCGAGCAGGATCCGGAACAGGTCCAGGATCACCTGCCGCTTGTGCAGGTAGAGTTCCGCAAACCACCAGAGAGAATCCCCGCGGTAACGGAACCGCCGCCGGAGAGGCTGTTCCTCTACTTTCACGTGGCGCAGCCGCTTGATCCAGTCGTGCGCCGCGCGCGTGGCCTGCTCCTCGCGCGGTCCGTCCAGATAGTCGGCGAGCCGCACACGGCGGGGACCGGTGCCTGTGTCAACGAGCAGAACGGCGGCCTTCACGCGGATCCCGCCTTCGCTCGTCGTGTGGCGTCGAGCACGGTGAGCGTCGCTTCGAATACCTGCTCCACGCTGACGAGGACCAGACAGTCCGGCGTGTGGCCCGTGCAGCGCGCCGGCGGCAGCCGGATGCGATTGCAGGGACTGCACGGCAGCTCGACGCGCACGACCCGATCGCGCGGCCCCCGCGGGGCGTAGCGCGCGGGGTCCGACGGGCCGAAGATCGCGACGATTGGCGTTCCCACCGCTGCGGCGACGTGCATGGGCCCGGTGTCACCGGTGACGAGGACGTCCAGCTCGCGAACGAGCGCGGCAAGCTCCAGCAAATCCAGATCGCCAGCCGCGTCCACGACCTGTGCGGAGGGCAGGTGCGTGCGGACGGCATCGACGAGAGGCCGATCGGCGGCCGAGCCGGTCAGGATAATCGTCATCCCTTCCGCCGCCAGCCGCCGGCCGGCAGCCGCGAAGCGATCGAGATCCCACTGCTTGATCGCGCGGCCGCCGCTGACATGCAGGCCCACCAGCGGCCGGGCCGCCCCATCGATGCGCTGGCGGGCCGCCGCGGCGGCAGACGGAGGAACGGCGAGCCGATAGCTCTCCGCCGGAATCTGCGCCTCGCCGAACACGGCGGCCACAAGCCGCCGCGCGTTGTCGGTCGTGTGGGCGCGCGTGTCGTAGTCGAGCGCCACGTCGACGAGCGCCCCGCCGCCGCCGCTGCGATAGCCGGCCGTCCATGCGGCACCCGACGCGGCGAGCAGCACGTTGCTCCGCAGATCGGGCTCGAAGTTGATCGCGAGGTCATAGTCTTCCGTGCGCCATGCCCGAGCGGCCCTGGAGAGCGACACGATGCCCCGGCCCGTTCCCCCTCGCGCGAGCCACGCCGCGTCGAGCGTCTCGACGCGCGACACCTCGGGCACCGCCGACGCCAGGGACTGGTTCCAGCTGCCCACGACGAGATCGATCCGCGCATCGGGAGCCAACCGCCGGACATCGGCGATGGCGGGAAGGACCATGACCAGGTCCCCAATCCGCTCCAGCCTCAGAAGGAGGATGCGCCGCGGCGATGCAACAGGACGGCGGGAGCGAAAGGGGCGCGCGAGGGCCGCCGCCGCGGCAAACATGCCGTCGGCCGCCAACACGAGCCTGCGCTCACGCCTGTCGTAAATGTGCAGCCGGGGCATCCGGCGCTATCTTACCGCCACGCGATCGAGCATCACGCCCAGTTGCCGATCGTCGCCGCTGCCGAGGACTTTGTGCGGGTTCCACGTGGACGCCGTGAGTTTCAGCTCGACGGGGTCCCCGAAGTCGGCCGCGCGCCGGGCGAGTTCCGGCGGAATCGCCAGGGTGTACGGCGCGAAGCCCGCGGTGACATAGACGGTGCCGAGGAGCTGGCCGTGGAGCGACACGGCGACCCGCGGGGGTGGCGCGGCCGGCGGGCGGCCTCCGTTGTTCATCCAGAGAGTCACCTCACGCGCCGTCGGGTGAATGACGGTCACCGACACGTAGGAGGTCGGACCGGTCCAGCGGAATGTGCGCCCTTCGGTCTCCTCTTTCGCGTGGAACCGCAGCACGTGCAGGTCGTCCTTCACGCCGACGTCCAGGTCGAACCACTGTCCCTCGCGTGGCGCCGGGTCCTCGAACGCATACACGCCAAAATCGAACTCTTTCCGCCGGACGGAGCGGGGATACGCATTGACGGGCGCGTCGTATTCGGGCACCTGGAACCGGGGGCTGTCAATCGCCTTCACGCCGTAGCGGTACGAGAGGAGGTCCGTCCCGCCTCCGCCGATGAACAGCACGCGCTTGTATTTCGTGCGAGCCCACTCGAGGAAGGCGGCGAAGGCCGCCTTGTCGGGCCGCGCCGACCTTAGGACCAGCACCTGGCGTGCGTAGATGAACGCCAGCGGCGTCGCCAGCACGTGCATGTCGCTGTAGGCGTCGCGCGATTCGACAATCGTCAGGTCGTCGTCGCCAATCGTGCCGGCGAGATGTTCGATGCGCGGGATCAACCCGGCGTACTCGACGTGGGCCATCACGGGGCGGCTCGCCCAGCCGTAGTGGAGCGCCAGCAGGGCCACGAAGGCGATCCGGATGAGCAGGCGGCGCAGGTGAGGGGGCCGCCGGCCGTATGTCGCGCCGGTAAACGCCGCGCCGCAGGCGAACAGCAGCGCCGTGGGGAGAATCGACGGCAGGAACCGCCGCGCCATCCAGAAGTGATCGGGCGACACGCGGATCTTGTAGAAGAAGAAGAACGAGAAGATCACGGCGGTCGCGATGAGCGCGGGATCGCGCCAGAACGTCCGGCGCGCGCCGATGGCCAGGCCGAGCAATGCGGCGGCGAGCGCCGGCAGCGTCAGGTAGTATCCGGTGAACATCCGCAGCGCGTACGCATCGTGCAGGGCCGTCCTGCCGACCGGTTGCCGCACGTACAGCGCGTACGCCGCGGCGAGACAGACGCTCGCGACGATCGCCGTCGGCACCCAGGCCACGACGAGATCGTTCACCCGCGAAGGTTTCGACGCCAGGGCGATCCCGGCAACGCCCGCCAGGCCCGCGAGGCCGAGGAGCGCATATTCCCACCACGGCAGGTTGCTGAGGAACACCAGCGGCAGATCCGAGTAGGCGCGCATCGGACCGAGCAGATACGCGGCCGCGAGCGCCGCGCCGCCGGCGAAGGTGGCCACGAATCCGGCCCGGACGCGCTGGCCGTTGAACGCACCGAGCACGAGGCCCGCGCCGACACCCGCGATGCACAGCACGGCGTCGAAGCGCAGGAAGAGCAGCAGCGCCAGGAGCCCGCCCGCGACCGGCGCGAAGAACCGATCGCCGTCGACGTGCGCCCGCGCGTTGGCGAGCAACGCCGCGAAGAGCAGCGCCTGCATGACGACTTCCGCGTTCGGGTAACGGGCGAACCATACCTCGATGACGTGCAGCGCCAGCAGAGCCGAGGCGGCAAAGGCCGCCGGGCGGCCGAGCAGGCGCGCGCCGGCGAAGTACACCGCGAGCAGCCCGAGGATCGCCCACACCCCCACGGTCCGCAGCGCGCCGGTCAGGCCGTCGATGCCGTATCCAATTGCAATCGACGCCGGGAACAGGTGCGGGAACTGTCCGATGACGGTGCCGGCCTCGGGGTCCTTCACGAAGAACCCCATGAACAGCACGCTGTAGTAGTCCTGGCGCTTGTCCGAGGGGAAGAACAGGTCGCGCGCGAAGGGAGGCACGGCCTGGACGGCGTCGTCGTGAATGACGATCGCGCCGCGCTGCGCGATCTGCACGCCCTCATTCACGTAGACGCCCGGATCCTTGCCGCCGATGATGTACTCGGCCGTCGGGAAGAAACGCCAGCACCCGAGCAGCACGAGCGCGAGCGGCAGCAGGGCGGTCCAGCCGATTCGCCTGGCTCCCGGCAGCCGGACCCGGAAGCGCGCGGCGGCCGCGGCAGCCACCGCGACCGCGACATCCGCCGCCAGCAGGCGCCCGAAGCTGTACCGGTGCCCCAGCGCCAGCGCGAGCACCACGGACAACGACACGGCCAGGCTGATCACGACCGACCAGAACAGCCGCTCCTCGGCGTCGAGCGCCGCGCGCCGCTCGCGGTCGAGCCACGGCAGCCGGAAGAGGATGGCCCCCGGCAGCCAGCAGACGATCAGGAGCTCCACGCCGTACATCAGACCGTGCATGTCACCGGGCCAGCCGCGCTCCTTTAGAACTGGAAGTAGATGAACTCCGCCCCTCCGAAATTTCCGAAAAGAAAAATCAGGTAGAACGTCGCGGCGTAAACGGAGTATCGCACGAAGGTCGGAAACCGTCGCACCACCAGCACGTCGTCGGCGTACGCCTCGGCGGCGTGTACGAGGAGCAGTGGCGCGGTGTAAAGGAGCAACGGCACCAGGAGCCCCTCGACGTTGACGGAACCCGGCGCGAACAAGGTGGCGACCGCCGATGTCATCGCGCCGATGTGCTGCGCCGATCGGGCGCGGAAGATCAGCCACCCGAAGCAGGTGAGGTGAAACATCACCGCCCACGAGGTCGCGCGTGCGAGCGCTCCAGTACCGTGGATCCACCGTTTCAGCACCGCGACGCGCTCGGCTTCGCGATAGGCGACGAGCAGCAGGCCATGGTACAGGCCCCAGAGCACGAAGGTCCACGCGGCGCCATGCCAGAGACCGCCGAGCGCCATCGTCATGAGCAGGTTGCGGCGGGTTCGCGCGGCGGACCCCCGATTGCCGCCGAGCGGGATGTACAGGTAGTCGCGCAGCCACGTGGAGAGACTGATATGCCAGTGCCGCCAGAACTCCTGCGGTGACCGGACGAAGTACGGGAACCGGAAATTCTCGATGAGCTCGATCCCCATCAGCTTCGACGTGCCGCGGGCGATGTTCGAGTACCCGGCGAAATCTCCGTAGATCTGGAACGCGAACGCGTACGTGCCGAGAAGGACGTTGACGCCGGTGTGGTGCGCGCCGGGTTCGAACACCATGTTCGCGAGCGGCGCAAGATTGTCCGCGACGAAGATCTTCTGCAGGAACCCCCAGGCGATGAGCCAGCACCCGTCGCGGATCTGATCGCGAGAGATCCGCCGCGGCGCGTCGATCTGCGCCAGCAGCCGCGACGCCCGCAGGATGGGACCGGCGACCAGATGCGGGAAGTACGCCACGAATACCGCGAAATCGAGCAGGTCTCGCGTCGGCGGGATCTCGCGCCTGTACACGTCGATCACATAGCTCATGGTGACGAACGTATAGAAGGAGATGCCGACCGGCAGCAGCACGTGCACCGTCACGAAGTCAAGTTGCCAGCCGAGGGCACCGAACATCGTGTGCAGGTTGTAGGCGAAGAAGTTGAAGTACTTGAAGAATCCCAGCAGCGTCAGATTGAATCCGAGGCTCAGCGTGAGCAGGAGACGACGCGTGCGTTGAGTGCTCGCGCGCCCGAGCAGCCGCCCGCACGTGAAGTCGACGAGCGTGGACGCCATCAGCAGGCCGAGAAACCGCCAGTCCCACGCCGCGTAGAAATAGTAGCTCGCGACGAGCAGCAGCCAGTTCTGCGCGCGGTGGGGCAGCACCCGGTACAGGGCGTAGACCACGACGAAGAACCAGATGAACTGCAGGGAGTTGAAAACCATCTACATGGATCCGGTCAGTGGGTCCCGCCTTGCCTGTCGTTGACGAGACCGGCGTCGAGCAGAAAACGCTCGAGCGCCTCCGCGACGACTTCGTGGCCACGCGGCGTCAGGTGAACGGTCTGCTGAAAGAACAGGTCGGGTCCCGGGGGCGCCGCGCGCAGCGGTTCCAGCACGTCCATCATCGGCAGCCCAAGGCCGCCGAGCGTCGTCCTGAACCGCGTGCTCGCCGCATCACGGACGAGTTCTCCGCCTGCCTGGCGCACCGCCTGCTTCAGCCGCCCGTGATCCGCGTCATCGAGCTGGAAGCGTGCGGGCATCAGCAGGAGTGCCGTGCGCGCCTGAAGCTCGGAGGCGCGATCGGCAATCCGCTGCACGCATTCGCGCGTCAGGTTCAGACCCTCGGCGATGCGTGGCGCGGGGTCGGCGGCGTAGCTCTGGAGCGGTGGCTCCGTCGACATCCGTGCGGTGAATCGCGACGTGGCGGTCACCAGCCGGAGCCGCAGCAGTTGCAGGACCATGCTCCGCCGCACGGTACGGCGCAGCCTCGTCAACAACAGCTCCCGCATGTCGCGCGCAACCGGCCGCCCGGAGGCGCTCAGCGCCGAGCGCGACGTGAACGCATCCTCCGCATCGTTGCCGACAAACAGCGCCTCGATGACGACGTCGGGTTGGAGGCTCGCGCCCAGTTTCTGAAAGAGCCGCAGCTCCTGTACGGGCCCATAACCCTGCACTCCGGCATTGATGACCCGATAGCGCACGCCCGATCCGCGCGCGTTGAGACGCTGCTCCAGCAGCTCGCCGAACGTCTGCCGGAACGGCACCTGGACCGACAGGACGAGCGAGTCTCCCAGGATGACGATGCGCCGCTCGTCGGGCGCTTTGGGCCCAAGCTCCTCGTCGTCGCGCACGCCGGCGCCGTTGATGTTGATCTGGGTGTCGAATTCGGACGTCGTGTAGCGGACGCGCGCGCCCGGTTTCATCCGGAACCCGGTCGCCGGATCGTCCATGAACAATCCCTGGAATGCCGGCGCCGCCTCGGAGCTTCCCCATGAACGCAGCGCGAGCTCGAAGACAACGAACTGCGCCGCCAGGATGAGGAGAAGGAGGGCGCCACGGCGGAGGGGTCTCGGTCTCGACTCAGTGGTCACCGGTCGAACTCAACGCGAGCGCGGCGGCCACGCGGTCGATCGCTCCCTCCGGCAGCGACGGATAGAGGGGCAGCGAGAAGATCTCGCTGCACACGCGATCGGCCACCGGGCATTCGGCCGGATCCTCGGAGGCGACCGCCGGCTGCCGCGGTATCGGGACGGGATAGTGAATGAGGGTCTCGATGCCGGAGGCCTGGAGGGCCGCGCGGATCGCTGCGCGCGCGTCACTGCGCACCGGAAAGAGGTGATACACGTGCCCCGGATCGCATTCGGGCGGCACGGAGACGGGCGCGCCCGCGAGCGCGACGCGGTACTCCGCCGCGAGGCCCCGCCTCCGTGCCGTCCAGCGGGGCAGCCACTCGAGCCGCGCGCGGAGCACCGCCGCCTGGAGCTCGTCGAGCCTGGAGTTCACGCCGAACTCGCCGTGGTGGTACCGATCCGTCTGGCCGCCGTTGCGCAGTCGCTTCGCCCGCGCCGCGAGACCGGCGTCGGCGGTCGTGAGCGCGCCGCCGTCGCCAAGCGCGCCGAGGTTCTTCGTCGGATAGAAGCTGTAGGCGGCAATCGCGCCGAAGCTGCCGATCGGACGGCCCCCGCAGGAGGCGAGATGCGCCTGGCAGCAGTCCTCGACGATCGCGAGGCCGTGGCGCGCCGCCACCGCCGCAATCGCCGGCATGTCCGACGGCTGCCCGTACAGGTGTACCGGCATGAGCGCCGCGGTCCGCGGCGTCACGGCCGCCGCCGCGGCGTCGGGGTCGAGCGTGAGCCGATCCGGATCGATGTCGGCGAACACCGGCCGGGCTCCCACCACCATGATCGCGAGCGCCGTGTAGGCCGCCGACAGCGGTGCGGTGATCACTTCGTCGCCGGGGCCGATGCCGAGCGCGCGCAGCGCGATCGCCAGGGCATCGGTGCCGGTGCCCACACCCACCGCGTGGGCCGCGGATGTCGCCCCGGCGAACTCGTGCTCGAAGGCGTCGAGCTCCGGGCCGAGGACGAACCAGCCGCGCTCGATCACGCGATCGACCGCGGCGCGAACGGCGGCGGCGTCCTCTCCGGGCGTGAGCTGCAGGAAGGGGATCATGACGGGGGCTCGACGTAGTGCGACATGTGCTGGCGGTAGAACGCCAGCGTCCGGCGCAGGCCTTCGCGCAGGCCGACCACCGGCTTCCAGCCGACGGCGCGCTGGAATTTCGACGAATCGGAATAGAAGCTGCCGATGTCGATTCGCTTCTTGTCCGAGGGCCAGTCCACGAAACGCACGGATCCGCTGCCGGCCTCGGAAACGAGCATCGACGTCAGATCCCGATGCGTGATCGGCTCGCATCCGCCGACGTTGAACACGTCGCCGTCGCACGTATCGGCCGCGCCGGCGCGCAGGAACGCGTCCGCCGCGTCGTCGACATACACGAAATCGCGGATCTGCTGCCCGTCGCCGAAGACCTCGATCTCCTTGTCCTCGAGCGCCAGTCGAATGAACCAGCCGATGAATCCTTGCCGGTTGTGCTTGATGAGCTGGCGCGGACCGTATACGTTCGTCAGCCGCAGCGAACAGGCGCGGACATCGAAAACGTTGTTGTACAGCAGGTGATAGTACTCGCCCGCCGCCTTGTTGACGCCGTTGATGTCCGCCGGCCTCACCAGGTGGCGCTCGTCGACGGGCAGGTAGTCCGGCCGGCCGTAGACCTGCCGCGTCCCGGCGAAGACGACCCGCACGCCCGGGCAGTGCATGCGGCAGGCCTCGAGGATCGAGAGTTGCGCGCGGCAGTTGATCTCGAGATCGGTGTACGGATCCCGCATGCTGTCGACGTGGCTGACCTGGCCCGCGAGGTTGAAGATCACTTCGCGGCCGCGCGCGAGCACCCCCATCGTGCTCTGCATCCGCACGTCCGCAATGTTCACGCGGACGCGATCCGCGATATCCGAGATGTTGAAGAGATTGCCGCCGTACTCAGGGATGAGCGAATCGATGATGAGCACGTCGGCGCCCAGATCGACGAGAAGGCGGGCGAGGTTGCTGCCAATGAACCCCAGGCCGCCGGTGATCATCACGCGGCGTCCGCGGTAGAACTCGCGGTAGGCTGACTGGTCCTGCGCGGTCACTCGATCCCCCCGCGCGCCGGCGGCGCCGCCGCGGCCGCCGCGCGGAGATGTTCACGACGGACGACCAGCACGAACCACAGGCGGGCGACGTCGACGGCGGTCTTGAACAACCGCCCGAAGTTGAAGAACTGCGACTTGCCGTACGCGCGATGGTAGTGGTGCACGGGCACTTCCGCGATCCTGAAGCCGGCGTCCTGGATCTTCTTCATCATCTCGAGGCAGATGACGCCGCTGTCCTTCTCGAGCGTCACGCGGTCGAAAATGGAGCGGCGGAGCAGCCGGAAGTCGCAGTCGACGTCGCGGACGCGAAGCCCGAAGAGCCGCTTCACCGTGTGGTGATAGATGCGGCCGATGACCACGCGGTGAAGCGGATCGGATCGGCTGATCTTGTAGCCGTTGACCACATCCACGCCGTCGCGGAGGCGATCCCAGAGCAGCTCGATCTCCGCCGGATCGTACTGCGCGTCCCCGTCGGTGTAGAAGACGAATTCGCGGGTCGCCGCCTGGAAGCCGGTGCGCAGCGCGCCGCCGTAGCCCCTGTTCGTGGGGTGGTGGATGACCTTGACCTCCGGATAGGTCCGTGCAAGCTCATCCGCGATGTCAGCCGTGGCGTCCGCGCTGCCATCGTTGACCACGATGATCTCGCAGTCCGGCGTCAGCCGCCGCGCGGCGTGCAGCGCGGTGATGACGAGGCTCGCGATCGTCCCGCTGTCGTTGTAGGCGGGAAAGAACACACTGAGCCCCGGCTTCGGCTTGTCGCTCTCGGACATCGGCTTGAAACCGCAAGTATTAGCCAGCCAGAGACTTGAAGGCAAGCGCCTCGGTGTAGGCGCGGTCGAACCGCGCGGCCGCCGCTCCCCAGCCGAACTGCGCCTCGACGAGTGTTCGTCCGGCGCCGCCAATCCGGCCCGCGAGGGCGGGGTTTTCGAGCAGGCGAGCGACGGCGGCAGCGATCGCCGCGGCGTCGCGTTCACCCACCACCAGCGCCGTGCGGCCATCCTCGACGACGCTGCCGATGCCCCCTGCCCGGGTCGTCACCAGCGGCACGCCGGAGGCAAGGGCCTCGAGCACGGTATTGGGCAACCCGTCCACGTTGCCGCTGTCGTCCTTGACCGATGGCACCAGGATCGCGTCGGCCGACGCAAACAGGCCGGCCACGCGGTCCTGCGTCTGATTGCCCAGGAACTTTACGCGCCCGGCGACCCCCTGCGCGCGGGCGCGCTCGCGGAGTTCGCCTTCGAGCGTCCCCTCACCCGCGATGGCGAGCACGACGCGCGGCAGGCTCGCCACGGCGTCGACCGCGTACTCGAAGCCTTTCTTCCGGACGAGGCGCCCGGCGGCGACGACGAGGGGATCGCTGTCGCCGACGCCAAGCTCCGCGCGTTCCGCGGCACGCACGCGGGCGTCCGGGCGGAAACGGTCCACGTTCACTCCGTAGGGCACCGTCACCAGCCGCGCGGCATCCGCGCCGAGCGTCACGGCGCGTGCGGCGAGATCGGCGCTGCACGCCGTCACCATTCCCGCGCGCCGGAATGCCCAACGGGCCGCGGCGCGGGCCGGCGCGAAGGTCTCCGCCAGGTACACGTCCGAGCCGTGCAGGCTGACGACGAGCGGGAGATGCGGGGCCGCGGCCGCCGCGGTCACGCCGCCGGGGACAACCCAGTGGCCATGCATCACCGTTGCGCGGTAGGTCCGGGCGATGCGCCGCGCCTCACGCCATCCGGCGGCGAGCGCGAGCGGCGCGGCGACAAACGCGGCGCCGCGCATGCTGACGTCCGCGCGCATCGCGGCCGCATATCCAAACACGTTCAACGATCGGATCGGCGCGTATCGATAGAAGTGAAACCTGACGCCGTCTTCTTCGGCGCCGCGTGTCACCAGCGGGTGCCAGGGCGCCACGAGGTGCACCGCGTGGCCCCGCGCGGCGATCGCCTTCGCGATCGGCTCCATGAAGGTGCCGACGCTGTCTCCAGGGAACCTGGGATACGACGTCGTCACCATCACAACGACCTGCGGCATGGGATCAGCGGCGCTTCGCGCGCAAGCGGAGCCGCCACGGCATGAGCAGCGACTCCACGAGGACCCTGGAATTCAGCTTGGACTGGCCGTGACGCCGTTCGATGAAGATGATCGGAACCTCGACCATGCGGCAGCCGGCGCGGGCGGCCTCGAACAGCGTCTCCACCATGAAGGACCAGCCTTCTGAGAGCATCCGATCGAGCGGCAGTCTGGCCACTGCGTCACGGCGCCAGCAGCGGTACCCCGCCGTGCAGTCGCGCGGACTCAGCCTCGTCACGGCGCGGATGTACCGGTTCGCAAAGGTGCTCAGGAAGATGCGATGGAGCGGCCAGTTCACGACGCTGATCCCATCGAGGTATCGCGATCCGATGGCGACGTCACTCGTTGCCGTCGCGGCAACCAGTTTCGGCAGGTAGGACGGGTCGTGCGACAGGTCCGCGTCCATCTGGCAAATCAGGTCCACGTCAGGTTGCGCGAGCGCGTAGCGGAACCCAGCGATGTACGAGCGGCCGAGACCGCGCGCGCCGGTGCGATGGATGACCGCGATGCGCCCGGAATGCGCGCGCGCGAGCTCGTCGGCGAGCTGACCGGTCCCGTCGGGCGAGGCGTCGTCGACCACCAGCATCCGATAGCCGTCGTATGCCAGCACGCCATCGACGAGCAGCGGCAGGTTCTCTTTCTCGTTGTACGTCGGTACGACAACCAGCACGTTCATGCCAGGTCGGGGCGGCGCGACCCGAGGGCGGCCGCCATGATGATCAGGGTCGGGTCGATCACGGGAATTCTGAAGCGCTCCTGCGGGAAGAACACCAGGCAGACCAGCACCGCCGAGGCCCCGAGCAGCAGCGCCGCGGTCGGTCGCGATCGACTGCGGCGGAGGTGCCGGGCGCCGGTGGCCGCGGCCAGCAGGAGCGCTAGATACGACACGATGGAGGCCGTCAGATACTTCGTCGAGTGTAGCGTATACGAGGGGCCGATCGGTACGACCGTGTAGAACGCCTTCCGCGCGAGGAGACCGAGCCACCACACGGGATGACGTGCGATGTGGCCGAAGGCGTCCCGGTAGTAGAGCGGCTCGAGTTGTTCGGCCCTCAGCCCAGGATGAGCTGCTCGAAATTCGAGGTCCGCGCGCTTGATTTGCGGGTTGGCGGCCATGTCTCCTTCGCCGCGGGCGAGCGGGTGGTTGCCGGTCCAGAACGTGACGCCGCCGTCGGACGCAACCAGCACGAACCGGCCGTGCACGCGGATGTTGCGCGCCGTCCACGGCGCCACGACCGCCGCGGCCGCCACGGCCAGCATGACGGCCAGCGCGATCCGGCGGCGGCGCGCCAGCCAGAGCGCCGCGAGCGGCAGGAAGAAGAGCATGACGGAACGGACGAGCAACCCGGCGCCACCGGCGAGCCCCGCCGCCAGCGCGAGCGCGCCGCCGGCACGACTGGTCCCGGAGCGGTCCGCGCGATCGACCGCCAGATCCAGCAGCAGCGCCGTCGCGAGCGCCAGTGTACTGAAGAGCGCCTCGCTCAACGCGTACGCGCAGATCCAGACGAGCGGCGGGTACACCGCGGCTATCCACGCGCCGACGACGGCCGCGCGCGGTCCGAACGCGCGCCCCGCGATGAGGCCGATGACCCAGACGCCGATCGCGCCGACCGCCGACTGTGCGATCTGGACGCGCCGAGGAACGGAATCCGGCGTGCCCGAGGCGCCGGGCGGGACCGCTCCGATGGCCGCGAGAAACAGCGGGTAGGCGGGGGCGCGGCCGAATTTCTGTCCCGTGCCCGTCTCGTAGCGGTCGTCGTAGGTGAAGCCCCGTCCGTCGGCGATACTGTGGGCGAGGACGAGGTACTCGCGTTCGTCGTGCGTGAGCGGCTTGCCGACCCAGTAGAACACGCCGAACGCGGCGCGGACGAGGAATCCGAGCACCACCGCCGCGAGCGTGAGCCGTCGCATCCTCGTGAGGTCCCGGGGCATCGCGCGCTACTGCCGACCCTCGAACCGAAGCGCCGAGATCTGTTCCGACACGAGGCCGACGAGGAAGACGACGGCGGCAAAGAGGATCAGCAGCACGGCGCCGTTCGGGATCTTCGACTGCGTCGCGATCGTCCAGATGGCATACGCGGCGCCCAGCACGAACGACACGGCGCTGATCGGCAGGAACACGCGCAGCGGGCTGAAGATCGTGACGATCTTCAGAATGATGAGGAAGAACTTCGTACCGTCACGCGCAAGCTTGATCTTCGACGCCCCGACGCGCGCCCGCGCCTCCACAGGCTCGAACACCACGTTGTAGCCCGCCTTGATGAAGGCCAGCGTCGTCGTCGTCGGCGTCGAGAAGCCGTTGGGCAGCAGGTGCAGGAATTCGCGGAGGTGCTCGCGCCGCGCGCCCCGGAAGCCGGACGTCAGGTCGGGGATGTCGCGGCCGGTCAGGTAGCTCGCCAGCCGGTTGAGCGCGCCGTTGCCGAACCGCCGCGCGTGCGTCGCCTGCGTGAGGGTCGAGCGCGCGCCGATGACCAGGTCGTACTCGCCGAGCCGCGACGCGAGACGGCGCGCATCCTCGGGCCGGTGCTGCCCGTCGCCGTCGATGATGAGGACGTACTCGCCGGTGGCGGCGCGGATGCCGCTCTTGACCGACGCGCCGTTGCCCTTGTTGTACGGGTGGCGGATCACCGTGGCCCCCGCCGCGCGCGCGCGCGCGGCGGTCTCGTCGGCCGACCCATCGTCAACGACGATGATCTCGTGCCACGGCCCGCCGCCCGCCAGCGCCGAGACAAGCGCGCCGATTGCGGCCGCTTCGTTGAATGCGGGAATGACGACGGATACCGCGCTCGTGGCGGCCATTACCGCTTCCACCGCTCGCCGGGTGCCTGGCCGGTCACCGGAGCGTCCTTGGCGGGGAGCTCGAGCGTTCGCACGCGGTACAGCAGGTCCTCGAGGAGTTTCCGGTTGCCGGAGATCACGTCGGCCAGCAATCCGATGACGAGCACCTGGAAGCCGACGATCATCAGCACGGCCGCCGCGATGAGGGACTGCAGGTGGCGCTCGGGGCCGAATCCCTGTTCGGTGAAGAAGTCGAAGAGAAACCTCAGGCCGATCGCGAACCCGCTCCCGAAGATCACCAAGCCCAGGTAGGTGAAGACCTTGAGCGGCTCGTACATCGCGTAGATGCGCACGATGGTCGCCGACGAGTGCTTGATGTAGGAGAACACGCTGTCGAACAGCCGCGAGTCGCGCGTGCGCGGGTTCGTCTGCACGGGCACGTGCGCGATCGCCATCCGCTTCTTCCCGGCCTGGATGATCGATTCGAGCGTGTACGAGAACTCCGACACGATCGTCATGCGGAGGCCCGCGTCGCGCGTATAGGCGCGGAAGCCGCTGGTCGTGTCCGGCACGGTGGTGTTCGACACCTGCCGTACCACCCAGCTTCCCAGCCGCTGGAGCTGTCGCTTGCGCCACGACATGTGCATCAGCTCGGCGATGTTGCGGTCGCCGATGACGATGTCGGCCTCGCCGCTGAGCAGCGGCGCGAGCAGCCTCGGGATCTCCAGAGCGGAGTATTGATTGTCGGCGTCCGTGTTGACGATGAAGTCGGCCCCGGCCTTCAGCGACGCGTCGATGCCCGCCATGAAGGCGGCCGCGAGCCCCTTGTTGCGGCGCAGCCGCACGACGTGGTTCACGCCGAGCGCCCGCGCGACGTCCGCCGTCCCGTCGCGCGACCCGTCGTCGACCACCAGCGTCTCGACGATGTCGACGCCCGGCACGGACTTCGGCAGGTCGGCCAGCGTGGCCGGCAGGGTGGCTGCCTCGTTGAGGCACGGGATCTGGATGATGAGTTTTGTCACGCGCGCGGAATTGGTCGCAATTATGGCAGTTTTCGCCGCTTCACGCGATCAGCTTCTCGATGACGCCGTCCCACGTGATGGCCGCCGCCGCCTGGTGCCCGGCCTCGCCAAGCGAAGCCGCGAGGCCGCCGCCGGCGGCAAGCCGGTTGATGGCATCCGCGATTTCGACCGGCTCCGGGGCGCGCACGAAACCGTTGACGAGGTCGGCGACGAACTCGTTCGGGCCGCCTGAATCGGTGCACGTGATCACCGGCCTGCGCGCCAGGAACGCCTCGAGTGTGACGTACCCGAAATCCTCGTCGTACGGAGGATAGACCACGGCCAGCGCGCCGGCGTAAAGCCGCACCAGCTCGTCGTCGACGACCGTTCCGAGGAACGTCACGCGATCGGCCACGCCCGCCTCCACCGCGACGCGCTCGGCGTTCTCCCGCTGCGTGCCGTCGCCCGCGACGACGAGGCGGATCGGGCGATCCACATGGCGCATGGCGCGCACGACGAGGTCGACGCGCTTGACCGACTCGATGCGGCCGACCGACAGCACGTAATCACCGTACGGCCCCGCGACGAGCCGCCCGGCGAGCTGGGGCGGGTGATAGAGCGGTTCGGCGGCGAGGCCGTTGAACTTCGCCAGCCGGCCGGCGGTGTTGCGCGCGTTGGTGAACACCGCGCGGCATTCGCCGAGCATCTTCGTGTCGAGCGCCATCAGCGTGTCGCGCAGTCCGACGTCGAGCTCGGTGTGCGCGAAGTCGCTGTACTCCGTGCCGCACAGCTCGTACGCGGCGCGGTACTGGTGAATCAGCCAGGCGACCTTGTTCGGGTGCCGCACGAAGTAGGACGGGAACTTCGACGCGATGACGCGATCGATGGGACGGCCGTTGCTCTCGCTGAGATCCAGCAGCCTCCACGCGGAAGCGTGCGGCAGGATCTCCTCTTTCGGGTACCACTTGAACGGCACGCTCACGAGCTCGGCGAGGAACCCGCGCGCCCGCAGCTCGCGCACGAGCTGCCGCACGTGCACTTCGGCGCCGCCGTGCACGAAGGGCACCTGAGCCTCGCAGACGAGGACCGTCTGCACCGTCATCGCGCGAACCTTATCACGTCGTCGTTACGTGGCGTGGCGGAAGTTGATCACGTCGCCGTCCTGGACGATGTACTCCTTGCCCTCGAGGCGCAGCTCGCCGTGGTCGCGGCAGGCGGCGATCGTGCCGCGCGCGAGCAGGTGGTCGTACCGGACGACTTCCGCGCGGATGAAGCCGCGGGCGATGTCGGTGTGGATTTCCCCTGCCGCGAGCTGCGCGGGCGTGCCGCGGGGAATCGACCACGCGCGGTTCTCGTCTTCACCGACCGTGAAAAACGAGATGTAGCCGAGCAGATCGTAGCTGGCGCGGATCACCCGATCGAGCCCCGACTCGGTCAGTCCCAGGTCGGCGAGGAACGCCGCGGCATCCGCGGGATCGAGCTGGGCGATCTCGAGCTCGATCTTCGCGCAGATCGGCACGGCGCGCGTCGCCGCGCCCGTGAGGAACGCGCCGAGCCCGGCGAGGCGCACGGCGTCGTGCGCGCGCGGCAAGTCGGCCTCGTCCAGGTTCAGGACGAGCAGCAGCGGCTTGGCCGAGAGGAACTGGAATCCGCGCAGGCGCTTCGCATCGTCACCGGTCAGGGCGAGCGCGCGCAGCGGCCGTCCCTCTTCGAGCGCGGCCCGGCACCCGAAGAGGATTTCCTGTTCCTTGCGGAGTTCCGCGGTGGCGGTCTTCCTGAGATCGCGCTCGAGCCGCTCGAGGCGGCGTTCGACGACACCGAGGTCGGCGAGGATCACCTCGTCCTCCATGGTGCGCACGTCGCGCGACGGATCCACCGCGTCGGCGGGATGCGGGACGCTCGGATCGCGGAACAATCGCACGACATGGACGAGGGCGTCGGCGTTGCGATACGGCGCCACGTCGAGCAGCGCCTGCGCGCCGGCCCTCGCGCCCGCGGCGCCCGCGATGTCGGCGAACTCCACGGCCGCCGGCACGTGCTTGCGCGGCCTGAACAGCGCCGTCAGTCTGTCGAGCCGCTCGTCGGGCACGCGCGAGACGCCCACGTGCGCTTCGGCTTTACCACCGCGGTGCGGGGCTTCGCGGACGCTCGTCAGAAGCTGGAAGAGGGTGGTCTTACCTGACGCCGGGAACCCGATGAGACCTGCGCGGAGCATGTGAAAGCGACCTCTGCGTTACAAATCTGCACATCGTAGCATGGGTACCAGCTCTGCCGCTGGTCGGCCGTTGCTGGCTGGGGCGAATAAAAGACGTAACCTCAATAGTCTCTGCATTTTGCGCCTTGACAATACTCGGAGGCTTCTCTACTATCGCGGTGGAAATTTCTGGAGTTGAGTGGAGTAAAAGCCGTGCTGCGGGGCAACTACGCCGCTAAGATTGATGACAAGGGGAGGCTCAAGATCCCGAACGCCTTTCGCACGCTCATCGAAGGGCAGCACGGAGCGGACCTGTTCGTGACGAGCCTGACGGGAGAATCCGTCCGCGTGTACCCGATGCCCGTCTGGCTCGCGCTCGAAGAGAAGCTGGCGAAGGTCCCCTCCACGCACCCGGCACGCCTGAAGTTCTTCGACCGCGTGAACTACTACGGCCAGACCGCCGCGTTCGACACGCAGGGGCGCGTCCTCATCCATCCGCGGCTGCGGGACTCGGCGGGGATGGCCGGCGAGGTCGACGTGTTCGGGCAGTACGACTACCTCGAGGTGTGGAACCACGAGCGGTTCCTCGCGAAGCTCCAGCGCGATCCCTACACCGACGACGACGCGCGGGCGCTCGCGGATTTCGGGATCTGACACCGATGACCAACGGTCCGCGGCACGAGCCGGTTCTGGCCGAGGAGACGGTGACGCTGGTCGCCGCCTCGCACGGCGGACTGTTCGTCGACTGCACGCTGGGGCTCGGGGGCCACACGCGCGCGCTGCTCGAGGCGGGGGCGACGCGTGTCATCGGACTGGACCGCGACACCGACGCGCTCGCGCTCGCGGCGACGGCGCTCGCCGAGTTCGGCGATCGCGTGGAGCTGGTGCACTCGGACTACCGGCAGCTCGGCCGCGTCCTCGAGGCGCGATCGATCGCCGGGGTGGACGGCATTCTCGCCGATCTCGGCCTGTCGTCCCTGCAGCTCGACGCGGAGGGCCGGGGGTTCAGCTTCCGGCGGGACGAGCCGCTCGACATGCGGATGGATCGCACGGCCGGCCCGACGGCCGCCGACCTGCTCGCGGGCGCCGGCGAGCAGGAGCTGGCGGACGCGATCTTCAAGTACGGCGAGGAGCGATTCTCGCGCCGCATCGCCCGCGCGCTGGTCGAGGCCCGGCGCACGGCGCGGGTGGAGACCACCGGGCAACTTGCGGCGATCGTAAGGCGGGCGATCCCGCACCGCGGGTACCAGCGCATCGATCCGGCGACGCGCACGTTCCAGGCCCTGCGCATCTGGGTCAACGACGAGCTCGAGGGGCTCGGGACGTTTCTCGCCGAGGCGGCGGGGTTCCTGCTGGCTGGCGCGCGGTTCGCGGTGATCACGTTTCATTCGCTCGAGGACCGGATCGTCAAGCACGGGTTCCGCACGCTCGCGGCAGGTGAGTCGGCGCTGCGCGTCCTGACGCGCAAGCCGATCGTACCGGGCGAGGCCGAGGTGACACGCAATCCGCGCGCGCGCAGCGCGAAGCTGCGCGTGATCGAGAGGTTCGCATGAGCGCCATCGATTTCGAGTACGCGATCAAGAAGGACGTCCGGAACAACCCGATCGTCCGTGAGGTCGACGAGGCGCGGCAGCGCCAGCTCTGGCGATCGCTGGCGATCGGCGCCCTGCTCGTCGGCGTTCTCCTGTTCTCCGCGTGGCAGCACTTCGAGCTGCTGCAGCACGGCTACCAGATCCAGCGGCTCCAGCAGGAGCGCGCGGCGGAAGCGGAAGTCAACCGGCAGCTCAGGCTCGAGATCGAGACGCTTCGCTCCCCCGCGCGCATCGAGCGGATTGCCACGAAGGATCTCAAGCTGGTCGTCCCCGCGCGAGACCAGGCCATCGTCATCGAACGGGTGACGCCGCCGGCGCCCCCCGCCAAGTCAATCGTCGCGGCACGCTGAGACCGAAGGACGGAGGACAGCGGTGACGGACCACAACGGCAGCAGCAGATTCAGGCTCCTCTGGCGCCCCGCGATTCAGCGGATCGCCAGGCGCGAGGGGACGTCCGCGCCGGGTGACTGGCGCGTTCGGGTGCGCGCGCGCGTCCTCGTCGGGGCGGCCCTGTTCGCCGCGTGGACCGTCGGCATCGAGGCCCGGCTCGTGTACCTGCAGGTCATCCGCCAGGCCGACATGATGGCCCTGGCCGACCAGCAGCAGCTCCTCGAGCTGAAGCAACCCGCCAAGCGCGGCGAGATCGTCGACCGCAACCGGCGCGTGCTGGCTACCAGCATCGACACGGACACGGTCGCGGCGAACCCCTCGACCGTCGGGGATCCGGAGAACACCGCCCGGCTGGTCTGCCGCGCGCTCGGCGACTGCGGACCCAAGCAGGAACGCGCGATGGTCGAGAAGCTGAGCGGCGCCAAGCGGTTCGCGTACCTGGCGCGGCGTATTTCGCCGGACCAGGCGCGGCGCGTGAAGGCGCTCGATCTGCCCGGCCTGTACTTCCCCCCGAAGGAGAGCCGGCGCTACTACCCGAACATGGAGCTGGCCGCGCACGTGCTCGGCTACGTGGGAATCGACAACGAGGGCCTCGAAGGGCTCGAGCACACATTCGACGCGCGGATGCGCGGTCGCGAGGGCCGGATGCTCATCCAGACGGATCTGCACCGGAATGCGATCCTCACGCGCGACGAGCAGCCTCCGACCGCGGGCGACGATCTCGAGCTCACGATCGATCAGTACCTGCAGTTTGTCGCCGAGCGCGAGCTCCGCGCGGGCGTGGAGGACAACAACGCCGCGGGCGGCACCGCGATCGTCATGCAGCCGCAGACCGGCGAAATCCTCGCCATGGCGAACTGGCCGACCTTCAACCCGAACGCCTTCAGCCGCGTGGCCGACGATGCCAAGCGCAACCGCGCCGTTCAGGACCTCTATGAGCCGGGCTCGACCTTCAAGGTGGTCACCGCGTCGGCCGCGCTCGAGGAGCACGTGATCGCGCCGGCCGATCCGGTGGACTGCAGCCCCGGATACATCACGTTTGGCAGCCGCGTGATCCGCGACACGCATCACTACAGCGTCCTGCCGTTCACCGACGTCATCGTGAAGTCGAGCAACGTCGGGGCGATCAAGGTCGGGCAGCGCCTCGGCTCCGAGCGGCTCAGCCGGTATATCAGCCGCTTCGGCTTCGGACAGGCGCTCGCGCCGGACTTCCGCGGCGAGAACCCCGGCTTGGTGTGGAACCCGGCGCGGCTCGACGCCAGCGCGCTGGCATCCGTGTCGATGGGGTATCAGATCGGGGTCACGCCGTTGCAGATGGCGACCGCCGTGAGCTCGGTGGCCAACGGCGGCACGCTCGTCGAGCCGCGCGTGGTGCGCGCCTTCGTCCGTGACGGCCACCGCGAGGAAGTGCCGCACAAGACCCTGCGGCGCACGATCACTCCGGACACCGCCGCGATCCTCACGGAGATGATGGAAGGCGTCGTCGAGCGCGGCACCGCCACCGCCGCGCAGATCCCGGGCTACACGATCGCGGGCAAGACCGGGACGTCGCACAAGGTCATCAACAGGCGTTACTCGGATTCGGAGTACTACGCCTCGTTCGTCGGGTTCGTGCCCTCGCGCCATCCGGCGCTCACGATCATCGTCGTCATCGATTCGCCGCACGGCCACGGGTATTACGGGGGGACGGTGGCCGCCCCGGTGTTTCGCCGCGTTGCGGAGGCGGCGCTGCGCCACCTCGGGGTGGGACCGACGTTGAACGCGCCGCCGCCCGTTCTGGTCGCGCGGCACGATGCCGAAGACAACACCGGCGGGCCTCGGGCGGTGGTCGCGCCGGCGGTGGCCAGCCGGCCGATGGAGCAGGCCACAGCGGGGCTGATGCCCGATCTGCGCGGTCTCAGCGCCCGCGAGGCACTGCGCGCGCTGGTCCGCATCGGAATGTCCGCGCGGATGGAAGGGGCCGGCTTCGTCGCGGATCAGACACCGGCGCCCGGCGCGGCGCTCCCGGCGGGCGACGCGTGCGTGCTGAAACTGCGGCGGCGGCCGTTGAGCGCGCCTGTCGGAGGCTCACCGCAGTGATCCTGCGCGACCTGATCCGCGAGGTGGGTGGAACGCCGCCGTTCAGCGGCACCATGCCCAGGCTCGCGGCGGCGACGCTGGCCGCCGAGGTCACGTCGGTCGCGTACGATTCGCGCCAGGCCGAATCCGGTTCGCTGTTTGTCGCCCTTCGCGGCATGCATGCCGACGGCGCGACGTTCGCGCGCGACGCGCTCTCGCGTGGCGCCGTCGCCGTGGCGTCCGAGGCCCCCGCGCCCGAGGCGCTGGCGGATGTGTGGGTGCAGGTCGAGGACGCGCGCGTCGCGCTGGCCGCGTTGTCAGCCGCCTTCTACCGTCATCCCAGCCGCGAGCTCACGCTGGTCGGAATCACCGGCACCAACGGCAAGACGACCACGTCGTTCCTGCTGGCCTCGATCTTCGAAGCGGCCGGCGTGCGGGCCGGCCGCATCGGGACCGTCGGCTACCGCATCGGCGAGCGGGAATTCGAAGCCGCCCGCACGACACCGGAGGCGCCGGAGCTGCAGCGGATGCTGCGGGCCATGGTGAGCGAGGGATGCGGCGCCTGCGTGATGGAGGTCTCCTCCCACGCGCTGACGCTGCGGCGGGCCGACGCCCTGCATTTCGCCGCCGCCATCTTCACGAACCTGACGCGGGACCATCTCGATTTTCATCGCGACATGGAGGATTACTTCCTCGCGAAGCGGCGGCTGTTCGAGCGGCTGCCCGAGGGCAGTCCCGCCGCCGTCAACATCGACGATCGCCGCGGCGCGGACGTCGTGGCCGCCGCGCGCAAGTCCATCACGTACGCCATCGACGCCGCGGCGGACATCAATCCCGGCCCGCTGTCGTTCTCCCTCGATGGCTTGTCCTTCGACGTGCGCACGCCGGCGGGGACGCTCGCGATTCGCTCCCCGCTGGTCGGACGGCCCAACGCGTACAACATCCTCGCCGCCATCGCCGGCGCGGTCGCGCTCGGCCTTCCGCCCGCCGCGATCGAGCAGGGCATCCGCCGCCTGGCGAACGTGCCCGGCAGATTCCAGGTCGTATCGGACCCGTCCGACGACGTGCGCGTGGTCGTCGACTACGCGCACACCGACGACGCGTTGAAGAACCTGCTCGAGACCTCGCGGCCGCTGGCCGTGGGCCGCCTCGTCACCGTCTTCGGCTGCGGCGGCGATCGGGACCGGACGAAGCGGCCGCTGATGGGCGCCGTCGCCGCGCGCCTCAGCGACCTTGTCGTCGTCACGTCCGACAACCCGCGCTCGGAGGATCCGCAGCAGATCATCGAGGAGATCAAGCGCGGGATCGTCATGCCCGCCGATCGGATGCCTCCCCGGGGGCCGGCGCCCAACGCGACCCCGTGCCTGGCCATCCCCGATCGCAAGGCGGCGATCGAGACCGCCGTGCGTGACGCCACGCCCGGCGACCTCGTCCTCGTCGCGGGCAAGGGGCACGAGAACTATCAGGTGATCGGCGACCGCGTCCTGCCGTTCGATGACGTGGAGGTCGCGCGTGCGGCCCTGGCGCGCCGGCGGGCGCGGACGAAGGCGTCGTAGCGGGTGGACATGCTGGCGCTCACCGCCGCCGACATCGCAGCCGCGGCCGGCGGACGGGTCATCCAGGGAGACGCGGCGCGCGCCATCGGGCCGATCGTCATCGACTCGCGGAGCCTCGCCGCCGGCGACTTCTTCATCGCGATCCGGGGCGAGCGGTTCGACGGCCACGACTTCGTCGCCGATGCGCTCGACCGCGGCGCGATCGGCGTGCTGGTGGATCGGGCGGTCGCCGCGCGTCAGGCCGGCGGCGGGCTTCCGGTCGTGATCGAGACGGCGGACACGACGGCGGGGCTGCAGGGGCTTGCGCGCGACGTGCGGCGCCGCTCGGGCGCGAAGGTCGTGGCCATCACGGGCAGCGCCGGCAAGACGACGACGAAGGAAATCGCCGCGGAGTTCCTCTCGGCACGCTACGAGGTGTTCCGCAACACGGGGAACCTGAACAACCACATCGGCCTGCCGCTCTCGCTCCTCGAGCTGCGGTCGCGACCTGAGGTGGCGGTGGTCGAACTCGGCATGAATCATCCCGGGGAAATCCGGACGCTCGTCGGCGTCGCGGAGCCGGACGTGCGCGTGTGGACCAATGTCGGGGACGCGCACCTGGGATTCTTCGCCTCGGCCGACGCGATCGCCGGAGCGAAAGCGGAAATCCTCGAGTACGCGCGGCGCGACGACGTGCTGATCGTCAACGCGAACGACCCGCGCGTGATGGCGTTCGCGTCCGCGTTCACGGGCCGCGTGGTGTCGTTCGGGACGGACGTGGCGGCCGACGTGGCGGCCGACCACGTCGAGGCGGGCGGCCTGGACGGCACCCGCGCCAGCGTGATGACCCGCGCCGGCGCGGCGCGGATCCACACGCCGCTCCTCGGACTGGGCAACCTGTCGAACGTGCTGGCCGCCATCGCCGTCGCGATCGAGTTCGACGTGCCGCTGGACGACATCGTCGCCCGCGCCGCGGCGCTGCGGCCCGCGCGCCACCGGGGCGAGCTGCTGCGGCTCCCCGGGGGCATCACGCTCATCGACGACTCGTACAACTCGAGTCCGGCGGCGCTCAAACGGGCGCTCGAGACCGTCAAGGCGGCGACGGGCAGCGCGCGCAAGGTCGCGGTGCTCGGCGAGATGCTGGAGCTCGGCTCGCATGCCAGCCGCCTGCACGAGGAGTGCGGCCGCGTGGCGGCCGTCACCGGCCTCGACCTGCTGATAGCCGTGGGGGGCGATCCGGCTGCCGCGCTCGCTCGCGCGGCCGTGGATGCGGGAATGCCCGCTCACGCGGTGCTGCTCGCCGGCACCAGCGATGAGGCGGCGCGCCTCGCGCTCGAGCGCGTGCGGCCGGGCGATCTCGTTCTCGTGAAGGGATCGCGCGGCATCGCCACGGATCGTGTCGTCCAGCGGCTGACGGAGGAGTTCGCCTGATGCTGTACTACCTCCATCATCTCAGCGCCTACTGGGCGCCGCTCAACGTCACCCGCTACATCACCTTCCGCACGGCGGCGGCGAGTCTCACGGCGCTCGCCATCGGCCTGTTCCTCGGCCCGTGGATGATCCGCAAGCTGCGCGAGTTCCAGATCGGTCAGGTGATCCGTCAGGAAGGGCCGGCGACGCACCGGGCGAAAGCGGGCACGCCGACGATGGGCGGCCTCCTGATCCTGACTTCCGTGCTCGTGCCGACGCTGCTCTGGGCCGATCTGCGCAATCCGTTCATCTGGATCGCGGTCCTCGCGACGATCGCGTTCGGTGCCGTCGGGTTCGCCGACGACTACCTGAAGATCGTCCGTCATTCGCATCACGGGCTGTTGCCGCGCTACAAGCTGCTGTGGCAGGGGATCGTCGCACTCGGCGTCGGTCTCTGCCTGATGTGGCTCGCCCATTACGACCTTTACAACACGCGGCTGATCTTTCTTTTCTTCAAACGCCTGATCCCGGATCTCGGGTGGATGTACGTGCCGTTCGCGGTGCTCGTGCTGGTTTTCGCGACCAACGCCGTGAACCTGACCGACGGGCTCGACGGACTCGCCATCAGCGTCTTCGCGGTGGCGGCCGCGGCGTTCACCGCGCTCGCGTACGTCTCGACGCATCGTGTCTTTGCCGAGTACCTGCAGCTTGTTCGTCCGACCGCGGCGGCGGCCGAGCTGACGATCTTCTGTGGCGCGCT
Source organism: Acidobacteria bacterium RIFCSPLOWO2_12_FULL_66_21 (assembly GCA_001767455.1). Lineage (GTDB taxonomy): Bacteria > Acidobacteriota > Vicinamibacteria > Vicinamibacterales > 2-12-FULL-66-21 > 2-12-FULL-66-21. Next base: position 81,829 of record MELC01000036.1, read on the forward strand.
GGTCGGCGCCAGCCTCGGGTTCCTCTGGTGGAACTCGTACCCGGCGGACATTTTCATGGGCGACATCGGCTCGCTTGGCCTCGGCGGGGCGCTCGGCACGGTGGCGCTGCTGATCAAACAGGAATTCCTGCTCGCGATTGTCGGGGGCGTGTTCGTGCTCGAAGCGCTGTCCGTGATCATCCAGGTCGCGTCGTTCAAGAGCACGGGGAGGCGTGTCTTCAAGATGGCGCCGCTCCATCACCATTTCGAGCTGATCGGCTGGAGCGAGCCCAAGGTGATCACGCGCTTTCTCATCGTCGCGATCATCTTCGCCCTCTTCAGCCTGACGACATTGAAGCTGAGATGACGACCGCACAGGCCTTTTCCGTGGACGGACGTCGCGTCCTGGTGGTGGGTGGCGCGCGCAGCGGCGTGGCCGCCGCCGAACTGCTCGTACGGCGCGGCGCGTCAGTGACGCTGACCGACCTGCGGGAGCACATCGATGACGAAGGGCGGCTGCGCTCGGCAGGCGTGGAGCTCGAGCTCGGCATTCACCGCGACGGCGCGTTCACGGGTGCGGATCTCATCGTGACGAGTCCTGGCGTGCCCTGGAGGCATCCAGCCCTCGAGGCCGCACGACGCGCCGGCGTGCCGGTCATCGGCGAGCTGGAGCTGGCCTGGCGCTGGCTGCGCGGGCGGGTGGTGGCGATCACCGGTACGAAGGGGAAGTCGACGACGACAACGCTGACGGGGCGGATGCTGCAGGCGGGAGGACACCGCGTGCTCGTGGGAGGCAACATCGGCGATGCGCTCAGCGCGCAGGTCGACGACTCCACCGAAGACACCATTCACGTCGTCGAAGCCAGCAGCTTCCAGCTCGAGGCGAGCGAGACGTTCCGGCCGTGGATCGCCGTGCTGCTGAACTTCTCACCCGATCACCTCGATCGCCACGCCGCCGTCGAGGAGTACGAGGCGGCGAAACGCCGCATCTTCGCGAACCAGACCGCGGACGACTGGGCGGTGCTGAACGCGGACGACCCGAACACGCTGCGCATGGCCGACGGCGCCGCGCGGCGCCTGCTGTTCTCGATGCGCGCGCCTCTCGCTGACGGCGTGACGGTGCAGGGGGACACGATCGTCCGGCGCTCCGGTGACGGGGCGCAGCCGCTCGTCCCGCTGTCGTCAATCCGGCTGCTGGGGCCGCACCTGGTGGCCGACGTGCTCGCGGCTGCGTCGATCGCGTCGCTCGCCGGCGTGAACGCGGTGGCGATGACCCGCGCGGTCGAGGGATTTACGGGTCTCGAGCACGCGCTGGAGCCGGTCGGCGAGGTGGGCGGCGTTCGCTTCGTCAACGACTCGAAGGCCACGAACATCGAGGCCGCGCGCCGCGCCATCGAGAGCTTCGGCGACGGGCTGGTCGTGATTCTGGGCGGCCGCTACAAGGGGGGCGACTTCGGCGATCTCCGCCCGCCGCTCGCCGCGCGCGGCGCCACCGTCATCGCGATTGGCGAGGCCCGGCCGCTCATTCACGCGGCGCTGGACGCCGTGGTGGCGGTGCACGACGCGGAGGACATGTCGAGCGCGGTTCGTACCGCGTTCGCGTCGGCCGCACCCGGGCGCACGGTCGTTCTCGCGCCGGCGTGCTCGAGTTTCGACATGTTCCACGACTACGCCGAGCGCGGGCGGGCGTTCAGGGAAGAAGTGCAGCGGCTTGAAGAGGCCTGGAGCAGCACACGGGAACAGTGAGCAGGACAGGGTGCTCAGGGGTGCTCAGGGTGCTGAAGGGTGCTGAAGGGTGCTGAGGGGTGCTGAAGGGTGCTGAAGGGTGCTGAAG
>MELC01000036.1:83678-175635 GCA_001767455.1 Acidobacteria bacterium RIFCSPLOWO2_12_FULL_66_21
GGTGCTGAGGGGTGCTGAGGGGTGCTGAGGGGTGCTGAAGGGTGCCGAGGTGCTCGAGGGTGTCTGAGCCGAGGTTCGGAGCGAAGTGAGCTTGGCGGGGTGCCCGACGCCGCAACCGGCGAAGTCACGGTTGCTTTGGCGAGGCAGGCACGGTCCCGCCGGGCGGTAAGCAGTCATCAGTCCGGCTGGTGCGGTAAGGAACCGTCCGCTGGGAACACAGACTGCCCCGGTCTGTGAGGGTGGTGTTCTTGCCCCCATCCGGCTGATGACTGCTGACTGCCTGCGTCAGAGCGTAACGGGAATAGTGCACGTGCGGGGCGCAGAGCGCAAGTGCGGTCCCGCCTCGAGCTCAGCGTAATTGTCGGTACAAGCGTTTCGAATCTTTAGCCCATGGCGCGAAAGCTGAAATCGGACAAGTTGCTCTTCATGGCCACGCTGCTGCTGGTCTGCACCAGCGTGGTCATGGTGTACAGCGCGTCCGCCGCCCTCGGCATCGAGAAGAACAAGGACCCGTATCTGTTCCTGTTCAAACAGAGCACCTGGGCGCTCCTGGGCTTGTTCCTGGTCCCGGTGATCATGCGCATCGACTACCGCAACTACCGGCAGCCAGCGGTGATCTGGACCGGCTTGGGGATCGTGGCGGTCGCGCTCGTGGCAGTGCTCTTCAAGGCGCCGGTGAACGGCGCGAGCCGGTGGCTCGGCGTGGGGCCGCTCGGCGTGCAGCCGTCCGAGCTCGCGAAGATCGTCGTCGTGATCTTCCTGGCGGCGCTGCTCGAGCGGCGGATGGATCGCATCGACGAGCCGCAGCACGCGCTCGTGCCGGCGGGCCTGGTCCTCGCGGGCATCCTCGGGCTCATTCTTGCCGAACCCGATCTCGGGACGGCGGTCTCGGTGGCCATGATTGCGGCGGTCATGCTGTTCGCCGCGGGGATCAGCTACCGCTACGTCGTGGCGATGCTCCTGGCCATTCCACCCGCTTTCTATCTCCTGGTCATGACCGAGGACTATCGGCGGCGTCGCGTGATCGCCTTCCTGGATCCGTGGAGCAACCGCCTGGGCGACTCGTGGCAGATGTGCCAGTCGATGATCGCCGTCGGCACGGGTGGTGTCTTCGGGCGAGGCCTGATGGGAGGCGTACAGAAGTTCTTCTATCTGCCGGAACCTCACAACGACTTCATCTACTCGGTCATTTCCGAGGAACTGGGACTCGTCGGCGCGACGCTCGTCCTTGCCTGCTTCTGCGTGATCGCGTGGCGCGGCATGCGCACCGCGATGCGCGCGCCGGATCGGTTCGGCTCGTTCCTCGCGCTGGGCCTGACGACGATGATCGTGTTCCAGGCGTTCTTCAACATCAGCGTGGTCCTGGGGCTCGCGCCGACGAAGGGGATCCCGCTGCCGTTCGTCAGCTACGGCGGATCGTCCCTGCTCATCAACCTGGTGGGCATGGGCATCCTGTTGAACGTGTCGCAGCATGCCTCGGCGGGCCGCGTGGTGACGACAACGTTGGCAACGGCGGATGCATGAGACCGCTCCGGGTGCTCATCGCGGGAGGCGGAACGGGAGGACACCTCTATCCCGGAATCGCCGTCGCGCGCGAGCTGCTGCGGCGGCGGCCGGACGCGCAGATCACCTTCGCGGGCACCGCGCGCGGCATCGAGGCGCGCGTGGTTCCACGGGAGGGGTTCGCACTGGATTTGCTGCGAAGCTCGGGGCTGAAGGGGACGTCGATCGCCGCGGGCGTGAAGGGGCTCGCCCTGCTGCCGCTGAGCGGACTCGACGCGTGGCGGATTCTCTCGCGCCGCACGCCGGATCTCGTCGCCGGGGTCGGCGGGTACAGCTCGGGGCCGGTGGTGCTGGCGGCGGTGGTGCGAGGGATTCCCACCATGCTGCTCGAGCAGAACGCGGTGCCCGGATTCACCAACCGATCGCTCGCCCGGTTGGTCAGCGCGGCGGCGGTCACTTACGAGTCCACGGCGAGCTACTTCCCAAGGAGGAGCATTGTCACAGGCAACCCGGTCCGTCCCGAGTTCTTTGCCGGCAGCACCGCGTCTCCGGCGTCCGTCGCTGGACGCCCGAGGGTTTTGATCTTTGGCGGCTCCCAGGGCGCGCACGCGATCAACGTGGCCATGGTGGAGGCGGCGCCGAGGCTGGCAGCCCACCCTGGCGGGATGGCAATCACGCATCAGACAGGAGAGCGCGAGGTGGACATGGTCCGGGAGGGCTACCGCCGCGCGGGTCTCGACGCCCGCGTCGAGCCGTTTCTGTATGCCATGGACAGGGAAATGAGTGACGCGGACCTCGTCGTCTGCCGCGCCGGCGCGACGACGCTCGCGGAGTTGACGGCGTCGGGACGGGCGGCGGTGCTCGTCCCGCTGCCGACGGCGACCGACGATCACCAGCGCAGGAACGCCGAAGCGCTGGCGCGCGAAGGCGCCGCCGAGGTCGTGGAGCAGCGCGGGTTGACCGGAGACGTCCTGGCCGCGCGGATCATCGCGCTGGCGACGGATCCGCAGCGGCGGGCCGGAATGTCAGCCGCCGCGCGGCGGCTGGCGCGGCCCGACGCCGCGGCCGCAATCGTCACGAAGCTCCTGGAGCTGATAGCTGAAAGCTGAGAGCTGGGAACTGGAAACTGGGAACTGGGAACTGATGTTAGGACGCACGCGCAGGATTCATTTTGTCGGGATCGGCGGCATCGGGATGAGCGGGATCGCCGAGCTGCTGGCGAATCTCGGCTACGACGTGAGCGGCTCGGATCTGAAGCGGTCCGACGTCACGGCGCGGCTCGAGTCGCTGGGCGTCCGTGTGTTCGCCGGCCACGACGGCGGGCACGTCGGCGCGGCGGATGTGGTCGTGACCTCGTCGGCCGTGCCGCCGGACAACCCTGAGGTGACCGCGGCACGCGGGCGCGGCATCCCCGTCATCCCGCGCGCCGAGATGCTGGCCGAGCTGATGCGGCTGCGCTACGGCATCGCCGTCGCCGGCGCGCACGGGAAGACGACGACGACTTCGATGATTGCGCTGGTCCTCGAACGCGCCGGGCTCGATCCGACGGCCGTCATCGGCGGGCGCCTCAGCGCGTTCGGCAGCAACGCGCGCCTCGGCGGCGGCAACTACATGGTCGTCGAAGCGGACGAGAGCGATCGCTCGTTCCTGAAACTCTCGCCGTCGATCGCGGTGGTCACCAACATCGATCGCGAGCACATGGAGAGCTACGGCACCTGGGAGCACCTGCTCCAGGCGTTCGCCGATTTCGCCAACAAGGTCCCGTTCTACGGCGCGATTGTCGCGTGCGCCGACGACGCGGCCGTGAGGACGCTGCTGCCGCAACTGGCGCGGCGGGTCATCACGTACGGGATTGATGACGCCCCGCAGGCGGCCGGCGCCGACATCATCGGCCACGCCATGCGCCTCGAGTCCTTCGGGTCCTCATGCGAGGTGCTGCACGGGCACGTGGAGGGTCGCCGCACCGCGATCGGACGCCTCCACCTGCGCGTGCCCGGGCGGCACAACCTGCTGAACGCGTTGGGCGCCGTGGCGGTGGGGCTCGAGGTCGGCGTGCCGTTTGGCCGCATCGCCACCGCGCTCGGCGAGTTCCACGGAGCGGAGCGGCGCTTCCAGATGCGCGGGGAAGCGCGGGGCGTGATGGTCGTGGACGACTACGGGCACCATCCGACCGAGATCGCCGCCGTGATAGCCGCGGCGCGCGCCGGGATCGACCGGCGCGTCGTCGTCGTGTTCCAGCCGCACCGCTACACGCGCACGAGCCAGCTGATGGCGGAGTTCGGGACGGCGCTGTCGGCCGCGGACGAAGTCGTGCTCACGGACATCTACCCCGCGGGAGAAGCGCCGATCGCCGGCATCACCATCGAGGCGCTGACCGATCGCGTCCGCGCGGGGGCGGCCTGCCCGGTTCACCTGGTGAAAGCGCTCGACGACGTGCCGCAGGCGGTCGCGGCCATCGCGCGCGACGGCGATCTGATCGTGACGCTCGGCGCGGGATCGATCGGCGGTGTCGCGGACCGGATCCTTCAGGCGCTTGGACGCGACAGCGTTGGAGGCCAGGCGGACCAGTCCGCCGGAGCGGGAGATAACGCGGACCTGTCCGCCAAAGCCGGAGGCGAAGGCGGATGAGCGTCAAGGCGGCGACGGACAAGAACTTCCGGCGCGCGGTGGTGAAGCCGGCGAAGCGGAAGCGCGGCCGCGTGTGGCTGTCATGGCGCACGGCGCGCGTGGTGCTTGCCGCGGGCTTGGTGCTCTACGCGGGCCACCGCGGGGCCCGCCTCGTCGCGACGGCCGGCGTGCTGCAGGTGCGGCACATCGCCGTGCGCGGCAACGTGCGGCTCTCCGCGGGGGAGGTCGCCGCGCTCATCGACGGGTTGCGCGGATCGAACATCCTCGCGGCGGATCTCAAAGGCTACCGCCGGCGGCTGCTCGAGTCTCCCTGGGTCGCCGACGTCGCCCTGCGCCGCGTGCTGCCGTCGACCATCGAAGTGTTCGTCTCGGAGCGCCGTCCCGTCGGCCTGTCCCGGATGGGCGACCAGTTGTACCTCGTCGATCGCACGGGAACCGTCATCGGCGAATTCGGGCCGCAATACGCGGAATTCGATCTGCCGATCATCGACGGCCTGATGCGCGCGCCGTCAAAGGGGCCCGCGCTCGACGGGCAACGCGCGGAGCTCGCCGCGCGCCTGCTCGAAGCGGTCGCGGCGCGCAAGGACCTGGCCGCGCGCGTGTCTCAGATCGATGTCAGCGACGCGCACGACGCGGTGGTACTGCTCGAGGGCGACCCGGCGCTGCTGCACGTCGGCGAGGATCGGTTTCTCGAACGCCTGCAGTCGTACGTGGACCTGGCGCCTGCACTCCGCGAGCGCGTCGCGGACATCGACTACGTGGATCTGAGGTTCGACCGGCACCTCTATGTGCGGCCGGGCGAGGGCGGCGGACGGACCGCCGGTCCGGCCGGGCGATCACCAGCGGCAAAAAGGTTCTAAGGGGGGCGAGTGGCGCGCAAGGAACGATACCTCGTGGGATTGGACGTCGGCACGTCGAAGATCTCCGCCATCGTCGGCGAGATGACCGACGACGGCGGCCTCGACATCATCGGGATCGGCCTCGCCGACTCGCGCGGGATCCGCCGGGGCGTCGTCGTCAACCTGGAGGCGGCGGTCGAATCCATCAAGAAGGCGATCGACGAAGCGGAGCTGACGGCGGGCGTCGAAATCGACTCGGTGCACCTCGGCCTGTCGGGCGCCCACGTGAAGGCGTTCAACAGCCGTGGCGTCGTCGCCGTCGCGGGGAAGAACCGCGAGATCACCCGCGAGGACGTCCGCCGCGCGATCGACGCCGCCAAAGCGGTGGCGCTGCCCAGCGGGCGCGAGATTCTGCACGTCCTGCCGCAGGACTTCGTGGTCGACGAGCAGGACGGCATTGGCGCGCCGGTCGGGATGACGGGGACACGGCTCGAGGTCAACGTCCATGTCGTGACCGGCAGCGCCTCGTCGACGCAGAACATCGTGGCGTGCGTCAACCGCGCCGGCGTGGCCGTGATCGAGACCGTGCTCGAGCAGCTCGCCGCGAGCGAGGCGGTGCTGACCCCCGACGAGAAGGAGCTCGGCGTCGCCCTGGTGGACATCGGCGGCGGCACGACGGACTTCGCCATCTTCGAGCGGGGAAGCCTGTGGCACACCGGGGTCGTCGCGGTCGGCGGCGACCACTTCACCAACGACATCGCCGTGGGTCTGCGCACGCCGATACCCGACGCGGAGAAGATCAAGCGCCGCTGCGGCTGCGCGCTGTCGGCGATGGTGGACGAAGACGAAACGATGGAAGTCGCGAGCGTCGGCGGCCGCAAGCCGCGCCTGATGGCCCGCAGGATCCTCTCCGAGATCCTGCAGCCGCGCGCCGAGGAGATCTTCCACCTGTTGTGGGACGAAATCAGGCGCGCCGGCTTCGAGAAGTCGCTGAATTCCGGGATCGTCCTGACCGGCGGCGGCTCGATGCTGGAAGGCATGGCGGAAATCGCCGAGCAGATCTTCGACCTGCCGATCCGCAGGGGCACACCCGCGGGGGTCGGCGGGCTGGCCGATCACGTGAACAGCCCCGCGTACGCCACGGCCGTCGGGCTCGTGATGTACGCGCACCGCAATCTCGCGGCGGAGGTTGCGCATCCGGTCGGCGCGGGCGCGTTCGGCCGGGTCGCGGGCCGCCTGAAGACGCTCTTCAAGGAATTCTTCTAGTTCGGATCGGACACGACGGATGAGCATGCACACGAACGCCAGGAGGGCGACCGATGGGTGACGAACGACACACAATCACGTCCGGCAGTGCGGCCCCCCTGCGACTGAAGCTGGACGAAGAGGGCAGGACCGGCGCGCGCATCAAGGTGATCGGCGTCGGCGGCGGCGGGAGCAACGCGGTCAACCGCATGGTGGCCGCCGGCCTCGACGGCGTCGAGTTCATCATCGCGAACACCGATCTCCAGGCGCTGCGCCTGAACGCGGCGCCGAACAAGCTCCAGATCGGCGCAAAGCTGACGAAGGGGCTCGGGGCGGGAGCCGATCCGAACGTGGGGCGGCAGGCGGCGCTCGAAGACACCGAGAAGCTCATCGAAGCGCTCGACGGCGCCGACATGGTGTTCGTCACCACCGGCCTCGGCGGAGGCACCGGAACGGGCGCCGCGCCGGTCATCGCAAGCCTCGCGAGTGAGCTTGGCGCGCTGACGATCGCCGTCGTGACGAAGCCGTTCAAGTTCGAGGGGCGCAAGCGCCAGGTGCAGGCCGAGCGCGGCCTCGAAGAGCTCCGCGACTGCGTCGACACGGTGATCACGATTCCCAACGAACGGTTGCTCTCCACGATCGCGCGGACCACGTCGTTGACCGACGCGTTCACCAGCGCGGACGACGTGCTGCGCCAGGCGATCCAGGGGATCTCCGATCTGATCCTGGTGCCCGGCCTGATCAACCTCGACTTCGCCGACGTCAAGACGATCATGGCGGGCATGGGACTGGCGATCATGGGAACCGGTCAGGCCGAAGGAGAAGGGCGGGCGATCACCGCGGCCAACGCGGCCATCTCGAGCCCGCTCCTCGAGGATGCGTCGGTCAAGGGGGCGCGCGGCGTGATCATCAACGTGACCGGCGGACCGGACCTCGCGCTCCTCGAGGTCAGCGAGGCCTCGGCCATCATCCAGGAGGCCGCGCACGAGGACGCCAACATCATCTTCGGCGCGGTCGTCGATTCGAAGATGGCCGGCAAGGTGAAAATCACGGTGATCGCGACCGGCTTCGACCGGACCGCCGCCGCGAAGACGGTCAACGCCTCCGCGATCGACACACCGGTGGACCTGCAGTCGTACGCGGCATGGAAGCAGGATGAGAAGGTCGCGGTCGGCGCGGGGTCGCGGATGCCGTTCGCCCGCCGGGCGCTGCTCGACATGCCGATCGCGCCGCCGAGGATCGAGCCGGCTGAGCCGGAGGTCCTGATCCCAGGCGCCGAGTTCGAGCCTGCCTCACCACTCGACGTGCCGGCATTCCTCCGGCGGGCCGACTGATTCCGCCCCCGCGCGCAGGCGTGCGCGCCGGGGGCCCCGATCTTCCGTCCGCTCGCGCGCGCGCGAGGCGGCCCGATCCGCGTGGTAAACTAGGTAAATCCACGGCACGCGGGAACGGCGGCGCCTCAGCCGCACCCCCCGCACCAGTCCGGGAGCTCCGGTAATCCGCAGCGGTCCGTGCCGCTCGCCCGCGTCGTTCCGTTCCGGCATATCTATCAATGAAGCAGTGGGAAGCTCGCGAACGTGCGCGCGACGTGCTTGCGCGCGAGGTCGGCTTCGTGCAGAAGCCGCACGGCGGGCGTCTGCGCGTGGCGCTCCTCTTTCCAAACACCTACTACGTCGGGATGTCGAGCCTCGGCTACCAGACCGTGTACCGGCTCTTCAACGATCTGGACGACGTGGTCTGCGAGCGCGCGTTCCTGCCGCCGAAGCAGGAGCTCAACGCCCAGCTCGAGGCGGGATCGCCGATCCTCACGCTCGAGTCGCAGACGCCGGTCGGCGATTTCGACGTGATCGCCTTCTCCGTTTCGTTCGAGTGGGACTACACCAACATCGTTACGATGCTGCGGCTCGCGGGCGTGCCGCTGCGCGCCGAAGCGCGGACCGCCCGCCATCCGCTGGTGGTGATTGGCGGCGCCGTGACTTTCGTGAACCCCGAGCCGCTGGCCCTCTTCGCCGACGTGATCGCGGCGGGGGAGGGGGAAGTGCTGATCCCGGCGCTGATGGGGTGCATGCGTGAGTCCACGGGCCGCGCGGAGCTGCTGCGGCGACTCGCGGCCGAACGCGGGTTCTACATCCCGTCGTTCTACGACGTGCGGTACGCGGAGGATGGGACGATCGCCGCGTACGAGCCGAAGCCAGGGACCGGCGCGCCGCCGGTCGTGAAAAAGGCGGCAGTGAAGACCACGGAACGCCTCGATCCACCGGCCACCAGCGTGTTCACTCCAGATACGGAGTTCGGATCGCGGTTCCTGATCGAAGTCGTGCGCGGCTGCGCAAACCTCTGCCGCTTCTGCTGGGCCGGGTACAACTACCTGCCCGTCCGGGCCTTTTCGGCGGATCGCATCCTCGAGCTCGCGGCCGCCGCGCGGCGCGTGTCCAGCAAGGCCGGCCTCGTCTCGATCGCGCTCTGCGACCATCCGGAGATCGAGCGCATCCTGCAGGGGCTCCTCGATCTCGGGTATTCGATCAGCCCCGCGTCGCTGCGGCTGGACGATCTGACCGAGCCCATCGTCACATTGCTGCGCCGGAGCGGCGAGCGCTCGATCACCATCGCGCCCGAAACCGGATCGGACCGCTTGCGGCGGGTCATCAACAAGACCGTCACGAACGAAGAGATCCTCGCGGCCACCGATCTGATCTTCCGGAGCGGCATCGAGAACCTGAAGTTGTACTACATGATCGGCCTCCCGACCGAGCAGGACGACGACCTGGTGGCCATCCGCGACCTGACGGTGCAGATGCGGGACGTGATGATGCGCCACGGGCGCGGCCGCGGGCACCTGGGACGAATCGTCGGGAGCGTGAACCCGCTGATTCCAAAACCTGGCACCGCGTATCAGTGGCTGCCCATGGAGAACCCGGCCGTCACCGATGCCAAGTCGAAACGGCTCCGGCACCTGCTGGCCGGGCTGGACAACGTGTACTTCAGCATCAAGTCTGAACGGCATTCGTACTACCAGGCGCTGCTGTCGCTGGGCGACCGGCGCGTGGCCCCCGCAATCGAGGCCGCCGCGCGCAACGGCGGCCAGTGGCGCGCCGCCGTCGCCGAGACGGGCGTCGACGCCGACTTCTACATCTTCCGAGACCGCTCCGCCGACGCAATCCTCCCGTGGGACATCATCGACGGCGGCATGAAGGCGTCCTTCTTCCGCGCGGAGTTCGACAAGGGGCAGCGCGCCGAATGGACCGTGCCGCCCAAGCGGCAGAAGGACAACGCGAAGTTCCTCCCCGTGCTGCCGTAGGCCCGGCCCCGAGGCGCGGCGGCCTACGAGGCGACCGCGGCTTCCGCTTCGAACTGCCCGTAGGCCTGCAGCACGAGATCGCGGATGCGGTCCTGCCCGGCCGCGTCGCTCATCGGGCGCAGCAGCGCGAAGCTGCGGCGCTCGCCATTCACGGAGTACTGGCGCGCGGGGAACGTGACGTTGCGACCGTTGCCCGACCTCCGCTCCCAGATCCCGAATCCAATCAGCTTCAGTCCCTCGAGCGGCCCGCTCGTGAAGTGCAGTTCCGCGTCGGCGAGTTTTCCCGGCGGGTTTCCTTTTTCGTTCGGCACAATCTTGATCGTCATCGCATTCTCCTTGGGCCGGCGGTTGATCGGCGGAGGGGCAAGGGGAATGCCGAAGGACACGGACGGCGGCGTGCGCGCGGAAGATCCAGAAGCGGCAGGACTTGAGCGCCGCACGTGACAGACAGGCGAGACGCGGCGCCGCGATACGCGCCGAAAGCGCCAACTGCGGTTGCCGCTTCAGCCGAGCAGCAGCACCTGCGCCATGGCAAGCGCGTCGGAATGGGTGATCGTCAGGAGCGACCGCTGCACGTTCATCTCGCCGGCCCGCCGCGCCGCGGCGCCGTGCAACCGGAGCTGCGGCGGACCGCCTGGAGCCCGGACCACCTCGACGTCCTTCCAGAGCACGCCGCGGGAATGCCCGGTGCCGAGCGCCTTCATTCCTGCTTCCTTCGCGGCGAAACGCCCCGCCAGGTGGGGAACCGGATTCCGGTGCCGCATACAATAGGCGATCTCGCCGTCGGTGAAGATGCGCCGCAGGAAGCGCTCCCCGTAACGGTCGAACACGTCCGCGACCCGCGGAATGTCAGTCGTATCGAAACCGAGGCCGATGACATCCATGACCTATCCCCAGCCTAGCGGCGGTTTCGAGTGGACGCAAGCGCCCTGGGGCCGGGTGCTCCGGTGCGGTCCGCTGATGACCGCCGCGGACCACTTCTTCACGGCGCGCGAACTGACGCTCGGGGAGGACGTCGCCGGATGGCACCGGGTGGCGGCGCTGGCGGGCGTGACGGAAGAGAACCTGCTGCTCGTGAAGCAGGTCCATGGCGCCGCCGTGGCGGTTGCGAGTGCGGATCGGCCGCGGACCTGGACGCGGCCGGAGGCCGATGTCATCGCCACCGACGATCCGCGGGCGGCTGTGGGCGTCCGCACAGCGGATTGCGTCCCGATCCTCCTTGCCGAGGAAACAGGGCGCGTCGTCGCGGCGATTCACGCCGGGTGGCGGGGCCTGGCGGCACGCGCGCCGATTGCGGGAGTCGCCGCGCTCGGCCAACGCCATGGCGTCCGCCCCGAGCGGCTCATCGCCGCGATTGGTCCCGCGATCGGTCCCTGCTGCTACGAAGTCGGCGCGGCCACGCGTGATGCATTCGCCCTGGCGGGACACCATTCGAGCATGCTCGAGCGCTGGTTCGAGCCGCGTCCGAACGGCAAGTTCCATCTCGACACGTGGCGCGCCACGCGCGATCAGTTGGAAGGCGCGGGCATCCCGTCGTCGCGTGTGCACGCCGTCGGCCTGTGCACGCGCACGCACGCCGACACGTTCCACTCGTTCCGCGCCGACGGCCCGGCGGTGGGCCGCATGCTCGCCGTGATCCGGCCGCACGCCGAGCCCCGAACGCCCAGCGCCGAACGCCTGGGGTAGGCTCACTTTGGTACGGTCAGCTGGATTGGCGTGAGGCGCGGGTTCGCATAGTCCGCCCGACCTTGGAATGATCGGGTCCTGTAGGAGTTGCTTCCCGTCTGCTCCTTGATGTCGTAGAGATCGACCATCTCCTTCGGCAGCCACAGATCGAGCGCTGAATCGCGACCGTAAACAACCTCGATACGCGCGCTTTCCGTGTCGGATTGCAGCGAGAGCTCGGTCCGGTGAATCCGTCCGGTACCGGCCTCGAGCCACAGTCGCCCGGACGCCGCTGCTTTCCCTGGTGTGGGGACGATGTACGACGCGTCCGGTGTCTTTGTCTCCTGGAACCGGAGGCCGATCACGTCAACTCCGTCCATCTTCTTGCGGCCGTCGATCTTGTACGTGAGCCGCGTCTGGTTCGTGGGGTCCGCGACCTGCACGGCAAGCGTCGGGTCGTTGGACCTGACGACGAGGGTGTCCATCAGGTAGCGGGCCGTCTCGCCCGCGTACGCCTGTGCCTGTTCCCAGCCGGCCGCGGTCGGTCTCACGAGCAGCGTCGTAATGCGCGGCTGCCGCACGCGCAGGGCGTTGCTGTCGATTGAATACGCGTCCCGGAGCGCGATGATCTTGCCCGTCAAATTGAGCAGAACGAGATCCGAGTTCAGGCGTTGCGTGGTGCTCATTCGCCCGCCCGTGACGTCGATCAGCGTGTACTCCTCCTGAAGGGTGACGCCCGACACCTTCGGCGCATAGGTCGCGAGGTACTCGCCGGCGGCACGGACCACGTCGGCGACCGGCGGGTCCTTCTGCGCGGCGGCCGGCGCGACAATCGACAGAGCTCCGGCAAGAACGGTGGCAACCGTTGGGCGAGTCGTCATCAGGACACCTCTCCGGAATAAGTGCGCAGGGCTGGCAGGGAGAGGATAGCCTAACCAACTCCCAACTCCCAAACTCCCAACGTCACTGGTTACCGGGTTGAGGTTCATGTCCCTCTGCGATCTCGATGGAACCGAACAGGAGGAAGGAAGAAGGGGAGTCGTGCACGCAGACCGCGCAGCGGAAGCCGGTCTGGGCCGCGGGCGCGCGGATGCCGAGGGCAACGCGCTCACCAAATGCCTTGGGAGTCAGTCGGTAGCGCGAGGGACCCCGCTTCGGACTGCGGCTTCGGCTTCGTCCATGCCGAGGTTGGAGAGACGGTCGGCCTCCTTGTTGAACTCCCGCCGGACGTGCTCGAACACCACGCGATCGAGCTGCATGACGAGGAGCCGCGCGCGCGCGCACAGCGCCTGGAGGCCGGGGTTCTTGACCTTGTACTCCCCGCGCATCTGCTTGACGAGCAGCTCGGAGTCGGCGCGGATGTGCACGTCGCGCTCGCCTCGATCGATCGCCCACTGGAGCGCGGCGAGCAGGCCGTTGTACTCGGCGACGTTGTTGGTGGCGATGCCGATCCCGCCGTGCAGCTCGTCGAGCAGCGTGCCATCCGCCGCCTCGATGCGAACGCCGTAGCCGGCCGGCCCAGGGTTGCCGCGGGCGCCGCCGTCAATGTACGCGACGATCATGATTAAGGGTGCTGAGGGGTGCTGAAAGGTGCTGAAAGGTGCTGAAAGGTGCTGAGGGGTGCTCAGGTGCTGAGGGGTGCTCAGGTGCTGAGGGGTGCTCAGGTGCTGAGGGGTGCTCAGCCGCACCATTCAGCACCTCTCAGCACCCTTCAGCACCCTTCAGCACCTTGAAGTACAGAATGCGGGTGCATGAGTCGCACTGGTTGATAGCGTCGTTGCGCCGGACCTCGTTGAACACCTGCGGCCGGAGCCGCACGTGGCAGACGGTGCAGAGGCCGTCGCGCGCCTCGGCGACGGCCAGACCCTTGCGCCCGTGGGCCACCCGCTCGAAGATTGCCAGCGCCTCCGGCGAGACCCGGGCGACGGTTTCGGATCGGGCAAGGGCCGCCTGCTGGAGGTCGCGGTCGATGGCGACGCGCTCGGCGTCGAGCGCCTGCTCCTCCCGCGCGATCTCCGCCTGCTCCGCCTTGAGCGCGGTCTCGGCCGATTTCAGCTCGGCGGCGAGCGATTCGGCGGCTTCCATGTGATCGAGCAGCCGGTCCTCGTGGGAACGAATGTCCTGTTCCGCCCCCGCCGTCTCCTTCTGCATGGCCTGGTATTCCTTGTTCGTCTTGACCTCCATCAACTGGCCCTTGAACTTGGAGAGGCGCGCCTGGAGCATGGCGAGCTCCTTCTCGAGCTCGCGGCGCTCGGCCTGGGCGGCCGCGATCCGCTCCTTGACGCCGGCCACGGCTGCCGCGCGTTCCGCGGCGCGCGCTTTCAGCGCCTCTTCGGCGGCCGGGAGCTCCGCGAGACGCCGCCGCGCGCGGTCCGCCGAGGAGTCCACCTCTTGAAGCTGGATTAGCTGTTGAAGATCAGGATGCATCGAAGAGTGACATCTATCTTACACGCGGTCGCCTTCGTCCGCCTTCGCGCTGCGCGCTTCGGCGGGACAAGTCCGCCTTCGCGTGTCGCCTTCGCGGATACGGTGCTTGGCTTGCCGGCCGTAGCTCGCCCGCCTTCGCGCTGCGCGCTTCGGCGCGCAGCCTCCGCCTGACACGCGAGCGGAGGCTGGTGGGCCCACCAGGACTCGAACCTGGAACAAGCCGGTTATGAGCCGGCGGCTCTAACCAATTGAGCTATGGGCCCGCACGGAAGTGTATACGAAAGGATAACGCCAAACTCCAAAGGCCAGACTCCAAACGGCAGGACTTTGAAGTTTGAAGTTTGGAGTTTGAAGTTTGGCGTGGCCCCCTAAGTACGCCCTTCGAGGAACGCGCGCAGCTTGCGGCTGCGCGACGGGTGGCGCAGCTTCCTGAGCGCCTTCGCCTCGATCTGCCGGATGCGCTCGCGCGTGACCGCGAAGCTCTGGCCGACTTCCTCGAGCGTGTGCTCGCTCCCGTCCCCCACGCCGAACCGCATCTTGATGACCTTCTCCTCGCGCGGCGTGAGCGTCTTCAGGACCGAATCGGTCTGCTCCTTGAGATTCAGGTTGATCACCGCGTCGGACGGGGAGACCACCTGGCGATCCTCGATGAAGTCGCCAAGATGCGAATCCTCCTCCTCGCCGATCGGGGTCTCGAGCGAGATCGGCTCCTGGGCGATCTTCAGCACCTTGCGGACCTTCGAGACCGGGATGTCCATCCGCTTGGCGATCTCCTCGGAGGTCGGCTCGCGCCCGAGCTCCTGCACGAGCGCGCGCGACGTGCGAATCAGCTTGTTGATCGTCTCGATCATGTGGACCGGGATGCGGATTGTCCGCGCCTGGTCGGCGATCGCGCGGGTGATCGCCTGGCGGATCCACCACGTCGCGTAGGTCGAGAACTTGTAGCCGCGGCGGTACTCGAACTTGTCGACCGCCTTCATGAGGCCGATGTTGCCTTCCTGGATGAGATCGAGGAACTGCAATCCGCGGTTGGTGTACTTCTTCGCGATGGACACGACCAGACGGAGGTTGGCCTCGACCAGCTCCTTCTTGGCCTGCTCGGCCTGGATCTCGCCGCGCGCGATCGTCTCGAGCGTCCGCATCAGCTGGTCCGGCGTCTCCTCGAGCTCGTCGGCCATCGCCTTCACCTGCACCTTCAGCTCCTTCTGGTGCTTGAGCAGGTTCCTGCGGTCCTCTTCCTTCAGGCGGCTCTTCTTGTTCTTCGGATTCAGCTGCCGCTCGGCGTGGTCGATCTCGCGCTTGACGCGCATGACCGCTTCGACCGAGTCCTTGATCTGGTCGATCATGCGGCGCTTGATGTTCTCGGTGAACTCGATCTTGCGAATCAGCTTCGACAGCTCGACCCGCGCGCGGAGCGACTCTCCCCGGACGCGGCGGTACCTCCGCTTGTCGCGGGTCGTGGCCCCCTTGGGAGTCTTCTCGAGCTTCTCCCTGCACTTCTCGACCGCCTGCCAGGCCTTCCGCACCGCCTCGATCTGCCGGAGGACCTGCCGCTTGCGCTCGTCGATCTTGTCGTCGGTCAGCTCCTCGTCGACAAACGTCACGAGCTCCCGGATGCTCCGCTCGTCCGCCTTGAGGTGATCGCCCATCTCGATGATGGCGCGGGTGATGGTCGGCGTGCGCGAGATCGACTTGATGACGGCGAGCTTGCCGCGCTCGATGCGCTTGGCGATCTCCACCTCTCCCTCGCGCGTCAGCAGCGGGACGGTGCCCATCTCGCGGAGGTACATCCGCACGGGGTCGTTGGTCTTGTCGAGCGCGCCCGGGGTGAGATCCAGCTCGATCTCCTCGGCCCCTTCGCCGGTCCGGTCGAGCAGCTTGTCCTCGCGGTACGTTTTCTCGGAATCGACGACCTCGATGCCGGCGCTGCCGAACGTGCTGAACAGGTCGTCGAGCTCGTCCGAGGACGTGATGTCGGCGGGCAGCAGCTCGTTGACCTCGTCGTACAGCAGGTACCCTTTTTCCTTGCCGATCGAGATGAGCTGCCTCACCTCGTCGTATTTTTCTTCGATCGACAACGGCATGTCCTCCTGGAACTGCGGCGGCTTACCCGGCGACCCTCGAGGGCGGGGGTGGCTCCTTCATTCGGTCTATCTGCTGCGACAAATCGTTCATTCTACCAAGGAGTGCGTTCATCTGCACGTCGTTCCGCGCGGATCCGGCCGCCTGCAGCCGATCGATCTCGCGCTGGACCTCGGCGCGCTCGCGATCCAGCCGCAGCCGTTTCAGGACCCCCACGCAATCGGCCGCGGCGGCCGGCGGGCTGGCTTGACGGCAAATCTCCTGCACGAGCCCGGCTTCACCCTTAGTTAGACGCTCGAGGAGCGTCTCCGGTAAGACGGCGGCAGGAGATCCTTGCAGGGATCGGGCCTGTCGCAGGATGGCTCCGGCGGCCAGCCCCTCCAGATCCTCCTCGTTCACATCCGCCATCGCCGCCATTCCGGCCGCCGGATCGCGCATCACGGCCCAAATCAGGCCCCGTTCGGCCGGTTTGACATGGCCGAGCGACGGCACCTGGCGGTCCTCCAGGACGGTCTGCCGCTCGACCGCCGCCTTCCGGATTTCAGCCCGCACCACCTCTTCCGTAATCCTCGCCTTGTGGGCCAGCCGGTCGGCGAACTGGTCGCGCGCGGCGGCGTCCGGGATTCGTGCCGCCACCGCCAGCATCGCGTTCAGGAAGGCGCGGCGGCTCTCATCCCGGGAAAAATCATGTTCGGCCGCGGTCCGATCGAGCAGGTATTCCAGATACTGCCGCGAATTGCGCAGTTCTTCCTGATACGCCGCCCCGCCGGCCTTCCGGATGAAATTATCGGGATCATCACCGGGCGGCAGCATGGCCACGTTCACCTGAAATCCCTCGGCGACGAGCAGTTCCGACGATCGGGCGGCTGCCCCTTGCCCGGCCGCGTCGGGATCGAAGCTGAGGACGACCTTGGCGGCAAAACGTTTCAGCAGCTTTGCCTGCATCGGCGTCAGCGCCGTCCCGGACGAGGCGACCACGTTCGTGATCCCCGCCTGGTACGCCTGCGCGAAATCGAAATAGCCCTCCACCATGACGGCATGCTTGGCGCGCGAGATCGACGACTTGCTCAGGTGGAGGCCGTACAGCGTCCGTCCCTTGACGTAGATCGGCGTTTCCGGCGAGTTGAGGTACTTCGGCTGCTGGCCCGCCTCCATGGCGCGTCCGCCGAATGCCACCACCGCGCCGTTGTCCCGGTGAATCGGGATCATGAGCCGGTTGCGGAACCGATCGACCGTCGAGCTGCCTTCTCGCGCGACCACGAGGCCGCTCTGGAGCAGGATCGGGACCGGGAACCCTTCCTTCACGAGCCGTGTCTTGAGCCCCTCGCGCGCGGCCGGCGCGTACCCGATCCCGAGGAGCTCGACCGTGGCGGCCGTGAGACCGCGCTCCTGGACCAGCCGCCGCGCCGCCGCGCCGGCGGGGGTCGCCAGCTGCTCGCGGAACCAGGCGAGCGCCACTTCGTGCGCCTTCAGCAGCGTCTCGCGCGTGCGCTGGCTCTCGGCGTCCGCCTTCGAATCTTCCGGCTCCGGCACGGTGAGGCCGACGCGCGCCGCGAGCTGCCTGACCGCTTCGGGGAACGTGACCTTGTCGTACAGCTCCACGAACTTGATGACGTCGCCGCCGACCCCGCAGCCGAAGCAATGGAAGAAGCCCTTGTCGCCGTTGACGTGAAACGACGGCGTCTTCTCGCCGTGAAACGGACAGAGCCCCTTCCACGTGACGCCGCTCTTCTTCAGCGGCACGCGCTCCTGCACGACCTGCACGATATCGGCCCTGGACTTCAGGTCATCGACAAAGGACGCGGGGAACAAGGGCATCGTTATTGCCGATTGGCGATTGCCGACTGGCGATTGACGGATTGGCGATTGGCGATTGGCGATCGACGGATTGACGGATTGCCGATTGGCGGGCTGACGTGCGCATCGAAGCCGGCATCGCCCTTCGAAGTGGTTCCCCACTCGTCAATCGACAATGCGTCGATCGGCAATCCCGCAATCGACAATCCGGCAATCGGCAATCGCCAATCGGCAGTCTGCAATCGCTCTATTCCTTCAACTCCACCACCGTCACCCCACCTCCGCCCTGTTCCTGCGGAGCCGGCGCGAAGTGCGCGACGAGCGGGTGCGTCTGCAGGTAGGTGGCGATGGCACGGCGGAGCTGGCCGGTTCCGTAGCCGTGAATCAGGCGCACCGAGCGCACCTCGGAGAGCAGCGCCTCGTCGAGGAACTTCTCGGTGCGCGCGAGGGCGTCCTCGGTGTTGCAGCCGATGACGTTCAGTTCCGTCGAGGATCCTTCTCGCGGCTGCAGGGCGATGTTGACGCGGCCGTGCGCGGGCTGCGGCGCGGCGGTCGCGGGCGCGAGGACGCGCAGCTCGCCGACCTTCGCGCGCAGACGCTTGCCGCGGACGTCCACCTCGGCTTCGCGATCGTGGATCGCCTGCACGATGCCTTCGAGGCCGAAGGCGCCCACCAGCACGCGATCGCCGACGGCGGGCGCGGCGCTCGTCGTCTCGGGCGCCGCCGCCGGCTCGGCGGCCTCGGGTGCGCGGAGGCGCCCGCCGATCGCATCGATGGCCGCGCGCGCGTCGGCGCGCGCGGCGCCGGTCTCTCCCGTCGGGATCAGCCGCGCCGCCCGGCGCTCGGCGTCGGCCGCCATCGAGCCGGTCCGTGCCTTCAGCGATTCCACCACGGCGTCGATTTCCTTGCGCGCCTCGCGCAGCCGCTCCTCGATCCGCTCGTCGAGCCGCCGGCGGAACGTCTCTTCGCGGTTGCGCAGTTCCTGCTCCCGCGAGTGCAGCTTCGCCGAGGATTCGGCCAGCGTCTCGCGCTCGCGCGCCGCGAGCCGGCGCTCGTGCTCGAGCGACTGCATGTCGCGCTCGACCTTCGACAGGTGCTCGGCGAGCTGTGACTCGCGCGCGGTGCGCACGGCGCGCGCCCGATCGATCACCGACGCGGGCATCCCCAGTCGCGCCGCGATCTCGAGCGCAAGCGAGCTGCCGGGGGATCCGTAGTTGAGGCGGTAGGTCGGCGCGAAGGTGTCCGGATCGAAACCGAATCCCGCCGCCATCACCCCGTCTGTCGTGGAGGCGTACGACTTCAGTGAATCGTAATGCGTCGTCGCCATCACCATGGCGCCACGCTCGCGGAAGTGATCGATCATCGCCATCGCGAGCGCGCCCCCCTCCAGCGGATCGGTGCCCGCGCCCGCTTCGTCGAGCAGGACGAGCGCCGGCAGCGCCAGCTCGCGATCCATGGCCACCACGTTGGCGATGTGGCCCGAGAACGTGCTGAGACTCGCCGAGATCGACTGCTCGTCCCCGATGTCCGCGAACGCGCTCCGGAACACCGGCACCTGCGAGCCGCCGGCCGCCGGTATGAGCAGCCCCGCCTGCGCCATCAGCGACAGCAGGCCGGCCGTCTTGAGCGCCACGGTCTTGCCGCCGGTGTTCGGGCCGGTGACGACCAGGACGCGGACTGGCGGAATCAGGAGGATGTCGACGGGGACAGGTTCGTTGCCCGTTGCCCGTGGCTCGTGGCTCGCCTTGCCCGCCGTAGCGGCCAGCGTCTCCGTCGGCCGCGAAGGCGGGTCGTCGAGGCCGAGATGACGGCGCACCGCGGGAATCAAGAGCGGGTGCCGCGCGGCGCGAAGCTCGAGCCGTCCGTCCTCGGCGAGGGCTGGCGGGATGCCGTCCACGGTCATCGAGAAGTGCGCGCGCGCCTGCAGCACGTCCAGGTCGGTTGCCGCGTCCACCGTGCGCTGCAGATCGCCGGCGCGGCGGCGCAGCGCGTCGGTGAGCACGAGCAGGATGCGCCGGACTTCCTCCGCCTCCTGCTGCTCGAGCGCGACGATGTCGTTGTTGATCTCGACGGTGCTGAGCGGCTCGAGAAAGAGGCTCGCGCCGCTCCCCGAGCTGCCGTGCACGATTCCCGGGATCGCGGTGCGATGTTCCGACCGCACGACGAGCACGTACCGGCCGTTCCGGTCCGTCACGATCTGCTGCTGCAGGTACCGCGACGTGTCCTTGCCCCGCAAGTACGACTCAAGCGTTCCGCGCAGCCGCGCCCGCTGCTTGCGAAGACGCTCGCGAATGCTCCGCAGTTCAGGGCTCGCCTCGTCCACCACCTCGCCGGCGGGGTCGATCTTCCGGCGCAGATCGGCGATTTCCGCCTCGAACGACGAGGCCGAGTCCGCAATGGCGCGCAGGATCGGGCACCCGCCCCGCGCGCGTCTGATGGCGGCGGACGTCGCGTCGACCGAGGCGAGAAAGGTCGCGAGCGCCAGAAGGTGCAGGGGCTCGAGGGCGCGCCCCTCGACCGCGAGCAGCTCGAGGATCGCGTCCAGATCGGCGGGAGCCTGCAGGGCGATCAGGCCGTCGGCAAGAAAGCGGACGGTCTCCGACGTCGCCGCGAGCGCCGAGGCGACCGCGCGCGCCTCGGTGTGGGGCTGCATCCGCGCAAGCCGCGCCGCGCCCGGCGGGGTCTGCGCAAAGCGCGACACCGCCTCAACGATCCGATCGAATTCGAGAGCCCTCAGGGCACCTGGATGCATTGAGTCTGGAGAGGGGAGAGCGGCCGCAGGGACAACCATCAACTATAGCCCAGACAGCGCTCCGGCGGACGGAGGAAAGCCGCGTCGGACGCCGACGTGCCGGATGCCCCCGCCAACCTACGGTAAGTGATTGATGGAGCTGGCGATAGCCGCTGCGCCGAACCCATTGTCGATGTTCACGACCGAGACATTGCTGGCGCAACTGTTCAACATTCCGAGCAGCGCCGTCAGCCCGCCGAAACTGGCCCCATACCCGACGCTCGTCGGCACGGCGATGACCGGTACGTCCACCAGTCCGCCGACGACGCTTGGAAGCGCGCCCTCCATGCCGGCCGCGACGATCACCACGCGGGCGGAGGCGAGGCGGACGTGCTCCGCAAGAAGCCGGTGAAGCCCCGCGACGCCGACGTCGTAGAGGCAGTCGACCGCGTTTCCCATGATGTCGGCCGAGACACCCGCTTCTTCCGCGACGGGCAGATCCGCGGTGCCGGCCGCGATGATGAGGACGGTCCCTTTCCCCTGGACCATGTCGGAGGTGCGGCGCGTGATCGCCCGTGCGGTCTCGTGGAACGCTGCATCGGGAATCCGGCCTAAAACGGCGTCAAAAGCCTCACGGGTCGTCCGCGTGACCAGCAGATTGTGCCCGCTCGACACGATCCGTCCGGCGATGGCGGCTATCTGTTCCGGCGTCTTTCCCGGTCCGAAGACGACCTCGGGGAACCCCTGACGCACGCTGCGGTGGTGATCCACGCGGGCGAAACCAAGGTCTTCGAACGGCGCCTGGCGCAAAACTTGTAGGAGCCGCGCTTCGGCGGCCTCGGGAGTAAGGCCCCCGGCCCGGACTTCGTCGATGAGTGCGCGGAGCTCAGACCGGGTCATGACGCCAAGTGATTGGCTCTCGTTGACTTCGAGCTCAGCGGGGCTATAACATGACCGATTGTTCCGCGTAACGGATTCATCCCTTTATGACGCCGCTTGAGACGCTCATTCTCGTTTGTTACTTCTTCGTGCTCAGCATTCTGGCCATTTACGGCTGGCATCGCTACTACCTTGTGTATCTTTACATGAAACACAGGGACAAGGCGCCGCAGCCGCCGCCCGATCTCGACGTCCTTCCGCCCGTCACCGTCCAGCTTCCCATCTTCAACGAGATGTACGTCGCCGATCGTCTGATCGACGCCGTCTGCGAGATGGACTATCCGCGCGAGCTGCTCGAGATCCAGGTGCTCGACGACTCCACGGACGAGACGACGGAGATTGCCGAGCTGGCCGTGCGGCGCCACGCCATGCGCGGGTTCAACATCCATTACCTCCACCGCGTCGATCGCACCGGGTACAAAGCGGGGGCGCTCGACGCGGGATTGAAGCAGGCGAGCGGGGAATTCATCGCGATCTTCGACGCCGACTTCATTCCGCCGGCGGATTTCCTGAAGCGCACGCTGCCGCACTTCGGCACCGACGCGAAGGTCGGGATGGTGCAGGCTCGATGGGGGCACATCAACCAGGACTATTCGCTGCTCACGAAGATCCAGGCGATCCTGCTCGACGCGCATTTCGTGCTCGAGCACGGCGGGCGCAACCGCGCGGGATGTTTCTTCAACTTCAACGGCACCGCGGGCGTGTGGCGCCGTGCGGCGATTGGATCGTCCGGCGGATGGCAGCACGACACGCTCACCGAGGACCTGGACCTCAGCTACCGGGCCCAGCTCGCGGGCTGGCGGTTCGTGTTCCTCTCGGATGTCGTCTCGCCGGCGGAAGTGCCGGTGGAGATGAACTCGTTCAAGTCGCAGCAGCACCGCTGGGCGAAGGGATCCATCCAGACCTGCATCAAGCTGCTGCCGCGGATTCTGCGGTCGAATCAACCGCTGACGGTCAAGGTGGAGGCGTTCTTCCACCTGACCGCGAACTTCAACTACCTGCTGATGTCGGTGCTGTCCATCCTCATGTTCCCGGCGATGTACGTCCGGTACAACATGGGGTGGTCCGAGATGCTCCTCATCGACGTGCCGCTCTTCCTCGCGGCGACCGCCTCGGTCGGCAACTTCTACGTCGTGTCGCAGCGCGAGCTGTATTCGGACTGGCGGCAGCGCATGAAGTACCTGCCGTTCCTGATGTCGATCGGTATCGGGCTGTGCGTGAACAACACCCGCGCGGTCCTCGAGGCGATGTTCGGGAAGGAGAGCGAATTCGCTCGCACCCCGAAGTACGGGATCGAAGCCGACGGGGACGAGTGGGCCGGCAAGAAGTACCACATGTCGGTGGGCGTGCAGCCGATGATCGAGCTGGCGCTCGGCCTGTACTTCACGTGGACCGTGTTCTACGCCCTGATGAACCAGATTTACGGGACGCTGCCGTTCCTGATGCTCTTCCAGGTCGGCTTCCTCTACACGGGGCTGCTCTCGATCCTCCAGCAGTTCACGGGCGAGAACGTCATGCTCAAGGCGCCCGAAGTGGCGAAGTAGATCAAGGTGCTAAGCGGTGCTCAAGGGTGCTGAGGGGTGCTCAGGGGTGCTCGCGCCCGAGCACCTTGGCACTTTTCAGCACCTTTCGGCACATTTCAGCACCCTTCAGCACCCCTGATATGATCCGCGCATGACGACCGAGGTGAAGCCCAAAGCCGGACTCGAAGATGTCGTCGCCGCCGCGTCGGCCATCTGTTACCTGGATGGCGAGCGCGGCGTTCTGGCGTACTTCGGCTACGACATCCACGACCTGGCGCGCGGGGCCTCGTTCGAGGAGGTGTGCCATCTCCTCTGGCACGGACGGCTGCCGAACCGCGCTGAGCTCGGCGACCTGCAGTCGCAGCTCGCGGCGGCGCGGCCGCTCGGCGAGCCGATCCTGCGGCTCATGAAGCAGCTGCCGGCGTCAGACGGCATGGACATGCTGCGCACGCTGACCTCGGCGCTCGGGCAGTACGATCCGGAAGCGGGCGACAATTCCGCGCAGGCGAACCAGCGCAAGGCGATCCGCGTCACGGCGCAGATGGGCAGCATCGTGGCGACCTACGGGCGGATGCAGGCAGGCGGGGGCCCGATTGCCCCCGACCCGGCGCTCGGCCACGCGGCGAACTTCCTCTACATGCTCACCGGGAACCGGCCGAACGCGCTCTCGACGCGCGCGTTCGACATCGCGCTGGTGCTCCATGCCGATCACGAGCTGAACGCCTCGACGTTCGCGGCGCGCGTGGCGGCGGCGACGCTGACCGATCTCTACTCGGCCACGGTCGCCGCGATCGGGACGCTCAAGGGGCCACTGCACGGCGGCGCGAACGCGGAGGTGATGCGCCTGCTGATCGAGATCGGGCAGGATGCGCCCGGCGACCGGGTCGACGACGCCATTCGCGCGAAGCTCGCGCGCAAGATCAAGATTCCCGGCTTCGGCCACCGCGTGTATCGCACCGAGGACCCCCGCGCGACGCATCTGCGGCGGATGTCGCGGGAGCTCGGCGAGCGGGCCGGGAACACGCGCTGGTTCGAGATGTCGCAGCGGATCGAGACCCTCGTGAAGGGGGAGAAGAAACTCAACCCGAACGTCGACTTCTACTCCGCGTCGACCTACTACACGCTCGGGATCCCGATCGACCTGTTCACGCCGATCTTCGCGGTGAGCCGCGTGTCGGGGTGGACGGCGCACTGCCTCGAGCAGTACGCGAACAACCGCCTCATCCGCCCCCGCACCGACTACATCGGTCCCCAGTACCCGCAGACGTTCCTCACGGTGGATCAAAGATAGGACTGGGATTAACTCCAAACGCCAAACGCCAAACTCCAAACTTCCCCCCCCAAACTCCAAACTGCAAAATGGAGTTTGTAGTTTGGAATTTGGCGTTTGGAGTTGACAGTCACCGTGCGTGCGCCTGAGCCCCGCCGCCCTGAATGCTATAATTCGTAGTCCTAAGGTTCGATGGATCAACGGTTTATCAGGAACTTCGCGGTCATCGCCCACATCGACCACGGAAAGTCCACGCTCGCGGACCGTTTCCTGGAGATGACCGGCGCGCTCCAGCCGCGCGAGATGGAGGCGCAGGTCCTCGACAGCATGGACCTCGAGCGCGAGCGCGGCATCACGATCAAGGCGCACGCGGTGCGGCTGACGTACCGCGCCGACGACGGGCGCGAGTACGTGCTGAACCTGATCGACACGCCGGGCCACGTCGACTTCTCGTACGAAGTGACGCGCTCGCTCGCCGCCTGCGAAGGGGCGCTGCTGCTCGTCGACGCGTCACAGGGCGTCGAGGCGCAGACGCTCGCCAACGCGTACCTCGCCGTCGACAACGGCCTCGAGATCATCCCGGTCGTCAACAAGATCGATCTGCCCGGCGCGCAGCCGGACGAAGCGAAGCGCCAGATCGAGGAGATTGTCGGCCTCGATGCCGCGGGCGCGATCCTCGCGAGCGCGAAAGAGGGGACGGGCGTTCACGAGATCCTCGAGGCCATCGTGCACCGGCTGCCCGCGCCCGTCGGCGATCCCGCCGCGCCGCTCAAAGCCCTCATCTTCGATTCGTGGTACGACGCGTACCGCGGGGTGATCATCCTGACCCGCGTCATCGACGGCGCGATCCGCGCCGGGATGAAGGTCCGGCTGATGGCCAAGGGACAGGAATACGAGGTCGATCAGGTCGGCGTCTTCTCGCCCAAGCCCGTCGTCGCGACCGAGCTCGGGGTCGGCGAGGTCGGGTTCGTCTTCGCCGGCATCAAGACGGTCAGCGACGCGCAGATTGGCGACACGATCACCGAGGCGGCGCGGCCCGCCGCGGAGGCGTTCCCCGGCTTCAAGGTGAGCAAGCCGATGGTGTTCGCCGGCCTCTACCCGGTTGAAGGGAGCGAGTACCCCGAGCTGCGCGACGCGCTCGAGAAGCTCCGCCTGAACGACGCGTCGTTCTTCTTCGAGCCGGAGACCTCGGCGGCGCTCGGCTTCGGGTTCCGCTGCGGGTTCCTGGGACTGCTGCACATGGAAATCGTCCAGGAGCGCCTCGAACGCGAGTTCGGGATGGATCTGGTGACGACGGCCCCGGGCGTGTTGTACCGCGTGACGAAGACCGACGGCACGGTGGAGGAGATCGACAGCCCGTCGAAACTGCCCGACACGGGCCGGATCGCGACGATCGAGGAGCCGGTCATCACCGCGATGATGCTGACGCCGGCCGAGCACGTCGGCGCGATCCTGAAGCTCTGCCAGGAAAAGCGCGGCGTGCAGAAGTCCATCGAATACCTCGCCGCCGACCGCGTGCTCGTCACCTACGAGCTGCCGTTCAACGAAGTTGTGATGGATTTCTACGATCGGCTGAAAACGCTGTCGCGCGGGTACGCGTCGCTCGACTACCATGTGACGGGGTACCAGGACGCGCCGCTCGTCAAGCTGGACATCCTGGTGAACGAGGAGCCGGTCGACGCCCTGTCGGTCATCGTGCACCGCGACACCGCGTACCAGCGCGGCCGCGCCCTGGCGTCGAAAATGCGCGAGCTGATCCCCCGCCAGATGTTCGAGGTCGCGATCCAGGCGGCCATCGGCAGCCGGATCATCGCGCGGGAGTCGGTCAAGGCGCTGCGGAAGAACGTGCTGGCGAAGTGCTACGGCGGCGACATCAGCCGCAAGCGCAAGCTGCTCGAGAAGCAGAAGGAAGGGAAGAAGCGGATGAAGCGCGTCGGCCGCGTCGAAATCCCGCAGGAAGCGTTCCTCGCGGTGCTCAAGGTGGGGACGGAAACATAGAGCGCCTGCGGTCCGAGCGAATACATGCCAACAACCTTTCACAAGTCCGCCATCCGCGAGTACTTCGAGTCGATCGTCATCGCGGTGATTCTCGCGCTGTTCGTGCGCACGTGGGTGGTGCAGGCCTTCAAGATCCCGACGGGATCGATGGAGAACAACCTGCTCATCGGCGACCACCTCCTGGTGAACAAGTTCGTCTTCGGGCCGACGCTCGGCCGTGTCGAGAAGGCAATCCTGCCGACCCGCGACATCCGCCGGGGCGACGTGGTCGTGTTCAAGTACCCCGACGAACCCGATCGTGATTTCATCAAGCGCGTGGTCGGCCTGCCGGGTGAGACGGTGGAGTTGCGCAGCAAGAAGGTCTACATCAACGGCCGGCCGCTCGACGAGCCCTATGTCCACTTCCTCGAGCCGGCGTCAACCGCGCAGGAGGTCACCTCCTTCGACGTGCGCGAGCGCTACGGCCCCGTGCAGGTTCCGCGCGACGAGTACTTCGTCATGGGAGACAACCGCGACAACTCCCAGGACAGCCGCTACTGGGGGTACCTGCCTCGCCACTACATCAAGGGCCGGGCCCTGATGATCTACTGGTCGTACGAGTCGGAGCGGGAAGACTACCTCGACGAAGGCATGGGAGCGACGCTCACCCGCCTGTTCTCCGTCGTGACGCACTTCTTCACCAAGACCCGCTGGGAGCGGCTGTTGCATCAGATCCACTGACCCGAAGGAGCCCGAGCGTGAGCACGTTCCGGAAGCTCGTCAAGATCCTGCTGTTCGTGTTCGTCGTGAACGCGATGTACCAGTTCGTGCCTCCGTACTACCGCTACGTCCGGTTCAAGGACGGGGTGCACGAGACCGCGCTCTTCTCGCAGAGGGTGCCGGACACGGCGATCGTCGATCGCGTGATGACGCTGGTGGATCGGCTGAACGTGCCGGTGGCGCGTGAGTCCGTGTTCGTGCAGCACGAGGGCGCGCGGATCGTCATCAGCGTGTCGTACGTGGAGACGATGACCTTCGTGCCGGGCCGGCCTTACGAGTGGCAGTTCGACGCGAGCGCCGACGCGCTCCATGTCAGGAACCCGAAAGAGGCGCCCTAGGAGCGTTCGAGCGCCGCGCGCGCCGCGGCAATCTCGGTCGTCGCTTCGGTCGTCAGGCGCTCCGCTTCGCGTCCGGCGTGCTCCGCGTACGTCGCGTCCTTCAGGCTTCCCACGTTGATGTCGACGTTCGAGCGCGCGCCCCGCAGGCCCGCGCCGAGCAGCTCCAGCCCGACCTGCAGATCGCTCGCGGCGTTCCGGTTGCCGAACGCGGCCACGACGGCCGCCTGCTCGATGGCGTCGCCGCACGCCCGCATCACGGCCAGCGGCGTGCCGGTCGCGACCGTCATCGCCTCCTGGATCGCCTGCTGGCGCGCCGCTTTCTCCCCGTCGGTTCCCTTCGGCTTCCGGAACGCCGAGACCACCATGTCGTACGCCTCGGCGTCGCGATCCACGAGCGCAGCGAGCCGCGCGCTGGCGTCGGCGCAGCGCGAGGCGGCGGCCGCAAGCCGCTCGACGTCCTCCTCGGTGGCGGCGCGCGACTTCGGAAGGCCCGCCACCATGGCCAGCAGCGAGGCGCCGACCGCCCCGGCCAGCGCGGAGGCGGAGCCACCGCCTGGCGTCGGGTCCGGCGACCGGAACGCCGCGAGGAGGTCGACGAGATTCAATTCCGTGAGATGCATCAGACTCCTGCAGGCCCGACCTTCGGGTCGGACGAGCGCCGATCCGCAATGCCCCCGGACACCACGCGTCCGTGCTTGATGACGGCCGCGATCGACGCCGCGCCGACGCGAATCAGGTTGATCGCGTCGCCGTGAACGACGACCGCGTCCATCAGCTTACCCGGTTCCAGGCTGCCGGCCTTGTCCGCGACGTCGAGCGACCAGGCGCCGTTGATGGTGGCCGCGGTCAGCGCCTCCTCGAACGTCAGGCCCATCGCGAAGCAGCCCAGCGTCATCGCGAACGGCATCGACGGGGAGAACCCGCCTCCGGGGTTGACGTCGGTCGCCAGCGCGACCGGCACCGACGCGGTGATGAAATCGCGCGCCGGCGCAAACCGCCCGAGCTTCAGGTAGAAGGCCGCCGCCGGAAGGAGCGTTGCCGCCACGTTCGCGCGCGCCAGGGCGGCAATCCCGTCGGCCGGCACGAAAATCAGGTGATCGGCCGAGCGCGCGCCGAGCGCCGCCGCGACCTGCGACCCGCCGCTCGCGCCAAGCTCGTCGGCGTGGATTCTCGGCTTCAACCCGGCGCGGGCCCCCGCGTTCAGAATCCGCCGCGACTCCCCGGGAGTGAAGACGCCCGTTTCGCAGAACACGTCGCACCACCGGGCGAGCCCTTCCGCCGCGACCGCCGGGATCATCTCCTCGATCACCAGCCGCACGTACTCGTCGCGGCGCTCGCGGTACTCGAGCGGCACTTCGTGCGCGCCCAGAAAGGTGGGGACGATGTCCAGCGGGTGCTCGCCGGAGAGGCGTCGGACGGCACGGAGCAGCTTCAGCTCGGACTCCAGGCTCAGGCCGTACCCGCTCTTGATCTCGCAGGTCGTCGTGCCGCAGGCGAGCATCTCGTCGAGCCGCGGGCGCGTGACGGCCACCAGGTCGTCCTCGGAGGCGGCCCGCGTCGCCCGCACCGTCGACACGATGCCGCCGCCGCCGGCCGCGATTTCCGCGTACGTGGCGCCGGCCAGCCGGCGGCGCAGCTCTTCGCGGCGGTCCCCCGCGAAGATCGCGTGCGTGTGGGCATCCACAAAGCCCGGGACGATGGCGTGCGCGGCGGCGTCGATGATCTGTGCGCGAGGCGTGGGGGCGACCTCCGTGTCGAGATCGGACGTTGCGCCCGCGTACACGATGCGCCCCGCGAGTGACGCGAGCGCGCCGCCGGCAATGATCGGCACGGCGCCCTGGTCGGCGCCGCGCCGGGGGGCCGGCCCCGCGCACGTGATCAGCTGGCGGATGTTGCGGAAGATGAGGTCGGCGGCTTCCATTCAGCGTCCGGAGACGAGCGCCGCCACTTTCGCCTCGAGCTCGGCGGCGGTGACGCCGGCGATGGAGATGCGTTTGTCGCGGCTGCGTTCGCCCGCTTCGATTGCCAGGTCGCGGCGCGGGCAGCCGAGGGCCTTCGCGAGCAAATCGATCAGGGCGTCGTTCGCGGCGCCGTCCACGGGCGCGGCGGCGAGCCGCACGAGCACCGCGTCCCCGCGCATGCCGGCGATGCCGCTGCGGCCGGCCCGGGGGATCACCCGGACCTTAACTTCCGGCCTTGCGCTCATCGCGCGGCGCCTGCTCGCCCGTCCGCGGCTGTCCCGGCACGTCGGCCGGGCGCGGCCGGTGGAGCAGCAGCTTGTCGTCAGGCTTGTCCTGGTCGCGGATGAACTCGAGCGCGTGGTACAGAGCCTGGATGGACGCCTCGACGGATCCCTCGACGCCGCGGCGCCGCAGGCGCAGCTCGGTGATGTCGCGCTCGATCTCCTCGAGACGCACCTGCGTCTTCTGCAGCAGCAGGTCGGCGCGGCCCTGCGCCTCGCGGACGATCATCTTCGCCTCGTTCTCGGCGATCTGCTTCATCTCGTCGGCGAGCCTCTGGGCGGTGAGCAGCGTGTTGCGGAGATTGGCCTCGCGCTCGCGGTGCTCCGTCAGCAGCGCCTCCATCCGTGCGAGGTCCTGGCGCAGGCGGTCGATCTCGCGGAGGGCGTGCTCGTAGTCGTCGGCCGCCTCGGTCAGGAACGCCACGACCTCCGTCCGGTCGTAGCCGCGCAGCCCGATCTTGAACCGCTGCTGCCGCAGGTCGAGCGGCGCGATCCGCATCACCCGTTCGGCCGGGGCGGAGCCCGAGCCGGCGGCCGACGTGCTCGACGGGGTCTGCGGTGGTCCGGATTGACGATCGAACATCAGGTCCTCACTGTTCTCTTGCCGAAGATCGCGGTGCCGACGCGTACTATCGTGGCGCCTTCCTCGATGGCGGCCTCGAAGTCGTGGCTCATGCCCATGGACAGGTGCCGCAGCGCGGCGGCCGGCACGCCGTCGGCGAGCCACCGATCGCGCAGCTCGCGAAGGCGCACGAACCAGGGGCGCGTCTGCTCCTGGTCCTCGTTCCACGGCGGAATGAGCATCAACCCCGTCACCCTGGCCGCGCGCGCGTCGAGCGCGCGATCCAGCAGCCGGCGCGCGCCGGAGACGTCGGCGCCGAATTTCGTGGCTTCGCCGGCCAAGTCCACCTGGACGAGCACCTCGGGCGACGTCCCCTGCTCGACGGCGGCCGCGTCGACGCGCTGCAGCAGATCGATCGAGTCCATCGACTGGATGCAGGCGAACGCGCCGGCCGCTTTCTTCGCCTTGTTCGACTGCAGGTGGCCGATGAGATGCCACCTTATCTCCATGTCGGCTGTTTCCTGGATCTTCTGCAGGGCCTCCTGGACCTTGTTCTCGCCGAAGTCGCGGTGGCCGGCGGCCCAGACCGCCCGGACGGCGTCGGCCCCGAACGTCTTCGACACGGCGATCAGCCGCACGCCGGCAGGATCCCGGCCGGCGTGGCGGGCGGCCGCGTCGATCCGGGACCTGACAGACTGGAGGTTGCTGGCAAGGCCAGGCTCGGGGGACGAAGGCATGGAACGCCAGCGGGGCTACTTGATGTAGGACTTCAACGCCTCGTAGTTCGCCTGCGCTTCCTTCGCGTTCGGTCCCGTCGGCGCCACCTTCGTATAGGTCTGGAACTCGCCGGCGGCCTCGGCGAGCTTTCCGAGGTTCAGGTACACCTTGCCGAGCATGAAGTGCCCTTCGGCGTGGTCCGGCTTCGCCTTGACGGCATTGCTGAAATGCTCGAGGGCTCCCTGGAAGTCGTTCGCGTTCCAGGCAATGACGCCCTGGTTGTACAGCGCGTCCGGGTTGCCGACGCCGCCGGTCGCGGCGGCCGCGCGCTTGCTCGCCTCGGCGCTCATCTCCTGCGCTTCCTTGAATTTCTTCTGCTGGTTGTAGATCGTCGCCAGCCCGTTGTACGCGTCAGGCGCGTCCGGCTTGATTTCGAGCGCCTTCCTGTAGGCCTCCTCGGCCTTGTCGTACTCCTTCTTCTGCGTGTACACCGCGCCGATGTTCAGGTAGCACTCCATGCAGTTCGGCACGTCCGCCATCACCTCGGTGAACTTGGCGATCGCCTCGTCGTACTTGCCCTCGTTGGACATCGTGGCGGCTTCGGCGAATTTCGCCTTGATCCCTTCGACGCGCGCGGCCTCCTTCGCGGCCTCTTCCTTCGACATCGCGCCGGCGGCGCCGCCAGGCTTCAGCACGAAGTTGACGACCAGCGGATCGCCGAGCGCGACGCGGACCCTGAAGGACTGTGACAGGCCGCCCTTTTCCGCCGTCACCGTGTAATCCCCAGGCGCGACGCCGACCTGCATGTAATCGCCGCCCTTGCGGCTCTTCGTCTCCAGCTTCAGATTCCTGTCGCCGGACATCAGAATCGTAATGTTCGCGCCGTCGACGGGCTTGTTCTGCGCGTCGACGACCCTGCCTTTGAGCGCGCCCGTCGTCGCCCCCTGGGCGTGCGCGGGCACCGCCCAGACGGTCAGAGCGAGCACGATCGCGCAGATCGCAAGCGATCGGCGCCCTATGCCTGTCGGCACCATAGGAACCTCCGTGTGCTATCGCAAAAAAAACGGTGTAAAACCGCGTGAATACGCTGGATACAGTTTACACCCTACAAGGGTGCTGAAGGGTGCTGAAGGGTGCTGAAGGGTGCTGAAGGGTGCTGAAGGGTGCTGAAGGGTGCTGAAGGGTGCTGAAGGGTGCTGGAGGGTGCCGAGGGGTGCACCCTCAGCACCTTTGTATGTTCGTGATCAGGTACTCGTGAACGGCCCCGCGGGCAGAGGCGCGCGAGTTGATCGCCCGGCGCGCCTCGACGGTGGTGACAGTGAAGCCGGCGCCGCGCACCTCATCACTATCCGCGTAAAGCGCCTGGATGTCGGGCGCAACGGAATTGCTGAGCAGCACGGACACGCCGCGGCGGGCCAGTGCCAGCACCGTCCGCTGTAGCGCGGACTGCTCGGACGATCCAAACGGCGCGGCCGTGTACGACGTGAAATACGCGGTGGGACTGACGGGAGCGTACGGCGGATCGAGATAGACGAAATCGCCGGCCGAGGCGCCCGACAGCGCCTCTTCGAAGCGCTCCACCCGCAGCGTGACGCCGGGCCGTGCGAGCGCCTCGGAAAGCCGCCGGAGGTTCTGCGCGTTGCAGATGCGGATCGACCCGTGCCGGCCGGCGGGCACGTTGAACTCACCGCGCGAGTTGAGCCGGAACAGGCCGTTGTAGCCCGTGCGGTTCAGGTAGATCAGCATCGCCGCGAGATCCGGCGTGTAGCGGTCGGCCGGATGCGGCGCCGCGTGCACTTCTCGCCGCAGCGGATTGAAGCGGCGATCACGAATCCCGTAGAAGTGGGCCGCCCCTCCCGCCCGGTGTCCCTCCTCGAGCCGCTGCAGCGCCGCGATCACCTCCTCGACCGAGTCGCGCACGACGCGATAGCAGCCAATCACGTCGGCGTTGACGTCGGACAGGTGGACGCCGTGTCCGTCGACACGCCCCGCGGCGTGCAGATCGAGGAAGACCGCGCCGCTGCCCAGAAACGGCTCGAAGAAGCGATCGAACGCGCGGGGATAGTACGGCCGCAGCACGGGCAGGAGTTGACGCTTCCCTCCCGCCCATTTGAGGATCGGCCGAGCGGCTGCCGGCATCCTCAGCATTCCATGAAGCGCTCGATGTCCTCGAGCTGGCTCGTCACCGGGGACGGCGGAAGCGAGGCGAGAAAGCGCTGGCCGTACGTCATGGTGCGCAGCCGAGGATCCAGCACCGCCAGCACGCCACGATCCTGCCGGTGGCGCAGCAGCCGTCCGAGCCCCTGTTGCAGCGACAGGATCGCCAGTGGAATCTGGTACTCGCCGAACGCCGACCCGCCGGCGGCGTTGATGGCTTCGATCCGCGCAGCCGTAATCGGATCGCCGGGCGAGGCAAACGGCAGCTTGTCGATGATGACGCAGCTCAACGCCTCGCCGACGACGTCGACGCCCTGCCAGAAGCTCGACGTCGCGAGGAGGACCGCGTTGGGCGTCGCCTTGAAATCCCGCAGCAGCGCCGAACGCGGCGCCGAGCCCTGGACGAGAATCGGGTACTCAATCTCCACCGACGCGATCGCCTGGACCTCGCGCAGGTTCGAGTAGCTGGTGAACAGCACGAACGCGCGCCCGCGCGTGCGCTTGACGATCTCGATCACCTCGCGCGCCGCCGCCGCGGCGAACTCCCGCGAGCGGGGATCCGGCATGCCGGCCGGCAGGTAGAGGATCGACTGCCGCGCGTGATCGAATTCCGACGGCAGCCGCACCTCCTGCGCCCGGCCGATGCCGAGCCGGCCGCGGACGTAGTCGAACGAGCCCTCGACGGCAAGCGTCGCCGAGGTCAGGACCGTCGCGCGCATCGGGTCGAGCAGCAGCTCGCGGACGATGTTCGAGACGTCGATGGGCGACGCGCGCAGGAACACGCCCCTGCCGCGGATATCCAGGTAATAGACGTAGCCTTCGTCGTCTGCGCGCAGCAGGAACACGAGGTCGCCGCGCAGCTCCGCGGAGCGGCGCCCCAGCGCGATGACGTCTTCGGGAATGCCCTTCGCGAGCGCGAAGTCGGCCTCGAGCGCCGTCAGCGCATCGACGAGCGCCAGGCCGTCATCGGCCACCTTCGACATCTGCGCGCGGCGGACGCGCACGCGGCTGTCGGCGGCGGGCGCCGCCATGTCGAGGCGCACCGCCTGGAGCGCGTAGAAGAACGCGCGCGCGGCCTCGCGAACCCGCTCTACGTCTCGCGCGACGTCCGAGGCGCTCGCCTCGTCTGGTACGAGCCGCGCGCCGAGCGCGCGGTCCACGTCGCTGGCGAGGTCCTCGGCACGGTACGTGCTGACCGCGATGCCGAAGTACTGTGTGGCGACGTCCTCGAGCTGGTGCGCCTCGTCGACGATGGCGTAGCTGCACGGCGGGATGACCTCACCGAAGTCGCTCTGCCGCACGGCGGCATCGGCGCAGAGCAGGTGATGATTCACGATCACGAGGTCCGACTCCGCCGCGCGCTGGCGCATGCGCGTGACGAAGCAGTCCTGGAATTGCGGGCAGTCGGCCCCGATGCAGTTCTCGGTCGTGGCCGCGATCTCTCCCCAGAACGGGAGGTCCTCCGGCAGGTCCTCGATCTCCGCGCGATCGCCGGTCGTCGTCTCGCGGCGCCACTCGTCGATGAGCCGGATGTACATGTCCTGGTCGGCGGTGCGCCCGAGCGAGAGGCCGGGCAGCGTGGCCCCCTCGCGCAGCGCGTCGAACCGGTGCAGGCACAGATAGTTCCCGCGTCCCTTCATGTAGGTCGCGGTGAACGGCACGCCCAGCGAGTCGCGCAGGATCGGCAGGTCCTTGAAGTAGATCTGTTCCTGGAGGTTCTTGGTGCCGGTGGAAATCAGCACGCGCTGGCGGCTGAGAATCGCGGGGACCAGGTAGGCGAGCGTCTTGCCGGTGCCGGTCCCGGCTTCCGCGAGGAGGACCCCGCCGTCGACGAAGGCGGCCGCGACCGCGTCGGCCATCTCGATCTGGCCGGGGCGCGCCTCGAAGCCGTCGAGCGCCCGCGCGATCGGGCCGCCGGGCGCGAAGACCGCCGCGACGGCGGCGCTCAGCTCCGGTGCTCGGGGTACAGCGGGAACTTCCGGCACAGAGCCTCGACTTCAGCCCGCACCGCGGTGAGGGTGCGCTCATCTTCCGGCGACGCAAGGACCCGCGTGATGTATTCCGCGACGGCGTCCATTTCCGGCTCGCGCATGCCGCGGCTGGTGATCGCGGGCGTGCCCACGCGGATGCCGCTCGCGACCATCGGCGGATTCTGGTCGAAGGGAATCGCGTTCTTGTTGACCGTGATGCCGGCCTTGCCCAGCGCCGCCTCGGCGACCTTCCCCGTCAGCCCCTTCGAGAACACGTCGACGAGCATCAGGTGATTGTCGGTGCCGCCGCTGACGAGCCGGAAGCCGGAGGCCGACAGCGCGCCCGCGAGCCGTTTCGCGTTCGCCACGATCTGTTGCTGGTACTCGGCGAAGTCGGGCTCCATCGCTTCCTTCAGGCACACCGCCTTGGCGGCGATGATGTGCATGAGCGGGCCTCCCTGGATCCCGGGGAACACCGCGCGATCCAGGCCCTTCGCGTAGTGCGCGCGGCTCAAGACGAGTCCTCCCCGCGGACCACGGAGCGTCTTGTGCGTCGTCGTCGTGACGAAATCGGAGTGCGGCACGGGGCTGGGGTGCACCTTCGCGGCGACGAGGCCGGCGATGTGCGCCATGTCGGTCACGACGGGGGCGCCGACGTCGCGCCCGACACGCCCGATCCGCTCGAAGTCGATGACGCGAGGGTAGGCGCTCGCGCCCACCATGATCATCTTCGGCGTGTGCTCGTGCGCGAGCCGCTCCAGCTCCTCGTAGTCGATCCGCTCGTCGTCCTTGCGCACGCCGTACGGCACGATGGTGTAGAGCTTGCCGGAAAAATTCAGCGGATGCCCGTGCGTGAGGTGGCCGCCGTGCGCGAGGTTCATGCCGAGCACCGTGTCGCCGGGCTTCAGCAGCGTGAAGTACACGGCCATGTTCGCCTGCGCGCCGGAGTGCGGCTGCACGTTCGCGTGCTCGGCGCCGAACAGCGTCTTCGCGCGCTCGATGGCCAGCGCCTCCGCGACGTCCACGAACTCGCACCCGCCGTAGTAGCGCTTGCCCGGATAGCCTTCGGCGTACTTGTTGGTCAGCACGGAGCCGGCCGCCTCAAGCACCGCCTGGCTGACAAAGTTCTCCGACGCGATCAGCTCCAGGCCGCTGTTCTGGCGGTGTCGCTCGTCGTCGATCGCCTTCGCGATTTCCGGATCGCTGTCGGCCAGCGCGCGCCAGCGCGCCGGAGCTTCCGTCTTCGTCGTCATGATGACTCTTTCCCAGGCAGCCCTGAAGGGCTGCGCAACAAGGCCGCTAGTACGAATATGCGCAACAAACCCGCCAGTACGAATAATCGTTGCGCAGGGCTTTAGCCCTGCCTCTCTGGCTTCAGCCCTGCCGCTCCTTTCGCTCGATCTCCATGATCTGATCGACGCGCTTCTGATGACGGCCGCCCTCGAACGGCGTCTTCAACCAGAGGGCCACGATCTCGTCGGCGAGGCCGGTGGCGACGAGGCGGCCACCCATGGAGAGGACGTTGGCGTCGTTGTGCTCGCGCGACATGCGAGCGGTATACAGATCGTTGCACAACGCGGCGCGGATGCCGCTGACCTTGTTGGCGGCCATCTGCTCGCCCTGGCCGCTGCCGCCGATCACGATGCCGCGATCCGCGCGCCCGCCCGCGACCAGCCGCGCGACGTCCGCGCAGATCGGCGGATAGTCGACCGATTGCTCGCTGTCGGTGCCGCGATCGTCCACGTCATGGCCGAGACGCTGGAGCGTGGCCACGAGATGCTGCTTGAGCGCGAACCCCGCGTGGTCGGCGCCGATCGCGATGCGCATGTGTGGGATTATAGCTGACGACCATGTCGACCGTTGTCATCACCTCGCGCGGAGAAGAGCGGATTCGGAACGGCCATCCCTGGGTGTACCGGTCCGATGTGGCCGAGGCACAGGCGGAGGGGGGCGCGACCGTGCGTCTCGTCGGCAGCCGCGGCCGCACGATCGGTCACGCGCTGTACAGCGACAAGTCGGAAATTGCGATCCGGCTGCTGACGCATGGGAACGAGGTCGCAGATCCTGCAATGTGGCGAACACGGCTGCAGCAGGCGATCGCCTTTCGCAACGACCTTTCCATCGACGCGACCGCGTATCGGCTGGTGCACGGCGAGGCGGACCGCTTGCCCTCGCTCGTCGTGGATCGGTATGGTGACTACCTCGTCGTTCAGGCGCTCTCGCAAGGTGTGGATCGCCTCCTGCCGGACCTGACGCGGATCCTGGTGGAGCTCGCGCGGCCGGCGGGCATCCTGGCGCGCAACGATCCGCGCGTGCGGCTGCTCGAAGGGCTCGAGCAGCGTGTCGACCTCCTGCACGGCGCCGTCCCGGAGGCGATCGAGGTGCGCGAAGGGGCCGTGCGCTACCAGGTGGATCCGTATCACGGGCAGAAGACCGGACTGTTCCTGGATCAGCGGGAGAACCGGGTCGCCGCGGCCGAGTACGCGCACGGCCGGCTGCTCGATGCCTTCAGCTACAACGGCGGGTTCGCGCTCGCGCTGGCGCCGAAGTGCGACGAGGTCCTCGCGGTCGATATCTCCGAAGAGGCGGTGGCGCGCATCCGGGCGAACGCCGAGCGCAACGGCCTGCGCAACGTGGAGGCGCGCGCGATGAACGTGTTCGACGAGCTGCGCGAGCTGGAGCGGCGCGGCGAGCGTTTCGACACGATCGTGCTGGACCCGCCGGCCTTCGCGAAGAACCGCGCGTCGGTGACGAAGGCGCTCTCCGGCTACAAGGAGATCAACCTGCGGGCGCTGAAGCTGCTCTCGCCGGGCGGGTTCCTGGTGACGTGCAGCTGCTCGTACAACGTCAGCGAAGCCGCGTTTGCCGACGTCCTCGCGGCAGCCGCCGTCGATGCCCGCGCCGATGTGGCCGTTGTCGAGAAGCGCATGCAGGGACGCGATCATCCCGTGCTGATGACGGTCCCCGAGACGTTCTACTTGAAGTGCTTCATCCTGCGGAAGATCGCATAGGAGACTTCGCTGCCGTTGCTCGTTGCTCGTGCTCGTGGCTCGTTACGAGCCACGAGCCCCGAGCGCCGAGCGCCGTTACTCCGACCGCAAGGCGGTCAGCGGGGTGACGCGCGTGGCCCGGCGCGCGGGGAGCCAGGTCGCGACCAGCGCGGCGAGTGCGAGCACGCCCGGCGCGGTGGTGAAGACGACCGGGTCCAGCGGCTTGACGTCGTAGAGCAGGCTGCTCAGCGTGAACCCGAGCAGCGCCGCGAGCGGCAGCCCCAGGGCGACGCCGGCGGCGGCCAGCACGGCCCCTTCCTTCAGCATCATCGCCAGCACGTCCGCCGGCCTTGCGCCGAGCGCCATGCGGATCCCGATCTCCCGCGTCCGCTGCGACACGATGTACGACTTGACGCCGTAGAGTCCGACGGCGGCGAGCAGGAGCGCGAGCAGTCCGAAGATCACGAACAGCCGCCCGCCGGCCTGGACGGCCCACAACTCGATGCTCCGCTCATGGAACGCGTGCATCGTCGTGGCCTGCAGCACCGGCAGCTTCGGGTCGTAGGTGCGCATCTCGCGGCGGATCGCGTCGAGAAGACTGGCCTCGACGCCCCCCTGCGCCGCGCGGACGTGCAGGAACATGTTTCCGCGATAGGTGCGCCCCCACGGCTCGTAGACGGCCGGCCCCCCCTCGCGATCGAACAGGTTGTCACGGATCGGCGCGGCGATGCCGACGATCTCCATCGGCTCCCCGTTGTTCTTGGTCGCCTCGCCCGGCCGGGCGGAGTAGCGGATCATCTGGCCGATCGGATCGTCGGCGCCGAACAGCTTGTGTGCGAGCCGTTCGTCGACGATCGCGACGCGCGGGGCCGTCGCCGATGTCTCTTCGGCGTCCGTGAATTCGCGGCCGCGGATCATCGGCAGGTCCAGCGCGCGAAAATAGCCGGCGCCGATGATGCGATACGTCGCATTCGAGCGCGGCGCCTGGTCCGGACGGGCGGCCCCACCCACGCGCTCGACCGTGTGCCCTTCGTGAAAATCACCGAAGGGCACGGAGGCCGCCATGCCGGCCGCGGCCACCCCCGGCAGCGCGCGGACGCGCGCCAGCACGTCACGATAGCTGGCCCGCCCGCGCACTTCGTCGTACTGCACGAGCGTCGGATCCGTGGAGACGAGCAGCTGCCGGTCGTAGCTGAAACCGGGATTGGCCGCCGCTGCCTTCAACGCGCCGCGCGCGAACAGGCCCCCGGCCGAGAGCAGCATCAGCGACAGCGCGATCTGGCCGACGACCATCACGTTGCGCGCGGAGAAGCGCCGGCCGAGGAGCGGCGATCCGTCGGCCGTCAGCGCCTTCAGGTCCGTGACCAGGTCGCTCCTGGACAGCTTCAGCGCGGGCCCGAGGCCGGATATCACGGTCGCGATCACGGCGAAGGCCGTGGTCGCCGCCATCACCATCAGATCCGGCTTCGGCTCGAACGCGATCGTGAGCGGCATCACGGCGGCGAGCGAGCGGCCCAGCGCCGCGATGCTCCAGGACGCCAGCACGAGGCCGCCTGCCGCGCCCGCCAGGGCGAGCAGCAGCCCTTCGGTCAGCAGTTGCCGGACGATCCGCGCCCGGCCGCCGCCGATCGCCAGACGGATCGCGATCTCCTTGCGGCGCGAGGACCCGCGCGCGAGCAGCATGTTCGCGATGTTCAGGCACGCGATGAGCAGCACCACGCCCGAAAGGCCCATGAGAAACGCCGCCGCGCCGGCCGGACCCGCGTCCGACGAGGGGGACGTGCTCGTGCCGAGCCGCGGCAGCGGGTTCACGGTCAGCAGTTGATCCTTGTTCTCCGCCGGGTAGGCCCGCTCGAGCTGCCGCGACAGCACGTCGAGCCGCGGCCCGGCGTTCGCCACGGTCACACCCGGCTTCAGACGTCCGGCGAGCACGAGCGACAGGTTCTTCCGATCCGCGAGACCCGATCCGTTGTTCTTGAAGATATCGTTGACGACGACGTCGAACATGCCGAGCGGCAGCCACATGTCCGGCGAGAGGAGCGCCATCGTGCCGGTGAACTTCGGCGGCGCGACGCCCACAACCGTGAAGTCGATGGCGTTGATCTTGATGGTCCTGCCGAGGAGGTCGGCGTGCTCGTGCCGGACGATCACCACGGGGATCCGCGACGCGGGACGCTCCTCTTCGAGCGTGAACGCGCGCCCGGCCGCCAGCCTCACGCCCAGCGTGTCGAAGTAGTTGGACGAGACGACCTCGACGAACGACTGCCGCGTCGTGTCGCCGGCCGGCAGGCCCACCATCGAGAAGGTGTGCGCCGCCAGCGACTCGAACACGTCGTTGCCGTCGCGGATGTCGACGTAGTTCGCGTACGCGAAGCCCCGGTAGGAGGATTCCGCTTTCGTGCGGTCGTGGCTGAAGAGACCGACCAGCTCATCCGCTTTGCCCGCCAGCGGCTTCAGCAGCATCGCGTTGACCAGGGTGAACATCGCGCTGTTGGCGCCGATGCCGAGGGCCAGGACAAGGATGGCGACGGCGGTGAACCCCGGGGCCTTGATCAGCGTCCGGGCTCCGAAGCGCAGGTCCTGCACAAGTTGGCGCATATGGGCTTCCTTGACGGCATCCCGTTGCCGGAAGTTCCCACAACGTCCAGGCTTACCTCACGGGTTTGCCGCGAGGCTGCTCCGGACCCACTCCTTCGTGAAGTCCTGAAGAATCGTCGGGTCCTTCGCGGTCTCGAACACGCGATACGTGTACACCATCAGCAGCCGGTGACGCATATGCAGAAGCGACGTCGTCGCGAGTATGTTTGTCTTCCGCTCGCCCATGCTGACGGCAGCGAGCGCGAGCGTCGTCGCCGACTTCGGCGTTTGATCGATCATCCCCATCTGACTCGGCTTCTCGAGAATGACGCCTCGCTGCCGCTCCAGCTCGGCGATCCGCTCTCTGACCGACGCCTCATCGTATACATTCGCGCCCGCGAGCTGCTTCGCCACGTCGGCGAATGTGGCGTCCGGAAGGTCGGTGGTCTTGGTCGCTCTCGATATCGAGACCTTCGTGTAGAACTTGAGATCTTCCGCCACACGAGATGCGCATCGGCACCGGCGACGTGGTTCGAGTAGGCGCCGTCGATGCGATCCGTGTAGACGAAGCCCGCGCGGGAGGAGGCCGCGAGATCGCGCTGCACGCGGACGATGTTGAAAAACGGATGCGAGCGCCCGTCGCGTGACTGCCGGCTGTCGTCCACGGCGGACAGGGCGGCGATGGTGGTGCCCGCCGTCTTGCCGGTCAGCTTTGCCGCCGCGAGCGGTTCGACGATGCGCCGGCTGTGCACGAGGCTGTTCGGGGTCGAGAAGAACTCGATGCCGTCGAGGAAGAACGGGCGCTTCTCGGAGAAGAACAATGCCTGTCGCGGATCGATCTGGAACTGGGTGGCGTCGGCTTCGACCTGCGAGAAATCCGCGTTGAGCGTGGCGTTG
This sequence comes from Acidobacteria bacterium RIFCSPLOWO2_12_FULL_66_21, assembly GCA_001767455.1. Classification (GTDB taxonomy): domain Bacteria; phylum Acidobacteriota; class Vicinamibacteria; order Vicinamibacterales; family 2-12-FULL-66-21; genus 2-12-FULL-66-21. Next base: position 124,833 of record MELC01000036.1, read on the forward strand.
AACGTCAGGTTGGGGGTGACGCCCCAGCGTACGTTGCCGCCCGCTTCGGGGCGGCGCCCGTCGTAGGTCCAGCCGCCCGCTTCGTCGCGGCCGTCCGCGCGCGCCGTGATGACCGGGTTGAGATCCATCACGAGACTGCGGCGCAGATCCGTGAGACCCGCGAGCGTGCCGGCCTGCCCCAGAAACGACGCCGCCGATCGCCGGGCCGGCACCCACGAATCGTCGTGCCCGCTGCTCTGGACCCGCCGGATGACGTGAATGCCCCAGTCCTGCACGGCGGCCGTCTGATACCTGAGACTCTTGAACGGGATGCGGATCTCGACCTCGTAGCCGTCGGGCGTGAGCCGTCCCTTGGATTCGAAGACGAAGTCGGGGCTCAGGTCCGTCGCGGGGCGCCCGGCCGCGAGGCCGCCGAACCCGTGTCCCTGATTGCCGGTTCCCTCGAGAACGGCGCCGTCGAGCTGCACGCCAAGCGGATTGACGCCGAACACCGAGGCCTGGCGTCCGTCGTTGAATGTCGCGAGGTAGATCTGGATCGAGTCGTCGCTGTCGATGTGATCGCGAGCGGCGAGCGTGGCGCGAACCGTTCCGGCGGCCGCGTGCGCGCGGATGCCGAAGTACATCGCCGTCGGCGCGTACCAGACGAGGACGTCGGTCTCGTCGTTGGCCGGCCGGCCGTCGTCGGGCGCGTACTGGGAGAAGGCCGTCAAGCGCGCCGCCTGCTCCCACGCCGGCTCTGAGAGCTGCCCGTCGATTTGCGCGGAGGCCTCGACCCGCGGCACGTTGACACGAATGTTGCGCTCGGTCCCCTGATACCCGGGACCCATCGATACCGCGGCGAGGACGAGTGGCAGCACAAACGTCATAAGACGCTCTACGGTAGCAGTACTCGCTGGCAGGACTGAAGCCCTCCGCCACGAGCAACCCCAGTTCCTAGCGACGAATGGTGGGACACATGGAACGGGGTCATCCAGCTCTTCCGTTGCTGGCGCGTTCTTCCGCAGCGCGTAATGCCGTTACACCGCGCGTAACGTCATCCGTTCGGCCATCGAGCGCCAGCGGTCGCTCGCGCCCGCGCCGAGTGGGCACCCATATTGCGGAACCTGTTCGCGTGAAGGTCTGGTATTCCGCCTGTGCTGTCGTGGTGCTTGTCCTCCCGCTGCTTGCCGCGGCGCCGGAGGTCCCGCCCGTCGGCATCGAGATGCGCAACGTGCATCTCCACGTCGCCGCCGACGCGGTGCTGGAGGTGCGCTGGCTCCGCGGACGCCTGCATTCAGTCTCCGCACATCCGCCGGTGTTCGACGATCAGCAGTCGTTCACGATGGCCATCCAGGATGGCGAGATCGCGATCGACGCGGCGAGCCTCACCGCGCTGGTGAACCATGCGTTCGATTACAAGGGCGCGGCGCTGTCGAACCTGCGGGTCGGCTTCGAAAGCGGGCAGCTCGCGCAGCACGGCACGCTGAAGAAGGGCATCCGCGTCCCGTTCTCCATCGTCGCCACCGTTGCCGCCACGCCCGATGGCACGATGCGCATGCATCCCGTCAAAGTGAAGACAGCCGGCGTGCCCACGGCGAAGCTGATGTCCCTCTTCGGAGTCGAGCTGGACGACATCATCAAGAGCCGCCCGGATCGGGGCATCGTGTTTCACGACAACGATCTCTTTCTCGATCCGTCGCGCATGCTGCCGCCACCGCGGACGACGGGGACGCTGACCAGAGCAGTCGTTCGGGGCGACCGTCTGGTCCAGGTGTTCGGCCGCGGTGCGGCGGGCGCCGCCACGGGCGGGGGCAACTACATCTGGTTCCGGGGCGGCAACATCCGGTTTGGCAGGCTCTTGATGTCGGATGCGGATTTGAAGTTGATCGACATGGACCCCAAAGACCCGTTCGATTTCTACTCGGCCAAGTACAACGATCAGCTCGTTGCCGGCTATTCGAAGAACACGCCGCAGAAGGCGCTTCGCACTTACATGCCGGATTACGCAGATCTGAGAACAAAGCGATAGTTTCGTTGCTCGTTGCTCGTTGCTCCGTTGCCCGCTTCTTGTAAACGAGCCGCGCGCCACGAGCCACGAGTCACGAGTCACGAGCCACGAGTCGCGAGTTTAGTCGTGGGCCAGCCTGAAGCCCAGGCTGTAGCCGCGATCCTGCGGCCGGTGTGTGTAGCGCAGCCCGCAGCGTGCGCTGTTGGCGTCGAACTTCCAGCTCCCGCCGCGGATTACGCGATGGGCGCTGGCGCAGGAGCCCGCCGGGTCCGTGACAGCGCCGCTCGGGTAAGGACAATGCCAGTCGGCTGTCCACTCCCAGACGTTGCCCGGCATGTCGAAGAAGCCCCACGCGTTCGGCGGAAACAGCCCGGCCCTTGTCGTCTCGTTGCGCGCCGTCCCCCGCGGCGCGTTGTACGGGTGATTGCCGTCGATGTTGGCATCGCGGCTGCTGAGGGATGACGAGTGGCCGAAGGGGGACGCGCCGCCGGCGCGGCAGGCGTACTCCCATTCCGCCTCGGTCGGTAGACGATATCCCGACCCGCCGCGCTCGTTCAGCCGGCGGATGAACTGCTCGACATCGTAGAAGCTGACCTGCTCGACCGGGCACGAGGCGCAGTCCTTGAAATGGCTCGGATTGTCGCCCATCACCCGCGTCCACTGCCCCTGGGTGACTTCGTTCTTCGCCAGGTAGAAAGCGTGCGTGAGCGTGACCTCGTGCACCACCTCCTGCGGTTCGCGGCCGGGCTCGGCCGGCGGGGTCCCCATCGTGAACGTGCCCGGCGGCAGCCGAATGAAGTCGATACCCGCGACCGGATCCGTCCATGCGCGCGGCGGCGGCCCGACCTCGGGCGCGATGAGCCGTTTCGTGCCGATCGCGATCACAATCAGCACGACGACGAATCCCAACAGCCGCCTCACGGCGCGAGTATAGTCCGAGCTGGCCGCCTTCACACCCCGCGGTTCCGCCTTCGCGGCGCGCTTCGGCGCGCCAAGCGAGCTGCGAGCTCCGAGCAACGAGCCACGAGCCACGACAGTGCTATATTTCAGGGAGAGCCATGTCGATGCGCACCTCGCTGCCACCTCTGCAGTCGTCTGACTTCGCGTCCGCCTTCCCGAGCTCGCGCAAGGTGTACGTCGAAGGACTCGGCGTCCGCGTACCGGTGCGCGAGATTGCCTTGTCGGGCGGCGAGCCGCCGCTGCGCGCCTACGACACGAGCGGTCCGCAAGGCTGCGACGTGCGCGAAGGGCTTCCCGCGGTGCGGCGCGAATGGATCGAGGCACGGGGCGACGTCGTGGAGGTCCCTCGTTCGTACCGCCCGGCAACCGACGATTTGCGCCCGATGCCGCCGGCGCTTGCGGCGAGGATGCGGACCGCGCTGCGCGGCACCGGCCGCGTGACGCAGCTCCACTACGCCCGCAAGGGCATCGTGACGCCGGAGATGGCCTTCGTCGCCGTGCGCGAGGGGTTCGATCCCGAGTTCGTCCGGTCCGAGGTGGCGCGCGGGCGGGCGATCATCCCCGCCAACATCAATCACCCCGAGATCGAGCCGATGATCATCGGCCGGAACTTCGCGGTCAAGATCAACGCGAACATCGGCAACTCCGCGGTCTCCTCGTCCATCGAGGAGGAGGTGGAGAAGCTGCGCTGGTCCACGCTGTGGGGCGCGGACACGGTCATGGATCTGTCCACCGGCCGTGACATCCACGAAACACGCGAGTGGATCCTGCGCAACTCGGCGGTGCCGATCGGCACGGTGCCGATTTACCAGGCGCTCGAAAAGGTGGGCGGACGCCCCGAAGATCTCACGTGGGAGGTGTACCGCGATACGCTCGTCGAGCAGGCCGAGCAGGGGGTCGACTACTTCACCGTCCACGCGGGGGTGCTCCTGCGCTACATCCCCATGACGGCGCGCCGGCTCACCGGCATCGTCTCGCGCGGCGGATCCATCCTGGCCAAGTGGTGCCTGGCGCATCACCAGGAGAACTTCACCTACACGCACTTCCGCGAGATCTGCGAAATCATGCGCGCCTACGACGTCTCGTTCTCGCTCGGCGACGGCCTTCGTCCGGGCTCGATCGCCGACGCGAACGACGAGGCGCAGTTCGCCGAGCTGAAGACCCAGGGTGAGCTGACCCGCATCGCGTGGGAGTACGACGTCCAGGTGATGAACGAGGGGCCCGGCCACATTCCCATGCATCTCATCAAGGAGAACATGGAGAAGCAGCTCGAATGGTGCGACGAGGCGCCCTTCTACACGCTGGGACCGCTGACGACGGACATCGCGCCCGGGTACGACCACATCACGTCGGCGATCGGCGCCGCGCAGATCGGCTGGTACGGCACGGCCATGCTGTGCTACGTCACGCCGAAGGAGCATCTCGGGCTGCCCGATCGCAACGACGTCAAGGCCGGCGTGATCGCCTACAAGATCGCGGCGCATGCCGCCGATCTCGCCAAAGGCCACCCGCGCGCGCAGGCATGGGACGATGCGCTGTCGAAGGCGCGGTTCGAGTTCAGGTGGGACGATCAGTTCAACCTGTCGCTGGATCCGGCGACGGCGCGCGCGTTCCACGACGCGACGCTGCCCGCCGACGGCGCGAAGCTCGCGCACTTCTGCTCGATGTGCGGTCCGAAGTTCTGCTCGATGGAGCTGACGCAGCAGGTGCGGGGCATGGCCGAGAGCGGGATGGCCGAGAAGTCGCGCGAGTTCCTCGAGAAGGGCGGCGCGATCTACATCAAAGACACGTAGCCACCGCGCCGACCGCCCGATTTCCGTCAGTCTTACTCAATGCGCTCGAGCCGTTGTCGCACATCATTCGTGAACTGAACGAGAAATTCGGGACCGATTTCAAGGAAAAGACAAGGTCGTCATCCGCCAACTGGAGGAGCGCCTCGCCGCTCACGAATCGCTCGCCGACAGCATCCGTGTGAACACGCCTGAGAACGCACGGCTCACATTCGATTCAGTCGTCACGGATCAACTGCAGGATCTGGCGAATGCGAATTTCGAGTTCTACAAGCGGGTCACCGACGACGAGGCATTCGCGCGCCATTTCCTGAATTGGCTGTTCGATCGCGCGCGAAAGACCGCGGTCGGGGAGTGAATCGCGGTGCTACGATGCCTCCGCCGCCTGCCGCTCCGTCTGTCCCGCGACGGCCGCGAGATCGCGGCCGAACGGCTCCTTGCGACCCGCATCGATGCGCATGGCGATCTGATCGTCGATGAGCGTCGCGGCATCCGGACACTCGAACGCGACGCGGCTCCCGTAGATGCTGCGCGCGTATTCGACGTTGGCCTTCAGCCGGTGCCGCAGTTCCTCGCCGGACTTGCCCGCCTTCGCGTCCGCCACGTACATCTGGTCGATCTCGTTCAGCAGCGACGCCGCATAGGCGCGCAGCTCCGCGCGCGTCTTCAGCTCCGCGGTCAGCCGCATCAGCAGCGCGACCGCGTGCTGGAGGAGCGCTTCGGCGAACTTCGCGCGCGACTGATGGCCGCCTTGCTCGGCATCCCGCTGGCCCGAATCGTCCGCGTACACCACCGCCAGCGTCTCGCCGCCGGCGGCGACGGGCAACGCCAGCGCGATCGTGGGCGATCCGGTGAACGGCGCGCGGCTGCCGTCCGCGAGCTCCTCTCCCGACATCTGCTCGACGCGTCCTGACGAGGCCGCGCGCGTCAGCAGCGAGTCCATGCCGAGCGGCATCACCAGCTTCGCGATGTCGCGCTTCAAATCGAAGCCGATCTGGTGCTCGCCCTGCAGGCGGTTGCCGTTGACCTTGAAGAGCGCCACTCGCGGGAATTCCGCCGCGAGCTGCTCCACCAGCGTGGCGAGCACGTCGGAAATGGAGGTGGCGCCCGCCAGCGCCTCGAAGCCGCCCAGCAGCCCGTCGAGGAGGGAATCCGATGGGGCCGCGTGAACGACCGCCGCCGCCTCCGACGCCACGGCGCCTTCGAGCTTCGACTCGAGCTCGCGCCGCGCCTGCTCGTGCTCCTTCTCCGCCCGTTCGAGCGTCTGGACCCGGCTGCTGCTGGCCTTGAACAGCGAGGTCATCGCGCTGACCTTCGATTCGAGCGCGCGGATGCGATCCTTGGCGGTCTCGACCGCCGCGTCGAGCGTCGCCTTCTGGGCGGCCGCGGCTTCGAGCTGGTTGCTCAGGCGCTCCGCCTCGGCGCGCATCTTCACGAGGGTGGCTTCGAGGTGATCGTGATCGCGCCGGCTCTCGGTCTGGACCGTCTCGACACGTCCCTGGGCGTCCTTGAGCGCCGCCGCCAGCGCCTCCTTCTCCCTGGTGCGCTCCTTCAGCGCCCCCGCCAGGCTGTCCGTCTCCTTCGCGTGCTCCTTCAGCGCCGCCGCCAGGCCGTCCTTCTCCTTCGCGTGCTCCTTCAGCGCCGCCGCCAGACCGTCCTTCTCTTTCGCGTGCTCCTTGAGCTCGGCGCGCAGCGCTTCCAGTTGCTTGTGCGCCTCCGCCTTGGTCCGCGCGACGGCCGCTTCGGTGTCGGCCGCCGCCGCCTTCGCCAGCCGGCCGATCAGATCCACGACCTCGCGCTCGGCGCCCACCGGGGTCGAGAGCGCCGTCTCGAGCGCTTTCGTGGCCGTGTCTATCGACGCACGCAGCGCGTGGAGGTGCTGGAGGGATGAGGCCGCCGATCCGCCCAGTGCGCGGGTGACGAGCGCCGTGGTTTCCTTCGCCGCATATTCGCTGAATTCCATGAAGGGGGCTCCGACTTTGCAACGTCGGGGCCGGAGGCCACCCGCGGATTGGCGTGGAGTTTTCTGGAGATCGCCTTGTGGGCGCTTACCAATCGGACCTGCGATCGAACGGTTCTGTAAGCGGGCCTACCGCGGCACCGGTGGGGGCGCGGGAACGATCTGCACGATCGTCTTGAAGCGCTCGGGCGCGGCCCCCCTCTTCGGGTTCAGGTAGCCGGCCAATCCTGCCCACGTGTAGTCCTTCACGGTGACGCTCGGCGGGAACGCCATGGACTCCTCGCGGAACTTCGCCAGATCGAACATGTGCACCGGCGGCTCCTCGAAGACCATCTCCCCCTTCTGCTTCAGCACCGTCTTGTAGTAGGCGACGATCTGCGTGAAGTCGGTCAGCGTTCCAAAGAGGTAGTACCGCTGTCCCATGCCCGCGTCATACGAGGCGATGAACTGAGAGCCGGGATACAAGGGGACGCCGAGGGTCGTCTCGTTCGGCTCGCCCGAAGGCTGCGCCGTCGCGGCAGCCGGCCGCGGCGGCGTCGCAGGCTTCTGCGCTGGCGGCGCCGGCGGCTGGCCCGGGCGTGGGAAGGGCACAGGCGTCTGGCCCGCCAGCGCGAAGACGAGAGCCAGGGGCAGGAACATCGGTACGATTATAAAACGTAGAAGGTAGAAGGTAGAACGTAGAATGACGAAAATTCGCAACTCCCAACCTTCCAACCTCGAACTCCAAACTGCCAATGGACGACGAATGACTGACACTCTGCGGTTTTGTGAGGCGGAGCGGCCGTGGCTCCTGGAGACGATCGAGGCTCTGGTGCGCCTGGAATCGCCCAGCACGGACAAGGCGGCCGTGGATCGGTGCGGCGCCGAGCTGGCGCGCAGGCTCACTGCCGCCGGCGGACGGGTCGAGCGTGTGCCCCAGGTGGAACGCGGCGATCACGTGCGCGCCGTGTTTCCAGGCGGGCCCACGCAGGTTCTCGTGCTCGGGCATTACGACACCGTCTGGCCGGTCGGCCAGATCGAGCGCATGCCGCTGGTCGAACGGGACGGGCGGCTGCACGGGCCGGGCATCTTCGACATGAAGTCGGGTATTGCCGTCGCGATCCTGGCCGCGCGAGCCATGCGCGGGACGCCGCGCGCCACTCCGCCGACGATCGTGATGCTGTGGACGACCGACGAGGAGATCGGCAGCGCGACCTCGCGCGCGCTGATCGAACGGGAGGCGCGGGCGAGCGCCGCCGTGCTGGTGCTCGAACCGTCGCTTCCCGGCGGCGCGGCGAAGACGAGCCGCAAAGGCTGCGGCGAATTCGAGCTGGTGGTGCACGGGATCTCCGCGCACGCGGGACTCGACCCCGGAACGGGCGCGAGCGCCATTCACGAGCTGGCCCGGCAGATCATCGCGATCGAAGCGATCCAGGATCTTCCGCGCGGCATCAGCGTGAACGTCGGGGTGATCGCGGGAGGGTCCCGGGCGAACGTCGTCGCGGCCGAAGCGCGCGCCACAATCGACGTGCGCGTGCCGGCGATGGCTGATGTCGCGCGCGTGGAGTCGGCGCTCGCGGGACTCTCGCCCGAGCTTCGCGGCACGCGGCTCGAGCTGCGTGGAGGGGTGGACAGGCCGCCGCTCGAACGAAGCGACCGCGTCGTTCGTCTGTACGAGCTGGCGAAGGGCATCGCCGCCGACCTCGGCCGCACTCTGGGTGAGGGCGGCGCGGGCGGGGGCTCGGACGGGAATTTCACGGCGGCCGCCGGTGTTCCCACATTGGATGGCCTCGGCCCCGCGGGAGACGGCGCGCACGCGGCTCACGAGCACGTGATCGTCGACGATCTCGCGTGGCGGGCCGCGCTCGTGTGCGAGCTCATCGCACGCGTGGGCGCGGAGCAAAAGGACTAGAATAACGTCATGCCCAACGGAATGAAGACGGCGCTGCTGCTCGGACTGTTGAGCGCGGTGCTGCTCGCGCTCGGAGACATACTTGGCGGGTCGAACGGGCTCGTTCTCGCGTTCGTATTCGCCGCGATCATGAACTTCGGATCGTACTGGTTCTCGGACAAGATCGTCCTCCGGATGTACCGTGCGCGGGAGGTCGGTCCTGAGCACCCGCTGTACCAGACCGTCCAGCGGCTCACGGTACGGGCGAGCCTGCCGATGCCGAAGGTGTACGTGATCCCGGAGGCGTCGCCCAACGCGTTCGCGACCGGGCGCAACGCCTCGCACGCCGCCGTGGCGGCGACCGAGGGCATCCTGCGCGTGCTCAGCGAGCACGAGCTCGAAGGCGTGCTCGCGCACGAGCTCGCGCACGTGAAGCATCACGACATCCTGATTAGCTCCGTGGCGGCGACGCTCGCCGCCGCCATCATGATGGTCGCGCGCATGGCGCATTTCGCCGCGCTCTTCGGCGGGGTCGGCGGGCGCGACGACGGGCGCGACCGCGGCAGCAACCCGATCGCCCTGCTCGCGATGATGATCCTGGCGCCGCTCGCGGCGATGCTGATTCAGGCGGCGATCTCGCGGTCGCGCGAGTTCGCGGCCGACGCCGGCGGTGCCGCGATCGCGGGCAACCCGTACGGACTGGCCGACGCGCTGCGCAAGATCGACGCGGTCGCGAAGCAGGTGCCGCTGGACGCGAATCCGGCGACCGCCCACATGTTCATCGTGAAGCCGTTCTCGGGCGCGGGGTTGATGTCGCTTTTCAGCACCCATCCGCCGACCGAGGCGCGGATCGCCGCCCTGCTCGGCACATCGCGGTAAGAAACTCCCTCCACTCCTGTGTGTCTTGGGTGTCCGCCGTCAGCCTGCGGGGGCGGCGCCCGGGACGCGCAAGCTCGAACATCGCGACGCTTTCTCTTCCCGCTCAAGCGATTAGCGCGTCCCTCCGCCGGCCATTCCCTCTGGCGCTGTTCTTGCTGACACCCCTGCCGACGGTGCCCGCGAGTGGCACAGGGTCGTGGAGGGTCTGACAGTGGACGACTTCGACATCCCGCAGAACAAGCTGGCTGAGTCGGCCGAACGCGTCGTGGACCGGGCGCTGGATGAGGCGCGGCGCCGCGACCACGCGCTGCTGACGAACGAGCACGTCTGCCTCGCCTTTGCCCAGGTCGAGTGGGACATGTTCGGTCAGGTGATGCGCGACCTCGACCTGAATCCGCACGAGATTCTCCAGGCGCTCGAAGAGCACCTGCGGCTGCTGCCAAGCGTGCCGGGACGCGACCTGCGCGTCGCCCCCTCGACGAAGCTGCTGTTCAAGCTGGCGCTGCTGCAGGCGAGCCGGCTGGGGCGTCACGCCATCGAAGCGACGGATCTGTTCTCGGCGATCTTCGAGGAAACGCAAGGGATTCCCGTGTCGATCATCCGCCGCCACGGCATCGAGCCCGAGGCGCTGGTCTCGCGGCTCGCGACGCGCATGCGCGATCACGAGCTGCACGAGGAGCGGCTGAAGAAGCGGTTCGAGCTGCCCCCCTTCCTCAAGCATTTCGCGATCAACCTGAACCAGCTCGCGCGGCAGGACAAGATCGCGCCGGTCTACGGGCGCGACTTCGAGATGGACCAGGTCCTCGAGGTCCTCTGCCATCGCGAGCGCGCGAACTCGGTGCTGCTGCTCGGCGAGCCGGGCGTCGGCAAGACCGCGATTGCCGAGGGGCTGGCGCGCCGGATCGAGTTCGAGCCCGAGAAGGTGCCGGTCCGCCTGCGGGACTGCCAGATCGTCAACCTGCAGATGAACACGATGGTGGCCGGCACCATGCTGCGCGGCATGTTCGAGGATCGCATCCAGAACGTGATCCGCGAGATCAAGGAGCGGCCGAACCTGATCCTGTTCATCGACGAAGTGCACACGATGATCGGCGCCGGCTCGGCGCTCGGCGCCCCGTCGGACGCGGCCAGCGTCTTCAAGTCCGTCCTGGCGCGCGGCGAAGTGCGCATCGTCGGGGCCACCACGCTGAGCGAGTACAAGGAGTTCATGCAGGAGGACGAGGCGCTCGCGCGGCGGTTCCGCACCGTCCACGTGGCGGAGCCGAGCATCGAGGAGACGCGCAGCATCCTGTACAACCTGCGGCCCCGGCTCGAGCGGAACTACTCGGTGCGCATCAAGGACGAAGCCATCGAGACGGCGCTCGAGATGTCGCCGCGATACATGCGGCACCTGCAGCTGCCCGACAAGGTGATCGGCTGGCTCGACACCGCCGCGGTGAAGGCGGAGATCGCGCGGCGGTGGGAAGTCGGTTCGGCCGACGTGGTGAACGTGATCTCGAAGATCGCGCGGATCCCGGAAGACATGGTCTTCCGCGAGGTGACCGAACGCTTCCACGACATCGAGACCGAGCTCGCGCGCCGCGTCGTCGGGCAGCATGCCGCCATCGACGCGGTCGCGCGTCGGCTCGTGCTCAACAAGGGCCCGCTGAAGGACGGCTTCGACCGCCCGGATGGCGTCCTGCTGTTCCTGGGGCCGACGGGCGTCGGCAAGACGGAGCTGGCGAAATCGGTCGCCGAGTTCCTCTTCGGCGACGAGAAGAAGATGATCCGCGTCGACATGTCCGAGTACCAGGACGGCGCCGTGGCGGTCGACAAGCTGATCGGCATGCCTCGGGGCATCGTCGGCTCCGAGCGCGGCGGCGTGCTGACGAACCAGCTGAAGGACAACCCGTACTCCGTCGTGCTGCTGGACGAAGTCGAGAAGGCGAGCCCCGGCATGTTGAACCTGTTCCTGCAGGCATTCGACGAAGGCTGGGTGACGGATGGCCGCGGCAAGCGTGTCTACCTGAGCGACGCGATTGTCATCATGACGTCGAACATCGGCTCCGAGTGCTTCAGGAGGCTGAGCAGCCCGCTGGGCTTCTATTCCAAGCAGGTCGAGGTCGAGCAGGTGCAGGGCGAGATCACGCGGGAGCTGGAGCGGCGGTTCTCCCCCGAGTTCCGGAACCGCATCGACGAGGTGGTCATCTTCCGGCCGCTCGCCAAGGACGAAGTGCGCCAGATCGCGCTGCAGCAGATCGCGAAGATCGAAGCGTCGCTCGTCAAGACGGGGCGCTCGCTCACGGTCACTCCGGCCGCGCTCGAACAGCTCGTGGCCGACGGGTACAGCCTCGCCTACGGCGCCCGGTTCCTGAAGCGCGCGATCGAGAACCGGATCAAGCTGCCGATCAGCCAGCGCTGGACCGAAGGCGAGGCGTTCACCGCCGACGTGCGCGACGGCCAGTTGCAGATCGAGGTGACGCACCGGCGCTACGCGCTCGCGGCCACGGCATGATCGTGAGTTGATGAGAAGATCAACTCCAAATTCCAAAGTCCAAATTCCAAAGGACTCCAAACGTCAAAACTCCACAGGACTCCAAACGTCAAATTCCAAAGTTTGGAGTTTGTCGTTTGGCGTTTGGAGTGTCTTTGGACTTTGGAATTTGGAGTTTGGAATTATCTAGAGAAGGTACGCGAGCGCGAACCCTATCTGCGCGACGAACATCATGCGGTACATGTGCGCCCAGGACACGTGGTTCTCTTCGACGGCGAGATCCTCCGGGCGCCGCAGCATCAGGTAGCAGACGTAGGCCCCGTAGATGGTCATCAGCGCCGCGAGCGCCTGCAGCAGGTAGAAGTTGCCCGTGAGGACATGCGCGAACGCGCCGGCCGAAATCATCAGGAAGGGAAGGACGAACGAGGGCGAGATCATCCACGCCGCTCGCGTCACGCCGTGGATGATCGGCAACGTCCGGCAGCCGCCGCGCGCGTCCCCCTCCATGTCGGCGAAGTCCTTCGTCGTCGACGCGCCGAGCAGGAACAGGCCGAAGATCGCGCCGATGTACCACGGTTCCGGTCCGTACATCGTCTTGATTGATGTCCAGCCGGCCACTTTCAGGAGCACGCCCCTGGGGATTGCGATGGTGACATTGGCCCAGACACCGCGCCGCTTCGTCCGCAGCGGTGGGACCGAGTAGATGTACGTGCACACGACCGCCGCGGCCACCAGCCAGAAGCACTCGTGGCGACCGCCTGGCGCGACTATCCACGCAAGAACGAGCGCGATCGCGTAGGTCACCCAGGTGAACACCCACGCGTCCCGCCGGGACAGCCGGCCGGAAGGCAGCGGGCGTTTCGGCTTGTTGACGCTGTCGATCTCCAGGTCGTAAATCTGGTTCAGCGCGTTGTTCCCGGCGTTCAGCACCGCCGCCATGGTCGCGCCCACAATCGGAAACAGCAGCAGGCCGGCATGCCACGTCTCGCGCGGCGTCGCGCCGTACGCTGTTGCGGCACCCGACACGAACCCGAGCGCCGGGGCGACGAGGGTAAAAGGCCGCGAGAATTCGAGGAAGAGGCGCGCGCGCGACTGCTCCGTCATGACAGGATCGCCGCGAGCCAGAGCGCCGCGGCCGCCGCGATGGCGGTATTGAGGAAATTCAGCACGTCGTTGTTCACGAAACCGGGCGCCTCAAGCGTAGCGCCGAGCGCGCTTTCCGCAAAGGATCCGATCGTGGCGCCTGCCACGACTGGCAGCAGCATGGATGCGGGCACGATGCCGGTCAGCACCGCGAGACCCGCGAGCGCGGCCGCGCCCAGAAGGCCCGCGGCCGTGCCTTCGATTGACACCGCGCCAGAGGTGCCTGGCGCGACGCGCGCAAACCTCCCCACGAGGTACGTCCGCCGCCCCCACGCCTTGCCGATCTCGCTGGCGACCGTGTCGCTTCCGCCCGCCGCAAGCGCCGCGACGAATGCGAGGCGCGCCGGACCTGACGCGTACGTCAGCGTCGAGAGCACTGCCGCCGCCGCGGCAAACCCGGTGTTCGCCAGGGCATTGGCCGCGCCTCTCCGTCCGCCGCGCCCTTCCGCAATCCCGAGGAGCATCTTGCGGCGGAGACCGGCGCGCGACGCGATGACCGCGGCGGTAAACGTCGCGAACAGCAGCCCCCAGCCCGCCCAGCCGAGCGACACCATGATGGCGGTGCCGAGCACCGCCCCGATGACGGCGCCTGAGATGCCGACGGTGCGCGCGGCATACCCTGCCAGTGCGACAGCCGCATTGACGGCGATGGCGAGTGGCAGCGCCGACCTTGCCGCGCTCCATGCGGCCGCGGCAAGGTCGTTACTCACGAGCGACGACCCCCAGAGCACGGCGGCGGCGGTGAACGGCACGGACAGGTTGTCGTCGAGGCGAATCGGGATCGTTTCGACCAGTGCGGCAGCGACAGCCGCGACGAGCGGCGCGCCGACGGAGAACCACACGTACGGCGGCGGCATCACCGGCGGCCGGCACCACCAGCAGAGAAAGGCCCCCGCGGCTCCCCCGCCCACCATCAGGGCGGCCGTGCCCGCCACCGACTTCTCACGGTTCCACGGAATCTTCACGCCGGGGAACCTCCGGCCGACGAGCGTCGCCAGCCCGTCTCCAGCCGCAAGGATGCCCCATGCGCCCGCAACGATGTCGGGACGCGCCGGGAACAAGACGATGAGCAGCAGGACGGAGAGAGGGTAGAAGACGATGCCCGAGAGCCGGCGTCGAATCCCTTCGTCCGCGCGGAACAGCGACGGCGCGATGCGCGGGAGGGCGTAGAGGTTGAAGAGGACCGCGAACGAGGCCAGCGCCGCCGCCTCCCACGGACTGAGGACCCGCAGGAGGGCGGCAGCCGCCCCCATGGCGATGTGGACGAACTGCCGCCGGTCGTCGGCAAAGCGCGTCGCCGTCATGCGCCCGGCGCGGCGCGCGACACCTCGCGGCGCCAGTAATCGAGCAGATCCTGCAGCGTGCGCTCGATGGGAATCTCCGGCGACCACCCCGTCTCCGCGGCAATCCGCGACCCGTCCCCCAGGAGCAGGGGGTTGTCGCTCGGCCTGAACCGCGAACTGTCGACTTCCACTGCGATCGCGCGAGGCGACAACGCGACGAGCGCATCGAGGAGGTCGCCGACGCGGTACGCTTTCCCCGAGCAGACGTTGTAGGGCCGGCGTGCCGTCCCCCGCGTGACGATCAGCCGGTAGGCCCGAACGGTGTCGCGCACGTCGGTGATGTCGCGCCGGGCGTCCAGATTGCCGACCTGCAGGACCGGATCCCGGCGTCCAGCCTCGATCTCGGCGATCTGCCTGGCGAAACCCGACGTGGCGAAAGTCGGCGACTGGCGCGGACCGGCGTGGTTGAACGGACGCGCCACGAAGACGCGAGTCACCTCGTCATGGCCGGCGAGCATTTCCTGCGCGAGCTTGCTGACGCCGTACGGCGTTGCCGGCCCGATCGGATGCGTCTCGGTCATCATCGAATTGGACCGCCGGTACACCAGCGCCGACCCGGTCACGAGAACGGGACAGGCCAGCCCGGCGCGGGCGACACCCTCGAGCACGTGATGCGTGCCGAGGACGTTGATGCGCAGCGGGCGCACCGGCTCGGACCACGAATCGCCCGCGTGCGCGCTCCCCGCGCAGTGATACACGGCCGACGGCCGCAGCTCGGCCAGCGCCGCGGCCACCGCCTCGCGATCGAGCACGTCGACCGCTTGCCAGACGACGCGTGGGTCGTCCACCGCGATCGGCGTGCCGCCGGGCCCCTCCCACGCGGCGACGGCCGGATGGAACTGCAGGAGATGCTCGACGAGATGACTGCCGGCGAATCCTGTGGCGCCCGTGACGAGAGGTGGACCCGGCACGATGGTGGGGCTACGCGTCCCGCGAGCCGTACTGCGACTCGTAGTAGGTCCGGAAGGCAGGGTCGGCGTCCTTGATCGGCCGCCACCACCATTCGTTCTGCGCGTACCACGCGACGGTCTGGGCGAGGCCCATGTCGAACGAGATGCGCGGCGTCCAGCCCAGCCGGCGGAGCCTGGACGTATCGAGCGAGTAGCGGCGATCGTGGCCGAGGCGATCGGCGACCGGACGAATGAGCGACTCGGGCTTGTCCAGGAGCTGGAGGATGCTCCTGGTCAGGTCGACGTTGCGGACCTGATTGCCGCCGCCGATGTTGTACACCTCCCCGGACACGCCGGCGTCGATCAGCAGATCGAGAGCCTGGCAGTGATCCGACACGTGCAGCCAGTCGCGCTCGTTCAGGCCATCACCATACAAAGGCACCGGCACGTTGTCGATCGCATTGGTGATGAAGAGCGGAATGACCTTCTCTGGAAACTGATTCGGTCCGTAGTTGTTCGAGGCGCGCGTGACGATGACGGGCACGCCGTAGGTCGCCCAGTAGCTGTAGGCGAGCCGGTCGGCTCCCGCCTTGCTCGCCGAGTACGGATTGCGCGGGCGGAGCTCGTCGGTCTCGCGGCTCGATCCGTCCGCCACGCTGCCATAGACCTCGTCGGTCGAGATTTGCACGAACCGCCGCAATGACGGCGCCTGCCGCGCCGCCTCGAGCAGCACGAACGTGCCGTACACGTCGGTCATGATGAACTCGCCGGCGCCTGCGATCGATCGATCGACGTGCGTCTCGGCGGCGAAGTGAACGACGATCTCCGATTCCGCGACGAGCGGTCCCGCGGCGGTCGGGTCCGCGACGTCTCCCTTGACGAAGGCGTGCCGCGGATTGTCCATCACGTCCTTCAGGTTCTCGAGGCGGCCCGCGTAGGTCAGCTTGTCCAGCGTCGTCACCTCCCAGTCGCCGTGGGTGCTGAGGGCGTGGCGCACGAAGTTGGAGCCGATGAAACCGGCGCCGCCGGTAACCAGGACCTTGATCATTTATTGAGCGCCTCCGGTGGAACGGCGTGGAGCAGATCCGACCGTCATCGTTGCGTCGTCGGCTGCCCCGTGAGCGCGCCGAGGAAATTCGAAAACGTGCCGACGCCGGCGAGCGTGAACGAGATGTTGAACCGCTGATCCTTTGGGATGATGAACCGGCTGAAACTGGGGTAATTGTAGCGCTGGTATTCGAAGGCAATCCCACAGCACTGCGCGTTGTAGTACGCGGTCACACGCTGCTGGATCCAGGTGGATCGCCCGATGTCGTAATTGAAGCTGTACGCGCCCCCCAGTCGCTGGCTCGGGAGACGGTAACTGGCGGCGCCCGTGATGAAGTTATCAGAGCGGAACAGGTCGGCCCCGGTCGGCAACTTTCGCTGGCTGAAGTTGCCGGAGGCCTGCAGCAGCGTGGTATTCACCGAGCCGCCGAGCGAGATGCTCTGGAAGGCCGAGATCTCCGGGTCGTACTCCATGCGCACATCCACGCTGGCGCTCGATACCGGAGTGAACCGCGTCGTGAGCGACACCGGAGAGAAATTGCTCGGAGGCCGTCCATAGAAGCTCGTGCTGTAGCTGCCGTCGAACTGCGACAGCTCCGGATTGCCGTAGTGCGTCTGCTGGATCGTGGTCGAGAGAATTTCCCGTGCCGTGGCATCGGGGCCGCTCCCCTTGACGAGCACCCGGTTCACGAGACCGTACTGCATCTCGAGGCTGCCCCCGATGGTGTAGTCGCGTCTATCCAGCTTGATGACCTGCTTGACGTTCTCGACGGTGGTCGTCCGGCGAAACTCGATCGACGGCTCGATGACGTGCTTGATGCGCGCCGCGTACCCGCTGCCGGGGCGGTCCCACACGCGCGCGAATACCGGGCCGACGATTTCCGAGCGGAAGTCGAAGTACTGGCGCAGGATGCCAATCGGGACCACGGCGCCCGTGACCGGATCGTTGCTCTTGTTGTACCAGGTGCCGCGCCAGCCCATGTTCGAGTTGACCGTCAGGAAGGTCAGTTTCGAGAACGGGAGACGCACGCCCCCTCCACTGTCCCACCGCTGCAGCGTCAGGTCGGACACGGTGGTTCCGCTTCGCGTGCCCCGCAGTGCGTTGGAATAGTTGACCGAGCCGTTGACGTAGAGGGGTGTTTTGCCCAGCCGGGTGGTGGAGCGTGAGAACGAAATCGACGGCCGCTGCTCGTTGATCGACGACGAGGTCGCCCCGTAGAAGTACTCGTCGTAGCTGTACGTGCCGCTCAGGGAGAATCCGCTCAAATTGGCGGCTGCCGAGCCGCCCCACCGACGCGATCGCTGTGACGCGTCGTAGATGTTCTGGTTGTACAACTGCTGAACGGTGACGTCCGAGAAGTAATCGAGGTATCCGCTCACCCGCGTGTGACCGGGCAGTTGCTCGCTCATGTTGCCGCGGAGCGAGTAGCTCTTCCTGGCGGGGCTGTCGATGGTCTGCCCGTTGTTCTCGAACGTGGCCTGGTGTTCGTTGATCACGTACGCGCGCGCGTTGCCGTTGCCAGTCGCCGAACGGATGTACCGGTATTCCCCGCCGTACCCCATGCCCGTGTTCGAGAACCAGTCGTGAACGAACGTCGCGTCCTGGCTGCGCGAGAGAGCCCAGAAGAACTGGTTGCTGATCGTGCGCCCGCGATAAGTCGAGTTGCCGTAGATCGGCATCAGGAACCCGGTCGCGCGGTCCTCCTCCTGGATCGGGTAGTACATGATCGGCAGATACATCAACGGGACGCCCTTCACCGAAAATATGGCGTTCTTCAGGATGGCGTAGTCGTCGAGATTCAGCGTGATCGACCCCGACACCAACACCCAGCGGGGCGTCGGCTGCACGCAGGTGGTGAAGCCTCCGTTCTTGAGCCGGTACTTCTTCGGGCCGATCTTGTGCAGCTCCTCCCCCCAGAAGTACGCGTCGGGTTCCTGGCTTCCGAACAGGCTGGGATTCGGCTTGTCGCGCAGCTCGGCCGTGCCGAACGCGACGTAGAAGGTGCCGGTGCGGTTCTTTGTGTCGAACTCCATCCGCTCCGCCGTGATCCGGTTGCGGCCCGACACGAACACGATGTTTCCTCGAGCGGTGATGCGTCCCAGCTCCGGGTAATGCTCCATGTGATCCGCGAAGAACTGCATCTCGTCGCAGTCGATGCGCACCGGCACGTCAGGTGTGCCGTCCAGAATCGCGTGATCCGCGAGCTTGCCGTTGACGATCTCCTTCCCCATCGACGCCTTGAGGCTCTGCGCCTGGTAGAGATTGCAGCCGGAGAAGTCCTGCGCGCGCGCAGGCGCGGGGACGCCGAGCCAGTCGACGGCGAAGCAGAGCACGAGGATGGGGTAGAAACGGACCATGAACGTCGGAGTCCTTCGGAGGATCAGCGAAGAATAGCACGCAGGGGACCGATGAGAAAGATCGATCCCGCGACGACGATGGGCGCCGCCGCCGCGTGCGCGCGATCCAGCGCGGCCTCGGGATCCGCGACGATGTCGATGCGGACCGCCGGGCCGGCGGCCTCGCGCGCCGCCGCGGCCAGCTCCGCCGCGCTCAACGCGCGGGGGCTCGGCGCGGTGGTGCAGACGATCGTCGCGCACGCGGGCGCCAGGGCGGCCGCCATCCCAGCCACGTCCTTGTCGCGCATCGTCCCGAACACGAGCGTGACCTTCGTCCAGCCGATGTCGCGCAGGTGCGCTGCCAGCGCGCGGGCACCCGCGGGATTGTGCGCGGCGTCGAGCAGCACGTCCACTCCCCTCCACGTCAGGCGCTCCAGCCGGGCGGGCCAGACCGCGTCGGCCACGCCGGCCCGCGCCGCGTCGTCGCCGACGGTGATGCCGATCCTGTCGAGCTCGTCGAGCATCGCGACGGCGACGGTGGCGTTGTCGCGTTGATGCCGGCCGGCGAGCGCCAGCGTGACGTGGTCGAGCGTGCGGCGGGGCGAGTGAATGCGGACGAGGCGCGACGCGGCGGCGCCGAGCGGCGCGACCCGCACGCGCTCGTGCGCGCGAATCAGATGCGCCCCCTGCGCGAGGCAGACCTCCGCCACCACACGCCAGGCCTCGGGCGGGAGCGCGCCGCAAACCACGGGGATGCCCGCCTTGATCACGCCGGCCTTCTCGCGCGCGATCGATTCGACGGTGGAGCCCAGCTGCTCCTGGTGCTCCAGATCGATTGTCGTGATCGCCGCGGCAACCGGAGTGACCACGTTGGTGGCGTCCAGCCGCCCGCCAAGACCCACTTCGAGGACCGCGATGTCGACTCGCGCCTCCCGAAAGAGCTCGAAGGCGGTCGCCGTCGTGCACTCGAAGAACGTCGGCGGGGCGGCCAGATCGCCGGCGCGCCTCAGCGACTCGACGGCGGCGCGAACGCGGTCGGCCGCCGCGCGCAGGGCGGATGTGGACACCTCGCGTCCGTCGATGACGAAGCGCTCTTCCAGGCGGACGAGGTGCGGCGACGTGTAGCGGGCGGTGCGGTGGCCGGCCGCGCGAAGCGCAGTCTCCACCATGACGGTGACCGACCCCTTGCCGTTGGTGCCGGCGACGATGAGGGAGCGAAAGCTGCGCTCCGGATGGCCGAGCGACTCGCAGAG
The DNA here is from genome assembly GCA_001767455.1 of Acidobacteria bacterium RIFCSPLOWO2_12_FULL_66_21. Taxonomy (GTDB): domain Bacteria; phylum Acidobacteriota; class Vicinamibacteria; order Vicinamibacterales; family 2-12-FULL-66-21; genus 2-12-FULL-66-21. The sequence goes on from MELC01000036.1 coordinate 144,765, forward strand.
CCTCGAGATGTTCTCGAGGCCGAATTTCATCCCGAGACGTTCGAGGGCGAACAGCCAGGCGATCGGATCGTCAGCGTTCACGCCGGCGCTTCTGAAGGCGGCTGCGGCTCCGCGACGGCGGGCGCGGGTTCCGGGGCAGCCAGCCCGGCCCCGCCGAACCGGAGGACGCGAACGAGCACGTCTTTCAGCTCCCGCCGATCCACGACGAGGTCGAGCATGCCGTGCTCCACGAGGAACTCGCTGCGCTGGAAGCCTTCGGGGAGCTTCTGGCGAATCGTCTGCTCGATGACCCGTGGCCCCGCGAACCCGATGAGCGCCCGCGGCTCGGCGATGTTGACGTCACCCAGCATGGCGAAGCTGGCCGTCACGCCGCCGGTCGTGGGATCCGTCAGGATGGAAATGTAGGGCAGGCGCGCGCGATCCAGCCGCGCGAGCGCGGCGCTGATCTTCGCCATCTGCATCAGCGACAGCGTGCCTTCCATCATGCGCGCGCCGCCCGAGCACGACACGATCACCACGGGGATCCGTGCGGCGATGGCCCGCTCGATGACGCGCGTGATCTTCTCGCCCACGACGACACCCATGCTCCCGCCGATGAAGCCGTACTCCATGGCGGCCACGGCGCACTCGACGCCCCCGATGCGCCCCGTCGCGGTAATCACCGCGTCCTTGAGTCCCGTCGCGATGATGCTGGCGTCCAGGCGCGTGCGGTAGGGCTTCGTGTCGGTGAACTGCAGCGGATCGGTCGACGCGAGGCCGGAATCGTGCTCCACCCACTCGCCGTCGAACAGCGTGCGCAGCCGCTCGGTCGCCGAGAGGCGCAGATGGTGGCCGCACTTGGCGCAGACGTTCAGGCTGGCCGCGAGATCCTTGTTGTAGATGGCCTGGCCGCACGCCGGACACTTCACCCACAACCCTTCCGGCACCCGGCTCTTGTCGGGCGGCGGCTCGATCGGCTTGCGTACCTTCTTGAACCACGCCATACGGGGAGCATACCTCAGGGTGCTGAGAGGTGCTAAGGGGTGCTGAAGGGTGCTGAGAGGCGCTGAAGGGTGCTGAGAGGTGCTGAAGGGTGCTGAGAGGTGCTAAGGGGTGCTGAAGGGTGCTGAGAGGTGCTGGGACTGGGTGCCTGGTGCCGCAGCGTGACGGCTGGACTCGCTGCCTGCCGCCTACTGCCTGCTACGTTCTCGGTACGTAGTATCGCGTGCCCTTGCCCATCGTTCTGAGCTGCCGCTCCAGATCCGCCAGCGCGTCCTCTCCCCACGACAGATCGAACTGCGAGGTTTCGACGACGAGCAGCGGCGTCGCGTTGTAGTGGAAGAAGAAGTGGTTGTAGGCCTCGTTCAGCTCGCGGACGTACTCGTCGCCAAGCGGCGGCAGCTCGGGGTTGGCGCGCTCGCGCTCCCGCAGCCGGCGCCTGAGAACGTCGGTCGGCGTCTGCAGGTAGATCACCAGGTCGGCGGCCGGAACATCCTGCGCGAGCAGCTCGAACACCCGCTGGTAGATGAACAGCTCGTTGTCGTCGAGGTTCAGGTACGCGTAGATCTTGTCTCGCTCGAACAGGTAATCGCAGATGGTGAGCTGGCTGAACAAATCGCTCTGGCGGAGCAAGGTCTGCTGCCGGTGCCGCGAGAGCGTGAAGAACAGCTGCGCCTGGAACGCGGCGCCCGGCCGCTCGGCGTAGAAATCCGCGAGGAACGGGTTGTCCGTCTCCTCGAGCACGGTGGTCGCGTCGAGGCGGGACCCCATCCGGTCCGCCAGCAGCGACTTGCCGACCCCGGTGGGCCCCTCGATGGCGATGTAACGGAAGTCGAAGCTCGCGCTCAACCTGCCCGGAAGTATAGCCAAAGGCCGCGGGCGTTGCGATAGCATTGATCCCGTGCGGATCGAGCGCATCGAGCTGAGACTGCTGCGGCTGCCGCTCGTCCGCTTCTTCGAGACGAGTTTCGGGCGGATCCACGAGCGGCCGTTCGTCCTCGTCACGGTGGAAGAGGCCGGCAGCGCCGGCGTCGGCGAGTGCGTCGCCGATGCCAATCCGTTCTACAGCGCCGAGACGACCGCGACGGCGTGGCACATCATCAGCGAATTCGTCGCGCCGATTGTCCTCGGACGCGAGTTCGCGCATCCGCGCGAGATCTTCGATGCCCTCGCCGTCATCCGCGGGCACAACATGGCGAAGGCCGCGGTGGAGATGGCGGCCTGGGATATGTACGCGCGCCAGCAGGGACGCCCGCTGGCCGGCGTCCTGGGAGGCAGTCCGGCGATCATCGAGTCGGGGATTGCGTCAGGCGTGTCGATCGGCATCCAGGACTCGCTCGACGAGCTGGCCGAGCGGGTGGACGTCGAGCGCCGCACGGGTTATCGCCGCATCAAGATCAAAATCAAGCCGGGCTGGGACATCGACGCCGTGGCGATGATCCGGGAGCGCTTCGGCGATATTCCGCTGATGGTCGACGCCAACGCGGCCTATCACCTGGCGGACGCGGCGCACCTGTCGCGCCTCGATCCGTTCGGCCTGATGATGATCGAGCAGCCGCTCGATTACGACGACATCCGCGACCACGCCGCGCTGCAGCGGCAGATCCGGACGCCGATCTGCCTCGACGAATCGCTCCACGCGGTCCGCGCGGCGGCCGAGGCCATCGAGATCGGCGCCTGCCGGATCATCAACATCAAGCCGGGCCGGGTCGGCGGGCACGGCCAGTCGATTCGGCTGCACGACCTCGCGGCGGCACACGGCATTCCCGTCTGGCACGGCGGCATGCTCGAAAGCGGCATCGGCCGCGCGCACAATATTCACTTGTCGACGCTCGCGAACTTCCGGCTGCCGGGCGACGTCGCCGCGAGCCGACGGTACTACGCGCCCGATTTGATCGATCCGGAGATCGACGTACGCCCCGACGGCACGATCGCCGTGCCGACCGGTCCGGGGATCGGGGTCACGATCGACTGGAATCGCGTGGCGGCCGCGACCGAGGCGCGTCTCGAAACACGGATGAACACGGACCACGGAAGCACACCGACCACGGACGACCACGGAAGCACACGGAAGGCTGAACCGCCGAAGGCACGCACGTAATGCAGATGAAGCACTCGATCTCGATCCGTCGATACGCACTCGCGCTGGTCTCCACGATGTCGCTCTCGGCCTGCGGCAGCGCGCCTGTCGCTCCGGCCGCGCCCGCCATCCGGTTCGAGCAGAAGCTCGCATGGATCCTCCGGCTCGAAGACCAGCGCCTGCTTCGTATCGAGCCCGCCGCGCCGGCGGTCCCGGCGGTCGTCCCCGGCCGGAAGCGGGCGGCGCTGCCCGTCGCGCCTCCACCCGCGCCTCCGGATCTGCTGACACTCGTCGCCGATCCGGAAGCGCGCGTCCGGCGGCGCGCCGCGCTCGCGATCGGCCGCATCGGCCTCCGGGAAGGGGTTCCCCCCCTCGTCACGGCGCTCGCGGATGTCGATCCCGAGGTTCGCGAGATGGGCGCCTTCGCGCTGGGCTTGATCGCGGACGTCTCGGCTGTCGCGCCGTTGTCGACGGCGCTGACCGACGCGTCGCCGCTGGTGCGCGGGCGCGCCGCGGAAGCGCTCGGACTCATCGCGGCCAAAGATGCCGCGGGACTGGCGGCCGCGAAGGTCTCCGCGGCCGCCGTGGGCCGGATGACGGCCGAGTATGCCAGCCACCCCGCCGTTGCCGGCATGAAGCCGGACGACGAGACGAACGGACCGCCGGAGGCGCAGGCGTTTCGGCTCGGCCTGTTCGCGCTCGTGCGGCTGAAAGCGTACGAGCCGCTGGCCGCGGCCGCGCTCGACGCATCAGGCCGGCCCGTGACTGCGTGGTGGACGGTTGCCTTTGCGCTGCAACGGATCAACGACCGGCGCGCGGCGCCGGCGCTCGTGCGACTGCTCGCCACGCCCGGCAAGTACACCGCATCGTTCGCGGCGCGCGGCCTGGGTGCGCTGAAGGAGCCGTCATTTGTCGGCCCGCTGCTGCCGTTGGCGGCAGCCCCGCAGACGCCGCTCGAGGTGAGGATTTCGGTGGTTCGCGCCCTGGCGCAGCTTGGCGACGCCCGGTCGGCGGAGCCGCTCGCGCGCCTCGCGTCGGACGCGCAGACGGATCCGAACGTGAGGCTCGAGGCGGTATCGGCGCTCGGCGCACTGCGCGCCGCGTCAGGTCTGTCGGTCGTCCAGGACCTGATGAGCGATCCGTGGCCGTCCATGCGGATCGCCGCGCTCCGGGCCGCAGCCGCCATCGACCAGGAGAGCTTCCTGCTGGTGCTGTCGGGACTCGATCCGGATCCGCAGTGGAGCGTCCGCGCCGCGCTGGCCGACATCCTGGCGACGCTGCCCAGGGACGTGGCCGCCGCGCGCCTCGAGGCCATGCTGCATGACGAGGACCAGCGGGTGCTGCCCCCGGTCCTGAACGCGCTGGTGCGGGTCGGCGCCCCGGACGCGGCTTCGGTCGTCATGGCTCACGTCAAAGTGACGGACTTCGTGGTTCGCGCGCACGTCGCGCGCCTGATCGCGCAGCTGAAACCGGCAGGCGGGCTCGACGCGCTGAAGGAGTTGTACCGCGTGTCCCGCGCCGACGCCGCCTATGACGCGCGCGCCGACACGCTGGCCGCGCTGGCGGAGTACGGGGGCGCCGCGGCCAGCGAGACGGTCAAGGAGGCGCTGGCCGACAAGGACTGGGCGGTGCGGCTGCGCGCGGTGACGCTGCTCGCGAAACTCGATCCGTCCGGCGATTACCGGCTGGCGATTCGCCCCGCTCCGCCGACCCCGCTCGGCACCTACGAGGATCCGGCCCTGGTGTCGCCGGCCTACTCCCCGCACGTCTTCATCGAGACGGCGAAGGGCACCATCGAGATCGAGCTGGCCGTCCTCGACGCGCCCGAGACGTCGCGCAATTTCATGGCGCTCGCGCGCAAGGGGTTCTTCAACGGCCTGCAGATCCACCGGGTCGTCCCCAACTTCGTCGTGCAGGACGGGGATTCGCGCGGAGACGGGGAAGGAGGGCCGGGCTATACCATCCGCGACGAGCTGAACGAGCGGCCGTTCGTGCGCGGGGCCGTCGGCATGGCGCTGGCGGGACCCGACACCGGGGGCAGCCAGTTCTTCATCGCGCACTCGCCGCAGCCGCATCTCGACGCGAAGTACACGGTGTTCGGCCAGGTGGTCGGCGGGATGGCGGTCGTCGATCGCATTCAGCAGGGGGACGTGATCCAGCGGGTGAGAGTCTGGGACGGAAAAACAATGCAGTGAGACAGCTTCCAGCTTCCTGCTTCCAGCTTCCTGCTGGAAACTGGGAGCTGGGAGCTGGGAACTGGAAACTTCTTTTGTACAAGCGAAAAGGGGGCGACGGCCGCCCCCTTTTTCAGCGGGAGAGGTGGCTACCGCTTCTTGCCGCCCTTCTTCTTCCCGCCCTTGGCCGTCTTCTTTGCCATTGCGCTTTATCCCCCCCTTCACTCGTGGGATTCCGACTGCGAGGAGCTCTCGCGGCGCCCGTCGCCTCTTTGCGTAACTCCCGCCTCATCGCGGGAGGTCGGCCGCCAAAAAAATTGGGGGTGTCATCATTCGACACCCCCGGTCCGGTGGACGGCGCTTAGCGCTTCTTTCCGCCCTTTTTCTTGCCGCCCTTAGCAGTCTTCTTCGCCATTATTCCTCCTTGGAACGTGGCAGCTCAGCTGAGTTTCCGGTCGCCTATGGTTACAACAGGTGGGCTGAGCGATCCACCCTCATACAAGATGTAGATTATGGATGAGAAAATGCGACTGTCAAGCACAAAGTGGCATCGAAAGTCAAAAACCGCACAAAAAGTTTGTCGGCGGGAGCGCGCGGAGACTGTAGCTATGCCGCGCCGAGGCGCGTGAGCGCGCGGCGCGCGGTGGCGCGCGAGTCCGCGGCGGCGCCGAAGAGCGACGCGGCGGTTCGATAGTAGGCGATCGCGCGGTCGCGGCGGCCGGCGCGTTCGTGCAGCCGCGCGGCTTCGACGTACGCGGTGCCGAGGATCGGCGGCGGGCACACGGCCGCCCCGCCGATCGCGAGCTCGAATTGCGCGAGCGCCTCGATCTCCGCGCGCCGCGCTTCGAGCAGACGGCCGTATCGATAGCGCGCGACGGGATCGCCGCCGTTGAGCGCGAGCGATCGTTCGAGCGCCGCCGCCGCCGCGTGGAGCGCGTTCTGCTCGAGGTTTCGAAATCCTTCGAGCGAGAGCCGATACGCCTCGGCGCGGCGCGCGTCGGGCGCGTGGCGCAGCCGCTCGGCGGCCCGCGCGCGGATGTCGTAGGGATCCGGCGACCCCGCGGCCACGATCGCCGAGTGATAGGCGCTCGTCGCGGCGGACCGGTGGCCGAGCCGGTCGTAGGCTTCGCCGAGCCGCAGGTACGCAAGCGCGAGCGCCAGATACGGCTGCTGGGGCTTGCGCTGGACCACGGCGGTCAACTGCTCGATCGCATGATCGGTCTGGTGCAGGGTCTCGAGATGGCGCGCGATCCCGACCCGCGCCTGCACCTCGGCGAGGGCCGGCTGGTTGACGCGCTGCTCGCGGGCCGCGGCGAGCAGCGTCCCCCAGGTGTCCAGGCTGGCGCTGGTGTCGTGCAGGTAGTTGTCCTGGATCTCCGCGGTCTGCGACACGAAGAGCGGGTTGCCAGGGTAGCGGTCGTGGAGCGAGTCGAGCATCTGGAGGGCGCGGCCGGCGGCCTCCTCGTACCAGAGGTAGATGACGTGCAGCTGGTAATCCGCCTCGCCCTGCATGAGGCGGCCGCGATTGCGCGCGCGCAGCATCTCCTCGAGCCCCTCCTTGCGATCCCCCCCGGGCAGCAGCAGGAGAAACCGCAGGATCTTCGCCGCGGCGGGCGCGACATCCGCGTAGTACTTGTACATTCCGATGCCGAAGTAGGCATCCTCGAGTCCGGGATCGAGCGCGACGGCCCGCTCGAGGGCCTCCTTGATCCGCTTTCCGTCGCGCGCGGCCGAGAGCTTCTCGTTGCGCAGCACACGGAACTGGACGCGGGCCGCATACGCGCCGCCGTGGTAGAACCACGCTTCCGGATCGTCGGGGGCACGCGCCGTCCAGGCACTGGTGGTGCGGATGGCCCGCTCGACGGCGGCGGAGAATTCCGCGTCGAGCATGTGGCTGTCCGGGTCGAGCAGGATGCGCCACCAGACGGCGGTCGCCGCGAGCACGTCGCAGGCTTCCTGCGGCGCGGGGCCGCAGGCGCGGCGCAGTTCCGCGTCGACCTGGTCGAAGCGGGCCTCCAGGATGACGTCGTACGCGCGGACGAGGCCGTCCACGCCACGCAGCTCGTGCCCCTTCGACTCGCGTGCGACCATGCGCTCGCTCGGGGCAGGTCCCTTCGACTCGTCGCCAGGGGTAGAGAGCCCTGGCCTGAGCGAGCGCGTAGAGGCAGGCGAGCCGAAGGCCAGCAGCCAGGCTGCCGCGCAGAGGACCAGCGCGCTCGGCCACGAGATCCGGGTCATGTGACGCTGGTGCGCAGCTGCTGCTTGTCGGCGTGGCGCTCGAGGGCCAGCGCAATCAGCCGATCGAGCAGCGCCGGGTACTCGAGCCCCGAGGCTCCCCACAGCTTCGAGAACATGCTGATCCGCGTGAACCCCGGGATCGTGTTCGCCTCGTTCACATAGATCGCGCCGGTGCCGCGGGCGAGCAGGAAGTCGACGCGCGCCATTCCCGCGCAGTCGATCGCCCGAAACGCCGCGATGGCCAGCCTCCGGATCTCTGCGGCCGTCGCCTCGGGGAGATCGGCCGGGATGACGATCTTCGACCCGTCATCGAGATACTTCGCTTCGTAATCGTAGAACTCGCGCGACGGGATGATTTCGCCCGGCACCGATGCCTCGGGCTCGTCGTTGCCGAGCACGGCGCACTCGATCTCGCGCGCCTCGGGAATCGCGGCTTCGACGACGATCTTGCGGTCGTACGAGCCGGCGAGATCCATGGCGCCGACGAGCGTCGATCGGTCCTTCGCCTTCGAGATACCGACGCTCGATCCCAGGTTGGCGGGCTTGACGAACAGCGGATAGCCGAGCGCAGACTCCAGGTCCGCGGCGGCGCGATCGCGCGCGCGGACCCAGTCGCGGTGCATGACCACGCGGTACGGACCGACGGGCAGTCCGTAGGCCGCGAACACGATCTTCATCACCCCTTTGTCCATGCCGACGGCCGAGGCGAGGACGCCCGCGCCGACATACGGGACGTTGGCGAGCTCCAGCAGTCCCTGGATGGTGCCGTCCTCGCCGTACGGGCCGTGGAGGACCGGGAAAATGACGTCGAGGTTCAGGCCGGTGACCACCGCCTGCCCCTCGTCGAGGCGCGTGGTGACGCCGCGATCGATCGAGAGGATGGTCTCCTCGCTCGGACGGGCGACCAGATGGACCTCGCGGCCGCCGCGCGTGGGCCGGGCCGCTTCGACCCGCGCATGCTCGATGACTTCCGCCGCGGACACCGCGGTGGGCAGGCGATCGGCGAGCGACCAGCGGCCGTCCTTGTCGATTCTGAGCGGGACCGGCTCGTACCGCGCGCGATCCAGGTTCGCGAACACCGCCGCCGCCGATGCGAGCGACACTTCGTGCTCGCCCGATCGTCCGCCGTAGAGTACGCCGACGCGAAGACGCTTCACACACAAAGGATACAGGAGTCAGGAGACGGGAGGTAGGAGGAGGTTGATCCCGAGCCTCGTCGAGGGGCGAGCCGGGATATTCTTGGGTTCGTGACCGACCGTGCCTTTGCGTTCCGCGTGACGCACCGCGACGGGCTGGCGCGCCGCGGCGAGCTGTCGACGGCGCACGGCAGCGTCCAGACGCCGGCGTTCATGCCGGTCGGCACGCGGGGCGCGGTCAAGGCAATCACGCAGCGGGATCTTCTGGACCTCGGCGCCGAGATCATCCTCGGCAATACCTATCATTTGTACTTGCGCCCGGGCGACGGCCTGATCGCGCGCGCGGGCGGGCTGCACCGGTTCATCGGATGGGACCGGCCGATTCTCACCGACAGCGGCGGGTACCAGATCTTCAGCCTGGCCGCGATGCGGCACATCCGTGACGAGGGCGCCGAGTTCCGGTCCCACCTCGACGGCTCCCTGCACCTGCTGACGCCCGAGCGCGCGAGCGACATCCAGACGCAGCTCGGGTCCGACATCGCCATGGTGCTGGATCACTGCCTCGCCTCGGCGTCCGACGAGGCGGCCTCTCGCGACGCGATGGAGCGCTCGGCGGCCTGGGCGGCGCGCGCCCGCGCGCGGTTCCTGGATCCAGGTCGGTCGCCGGGGGCGGGTCTTGACGTGATCGTCAGCAATCCGGGCCAGGCCCAGTTCGGGATCGTCCAGGGGGGCGTCCATCCGGCGCTTCGCACCGAGAGCGTCGAGCGCACCGTGGCCATCGGGTTCGACGGCTACGCGATCGGCGGCCTGAGCGTCGGCGAGCCGGTCGAGGTCATGTATGAGGTGATCGGACACACGGCCCCGCTTCTGCCGGAAGATTGCCCCAGGTACTTGATGGGGACGGGCATGCCCGACGACCTCATCGAATCGGTCGCCCGCGGCGTGGACCTGTTCGACTGCGTCCTGCCGACGCGCAACGCCCGCAACGGCCAGCTCCTGACGAGCCGGGGGCCGCTGGCGATCAAGAACGCCCGCTACGCGGAGGACCTGTCGCCGCCCGATCCGGACTGCGGCTGCTACACCTGCCGTCACTTCTCGCGGGCGTACCTGCGCCACCTGTATTTGAGCGGCGAAATGACGGCGGCGACCCTCAACACGTTGCATAACCTCTACTTTTACCTTGACACGATGCGGAGGATTAGGGAGGCTATTGTGTTCGGCTCGTTTGAAAGGCTCCGCCAGGAGTTCCGTCAAACCTTCTCCCGCCGACCTCAACATTGAATGCACTGGTTATTTGATTCTCTCGTGATCGCGATGGCCGGCGATGGACAGCAGGGCGGCCTCGGCATGTTCGTCCCGATGGCCATCATCGGCGTCATCTTCTACGCGCTGATCTTCATGCCGATGAAACGCCGGCAGAAGAAGATCCGCGAATTCCAGGATGCGCTCAAGGTGGGCGACAAGGTCGTGACCACGAGCGGCATCTACGGCCAGATCACGCGCCTCAGCGACAAGTCGATCCAGATACAGATTGCCGACAAGGTGCGCATCGAGGTGGCGCGCGCCGCGATCGGCGGTTACCAGGGCCAGGAACCGGTCGTCCCGGAGCCGGGCAACGCCTAATCCATGAACAAGAACATTCGCTGGAAACTCCTCTTCATCGCCGCCGTGTTCCTCGCCATGTTCGCGGTGGGCATCTACCCGATGCTGGCGCAGCGCGTCCAGGTGCTGCCGAAGCCCGGCTGGCTGATGGCCAAGCAGCTGCGTCTGGGGCTGGATCTCAAGGGCGGCGTGCACCTGGTCATGCGCGTCGAGACGGATGACGCCCTGAAGCTCCAGACCACGACGACGAGCGAGCAGATCCGGGAGGTGCTGCGAACGGCGGGCGTGTCCTACGGCACGATTGGCGTCACCTCGCCGACCGGCTTCCACGTCGACGGGATACCAGCGGATCGCGACGCGGAATTCCGCCGTATCGTGGACGAGCAGGCGACGGCGAACTACGACCGCAGCTCGAACGCCGGCGGCGCCTACGACTTCCGGATGAAGCCGAACATCGAGCGGGACATGCGCGAGCAGACGGTCGTGCAGGCGCTCGAGACGATCGAGCGCCGCGTGAACGAGCTGGGGGTCTCCGAGCCGACCATCTCGCGCTACGGCCAGGGCAACGATCAGCTGCTCGTGCAGCTGCCGGGCATCTCGGATGTCGAGCGGGCGAAGAGCATCATTCAATCGACCGCGCGGCTCGATCTGAAGCTGGTGGAGGCGGGCCCGTCGCCGAGCCGCGAGGCGCTGCTCCAGTCCTACAGCGGCCAGGTGCCGCAGGACATGGAGATTGTCACCGGCGCGGCGGAGACCGGCGATGCGGGCACCTCGTTCTACCTCGTTCGGAAGGTGCCGGCCGTCACCGGGCAGGACCTCCGCAACGCGAAGCCGACGCTCGACGAGAACAACCGGCCCGCCGTCAGCTTCTCGCTGAACAACGAAGGGGCGCGCAAGTTCGGCAAGGTCACCGGCGAGAATATCGGCCGATACCTCGCCATCGTGCTGGACAATCGCGTGGAATCCGCGCCGCGGATCGACGGGCGCATCACCGACGAGGGGCGCATCTCCGGCAGCTTCACGCAGGAGGAAGTGGCGGACCTCTCGCTCACGCTGCGGTCCGGCGCACTGCCCGCGAATATGACGTACCTCGAGCAGCACGTCATCGGCCCCTCGCTCGGCGCCGACTCGATCCGTTCGGGCGTGATCTCGTCGATCGTCGGCCTCGTCATCGTGCTCGTCTTCATGCTCGTGTACTACAAGCTGGCCGGCGTGAACGCCGTGTTCGCGCTCATCTGCAACCTGGTCATCCTCATCGGCCTGATGGCGTACATCGGCGCGGCGATGACGCTTCCCGGCATCGCCGGCTTCGTGCTGACGATGGGGATCGGCGTCGACTCCAACGTGCTGATCTTCGAACGCATCAAGGAGGAGCTCGCCGCCCAGCGCGGCGTGCGTGCCGCGGTGAACGCCGGGTTCGGCCGCGTGTTCTGGACGCTCCTCGATACGCACGTCGCGTCGCTCATCTCGGCGGCGTTCCTGTTCCAGTTCGGCACCGGCCCGATCCGCGGCTTCGCGATGACGCTGACCATCGGGCTCCTGACGAACCTGTTCACGTCCATTTTCGTGTCCAAGGCGCTGTTCGAGCTCGAGCTGTCGCGCCGCCAGACGGCCACGGCGACGCTGAGCATCTAAGGCCATCATGCAGATCTTCCACAACCCGAATTACAATTTCGTCCGCTGGCGGTGGCACGCGATCGCGTTGTCATGGGTGGTGATCATCGCGGGCCTCGTCACCATCTACACGCGCGGGCTGCCACTCGGCGTCGAGTTCTCCGGCGGCACGATCGTCATCGTCAAGTTCGACAAGACGCCGCCGGACAGCGGCGTGATTCGCGCGGCGCTCGACACGTCGATGGCGGGCGTCGGCGCGAACTCGGTGATCAACCGGTATGGCGATCCCGCGCTCAACCAGGTGATGATCCGGGTGCCGAACGTCGGCGCCGAGGCGGGCGGCGAATTGAGCCGCACCGGCGATGCCGTCGTCCACGCGGTGAACCAGGCGGGGCTCGGCCCGATCAACGGCAGTTGTACCGCGACCAATTCGGCGAACTGCGTGGCGGGCACGGACATCGTCGGGCCGATCGTCGGCAAGCAGCTCACGCGGCAGGGCACGCTGGCGACGGTGCTCGCGCTCGGCGGCATCCTGCTGTACGTCGCGTTCCGCTTCCAGTTCAGTTTCGCGGTCGGCGCCGTCGTGGCGACGATCCACGACCTGCTCGTGACGTTCGCCGTGCTCGCGTTCTTCCGGTACGACCTGAGCCTGAACGTGATCGCGGCGATCCTGACGATCACCGGCTACTCGGTGAACGACACGATCGTCATCTTCGACCGCGTGCGCGAGAACCTGCGCGGCATGCGGCGCGACAACATCTCGCAGATCGTCAACGTCGCCGTCAACCAGACGCTCGGGCGCACGATCCTCACGGCGGGCACGACGCTCATATCGGTCCTGGCGCTGTTCTTCTTCGGTGGCGAGGTGCTCCACGGGTTTGCGTTCACGATGCTCGTTGGCGTCGTCACGGGCACGTATTCGAGCGTGTTCATCGCGGCCGCGATCGTGATCATCTGGCAGGGCCGCCGGCCGATGAAGGGCCAGACCGCGGCGGCGTCGGCCGCCAGCGCGCCGAAGCCGAAGCGGCGCCGCGCGTCGTGATGCGCCGGACGTGTCCGCGGGCGTGAAGCTGCTCGTCGCCGCGCTGCTCGGCGTCGTCCAGGGGCTGACCGAGTTCCTGCCCGTGTCGAGTTCCGCGCACCTGATTCTCGCGCGCGCGTTCTTCGGATGGGACGCCGCTGTCTTCGGCCTCGCGTTCGACGTCGCGCTTCACGCGGGCACGCTGGCGGCCATCCTCGTGTTCTTCCGGGAGGATGTGCTCGCGATGATCGCCGCGGCCCCCTCGGCCCTGACCGCCAAAGCCGGCGCGGGCCGTCTGGCGCGGCTGATCGCGATCGGCACGCTCCCCGTCGTCGTGGTCGGCGTGCTGTTCGCCGACTGGCTGGAAGCGAACCTCCGCACGCCGGCGGTGATCGCCGTGACCCTGACCATCGGCGGAGTGGCGCTGCTCGCGGCGGAGCGGGTCGGCGCGCGGCGCCGCGACGAGACGGCGCTCACGGCGGCCGATTCGCTGGCACTGGGCGGCGCGCAAACCACCGCGCTCGTGCCGGGCATGTCGCGCTCGGGGTCGACGATCGCGATGGGCATGTTTCTCGGCATGACCCGCGAGTCGGGGGCGCGGTTCTCGTTCCTGCTCGGCATCCCCGCGATTGCCGCCGCCGCAGGGAAGGAAGGGGTGCACGTGCTCCGCGCGGGCCTGAGCGGCGAAGAGCTCGCGCTCTTTGCCGTCGGGATGGTGACCTCCGCCGCGGTCGGCTACATGACGATCAAGTACTTCCTGCGCTTCCTCGCCGGTCATCGCCTCGACGTGTTCGCGTATTACCGCCTGGCGCTGGCCGCGGTTACGGTCGTCTGGCTCCTGGCACTTTGACAGTGAAAGCAGCCCTGAAGGGCTGCGCTGCAGGCGTGGAATGGGTTGTATCGACTGATGCAATGGTTGCGTCGCAGTTTCATCGCGGGGTTCTTCGTCACCGTGCCCCTGGTGATCAGCGTCGCCGCGTTCGTCTGGATCTTCCGGCTGATTGACGGGTTCGTGGGGCCGCTGTACGCCACCTACACGACCGCCTGGCTGGGGCACGAGATCCCGGGTCTCGGCATCCTCACCACTGCCCTCGTCGTGCTCCTGGTCGGCGCGCTGGCGACCAACGTCATCGGCAAGCGGCTGCTCCAGCAGGCGGAAGCCATCCTGCTGCGCGTGCCGGTGTTCCGGACGATCTATGCGCCGGTGAAACAGCTCGTCGTGGCCTTCTCGCCTGACAACGAGTACGGGTTCAAGCGCGTCGTCCTCGTCGAGCAGCCGGGACGCGGCTTCGTGCTCGGCTTCCTGACGAGGGAGTTCACGGTCGACCGCGGGCACGGGATCGAGCCGATGGTGGCCGTGTACGTGCCGACCAACCATCTGTACCTCGGCGACGTGATCATCTGCGGGCGCGACCAGGCGTCGTATCCCGACATCACCGTGGAAGAGGGCATCCGGGTGTTTCTCACCGGCGGCATGGCCCTCGCCTCCCGCCTGAGGGCGCGGCGCGGCGGCGACCGCGTCGCGGACTTCCGCGTGTGACCGTTGACTCGATCGTTGGGAGGTCCGGCGGGGCGAAGCCCCCCGGTTGAAAATGCCGGGCCTGACGCTGTACGATTCCTGGTTTTGTTCGCGCCCGTTCCGGGTGCCCCAGGGTCTTGAGGAGAGAGATGTCCGACACACGCTATTCGCGACTGGCCCGCGCCGGGGCTTTGACCGCCGCCGTCATGCTGGCGATTCTCGCGCCTGCCGCCGCTCAGGCCGAGCAGCCGCCCCAGGCGCCCGCCACGGCCGCAGCCCCGCTCCAGCAGGAGCCCGCCCACACGGGGGGCGGAGAGGCCAGTCTCGTACTGCCGGACCTCGGCAGCGTCGATTTCCGGGGGATCAACGGCCGGACGCTGTTGATGAGCGGCCTGGGCGTCTGCGTCCTCGGGTTGATTTTCGGGCTCGTGATCTTCCGGCAGCTGCGCGACCTGCCGGTCCACCGCTCGATGCTCGAGATCTCCGAGCTCATTTACGAGACGTGCAAGACCTACCTGATCACCCAGGGCAAGTTCATCCTGATCCTCGAGCTGTTCATCGGCGTGATCATGGCGTTCTACTTCGGCGTGCTGCAGCACTTCGCGCTGAACAAGGTCGTCATCATCCTGCTGTTCAGCCTGGTCGGCATCGGCGGCAGTTACGGCGTCGCGTGGTTCGGCATCCGCGTGAACACGTTCGCCAACTCGCGCGCGGCGTTCGCGGGGCTGAAGGGGATGCCGTTCCCGATCTACGCGATCCCGCTGAGCGCCGGCATGAGCATCGGCATGCTCCTCATCAGCGTCGAGCTGCTGCTGATGCTGTGCATCCTGCTCTTCATCCCGGCCGACTACGCGGGCTCCTGCTTCATCGGCTTCGCCATCGGCGAGTCGCTCGGCGCGGCGGCCCTCCGCATCGCCGGAGGCATCTTCACCAAGATCGCCGACATCGGCTCCGACCTGATGAAGATCGTCTTCAACATCAAGGAGGACGACGCGCGCAATCCCGGCGTGATCGCGGATTGCACCGGCGACAACGCGGGGGACTCGGTCGGCCCCAGCGCCGACGGGTTCGAGACCTACGGCGTCACCGGCGTGGCGCTGATTTCCTTCATTCTCGTCGCGGTGATCGACCCGGCCGTGCAGGTGCAGCTCCTGGTCTGGATCTTCGTCATGCGCGTCATGATGATCATCGCGAGCGGCGGGTCGTACTTGATCAACGCCGTCTGGGCGCGGGCGAGCTACGCGCACGCGCAGACGATGAACTTCGAGGCGCCGCTGACCCGCCTCGTGTGGCTGACCTCGATCGTCTCGGTCGCGCTCACCTATGCCGTCTCGCGCATCCTCATCCCGAACATCGGCGGCGATCCGACGCTCTGGTGGAAGCTGTCGTCGATCATCACGTGCGGCACGCTCGCGGGGGCGATCATCCCGGAGCTCGTGAAGATCTTCACCTCGGTCCACTCGCGTCACGTCAAGGAGATCGTCACGTCGTCGCGGGAAGGCGGCGCGTCGCTGAACATCCTCTCGGGTCTCGTCGCCGGCAATTTCAGCGCGTACTGGCTCGGCATCGTCATCGTGTCGCTGATGGCGGCCGCGTACGGCGTCAGCACGCAGGGGCTCGGCGGCCCGGCCGACGCGCCGTTGATGATTGCCCCGGCGGTCTTCGCGTTCGGTCTCGTCGCGTTCGGTTTCCTCGGCATGGGGCCGGTCACCATCGCCGTCGATTCGTACGGGCCCGTCACGGACAACGCGCAGTCCGTGTTCGAGCTCTCCGTCATCGAGACGCTGCCCGACATCAAGGCGGAACTGAAGAAGGCGTACGGGTTCGACGTGAACTTCGAGCGGGCCAAGCACCTGCTCGAGGAAAACGACGGGGCGGGGAACACCTTCAAGGCGACGGCGAAGCCCGTGCTGATCGGCACGGCGGTCGTCGGCGCGACCACGATGATCTTCTCGATTATCGTGCTGCTGACCGACAAGCTGACCCAGAACGTGGAGAAGCTGTCGATCCTCCATCCGCCGTTCCTGCTCGGCCTCATCTGCGGCGGCGCGATGATCTACTGGTTCACCGGCGCCTCGATCCAGGCGGTGACGACGGGCGCCTACCGGGCCGTGGAGTTCATCAAGGCCAACATCCGGCTCGACCGCGCCGAGAAAGCGTCGGTCGCCGACAGCAAGAAGGTCGTGGAAATCTGTACCCAGTACGCGCAGAAAGGCATGTTCAACATCTTCCTGGCGGTCTTTTTCGGGACGCTGGGGTTCGCGTTCCTCGAGCCGTTCCTGTTCATCGGCTACCTGGTGTCGATCGCCCTCTTCGGGTTGTTCCAGGCCATTTTCATGGCCAACGGCGGGGGCGCGTGGGACAACGCGAAGAAGATCGTCGAAGTGGAGCTGAAGGAAAAAGGCACCCCCCTGCACGCGGCGACGGTCGTTGGTGATACGGTTGGGGATCCGTTCAAGGACACCTCGTCGGTGGCCATGAACCCCGTCATCAAGTTCACGACGCTGTTCGGATTGCTGGCGGTGGAGCTCGGCGTGCAGCTTGCAGAACAGTACGGCACAGTCATGAGCCACGTCCTGGCTGGTGCGTTCCTCCTGGGCTCCGCCGTTTTTGTGTGGCGTTCTTTCTACGCGATGCGGATCAGGACCGGGGAGGCGCGTGCCTGAGCCTGGGGCGCTGCCGGATTCTCGTCAGCCGGGCGGCCGGTGGCCATTTTCGGAATCGCGGTGTCTAATTTGCCGGAGGATGCTTCGTTGACACCTCTTTTTGGCTCTGACTATAATTCGCGGTCTTTCGTTGCCAACGGAAGCCAGGAGGACTACAGCCGTGCCGCGTGATCTGTTCGGCGACGTTGTCAATCCATCCATCAAGCTCGGCTCGCAGAAGTGGTACACGGTGCCGCTCTCGGTACTGGCCCATGTCGTCATTTTCGCGGCCGTGATCATCGTCCCCTTGATGGCCACTGATGTGCTGCCGACGCCTCCGACGATGATGGCGTTTGTCGGCGCACCGCCTCCGCCTCCGCCGCCGCCTCCGCCGCCGCCCGCGCCCGCCGCGGTGCAGCCGAAGATGGCGCCGGTCCCCGAGGTCAATCCGAACGCGGCCCCCATCGAAGCCCCGAAAGCGATCGTCCCGGAGCGGCCGAGCGCGGGCATCGGTGAAGGCGTGCCGGGCGGTGTCGAAGGCGGCGTGCCGGGCGGTGTCGTGGGTGGTGTCGTCGGCGGCCTTCCGGAGGCGCCGCCGCCTCCGCCGCCGCCTCCGGCGCCGGTCCGGGTCGGCGGCAACATCAAGCAGCCGACGAAGACGCACGACGTCCGGCCGATCTATCCGCCGATCGCGCAGTCCGCGCGCGTGTCGGGGGTGGTCATCATCGAGGCGACGATCGGCGCCAACGGGAGAGTGACCGACGCGAAGGTTCTGCGCTCGATTCCGCTGCTCGACCAGGCGGCGCTCGACGCGGTCAAGCAGTGGGTCTTCACGCCCACACTGCTCAACGGCGTGCCGGTGCCCGTCATCATGACGGTCACCGTGAACTTCACGCTGCAATAGTCGATAGGGTCGGGCGGGCGTGAGACCCGTCCTCGGTTCAGAAACAACGCTGACTAATTCTGGATGTTCCAGTACCGGAGGAGTGGCAGATGGATCTGATGCACATGTGGGCGCAGATGGGCTTACCAGCCAAGGGGATCGGCGTCGTGCTGGTCATCATGTCGATGATCTCGTTCGGCGTCGCCATCGAGCGGATTTACACGTTCACGCAGGCGCGCAAGCAGTCGAAGCTCTATGCGCCCCAGGTGGCGAAGCACTTGAAGGACGGACGTCTCAAGGACGCCATTGCCATCTCCTCGTCGAAGAACTACCGGTACAGCCACCTGGCGAAAGTCGTCCTGGCGGGGCTCCAGGAGTACCAGTTCCAGCAGGAAAGCGGCGCGAATCTCAGCCGTGAGGACCTGGTCGACACCGTCCGCCGCGCCATTCAGCGCGCGTCCGCGCTCACGGCGAACGACCTGAAGAAGGGCGTCGCGGCGCTCGCGACCATCGGCGCGACGGCGCCGTTCGTCGGACTGCTCGGCACGGTCATCGGCATCATCACGGCGTTCCAGGGCATCGCGGCCACCGGCTCGGGCGGCCTGGGCGCGGTCTCGGCCGGCATCTCGGAAGCGCTCGTCGAAACGGCGCTCGGGCTCGTCGTCGCGATTCCCGCGGTGTGGTTCTACAACTACCTCACCGGCCGCATCGAGTATTTCAACGTCGAAATGGACAACTCCTCGTCGGAGCTGCTCGACTACTTCATTAAGAAAACAGCGTAACTGATTCACCAATTGGGAGTACGCCGTCATGTCAATGGATATCGGGCAGAAGGGCAGCCTCAAGGCGGACATCAACGTGACGCCGCTCGTCGACGTCATGCTGGTGCTGCTCATCATCATGATGCTGATCGCGCCCATGCTGCAGAAAGGCGTGGCCGTGACGCTGCCGGAAGCGGTCAACACGAGCGACAAGCCCGACACGCAGCAGCAGACGGTCGTCGCCGTCGATTCGGCGAACCAGTTCTGGGTGAACGGCCTCCAGGTGAGCAAGTCCGACTTCGCCGACAAGGTGAAGTCGGCCCTCGAGGACAAGACCGAGAAGGTCGTCCTCATCAAGGGGGACAAGGACGCCCGCTACGGCGCCATCATGCAGGCGATGGACGATCTCCGGAAGGTGCAGATCGAAGACATCGGGCTGATCACGGAAAAGAAGGACCTGCGCGCGGCGGGAGGCAAATAACCCATGAAGCACGCCCATAAGCACCACGGCGCCGAACTCATCGTCAAGGGGGAGGTGCCGAAACCGAGTGCGGACATGAACGTCACGCCGATGATCGACGTGTTGCTCGTGCTCCTCATCATCTTCATGGCGGCCCTTCCGCTCACGCAGAAGGGCGTCGACGTCAACCTTCCGCTCGAGACGAAGAAGCAGAATCAGCCAACCGACACGAGCCAGCAGATCGTGCTCGAGTACACGGCCGATCGGCAGATCTCGGTCAACAAGCAGCCGATGACGATGCTGACCCTCGAGAGCCGCCTGCGCGACATTTTCGAGGCGCGCAAGGACAAGACGATGTTCATCGTCGGCGACGCCTCGCTGCGCTATGGCGACATCGTCGACGTCATCGACGCCGCCAAGGGGGCGGGCGTCGACAAGGTCGGCATCGTGACCGAGGGCATGCGCCGCGGCGAGGATCCGGGCGCGCCGGGCGGCATGTAACGCCTCGCACGGCTGACGGCACGAACAAAGAGGGCGGCCCGTCCAGCGGGCCGCCCTCTTTGCTTTGCGGGGATCTCCCGGCCGCTGGCTACTTCCGGCCGGTCGCCTTCTTCTTCTTCAGCTCGTTCCCGCGGCTGCGCAGGTCGTCGGCCTGCTTGTAGAGCGCCGCGCGCCTGGCCATGTCGGTCTCTTCGTTGCCCTGGAGCCGCAGCAGCAGGTTCTTGAAGATCATCGCGTCGTCGTATTCAGGATTGAGCGCCAGCGCCTTGTCCGTGGCCGCGGTCCCCTCGGCGAGGTACTCCTTCTTCTGCGCGGCGGTGAGGCGGTGGTCCTTGTAGACCTTCTCCCAGTAGTACGTGGCCATCAACTGATAGCCCTGCGGATCGTTGGGCGCCAGGTCCGCGGCCTTGTGGAGCGCCTCCATCGTCTTGTCGAAATCCCCCTGGGTGTTGTAGAAGCCGGCCAGGGTCGTATAGACGATCGGGTCGTTGGGCTTGTGGTCGCGGGCCATGATCAGCTGCTGCTCGGCCTCTTCGTACCGGCCGGCCTCCTCGTAGATCTTCGAGAGCTGGAAGTAGCCCAGTGGCTCGTTCGGGTTGAGTTTGACCATGTCCTGGACGATTGGCTCCGACTTCGAGGGGTCGTTCAGCTTTTCCGGCCCATAGGCCGCCACGAGGTACTGGAGCGCCAGCTCCTTCATCTGGGCGTTGGGGTCGAGCTGGGCGGCCTTCCGGTAATTGTCCACCGCTTTCTGGATGTAGGCGTCGTTTTCCGGCTCGCCGGCGCGCGCCGGCTTGTAGAGGTTGTCGTAGGCGTTCCCCAGGTAGAAATAGGCCTCCACCTTCGCGGGATTCAGCTGCAGCGCGTATTCGTACCGCTCCGCCGCCCTCCTCCAGTCCTGGGCCTTGTAGGCGTCTACCGCCTCTTTGTAGGCCTTCTGCGCCTTGAGGTTGCTCCACGAGTACTTTCCACAGCCGGCGGCGGCCAGGCTCAGGCCGAGCAGCAGGGCCACGGCGGCCATCGTTCGAAATCGGATTTTCATGCTCTTCCTCACGCTTATCGCGCGCACACGGTCGGCGTGGGCCGCGACCTGGGTATTAGAATGTCCTTAGGTGCAACGGCCGGTGCCGGCGCCAGGGCGCATACACAGAAGGATTGCGACGCGACAGAACCGGGTCAGTATAGTGAACCGAAAAACGTGCCGTCAACCGGCCCGGACACACCCCTTTTCCAAGGTTAGACACCGCCTTTCATGATCCGGTTCGAGGACCTCGTCGAAAAAGTCCGGGCGTACAACCCCGATGCCGACATCGAGCTGCTCAGGCGTGCCTACGTCTTTTCCGCCTTCGAGCACAAAGGCCAGGTCCGCCATTCAGGGGAGCCGTACCTGGTGCACCCGCTCGAGGTCGCCGACCTGCTGGCGGACATGAAACTGGACGTCGTGGCCATCGCCGCCGGCCTCCTCCACGACATCGTCGAGGACACCCAGACCCCGATCGAGCGGATCAAGGAGCTGTTCGGACCCGACGTGGCGCACGTGGTCGAGGGGGTGACCAAACTCGGCGCGATCTCCTTTTCGTCGAGCGAGGAGAGGCAGGCGGAGAACTTCCGCAAGATGCTGCTGGCGATGGTCGACGACATTCGGGTCATCCTGGTCAAGCTCGCCGACCGGCTGCACAACATGCGGACGCTCCATCACCTGTCGGAAGAGCGGCGGGTGAAGATCGCGCAGGAGACGCGCGACATCTATGCCCCGATCGCCAACCGCCTCGGCATGAGCAAGATCAAGAACGAGCTGGAGGAGCTCGCCTTCAAATATCTCGAGACCAAGGCGTACGAGTCGCTGCGGGCCCGCGTCGAGGCGCGGCGCCGCGCGACGGAGGGCATGATCGAGGACCTGAAGAACACGGTGGCCGCGAAGCTCACGGAGGCCCAGGTGCCGGTGATCGAGATCGACGGGCGGATCAAGCGGCTGTTCAGCATCCACCAGAAGCTGAAGCGGCAGAAGATCGATCTCGATCAGGTGTACGACATGGTCGCGCTCAGGATCGTGACCCAGTCGGTGAGGGACTGCTACGCCGCGCTCGGGATCATCCACCAGACGTGGGCGCCAGTGCCGGGGCGCATCAAGGACTTCATCGCGATGCCGCGGCCCAACGGCTACCAGTCGCTCCACACGTCGGTCGTGAGCGAACGCGGCTTCCCCTTCGAGGTCCAGATCCGGACCGCGGACATGCACCGCACGGCGGAGGAAGGCATCGCGGCGCACTGGAAGTACAAGGAAGGGCGCATCGGCGCCGGCCGCGACGAGCAGTACTTCCTGTGGCTGCGGCAGCTCCTCGAGTGGCAGCAGGAGGTGCGCGATCCGCAGGAGTTCCTCCAGAACCTCAAGATCGAGCTCTACCCGGAGGAGGTCTACATCTTCACGCCGAAGGGGGAGGTCAAGGCGCTGCCGCGCGACGCGACGCCGGTGGACTTCGCCTACGCGATCCACACGGACATCGGGCACCAGTGCGTCGGCGCGCGCGTGAACGGGAAGATGGCGCCGCTCCGGACGCGGCTTCGCAACGGCGACATCGTCGAGATCGTGACGACGGCGGGGCACAAGCCGAGCCGCGACTGGCTGAGCTTCGTGATCACCTCGCGCGCCCGCAACAAGGTCCGCCACTACATCCACGCGGAAGAGAAGGAGCGGAGCCTCGACATCGGCCGGAAGCTGTTCGAGAAGGAAGCCCGGCGCTTCGGCATCAACGCCAAGACCCTGGCGGACCCGGCCGCGATGACGCGCGTGCTGGCCGACTACGGCCTGGCGAAGGCGGACGAGCTGTACGCCGCGATTGGCTACGGGAAGCTGTCCGCCAAGAACGTGCTCGCGAAGTTCGTCCCGGCCGACCAGTTGAAGGAGACGCCGGAGACCGGCATCGCCTCGGTCGTCCGCCGCGTCCTCGGCACGGGCGACGAGAAGATCAAGGTGCGCGGCATCGACGATCTGATGGTCTTCCGCGCGCGCTGCTGCAATCCCATTCGCGGCGAGCAGATCGTGGGGTACATCACCCGCGGCAAGGGCGTGTCGGTGCACGCCGCGGCGTGCCCCAACGTCGTGAACCTTCTGTACGATCCGGAGCGGCGCATCGACGTCGAATGGGACAAGGCGTCCGACGCCTCGCCGTACACGGTGCGCCTCAGCATCCAGGTCGAGGATCGAAAGGGGATTCTCGCCGACGTCAGCTCCAAGATCGCCGGGATCAACACGAACATCCGCAACGTCGAGGCGACCGTCGACGATCAGATGGGGCGCATCGACATGACGGTGGAGATCAACGACGTGAAGCACCTGCAGAAGGTGATCAAGTCGCTGCGCGGCATCGACGGGGTGATTGGGGTGGAGCGAGCGAGCCGCTGAGAAAGTTGTGAATTCTGAGTTGTGAATTGAGAGGCAGCTTGCTCGAGTCGTCCGCCCGGACGGCTCCGGCAAAGTGCCTGTCAACTCACAACTCGCAACTACAGCGAAGCGATGAGGTCTATCTCTATCCGGGCGTCTTTCGGGAGCCGCGCGACCTGGACGGTGGCGCGCGCCGGGGCGGGCGAGGAAAAATAGCCGCCATACACTTCATTGACCACGCCGAAGTCGTTCATGTCGGCGAGGTACACGGTCGTGCGGACGACGTGGTCGAAAGAGGCACCCGCCGCCTCGAGAATCGCGCCGAGGTTCTTGAACACTCGGTGCGTCTGCGCCGCGATATCCCCTTCGACGAGATGGCCCGTCGCAGGGTCCAGCGCCACCTGACCCGACAAAAACAGTAGCGAACCGGCTCGGATTGCCTGAGAATACGGACCGATGGCCTTTGGCGCGGACGAGGTGGCAACCGCCTGACGCATGGTTACGCCGCCTTGACGACCTTGTTCGAGCGCAGGCAGCGGGTGCACACCCGCAGGCGCTTCACTCCGCCGTTGACCACCGCGCGGACGCGCTGGAGGTTCGGCTCGAAGCGCCGGGACGTCACGTTATGCGCGTGACTGACGTTGCGCCCGACGACCGGGCCCTTTCCACAAATCTCGCAGCGTTTCGCCATACTTGAGCCTGGAATGGTAATACCGTCATCCGGGAAGTACAGCCGCACGGGTGGCGGCGGCACAAACACCGCATTATAGCATGTTTAGCGGCACCGGCCGCTCAGGTATATCCGTTGCAGTGACGGGGGAACAGGCACCCCAGGCCGATCGGCACGTGCCTGCCACTCGGACTGGGCGAAGGAGGAACCCGGATGAAGGATCCGCTGCTGCGCGAGGAGAGTCCGGCCGAGTACTTCAAGGATCTCGTGGAGGGGGCGCTGGCGCGCCAGCGCCTTCGCGCCGGAGACCTCACCGCCTACTACCTCGTCAACCTGTTGTTGCAGTTCATCCGTCTCGACAGCACGCGGTTCGCCGATTCGTCCGAGCCGCTGGTCTTCCGGCTGGCCCGGGCGCTCGAAAGCGGCGGGTCCGAGCAGCGGGCGCGCCTCCGCAGCGTGGGGGACTTCTCCCTGTTCATGTCCGGGTTCTTCGCAGACAGCTTCAACCGGAAGATCGTCGACGTGGACTACTACGTCTCGATGGGCGAGTACGCGTATGGATCCCTCAGCCGCCGCGACGAGGACGCTTTCTCGGAGGTCTTCCGCGAGCTGGCCCGGAAGTTCGTGGGGTTCGTGGACGTCCTGTCGGACATCAGCGAACGCACCGGCGGCGCGCAGCGCTCGGATATCCTGCGGCTTTATGAGAAGTGGCTGCGTACGGGCAGCTCTCGGGACGGGCAGAAACTGGTCGAGCACGGAATCGTGCCGAACCAGTCCATAGGCAAGAAGTTCATCCAGTAAGAGTGAAGCGCGAAGGGCCAAGGACAGGCTGCCGGCTGTCGCCGTCCGTTTGGACGACCTGAGCTGGGTTGCCTCTGAATCGCTCTTCGCGCTTCACCCCTGACCCCGTCCCCGTTTGCATTTTGGCCACACCGGGCTGTGTTAACTCTTCCGCGGCTCGTACGATTCCGTGTCATCTACAGGTAACACTCAGCGGATTCCCACCAGCACCGCCGCTTCCTCACACCCGGAGAACCGCCGCAGGGGGGTGCGGCGTCTAAACCAGAACCGAGGCATCCGCGAACAGGCGCCGAGCCGCAGGACCATGGTAACCAGTTGTGTATCAGTAAGTTGCGAGCGGCGGCAGCGGAGCGGCCCCTGCCGTGGCCGGGTTTCGCCCCGGGAAATCGTGTGGGACATTTTGCGCCGAATTGCGTAGTTCCCGCGAAGGGGACTTCACAAAGGACGTCAACCGATGTAAGCTGAGCGGATTTGGTAAGTGGCAAATCATTTGCATAACGGCCTGCGACATTCGGAGGCCGGCGCGGTGGCGGAAAGGAAGGGAATCAGATGAGCGTTCAAAAGACGCCTGGCGGACAGATGACGCGGGACCGGTATGCCGAACTGAAGCGAATCCTCGAGGAGCGTCGCCGCGAGATTACCGAGCAGGTCCACGAGAAGATCCGGGATGTCCGCACCGAGGGTGCGAACAACCCGAATGTCGGCGTGCTCGACGCGGCGGAAAGCTCCGAGGCCGACATCCAGGACGACATCGAGTTCGCGTTGATCCAGATGAAGGCGGAAACGCTGAACAAGATTCAGGAAGCGCTGCGCCGTCTCGAGGAAGGGACGTTCGGCTACTGCTTCGAGTGCGGCGAGGAGATTTCCGAGCGCCGCCTGCGGGCGCTGCCCTTCGCGGTGCGGTGCAAGGACTGCGAGGAGGCGCGCGAAGCGGCCCAGCAGCGCGAACGGACGCTGCAGGCTCGCCGTGGCGCCGCGTCCCTCTTCATCGACATGCAGGGATAACCCGACCATCCCTGGACTCCGAGTTTGCAGGCCCCGCCGGAGGTGGGGCCTCGCGTTCCCCCCTTCCGGCCTCATTTCCGCGTATCATCGCCTCGCGAGGAGGATCGCCCTGATGAGCGATCAGTCCGGTCAGAGCAACAGGTTCGACGAAGATCCCACGGCCACGGGGGAGCGCCCGGTCATTCCGGCGGAGCTGCCCATCCTGCCGCTGCGGGACACCGTTCTTTTCCCCAATTCGTTCATGCCGCTCGCGGTCGCGCGCGAGGCGTCGGTCCGCCTGATCGACGAAGCCACGACTTCCGGGCGGATGATCGGCGTCTTCACCCAGCGCGAGGCGTCCGTCGAAGAGCCGCTGCGGGAGGACCTCTATCCGATCGGCACGGCGACCCACATCCACAAGATGTTCAAGCTGCCTGACGGCAGCCTTCGACTCATCGTGCAGGGGCTGGCGCGCGTGCGGCTCGATCGCCTCGTCCAGACGCGCCCCTACCTGCGCGGCGCCGTGACGGCCGCCGACGAGGTGCTGCGCGACGAGGATCATCTCGAGATCGACGCGCTGCAGCGGAACATCAAGAGCAACTTCCAGCAGGTCGTCTCGCTCTCGCCGCTGCTGTCGGACGACCTGCAGGCGCTCGCCGCCAACATCACGGACCCCGGCAAGCTCGCGGATTTCATCGCGTCGAGCCTGACGACGCTGGGCACGCCCGTGAAGCAGGAAGTGCTGGAGACGCTCGACATCCGGGCGCGCATGGACGCGCTCAACCGCCTCCTCATCAAGGAGCTCGAGGTCCTCGAGCTCGGGTCCAAGATCCAGTCGCAGGTCCAGTCGGAGGTCGGCAAGAACCAGCGGGAGTACTTCCTGCGCGAGCAGATGAAGGCCATCCAGAAGGAGCTCGGCGAGGGGGACGAGCAGGCGAAGGAGATCGACGAGCTGCGGGAGAAGATCGAGGCCGCCGGGATGCCCGATCTGGTCAAGAAAGAGGCGCTGCGCGAGCTCGACCGGCTCTCGAAGATGCCCGTCGCCGCGGCCGAGTACACCGTGTCGCGCACGTACCTCGACTGGATCGTCGCGCTGCCCTGGGCGAAGCGGACGGAGGACTCCATCGATCTGCGCCGCACGAAAGAGGTGCTCGACGCCGACCACTCGGGCCTCGAGAAGGTCAAGGACCGTGTGCTCGAGTATCTCGCGGTCCGCAAGCTGAACCCGGACGTGAAGGGACCGATCCTCTGCTTCCTCGGCCCGCCCGGAACGGGCAAGACGTCGCTCGCGCGATCGATTGCCAATTCGCTCGGCCGCAAGTTCGTCCGCGTGTCGCTCGGCGGCATGCGCGACGAGGCGGAAATCCGCGGCCATCGCCGCACCTATATCGGCGCGCTGCCCGGGCAGGTCATCCAGGGCCTGCGGCGCGCGGAATCCAAGAACCCCGTCTTCATCCTGGACGAAATCGACAAGCTGGGGTCCGACTTTCGTGGAGACCCGGCGTCGGCGCTGCTCGAAGTCCTCGATCCGGAACAGAACAACACGTTCCGCGATCACTACCTCGACGTGCCCTTCGATCTCTCCGAGGTGCTCTTCCTGACGACCGCCAACGTGCTCGATCCGGTGCCGCCGGCGCTGCGCGATCGCATGGAGGTGCTGGAGCTGGCCGGCTACACGGAGGAAGAGAAGCTCAAGATCGCCTTCGAGCATCTCATCGCGAAACAGGTGACCAACCACGGTCTCACGGGGGAGCAGGTCGAGTTCACCGAGCCGGCCATCCGCTCCGTCATCCGCGGCTACACGCGGGAGGCGGGCGTGCGCAACCTGGAGCGCGAGATCGGCGCGCTCTGCCGCAAGGTCGCGCGGCGCCGCGCCGAAGGAGACGAAGCGCGCGTCGTCATCAGCCCGGATGTCGTCATGGCCATGCTGGGCGCGCCGGTATTCCTGGACGAGGAAATCGAGAACCGCACGAAGGACCCGGGCGTGGCGGTCGGCCTCGCGTGGACGCCCGCGGGCGGCGAAGTGCTCTTCGTCGAGGCCTCCCGGATGCAGGGCGGCGGGAGCCTCACGCTGACAGGGCATCTCGGCGACGTCATGAAGGAGTCCGCGCGAACGGCGCTCTCGTGGTTCCGCGCGCACGCGACGCACTACGGGATCGATCCGGCGTTCTACAAGGACTCGGAGGTTCATCTGCACGTGCCCTCCGGCGCGATTCCGAAGGACGGGCCGTCGGCCGGCGTCACGATGGTCTGCGCGCTGGCATCGGAGCTGACGGGCCGTCCGGTGCGCGGCGACGTGGCGATGACGGGCGAGATCACCCTGTCGGGCCGCGTGCTGCCGGTCGGCGGGATCAAGGAGAAGGTGCTGGCGGCGCGCCGCGCGGGGATCACCGAGGTCATCATGCCGCGGCAGAACGAGAAGAACGTCAAGGAGGACCTCACCGAGGAGCTCCGCAGCGAGCTGACGATTCACTACGTGGTCCACATCGAAGAGGTGCTCGCACTGGCGCTGCTGCCCTCGCAGGCGCAGACGATTACGCCCATGCCTCCCATGGAGGCCGAGGTCCACGAAGCCGTCCAGTAGGCCGGACCTTCAGGTCCGGCGG
This sequence comes from Acidobacteria bacterium RIFCSPLOWO2_12_FULL_66_21, assembly GCA_001767455.1. Taxonomy (GTDB): domain Bacteria; phylum Acidobacteriota; class Vicinamibacteria; order Vicinamibacterales; family 2-12-FULL-66-21; genus 2-12-FULL-66-21. The sequence continues at coordinate 172,820 of MELC01000036.1, forward strand.
ACATGAAGGTCGTCTACAGCCCTGCCTACGAGATCGACCTCGGCGGCCACGTCTGGCCGATCGCCAAGTACCGCCTCATCGCAGAACGGCTTCTCGCCTCAGGCCTCGTCGGGGACGCCGCGTTCGTCGTCCCGGTGCCTTGCACGTGGGACGGCCTTGCGCTCGTGCACAGGTCCGAGTACCTCGACAAGGTCCGGACGTGCGCGCTCACGCCCGCCGAAATCCAGACCCTCGAGCTGCCGTTGAGCCCGGCGCTCGTCGACGGGTTCCGCACGATGGCCGGGGGCACCTGCGACACGGGGCGCCTGGCGCTCGAGGACGGCGCCGCGATTCACCTTGGCGGCGGACTCCATCACGGATTCCCGAATCACGGTGAAGGCTTCTGCCTGTTCAACGACGTCGCGGTGGCGATTCGCCGGCTGCAGCGCGACGGCCGCATCCATCGGGCAGCCGTCGTGGACTGCGACGTCCACCACGGCAACGGCACGGCGACGATCTTCGAGCGCGATCCGTCGGTCTTCACCTTCTCGATTCACCAGCAGCACAACTATCCGCTGTTCAAGCCGGCCAGCGATCTGGACATCGGACTGGAGGATGGGACCGGCGACGAGGAATACCTGCGGCGGCTGGGTCCCGCGCTGGCGCGGGCCGTGGCGTCGAAGCCTGACGTGACGTTCTACCTGGCGGGCGCGGATCCGTTCCGCGAAGATCGGCTCGGCGGCCTCGCGCTCACCCTCGAGGGATTACGCGAACGCGATCGGCAGGTGTTCGCGGCCGCAAGAGCCGCCGGGGTGCCCGTCGCCGTCGTCCTGGCCGGAGGGTATGCGCTCGATGTCGAGGACACGGTGGCGATCCACATCGCGACGGTGGAAGAGGTATTGAGCGTCTGCGAGTGACCGGACAGGTCGGACGAAACCCTTACACGGAGGCACGGCGACGCACGGAGCACGAAAAGCGGAGCACGTGTGAGTGTGGGCGACGTGGCCGGTCTGGCGTCGGCCGTCGGTTGCCTCCGGCCTCACTGCGCGCGAGCGCGGCCAGACCGGCTACCTCCGTGCGTCGCCGCGTGCTCCGTGTCTCCGTGTAAGCCGTCTCCGCGCTCTCCGTCTTCTCCGTATTCTCAAATCAGCCCGAGGCCCACGATCGTCTTCATGTCCGTGATCTCCCCGTTGCGGACCATGTCGCGCGCCTCGCGCAGCGTGAACACTCTCGGCTCGATGTCCTCGTCCTCGTCCCCGGCTGCCGCCTCGGCCGCCTGCGCCAGCCCTGACAGGCGGAAGAACACCATCTCCTCGTCGCAGTAGCCGGGCGTCGGAAACATCGCGGCCAGGCGGATCACGGTCGCTGGAACCTGCCCGATCTCCTCGTGGCACTCGCGGCGTGCGGCGGCTTCAGGCTCCTCTCCCGGGTCCACGCTGCCGGCCGGCAGCTCCCACAGCCATCGGTTGACGGGGTACCGGTACTGCCTGATCAGAAACACGTGGCCGGGCTCGGGTACGGGGATCAGGACGACCGATTTCACGTGGCGGACGACGTCCACCGTGACGTCCCGGCCGTTCGGCATCCGGACGCGATCGCGGTCCACGTCGAACACTTTGCCGTCGTACACGCGCTCGTGGGATAAACGCTCGATCATGACGGGAACTCCTGGTCCGGACAGCACGAGCTGCGACCTATTCTTTCTCTTCCCGGGCCTCGATGTCGTCCACGACCACCTGCAGATCCGGCGGGAGCGGCGAATCGCACTCGATCCGGCGGCCGTCCGCCGGGTGAGTGAACGCGAGCCGCGCGGCGTGGAGGAAGGGGCGCTCGAGCCGCTGCACCGCGCGCAGGTTGTCGGGCACGCGGCGGTGCGCGCCACCGTACACGGAATCCCCGACGATCGGATGGCCGATCGCGCTGAGGTGCACGCGGATCTGGTGCGTCCGGCCGGTGGCGATCGCGAGCTTGACGAGCGTGGCCCCCTTGAAGTGCCGCGCCATCGTGACCCGCGTGACCGCGCTCCTCGCGCGGCGCGCGCGCGTCGACATCTTCTGACGGTTGACGGGATCGCGGCCGATGGGTGCGTCGATCCGCCGGCCGGACTGCACCACGCCCCACACGAGCGCGATGTACTCCTTCTCGACCTCGCGGTCGGCAAACTGCCGCGCCAGCTCCTGGTGCGCGCGGTCGTTCTTGGCGACGACCATCACGCCCGACGTTCCGCGGTCCAGCCGATGCACGATCCCGGGCCGCAGCTCGCCGCCGATGCCGCTGAGGTCCTTCACGTGATGCAGAAGCGCGTTGACGAGCGTGCCGCCGCTATGTCCGGCGGCCGGGTGCACGACCATCCCGGCGGGCTTGTCGAGGACGACGAGGTCGGTGTCCTCGTATATGATGCGCAGCGGCAGCGCTTCGGGCTCGGGTGTGGCCGGCGAAGGCGCCGGGATGGCGACCGCGTACGACTGCCCTTCACGGACCGGCGTGCTGGTCCGAAGCGCGGAAGACGGTCCGGTGACGTGCCCCTCCTTGATCAGCCGCTGGAGGCTCGATCGCGACAGGTCGGGCACGAGGGCCGCGAGAAACGCATCCAGACGCGTACCGTCGTACTCGGCATCGACGACAAGCGTGCGGTTCTGGACGTGAACCATCGGCATCAGTTCCCAGCTTCCAGTTCCCAGCTTCCAGCTTCCAGCTTCCAGCTCAGCGTGACAGCGTGATCCACTGCCTACTGCCTACTGCAACCTGTTGGCAGGGCTAAAGCCCTGCGCTACGCCCTGCCACCTGTTGGCAGGGCTAAAGCCCTGCGCTACGCCCTGCCACCTGTTGGCAGGGCT
>MELC01000036.1:175679-234082 GCA_001767455.1 Acidobacteria bacterium RIFCSPLOWO2_12_FULL_66_21
CCACCTGTTGGCAGGGCTAAAGCCCTGCGCTACGCCCTGCCACCTGTTGGCAGGGCTAAAGCCCTGCGCTACGCCTACGCTGCCCGCGCCCGCCGCGCGTCCGTGCGCGGCGCCGGGTCGGTGCGCCGTCCCAGCGCGAAGAGCATCACGATCGCCAGCGGCACGAGCAGGAGCGACACGAACTGCGATGTCGAGAACAGCCCCACCGTGCCACGCGTGTCGCCGCGGTAGAACTCGATGATGAAGCGCGAGATGCCGTAGAAAAGCATGTACGCCCAGAACGTTCGTCCCGGATACGGGCGTCCCTTTCGCTCCGTCGCGAGCAGGAACAACAGGATCAGCAGTTCCGCCGCCGCCTCGTAGAGCTGGGTCGGGTGAAGCGGCACGTTGAGCGGAGTGCCCACGTTGGCGGCGGCATATTCGTTGTGAAACGTGATCGCCCACGGGACCGACGCCGGCCGGCCGAAGCAGCAGCCCGCGAAGAGGCATCCCATGCGGCCGACGACGTGTCCGAGTGCGATGCCGGGCGCGAAGATGTCGGTGACCGTCCACACCGGCATCCGATGGCGGCGGAGGTACCACAGGGCGACCACGACCGCCGCGATCAGCCCCCCGTAGAACACGCCGCCCGATCGCAGCAGCGTCAGCAGCTCCGCCGGGCTCCGCCTGAACGTGTCGTAATCGACGACGAGCAGCAGGAGCTTCGCCCCGGCGAGCGCGCTGATGATGATCCAGATGCCGAGGTCCATCACCCGGGTGGGGTCGAGACCGCGCGTCCGCGCCCGCGTCAACGCGAACTGCAGCCCCAGCAGGTATGCCGCGGCAAGCAGCACGCCGTAGGTGTAGACGGGAAAGCGGCCGATCTCAAAGAGGATGGGATGCATGTCGTCGCCCTGCGCCGAGCATTTCGAGCAGCACCATGATAGCGCCTGTGGTGATGGAGAAGTCGGCGACGTTGAACGCCCAGAAGTGCGTCGAGCCCCAGTAAATGTCCACGAAATCGATGACGTAGCCCGCGATCGCGCGATCGATCAGGTTCCCGAACGCTCCGCCGAGGATCAGGACGAGGCCGTAGCGGGCGAGCCGCTCGTGGAATCCGAGCTGGGCCGCGTAGCCCGCGATGGCCACGAGCGCCAGCGCGCCGATGCCGATCATGACCAGCGGCTTGTACGAAAAATCGGTGGTGTTCAGCAGGCCGAACGCGGCTCCCGTATTGTGCACGTGCGTGAGATCCAGGAGCCGGGGGATGACGTTGCGGCTGTCGCCGAGCGCGAGCGAATTGCGGACGGCCGCCTTCGTCAGCTGATCGAGCGCGACGACGAGCGTCAGCAGCACCACTTCCGACCGGCTCGCGTACAGCCGCGGCGCCCTCGGCGCGTCCGGGGACGGCGCGGGCAGAGACCGATCGGGCATGCCGGGGGACGTGGTCATCATCGCGTCATCGCGCAGGCGCGGCCCCCGGCAGTGACCCCGCGCAGCGGGCGCAGATGCCCTCGCCGTCGAGCGACGGCACGACGCGCCAGCAGCGCGCGCACTTCTCGCCGTCGGCCCGCCCGACCGTGACCGCGACCTCCGGGCCGTCGCCGCCGGGGGTCTCGAGGTCCACCTGCGAGACGATGAAGAGCATCGGCAGGTCCGCTTCGTACTGGCGTAACAGCCGCGCCGCGTCTCCACGCGCGGCGAGCGAGACGCGCGCGCCGAGCGAGTTGCCGATCGACTTGTCCTGCCGCGCCGTCTCGAGCACGCGGTTGACCTCGTCGCGGATGGCGATCAGCCGTTCCCAGCGCCCCGTCACCGCCGGGTCGATCATCGGCGCGACGTCGGACGGAAACTCCGCGAGGTGCACCGACTCGTCGCGGCGCCCCGGCAGGTGACGCCAGAGCTCGTCGGCGGTCATCGGCAGGATGGGCGCGAGCAGCCGCGTCAGGCCGTCCGCGATCACGTACATGGCCGTCTGGGCCGATCGGCGCTCCGGCGATCGGGCCGCGAAGGTGTACAAGCGGTCCTTCGACACGTCCGCGTAGAAGGCGCTGAGGTCGACCGTGACGAACTGGTTCACCGACTGGAAGATCGCGGGGAAGTCGTACTGCTCGTACGCCCGGACGATGACGGCCGCCTCGGCGGCGTACCGCGCGAGCGCATACCGATCCACCTCCTGCATCGCTTCCGGCGCGAGGCGGTCCGTTGCCGGATCGAAATCGTACAGGTTCGAGACCAGATACCGCAGCGTGTTGCGGATCTTGCGGTACGCCTCGACCACGCGCGCGAGGATCTGCTTGCCGACCCGCACCTCCTCGCGGAAATCGACCATCGCGATCCAGAGACGGATGATTTCCGCGCCGCTCTCCTTGATGATGTCCTGCGGCTCGATCGTGTTGCCGAGCGACTTGGACATCTTGCGGCCGTCCTCCGCCACGAAGAACCCGTGGGTGACGACCTGGCGGAAGGGAGGGCGCCCGCGCGTGCCCAGGCCGACGAGCAGCGAGCTCTGGAACCAGCCGCGGTGCTGGTCGCTTCCCTCGAGGTACACGTCGGCGGGCCACGTGAGCTCGGGCCGGAAGGGCAGGACGGCCTCGTGGCTCGACCCCGAGTCGAACCACACGTCGAGGATGTCGTGCTCGCGCTCGAATTCACGGCCGCCGCAGCCGGGACAGGCGAGTCCGTCCGGCAGGAACTCCTCGAGCGGGCGCTCGTACCACGCGTCGGCGCCGTAGCGATCGCACACCTCGGCCGCGCGCTCGACGAGGCCCGGCGTCAGCAGCGCCTCGCCGCACGCCTTGCAGTCCATGGCGGGAATCGGCACGCCCCAGGCGCGCTGGCGCGAGATGCACCAGTCGGGACGGTTCGCGATCATGTTGCCGATCCGCTCGCGCCCCCACGCCGGCACCCAGGTCACGTCGTTCTCAATCGCCTGGAGCGCGGCGCTTCTCAGTGTCCGCCCGCCGTTCGGCGCGCCCGGATCCCCAAACGGCGCGTCCATCGCGATGAACCACTGCGAGGTGGCCAGGAAGATCACGGGGTTGTGGCAGCGCCAGCAGTGCGGGTACGAATGCTGGAACGGCTCCCGGTGCCAGAGGCGCGCGCGCTCGGCGAGGGCCTCCTCGATGCGCGGGTTCGCGTCGAACACCCGCTGGCCCCCAAAGAGCTCGACCGTCTGGAGGAAGTGGCCGCCGGGGCCGACCGGCGCGTAGATGTCCAGCCCGTACTTGACGCCGGTGGTGAAGTCGTCGCTGCCGTGGCCCGGCGCGGTATGCACCGCGCCGGTGCCCTGCTCGAGCGTCACGTAGTCGGCAAGGACCCCCACCGAATGCCGCGCGTACAGCGGATGCTGGAAGCGCAGTCCTTCCAGCGCCGCGCCCTTCACGCGCGCGATGGGTTCTCCGAAACGTCGTCCGACCGCGGCCGCCACGCGGCTGGCCAGCCCCTCGGCGACGATCAACGCACGGCCGTCCACGTCGTACGCGCCGTACTCGAGCTCCGGGTGAAACGCGATCGCCAGGTTCGACGGGATCGTCCACGGGGTCGTCGTCCAGATGAGCACCGACACGGACCGGCCGGACAGCGCCGGCGCGATCGTGTGGAGCGCGTCCGCGCTGTCGGGCGCCAGCGGGAACTCGACGTAGATCGAGGGCGACGAGTGATCGGCGTACTCGACCTCGGCTTCGGCCAGCGCCGTCCGGCAGTGGATGCACCAGTGCACCGGCTTCTTGCCCTTGTAGACGAGCCCCTGCTCGACGAACCGCTTGAGCGCGCGCGTGATCGCCGCCTGGTACCGGAAGTCCATCGTCAGGTACAGGTGGTCCCAGTCCCCGAACACACCGAGGCGCTGGAACTCCGCGCTCATCACGTCGATGAAGCGCGTCGCATAGGCGCGGCAGGCGCGGCGGAAATCCGCGATGGACATGTCGCGCTTCTTCGGGCCGAGCTCGCGATCGACCTTCAGCTCGATCGGCAGCCCGTGACAGTCGTACCCGAGCACGTACGGCGAGTCGAAGCCCATCATCGTGCGCGACTTGACGACGACATCCTTGAGGATCTTGTTCATCGCCGTGCCGAGGTGGATGCGGCCGTTCGCGTACGGCGGGCCGTCGTGCAGGACGAACTTCGGGCGCCCGGCGCGGCGCTCGCGAATCCGCTCGTACAGCCCCATGTCCTTCCAGCGGGCGAGCGTCAGCGGCTCGGCGGCCTGCAGGTTCGCCTTCATGGGAAAGTCCGTGCGAGGCAGATTCAGCGTCTCTTTCCAGTTGGCCATGGGTGATCTATGTATCTTAGTTCAGCTATCAGCTATCAGCTATCAGCCATCAGTCCGGAAGCTGGGAGCTGAAAGCTGGGAGCTGGAAGCTGGAAGCTGGGAGCTGGAAGCTGGGAGCTGGAAGCTGGGAGCTGGAAGCTGGGAGCTGGAAGCTGGGAGCTGGAAGCTGGGAGCTGAGAGCCAGCGCTGTCCCAAACAGAAACGGCCGGCGCTCCCGAAGGAACGCCGGCCGATCAGAAGCGCTTCAGCGCGCGACCGGCTAGCGGCGCCGCACCTGCTGCACCACCTCGACGCGGAACTCACCCTGGTTGTCGCTCAGTTCGTCGTCGTTGACGCCGAGGAACAACTGACCCGCGCCCGGCATCGGGATGGCCGTCTGGGTGCCGATCGGGAACGGCGCGCCATTACCGATTCGTCCGATGAGCGCGCCCGCCAGAATCCGCGGCATCGGCGAGCCGGCGGCGTACCGATTGGATTTCGCGCCGTCCGCCGTCGCGATGTCGCTGGCGTCCGGGCTCAACTGTACTTCACCGGTCGTGTGGAAGGTGATCGTCTCTCCCTTGCGGACGGTGATGCCCGTCGGCGTCCACCGGTTTCGAGCCGGTACGGCGATGCCCGCCCCGGTGCCGGGCTGTGCCCGCGTGCCGGTCGTCGCCACGACGTTGTCGGGGCGGAACAGCACGATGCGGCCGATCTCCGACGACGAGAATTCGCGCTCGCCGGTGCTGGTCTTGAAGGTGATCTTCAGCGGCGACGTGCCGCTGATGTCGTAGAGCTGCCCTTCGACCGTCTGGCCGTTCCGCAGCATGACGACCTGCTGGCCACCGGAGAGCTTCGCCCAGTCGGCCTCGCTCGGGGTGCCGCCGGTGAAGTCGATCACCGCCACGTCGTTCGTGGGGATCTGGCGCTCCTGCCCGTTCACCCGAATGGTGAATCCGACGCCGCCCATGTCGATGAGCTGGCCGCTGATGCGCTCGCCCGAGCGCATGACGAGCGTCGCGCTTTCCTGAGCGAGCGCCACACCTGTGACCGTCAGCGCCACAATCGACAGCGCAAGAATAGTACGTTTCAGCATCATTCACATCCTCCTATGCCACCGATCGCGCGGATCGCGCGGGATTGCACACCCCTCGAATTTTCAGGATGTAAGGCTGCAAGCTCAGAGCCACCGCGCAGAGTCAGCGGCCGACCCGGAGCCGCCTCATCAGTATGAGGCCTTCGACCGGTCAAAATCGCCAAAAACCCCCTGTATAATGGAGAAATGGCGCTGCACGACACCCTCCTCGCCCCGGTCGCGTTGCGCAGCGCTGTCCTCGATAACGGTCTCAAGCTGCTCGTCCAGGAGGTCCACACCGCGCCGCTGGTGTCGGTCTGGTGCTGGTACCGCGTGGGGTCGCGCGATGAGGGTCCCGGGTCCACCGGCGTGTCCCATTGGGTCGAGCACATGAATTTCAAGGGGACGGCGAACATCCCTCGCGACCAGATGAAAGGGATCGTCGAGCGCTTTGGCGGGATGTGGAACGGCTACACGTGGATCGACCAGACCACCTACCTGGAGACCGCCGGACGCGACGCGCTCGACCGGATGCTGTTCATCGAGGCCGAGCGGATGGCCAACGGCCTCTACGAGCCCGATGAGTGCGAGTCGGAGCGGACGGTGATCATCTCCGAGCTGCACGGAGGCGAAAACGACCCCGACCAGCTCCTCGACACCGAGGTGACGGCCACCGCCTTCCGCGTGCATCCGTACGGCCACCCGACCATTGGCTGGATCGACGACCTGCGGTCGATGACGCGCGACGATCTCTACGGTCATTACCGCCGCTTCTACATTCCAAACAACGCCACGCTCGTGGTCGTCGGCGACGTCGAGGCAGACGACGTCATAGGTCGCGCGGAGAAGCATTTCGGCGCGATTCCCTCGGAATCGGAGCCCGCCCGGATCTCCGTCGCGGAGCCCGCACAATCAGCCGAGCGCCGGGTGGTGGTGGAGCGCGAGGGCACCGTCGGGTACGTGAAGCTCGTCTATCACGCCCCGGCGGCCGGTGAGCCCGACTTCTTTCCGATGCTGGTGCTCGATGCCGTCCTGTCCGGCGCGAAGGGCGTGAACCTCTGGTCGAGTTTCCGCGGCACGCCGCCGCAGCGGACGGCGCGCCTCTACACCGGCGTTGTCGATCGCGGGCTGGCATCGGCGGTCTCAGGCGCGCTGCTGCCGACCGCCGACCCGTTCCTCTACACGCTGTCGTTCACGGCCATGGAAGGGATCGGCGTCGACACCGTCGAGGCGAAGGCGCTGGCGGAGATCGAGCGCGTCCGCTCTGGAGGCATCCAGCCGGAGGAGCTCGTTCGCGCGAAGCGGCAGCTCCGGGCGCGTCTCGTGTTCGAGAACGACAGCGTCACCAACATCGCGCACCAGCTCGGATATTTCGAGACCGTCACGGGACCGGGCACCTTTCCGCTGCTGCGGTCGAGAATCGAGCAGGTCACCGCGGAGGAGGTGTGGGACGTCGCGCGCCGGCGGCTTGCCCCATCGAACCGCACAGTCGGCTGGTTCCGTCCGATCGAGGCGCGATGATGGCGACACTCGCGCGGGGCCTGTCCCCGGTCCGTGCCGTGCTCGACAACGGCGCGGTGGTTCTCGTCCAGCAGACGGCTGCCGCGCCTGCCGTCACGATCAACGCGACCTTTCTCGCCGGCAGCCTGTACGATCCCGACGCGACGCCGGGGCTGGCGTATCTCACGGCGCGGGTGATGGACCGCGGGACCGAGCACCGGAGCGCCGATGCCCTGGCCGAGGCGCTCGACGAGCGCGGCGTGTCGCTTCGCCTCAACACCACCCGGCACGCGTTGACGCTGTCGTGCACCTGCCTCACCGAGGATTTCCCCGACGTGCTGGCTCTCGTCGTGGACGTGGCGCGCAGGCCGGCGTTCCCGCCCGAGGAGTTCGCCAAGCGCCGCGCGGATACGATCACGATCATCCGGCAGGACGACGACAGTCCCGCCGTGCGGGCGGTCACCGGCCTCGTGGAGCTGCTGTACGGCGGGAACCATCCGTACGGGCGTCCCGCGAAGGGGACCGTTCCCGTCATCGAAGGCATCGATCGAACCGCCGTCGCCGCATTTCATTCCGCGCACGTCCGGCCCGCGGTCCTGTCGCTTGCTGTCGTCGGCGACGTGAGTCCCGACGCCGTGCTCGCGCGCGCGCAGGCGGAGCTCGAGGACTGGGCGGGCGCGCCTGCCGGCCCAATCGTCGTTCCGCCGCCCCCTGCGTCGGCCGCGCGGCGCGAACGCATGTTCGCGATGCCCGGCAAGCCCCAGACCGACATCGCGTACGGCTTCACGACGATCAGCCGCCTCGACCCCCGCTACTGCGCGTACTGGATGATGAACAACATCCTCGGGCAGTTCGGCCTCGGCGGCCGGCTGGCCGAGAACATCCGCGAGCGTCAGGGCATGGCGTATTACGCCTTCAGTGTCTTCGACGCGAACGTCGGCGAGGGACCGCTCATGGTCCGGGCCGGCGTCGACCCGCAGAACGTCCGCCGCGCCATCGACGCGATTGACCTCGAGGTTCGCCACCTCGGGCTCGAAGGGCCCACGGCCGTGGAGATGCAGGAGACGCGTGATTCTCTGATCGGGTCGATCCCGCGGATGTTCGAGACGAACGAGAGCATCGCCGAGTTCCTCCAGACGGGCGAGCAGTTCGGGCTGGGGCTCGACTACGATCGGCGGCTTCCCGGATTGCTGGACGCGGTCACGCGCGACGAGGTCGCGTCGGCGGCCGCCGAAGTACTGGAGCCCGCGCGCGCCGCCGTCGCCGTCGCCGGGCCGCACGAGGGGAGCGCGTGAGCCTGGCCAAGCCATCCGGCACCGCGCGCGCGGTGCTCTTCGACGTGGACTTCACGCTGATCTACCCGGGACCGACCTTCCAGGGCGTCGGCTACCGCCACTTCTGCGCGCGCCACGGCATCGGCGTGGATCCGGCCGCATTCGAGCAGGCGGTGGCGGGCGCCTCGACCCTGCTGGACTCTTCCGGAGGCATCTACGATCCGCAGGTCTTCATCGACTACACGAAGCGCATCATCGAGCTGATGGGCGGATCCGGACCGGGTGTAGAGCGGGCCTCGCGCGACATCTATGACGAGTGGGCGGCGTGCCAGCACTTCTCGTTGTACGAGGATGTGGCCGACGTCCTTCGCGGCCTGCACCGAGCGGGGCTCAAGATCGGGCTCATTTCCAACACGCAGCGGTGCCTCACGTCCTTTCAGAAGCACTTCGAGCTGGACGGCCTCTTCTCGGCCGCGGTCTCCTCGTCGGACCACGGGTACATGAAACCGCATCCGAGCATCTTCGAGGCGGCGCTGCGCGCGCTCGACACCGAACCGGGGGACGCGGTGATGGTCGGCGACAGCCTCGCGCACGACATCGAGGGTGCCCTGCTTTGCGGCATGCGTGCCGTGCTCGTGTCGCGGTCGGGCGCTCCGCAGGCATGCCCGCCCGAGGTTCCGGTGATACAGTCTCTGCGGGAGCTGCCCCCGCTGCTGGCAGGCCGGGCTCAAACGTAATTCAAAGGAGGAGGGGAGGAGGGAAGGCGTGTTCCCGGTTGAATGCGACAGCCAGAAGACGCGCGTGTACGTTTCCCCTCCTCCCTTCCTCCTGTTCGTTTTCCTCGTACGCCGCGCCTCTATGCTCATTCGTCCGCTGACTACGCTCGAAGAATGCCGCAAGGTGGCGGAGCTCGAACGGCACGTCTGGGGTTACACCGACGCCGAAGACGTCGTCCCTCCTCCCGTTCTCATCGTGTCGATCAAGCGCGGGGGCATCCTGCTCGGTGCGTTCGACGACGCGGGGGAGATGAAGGGGTTCGTGTACTCGATGCCGGGCGTGAAGGCCGGCCGGCTGACGCAGTGGTCGCACATGCTGGGCGTGACCGCCGAGGCGCGCGACCGGGGGCTCGGGGCGAGGTTGAAACTCGCGCAGCGCGAGGCGGCGCTGGCGATGGGCGTCGATCTTATCGAGTGGACGTACGACCCGCTGCAGGCGATGAACGCGCACCTGAACTTCGCCAAGCTTGGCGTCGTGGTCGAGGACTACGAGGAGAACGTGTACGGAGAGTCGTCGAGCGTGCTGCACCGGGGCACGCCGACCGATCGGTTCGTGGCCGAATGGCACATCACGCTGCCGCACGTCGAGCGGCGCATCGCGGCGATCGACAGGCCTGTGATGCGCGACCGATCGGTGTCGGACGCGCCGGTGGTCAACGCGTCACTCGAGAGAGACGAGTGGCTGAGGCCCGGCACGCCCCGGCTGGATCACGGCGACAGACGGCTGCTCGTCGAGATTCCGGTGGGATTCACCGAGATGCAGGCGAGCGAGCCCGACCTCGCGCTCGACTGGCGGCTGGCCACACGCGCGATCTTCCAGACGTATCTGGGCCGCGGCTACAAGGTCGTGGATTTCTTTCTGGCCCGCGCCTCTCGCCGAGGGCAGTACCTGCTGGCCGCGCCGTAGCCTGCCTGTCCGTTGAGCCCCGCATAGCCTGTTCCGTCGGCCGCCGGCGCCGTCCTGCGGAATTACGTATAATACAGAACTATGGAATACAACATCTCCGCGACCGAGCTGGCGCGTGCCCTGGGAGATGTCCTTGCCCGCGTGCGGTACCGGCAGGAGTCATTCGTGGTGGAGCGCAACGGCAAGCCGATCGCGCGCCTCTCGCCCGTGAACCCTGCGGCCGCCGCCGCGTCGCTGCGTGAGGCACTGGCGGCCTGGTGCGACACCCCGGCGGATCCCTCCTTTGCCAACGACCTCGAGCGCGTCGGCGCGTCCGACCGCGCGCCGCTGAACCCATGGGGGTCGTAATCGATACGAGCGCCCTCGTCGCGGCCGAGCGCGCCGCTCGAGAAAGACCCTCCAAAGATGCTGGGATGTGGGATCGTCTGGTGGGCGAGATTGCGACTGAACCTGCCGTCCTGCCGGCGGTGGTGTACGCCGAGCTGCTCGTTGGCGTTCGGCTCGCCGGCAATGCCAGGCGCGCCGCTACGCGCCGCGCCAAAATCGATGCGCTCGTGCTGCGGGTCCCGATCGTCGATTTCGACGCCGCCATCGCCGGCGAGTGGGCGCGGCTCTTTGCGACTCTGAGCCGCCGCGGCGAACTGATCCCGTCAAACGATCTCGCGGTGGCGGCAACGGCTCGTCACCTGGGATTCAGCGTGCTCGTCGGTCCAGACGACGAGCGGCACTTCCGGCGAGTGCCTGGGCTCCAGGTCACGAAGGTCGGCCGGTAGGTCCTGCGCTTTCGGCGCGCCCGGTTGACTTTCGCGAAGCGTCCGACGGGATTACCGAGGCATTCACTCGTTCCGCAACACGGTGGCGGGCTCGACCCGCGAGGCACGTCGAGCGGGCACGAATGCGGCGACCCAGGCGAGGCCCAGCAGCCCGGCCGTCACGGCGAGCATCGTCCAGGGATCCGCCGGCTGAACGTTGAACAACTGATGCGACACGGCGCGTCCCGCGGCGACGCCCAACGCCGTGCCGGCCAGGAGCCCGACAACGACGATCAGTAAAGCTCTCCGGACGACGGCGCGCCGCACGGCGAGGGGCTCCGCGCCGAGCGCGATGCGAATCGCCGTCTCGCGGGCGCGCACCTCCACCGAGTAGAGCAATGCTCCGAGCAGACCAATCGCCGCAAGCGGCACGCAGAATCCGGCAATCAGGGTGAGCAGCAGCGCCTTTCCCCGGAACGGCACGAGGCCTGTGTGCCACGCGTCTCGCAGCAAGGTGAAGTGCTTGGGCGGCAGGTCTCCCCAGACGCGCTCCAGCGCGGTCCGAATCGCCGGCAAGGCGCTCCCCACCGAGGCGCTGGTTCTGATGACCACGACGCCGAACGGAGCCCCGCGGCGCGGCGGCACGAAGAACTGCGGCGCCGCCGGCTCGGCAGGCGTCGAGTACACCAGATCGTTAACCACGCCGACGATTCGGCCTCCCTCCCAGGTCGTTCTGATCGTGCTGCCGAGTAGACCCACGTACAGCTCGCTTCCCATCACGCTCGCCGTCGGTGCTAGCTGCCTGGCCAGGGTCTTGTTCACAATGACGATGTCCACCATACCCGCGTAATCCGGATCGTCGAAACCGCGACCGGCTACTAATTCCGCGCCCAGCGCGCGGACGAATTCCGGACTGACCACATCGCCGCGTGCGCGCATGCTCGGAAACAAAGCGCGCTCGCCGAACTCGGAAACCTCCTCCCAATGGTCATAGGGGCGCCCGGGCTCCGATGTCCACGGTCGTGAACCGCCCTTTACGAGTGGCACGGATGACAACGACGCCGAGGCGATCACGCCTGGGATTCCATGCAGGCTCTCCAGCGATGCCGCGGTTCTCCTCAGCTTTTCCTCGTACCTCGCGTCGAATTCGGGATGGTTGTTGCGGTACTTTGTCAAGTTCGCCCCGGCGGGAGCGGCGGGTAATGGTGGCGTGAACAACAGCACGTGCTTCGAGTCGAACCCGTAATCGAACGTCGCCGCGCGCACGAAGCTGTGGACCATCAGGCCGGACAGGTACAGCAGGAGCGCCGTCAGCGCCACCTGCGCGACGAGCAACCCATGTCGGAGTCGCTCGGCGGTGAACGGCAGTTGCCCGACGTGCCCCTCGAGCAAGCGCAACGGCGAGGTGTGTCGTATTACTGCGATCGGAAGAGCGATCAGGAGTGCAAGCCCTATGAGCGACGCAGCACTCGCAAACATGAAGGTACGAATATCGGGTGTGAGGTACTGCCCCCGGCTCAATTCGCGCGGGAGGACGCTGACGACGAAGGCCGTGAGCGGGCGCGCCGCGATCCACGCCAACGCGAACGCGATCCCCGCGAGCAGCGCGTTCTCGATTGCGAACTGCCGCGCGAGGCGCAGCCGCCCGGCGCCGAGCGAGAGCCGCACACCCAGCTCGTGAAAACGTCCGATCGCGCCCGCGAACACCAGCGCGGCGACTTGCACCCACGCCACGAGCAGCAGCAGACATGCGGCGCCAAAGAGCACCAGCAGCGTTCGGCCGCCATCGGGGCGGATCGCATCCGCGAGTTCTTTGAACTCGAGCGCGGGGAAACGCGCGGCGAGCTGCTCGACCGTGGCGCCGGGCGCAAGGCGCGCGTAGGCGGGCGGCCGCGGCTTCAACAATCGCAAGGGCGCCCAGACGTCCGTTTCACCCGGGAACTTCACGCCTGGTCCCATCACACCGACAATCCGCACGCGGTGCCCCGCCAGCTCGCGAACGCCAAGGACCCCGGGATCGCCGCCGAACGCCCGCTGCCACAGGCCGTGATCGATGATGACCGGGAGCGGCACACCCGACTGAGGCGAGAGAAGTGCCGGACTTGATTCGTCGTCCTTCGTGAAGTCGGCGCCGAGTGCGGGCGCGAGTCCGAGGAGGCGAAAGAAGCGCGAGTCGACCCCCGCTACCTTGAGGCCGAGCTCGCGGGCCTCGGGATCGAGCGCCGGCGTGAACCCGGCCTGCGTGACGCCCACGAGCAGTGGGCAGCTTTCAACGGCGGCCCGGAGGCGCTCGCGTTCGGGCTCCAGTGCGGGCAGATACACCAGCTCCGGTAGCTCCCCGCCGACATGGCGGTAGTCGATCGAGACCAGTTCTTCGGGGTTCTGGAACGGCAATGGCCGGAACAACAGTCCGTCAATCACCGAAAAGAGTGCGCTGTTGATCCCTATTGCGCAGGCGATAGGAAGGACGACGGCCGCCGACAACGGCGGCCGGCGGCGAATCATCCGAAGTCCGAGGGTGAGGTCTGTAGGGACTCCGCCCAAGCGATCCGCTCCTCGCAAGGAGAGGTCTCGGTGCGAGCATAGCACTTTCCAGACGCCAGCGTCGCGGTGGGGAACGATGGTGTAGTGACGTAATCCACCCGCTCGGATGACGGCTCACGACGCGCGCGATCTTCCGGGCGCACCTGGTACGCGGCTACCGCGTCGTGGACTTCTTCCTCGCGCACCCGGGGCGGAGAGGGCAGTACCTGCTCGCCGTGAGGCTCGTTATTTTCGCGCGACGTGCAGACTGGACATCGCGCGCTCACTCGCTCCTCAACAGGGCGCCTGGATCTACCTCGGACGCACGCCTAGCCGGCACGAATGCGGCGACCCAGGCGAGCGCCATCAACGCGACCGTGACGCCGATCATGGTCCAGGGATCGGCTGGCTGAACGTTGAACAGTTGGTGCGACACGATACGTCCTGCGGTCATGCCCAGCGCCGTGCCGACAAGCAGACCGACACCGACAATCGTCAAACCTCGTCTGACGACCGACCGGCGCACCGTGCCGGGCTCCGCGCCGAGCGCGATACGAACCGCCGTCTCGCGGGCGCGCACCTGCACCGAGTACAACAGCGCGCCCATCAGACCGATCGCGGCAAGCGGCACGCAGAATCCCGCGATCAGGGTGAAGAGCAGCGCCTTACCGCGAAAAGGGACGAGCCCTGCGTGCCAGGCGTCGCGCAGCAGCGTGAAATGTTTGGGCGGAAGATCGCCCCAGATCTGTTCCAGCGCTGTGCGAATGGCCCGCGAGGTGGTCTCCACGTCACCGGCGGTTCTGATCACCACCACGGTGCCGTAAGGCGCCGAAAGAAGACTCGGGACGAAGAACTGCGGTACCGCGGCCTCACCAGGCGTCGAATAGACCAGATCGTCAATCACCCCTATGATGCGCCCTTTCGACCACGTGGTTCTGATCGTAGTCCCGAGCAGACCCGGGTACAATTCGGTGCCCGTTACATTCATGATCGGCGCGAGCTGCCTGGCCAGCGTCCTATTGACGATGACGATGTCCTCCCTGCCTGCGTACTGTGGATCATCGAACGCGCTCCCGGCGACGAGCCTGGCGCCGAGCGCGCGAACGAACTCCGAACTGACCGTGTCGCCGCGAGCCGGCATCGGGGGAATCAAGTGGCGACCGCCGAACTCCCTTACGTCGAGCCAGTTATCTCGGGGCCGTCCGGGCTGTGAGGTTGACGGTCGTGAACCGGTCGTCACGAGCGGCACGGACCACAGCGATGCTGCAGCCACTACGGTGGGATTGCGACGAAGACTCTCCAGAGACGCGGCGATCCTCCGCGTCTTTTCTTGCATCCGAGCGTCGATTACCGCGTTGCTGCGGTCCCCGAGGTACTTTGTCAAGTCCATTCCGCGGGCCAACGGAGGAATCGGCGGCGTGAAGAGGAGCACGTGTTTGGAATCGAACCCGTAGTCGAACGTCGCCGCGCGCACGAAGCTGTGGACCATCAGCCCTGCGAGGTACAGCAAGAGCACTGTGACTGACACCTGCGCGGCGAGCAGGATGTGGCGGAGTCGCTCGGCTGAGAATGGCAGGCTGCCGACATGTCCTTGAAGGAGACGTAACGGGGACGCGCGGCGAATGACGCTGGCGGGGAGAACCGTCAGAAGCACGAGGCCGATCAGAGACGCCGCGCACGTAAAGAAGAATGTACGCGCGTCGGGCGTCAGATACTGACCAAGGCTCAACTCGCGGGGTAGGGTGCTCACAATGAACGCAGTGAGGGGCCGTGCCGCCAGCCATGCGAACGCGAATGCGATCCCCCCGAGCAGGGCGTTTTCAACGGCGAACTGGCGCAGGAGTCGCGCTCGTCCGGCGCCAAGGGCTAGGCGCACGCCGAGCTCGCGGTACCGTCCAATTGCGCTCGCGAATACCAGGGCGGCAACCTGCACCCACGCGACGAGCAGCAGGAGGGAGGCTGCGCCAAAGAGCACGAGGAGTGTCCGGCTGCCATCGGGGCGAATCGCATCCGCGAGTTCTTTGAACTCGAGCCTGGGGAACCTGGCGGCAAGTTGGTCGACGGTGGCGCCCGGCGCGAGTCGCGCATAGGCGGGCGGGCCACTCTGGCCGGTTCGAAGCGGTACCCAGACGTTAGTTTCGCCCGGGAACTTCACGCCGGGCTCCATCACGCCAACAATCCGGACGCGACGGCCCGCGAGGTCGCGGACGCCCAGGATAGCAGGATCTCCGCCGAAGGCCCCCTGCCACAGGCCATAGTCGATGATGACCGGAAGTGGTTCAGTCGATCGGGACGTGAGCAATGCGGGACTTGATTGATCGTCCTGACTGAAGTCCGAGCCGAGTGCGGGCGTCAATCCCAGCAGACGAAAGAACCGCGAGTCGATGCCCGTGACCTGAAGGCCGAGTTCACGCGCCTCAGGATCAAACGCCGATACCGGCCCGGCGTCTGCGGTCCCACGAAGAAGAGGACAGCTTTCGAGGCCCGCCCGAAGGCGTTCGCGTTCCGGGGCGAGGCTCGGGAGATACATGAGCTCCGGCAGTTCCGCGCCTGTCCGCCGGTACTCGATAGCAATCAGCTCGTCCGGATTCCTGAAGGGCAGCGGTCGAAATAGCAGTCCATCCATCACCGAAAAGAGTGCGGTGTTGATCGCGATGGCGAGGCCGATTGGGAGGACAACCGCCCCCGACAAGAGCGGCCGACAGCGGATCATCCGAAGTGCCAGGCGGAGGTCGGCGAGCCCTGAGGCCATGCGATCGCTCCGAGAGCAGAGGTCACTGACGCATCGTGAGCATAGCACTATTCCGTTGAGCAGACGATGGCGGGCCGGCCGACCCAATGTGAAAACCCTCGCAGTGCCACTGGAACTCAGTGCAACACTGCAACGGCTCGGACATCAGTAAGCCAGGGTTCGTCAGAACAATCCCCGCGGTCAAGAGCAACGAGAACATTCGAAGTTTCTTCACGATGTCACCTCTGTGTCTTGGCCTCCAGATCGTCGCGCCGCTCACGGAGCGGAGGGATGTGGCAGTGCAGCACCGCAAGACGGAAGTAGAGATCCTGGCGAAACAGACCTCGCGCCACGTCTTCCGATACGGGCCGGTTGGTCGCGGCGATGATCCGCACGTCGAAGCGGGCGTTCTTCGCGTCGCCCAGTCGGCGCACCTCGCCCGTTTCCAGAAACCGGAGCAGATGTCCTTGCACCGCGAGCGGGACGTCACCGATCTCGTCGAGAAAAAGCGCGCCACGATGCGCCCGCTCGACGACGCCCGGCTGGTCGCTGACGGCGCCAGTGAACGCCCCCTTCCGATGGCCGAAGAGCTCGGACTCGAACAGCGCATCGGGGATACTGGCGCAGTTCAGCGTCACCAATGGATGGTCCCGTCGCCGGCTCGACCGGTGAACAGCCTCCGCGACTAACTCCTTGCCGACGCCTGTCTCGCCGGTGAGCAGGATCGTGCTCTCCGTCGGCGCGGCGTGCGCGATCCACTCGACCACCTCGCGCATCGCCCGACTGACGGCAACGATTCCCAACGACGCCCTGTCGCCGGATCGTGCGCTCAGCACGGCAGGCCGTCCATGTCTCGCGTGGTGCACATCCCTGACATCATCGGGCCGCACGCGCAGCAGCGGCGAATGCCCATGCCCGTCGATGACGACCCGCAGCGCTGCCGCCAGTGCCTGCTCGTCGAGAAACGGCTTGTAGGCCACCCCCCTTGCCCCAAACCGACAGGCGTCCTGCAGCACTTCGTCTTCGCAGTAGCAGCCCGTGACGACGAGCAGCGGCGGGCAACTCTCAAATGTCGTCAGGCGTCTCACAACGGTCAACCCGGACATGTCGCCGAGTCGCACGTCGACTACGATCGCGTCGTACCGTCTCGCTGCGGCCCGCTCGAGACCTGCGGCGCCGGTCGTGGTCCACTCGATCTGACAGCCGCACTCCTGCAGCAGGAGGGACAAGGCGTGATCCGGCTCGTCGTCGATCCAAAGAACCTCCACCACACGGCCAGCCGCCGTTGGCAGTTCGTGGGTAGGGATCGAGGAAGATGGACGATGGGCACGGGGATCCTGCCCGGAAGTGCCGGCAGACCAGACACGCGCGCCATCATGGGGTATTGGAAAGCAGGGCGGAACGCACGGTGATGCAGCCGCGTCGAGTTGCGACATTCGACACCCCCGAAGAAGCAGGTAGCGAATCTACCAATCGCGCTGCCGCCAGCGATACCACGCCGGACGCATTAGAGCAAGCTGCGTACCCCGACAGCTGACGTCATGGCCTACTCCACCTTATGGGGATGGACTCGTCCGTGGAACGCGGGGGCTGAAGGGAACCTGGCGCGCCGCAGCGCCTGACGAATGCGACTACGGCTCGGCGCGAACTTGAAGCTCGCGCCTGGCCTTCCAAACGGCTCTCACATGCCCGCAATCGACGCTTGGCAATCCGTCCCGCCTCCGCCAAGGCTTCGGCGGGGCAGGCGATCGGCACTCGACAATCAGCAATCCGTGAATCGGCAATCTGCAACCGGCAATCGGCAATGACTCGCCGCATCCGTTATCCAGGCGGCCAGGTCATAGCGCGTCCGCCGAGGACGTGCAGGTGGATATGGAACACGGACTGGCCCGCCTTCGCCCCGCAGTTGAAGACCGTGCGGTAGCCGTCGGCGAATCCGCGTTCCTTCGCCAGCGCAGCGGCCCGGCGCACCATCTCACCCGTCAGGTTGTCGTCCTCAGGCGTCAGATCGTTGAGGCTGGCAATGTGACGGCGCGGCACGATCAGCACGTGCATCGGCGCCTGCGGGTTGATGTCCTTGAAGACAACCAGGTGTTCGTCCTGGTGGACGATCGCACCGGGAATCTCACCCGCCACGATCTTGCAGAACAGGCACTCTTCCATCACGACCTCCTCCCTAATCGGGGCTCCGCCCCGAACCCCGGCTCGGTCGCTTGCGTGCTTCGACGGGGCTCAGCACGCCCTGAGCCATGCCGAAGGGCGGAGACCCCTGCGCCCCGCGCCGCTCCGTCCCACCCCGACGCGCTGAGAAACGCGCGCCGGGGGCCCCGGCGCGCGGCCGCGCCGTGCGCGGCGCCGTTACGCGGCGTTGCGAACTGCTACGCGCCGCGTAACGGTCTAAGTACCGCAACACGCGGAATCGATTGCAAATCGGCGCGGACGCGCACCACGGTCCAACCGGTCTCCGCCGCGAGGGCTCGCACCTGCGGCTCCTGCCCGAAGCCGAATTCGACGGCCAGCAGGCCGTCCTCGGTAAGCCGCGCGGGCGCCTCCGCGAGCAGGCGTCGCACGACGTCGAGTCCGTCCGGTCCCGCGAACAGCGCCTCGGCGGGCTCGAATCGGGCGACCTCGGGCTGGAGGCCGGCGGCGTCGGTTGTCGGAATGTACGGTGGATTCGAGAGGATCAGGCCGGCCGTCCGCGTCACGCCCTCCAGCACATCCGTCTGCACGAACTCGATGCGGCCGCCCACGCCATGCCGCCGCGCGTTGCGCCGCGCCACGTCCAGGGCGGCTGCCGACGTGTCGGTCGCCACGACGCGGGCGGTCGGAAACTCGACCGCGATCGCGACCGCGATGCACCCGCTCCCCGTGCCCACGTCGATCGCGCAGGACACATCGAGGCGCCGGCGCGCGCATTCGATCGCTTCTTCAATCAGCAGCTCGGTTTCGGGGCGGGGGATGAGGACGTCGGGGGTGACCTCGAAGTCGAGGTTCCAGAACTCGCGCGTGCCGACGATGTAGGCGATCGGCTCCCGAGCCGCGCGGCGCGCGATGAGCAGGTGAAAGGCGGGGTCGAAGCCCGCCGGAACGGGGTCCCGCGCGCGTGTCAGCAGCTGCCCGCGATCCCATCGGAGCACATGACGCGCGAGCACTTCCACATCGATCGTCGCTTCCTCGAGGTCGATGCCGGCGCCGCGGAGCGTCTTCCGGGCCTCGGCCAGGCGCTCGTGCAGGAGGGGCATCAGCGCACGGGATCGGCTTCGGCCGTGTCGGTCACTTCCTTGAGCTTCTCAGCGGTGAAGTGCGCGGCGGCCGCGTCGATGAGCTCGCCGAGGTCCCCGTCGAGCGCCAGCGTGAGCTGGTGCATGGTGAACGGAATGCGGTGGTCGGTGATGCGGTTCTCGCGGAAGTTGTAGGTCCGGATCTTCTCGGACCGATCGCCGGTGCCCACCTGCGTTCTCCGGTCCTTCGCGATGGCTTCCTGCTGCCGCCGCATCTCCATCTCGTAGAGGCGGGACCGCAGCACCTTCATCGCCTTCGCGCGGTTCTTCACCTGCGACTTCTCGTCCTGCTGCGAGACGACGACGCCGGTGGGGATGTGGGTGATGCGGACGGCGGAGTAGGTGGTGTTGACGCTCTGGCCGCCCGGGCCGCTCGAGCAGAAGGTGTCGATGCGCAGATCCTTCGCGTCGATCTGGATGTCGACTTCCTCCGCTTCCGGCAGGACGGCGACGGTCGCGGTCGACGTGTGAATGCGGCCGCTGGCCTCGGTCGCCGGCACGCGCTGCACGCGATGCACGCCGCTGTCGTACTTCAGGCGGCTGTAGACGCCGCGCCCCTCGATGAGCGCGGTGACTTCCTTGATGCCCCCGCCGCCGCTGTCGCTGATGTTGAGCACCTCGACGCGCCACCGCTGCCGCTCCGCGTACCGCGAGTACATGCGGAACAGGTCGGCCGCGAACAGCGCGGCCTCGTCGCCTCCGGCGCCGGCGCGGATTTCCAGCACGACGTTCTTCTCGTCGTTGGGGTCCTTTGGAACGAGGAGCACGCGGATCTCGGCAAGGAGCGCGTCTCGCCTGGCTTCGAGCGCCTTCAGCTCTTCCTGCGCGAGCTCGCGCATGTCGGGGTCCGTCAACAGCTCTTCGGTCGTGGTGATCCGGGCGACCATGTCCTTGTACGCGCGGAAGTGCTCGACGAGCGGCTGCATCTCCGCGAGCATCTTCGAGTGCGTACGGAACTTCGCCGTGTCGGCCTGGACCGCCGGGTCGGCCACCTCGGCCATCAGTTGCTCGTACTTGGCCTCAACCGAGGCGAGTTTGTCGAACATGGTCGTCTGTCTATCCCCGTAGCGCAGCCCTTTAGGGCTGCCCGCGGCCGTTCGGCAGGCCTGAAGGCCTGCGCTACCAGAGGCCGCGGTTGATTTTGCAACGCGCTCTCAGGGCTGCCAGGGTAACGCGCCTCCCGAAACAGGCGGCAGGAAGGCGACCTCGTCGCCGTCCTGCAGCGGTGTCGAGAGCGGCGCGTACTCCTCGTTGACCGCCACTGAAACCGCCTGCCCGTACGCGGCGAGATCCGGATGCTCCGTCGCGAGCGCGTCCCATGCCGAACGCGCCGTGGCACCCGCCGGCAGCTCGCGCCGCAGGTCGCCGGCTCCGGCAATCTCGCGCAGGCGGGCGAACAGGTGAATCGTCACGAGCATGCGCGCTCGAGCGCGGCCCGCCGCGCGGTCTCGTCGTGCGGATCCGCCGTCGCTCCCTCGATCCACACCTCGCCGCCGTCGAAGTGCTCGTGCTTCCAGATCGGCGCGATCTGCTTCACGCGCTCGATGGCATAGCGCGACGCGGCGAACGCCTCCGCGCGGTGCGGCGAAGCGGCGGCGATGACGATGCTGGGCTCGCCGATCGCGAGACGTCCGACGCGATGATGGATCGCGAGCGCGACCGCCGGCCAGCGTTCACGGGCCTCGGCGTCGATCCGCTCGAAGGCCCGCACGGCGAGCGGCTCGTACGCTTCGTAGTCGAGCCAGAGAACCCGGCGGCCCGCGTTGTGTTCCCTGACGAGACCCACGAAGGTCACGACGGCGCCCGAGGCCGGGGCAGCCACGAGCGCGGCGGCCGCGGCCGCATCGAGCGGCGCGTCCGTCACCGCGAACCTGGCGTCGGCGCGCATCCTCTCAGTATACCGTGCGCCAGAAATGGCTGAGCGGGCCGTGGCCGTGACCCAGGCCCGGAGCGTTCCTGATGGCGCCGTCCAGGTATTCCCTCGCGCGCTCGATGGCCTCGCGATCGCGCAGTCCGCGCGCCAGGTTCGCCGCGATGGCCGACGCCAGCGTGCAGCCGGTCCCATGCGTGTTGCGCGTCACGTGTCTCGGTCCTCGGATCTCGAACGTCCCTTCCTCCGAGCAGGCGACGTCGATTACGACAGCAGGCGCGCACGGCGCGCCTGCGAGGGAGCGGAGCGGGGCGGAGGGGTCCCCGCGAGCGACCGAGCCGGGGTCCGGGGCGGAGCCCCGGTTGAAGAGGTGTCCCCCCTTGACGAGTACGACGCGCGGACCGAGCGCCAGGATCCGTCGCGCGGCTTCCTGCATGTCCTCGATGGAGGCGATGCGCATGCCCGCCAGCACCTCGGCCTCCGGCACGTTCGGCGTGACCATGTGCGCGCGCGGCAGCAGTTCCGCCCGCATGGCCGCGACCGCATCTTCATCGAGCAGACGGTCGCCGCCTTTCGCAATCATCACGGGATCGACGACGACGAGCGGAAGCTCGAGGCTGTCGATCGCCGCCGCGACCGCCTCCACGATTGCGGCCGTGGCAAGCATGCCGGTCTTGACGGCGTTCACGCCGAAGTCGCCGGACACGGCTTCGATCTGCGCCGTGACCAGATCCGCCGAGAGCGCCGTCCATGCCGTGACGCCGAGCGTGTTCTGCGCCGTCACCGCGGTGATCGCCGTGAGGCCGTACACGCCGTGCGCGGCGAAGGTCTTCAGGTCCGCCTGAATGCCGGCGCCGCCGCCCGAGTCGCTTCCCGCAATTGTCAGTGCCGTGCGCATACAGTAGAATTTGAAGCTTATGACCGTCAGATTTCAAACGACCGGCAGCCTGCTCGACGCGCTGACGACCGTGGCGGAGACGGGCGCCGCGATCCGCGCCGCGGCCGTCCTGTTCATCGCCGCGCTCACCGCGGCCGCCGCGCAGGTCAGTCTCCCCCTGCCGTTCACGCCGGTGCCCTTCACACTGCAGCCGATGATCGTCCTGCTTGGCGGCGCGGTGCTCGGCTCGCGCCTCGGGCTCTCGAGCCAGGTGCTGTATCTCGCCGCGGGTATCGCCGGCCTGCCGGTGTTTGCCGCCTCGCCGGTGCTGCCGCAGGGGGCGCTTCGCCTGCTCGGTCCGACCGGCGGGTACTTGATGGCGTATCCGCTGGCGGCCTTCGTCGCCGGCTGGCTCGCCGAGCGCGGCCTCGATCGACGGTACTGGACGTCGGTCGTCGCGATGGCCGCCGGCCTTGCCGTCGTGTTCACCTGCGGCGTGGCCTGGCTCGCCTGGTTCGCACGTCCGGCCGCGGGCGTCACCGTCGCGCTTGGCACCGGCCTGTTCCCGTTCCTGCCGGCTGACATCGTCAAGCTTCTCGTCGCGGCTGCGATCATGCCGGCGGCGTGGAAGCTCCTCGGCACGAGGCAGGGCTGAAGCCCTGCGCTACCGGATATAGCCAAGGCTCCTGAGCCTGTCGATCATCTCCTGATCGAGGGGTTGTCCAGTTCGCGATAAAGTGATCGTCGACGGCCGCCCGTACGTTGCCACTTCCCGCACCGGATACTTCGCGCGAAACTCCCCGCTGAACACGTTGACGAGCGGAGCGCCCGCCAGGTCCCGGCTGATGGGGACGCCGAGCGCGTGCAGCACGGTCGGCATGACATCGGTCGGACGCGCGTCCACCCGGACACCGGCTGCGGTGTGCGGGCCGCTGAGCGCGAGCATGCCGTCAGCCGGCGTGCCCACGCGTCCCGGTTGCGTCACGATGGCCGCGAGAAGATCGGGCGCGGGCGCCGCCAGGAACGCCAGCAGCCTGTCCAGGAACACGTAGTAGCTCCGCAGCGCGTCCAGCCGTCCCGCCATGACGGACGGTGGCAGCGTGCCGGCGCCAAGCAGCGCATGCTGCGCGATATCGAGGCCGGGCAGATAGATCGCAAGGAGGTCGGGCGGCGGCGTGGAAACACGCCGCGCCAGCGCGAGCTGGATGGCATCGATCTCGGCGGATCGTTGCAGCACGGCACGCACGTCCGCCTCGCTGGACGGCAGCCCGCTCAGCCACTGCGCGACCTCCGACGCCGACTCCGCCTGAACGCCCGGCCACTCCGAGCGCAGCCGGTCGTAGAGCGACGCGGGGGCGATCTCCGCGTCGAGGGGTCCGCCGCGTTCCAGCCGCAGCGTGGCGCGATCGCTGAGCACGATGCCGCGTGTGCCGCCCGTCGATTCCGCGGGCCACGTCGCCCACCAGTCGATCACCGCCGTGCGCAGTCCGGCATCCTCCGCCACCTCCCACATCGTCTTCTCGCGCCGCTCGGTGAGGCTTGCGACGGAGGGCCTGGTGAGGCGCAGAAGATCCGTGGCATCGCGCAAGGCCCGGCCGATACGAGACGGTCCCACCGAGCCAACGCTGCCTTGAACGCCGGCGACGCGGCGGGTCTCGAGCTCGTGCACGCCGTGCCGCTCCGGCGGCTGTCCCGTCGCGATGGTCGTCCAGTCGCGGGCCGGATCGGTGGCTGGCGGCGAGGACATGCGCGCCGTCGCGCCGCGGGCCAGCCGCGCCAGCGACGGAACCCGGCCCGCCGAGGCGAGCTGCTCGAAGATGACGGGATCGAATCCGTCGATGGCGACGAGCTCAACGCGAAGACCGCTCGGCACGACGGTGAGGGGAGGTGCGTCGCCGCCGCCGCCCGACGCGCGTGCGGTGATGAGCAGCAGGGCCGCGGCGCCCGCAAACGCGATGAGCCCCGCGGCGAACGACATCCTCCATGACGTCGATCGCGCGGTCTGCGGCGTCAGCCCCGTGCGTCCCGCCATCATGACCGCGAAGGCGGTGACGTTGACGGCATGGCCGAGCAGTACGCTGATGGCCGCGGCCACCGCGAGCGCGAACGCGGTCCATACCGGCGCCGACCATCCCATGCTGGCCGTGCGCCACCACAGCGTCAGGTACACCAGGCAGGCGATCGCCACGACCAGACCGGCGCCGCGTGACAGCGCCCGCGCGCGCCCCGCCAGCCGATGCCCCGCAGCGGCGGCGACCAGGAGGCTCGCGACCAGTGCCGCGGCGGCCACTGCCGCGCCGAACAGGATTCCCATGTAGACGGCGACGACGCTGGCGTCGCGGGGTCCGGTGATGAGGCCTGGCATGCGCCCGCCGACGCCGATGGCCGCCGACGGCCCGAGAAGCAGCGCGGCGATGAGACCGATACGGAGGCTGGCCAGCAGCGCAATGACGGCGGGCCGTCGCGCGCCGCGCGCCGGTCCGAGCACGAACCGATCGACGCCCGCATCGAGATACCCGAGCGCGCGCAGCCGCTGCCGCAGCTCGTCGACGCGGGAGTCCGGCATGGGAGGCATTCTGAGACGATGTTAACAGCCGCGCGAGGCGACGAACCGGGAGAGTTCCCGCAGCCGGTTCGCGGGCTGGCCGAAGGGGACCAGCGCGCGATCGGCGGTCTCGCACAGCTCGATCGCGAGTTGCCGCGCGCCTTCGACGCCGCTGAAGGAGACGAAGGTGGTCTTCTTCACGTCCTGGCGGATCGCCTTGCCGGTTTCCGCCGGATCCCCCTCCACGTCGAGGAGGTCGTCCACGATCTGGAACGCGAGGCCCAGGTTCTTCGCGTATGCCGCAAGCGAGGCGACCGCGTCGGCCGGCGCGCCCGCCGTCAGCGCCCCCGCGGTCGCCG
Organism: Acidobacteria bacterium RIFCSPLOWO2_12_FULL_66_21; assembly: GCA_001767455.1. Lineage (GTDB taxonomy): Bacteria > Acidobacteriota > Vicinamibacteria > Vicinamibacterales > 2-12-FULL-66-21 > 2-12-FULL-66-21. The sequence continues at coordinate 200,381 of MELC01000036.1, forward strand.
ACGCGCTGAAAAGCGCGCCGGTCTTCCCGCGATGGATGCGCTCGAGCATCTCGAAGTCGATCTGCTGTTCCGTCGCGAGGAGATCGGTCGCCTGGCCGCCGATGAGGCCATGCACGCCCACCGCATCGCTCAACAAGGCCGACAGGCGCGACGCGAGCGGCGGATCGTAGCTGCGCGCCATCGTTCCGTACGCCAAGTTGAGCAGGCCGAACGCCGCGAGGATCGCGAGCGCCTCGCTGAATTCCAGATGGTTCGTCCGGCGGCCCCGCCTGAGCGCCGCGTTGTCCATCGACGGCAGGTCGTCGAGTATGAGCGACGCCGCGTGAATCATCTCGACGGCGCACGCCGCCGGCACCGCGCGCCCCGGCGCGCCTCCGCACAGCTCGGCGGCCAGCAGCGTCAGCACGGCACGCACGCGCTTGGACGGCGCGAGCGCCGTGTAGGCCATCGAACGCTGCACCGGATCGCCCGGCACGATCAGCCGCGCGAGCTCCGCTTCAACCGCCTGCTGGTGTTCGGCGAAGAACGCCGGCACCCGCATCATCGCCGTTTGCCGAACTGCAGCATGTACTGGTATCGAAGGAACGTGTCGCGCGAGAGCAGCCTGAGGCCCGCCGCTTCCGCATCGCGAATGACGCGCTCGGGATCGACGCGCTCTTCCATCGGCGGGCCGGGCCCGCCGCCGTCCTTCTTGGCATTGATGATCGCGACGCGCCCGTCCGGCTTCAACGATCCCGCCAGGTTGCGCAAGAGGACGACCGGACGCTCCATCTCGTGATACGCGTCGACAATCAGCGCGGCGTCCAGCGCGTTCTTCGGCAGCCGCGGATCGTCGGCGGTCCCGAGCTTCGTCTGGATGTTCTTCAGTCCGTATCGGCCCTTGCGCCGATCGATCGCCTCGAGCATCTGCGGCTGGATGTCTTCCGCCCAGACGAGGCCGTTCGGCCCGACGCGCTGCGCCAGCCGGATGGTGAACCAGCCGCTCCCGGCGCCGAGGTCAGCGACGACGCTGCCCTCGCCGATCCCGAGGGCGTCCATGATCTTTTCCGGCCGCTGCCACTCGTCGCGATCCGGCCCCTCCAGCAGGCCGAGATCCTCCGGCCTGAACAGCCGGCCGTGCTGCGTCCGCGCCACCGCCGGCGCGGCGACGAGCGCGGCCACCACCAGCAGCAGCCGCCCCTTCAGTCTTCTTGTCACGCTGTTGTCCTTTGTGCGGGAGTGCCGCGCCAGGCACGCCCGGAGACGTCATGGCCTCGGCCGACAGGATCCGATCGAGATCGTCCGGCGCGAGCAGCCCGCGCTCGCGAGCGAGATCGCGAATCGGCCGGCCCGTCGTGACCGAGGTCTTCGCGATGTCCGCGGTCGCCGCGTAGCCGATGTAGGGGCTGAGCGCCGTCGCCAGCGCCGTGCTTCGGTCGAGGAGCTCGCGGCACCGCGCCTCGTCCGCCCGGATGCCCGCTACACAACGGTCGTTGAGCACGAGCATGGCGCTCGTCAGGATGCGCGTGGCGTGGATGGCGTTCCAGGCGATGACCGGCATCATCACGTTCAGCTCGAGCTGTCCGGCGTCGGCGGCGGCGAGGATGGTCGCGTCGCACCCGATGACCTGGTAGCACACCTGGTTGGCCATTTCCGGGATGGACGGGTTGACCTTGCCAGGCATGATCGACGAACCGGGCTGTACGGCCGGAAGCTGGATCTCCGCGATGCCGGCGCGCGGTCCCATGCTGAGCAGCCGCAGGTCCGAGGCGACCTTCCCGACTTCCACGGCGAGGCGCCGCAGCGCGCCAGAGTACGCGAGCACGTCGCCCATGCTCTGGGTGACGCGAAAGCGACTCGCGGCCGGACGCACCGGCATGCCGGTGATCGCGGCGAGGTTGGCCACCGCGGCTTCCGTGTAGTCGTCGCCGGCGTTCAGTCCCGTTCCGAGCGCGGTGGCGCCCAGGTTCAATTCGTGGAGCTGGCCCGACGTGCGCTCCAGCTCGCCGGCGGCGTGGCGCACGTTGGCCGCGTACCCGCCGAACTCCTGGCCGAGCGTGATCGGCACCGCGTCCTGCAGGTGCGTGCGCCCCGTCTTCAGTATCGATGCGAATTCCGCGCGTTTCGCGTCGAGCGCGTCGGCGAGGCCGCGCGCCGCCCCGGCAAGCGCGGGCAGCATCGAGAGCACCGCGAGCCGCGTCGCCGTGGGGTACACGTCGTTGGTCGACTGTCCCATGTTGACGTGATCGTTGGGATGCACGCGCGAGTACTCGCCCCGCGCGCCGCCGAGGATCTCGGCGGCGCGGTTGGCGAGCACCTCGTTGGTGTTCATGTTGTGCGACGTGCCGGCGCCGGCCTGGTACACGTCGACCACGAACTGGTCACGAAGCGCGCCACCCAGGATCTCGTCCGCGGCCCGCGCGATGGCGCCGGCGATCTTCTCGTCGAGCCGGCCGAGCGACGCGTTGGCCGTCGCGGCCGCTTTCTTGACCTGGACGGTGGCGGTCACGAGCTCCGGCGGCGCCGTCAGGCCGCTGATCGGGAAGTTCTCGACGGCCCGACGCGTCTGGATGCCGTAGTAGGCGGATTCCGGGACGCGCAGCTCACCGATGGGGTCGCGCTCGATGCGGTAACGCATGATCGCTTCAATTGTAGGACCTTATGCCCGGAGGATCCCAAGCGGCGGATGGGTCCGCCAGAGGCCGCGCGTGAAATCCGGAAAATCGACCGGGCCGCTCTTTCGCGCGACCGACTGTTCGCTCAGATGGACGACGGCGCTGAGCGCGGCCGCGTCGTACACGTTCATGTCGGTCGGCAGCCCCTCGCGCATGCACTTGATGAGCCGGTAATCCTCGATGTAGTCCATCCCGCCGTGCCCGGCGCCCTGCGCGTCGCCGCTGAGGTCCTTCCAGAGCGGGTGATCGTACTCGGCGAGATAGGCCTTCATCTCCTCCCACTGATGCGCGGGGCTGCGGCCTTCGATGTAGACGCGATTGGGATAGCCGTTGAAGAGCCCCTTCGTCCCCTGCACGTGATGGATGCGGCTGTACGGCCGGGGCAGGTTCGTATCGTGGCCCACGTACATCGTCCGCCCCTTCGCCGTGCGGATCAGCGTCGAGTTCACGTCGCCGAGCACGAATTTCTCGGCGCGCTGGGGCGCGCCGTCAGGGAAATGCTCCTGCGCGTAAAGCTGCAGACCACGCGACGGGCCGCTCATCGACACCAGGTACTCGAATCGATCGCCGCGGTTGATGTCGAGGCAGTTGGCCACCGGGCCGAGCCCGTGAGTCGGGTACAGGTTGCCGTTCTTCTTCATCGCCCACGCGCGGCGCCACAGCCCCTCTCCCTCGTTGGCGAACTTGATCCCGCGCAGATCGTGCAGGTATCCGCCCGCCGCGTGCAGGATCTCGCCGAACAGGCCCTGCCGCACCATGTTGAACACCAGCATCTCGGGCCTGTCGTAGTTGCAGTTCTCCATCATCACGCAGTGCTTCCGGTGCTTCTCCGCGTGCTCGACGAGCGCCCAGCAGCCCTCGATCGACGTCGCCGCGGGCACTTCGGTCGCGGCGTGCTTGCCGTTCTTCATGGCCGCCGTGCACACCGGGACGTGCCACTCCCACGGCGTCGACGTGAACACGAGGTCCAGGTCCTCGGTGTCGCACAGCCGCTCGAAGTCGCGCGGCCCGCGCGAGTAACCGGCCGGCTCCGGCTGTCCCGCATCGGTCACCGCCTTCTGCATCGCCTTCACTTTGTCGTCCACGATGTCGCAGATGGCGGCGATGCGGACGCCGGGCACGTGCAGGAAGTTGCGGACGTGGGACGAGCCTTGACCGCCGACGCCGACCATCCCAATCCGGACCTCTTTCATCGGGGCCGCCGCGAACGGGGCCGCGGAGGCCCGCTGGGCCGCGGCCGGTTCTGCCGCCTTCGTGCCGTCCGCCGCCAGCGACGCGCCAATCAACGCCCCCGCCGCGCGCATGAAGTTCCGTCGTCCGGTATCAACAGCCATGAAAGTTCTCCTCTATCGTAGCTCGCAGCCGGCAGCAGGCAGCTGGCAGTGGATCAGCATGCAGCTGGCGGCAGGCAGCAGGCAGTGTATCCCGCTGTGAAGCTTCAGCGTGACGGCGTGATCCACTGCCAGCTGCCAGCTGCGTGCTGCCAGCTTACAGCCTGATCCGCTGCTCGCTGCCAGCTGCCTGCTCCAAGCTACTCGCCGGCTCACTGCCTACTGCCTACTGTCCCCCGTCAACGCGTAGCGCAGCCGGCCCCGGCCGCGTGACCAGGAACGCCGCGCGCTCGGCGGCGTCCTGGAACTGCCTGCGGTAGACGGCGGCCCATTCGTCCGCGAACCGCGCCGCGTCCGTGGCGGGCACGAGCGCCCACACGCTGCCGCCGAACCCGGCGCCGAAGGCCGAGGCCGCGATTGCGCCGAGGCGGCGCGCCGACCGGGCGAGCTCGATCGTCTCCGGCACCTGGTTGCCGAGCCCGCGTTCGGCGAGCGCCTGGGAGCGATCCGCGATCTCTCCGAGCGCGCTCAGGTCCCCGCGTGCGAGCGCGCCGGCCGCCGCGGGGACGAGCGTGTCGCTCTCCTCGATGAACTGGTCCAGGCGCGCGGTGAGCGCCCCGGCATCCTGCGTGCGGGAGATCGCGTCGCGCAGCCGGGCGGCTGCATCCGGAGCGCTGGAGAGCGCGTCGGCCAGCACCGGATCGTCGCGGCCCGACGAGGTCCGCCAGACATCGAGCATCCGCTGGACGGCGCCGGTGGCGTCGTTGTAGCGCACCAGTGCCGACCCCGTCTTGCTCGCCCTGACCCCGCTGACGCCGATCGCGAAGACCAGCGCAGGATCGAGCGGCACGGTCCGCTCGCGGCGCACGGGCCGGAACGCATACTGGGCCAGGGAGCCCGCCTCGCTGCACAGGATCGCCGTGTGGTCTTCGCTGCCGCCGCTGGTGCCGACGCCGCGGTCGCCCGCGAGCGGCCCGAAGCCCTGGCCGTTCTCGACCGCCGCGAGGTACGCGGCGAGCGCTTCCCGGCCCGCGAAGACCTCCGCCGCCGCCGGATCGCGCTCCAGGCCGTTGACGTCGGCCAGCACGAGGAACAGCGCAATCATCATCGCGCTCGAGCTGCTCATGCCGGCCGCGCGCGGCAGATCGCTCGTGAGCACGACGTCCGCGCCGCGGCGCGCGTTCGAAAAGTCACGGGCCACACGGCGCGCGACCGTCATGACGTAGTTCGCCCACCCGCTCGGTGGAACGGACAAGGCGGGATCGAGGGCGGCCGTCACGATCGATCCGGCGCGCAGATCGCGAATCACGATCTGCCCGTCGTCTCGCGGCGTCGCGATCAGGCAGAACCCGTACTCGACGGCGCAGACGAGACTGCGTCCGCCCGCGTAGTCGGTGTGCTTGCCGAGCACCTCGATGCGGCCGGGAACGAACCAGCAGCGCCCCGGTCCGCCGGCGGCGGACCGCAGCTCTTCGAAGATGCGCGCCTTCGCCGCGGCGCCTGCCGGGCTCATGCCCGCCCGCTCGAGAGCGGTGGCAATCGTCATGGGCGCGGATCGATTCCAGCCAGGCGGCGCCCGACTTCGGGAATGTCTCCGCGCCGTGACAGATCGAGCACCCCGGCGTCGATCGGAACCGTTTGAAACCGCAGCCCCATCACGCGCACCGCGTGACGGACGGCGTTCGGCAGCTCGACCTCGCCGCGCTCGGACGGAGCCACGTCGCGGCAGGCGCTGAAAATGGACGCGTCGAAGCGCCAGCAGTTCATGCTGACCGCGAAGTTGTCGCCGAAAGACGCCGCGGTCGCCTCGTCCGGCTTTTCGATGATGTCCAGCAGCCGGCCGTCCTGCGCAATCCGCAGGATGGCAAAGGCGCGCACGCGAACGGGATCGATGTTGCTCTGGCGGATGAGCGCGAGCCGACGGAACGCGGGAAGACCGGGCCCGTCGAGCGCGGCCAACGCCTCGAAGACACCGGCGGGGTAGTAGTTGTCGGAGTTCAGCACCAGGAATGGATCGACGCCGGCAAACGGCCGCGCCGCCAGGACGGCGTTGGCGGTGCCGAGCGGCCGCTCCTGGACGGCGAACCTGACGCGCACGCGCTCGGGCGGCCGCTCCTGCGTGTAATACCGTCGCATCACCTCGTCGTCGGGCCCGACGACCAGACAGACATCGAGACAGCCCGCGTCGGCAAGGGCACTCAGGACGTAATCGAGGAAGGGACGGCGAAACGGAATCATGCTCTTCAGCCCCGCGTCCGCCATGGCCGCCTGCTCGAGGTCGAGCGCAACGGAGCGGTCGTGCCGCTGCATGCGCGTGCCGCGGCCGCGCGCGAGCACGACGGCCTTCATGTCAGCGTCTCGGCCCGCCAGACACGGGGGACGATTCGCGCGAGCCCGAGTCCGCTTGCGACGAACGCGGCCAGCCACATTGCGGCCTGCGCGCGATGCCCGTAGAGGAGCGTTCCGGCGCCGAACAGCGCCGAGTAGATGAAGGTGCAGCCGAGCACCCAGCCGGCGAGCGCGTGCGGCAGGCTGTCTGGCGAGGGGGGCAGGCCGGTCTCGGCGCGCACGGAGGTCCAGCCAGGACCCGCGGGACGCACGAGCTTGTAGAAGGACACCAGCGTGGCCCGGTCGGTCGCCGGACCCAGGAACGCGACGGTCACCCAGGTCACCGTGGTGACCGCGACCGACACCAGCAGCGCGATGTGCGACGGGATGGCCGCGCCGTTCCTCGCGGCGACCGCGAATCCAAGCGCGACGGCGAACGACGACACCATCGCGGCAATCTCGCTCCAGGCGTTGACGCGCCACCAGAACCATCGCAGGAGGTAAATCGATCCCGTCCCCGCGCCGATCGACATGAGCAGCTCGAACGCCTGGCGGGCGGAATCGAGGACGAAGGTCAGGAGCGCCGCGGCCAGCATCAGCAGGCCGGTGACGAGGCGGCCGACCGCCACGTAATGCCTTTCAGGCGCGCCCGATCGCACGAAGCGCCGGTACACGTCGTGAACGAGGTACGACGTGCCCCAGTTGAGATGCGTCGACAGCGTCGACACATACGCGGCCAGCATGCCCGCGATCATGAGCCCCATGAACCCCGCGGGCAGGAACGTCAGCATCGCGGGATACGCCATGTCGTGGCCGATGAGCCCTGGATCCACCCACGGCAGCGTGCGCGCGATGTCGGAGAGGTTCGGGAAGACGAGCATCGACGACAGCGCGACGATGATCCACGGCCACGGCCGCAGCGCGTAGTGCGCGACGTTGAAGAAGAAGGTGCCGGCGAGCGCGTCGCGCTCGCTGCGCGAGGCGAGCATGCGCTGCGCGATATAGCTGCCGCCGCCCGGCTCCGCTCCCGGATACCAGACGGACCACCATTGCACGGTGAGGGGCACGATCAGGATCGACAGGGTGAGGCTCCAGTCGCTGAAATCCGGCAGCAGGGCCAGCGTCGAGGCAGGCGTGTGCTGGAGGAGGCCCGAGAGACCGCCGACCTCGGGGCGGCCGAGCGCGAACCAGGCCGCCGCGAACGACCCGGTCATCGCGATGCCGAACTGAATGAAGTCGGTCACCATGACGCCCCACAACCCCGAGGTGGCCGCGAACGCCACGTTGAGAATCGCGCAGACAATCAGCGTGCGCGGCATCGGCCAGGCGAGCAGGACGTTGGCAATCTTCGCGGCGGCCAGGTTCACCGCGGCCATGATCACGCAGTTGAAGAACAGCCCGAGGTAGACGGCGCGAAACGCGCGCACGAGGCTCGCGGGACGGCCGGAATAGCGAATCTCGTAGAACTCGAGATCCGTCAGGACGCGCGAGCGCCGCCACAGCCGCGCGTAGAAGAAGACAGTCGTCATCCCGGTCAGGAGGAACGCCCACCACAGCCAGTTCTGCGCGACGCCGTGTTCGCGCACGAGGTTCGTGACCAGGTTGGGCGTGTCGGTGCTGAAGGTCGTGGCCACCATCGACACGCCGATGAGCCACCACGGGGCGGATCGCCCGGACGCGAAGAACTCGGCGCTGCTGGACCCCGCCCGCCGCGCCAGCAGGACGGCCGGAATGAAGGACACCACGATCGACAGCGCCACAATCGTCCAGTCGAGCGGCGTGATAGTCATCGCGGCCCGAGTAGTATACTTTTCCCCATGCTTCCTGCATTTTTCGACAGCATCGTCGCTCTTATTACGCGTACTTCCACCGACTTGCCTCCCGACGTCCGCGCGGCCATGTCCCACGCGGTCGGCGCCGAGGAGGCAGCCACGCGCGCCGGCCAGGCGCTGAACATCATCGCGCAGAACATCGACCAGGCGGCCTCGTGCGAGGCGCCGATCTGCCAGGACACCGGCATGCCGACCTTCGAGGTGAAGGTGCCGGTGGGCGCGAACCAGATCTGGATGCGCGCGCGCATCCGCGAGGCGATCGCGGAGGTCACCACGCGCGGCAAGCTGCGTCCGAACTCCGTCGATTCGATCACCGGCGAGAACTCCGGCGACAATCTCGGACCGGGCATGCCGATCGTCCACTTCGAGCAGTGGGAGCAGCCGGACGTCGAGGTCAAGCTGATTCTCAAGGGAGGCGGCTGCGAGAACACCAACACGCAGTACGCGCTGCCCGCCGATCTCGATCATCTGGGCCGCGCCGACCGTTCGCTCGAAGGCGTCCGCAAGTGCATCCTGCACGCGGTGTGGAAGGCGCAGGGCAAGGGGTGCAGCCCCGGCGCGCTCGGCGTCTGCATCGGCGGGGACCGCACCGCGGGCTATCTTCACGCGAAGGAGCAGTTGTTCCGGACGCTCGACGACGTGAATCCCGATCCGCGTCTCGCGGAGCTCGAGGCGTCCGTCATGAATGAAGCCAACCAGCTCTCGATCGGGCCGATGGGCTTCAGCGGCCAGACATCGCTCATCGGCTGCAAGATCGGCGTGTTGAACCGGCTGCCGGCGTGCTACTTCGTATCGGTCGCGTACGACTGCTGGGCGTTCCGCCGGCTTGGCGTCCGCCTCGACGCGACGTCAGGCGCGATCACATCGTGGTTGTATCGCGAAGGCACCACGCCGTCGGCGCCGATGCTCGCCCCTGAGCTCGTGGCCGCGGGGTTCCCGCGCACCGGCCGGGAAGTGTCACTCCAGGCGCCCATCACCGAGGAGCAGGTGCGCTCGCTCGAGGTCGGCGACATCGTCCTGATCTCCGGCCGCATGTTCACCGGGCGCGACGCGGTGCACTCCTATTTGATGACGCACGAGCCGCCGGTCGATCTCCGCGGCGGCGTGCTGTACCACTGCGGCCCGGTCGCGGTGAAGGAGACGGGTCAGGCGCTTGCCGTGCCGAAGCCGCAAAGCGGCGAAGGCGGGTCGGGTTGGAAGATCACGGCGGCAGGTCCGACGACGAGCATTCGAGAGGAGCCGTACCAGGCGGAGGTGATCAAGCGGTACGGCATCAGGGCGATCATCGGGAAGGGCGGCATGGGCGCGAGGACGCTCGCCGGATTGCAGGAGTCAGGCGCGGTGTACCTGAACGCCATCGGCGGCGCCGCCCAGTTCTACGCCCGCTGCATCGAGCGCGTCGAAGGCGTGTCGTTGCTCGAGTTCGGCACACCCGAAGCGATGTGGCACCTCCAGGTGCGCGATTTCCCCGCGATCGTCACGATGGACGCGCACGGGAACAGCCTCCACAAGACGGTGGAGGCGCAGTCGGGCGAGATTCTCGACACGTTGAAGCGGTAGCGGAGGTCAGGACGGCGTAGCAAGTCTGGACGAATGAAGCCATATGCGAGCTTCGATGAGTCCCTGAAGGATCAGAGCCCCGGCAATCGAGCGATCAGTCGTGCTTCGGCGGTTTGTGAAACGCACCGAACCCCGGTTGACGGAAGCCGTGAAGTGGGGAAACGGGTGCTGGATCGGCAGCCACGGTCCCGTGGCGTACGTTTACGCCGCGACGGGATACGTGCAGTTCGGTTTCTTCAGGGGATCGTCCCTGCGCGATCCGAGAGGATTGCTCGAAGGCACCGGACAGTACGTGCGGCACACGAAGGTCCATGACGCTTCAGAAATCGATCAGCAGGCGTTTGCGTCGCTGCTCAGGCAAGCTGCGGGCGCGCGCTGATCGCGTCCGGCCGATCTCACGAAAATCTCACAACCCGCTCACGCGCCGCTGAGGACTTCCGCAGCCCGGAAGCCGAGACTTGCTGCGGAGTTGATCATGGACACGGTCAAAGGTATCTGGCGCGATCTCGTTCATGCCAGCCGGTCGCTGGCCAAGGCTCGATCGTTCACGTTCGTGTGCGTCATCTCGCTCGGGATCGGCATGGCGCCCGTCATCGCGGTCCCCTACGGCAAGCGAGTATTCACCACGCCTCCTCCCGGGATAAATACCGGGGGGCTGGTTGAACTCGTCACGACATCGGTCGCCCCCCGCAGGGAGACTGACAAGTGGTCCTATCCGGACTACATCGACCTGCGCGACGCCCAGACAGGCGTTTCGATGACGGGGTGGGCGATGGGAGAAAGCCAGGTCTCCCTCCGGCCCTCGGAGGTGAAGACGACGTCGCCAACGATGTTCGTCTCGTCCAACTACTTCGCGACGATCGGCGTGGCGCTGGCGCGGGGGCCGGGATTTCGAGAAACGGCCGACCCCGTTGTGATCCTCGGATACCACATCTGGCAGAACCGCCTCGGCTCCGATCCAGACATCGTCGGGAAGACGCTCGCGCTGAACGGCGTGGCGCACGTGGTGGTGGGCGTCGCTCCGAACGGATTCGAGGGACATCTCAGTTCTCGGGACGCCGCGCTCTTCGTTCCGCTCGAACGGCATCCACGACTTCTTGCTGACGACAACCTTCGTTTCGACCGCGGCAAGGAATGGGTGCAGATCCACGGCCGCCTGACGCAGGGAGTCACCGTCGCGCAGGCCAGTGCCGCGGTTTCCGCGCTCACCGGTCAGCTGGCAAAACAGTTTCCGGCGACCAATGAGTTCAAGGCGGGCGTCGTCCGGACGTACGACCCGATGGGCAGCCTCGAGGGCTCCGACGCGGTCGTCATTTTCGCCGTCTGGCAGACCATGATGCTGATGCCGCTGCTGGTGGTGTGCCTGAACATTTCCGGGATGATGCTGGTCCGCGGTGCGATGCGCGAGCGAGAGCTGTCGATCCGGCAGGCGATTGGCGCAAGCCGGGGACGGCTGATCCAGCATCTGCTGGCCGAAGCCGTCCTGCTGGCGGCGCTCGGAGGAGCGCTCGCCTCGCTCGTACTGTTCAACGCTCCGCCGGCATTCTCGTGGTTGATGGGGGAACCCATTCCGGTTCGCATGCAGGAGGCGCTGAGAGTAGACCTCCCCATGGTCGCGATCACCATCGGCGTCTGCGTGGCGACGAGCCTGGTGTTTGGATGGTTGCCCGCCGCCCGTTTCAGTCGTCCGGACATCAGCGCCGTCCTGAAAGATGAAGCCGGCGCCGGCGGCGTGCGGGTAGGGCGCGCTCATCGTCTGACAGCGGCGCTGCAAGTCGCGGTGGCGGTGCCGTTGCTGGTCATGAGCGGCATGTCGCTCGATCGACTCCGCGTCACGGCGACGTCGGATCTCGGATTCGAATCCGATCTCTTGTACGCGGCGCCGCTCAGGCTCGACGGTGTTGCGAACAACAACGCCACGGTCCGACGCGTCCGCGACAGTCTCGCAAACGCCAGCGGCGTCGCGTCGGTCACCGTCGCTGATGGCCTGCCGCTCGATTTCCGCTACCGCACCGCGAAGGTCTCACTGGTGACAGATGCGAGTGTTGCCCCCGGGGTCGTCTTCGCCCATGTCACCCGCGTCGGCGACGGATATCTGGACACGATGGGGATCCCGCTCCTGCGAGGACGCACTTTCACTGATGCTGACGGCGCGGGCGCCGAGCTGGTGACCGTCATATCGGATACGCTCGCCCACCGGCTCTTCGGGGATGCCGACGGCGGCAGCGCCATCGGCCAGCGCTTGACTTTCGCGCCTCCCGGCGACAAAAACCGGGCGCAGCGCACGCTCACCATCGTGGGGGTGACGGAGGATTTTCCCACCTCGCAAATGAGCTCGGACCGTGCGCAGGTGTTGCTGCCGCTGGCGCAGTACCCGGATGTCCGCCGGGACGGCGTGCGCGTCAGCGACGACGACAGCGGAGCGCCAACGGTGATGCTCGTAGCGCGCAGCGCGGCCGGGGAACCATCGCTGAAGTTGACTGCGGCCCTCGAGAATGCGATCCGCGAGCTCGATCCGAACTTCGAGCCTGCCAGCATCGTCACAGGGGTGTGGCTGCGGGAAAACAGCATGGCCGACTTTCTGAACCAGTCGGTGTTCTCCGGTATCAGCGGCGGCGTGATGCTGATGCTCTCGGCACTGGGAATTTACGGGGTCGTCGGATTGATGGTCTCGACCCGCACTCGCGAAATCGCCGTGCGGGTCACGCTCGGCGCCTCGCGTCTCCGCGTGATCGGCATGATCGTCTTCGACGTCCTCAAGCTCGTTGCCCCTGGCGTGGCGGTCGGCCTCCTTGTCGCGGGGGCCCTCGTGCGACTCGACGGCGGGGTCCTGGGCCTCCCGCTCAGCAAGATGGAGCCTCTGGCCTACGTCGCCGGCGCCGCCATTACCGTCCTGATCGCGCTCCTCGCGAGCCTTTCCCCGGCGCGCCGCGCCGCGTCGGTCGAGCCGATGGTGGCCTTGCGATCATCTTAGAAGCACTCCACGGCGTGGCGCAGAGCTCGTCAGCCATTTGCTGTAGTCGCCCCGCCGATAACGTGAGCACTCGGAGGAGCAGCCACATGCGACTTGTATGCGCGGCGCGAAACTAGCCGACCGCTGACGGGGCTTGCACGCAACAGGCCGCACAGTCACAACAACCAAGCCCGCAAGAGTGGCGCTCAACCTTCCGTGAGGTCGCCCTTCTGGCGCGCAGCTCCAGCGTGCAAGCCTCCCCTTCTTTCCTCCTCCTGTTCGTGCCTGAACTCCGCGCGCTGATTCACTTCAGCGCGTCCGCGAACAGGCGCTCGAGCGTCCGCGGGGCGGACGCGCTGTCCTTCACATGGATGCGCACGGTGCGCCGGCCGTGCGCTTCCAGCGTCCCCACGTCGCCCAGCGCCTGCGCGCGCTTCAACACGGCGAACGAATATCCCGCCTCCGGAATCGGCGTCTCCGTCTCGTCGTCTGCCGTGATCACAAACGCGACCGCGGTGTTCGGTCCACCCTTGTGGTACTGCCCCGTTGAGTGAAGATACCGCGGACCGACGCCGAAGGTCGTGGCCGAGTGTCTCCTCGCGCGAATGGCGTCACGAACCTCCGCAATCGCGGCGGTGACGTCCGCCTGGTGCGGCAGGTACGACAGGAACGCCGCGTAGTCGCCCGCGCCAATTGAATCCACCGCCGCGCGAATCACCTCCGACGGCGAGCCGCCGGCAGCGGTCCGCGAATACACCGCGACGCGATCGTCGGCGGCGGCGGGCGCGGGTTCTGTCAGTTTCCCGCTCGCCGCGAACCGCGCGAGCAGTCCCTTCGTCTTCTCCTTGGCCTCCGACACGTTCGTCTCGTCGAAGGGATTGATGCCGAGCGCCGCGCCCGCCACGGCGGTCGCGAACTCCCACTGGAAGAACTCCGCTCCAAGCCCGTCGATCCTCGTCGTCAGTCGCAGGACCGGATGGCCGGCGTCCTGGATGGCGGCCAGCTTGCGCCCGTCGGGCGCATCGACCTCGGTCGCGATGGCGACAAACGCGCGATCGCGCCCGTATGCGTCGGGATGCCCGAGCGGCTCGTCGACGACAGGTAGTGCCCCCTTGCCGTGCTTGCCGGTGCTCTCGGCGACAAGCTGCTCGATCCACAGGCCGAGCGAGGCGAGGCGAGGCGACAAGGCCAGTGTCAGCTTGTCGCGCCCGTCCTTCACCGCGGCGCCGATGAACGTGCCGAGCTGGAGCCCGGCGTTCACGTGGCTCTCCTCGCGACAGCCGCCGGCCATGGCCGCGCCGCCGGCGAGGATCGCCTCTACAGGCGCGCCGATGAGCGCGGCGGGAACGAGGCCGAACAAGGAGAGCGCGGAAAACCGGCCGCCGATGTCGGGCGGGTTGATGAAGACGTCCCTGTAACCGCGCGACTCCGCAAGCGTCCGTAGCGCGGTGTCCGGGTCGGTGATGGCGATGAACTGACGTCCGGCGGAGGCGCCGAGCGCCGCGGCGACGCGCTGCCAGAAGAACCGCTCGAGCGAGGCGACTTCAACGGTGCCGCCGCTCTTGCTGGACACGACGATCAGCGTTCGGGCGGGATCCATGCGACCCCCCGCCGCCGTTATCGTGGCTTCGTCGGTCGTATCGAGCACGGCCAGGTCCGGATAGCCCTCCGCCACACCAAACACCGCGCGTAGGACTTCGGCGCACAGACTGCTCCCGCCCATGCCGAGCAGGTACACGGACGTGATGCCGCCGGCCTTCACGGATTCCGCGAGCGCGCGGATCCGATCGAGCTCGGGCGTCATCGTGCGCGCGACGTCGAGCCAGCCGAGGCGCGACGAGATGGAGGCGGCGTCGGCGCTGCCGGGCGCCGCGCCCCAGACGCTGATGTCGCGCTCCCATATCCGGGGCACGATGCGATCGCGCAGGAACTCGTCCATCAGCCGAACGTGTGGGTCGTATTTGGTGTGCATAGTACAGGCAGCCCCGAAGGGCTGCGCAACACGAGGCAGCCCCGAAGGGCTGCGCAACACGAGGCAGCCCCGAAGGGCTGCGCAACACGAGGCAGCCCTGAAGGGCTGCGCAACACGAGGCAGCCTTGAAGGGCTGCGCAACACGAGGCAGCCTTGAAGGGCTGCGCAACACGAGGCAGCCTTGAACCGCCGCGCCACCCGGCGCGTTCCTGTTGCGCAGCCCTTTAGGGCTGCCTGGGAAGGCTGGCGTCACCCGACCTGGCGGTTGATCACGAGCAGCTTGGGCTCGGTCATCTCTTCGAACGTATAGCGCGGCCCCTCGCGGCCCATGCCGGAGTCCTTGACCCCGCCATACGGCATGTGATCGATGCGCCACGTGGGGCCGTCGTTGACGATGACGCCGCCGGTCTCCAGCTCGTCGAAGGCGCGTAGCGTGTGTTCGAGATCGGCCGTGAACACGCCGGCCTGGAGTCCATACGTCGAGCGATTGACCTCGGCGATCGCCTGCTCGAATCGCGAAAAGCGGAAGAGCGCCACGAGTGGGGCGAAAACCTCGTGCGCGCAGACGCGCGCATCATTCGGCACGTCGCTCAGGATGGTCGGCGCATACACGGCGGGACCGAGACGGCGGCCGCCGGTGAGCACTCGGGCGCCGGCCCGGGTGGCTTCCCCGACCCACGCCTCGATCCGCGCGGCTTCGCTTTCTTCAATCATCGGGCCGAGATCCGTTGCCGGAACCAGCGGATCGCCGACCTTCAGCGCTTCGACGAGACGCACCAGGCGCGCCGTGAAGTCGTCGTAGATCCGATCGTGCACGTAGACGCGCTGCACCGAGATGCAGCTCTGCCCGGCAAACGCAAAGCCACCGGCGGCGATACGTTTCGCGGCGAAGTCGAGCGCCGCACTTTCGTCCACGATCACGCCCGCGTTGCCGCCAAGCTCGCTCGAATTCATCGTCGCCGGCCAGCCATGTGCGGCCGATCGCGCTGTTGTCGTAGGGATTCCTGACATCGAGCGGCTGATTGGAACGGCTGGGCTGGCCCTGAAGGAAGAAAGGGAATTCGGCGCTCACGCCCCAAGTATGTCGCCCGGGGCCGGCTGGAGACAAGTGGACCCCCAGCGGCGTCTAAATCACTGTGGCTCCATGGGTTGAGTCCTCGGGCCGGGTGCCTTTCGCCTCCGTCGTGGTTGAAACGCGCCGAGCGCGGCCGCTATAATCAAGTGTCTGCTGGTAGAGGGAGAACCACTGATGATTAATGTGACACCGGCCGCGGCAACCAAGATTTCCGAGCTGCTCACCGAGGAAAACAAGGTCGACGCCGGCCTGCGCGTGTTCGTTCAGGGAGGCGGCTGTTCGGGCTTCCAGTACGGGTTGATGATCGACGAGGGCGAGGGGGACGCCTCGACCGATGCGGTCATTCAGTCCAACGGCGTCAAGCTGCTCGTGGATCCGATCAGCGCGCGGTACCTGAAGGGTGCCGAAGTCGACTTCGTGGACAACGTGACCGGCGGCGGGTTCACCATCAGGAATCCCAACGCCAAGTCCACCTGCGGCTGCGGTTCGTCGTTCAGCGTGTAGAAACAACCCGTTACCAGTTCCCAGCTACCAGTGCCCAGCCAGACGATGCGCTGGAAGCTGGCGGCTGGAAACTGGAAGCTAGTCCGGACCGCTTATGGAGCCGACTGCCTACCTCGAAAGTCTCCGTCCGGCCGGCAGCAAACGGTCGAGCAAGCGCGATCTCATTGTCAACGTCTTCCTCCGCCAGGAGGGGCACCTCACCGCCGACGATCTCTTCGATCTGATCCGCCGCGAGGACCAGCGGATCAGCCGGGCGACCGTGTACCGGACGCTGCAGTGGATGGTCGATGCCGGCATCGCCAGGAAGGTGGATTTCGACGAGGGGCGCTTCCGCTTCGAGCATTCCTACCGGCACCCGCGGCACTTTCATCTCATCTGCAAGACCTGCAACCGCTCGTTCGAGTTTCTCAGCTCGGACATCGAGGCGTTGATCGAGGAGGTGGCGGCCGCGCGGAATTTCACGGCGCGCCAGAGCGTGCTGCAGATCCACGGGACGTGCGAACCGTGCCGGACCGGGCGTCCCGCGGCGGCGGAACAGGGCGCGACCGACGCGCTCTTCGCGCGCGACGCGCTGCGGATTGCCATTGCCACCGAGCGCAGCGGCCTGGACTTCTACACGCGCGCGGCGCGGCTCACGCGCGACGCGCGCGGCCGGCGCGTGTTCGAGAAGCTCGCCGGCGAGGAGAAGGAGCACCTGGCCACGCTCGAGCGCCGGTATCGCGAGCTGCTCCTGCCCGATCCGCAGCTCGAGTCACAGCCGACATTCCTGTTCTTCAAGGGAGCCGCCAACGGCCTGTTCTCGGCCGGCGCCGAGCAACTGGCGGCAGGCGTCAACGATCGCCAGGCGCTGATGATCGGCATCCGCTGCGAGCGGGGCTCGCACAAGTTCTTCAAGCGATACGGCGAGAAGTTCGAGGACTCCGAGGGCAAGAGGATTTTTCTCGAGTTCGCCGACGAGGAGCGCGCCCACCTCGATCTGCTGATCCGCGAGTATCGCGGCCTCGTCGAGCGCCAGCGGCGCCGCGCCGGGCGGCAGGCGCCGGCGCGCAAGCGGCGCCGCGAGGCCGCCGCGCTCTGAGCACCCGCCTTCGCGCTACGCGCTACGGCGGGGCAGGCCCCTGCGCACCTTTGAGCGCCCCTCAGCACCCGTGAGCACCCTTCAACACCCGTGAGCACCCTTCAGCACCCGTGAGCACCCCTCAGCACCCTGTGATCGATCTCCATCTGCACACGACCGCCTCGGACGGCAACCTGGCGCCCTCCGCGCTCGTCGAACGCGCGCAGGCCGCCGGCATCACCATCCTCAGCGTGACGGATCACGACACCGTCGCCGGCCTTGCCGAGGCGCGCGCCGCCGCCGCGCGCCTCGGCGTGACCCTCGTCACGGGCATCGAGATGACCGCCGTCGAGCGGGGACGCGACGTTCACATGCTCGGCTATTTCTTCGACGGCACGAGCCGGGACCTCTCCGCGTTTCTGGAACGGCAGCGCGCGGATCGCCTGCGCCGCGTGGCGGAGATCGGCGAGCGGCTGCGGGAGCTTGGCGTCGCGGTTGACGTAGACGCGCTCGTCACCTCGGGGGCCGCGAGGCCCGAACGGAGCATCGGCCGGCCGCAGGTCGCCGACGCGCTCGTCGCCTCGGGCCACGTGCGCGATCGGAGAGAGGCGTTCGACACGCTGCTCGGCGACGACTGCCCGGCCTACGTGCCGCGGCGGGGCAGCGGTCCCGCGGGCGTCATAGCGGTGGTGCGGGCGGCCGGCGGGATCGTCTCACTCGCCCATCCCGGTCTGCTCGGCATGGACGCGCTCGTGCCGGTTCTCGCGGCAGAAGGTCTCGCCGCGATAGAAGTGCGCCACAGCGATCACGACGAAGCGACGGAACGGCATTACCGTGCGCTTGCAGCGCGTCACGGCCTTGCGGTGTCGGGCGGCTCCGATTTTCACGGCGAAGGCCTGGGGCGCAACGCCGTCATCGGCGCGGTCACGCTGTCGCCCGAGGACTTCGAGTTGCTCCGGGCGCGGGTGCCATGAGCGCGGCGCCCGGGCCTCCCATCCTCGAGATCAGCCACGTCGTCAAACGTCATGCCGGCCTGCGCCCGCTGCGCGTGCTGTCGCTGCTGATGCGCGCGGGCGAGCGGGTTGCGCTCAGCGGGCTCGACGCCGGGGCTGCCGAGCTCCTCGTCAACCTGATCACCGGGTCGTCGCTGCCCGAGGAAGGCACCATCCGTGCCTTTGGACGCGGCACCGCCGACATTGCGAACGGCGATGAATGGCTCGCCTCGCTCGATCGTTTTGGAATCGTCAGCGATCGAGGCGTGCTCCTCGAAGGCAGCACGCTCGCCGGGAATCTCGCGATGCCCTTTACGCTGGCCATCGATCCGATGTCCCAGGAGACGCTGGCGCGAGTCTCGGCGCTCGCGGCGGAATGCGGAATCGAGGCGCGGTGGCTCGATCGGCCTGTCGCCGAGGCGCCGGCCGCCGTCCGCGCGCGCGCGCACCTGGCGCGGGCGGTCGCGCTCGGTCCGTCGCTGCTGCTCGTCGAACATCCGACCGCGATGGTGCCGCGGGAGGATATCCAGGCCCTCGCAGAGGACACGCGGCGGCTGCTCGCCGGACGTAACCTGACGGCGCTGGTCATCACCGCGGACGCGAGCTTCGCGAACTTCGTCGGGGACCGAGTGCTGAGGCTCGAACCCGCGACCGGGAAGCTCGTCCCGGCGAAGAAGCGAGGACGGTGGTGGTAGCCGCGCGCTTACTTCTTCGTGAACACGCCGCACGCGACCCGCGGTCCGCCGCTGACTCCGGATTTCGGTTCACCCGTGATTCCCTGATCCGGGTTGCCGTGGATGACAATCGCGGTGCCGTCCGCATCGAAGATCGAGAGCGGGCCATCCGACAGCGTCACCCGGGTGGTCGTGGCTTTCAGCGTCCCGCGCCCGTTCGCCCCGGCCTGGAGATTGGGCACGTCGCCCATGTGGAACGGGTGGTTCGCGTCGGGGTCCGTGTTGCCGGCCGGACCGGGATCGAAGTGGCCGCCCGCCGCGGTGAAATCCGGCTCGCACTTTCCGATCGCGTGGAGGTGCACGCCGTGCATGCCCGGCTTCAGTCCGCTCGCCGCGACCGTGATGTCCACGACGATGCCGGTGCCGATCTTGCGCTCCGTGAGGTCGGCGGTTCCCGTGATCCCGTCCCCCTTGATGTCGGCATGCGCGGTCACGGTGCCGGCCGCGCGTGTCGCGGCCGGCGCCTGCGCCAGCCCGATCGCGCCGGCGCCCGCGCACATCAGGATGGTGGTGTATATCCTGGCTCGAGTCATGTCGTCCTCCAGCCGCGATTGTAGATCGGCGATTTCAACGATGCGCAAACTGATCCTGTTCGATATCGACGGCACGCTCGTTCTCACCGGCGGCGCCGGGCTGCGCGCGATGAACCGCGCGTGCGCGGACATCGCGGGCAACGCCGAAGCGCTCTCGGGCATTCCCGTCGCCGGCCGCACCGATCGCGTCATCCTCGCGGATGTCGTCAGCCGGCTCGGCCGCACGCTGGACGATCGCCTGCTGGATCATCTTCGCGAGCGCTATCTGGTGCACCTTCGGGAGGAGATCGAGCTTCCCGGCCGCGGCGTGAAAGCGGTGATGCCCGGCGTCCGGGGGCTGCTCGACGCCCTGGCGCGGCGCGACGACGTCTTTCTCGGTCTGCTGACGGGCAACTTCGAGGAAGGCGCCCGCCTCAAGCTCGAGCACTTCGATCTGTGGCGCTACTTCCGCTGCGGCGCGTTTGCCGACGATGCGGCCGACCGCAACGCGCTCGTGCCCTTCGCGTGGGAACGCGCGCGGCGGCTGGGGCTTCCGGAGCTTGCCGCGCAACACACGCTTGTCGTGGGAGACACGCCGCACGACATCGCGTGCGCGCGCGAGGTCGGCGCGATGGCGGTGGGCGTGGCGACCGGCGGATTCACCTCGGCCGAGCTTCACGACAGCGGCGCCGACGTCGTGTTCGAGGACCTGAACGACAGGGAGAGGTTCTTGGAGCTGCTGGATCGGTGAGGTACGGAGGAAACGGAGGACACGGGCGAGTCCACCACACGGAGACACGGAGTCCACGGAGACGCACGGAGCACTTCCAGTGGCTCGTTGCTTTGGCTGTGACTCGGCGGTTCGCGTGAGGGCAAAGGCGGAGCAGATGGCCGGTCTGGCGTCGGCCAGACCGGCCTCCGTCTCCGTGCGCTCCGTGTCTCCGTGTGATCGTCTCCGTGCGTTCCGGTGCCTCCGCGAGCTCCGCCATGCCGACCCAGGTACAATGGAGGCCCGAGGAAGCGAACGGGGCCCGGTGGCCCTCCCGGTCTTCAAAATCGGTCGCTGCCCGCGTTTTCGCGGGCGGGCTGGGTTCGACTCCCAGGCGCTTCCGCCAGCCTTCGCTCTCGATCGCAGGCGACGGCTGCGCGCCGAAGCGCCGCAGGCGCGGAGGCGGGCAGTCTCAGACGAGAGCTACGGCTGGTAAACCCTGTCATGTCGCGTGGGCGACTTCCGGCTTCCTCAGCCTCCCATCCCGACCCCGTAGGCAAGGAGCTTTTCAAACTCCGTCACGACCCAGCGAATATCGCTGCGGGTGGACCACCAGCGCCTCGGGGTGGACGGATCGTACCGCGTGGCGCGCATGACGATCGTGACGCCCTCGCCTCGAAGCGCCCGGATGCACGCCATCCGTGCCCGCCGTGTGTGGTACTTGGAGGTGACGACGATGATTCTGCGCCAGTGCGCTCGCGCGGCAAGTGAGGCGAGCGCGTTGCCTTCCTGCACGGTGTTGTCGACGGAGCCTGGCATGACCACAATCGCGCCCGCGGGAACGTCCAACTGGATGAGCCCGTCGCGAATCGAATCCGTTTCCGAGGGAAACCTGACGCCTCGCGCGCGGAGTACCGCCTCCGCGTCCTCGAGTTGACCGGGGCTCAACACGACGCGGGGGGCCCATCCGTCGTGATAGAGATCCGCCGCCTCGAGCCAGCGCTGCACGCGAGTGCCGGACAGCACGACGATCGCGTCCGATTTCTGAAGCGGATCTTCCCTGATCAGATACGTACCGGCGTAGGGAAGAAAGAGAATGGACGCGAGAATGGCGCACGCGCCAAGCACGACCATCGCGCGCAGGGCGACCGCGCGGAAACGCCGTAGTCCGCTGCCGGGCATCTTTGGAGGGGGAAAGCGTGATCCAGGTTGGCGGGGCAGTGGTGCCCCGCCCGCCGGGTTCAGTGGAGGGTCAGCCTTCGATCAGACGCACTTCCCCGGCGCGCGGACCCTTGCCGGAATCCTCGGTCGTGAACTCCACGCGCTGGCCCTCGCGCAGCAGCTCGAACACCGCGCCGCGCACGGCGCTGCGATGGAAGAAGTGCTCGATCCCGCCCTCGTCGCGGATGAATCCGAACCCCTTGTCTATCAGCAGTCGAGCGATGGTCCCGGTCGGCATACCCGTGTCCTCCGATGAACGGCGCCCGCCGGATTATCCCGATGGGCGTGCACGAGCTCTGGTGCGGGGGATCGGGCCGTAGGCACGCGACCCGCAAAAGGCAATGGCAGGCGCCGACGAACCAATCCGCGCGAAAGGTCGCGCCCCGGGGGCGCGCTGAGCTCGAAAACGGGGCCAGTGTAGGGAGTTCCGGACCGGAAGTCAAGAAAGCAAGGCTATTTAGCGGCGCCGAGCGGTCACCCCTTCGCGGGAGGCGCGGGCGTACCGGCCGGCTCAGCCGCAGGCTTCGGCGCGGCGGCATGAGTCGTCCAGAAATGCCGCCCGCAGGCGGCGCAGACCCAGAATTGATCCGGTTTCCATTCACCACCGGGTAAGGGATCGCGCATTTCCATCTGCGCGCCGCACCGCTGGCAGCGCATCGTGAGTCCGTTTGTGGCCATTTGTCGCAATTCTAGCCGATCCCAGGGAGGGGGACGGGCACACTTCCCTGCAAAGCAGGGGGACAGTCCCCCTTCTTTGCGTGCGGCGATAAGATTGCGGCATGGTGCCGGGGCTGATTCTGGCGGCAGGACAATCGTCGCGCATGGGGCGGCCGAAGGCGCTGCTGACGATTCCGCCGCTCGGCGTCACGTTCGTGCGGCGCCTCGCCGCCGCGCTGTGTGACGGCGGCGCGGAGGAGGCGCTCGTGGTGGGGAGGCCTGACGATCGCGCGCTGCAGGCGGAAGTGGCCAGCCTGCCTCCGCGCGCGCGGTTCGTCGCCAACCCCGACGCGGATACCGGTCAGCTCAGTTCCGTACTCGCGGGCCTCCGCGTCGCCGATCGGCCCGGCGTCCACGGCGTCCTCGTCATCCCTGTGGACGTGCCGCTGGTGACCGCGGACACCGTCGCGGCGCTGCTGGCCGCGTATCGCTCCTCGGTCGCGCCGATCGTGCGCGCCACCCATCATGGCCGCCATGGCCACCCGGTGATCTTCGCGCGCGCCGTCTTCGACGAGCTGCGCCATGCCGATCCCGCTGCCGGCGCGAAGTCCGTGCTGCGCGCACACGAAGCGGCGATCGTGAACGTCGAGGTCGAGGACCCCGGCGTCGTCACCGACGTGGACACGCCCGAGGACTACGCGCGGCTCTTCGGCGGCGCTGTCTGAGGGTCGAGCCGGTCCACACTTCACGCAAACTCCACAATCGCTCCACGCGGACCCGACGCGCGGCGGGTGACAGGGCGCATGGAATGGGCCAAACTGGGCCCGGTATCCCATGCCGGTTCCACAGGCGCATGCGGGCCGTCCGCGTCGGCTAATCCTGTCCGTCCTCGTGCTTCTGCTGCTGCCGGGAGCCGCGGTCGTGTGGCTCGGTGTGCAGCTCCTCAGCCAGGATCGCGAGCTCGAAGCGCGCCAGCGCGACGAGCGCCGTGAGAGCACGGCCGACGTGCTCGCCGCGGCGCTCGAACAATCGGTCGCGACCTCAGAGCGGCGCCTGCGCGCGGGCGATATGACATGGGCGGCCGCCTACCGGGACACAGTGGCGCTCACGCTGCGCGCGTCAGGCGTGGACGCGTATCCGCGAGGCAGGCTGTTGTTCCAGCCGCGCCTGCCGGCCGGCGATGCCGGGCACGAGGATCCGGGGGCGTTCGCAAACGGCGAAGCGCTCGAATATCGCGACCGGAATCTCTCCGCCGCGGCCGCCGCATTCCGCGCCGCAGCCGTCTCCTTCGATCCGCATGTGCGCGCGGGCGCGCTCCTGCGGGAGGCCCGCGTTCTTCGCAAGATGGGCCGGCCCGACGCCGCCCTCACCGCGTATCGCGAGATGGCGCAGGTCCGCGCCGCGCGCGTGCTTGGACTGCCGGCCGACGCGGTCGCCCGCCGCACGCGCTGCGCGCTGCTGCACGATCTCGGCCGCCATCGCGAGTGCGACAGCGAAGCGCGCGGATTTCTGGCGGACCTCCTGGGTGGCACGTGGGCGCTCGACCGCGGCACGTTCGAGGCCTACCTCGCGCAAGCCGAGCGATGGGTTGGTTCGCCTGCCGCCGTGCCTCCATGGCAAACGGCGCTCGGGGCCGCGGCGGAATGGCTGGCGGCGCACCCGGATCGCGACGCCGGGCGGCAGGTCCTGACGGGGGCGGGCGTCCCCGTCGCCCTGCTCTGGCAGCGGGTCGACGGCGGCACGCGCGCGTTTCTCGGCGGCCCTGATTTTCAGCGACTGGAATGGTTCGAGCCGATGGCTCGCCGTGCAGCGGCGCGTGGGTTCCGCGTAGCGCTTTCGGCCGCGGACGATGTCGTCGTGTTCGGCGACGCGTTGACAGGAAGTGCGATCGCGCGGCGGCGCTCGTTCGAAACGGGCCTCCCATGGACCATGCTGGTCGGTGACGACGGAACTGCACAGGACGGCAGCTTCGCGTCGCG
Organism: Acidobacteria bacterium RIFCSPLOWO2_12_FULL_66_21; assembly: GCA_001767455.1. Taxonomy (GTDB): domain Bacteria; phylum Acidobacteriota; class Vicinamibacteria; order Vicinamibacterales; family 2-12-FULL-66-21; genus 2-12-FULL-66-21. The sequence goes on from MELC01000036.1 coordinate 224,451, forward strand.
GCGGCGCCTGCTGCTCGCAGCGCTGGCGCTGCTGATGGCGATCGTCGCGTCCGGGGCCTATTTCATCACCCGATCGATGGGCCGCGAGCTCGCGGTCGCGCGGCTGCAGACCGATTTCGTCTCCGCCGTCTCGCACGAATTCCGCACGCCGCTGACCTCGCTGCAGCAGTTCACCGCCCTCCTCAACGACGCCGAGGAGCCGCCGGCAGCCAAGCGCAAGCAGTTCTACGAGGCGCAGGCGCGCGGCGTCGAACGGCTCCGCCGGCTGGTCGAATCGCTCCTCGACTTCGGCCGCATGGAAGCCGGCGCCCGGCCGTACCGGCGCGAGCCGCTCGATGCCCGTTCGCTCGCGGGCCGCGTGACGCGCGAGTTCGAGCGCGAGGCCGCCGCTCTGGGATTCACGATCGTGCTGCGCGAGGGTGCGGCCGATGCGGTGGTAACGGGCGACGAGGAGGCGCTCTCCCGCGCGCTGTGGAACCTCCTCGACAACGCCGTCAAGTACTCCGGCGAGAGCCGCCGGATCGAGGTCAGTTGCGAGCGCGACGGATCCTGCGTGATCCTCGCCGTCCGCGACGAGGGGCTCGGGATACCAAAGGACGAGCAGACGAAGATCTTCGACAAGTTCGTGCGCGGCGAGGCGAGCCGCACGCGCGGGATCAAGGGCACCGGCATCGGGCTCGCGATGGTGCGGCACATCGTCTCCGCGCACGGCGGATCGGTGCGCGTACGGAGCGAACCCGGGTGCGGCAGCACCTTCTCGATCGGGCTGCCCGCGTGGACGGAAGATGCGCCGGTATCGTCCGCCGGATGAAGGCCGCGTACAGGGAGCGCACAATCATGCCCCGCATTCTTGTCGTCGAGGACGAACCCGACATCGCCCTGGGCCTCCAGGAGGATCTGACCAAGCATGGGAATGTGGTCGAGATCGTGCGCGACGGCGACGCGGCGGTCCGGCGGGGGACGGGCGAGCCGTGGGACGTGATCCTCCTCGACATCATGCTGCCGTGCCGCGACGGCTTCGAGGTCTGCAAGCCGTTACGCAGCGCCGGCGTGCAGACGCCGATCATCATGTTGACGGCCCGGAGCCACGAGGCTGAGAAGATCCTGGGCCTCGAGGACGGCGCCGACGACTACGTGACCAAGCCGTTCAGTCCCGCCGAGCTGCGCGCGAGGATCCGGGCGGTCATGCGCCGTTCAGCGCCCGCGCCCGCGTCGGGCATCTTCCGCTTCGGCGACTGCGAGGTCGACCTCGATCGCGCCGAGATCCGCCGCGCGGGCCGGCCGATCGATGCCACCGCGCTCGAGTTCCGGCTGTTGTCGGCTTTCGTCCAGGCGCGGGGGCGCGTGCTCAGCCGAGATCGCATCATCGAGCAGGTCTGGGGGGCGAACACGTACATCACCGACCGCGTCGTCGATACGCACATCCTGCACCTGCGCAAGAAGATCGAGCCGGAGCCCGCGGCGCCGCGGTTTCTTCTCAGCGTGAGGGGCATCGGGTACCGGTTCGACGCGTAGGTTCATCTCGGTATTACTGCAATGTTGCGATCGCGGCCTTTGCGGCGTCCGCGACAGATACCTGCGCCCCGAAGTTCGACTTTCGGTGGTCGTTCAACAAGGAGATCAGCCGCGGCAGCGCCTCCGTGGCGTGCAATGTCTCCAGCGCGTAGATCGCCAGAACGCGCACCGTCGGACTCTCATCGTCAAGTGCCTCGAGCAGAGGTCCGATGGCGCGCTTGTCACCGATCTCGCCCAACGCCCACGGGACAATCGCGTTGACCTCGGTATCCTTCAGGAGGGGAACGAGCACGGGGATGGCCCGCGGGTCGCGGAGGTCGCCTAACAGATGGGCAGCATAGTAGCGGTCAGCCGCGATTTGACGCGCGACATGATAGCGCCCGTCACTCGAGGCAGTTGGCACTCCTTGACCCTCGGGCCGGTCGGAACGGTCGGTCAGGATCTCGGCGATGATCTGGAACCCGCGCGGGTCGCCGAGCCCGCCAAAGATGAACGCAACGTTTCCTCGTATGTGCCGGTCCGTATGTCCCAACCAGTCCACCAGCGAGGGGAGGACGCTCGCGTCGTGATATTCCACGATGGCTTTTGCGATCTCGAGCTGCCTCCACAGAACCTTCTCCGCTTTGAACCGCTCGACCAGCGCTCCAACTGACACTGTTCTGTCAACGGTTGGCCTGGGCGGCTCACGCGGCGCGACGAAGACGACGACCTCGTGGGCGCCGTCCGTCAGTGCGACTTCTGCGCCGGCGGCCGCTTGCACACCGTCCACGGTGATGCGCGTTGCCCTTACGGCAGGCGCTCTGTCCGCAGAGACGGTGAACTCATATGAGCCCGACAGACCGGCCATGCGAAAGGACCACTCGGCAGTCACCCGGGCTGTGACCGGTATTGATGCCGAGTACTGTTCGGCGGTTGGGGATGCGCTTACGCGTAAGCCGACGGCAGTGGGAACACTCGTCCCTGGTTCAGCGACAACGCGACCCGAGATCGAGGCGCCGGGGCCCAGCACGAGCGAGAGATCATCGGCCTCGCGGTCGTGCACCTCAAACACTGTGGTCGCGAACTCCCCGCTATCCATGCCTGAGCGGGATGTCGCCTGCCGGATGGTCAACCGGTACCGACCTGGCGGAACGCGAGGGATCTCGAACGTTCCGTTGTCGCCGACGGCGGCGAGGGCAGACTCCGTTCCGAAACCACCAAGCCGCTGGAACAGTCTGACCGCCAGGCCGGCGGTCGGTCCTGCAGAAGGACTCACGACAGAGCCGGACACGCGGACGCCTCGAACGGGGACGAGTTGGATTTGGATTCCGGCGGCCGGGGAAGCCAACGCGGACACGGACACAGCCTGCCGCTCGTCGACTGTCGAAGGGTAGAGCGTCATCCCATAGATCTGCGCCGGCGCCGGTCCTCCAGATGGGAACAAGGGCGACGCGGCGATCCGGTACTCCCCCAACGGAAGCCCGGAGATTCGGAAGCGGCCCTCTGCGTCGGTTGAAGCGGATCCGCTGGCGCGCGTCAGCGGGGGCACCGTTCCGCGACTCGGCACCGGGCGCACGGTTGGATCAACGGAGAACGCCTGGACGACGGCGCCGGCAACTGGCTCCTGCCGCTCGTTGACGACGACGCCGGCGATGATGCCATTACCCTTTTGTGTGGGCTCGGCGGTCTGGCGAAGGCGGGCGACGTTCGGGGTGGTTCCGGTGAGCGAGTGAGCCGAAAGAAGCCCTGGTTGAGCTATGAGAGCCAGCACGAGCAGCGCGACCATACAACACCCTCTGGTGCTTTTGACCCCGGCGCGAGCGTTAAGGCTTGTCGCGCGCTCCATCGCCGCGGCCGAGTGGCGGCGGAAGCGCGCCTGAAGCAGCCGGACGATCGGCTGTCCGACTCGCGCCAACGTAGCCTGCGGCCACGATACCGCGCGGATGTGGTACATCACCGCGTCGGTCTCGGGATCGAGGAACGCTTCGAAGAGCTCCTCTCCTGACTCCGAGTGGTTGACGAGCGTCCCATACGCGAACCCGAAATGCGTGCCCCGATCGCGCTCGCCGACCGTGTAGATGACGCGGCCGCCATTCAGCGACCAGAATCCGAGATGGCGAATGAGGACCGCGATGGTGGTCCCCGGCTCGATCGAGGCGCCCGAGGGGTGAAGCTCGGTCCATCCGATGTCGAACTGCTTCCAGGCGATGAGCGCCGCGCGCGCTCGTTCAAAATCGATTGTGCCGTGGCCGATGACGGAGATTATTTCGTCGAAGTGGCCAGCCGGTTTCTCTCTGACGATGCCGATTGGGCCGTACGACAGCGGCAGTTCCTGCGAATCGCTGAGGAAACGGTCGATGGCGTCTGTCGACGGACGTCGAACAAAGAACATCGGATGCCTCAGGCTTCGACCGGACTGCCAAACAGCCCTTCGCGGATGAGCTCGTCCAGGGCGACCACGAACCGTCGAATGGGTCGCAGACGAAGCGTGAGAGCCGCGGACGGCAGCAACTGCTCGGTCAACGCGACCAGCGCGACGGTCGCGCGCTGTTTTGGACTCCTGTCCAGGAGCCACCACAAAAGCACGGCGAGGTGTACCAGATACAGAAGCCGGCCCAGTGCTTCACCCAACGGGGGCTTTGGAGCATCGCTCGAACCCACCACTGCGTCCTCGAACACCTGCTGCACGCGTTGACGTGAGAACGCCGTTCCCGCAGCGAACACCCCGTCATCCGGGTCGCCGACGAGCACCGGAATCAGCGCGCGGAGCGCGACGCGATGAGGCTGCAGCACGTGCAGGCTGGTGTTCAGCGCGAAGATGAATCGGTCGCGCCACCTCCCCGGTTGCATGTCCGCCGCTCGTCGCGCGTAGTCCGCCGAGAGCTCCTCGTAGAGCGCGATGATGACGGCCTGTTTGCTCGGGAAATAGCGATACAGCAGCCCGACACTGACGCGCGCCTCTTTGGCGATCTCGCGGAGAGTGGTCGCCTCGTACCCGCGTCGCGCGATCATCCGCATCGCCGTGGCATACAAGCGGTCCCTCGTTGCCGCGCCCTGCGCCGTCGGGCCGGGCGGTCTCCCGGGCCGCCTCGGCTTGACAATATAGGTAAACACGTTCACTAATATAGGGAAGTTCGTGGTGCCTCGTCAAGCGCATTTGGAGCGGCCCGCATGAAGATCGTCATTCCGGGGGGATCCGGACAGGTCGGCACGGTGCTCGCCCGCGCCTTCCACAAAAGCGGAGACGACGTCGTCGTGCTCAGTCGCGCTCCGCGCGCTCAGCCATGGCGGGTTATCCCGTGGGATGGGGCCACGCTGGGCACGTGGCGGCGCGAAGTCGAGGATTGCGAGGTCGTCATCAACCTCGCGGGGCGCAGCGTCAACTGCCGCTACAACTTGCCGAATCGACGGGCGATCCTGGAATCCCGCGTGGTATCCACGCGCGCGGTCGGGCAGGCGATTGCGCAGGCGTCGAGCCCGCCGCGGGTCTGGCTCCAGGCGAGCACGGCGACCATCTATGCGCATCGCTACGACGCGCCGAACGACGAGCGGTCCGGCATCCTGGGAGGGGACGAGCCAAACGCGCCCGACCCGTGGCGGTTCAGCATCGACGTCGCGCGGGCCTGGGAACGCACCTTCAACGAGATGATCGCTGGCCGGACCCGGAAGATCGCGCTCCGGTCCGCGATGACCATGAGCCGGGACGCTGGGGGCGTGTTCGACACGCTCGCGACGCTCGTTCGATACGGCCTCGGCGGCCGCGCCGGCGACGGCCGCCAGTTCATGTCCTGGGTTCACTCCGAGGACTTCGTGGCGGCTCTTCGATGGCTGATTGACCGCGACGACATCGACGGCGTCGTGAACGTGGCGTCCCCGAACCCGCTGCCGAATGCAGAGTTCATGCGGCTGCTGCGCGACGCGTGTGGCGTGCCGTTCGGCCTGCCCGTGCGCGAGTGGATGCTGGAGATCGGCGCGGTCTTCATGCGCACGGAGTCCGAGCTCATTCTCAAGAGCCGTCGAGTGGTTCCGGGGAGGCTGCTCGAACACGGATTCGCGTTCAAGTTTCCGACGTGGAACGAGGCCGCGCGCGACCTGTGTCACCAGTGACTTGCGGCGGAAAGCAAAGTTGCAATTACTTCAATAGGTGAGCGCGTGTGATGAGGGAGAAATTGCGAAGGTGCTCGCGGCGTGTGGCTCGATTCTGCCCTGCCGGCGAAGGGTGGCTTGCCATCGGACGTCCACCTTCGCGGCTTCGCCCTGACGCTGAGCGCCGCTACGGTGGACACCCTTCGCGTGTCGATGACGTGAGCTCGCCTTCGGGATGGCCTTCGCATGAGGCGTGAGCGAAGGGTGGCTTGCCACCCGTAGCTCGCTCACGAATGCAGGCGAGCGAAGGGTGGTGGACCATCTCACCTCGACTTGGAACCCCGCGATCGCCTGGCTACAGCACCTCTACGAGCACCTGCCACACGCTGCATAGCCGGGCACTTTCGCTTTCCCTTCAGAAATCGACAAACTTGCCGCTTTTCTACTTGACGCCCATGCTGACTAGCGAGCATACTCACTCTATCAGACGCGGCGGGCATGAGAGCCCGCCCCGATTCCACCGGAGAGAGACCGATGGCCAGCATCACCCTCCAGCCCGCCGGGACGCGGATCTACATCGACGGCAACACCTACCCGATCAAAGACCAGCTCCGACGCGCCGGCTGTCACTGGGACGGCGAGCGCAAGGCGTGGTGGATCGGCGCGGCCAAGCGCGCCGACATCGAGCACCTCGTGAGCAGCGACACGGTTCAGCAGCAGTCCGCTGCCGAGCCGCAGCGCGATGCGACGCCCGACGCGAGCGCCAGCGTGCGCGCTCGCGCGAGCTATAAGGGGCGCGACTATTACGTGCTCGCCGAGACACGCGACCGCAGCAAGCTGCTGCTCGCCGCACGCAACGGCCAGTTCCAGTTCTGGGCCGCCGCCGAGGCGACGCAAATCACAAAGACGTACGGCCGCGAGAACTACCGCTCGGGCCGTACAGAGTATCCGACACTCGGCGGGATGATCCGGCGCGCCGAGGAGTGGCGAGCGGCCCGGCAGCAGGGCGACACGATGCCCCAGGGCCACCGGTACGAGTGCGAGGAGTGCGGCGAGATGGTCACCCACGGTGACGGGTCGAGCTGCTGGGAGACGGGCTGTGCGCACTGACCCACGACTCCGCGTCTATTGTGGCACAATCCTCACGGTCGATGGGCAGCGCGTCGTGCAGCTCGTCGACCCGAACGACAACGCGCGGCGCCGATTCCAGTACCGCCGCACGCTCGACGGTACGGGTATCGAGCAGCGCACCCTCAGAGCCGATGGACAGCCGTATACGGACACCGGCTCACCATGGGAGCCGGCCGACGTCGCCACCATGCGGCGTATCCGCGGTGACTATCATCCAATTCTCGACTCGCTCGGACTGTGAGGACATCATGACGACAGTGATCGACATCCTCGGGACGGTGCGCGCGCTCGTTGGCCGTAGGCGCCAGATCACGCGCGACGAGATGCAGGCCATCCTCATCGCGATCCACGGCCCGGCGCTCCCCGACCGATCGACCATCGGGGGGCGTGATGCTGATGGGCACCTCTACATGGGCGAGGAGTGGATCCGCGACCGTGACCAGGAGCTGCCGGCCACCGCCCGCGCATGGGCTCGCCTGTGTCACGGCATCACCTGTGTGAGCGTGTTCCCGGACGGCGTCCGGTATGACGAGCCGGGCACCATGCATCCGCTCCAGCACGCGCCGCTGACGTTCGTCGCGGCCGACGTCGTCGGCGATGAGTGTGGCACGATCGGGTATCTGCGCAGGCACGCGGATCGCGTGCTGGTGGTCCGGGATTGACGGGCACAGGACGGGCCGCGCGAGGCCGGAAAGTCGAGCGCCACGACGATTAGACAAACACAAAGCACTTCTTCGATGAGGCCGGCAGCCGCGGCGGCTGCCGGAATCGCCGACGCCGGTGCGTCATGCACTTCGTGCGTCACCGCTTCGATGGGGCCGGCTCAACGAGCCGGAAAAGGGTCGGCCGTTGCCGGAGGCACAGTGACCAACACCATGCTTCGATGGGGCCGGCCTCGCGCGCAGACAGGAGTCTAGCATATGGGGCATCGAGAGGCGAAGATCATCGCGGCCGTCGCGTGTCCTACATGTGGGGCGCGCGTGGGTCAGCCCTGCGACCTCCCCCAGCGCGGCCGGCCGGTCGTGCATCCCGCCCGCAAGCAGGCGTGGCAGGCCACGCGCCGACCACCTGACTACGTGATCCAGCCCCGCGCGGAAGGACCGGCGGGTGCCCGCACGCACTACATGCTCGTCGCGCCGCAGCACCAGGCCGCGATCGACCATCTCCGATCGCTGATGCCGCCGACCGGATACGGTTGGACCTGGGTTGCAGGCGCGCTGCGCGTGCCGGCCGCCGACATGCCCGTGCTGGTCCAATCGCTCGTCGCCGCGGGCTGGACGACGGGCGAGGAGGCAGTATGACGGACGACGCGCGACTCGCCTCGTACGCGGCCGCGCGCCAGCTCTCGCTCACCGCCGCGCGCGCGGAGCTCGTGACGATTGCGCTCGACCACCTGGACGCGCGCCGGCGCGGCGCCGCGGCCAGTCTCCGCGGCACCACAAAGGCCGAGCGCTCGGCGAAAGCCCGCGTCGCCGGGCAGGCCCGCTGGGCGCGCGCCCGCGCCAGATAGCGCGCAAAGCCTGTGCAGACGTCTGCACAGCAGCACCAGGGGAACAAGAGCGCCGGCCACCACCCTCACGAGCCGGGGCAGCTCGTGTTCCCAGCGGACGGCGCCGGCGCGTACCGATAGACCCCCAGTATTCGTAGGTCGACCCGCCGACGAACCCGCCAACGTCGCGCGGCACGAACCGGCGCGCGCAGCACGGACACACCCAGGCGCCCGGGCGGTCGGGGCGCCCTTCGGGCTCCGGCTCGAGCGACGTGTCGCAGTGCGGGCACGTCGTCGGCCGGCCGCCGGCGTCAGAAGACAAAGGCGCTACGGACGCCGGCCGACCAGCCACGCGCGCCCCACTCACGGCCCGCCCACCCGCTCACGGTGACGCGGGGCACCACGCGAACGCCCAGGCTCGCCTCCACACCGATGGTCGTCACCGTCGCGGAGATCTGCCCGCGCTTCCCGGTCGGGATCTGGCTCAGCGCCTCGCGCATGTGCGCGTCGAGCGGAGGGCTCACCGGTTTCGGATTGCTCGGCGTGCTCACCTGGTCGGCGCCGTCGTCGCCGCCGTCCGGACGGCCTGCAGAAAACCCGACGCCCCCAGCGCGACCTTTGGAAGCTCCGCGTGGACGAGCGCGGCCGCTTCCACGTCCGAAATCCCGGGGACCTTGTCGAGCAGATCGGTGACGGCCCGCTGCAGCTTCTGACCGGAGGTCGCCGGCAGGTGCGTCTTGAGCTGATTCGCACCCCATTCCTCGGCGCGCAGGATCGCCTGGCGCGCGAGGTATTCCAGCTTGGCCTGCTTCTCCGCGTCGAGGTCGAGACCCGCGCGCTTCAGAGCCTTGTAGGCCAACGCCGTGAGGAGCGTGGCCAGAATCGGCGCCAGGATGGTGCCGACCGTTTTCAGTACGTCGATTAGCACGTCGTTCATGGTGTCCTCTTGCTTCTGCGGTTTCGGAGATGCCTGCGCGATCCGCGGCGTCGGTCCACACGCGCCGTCACGGACTTCCAGAATTGAGGCCGGCTCGCTGATAGATCCGTCGCCAGAAGATGATCATGGCTGACTCTCCAGTACCAGCGGCCTCGATGAGCGCGTCGTCCCAGATCTGTTGAATCTCCTCCGGCGTTCGCTGAGGTGGCAAAGGCCGACCCTCTGTCAGAGGCGCGATGACTTTCGGAGAGATCCGTTTCATTCCTTTCTCCAGAGCACGCCGAGATCATCGAGTCCAATCCATCCAGCCTCAGGTGCGTCTTTCGTTTCCGGTCGCACGCGCACCATGTAATTCCCCACGACGTACGTGCGCAGCGAGCGTTCGACTGGCCGACGATAGGCGCCACGCGGCGCGTCTACTGGAAACGCGTTCAGGCCAGCCAACGTGAGCGCCGCGAACTTCTTTTCCTCCGCGGTCGGCCGGCCATCCGTCGG
>MELC01000037.1 GCA_001767455.1 Acidobacteria bacterium RIFCSPLOWO2_12_FULL_66_21
CGTGCTCACTGAACTTCAGGATCCGGAATCCGTTGAACCCGGTGGCGCCTTCTCGAGCACCGTGCAGTCCAGACCGTGCACGCGGGTGAAGTCGCCGTCGAAGGTGAGCAGGCACGCGCCCGTATCCACTGTGGCCGCGGCAATCCACATGGCGTTCACGGGAATGGGAGTGCCGGCCCGGCGGAGGGCCGCATAGATGCGGCCGTAGTGACGCGCGACACTCGGGGAGGTCGGAATCACCGTCACGAACGGCTCGGCGAGCACAAATGTGAATGCACGCATCGGACTGGTCGGCATCGTGCCACGACGCGATCTCAGCGTCTGTGGCCCATCTCGGCGTCTCGCAGCCGGTGAAACGGCTTCCGCACGGGCGGTTGCGCCGCGGGCGTCGTCGCCTCGCGATCGCTGACGGCGCGGAGGATGCGGCGTCCGCCAAGCATGGCGACGGCACCGGCACAGAGCGCCGTGCTGACCCCGTATGCAATCAGGCGTTCGGCCACCGCTGGCCTATCCGTGAAGCGGTGCGCGCGGCCGTGCTCGCCGAGCACGCGCCCACCGGAGTCCGCGATCACGCCGTGGGAGACTTCGCCGAGATGATGCGCCCCGAACCCGGGGGTCGCCGTCGGGCACGAAGCAGGATCTCATGGCCGTCGGGCTTGGCCGCAACCGCCAGGCTGCTGACGCCGGACACGCGGCGGTCCTACCGGCTGACTGAATATGTCAGCTTCGCCACCAGCGATCGGTTGGACCGATTCTTGTACACGCCCGCCGTATACTGCGTGTCGTTGTAGACCAGGTAGAAGTTGTCGATCGTGCGGAAGATGTAGTTCAGGCGCAGTTGCAGGGCCGCCAGGTTGCCGGTGTTGTTGTACTGCGCGTAGGCCGAGGCGAGCAGGCTGTTCGTGAACGAGACGTTCGTCTTCACGCCCAGCAGGTGAGTGTGAAACGAGCCCTCGCGCAGGTCGATGTCGTTGAAGTCGTAGCTTGACTCGACCGAGAAGTTCTTGCCGGGGCGGTACTGCAGCCCGAACTCATAGGCGCCCTGCCTGCCCGAGTAGAACTGTCCGAGGTTCGCCTCGGCCCGGCCGCTGAACTTCCGCCCGTTGAAGGTGTCGAAGTTGACCTCGACCTGCTTCCATGTGTAATACCCCGCCGGCAGGACAATGCCCTGAAAGATCTCCAATGGCTCCGGAAGGCGTTCCGATTCGAACTCCACTTTCCCCGACATGCGATCGCCGCTCTGGAACAGCGAGACGAACGACACGCCGCTGACGCTCGTCTGCGCCACGCCCCTGCGATTCTGGTAGACCAGGGCATTCGGCGTGATCTCGAACTGACGCACGAGGCGGCCGCCGGGGCGTGGCTTTAACGAGAATTTCGCGCCGAGCATCCGGTCGTGACGCCGGACGTAGCCGGCGCCCGGCGTGAAACCCTCGTCGATGCTCGCGAAGTTCACGTCGGCCTGCACGAAATCGGACAGCCACTCGGCGCCAACCTGCGTCGCCGATTTGGTGCCTGGTACCTGCGCGTCCGACGACGCGGCGGCCATCCCGACGACGCTGAAATACTTGCGCAGCACGAACCGCGCGTCCGCGCCGACGACGTGGTTTGACGTATCGCCGCCCTCGCGGTTGGTGACGATTGCACCCACGTAGGATCGGTCCAGCATCTCCTTCCGGATCCGGGCGACGGCAAAATTCTCACCCGCCGAGCCGTCCGAATCCCCGGTCTGAACGTTGAGCAGACCGACGTCGAAGCCGGCGGCCTTGCCCGTCAGCTTGCCTCCGCCGAGGATACGAATCGGCTGGCCCGTCGGCGAGAGCCCCATGGTTCGGGTATAGACGAGTTCCAGGAGGCGCGACCCGAACCCGAGCGTCTGGATGCCCATCTTCAGCGAGTCGGATCCCTCGATGAAGAATTGTCGCCGTTCGGGGAAGAACAGGCTGTATCGCGTCAGGTTCACGCGCTGGTCGTCGACCTCGACCTGCGCGAAGTCGGGGTTGATGGTGAGGTCCGCGGTCAGGTTCGACGTGACCGTGAACTTGAGATCGTCGATGCCAACCTCGCGGAGCCCGTGTGTCGGATCGGGAGATGACACGGCGTCGAGTTTCTCCACGCCGGTGGCGACGTACGGACGGATACGCAACCGCTCGGCCTGGCGGATGCCTTTGAGGTCCGTAAGCTGGCCCGCCTGCGACACCGCCGTGAAGGCGAAATTCCGATGCCAGGACGTCCAGTAATCGAACTCGTTCTTGCGCTTGATGACGCGTTCGAAATTGAGGCCCCAGACCTGCACGTCGCCGAGCGAAAAGCGCAGGATCTTGAACGGAATCGCCATCTCGATCGTCCAGCCCCGTTCACCGATGACGGAGGCGGCGGACCACTCCTCGTCCCATTCCGCGTCGACCACCGGCGACTCGTTGCGCACGACGGCGTCGAAACGCGTGCCGAGCGGGTTCACGCGGAAGATGAAGGCGTTGCGGCGGTCGTGGTACGTGTCGAGCAGAACGGCGAACGAATCGTCGCTCACCAGGGCATTGTCGCGCCGCAGCTCCGTCGCGCGAATGAGAGCCGGTTCTCGGTCATCGAGCTCGGCCGCAATATAGAGGTGCGTCTTGCCGTAGACGATCCGGACCCGCGTGGATTCGGTCGCCGGCCTGCCTTCCGCGGGTTCCTTCTGCCGGAAGTCACCAACGACGGCGGCGCTCGCCCATACGGTGTCGTCGAGCCGGCCGTCGACCCGAGGGGCGTCTGCGACCGCGACCGCCCTGGCCACCGGTCTGGCTTCAGGCCCCTGCGCCACCGCCGCATCGGCGATCGCCATCGTCAGGACGCACGGGCAGGCTGACAGCACGAGCGAGACCCACGGGCGCCGCGTGCGGGCAGTCGGATCCACCGACGTCTACTTCCGGCCGTAGATGACAAACCACCTGGCGTCGGTGAACAGGTCGTCGATCCGCTGGATCGGCTTGAAGCCGATGTCGGCCATCCAGGCGTCGAGCTGCTCCTTGGTAACCTGGAGCGCCGGCGCGGCATTGTGGGGGCCCTTCACCGCGTCGTACTCGACGATGGCGATCCGCCCGGCGGCCTTGACGCTGGGTGCGAGTGCCTTCAGGAAACCCGGCCGGTCTGCGATGTGGTGCAGCACGTCGTGGAAGAAGGCCATGTCGACCTCCGCCGGGAGTCTGGGATCGGTGAAGGCGCCCAGCACGGGCTGCACGTTGGTGACGTGCTGTTCCAGCAGCTTCCGCTTGATGTGATCGACGAACGCCTGGTCGACTTCTTCCGCGTAGACCTTGCCCGCCGGTCCGACGGCCTTCGCCAGCGCGAAGCTGAAGAGGCCTGGCCCGGCGCCGATGTCGGCGACGACCTGGCCCGGTTTGAGGTCGAGGCGTCCGATGATCTCATCGACCTTGAGCCCGGCGATGCGTTCCGGGCGCTCCAACGACGTGATCCAGGTCTCGGCGGGCCTGCCGCCGAGCTGCGCCCTGGTGACGCCGCTCATGCCGATCGTCAGCACGAGGCCGATGAACACTGTCGCCACGTGGCGCGCGTGAATCCTGACCATGCGGACCTCCATTGTCGTTGTCAGCCTCAGCCATCCGTGTCGCCGAGAGCAAAGCAGAAAGTCGAAAGGCCCGGCGAACTGGCCGGGCCTCTCGATGCGCGTAGAAGGGGCCCAGAGCGGACGGTCACGCCGGCCGTCTTGGAGGCTCGAACCGTTACTTGGGGAACTTCTCGACCAGCCAGGCAGCCACGTGCGGCATCACGACTGGATAGTACTCCACCGCGCAATGCTCGCCGAGGCCGAGCAGCCACAGATCGCCCACCTTCGCCGACTGGTAGGTCGACATCAGGTCCGCGACGGGGCTGCCGGGATCGCGCGTGCCGTTGACCACGAGCAGGGGCCCGTTGATCAGCTTGTCGCCGACTTTTGCCTCAGGCACCAACGAGTTCTTCTCGCCCAAGTGCAACGCCCCACAAAAGGCCACGACCGACGTGACGCGTGGATCGTTTCGCAGGGCCGCACGCAGGGAGGCGCCCGCGCCATAGCTTTGCCCGAAGAGGCTGATGCGCTTGGTATCGATATCCCCTCGCTTCAGGTAGTGCTCCAGGATGGCGATATGGGCGTCCGACTTGGGATCTCTTTCCCATTGCCTGCTCTCGCCGAAGCCGGGCAGGTCGAAGGTGGCGACGGCCAGTCCTTTGGCGAGAAAGTCCTGGACGGGGCGGTAGTGGTTCGCCTTGTACTGGTCGACGCCCCCGGCATAGAGGACGAGCGGCGGCTTCTCGACCCCCACCGGCTTGTGCAGATAGGTGGTGATAACGCCGTCCTTGAACGGCACCTTCACCACCTCCAGCGGCACGTCGAACAGCGTTCCTGCCTTCTGATACGCGCGCAGCTGCTGATCGTAGGCCTTGGCTTCATCGGCGTTGGTGACCCTCGGGAACCAGGCGAGCGCGTAGTAGGCGACGGACGTCACATAGGCGTCGAGGGCGGCTCGACGCGGTCCCCGCTTGGCGAGCGCGTCGCCGCGGCCCTCGTAGTACTCGCCGAGGGTGCGCCACTCGTAGACCCAGGATCCGGGGGCATCGCCATCCTGCTTGGTGATCCGCTGGACCGTCTGGCGGATGATGTTCTCATCGCCGCCGAGGTACGTGTACGCCCGGATGCGGCGCTCTTCCAGCACCGCATGCCCGTCTTTTACGTTCTGGGTGTTCTGGGAGGTCTGGGCGAAGCTGGCCGAGACAGCCAGGAGGACGAACAGTGGCACCGCCAGGCAGATCGCCGCCGATCCGCAGAGTGCCCGCGTAAGGGTCTTCCTGAGACGGGGCATGAGATTAGTCCTTTCTTTATCTACTGTGAAGCCATCGCCACGCCGTTCGAGTGGCGGTTTACCAACCTCCACGAGCTGTTGCGAAAGCTCGACGCCTACGCCGTCGCCCTCGCACCGGCCGCGTGACGCGGAATACGTTGCCGAACCTATGAACCGATGTACCAAGCCCCGATTCAGGTCAGACCTGCATGGCTCCTCGACCGAAGTAGAACGCCACCGGCGTGGCATCGTCCCAACCGGCATTCAGAAACGGCTGGGTCCAGTGGTCGACCTTGCGGGGTTCGAGCACGGGCTTGCCGAGCGCCGGTGTCGAGAGACAGTACGTTCCGGCGTGGGTGGCCAGCCAGATGAGGTTGCGGTCCCACTCCACGAAGGTGGATTCCGACGTCCCGCGCCACCAGGTGCTGTACTCCTCGATATTGCCGTCGCGCGCCGGGACGTACCACGCGACCTCCTTCACCTGCGTGGGGTCCGACAGGTCGTGGACCCGTGCGCCGGCGACGTCCCACGCGCACGTGAAGAGCTCGGGGCGCGCGGTGCCGGGGGCGACCCAGGATTGGCAGTTGTGCGTGCCGAAGCGACCGCGTGCCAGGCAGAAATCGGCGTAGGGCGCGTCCTTCGGGGGCATCGGGCGCGGGAAGAACCCGATGATCCTGGGTTTCGTGGGGTCGCTGATGTCGATCACCCGCGGGAAGCGGACCGGCTCACGGCAGTCGGCCTGGATCGTCTCGCCGACCCCGATGACGAGGTTTCCGTGTCGCGGGTGGGCGGCGTTGCCAATCAACGGGAGCACCGTGTGGTAGGGGATGCCGCCCGGGGTCTCCTGATCCCAGAGGTACCGCGCGGCGGCCTTGGGTTTCGTGATGTCCGCGAAGTCGTAAACCACGAAGCCGTAGTGGCCGTGGCCGCCGTAGCCGTAGCGGCCGCCGTCCTCGATACGTTTCGGGACGGCTGGGGCGCAGTGCGTGCCGTTCCAGGCCGCCCCGTCACCGGCGAACCAGTACTTGTAGTACTCGGCCTCTTCGCCCTTGCGCTGGCCGGGGATCCAGAACTTCGACACTTCCTTCACGTTGGCCGGATCCGTCAGGTCGACGACCATCATGCCCGAGCCCTGGGTCCGCTGGGTGTTCTCGAAGAAGAACTGGTCGTCCCAGGAGGCCGCGAGATACGCGTACTTCCCGCCGTCGTAGAAGTTCATGTGGGTGCCCCAGCCGGTGGGGCCGAAGTTGTATTCCTGGAGCAGGATGGGCTTGGTCGGGTCGGTGATGTCCCACGTCCGGATGCCGCGAAGCCCCTTGTAGCCGTCGGACCTCTTGCGCTCCGCCTCGTGGTACTGCCCGTCCGGGAACTCCGGCCTGGAACTCGTGATGGGTTGCCCGGCCGAGCTCATCGCGATCCACTTCTTGAGTCTCGTGTTGTAGGCGATGCAGCCTCCAGGCCGTGGTGTCCGCGATTCCCCCTCACCACCGCCGCCCCGTCCGCGGCCGCCACGTCCCGCCGCCGCGCCGGAGGCGACTGGTCGGCCGTCGGCGCCGATGATGATCGGGTTCTTGGGCTCGGTGATATCGAGCCATCCGCCCCCTCCCGGGAGCATCCGCTGCTTCCCTCTCGCCCACATGTTCATCAGCGGCTCGCCTCCGCTGATGGTGACCCCGGGCGTGTAGGAGATGATCTCCATGTTGTGGATGTATTCCTTGCGGTCCAGATACGTCATCGCGCCCTTCGGCAGGCGATAGGGTATCGTCGCGCCGCCGGGCCTCACCCCCGTGACCTGGGCTTTTGCGCCCACGGCACCTGCCGCCACCGCGGCGACGGCGGCCGCCGCGCCCGTGAGAAGCTCTCGCCGGCTGATGCCTGTGCGCTCTTCCGGTGATGTGCGATCCGCCGCTTCCGAGGACTCTGGATCCTTGGGGACCATCGACATACGTCACCTCGCTGGTCGAAAAAGTACCGAACCTCGAAGCGGCCATGCCTCGAGGCGCCCTGCCGCCCCGAACCGAGTCTCAAGTTCTGGTAGGACCATCATACCAGTCTCGCCATCGCGCGAATAATACGCCCGTTTTTGAATCACGTAAAGGGTGATTCTCAGGCGCACGTCAGGCCCTGACCCTCGTCGCAAACAGCGACAACATCTGCTCGACAGGGTTCTGATCCGTGCGCACGAAGACGTGATCCATCGGCACGCGGTAGAAGGCTTGCGTGAGCGTCTCGCGGCGTTGGCGCGCCCGTTCGCTGTACGCGGCGCGGGCGCGCCGGCCCAATCCGACCGTCGCCGCGCGGCCCGATTCCAGGTCCCGCAGGCGGAGATACCCGAGGCCCGCCGGAAGCGAAGATTCGGCCGGGTCCTCTGGAACGACAGCGATGACGTCGTGATGCGCGGCGAGCACCGAGAGGTCGCCGCCCGCGAACACGTCCTCGTCGGTCATGAAGTCCGACACGAGAAACACGACCGTCAGCCTTTTGAGCTTGGACACGAGGGTGCGGACGGCGGGCACGATCGTCGTCCGCCCCGGTTGCGGCGCCAGCGCCCAGAGCCGCTCGAGGATCGTCCAGGCTGCGGCGCGCGCGCGTCGCGGCGGGCTGAAATCGACGACCCTGTCGGCAAAGGCGAGGAAGCCGGTGTTGATCTGGTCCGACAGGGCGGAGAACAGCAACGACGCCGTGATCACCGCCAGGGACTCCTTCTTGGAGGCGTGCGAGGTGCCCAGCTCCATGGAGCGCGAGACGTCGAGCGCGATCATCACGTCGAGCTCGCGTTCGGCGCGCGTCTCCCGCACATATGGTGCGTTCATGCGGGCGGTGACGCTCCAGTCGATCGTCCGCACGTCGTCACCGGGCCGGTAGGGCCGGAGCTCCTGGAAATCGAACCCGGTGCCGCGCAGCCGGCTCGTGTGGGCGCCCACCCGCAGGTTGCGGATCTTCCTGGCGGAGTACACCTCGAGATACCGCAGTTCGCGCATGACGTGGTCGGGAATCATGGGTCGGCGCTCATCGTCAGGTCAGGTCCGTGAAGTGGGGAATCGTGCACAAGGCCAGGGTGAGCGCGAGGCAGGCGAGCGCCGGAATCACGAACCAGTGGAAGACCGGCACGTCGCGAAGGTCCACCTTGCTCGTGAGCACGCCTTTCTCGATCCCGTCGATGGTCCGCGAGGCGGCGTCGAGATCCGCGACGGTGTTCGCGTCGAAGTAGCGGCCCCCGTAGCTCCGAACCGAAGCAACTAGGCGTTCCACTTCGGGCTTCTGCCGAACTTGCGTCTCGAGGTCCACGCCGACGACGTGCACGCGGATGCGCGCGGCGTCCGACTGCGCCAGCACGTCGACCGGATCGCGCCCGCGATTGTTCTCCCCGTCGGTGAACAGCACCACCACGCGTCCGCGGGTGTCGCTGCCAACGGTCTGGCGCGCCAGCAGGTAGTTGGCCAGCGCGAGGCCCTCGCCCACGGCCGTCATTCCCTCTCCCTTCAGGATCTCGGCGTCGACCATGTCGATATAGCGAATCAGGTAGTCGTGATCGGCGGAGAGGGGGCTGACGACGTACGCGTTGTCGGAGAAGACGACGAGACCCAGGCGGTCCCCGCGGCGGCGCGCCGCGAAGCTCTTGATGGCGTCCTTCGTAGCTTCGAGCCGGGTCTTGAGGGCTGGCTGATCGCGCCTCGGGGCCGCACCCTCGACGATGGGCCCCATGGACCGCTGCATCGCCTGTATGCCGATGGGCTCCTGCATGCTGGACGACAGATCGAGCACCGTGACGAGGTCCAGCCCGCGCGACTTCACTTCGCCTTCGGCAAACGGCAGGACCGGCTGCATGAACCCCAGGCCGGCGAGCGCCATCGCGGCGAAGAGCGTGAGTGAAGGAACCCGGCGGAGCAGGGAGGCGCGGCTGGCGCCGTCGATCCAGCCGACGGTGGTCGACGCGGCGTAGCGTCGGCGTCGTTGCCACTGGATCACGAGCAGGACAGCCAGGGCTCCCAGCAGCCACCAGCCGTAGTCCGGCCGCAGGAACCGCATCAGGACCGTCCCAGACCGATCAGCTGCTCGGCCTGATCGATGGCCGCCAGGCATGCGCCCCGCGACGGCAGCTCCTCTGACCTGCCGTACCTCGCCTTCTCGCAGGCGTCGAGGAACGTGGTCGCCTCGGCGGATACCTCCCCTTTGCCCTCCGCTGACAGTGCCGAGACGATTTCGGCCGGCGTGAGACCATCCGCGCTCACTCCCCAGGCGCCGGTGACGTGCCTGCGCACCAGCGCGCTCAGCCGGTCGAACGCCTCTCTGCGGCCGGCTTCGGCCTCGATATCGAGCGCGCGCACGTCGTCCAGCGAGGCGCGTTCGTCATGCCGCAGCTGTCTCACGGATTGCCGCCGCCGCCGGTGGTGCCACCGCCGCTGGAGCGCGACCATCCAGAGCGCGGCCGGCACAATCGACACGATCACGAGGCCGATCCCGATCGGCTGCAGCATGGCGAGCGCGGCGGCGCGCGGCACGGGCGGCCGCTCGCTGCGGTATTTCGCGTTGTTCGCGTCGTCGGGCAGCAGGCTCCGCACGAACACCATCGTCGCGGGCACCACGACTTCGCCTGCCGGCTCGATGTCTTCCGGGCGCTGTCCCGGGCGCCGCACGTAGTATCGAAGGCGCATCTCGCCAATCCGCTTCGCCGCCGGCTCGAAGCTGTAGGTCGTCAGACGATAGGTGAAGCGGTAAACGGTGCGGCCGTCTCCGCGGTCCTCGCGCGTCTCCTCCACGCCGAGGATGTCGAGCTCGTCGAGCTGAAGCCGGTCGCGGGACAGATCGTCGGTCAGGATGTCCGTCCCGTGGCTGCAATCGACGTCGACAATGAAAGAGAAGCGATCGCCGATCCAGATGGCGCTTCGATCCACCGACGACCGGACAGCGACGAAGTCCCGGAGGCCCGCCGCCTCGGCCGCCCGCAGCTGGCGGTCCGCCGGGGGCCCGGTTCGCTGCGGCGGTTGTGCGGCGATCGCCGCAGGCCAGGCGATTCCCGCCGAGAGCGCGAATAATCCGGCGGACACGATGGCGAAGAGGCGGCCCCTGGCCGTCCTGCGAGGGCAATGGGGTGTCATGGGATGGGCACCGTTCTGGCGAGTTCGTGCAGGATTTCGTCGACGTCCACGTTCTGCGCCTGCGCACGGACGGTCCGGATGATCCGGTGCCGGGTCGCGTCGCACAGGATCTCCTTGACGTCGTCCGGCAGCATGTAGGTGCGGCCGTGGAGAAACGCCGTCACCCGCGCCAGCGCAAGCATGTGCTGGTACGAGCGCGGCGAGATGCCCAGCAGGATCATCTCTTTCAGGTGCGGGCAGCCTACCTGGTCGGGGGTCCGGGTGGCCCTTCCGATCCTGACGATGTACTCGCTGACGCGATCGTCGACGTGGACGGTGTCGCGGATGAAATCGCGAAGCTGAACGACCTCCGCGGGAGAGATGCGGGGCTCGACCGAGGTCCTGGCCAGGCGGCGGCGTAGCATCTGGACTTCCTCGTCCGCCGAAGGGTAGCCCACGCGCAGCATCATCGAGAAGCGATCGAGTTGCGCTTCCGGCAGCGTGTAGACGCCCTCCTGTTCGACGGGGTTCTCGGTAGCCAGCACCCAGAACGGATCCGCCAGGGGAAACGTCTTGTCGGCCAGCGTGACCTGCCGCTCCTGCATCGCCTCGAGCAGTGCGCTCTGCGTCTTGGGCGTACAGCGGTTGATCTCGTCCGCGAGGAGGATGTTCGTGAAGATCGGCCCCTTCTCGACCCGGAACGTGGCCGTTGCCGCCTCGTAGATCCGCGTCCCCACGATGTCAGCCGGCATCAGGTCGGGGGTGAGCTGGACGCGCTGGAAATCGGCGGCGATCGCCTGCGCGATAGTCGTCGCGACGAGCGTCTTGGCCACGCCGGGAACGCCCTCGAGCAACACGTGGCCGCAGGCCGTGCCGCTGCCGGCGCGCAGGGTCGCGAACGGAATGGCGGCGAACAGGGCCGTCAGCAGCCGCTTGATGAGCGCCTGCTGTCCGACGATCACCTTGCCGATTTCGTGCTCGAGCGCCGCGACGATTTCGAAGGCGCTCTCGGAGGTCGTCGCCGCCTGAATGGGGTCCTGGTATTGTCGGTTCACGATTGCCGCCCGCCTAGAGGATGAGCCACAACACCGCGCCTGCGACAAGGGCCACCGTCAGGCCAGCGCCGTACAAATCCCGGTAGTCCGTCGTGGTCTTCCACCCGACGAGCTTGCGCTCGCCCCGGACGATGGTGTTGATGGCCGCCGCCATCTCGCTCCCGGTCGACGAGCGGACGTACCGGCCGCCGGTGGTCTCGGCAATCCGCCTGAGGGTCGATTCCGAGAACTGCGTCATGATCGGGCGATTCTCCTCGTCGAGGAGAATCGACTCTCCGCTCCCGCTCGTGCGAAGCCGAATCGGGACCGGCGCGTCGGACCCGATGCCGACGCAGTGCACGCGGATGCGCGCCGCGCGCAGCATGCTCAGCGCCGTGTCGAGTTCGGCGCCGAGATCTTCGCCGTCGGAGATCAGCAGGAACAGCTTCTGCGTCTTCCGCTGGTCCGTGTTCACCAGGGCGAGGGCCTTGACGAGCGCCCCGCCCATGTTCGTCCCGAACAGCGGCGACGCGTCGTCGTCGATCCAATCGAGGTAGAAGAACAGGCTGCCCATGTCCGCCGTGGGGTACGAGAGCACGAGCGAGGAATCGGCAAAGCCCACGAGCGCCACGCGGTCGATCGCGTCCGGACGGTGCCGGAGGAAGTTGCGGATCTCGGACGTGGCGCGGACGAGCCTCGACGGCGCAATGTCGGGCGCGCGCATCGACACCGACCGGTCCAGGACGATGATGAGGTCCTGCCGCTCGAACTCGGGATTGCGCGCGGCCACGATCACCTGCGGCCGCGCCAGGGCGAAGACCATCGCGCTGGCGCACGTGACGGCTGTCGCGAGCACGACGGCGCGGGTGCGGGCGCGCGTGCGCCGCGACAAGGCGAGGAACCGTGGCGCAATGGGTGAGGCGTGGCTCACCCGGCGCAGGTAGTGGTTCTGGATCATCCAGCCGGCGACGAGCGCCGGCAGGATGAGCAGCCACTCCAGCATGTCGGGGCGAAGGAGTCTCATCGCGCGGTCGGATCAGCCCACCCGCTTGGTCGGCACGGACCCGGGCCTGGGGTCCGGCCTGAGCAGCTTCATCAGCTCGCCGGGCGGCGTCTGCGGCTGCCTGCGGAGTTCGAAGGTGAGGCGTAGCGCCAGCTCCAGGTCGAACTTCGCGTCCCAATCGTCGGGGGCGGCGCCCACCGCCTTGATCAGTTCCTGCTGCGCGCGGCCGAAATACGCCAGCCTGGCGGACGGATCCGCCTCGGCGCGGCCCTGCTCGAAGCAGGCCGCGCCAGCCCAGAAGTGCGGATTGGCTCCCTCCGGCGCTCGCGCCGCCTTCTCGAGGGTCTCTTCGTTGCGATCGGTGTGGAACAGCAACCGGAGCTGGTTGGCAATGATGCGGTCGTATTCGGACGACAGCAACCGCTTGAGCGGCGGCATCGCATCGAATCGCTTCTCCGCGACGGCGTACGACCCGAGCGCGCGTCCAACATCACCGGCGGCCATCGCGGCGTCCGCGTCCGCGATGGGCTGCGTCCAGCGCGCGTAGGCGATCAGGGCGCACCCGCCGGCGAACAGCAGGACCATCGCCGACGAGCCGACAGTCGTCACCCACGATTTCATAAGCGGATCCGGCTTGGTGCACTGGTAGGACCATCACACCAGTGCGTCATTTGCCGCATACTACGCTGCTTCTGCGCGCAGGTAAAGGCGGATTCTCAGGTCGGGACGCCCGGCGGGAAAGAACGCCAACCTTCACACCGGCCGCAGCGTAAGCGCGGCCTTCACTCGTTCGGGCGTGAATGGAGCCCGCCGGATGCGGGCGCCGGTCGCATCGAAGATCGCGTTGCCAATGGCGGCGGCCACGACCGTGGCGGCCGCCTCTCCCGCTCCCGCGGCTTCCGCATCGGCCCGATTGATGAGCACCGATTCGACAACCGGGATCCGGAAGCCCAGCGGGAACGTGTGATAGGTCCGCCAATCGACGGATGTCACCTTCTGGTCGTCCCAGGTCAGTTCTTCCATCAACGCCCGGCTCATGCTGTGCAGCGTCCCGCCCTCGATCTGGTTCTTCATCCCATCTGGGTTCGAGCACGGGCCGGAGTCCTGGGCCACCACGAACCGTTTCACATCGATCGTCCCCGTGTCCTGGTTGACGTCCACCTCGGCCACCGTTGCGACCCAGCCATTGCCGCCCTCGTAGACCACGCACGCGATTCCGCGGCCGGAGGCGACGCCGGTTCGTCGCGCATCGGGCTTCGGTGACGGCCGCGTGTCCCACTTGGCCGCCTTGGCCGCCGCGCGGACGACCTCGCTCAGTCGCGGATCGCCCAGGTGACGCAGGCGGTAGGCGACCGGGTCGGCTTTGACGAGCGCCGCGACCTCGTCCATGAAGCACTCGTGCGCGAACGTGTTCTGCAGCCGTTCCGGTGACCGCAACGGCCCGGTAAAGAACGGCGACGCCACCCGGTGTGACAGGACGCGCTCGCTCTTGATGGTCCCGGCGCCGAGGCATCTGCCGGTGACGCAGCCCGCCAGGTACGAGGGTACGGTGTTGCGATTGTTGTCCAGCGGATCGGTGGGGGCCGGTGCCGGCGATCGGGGCGTCAGCGGCGCCGCCTCGAAACCTGCCAGCCGACCGGTGATGAGATTGCCTGGCCGATCGTACGACGGACGGCCTCCCAACCCCGCCGACCAGCCCTCGTAGTCCCACGCGATCAGGGTGCCGGTCGCGTCGACGCCGGCGCGCTGATCGATGACGAAGGGCATCCCGTAGTTCTCCCAGGCCATTTCGTCTCTTCGCGACAATTCCACGCGAACGGGCTTGCCGACCGCCCTGGACATCAACGCGGCGTCCAGCGAAACGGTGTCCGCCCCATTGATGCCGTAGCAGCCCGAGCCGCGCACGAAGATCACGCGGACGTTCTCCGGCTGCAGTCCGAGGAGCGTCGCCAGCGAGTGTTTGAGCGGGTGCACACCCTGGGTGGGCGACCAGACCGTGGCCTTGTTCCCCTGCACGTCGGCGACGGCGCACGAGGCGCCGAGCGATCCGTGACTCTGATAGGGATAGACGTACGTGGCCTTGACGACAGAGGCCGCAGCGGCCAGCGTCGCGTCCATGTCCTGCGAATTGATCAGGAAGGTGTCGCGCGTGGGCTTCTGGTTCCGCAACTGCTCGTAGAAGTCTTTCTGCGCCGGCAGTCCCGTTCCGGGTGTCCACGTGACCTTCAGGCGCCTGGCCGCCTGGATCGCGTGCCAGGGCTTCTCGGCGACCACGCCGACGAAGTTGTTCTTCACGACGACCTTGACCAGGCCCGCAAGGCCCGCGACCGACGCCTCGTCGACACCGACCAGCGTCGCGCCCACCGCCGCCGGGCGCACGACGCGTCCGTGCAGCATGCCGGGGACGCGCACGTTGTGGACGAACTGGAATTGCGCCGTGACCAGCGCGGGGAGATCGATCCTGGGCACCGGCGTGCCAAGGACGGTCCACTCGCTGGCGGGCTTCCGTTTCGCCGTGGGGCTCAGCGGGATGGTGAGCTTCTTCCCGCCGATCAGGTCGCCGTATGTCACGCTCTTCGAGGGGTCGGCCTGTACGACGATGGCGCCTTCCCTCGCGACGAGCTGATCGGCCGGCACGCCGAGGCGTTCCGACGCGGCCTTCACGAGCGCCTCGCGGGCGGTGGCGCCGGCCAGCGCCAGATTGCTGTGATTGAAGTTCGCCGGATGCGACTGCTGACCCGACGTGACGCCCTGATCGGGCGTCACCGCCGTATCGCACGCGACCAGCGTGACCCGGTTGACCGGGAGGCTCAGCTCCTCCGCAATCAACTGTGTCTGCGCGGTGAACATGCCTTGACCGATGTCGCACTTTCCGGTGTAGGCGGTCACGGTCCCGTCCGCGCCAATCGCGATCCACGAATCGAGCAGGCTGGCGGCCGTGCGCCCGCCCTGCTGAGCGGCGGACGTGCCGGGTGTCCCCGCCAGGTCAGCCAGGCTGAACGTGACAATCAACGCGCCGGAACTCGCCAGGAACTCGCGGCGCGAGTAACCGGCCGACTCGAGCGCGGCGCGGGCGTCGGGCGTCATGCTCGTCTTCATGCCTGCCTCCCGTCGGCGTACCGCTTGATGGCGCGGATCATCCGCTCATGCGTGAAGCACCGGCACAGGATGCCCGACATCGCGCGGCTGATGTCCTCCTCGCTCGGCTTCGGGTTCCGATCCAGCAGTGCCTTCGCGGTCATGATGACCCCGTTCAGGCAGTACCCGCACTGCGCCGCCTGTTCCTCGACGAAGGCCGTTTGCAGCGGGTGCGGTCGCTCCAGCGTCCCCAGCCCATCGAGCGTCGTGATCGCCGTTCCGGCGACGGTTCTGACCGGAGTGATGCACGAGCGAATCGCCTGACCCTTGACGATGACCGTGCACGACCCGCACTGGGCGAGCCCGCACCCGAACTTGGGACCTCGAAGGCCGAGGTCGTCGCTCAACACATAGAGCAAGGGCGTCGCCGGATCGAGGTCCAGCGTGTGTGTGTGGCCGTTGACGATCAATCTAATCTGGCTCATGTGACCGATCCTCGTCGTGAAGAGCCGCGCCGCTTCGTTCGCGCCTCGCGCGTGACCCGCCCGGAAGCCGTCTTCGTCAATCCCCATCAGGGGACCACGATCGTCGTCACATCCGCGCGAACGTATTCGCGAACGCCTGGCAGAGCAGGGCGCCAACGACGCTCATCGAGAGTCCCCAGATGAGCAGCTTACGAAAGAGATCGCGCGCCATGTCGGGCTCGCTGACGGCAGCCACGCACAGCGCGCCGAGCGTCGACAGCGGCGACACGTCCACGAGCGACGCGCCGACGTTGATGCTGAGCGCGACCGCGAGCGGATCCCCGCCGCCGACGCGCTGGACGAGGCCGGGCACGGTCGGCAGAAAGGAGGGCAGCACGACGGCGGAGGTGCTGCTGTAGGTCGAGATCACTCCCGTCACAAACGCAATCATGCCATTGACGGTGGACGGGCGCGCCAGCTTCGCGAGCATCGCGGTGAACACGTCCATTCCCCCTGTCCTTTCCACCAGGGTGACCAGCATCGTCATGCCGCACACCATCACGATGGCGGACCACGGCATGCGCTTGATGGCGGCGGTCTCGTCCCCCGCGCGCAGCACGATGATCGCCGCCGCGGCGGCGAACGCGGCAAGGCCGATCGACAACCCGAAGCCGACGACGCCGCCAACCCAGAGCGTGACGACGGCGAACGTGAGCCGCTGCGCGACGGTCATCCGCTCCCTCGTCCCGCGCGACGGGGCCTGCGTCTTCTGCGCGTGGCGGATGAGCAGCACGTACGCCGCAAGCCCCACCATGCAGTGTGCCAGAAAATTCGCCGCCCACACCTTCCATTCGTGGCCGCCCAGCCCCGCCGCCGCCATCCGCGTGTTGGCGATAATCCCGACGGCGCTGAGCGGAGAGAGATTGCCGGCGTTTGCGCCGTTGGCGACCATCAGCGCGATGAGGAACGGCTGGATTCCCGCCTGCCGGCCGATCGCCATCGCCACGGGCACGACGATCGCGACGGCCACGATCGCGCCCGGCCCGACGGTCGAGACGAGGCAGGCAATCAGGAAGATGAGCGCCGGCACGAGCCGGTCCCTGCCGCGCGCGAGCCCGAGCAGCCGCCGCGCAAGGAGTCCGACGGTGCCGTTGGACTCGGAGAGCGCGAACAGGATGGTCACGCCGGACAGGGTGACGAAGAGCGCCGAGGGAAACCCGCCGAGCACGAAGTCGGCCGGACGTCCCGCGTACGCGCCGACCGCCCACGCGAGCGGTATCGCGATCAGGCCGACGTTGATGCGCGACGTGCAGCTGATGAGAATCGCCGCCAGCAGCGCGCAGACCGAGGCCAGGGCGGGGGACACGGGCACAGTTTACTTCGCCGCGGTGCCGGGTGCTCGGTGCTGGGTTCCGAACTTACGAACGCTTGGGGTTTGGTTTTCGAGTTTGCCCCTTTGGAGTTTAGCGTGCCTTTGGAGTTTGGACTTTGGAGTTTGGAGTTTGGAAGCGCCGAAGGCGCGAAGGCGGGTAAACAGGCGGGCTCGAGAGGGCGTATGACGAGTACAGGCGGCTGTCCCGGCCGCAGGTCCGCCTTTTCCCCGACTATAATGGCGCGTCGCGCGCGCGTCAGTGCCGACAGGAGCCCATGGGAAGCTGCGGCGTTGTTCGTGTCGTGACAGTGTCAGCGATCGTGACGGCCCTCTCGGTCGTCTGGGACGCCTGCGCGGCGCGATCGGGATCATCCTCGGCGGCCAACGGCGCAGCATCGACGGTCACGGTCGCCCGCGGCACATTCGAGCGCACGGTCCGAGTCGCCGGGATCACCGAGGCCATCCGCGCGGCCGCCGCCACCGCCCCCCGCCTGGCGGGCCAGTCCTCGCCGACACTGGTCATCACGAAACTCGTCAAGGGCGGCACGCGCGTCAAGGCGGGCGACGTGCTGGTCGAATTCGACCCGCAGGATCAGATTCGCGCCGCCTTCGACCGCCGCACCGACTTCCAGGATCTCGAGCAGCAGATTCGTCGCGTCGAGGCCGAACAGGCGGCGGCGTACGCCGGCGACGAGACGGCCATGACGCAGGCCGCCAACGACGTGTCGCGCGCCGAGCTCGAGGTACGAAAGAACACGGTGCTGCCCGCGATTGAGGCCGAAAAGAACACGCTGGCCCTCGAAGAGGCCCAGGCGCGGGAGAAAGAGGTACGCGAGGCTCGGATGCTCCGGCGCCAGACCGCCGAGGCCGAGCTGCGGCGGCTCCACATCCGGCACGAGCGGTCGGAGCGCGCCATGATGCACGCCGAGGAGAACACCCGGAACATGGTCGTGCGGGCGCCGTTCGACGGGCTCGTGGTCATGCAGCCCATCTTCAAGGGCTCGGCGCTCACCGAGGTGCAGGAGGGCGACGAGGTCCGCGCCGGCGTGCCGATCGCCCAGATCGTCGACCCGTCCGCGATGCAGGTGCGGGCGCGCGTCAGCCAGGTCGATGCGGGGCTGGTCGCGGCCGGGCAGCCCGCCCGCATCTCGCTCGACGCCTACCCCGGATCGAACTTCGCCGGCATGGTGAAGCAGATCGCGCCGCTCGCCATCACGAGCTCGGTGACGCCGGCCGTTCGCGCGTTCGTCACGCTCGTGACGGTATCGGGGTCCGATGCGACGCTGATGCCCGACCTCTCCGCCGCGGCCGACATCCTCGTCGAGCGGCGCGAGAACGTCCTCGTGATCCCGCGCGACGCGGTGATCGTCGACTCGTCGGGCGCGTGGGTGCAACTCAAGCAGGGTGGGTCGTTCGTGCGCCAGAGCGTGACGCTCGGCGCCTTGAGCGACCTGCAGGCGGTGATTGCGTCGGGCGTGCCCGAGGGGGCGGTCGTGGCGCGGCGCGCGGCGGGTGTGAACTGACGTGCGGGCTCGCTGGGCGTCCCTCGCGGCACGGTGGCGCGCGGTCCTCGCGACCGCCGCGATCGCCGGCCTGGCGGTCGGGGCGTACTGCGCGAGCGCGGGCCGCTCGCAGGCCAGCGTGCCAACGACGGTGGTGACCCGTGGCGAGTTCGTCGACGTGGTGGAGCTGCGCGGCGACATCCGCCCGGTGCGGTCGGTCGTGCTCGGCGCGCCAACCCAGTCGGGCGATCTACAGATTGTCCGCCTCGTGAAGAACGGCACGCCGGTCAAGGCGGGCGATGTGGTGATCGAGTTCGATGCCACCGCCCTGCTGCGGCGGCAGACCGACCGGCGCGCCGAGCTGAAGCAGGCCCAGGCCGAGACGGAGCAGGCCCAGGCCCAGGCGCACCTCGTCGAAGAGTCCAGCGCCACCAACCTGATGCGCGGGCGGTTCGATGTCAACCGCGCGCGGCTGGACGTGGTGGACCGCGACTTCGTGGCGCGCCTCGACTACGAGCGCGCGAAGCTGGCGCTCTCGGACGCCGAGCAGCGCCTCAAGGAAGCCGAAAAACGCCAGGTCGCCGAGGTCGCGTCGGCCGCCGTGGACGTGAACAGGCGCCAGCGCCGGCGGCAGCGCATCCAGGAGGATCTGGATCGCATCGATGCCGCCCTCGAGAGTCTGGTGGTGCGGGCGCCGTCGGGCGGCACGGCCAGCCTGATGCCGAACTCGCGCTCCGGCGGCGGCCCCGGGCAGTCACGCAACAGTCAGGACTTCCGCGAGGGCGACCGCGCGTGGCCTGGCGCGTCGGTTGTCGAACTGCCCGACCTGTCGTCGGTGCACCTGACGGCGCGCCTCGAGGAAGCCGACCGTGGGCGCGTGGAAGTGGGCCAGGCCGCGACCGTGCATCTCGACGCGGTGCCCGATCGCCCCTATCACTCGACGGTATCGAAGATCTCGCTGCTGGCCCGCGTCGATTTCACCACTGCGTGGCCGCCGGCCCGCGACTTCGACCTCGAGCTGGATATGGCCGACCCCGACGTGCGTCTGAAGCCGGGCATGACGGCGACCGTGCGCATCGCGGTGGCCAGGCATCCGAATGCGCTCGTCGTGCCGGCCAAGGCGGTGACGCTCGTCAACGGGCAGCCCACGGTGTTCGTGCGGCGCGGATCGGCGTTCACGCCTCAGCCCATCGTCATCGCCAGGCGCGGGCGCGAACAGATCGCCGTCAAGTCGGGCGTGGAGGCTGGCGATCGTATTGCCATCGGCAATCCCACGGCGCCGACGGGAGGCCGGAAGTGACCCGGGCCACACGCAGCCTCGGGGCGCTGGCGGTGGCCGCGCTGGCGGCGGCCGGCGCGAGCGCGTGCGACGCGGCCGGCACGTCCACCGGGCGCCGCGTCCCGACCGCGCGCGTGGCCCGTGCGACGCTGAAGCTTGACGTGTGGACAACCGGCCAGTTCAAGGCGACCCGCGTCGTGTCGCTGGCGGCCCCGTCAACCGGCGGCGGGCTCCGCCTGATCCGCCTGGCCGACACCGGGACGGCCGTGAAGGCCGGCGACGTGGTGATGGAGTTCGATCCGGCCGAGCAGCAGTACGCGCTCGAGCAGGCCATGACCGAGCTGGCCGAGGCCGAACAGACCGTCATCATCAGCCAGGCCTCCATCAAGACCCAGGTGGCCGGCGACGAGGTCGGCCTGCTCAACGCCCGCTATGCCGTGCGCCGCGCAGACCTCGACGCGAAGACGCCGGAGCACCTGCTGCCCGGCAACGACTACAAGAAGCGCCAGTTGACGCTCGAAGAGGTCAAGCGCCGGCTGACACAGGCCGAACGCGACATCGTCTCGCGGCGCGTCAACCGGGAGGCAGGCCTCAGCATCCAGGAGGAGAGCCGCAACCGGTCGAAGATCAACGCGGATCGCGCGCAGTCGATCATCGACAGTCTCGTCGTCCGCGCGCCGATCGACGGGCTCGTGCTCGTCCGCGAGAACCGCGATGCCACCGGCGGCGTGTTCTTCTCCGGCATGTCGCTGCCCGAGTACCGGCTCGGCGACACCATCCCGCCCGGGCGATCGATCGTGGACGTGTCGGACACGGCCAACATGGAAATCACCGCCCGCGTCAACGAGCAGGAGCGCACCATGCTGGTCGTCGGGCAGCCGGCGATCGTGCGCGCCCATGCGCTCCCCGGGCAGAGGCTGGCCGCGACGATCACGGCGCTCTCGGGCGTCGCGGTGCGCACGCGCGACCAGGCCGGACCGCTTCGCCAGTTCGAGGCGACGCTGCGTCTCGACAGGCCAGACACGCGGCTCCGGCCGGGCACGACCGTCAGGCTGACGATCCAAGGCAAGGAACTGCCGAACGCGCTCACGGTGCCGCGCCAGGCGGTGTTCCAGCAGGACGGGCGGTCGGTGGTCTACCTCCGCCGGAGCGATGGCTTCGAGCCGCTGACCGTCACGGTCGTCGGGCAGTCCGAGAGCCGCACGGCGATCGAGGGCATCGAGGACGGCGCCGAGATCGCGCTCATCAACCCGATCGCGTCCGCGTCGTCGTCGACCGCCGGGAGCAAGCCGGGGCCCGCGGCCGCCGCACCCTCGCCCGCGCCTGCGGCGGCGCCCGCAGGCGGAGGCCGGCGGTGAACCCGTCGAAGGGTCTGCCGCCAATCCCCGCCTGGCGGCTTCAGCTCGAGGAGGTCGCACCCGAGTTCTATCAGGGCCTCGACAACCTGCTCTCCCGCAAGCTGCGGTCGCTGCTGACGATGCTCGGCATGATCTTCGGCGTGGCGGCGGTGGTCGCGATGATGTCGATTGGCGCCGGCGCGCAGCAGGAGGTGATCGCGTTCATCGAGCAGCTCGGCGTGCGCAACGTGATCGTCGAGGCGCGCGAGGCACCCGACGCGACGACGCTCGAACAGGTACGCAAGCTGTCGTCGGGACTCACGCCGCAGGATGTGCGCGGGATCCAGACCAACGTCGACACGCTGGCCGCCACCAGCCCGCGCAAGCGCGTCATGCCGGTGAAGATGCTGCCCAAGCCGCAAAGCGAGATGCCGGTCGTCTACGGCGTCGCGCCGGCGTACGCGGGGATCGCGGGGCTGCGCGTGTCGGCCGGCCGTTTCTTCGACGCGGGCGATGGCGAGGCCGGCGCGGTGGCGGTGCTCGGCCAGGCCGCGGCCGCGTCGCTGTTCGGCACCGACGAGGCCGTCGGGCGCCACGTGAAGGTGAACCAGCAGTGGTTCCGGGTGATCGGCGTCGCGGGCCCGCAGCTGGCCGCGCAGACCGACATGGGCGGCCTCCCGGCGCAGGATCGCAACAACGTGATGTACGTGCCGCTGATGGCGGCCCTGCTCCGCGTCGAGGACCCGCAGAGCGCTCGCAAGGACGAGATCGACGCCGTCTACCTGTCCGTCGTGGCGGGTGGCGACATCGGGCTCGCGGGCGCCGCCGTGCGCGGGTTGCTCGAGGCCGCCCACCGCGGCGCGGGCGACTTCAGCGTGATCGTCCCCGCCGAACTGCTCGCCGAGCAGCAGCGCACCCGCCGGATGTTCCAGATCGTGATGGTGGCCATCGCGTCGATCTCGCTGCTGGTCGGCGGCATCGGGATCATGAACATCATGCTGGCGAGCGTCCTCGAGCGCACGCGCGAGATCGGCGTCCGCCGCGCCGTCGGCGCGCGCCGCACGGACATCATCCGGCAGTTCCTCATCGAGACGATGCTCATCACGACGACCGGCGGCCTGGCCGGCGTCGTGCTCGGCATCGTGCTGTCCCAACTGGTCGGCATGCTCGCCGGCTGGTCGACGATCGTGACCTTCTCCTCGGTGTTCCTGGCGTTCTTCGTCTCCGCCTCGGTCGGGATCATCTTCGGCGTTTACCCCGCCGTCCGCGCCTCGAGTCTGGATCCCGTCTACGCGCTGCACTACGAATAATCCCGCAGGCACTACGAATAGCGGCGTATGACGAGCGTCATACAACCCGGCGAAGGTGCGGGCTTAGGCTTGCCTGTCGTGCGCACCTGCCACTGGGCGGTAGGCGCGTTGTGTCGCTGGAAGGTGAGATAAAGGTGGGAGACACCGGCCCGAGCCAATCTGGTCCGGCCTGGCGAGCCGTCGCCGCAAGCACAGGCGCGTTCATCGTGTGCTTTGCCGTCTGGATGATGTACGGCGTGCTCGTCACGTTTCTCGTGGACAACAAGGTGTACGCGTGGGACAAGGCGAGCCTTGGCTGGCTCATCGGCACGCCGGTCTTGACCGGTTCCCTCCTCAGGCTCCCGCTCGGCATCCTGACAGACCGGTACGGCGGCCGCATGGTGATGCCGGCGTTGATGCTGGTCACGGCCGTTCCGGTCTACCTGGTGAGTCACACCCACTCGTACCAGGGCATGCTGATCGCCGGTCTGGGCGTCGGCCTGGCCGGCGCCTCGTTTGCCGTGGGCGTCGCGTACGTCTCGGCCTGGTTCCCGCCCGAGCGGCAGGGCATGGTGCTCGGCATCTTCGGCGTGGGCAACTCGGGCGCGGCGCTCACCAGCCTGGTCGCGCCTCGGTTACTCAACGCGCTGACCGACAACGGCGCGAGCCTGAAATTGGATGCGTGGCGCACCCTGCCCAAGGTGTATGCCGCTGCGCTCGTCGTGACGGCCGTGGTGTTCTGGCTGACCACCGATACGAGGAAGCCCGCGACCGCCGTCACGATGCGCGACCGTCTGGCGCCCCTCCGACAGATGCGTGTGTGGCGATTCGGTCTCTACTACGCGTTCCTGTTCGGCAGTTTTGTCGCGTTGTCTCAGTGGCTCGTGCCGTATTACGTCAACGTCTACTCGATGTCGATCGCGACGGCCGGCGCGCTTGCCGCGGCGTTCAGCCTGCCGGCGGGAATGATCCGCGTCGT
Source organism: Acidobacteria bacterium RIFCSPLOWO2_12_FULL_66_21 (assembly GCA_001767455.1). Taxonomy (GTDB): domain Bacteria; phylum Acidobacteriota; class Vicinamibacteria; order Vicinamibacterales; family 2-12-FULL-66-21; genus 2-12-FULL-66-21. The sequence goes on from MELC01000037.1 coordinate 23,233, forward strand.
CGGCGGCTGGGCCGCCGACCGTGTGGGCGCGCGCACGGTCCTGTACTGGTCGTTCGGCCTGAGCATCGCGCTGACGGTGTTGCTTTTCCCGCCGCGGATGGAGCTTCAGGCACCGGGACAGGGGCTGATGGCCGACCGGTCCGGCACGGTCACCGCCGTGTCCGACCGCGAGATCGTCGTTGACGACGTTCGTTACGTCCTGCAGCAGCCGGGCCCGGCGGAGGCAGAGATCCGCGTGGGTATCCACGAGGACGATGAAGGGTTCCACCTGATGCCGAAGGCGTCATTCCGGCAGCGTCCGACCGTCGGCGTTGGTCAGCGCGTGGGCAAGGGCGAGCTGCTCGCCAAAGGAGTCACCGGGGTCTACTTCCAGGCGAATCGGTGGATCTTCACCGCGTTCGTCCTTCTCGTCGGCGCCATGATGGGGTTGGGAAGCGGCGCCGTCTTCAAACACATTCCTTCGTACTTCCCGGGTCGCGTGGGCGTTGTGGGCGGAGTCGTGGGCGTAATCGGCGGTCTCGGCGGGTTTGTCGAGCCCATCTTATTCGGCTACCTGCTGGCGGCGACGGGCATCTGGACCAGTTGCTGGGTGCTTCTGGCCGTATTCGCGACGACGTGCCTGATTTGGATGCACGTAGTGGTCCGCCGATTGATGACGGCGCAGGCGTCTACGCTCATGCGGGACCTCGATCGGGCGGAGTCATCCTGATGGTCTCGATCCGTGGATTCCGGTCCGTGCTGGCACAGGACATTGAGCACCTCACGCCCGCTTCGTTCGCGCTCGTGATGGCGACGGGCGTCGTGTCCATCGCCGCGTACAAGCTGGACATGACCCGCCTGAGCCTGGCGCTCTTCGGCATCAACGTCGTCGCGTACGCTGTTCTCTGGGCGCTGAACGTGGCGCGCGTCGTGTGGTACCCGCGACGCGCGCTCGCCGACCTCCTTGATCACACGCGCGGGTGCGGCTACTACACGGTGGTCGCCGCCACGTGCGTGCTGGGCAGCCAGCTCATCCTCATGTTCGAGCAGTACCGCTTGGCCACGATGCTCTGGCTTCTCGGGCTGCTGTTGTGGATCGGGCTGACCTACACCATCTTTACGGCGCTCACGATTAAGGAGGACAAGCCGTCGCTTGCCGAGGGCATCAACGGCGCCTGGCTGCTGGCCGTCGTCTCGACGCAGTCGGTTGCACTCCTGAGCGCGCACCTGGCGTCCTATTTCGGTCCCTACCGGCTCGCCACCAACATCTTCGCGCTCTCGATGTGGCTGTGGGGCGGCATGCTGTACATCTGGATGATCTCGCTCATCTTCTATCGCTATACGTTCTTCAAGTTTGCGCCGGGCGACCTGACGCCGCCCTACTGGATCAACATGGGAGCCATGGCCATCTCCAGTCTCGTGGGGGCCGTGCTGATCGCGAACACCTATCACGCGCCGTTTCTGAATTCGATCCTGCCGTTTCTGAAGGGCTTCACGATCTTTTACTGGGCCACCGGAACCTGGTGGCTGCCGATGCTCGCGATCCTCGCGGTCTGGCGGCATGGCTACAAGCGCTTCCCCCTGGCCTATGACCCACTCTACTGGGGCGCCGTGTTTCCGCTCGGAATGTACACGGCCTGCACGCTCGAAATGGCGCGCGCCATGGACCTGAACTTCCTCGAGGCGATTCCCCGGTACTTCGTGTTCGTCGCGCTCGCCGCGTGGACCGCGGCATTCGTGGGTCTCGTCCGCAGGCTCGGACAGAAGATCGCCATTGGGCTGGCGGCCGGAACGGCCGGATGAGGGTAAGCTTGATATGAGCCACGTCGCCATCGTTCAAAACGTGGAGGTCGAGGGCCCTGGCGCGATTGCGGACATCCTGCGTACGCATCATCTCGACATCCGGCTGATCCGACCCGGCGCCGCACCGCCTGTGGCGGCCGCGATCGACGGGATGGCCGCGCTCGTGGTTATGGGCGGCCCGATGGGCGTCCGCGACATCGGCCGCGACCCACATCTGCAGAACACGATGGACCTGATTCACGCGGCGCTCGAGGTCGGCCCGCCCGTGCTGGCCGTGTGCCTGGGCAGTCAGCTGCTGGCGGCCGCGCTCGGCGCGGACGTCCGAGCCGGGGCGCGCAGGGAGATCGGTTGGCACACCGTTGCGCTCAATCTGCGGCGATCGTGGTCTCAGTCATTGCAGCCTCGTCATCGATCCGAGTGGGCCACACGTGCCGTCCATCTCCTGATCATGGACAACGACGGGACACACAAGTCCCCGTTGATCCGGAACTGGTTCGCCAACGCGAGCGTGCCCAGCAGCCGGGCCCAGAGACTTTCCCGCGAGTCGTGATGATCCATTGGAGGACTCCGCAGTCGACGTGCCTGGTGCCTCTACGAGTGGTAGTGCAGACTGTGGGCGAGCAGGGGATCATTCAGGGGCACAATCGGTGCCCGGCGCAGCGCCCGGAGTACCAGGACGATTGACGCGCCTGCGACGAGCACGATCGAGGCAACCTCCCACAGGCCGAACGGCGGCACGGGTCCCGTCTTCACAGGAGTGATCATCAGGTACAAGTCCAGCCAGCGGCCGATCAGCACGACGGCAGCCACCTTCACGAGGATCTCGGGCCGCTGCTTCGGCGGACGCCGCAGTAGCACCAGGAACGGCACCGCCCAATTCAGCAACATATCGAGCAGGAACAGGACGCCCCACGCGCCCTGGGTCCGTTCGACGTAGTAGGTGGTCTCCTCAGGAATGTTGGCGTACCAAATCAGCATGTACTGGCTGAACCAGATGTACATCCAGAACGAGCTGAAGGCGAAGAGCAACTTGCCAAGATCGTGCAGGTGGTGCTCGCCGAGGATATCGCGCAGGGGACCTCGCCGGTGCAGCCACACCACGGCGATGATCATCGCGGCCAGCGCGCTCTGGAATAGGCCGGCGAATTGATACACGGCGAAGATCGTCGAGTACCAGTTGGGCTCGAGCGACATGATCCAGTCGAAGCTGGCCAGGCTCACGGTGATCGCGAAGAGCACGAGGCCACCGGCCGAGAGTGCGACGTTGCGAGAGCTGTGTCGCTCATCGCCGTCGAGGTCCTGATGCCTCGACTGGCGAACGAGGGCGCTCGCCAGGACTATCCAGACGACGAAGTAGGCCACAGCGCGGGCCACGAAGAAGGGGTACGACAGCCATGCGACCTTGAAGGCCGCCAGCGGACCCTCGTGCGCGGCCAGCCCGTGGAACCACGGATAGCCGGAGGGTCGAAACAGCAGGAGCGCCAGAATCGCGATCGCCGAGGCCGGCAGCGTCGCGGCCATCGCTTCGGGCACCCGCCGGAAGGCGACCGCCCAGCTCGACCCGGTGACGTAGAGCAGCGAAACGAAGAAGAGACCGCCGAGCCCGAGCCCGAGCACGAACTCGCCGGCCACCAGCCAGGCGGCCCACGCGCGGTCGCTCCCGGCGACGAGGCCGGCGACCAGCGTCATGCCGCCGCCGATGGCCGCAACGGTCCAGAGACGTGGTGTCGCCGGCACATCGGCATCGGATCCCGGCGCGCTCATCGACGTGCCGTCTGCCGCTGCGCCACGGCCTGGAGCGAGCGCACGTAGCGAATCACCCGCCATCTGTCCTCCCGCGAAATCTGCGAAGCGTAGGACGCCATGTTGCCCTGGCCGTACGTGAGGATGTGAAAGATCTGGCCGTCCTTCAGGCCGACCGCCCTGTCGGCCAGCAGAGACGCCGGCGGGGGAAACCCACGTTGTGCGACGAGCCCGTCACCGCGCCCGCCCGCACCGTGACACGGGGTGCAGAAGGTCTCGAACACCTTTTCTCCGCGCGTCAGCGCCTGCTGATCGTCGGACGATACGGGGTTCTCGAGCTCGTTGCCGGCCCGCACCGCATCCTCGGGCGTGGCCGCGTAGTGAAGCGGCGGATAGCCGCGTGCGATCGCGCCGGCCGGCGCCCGCTGCAGCGTCTTCCCGTCTCGGAACACCGGGTTGGCTTCAAACGCCGCGTAGCGAGGGGAATGCGCCATCTCCGGCAGGAACTCGACGTTGGGCCGGGAGGCATCGGGTCGCGACACCCACAGGAGCCCGATCGACACAACGAACGCCGCTGCCATCGCCGCGTTGAGGCGACCGGCCATCATCAGGGAACCTCCTGCATCTCGCGCTCCTCGATGTGGACAACGTGGTGGCGCTCGAGCAGGCGGCTGACCTGTGTCACATCGAAGGCGGCATCGGTCTGTTCGAGCAGCAGGACGAATCGGTCGTCGGTGACGCGTGGGTGCACCAGCACCGCCTTGCGCCAGGGCCGGAGCCCCGCCACGAGGAAGAACGCGATGACCGTGCTGACACCGGCAAAGAGCACCATGACCTCGAACGTGACCGGCACGAAAGCCGGCAGCGAATTCCACGGCTTGCCGCCCACGTCGATCGCCCAGGAGCTGGCCGTCGTCCAGTATTCGAACCAGACCTTGGCCGTCGCACCGAAGAGACCGAGCAGGAAGCACACCCACGGCAGCCGCGAAGGCTGCAGCGCCATGGCCCGATCGAGTCCGTGCACGGCGTAGGGCGTGTACACGTCCAGGATTGTCAGGCCGCTGCGGCGCGCGGCGTCAGTCGCCTGCAGAATGTCCTCTTCGCGCTCGAACACACCGACGAGAGTCCGCATGCTCATGCCTCCATGCCGGCGAGCGCCGGCAGGCGTTCCGGCGGCCTCTCGGGCTGGCCGGTCGCACCCGCTGAGGGTGTGCCGATGACGCCCTTGACTTCGGACATGGCGATGACCGGGATGAACCGGCAGAAGATCAGGAAGCAGGTGAAGAAGAGGCCGACGCTGCCGGCTAGCGTCGCGACCTCGATTGACGTGGGCGCGTAATCGGCCCAGCTCGACGGCAGGTAGTCGCGGTGCAGCGATGTCACGATGATCGTGAAGCGCTCGAACCACATCCCGATGTTGACGAAGATGGAGACGGCGAACACGGCGCCGAGGTGCCGGCGCACGCGGGTGAACCAGAGCAACTGCGGCGCGATGACGTTGCACGAGACCATCGTCCAGTAGGCCCATGAAAACGGACCGAGCGCCCGGTTCATGAAGACGAACTGTTCGTACTGGTTCGCGGAGTAGAGCGCCATGAAGAACTCGGTGCCGTACGCGAGCGCCACCATGCCGCCGGTAGCTATGACGAGCTTGCTCATGACGTCGACGTGGCGGCGTGTGATGTACCGCTCGAGGCGCATCGTCGCCCGCGCGATGATCATGAGCGTCAGGACCATCGCCATGCCGGAGAAAATGGCGCCCGCGACGAAGTACGGCGGGAAGATCGTCGCATGCCAGCCTGGGATCACCGAGGTCGCGAAGTCCCAGCTCACGATGGTGTGCACCGAAACGACGAGCGGCGTCGCCAGGCCCGCCAGGAGCAGGTAGACGATCTCGTAGCGCTGCCAGACGCGGTAGGAGCCGTTCCACCCCAGGCTGAACCAGGAGAGCAGCCGCTTGCCGAGCCCGGCGCGCGCGCGATCGCGCACGGTGGCCAGGTCGGGGATGAGGCCGACGTACCAGAACATGAGCGAGATCGTGAAGTACGTGCTGATCGCGAAGAAATCCCAGACGAGCGGCGATCGGAAATTGATCCACAGGGATCCGCGCGTGTTCGGGTACGGGAACATCCAGAACGCCAGCCAGGGGCGGCCCATGTGGATGAGGGGAAACAGCCCCGCACACATGACGGCGAACAGCGTCATCGCCTCGGCCGCTCGGTTCACCGACGTGCGCCAGCGCTGGCGCAGCAGGAAGAGGATGGCGGAGATGAGGGTGCCGGCGTGACCGATGCCGATCCAGAACACGAAGTTCGTGATGTCGAAGGCCCAGCCGACGGTCCGGTTGAGCCCCCACGTGCCGATGCCGGTGGCGATCTGGTAGCCGATCGCTGCGGTGCCCACGCCCAGCACGGACAGGGCCAGCAGGAATCCGACCCACCAGAGGACCGTCGGTCGGCCGCCGATCGGGCGGCAGATGTCCTCGGTCACCTGCGAGAGCGAATCGACCTCGACCCACGGCGCCTCGCGCGCCGCTGCCGCAACGCGTTCAACCATGGCGCTTGTCGTCCCCCTGTGCGGGCCGGTGGCGCACGACCGAGAGGTAGCCGACGCCCGGCCGCACGTTCAGTTCTTCGAGCACGCGGAAGTGACGCCCACCGGCGGCCAGCTTCGTGGCCCGGCTCGAGGCGTCCGCCAGATCGCCGAAGACGATGGCCCTCGCCGGACAGGACTGCTCACATGCGGTCGTGATGTCGCCGTCGCGCAGCGGCTCGCCCAGACGCCGGGCTTCGGCCTTGGCCTCCTGGACGCGCTGAACGCACAGGCTGCACTTCTCCATCACGCCCCGCGACCGCACCGTCACGTCAGGGTTGAGCACCAGATTGGCGCGCACGTCGTCGTGCCGGTAGGTGAACCAGTTGAAGCGACGAACCTTGTACGGGCAGTTGTTGGCGCAATAGCGCGTCCCGACGCAACGGTTGTAGACCTGCTCGTTCAGCCCCTCGGCGCTGTGCACCGTCGCCAGCACTGGACAGACCGTCTCGCAGGGAGCGTGCGCGCAGTGCTGGCAGAGCATCGGCTGGTGGACGACGTCCACCGAGCCGTCGCCAGTGTCGGAAAAGTAACGGTCGATCCGCATCCAGTGCATCTCACGTGCGCGACGCACCTCGTCGCGGCCCACGACCGGGATGTTGTTCTCTGCCTGACAGGCAATCACGCACGCCGAACATCCCGTGCAGGCGTTCAGATCGATGACGAGCCCCCAACGGTGGGCATACGGGTGATCGTCCGGCCAGAGATCGGGACGGATCGGCTCGTGACCGCTTCGATCTCTGGAGGCCCCTTCCGCTGCGAGCGCGGCGACCGTCGTCTCCCGTACGATTGGTCTGGCGACGGTGGCCGCCAGGCCGAGCCGTGGCGAGGCCGTGATGGCGTGGTGGCGCTGCGTCGCCGCGAGCGGGCGGGTCCGACCCGCCGCCGCAATCGTCACGACGCGCGTGGTGTAGCGCATCGTGCCCTCCGTCAGCTCCAGGAACGGTGCGACGCTCACGCCGACCGGTCCGTCGCCTTCCGTCGCAGGCTGGGCATCGATCCACTGGGGCCCGACGCGTGCGAACCGCTCCGTGCCCAAACGCCCGTAGCCCATCGCGACGGCAACCACGTCGTCGTGCTGGCCAGGCTGTACATACACGGACAGCTCCATAGCAGCCTTGCCGGCGCCGCCAACCGCCGCCTCCAGTCGGACGACCTTGCCTTCACCCAGGCCCAGCCGTGTCGCGGTGGCCGGTGACAGCGAGGCGTAGTTGTCCCATGTCACCTTGCTGATTGGATCGGGCAGCTCGTGCAGCCACGGGTTGTTGGCGTGACGCCCGTCGAGCATGGTCACCGTCGGGTACAGGACCAGCGTCAGCTCGTTGATCGCTCGCGTGCCGGCCGGGGCCAGGGGAGCGATCCGGTTCAGGACTGCGAGGTCGACGGTGGGCAGCGCGCGCGCCGCCGTCGGCAGCGTGATGACACCTTGTTCGACGGCCCGATCCCAGAAGGTCTCGAATGGCTCGGACGCGGCCGCACGCGGAAACACCACGCGCTCCCAATATTCCCGGACAAGCTCGTACGCGGACTGTGGCGTCCCCGTCCAGACGGCCAGGCTTTCGAGCGCCGAACGCGTGTCACCGAGCGGCTCGAGAACGGGCTGGCAGATGCTGACGATGCCGTCGACCGGCTCCGCGTCGGCCCAGGACTCGAGCGGATGATGGTCGGGGCACACGTACGTGCAGACCTGCGACGTCTCGTCCGGTGACGAGGCCAGCCCCACCGTGAGGGGAACCTTGCGTGCGAGGTCGGCAAACGCGTGGAATCTCGGCAAATCGCCGACCGGGTTGGCCCCGAGGACGAACAACGCCCCAACCGCGCCCTCTTCCATTTCGTCGAGCAGATGCCGCAGTTCGCGATCGCTGCCCTGTTTCTGCTTCGATGGACGGCCGACCAGGTCGATCGTCGCACCCGCGTCATAGTTGCCAAGGGCGTGGTTGATCAGGTTCGTGACGACCTCATCGTCTAGGCTCTGGTTGCCGCAGACCACGAGGCTGCGGCCCCGTGTCGCGTGCAGTCGGGTCGCCAGGTCGGCGAGCTCCGAGTCCGCCACCGGCGCGGGAGGCAGGTCTCCGATCGGCAGCGCGACGCCCGTCCGATCCGCGATGTGACGGGCAAGATGACGGAGCAGGAGACCTGTCTGGGACGGCGCGATACGGTAGCGGCGGTCCGCCTTGCTGCCCGTCACGGTCAGGATCGACTCCGCCTGCACGTGGTACGAGCACCGCGGCGGCGTGCCGTCCAGCGAACGACCGTCCCGCCAGCCGCGCGTGAACTCGACGGGGGCAATCCATGTCCCGAGGAAATCGGCCTGCACGCCGACGATGACGTCCGCGCGGTCGAACCGGTAGTGTGGCAGCACACGAACGTGGTGGGTACGCTCGTGCGCCTCGAGGATCGCCGCCGACGACAGCGCATCGTAGACGACGTGCCGGGCGTCGTCGAAACTGGAGAGGAAGCGTCCGATCGCAGCCTGCAACGTCGGGCTCACGACGCTGCCGGTGAGCACGCGCACGCGCTGCCCCCTGCGCCGCACCTCACCGAGCCGCGCAACGATCTCCGTATCGATTTCAGCCCACGGCGCGTTCTGTCCTCGACGTTGCGGAGCGGCCAAGCGTCGGTTGTCGTACAGCTCGAGGACCGATGCCTGTCCGACGGCGCAGAGGCCGCCACGGCTGAGCGGATGTTGCGGATTGCCCTCGAGCTTGATCGGACGGCCGTCGCGGCTCTTCACGAGGAGGCCACAGGCCGCGCTGCAGCCGGCGCAGGTCGAGGCGTAGTAGAGCGAGCGCCCCGGCGTGATCTCCTCCGGGTTCACGAGGAAGGGAATCGCCTTCTCGACCGGCGCGCGCGTGCACCCGGCGGCCAGGGCGGCCAGGCCGAAACCGGCCGCCTTCAGGAACCCGCGCCGCGGAAACAGGTCCGGCAGCACGGGCTCGATGAACTCGTCTGTACCACACGGACCGCCCTGGCCGGCGTCGCGTTCGTCCAGGTTCCTCCAGTAGCGTGGCGCAGTGTCGTTGGCCATGTGAATCAGTAGTGGCACGTCACACAGTCGGTCGACGCGTTCACGGGTCTGCCGGCCACGCCCTGTGCCGTCGACGTGCGGTGACAGTTCACGCACCAGCCCATAGACAGCGTCGCCACCTGCCGCACTCGCTCCATGGTTTCGACGGGCCCATGACAGGTCTGGCACATGACGCCGGCTCTTACGTGGCTGCGGTGATCGAAATAGGCGAAGTCCGGCAGGTTGTGAACCTTCATCCACGCAACGGGTGTCGGCATACGCGCGGGATCCCGTTCGCCGCGATCGTCCAGCGCGAGCGCCGCATACAGCTTGGCCAGCTCGGGGCTCACGACTCGACGCGGCTTGCGCTTCTCCTGCTGTGCGCGCTCGTCCTCGGCACGGACGGCACCGGGCGGCGCGGTCACGAACTTGTGGCAGTTCATGCACACGTTGGCGGGCGGGATGCCGGCGCGACGGCTCCTCTCTGCCCCGGAGTGGCAGTAGAGACACGCCATCTGCAGGTCGCCCGCGTGGACGCGATGCGAGAAGGCGATGGGCTGCACGGGCTCGTAGCCCTGCTGATCCCCTGGCAGTCGCCAGGCGGTCAGCCGGGGTGCCAGCGCGAGCGTCGTGTAGCCCAGGCCGACGAGCAGCACGATGGTCAGGAGTCGATTCGACATCGCCGGTTCAGCCGTGCCGTGCCGGTGACGGCGCCCGGCGGTACCACCGCACGACCTGTGGGCGGCGCCACAGGTACGGATTGGGCACGACCAGCACGTGCACGAGGCGCGTGAACGGGAAGAAGAGAATCAGCAGGTAGGCGTTCGTGATGTGCAGCTTCACCGCCAGCGGCAACGGCGCAATGGCGCCGAGGTTCGGCGCGAGCTCCAGCAGCGACCACAGGTAGGGCGCCACGATCGCCGCAAACCACGACGAGCCCCACGGGTAGACCAGCGCGACATAGACACCGCTCGCGACCTGCATCAGCAGCAGCCCCAGGACGATCCAGTCGGTCACACTCGTCACCTCCCGAATCCGCGGCACGTTCAGCCGTCGGGTGGCGATGGCGAGCAACCCCACGAGCGTCAGCAATCCGAAAATGAGTCCGGCCGCTTCGAGGACATAGAGGCGCGCCGGATGATCGTTCCACCACAGCAGTCCCGCGGGCAGGAAGAACGCGACGACGTGTCCCGTGAGCACCGTCAGGATGCCGTAATGAAACGGGACGAGGCCGTAGAAGTGCTGCTGGTTTTCGAGGAACTGTGACGACAGACTCGAATACGTGAACGCCTGGCCGCGATACCGCTCGATCGTCACCAGCAGGAAGGTGAACAGCGCCACGTACGGCAGCACGCTGAAGAGCGCAACGTCGAGATAGTTGCCGGCGCTAGGCACCGTGGACCTCCTCGGCTGCAGCCGCGTGCGCCAGCAGGACGCTCCGGACCGTGACCAGCAGCGCCTTGAATGGCGTGTCGGCGCTCTCGAGGCTGGCCAGCATCTTGTCGAGACCCGGCCGCAGGGCGTCGTCCAGTAGCGCGCGCGCCGCATCGGGGTCGAGGCACGCAGCCAGCTGGAGGAGGTGGGAGAGGTGGTCGGGCAGCTCGCCGTTCTCGACGATGCAGTGCCGGTCGAGCGCCTGTCGCATGCGCACCATGAAGGCACCCCGCTCGTACTGCTCGCCAAACAGGTGCCAGCCCAGGTCCAGCGTGCACATCGGGTTGAGGTCGAAGGTGCGCGTGTACAGCTCCTGCTGCTGGTCGGTGGACAGGCCGCGCATGGCGTCGCCGAACGGCACGAACGCAGCCCGCAGTTCCGAGTCCAGTCGGCCGAGGTCCTCGCCGGTCGCGTCCACGTCTTCCAGGTAGCTCTCGCGCGGGTAGGTCACGAGGCGACCGAGCCTGACGAGAATCCCGTCGGTTGTTCGCGTCACAACCCCCTCCTCGGTCCCTGGAGGAAGCCGAAGCCGACGCCCTGCTTGTGCTCGAGCGGGTCCTCCAGCATCTCGATGGCCTCTTCCCGGTGCATGGGCGGAATCACGAACCGATCGTCGAAGGTGCACAACGACGTGAGGCGGTAGATGGCCTCGGCCTCCTCGCTCGAGCAGTCGGCCTCGCGCAGCATGCGCTCGGCGACGCCCATCTCGACGTCGCCCACCGTCAGCGCCCGCCGGTACCAGCGCACGGCCTTCTGCTTGCGCAGCGCGTAGCGCACCTTGCCCTCGTGGCCGGCCCCGAAGAGGTTCGCCAGGAACTTCATCGGCACGCGCGATGCGTCGATGTCATGAAAGAGATCGCCGGACACGTGCTCGACGACCCCACCAGTCTGCTGACCCATGACGGGCGACATCGGCGGCACGTAGAAGAGCATCGGCAGCGTCCGGTATTCGATGTGCGGCGGAAGCGCGATTTTCCAGATCTTCACGAATCGATAGACGGGCGACTTCTGGGCCGATTCCAGCACCGACTCGTGGATGCCGTTGCGGCGCGCCGCCTCGATGACCGCCGGATCGTGGGGATCGAGGATCAGCGACCGATGCGCGTCGACCAGTTCCTCGTCGCTGCTCAACGCGACCTCGTGGATGCGGGCCGCGTCGTAGAGCAGCACACCCAGGTAGCGGATGCGCCCCACGCAGGAGTGGAAGCACGCAGGTGCCTGTCCCGTCTCGAGGCGTGGGAAACAGAGGATGCACTTCTCGGACTTGCCAGTGGACCAGTTGTAGTAGGTCTTCTTGTAGGGACAGGCGGGCACGCACGCACGCCAGCCGCGGCACCGGTTCTGGTCGAGCAGGACGATGCCGTCCTCACCACGCTTGTAGAGCGCCCCTGACGGACAGGCGGCCACGCAGGACGGATTCAGACAGTGATTGCAAATGCGGGGGAAATAGAAGAAGACGAGCCGCTCCACCGCCGAGAGCTGGGCGCGCTGCTCCTCGGTGAGGCCGGCCAGATTCGGATCGTTCTCGGCATAGACCGGTGAGCCACCCAGGTCGTCGTCCCAGTTGGGACCGGCCTCGATGTCGATGTACTTGCCGGTGACCATCGAGATGGGCTTGGCGGTCGGCTGATCGGGGCCCTCGGGCGCATTGAACAGCTCCTGGTAGTCGTAGGTCCACGGCTCGTAGTAGTCGTCCAGCGTCGGCAGGCTCGGATGGTGGAAGATGTTGGCGACAATCCGCGCCTTGCTCGTGGACTTCAGGCGCAGGTTCCCGTCGGCGACCTCCCAGCCGCCCCGATAGGACTGCTGGTCCTCCCACCGCGTCGGATAGCCGCAGCCCGGCTTGGTTTCGACGTTGTTCCACCACATGTACTCGGCGCCCCTGCGGTCGGTCCAGATGTTCTTGCAGGCAATGCTGCAGGTATGGCAGCCGATGCACTTGTCGAGGTGGAACACCATCGCGATCTGCGAGCGCACATCCATCACTGAGCTCCTGGCGGCCCAAAGGCCGCGGCTACAGGGCTACCACTTCAGTTCGGGCAGCTTGCGCACGAGGACGTGCGTATCGCGGTTGCAGCCCACCGGACCCCAGTAGTTGAAGTGGAACGTGAACTGGCCGTAGCCCCCCGCCATCAGGTTGGGCTTCAGCCGCGTCCGGGTGAGGCTGTTGTGACCGCCGGCGCGGCGGTACCCGCGCAGCGGCGACTTCGGAACCGAGTAGGTGCGCTCGGGCGAGTGGTACTGGATGCAGATCCCGCGCGGGATCCGCGCGCTCACCGCGGCGCGCGTGACGACCACGCCGTGATCGTTGTGCACTTCGACCCAGTCGTTGTCGTTAATCCCGATGTCGGCCGCATCGTGGTCGTTGATCCAGAACGGCTCCACGCCGCGCGAGAGCGTCGTCATCCGCTGGTTGTCGCCGTAGGTCGAGTGGATGTGCCACTTGCCGTGCGGCGTCAGGTAGTTCAGGAGCTTGGTCGGACCAACCTCGTGACTGACGCGCAGGTCCGCGTACTCGACCGGCTTGGGCTTTGGCTTGTAGGTCGGAAGGTGCTCGCCGAACTGGAGGTAGAGCGGGTGGTCGAGGTAGAGGTGCTGCCGTCCGGTCAGCGTGCGCCACGGCACCAGGCATTCGACGTTGTAGGTGAACGGTGAGTACGCGCGGCCGTTGCTCATCAGGCCCGACCACATCGGACTGTTGACGAAGCGCATCGGGCGCGCCTGCAGGCCCTTGTAGTCGATCCGGACGTCGCGCGATTTCTCGGCGAGCTGCACGAGCGGACGGCCGACTCTGCGCTCCATGTCGCGGTACGAGCGATAGGCCAGCTCCCCGTTGGTCACCGAGGCGAAGCGCAGGATCACGTTGCAGACGTCCTCGTCCTCAGCCAGCGAGGGATACCGCCGACCGCCCCAGGCGATCGAAGGGATGGCGACCAGCGCCTTGTCGTACTCGTCGTCAATCTCGTAGTGCGTGCCGTGCGCCCCGAGGCCCTTCTCGCGTGCAAGCGGACCGAACGACACGTACTGGTTGAACAGGTTGCGGTAGTCCCGCGTGACCACCTTGAGGCCCGGCATGGTCACACCGGGCTGCGCCTGCACCTCTCCCTTGCGCCAGTCGGCCATGGTTGGCTGGGCGACTTCGGCAGCCGTGTCGTGGGCGAGTGGCGTCGCCACCAGGTCCTTCACAGGCTCGGGAAAGTGCTTGATGGCCAGCTCCGAGAACTTGCGGGCGATCGCCTTGAAGATCTGCCAGTCGGACTTCGACTCCCAGCAGGGAGGAACCGCCGCCGACAGCGGATGGATGAAGCTGTGCAGGTCGGTCGAGTTCAGGTCGGCCTTCTCGTACCACGTCGCCGCGGGCAGGACGATGTCCGAGTAGAGTGCGGACGTGTCCATCCGGAAATTGAGGTCGACCACGAGGTCCATCTTGCCCGTGGGCACCTTGTCGTGCCACGTCACCTCCTTGACCGAGTCCTGGGCGATCTCATCGGCGATCGCGTTCGAGTGCGTACCGAGGTAGTGCTTGAGGAAGTACTCGTGGCCCTTGGCGCTGGCGAGCAGGGCGTTGCCGCGCCAGATGAACCAGACGCGCGGCCAGTTCTCGGGGGCATCCGGGTCGTCGACGGCGAACTTGAGCCGCCCCGCCTCGAGCTCCTCGACCGCGTACCGCACGACGTCGTCGGGATCCGTGCGCCCGGCGGCTTCGGCGTCGCGCACGACCTGGAGCGGGCTCCGGTCGAACTGGGGATAGAACGGCAGCCAGCCACTTCGGACGGCGCGCGCCTGGACGTCGATCGTGTGTCCCCTGGCCAGCGTGTCGGCCGGCTGGTCGATCGGCACGGTGTGGTAGTCGGTGAAGTCCTTCTCGTAGCGCCACTGGTCGGTGTTGACGTAGTGCCAGCTCGGCGCGTTCTGGAGACGCGACGGTCCGTACCAGTCCTTGCCGAAGGCGATGGCGCTCCAGGGTTCGCCCGGAGCGAGCTTCTCCTGGCCGACGTAATGGGCCAGGCCGCCGCCGTTCACGCCCACGCACCCGCAGAACATGAGCGCGTTGATGGCGGCGCGGTACATCAGGTTGCCGTGGTACCAGTGGTTGATCCCGGCGCCGATGATGACCGTGCACCGTCCCTTCGTGTGCTCGGCGGTCGTGCCCCACTCCCGCGCGAAACGCAGCAGCATCTCGCGCCCCATGCCGGTGTACTTCTCAGCCCACGCCGGCGTGTACGCCCGCATCGCGTCGTCGTAGCTCTCCGGGTAGTCGCCCGCGAGCCCGCGCGGCACGCCGTACTGTGCCATCAGGAGATCGTAGACGGTGGCAACCGTGACGGTTGACCCGTTTGCCGTCTGGACCCGCTTGACCGGCACGCCACGCACGGTGATCCGGCCTTCGCCGAAGTCGTCAAGGCGCACCTGCGCGATGGCGTCGTGGTCGTCGACGAAGGTGAGCACCGGGTCGATCTCCGCGCCGCTGATCCCGTCCTTGAGCTCGAGATTCCACTTGCCCGGCTCCTGGCCCCAGCGAAACCCGGAGCTGCCCATCGGCATGCGCGGGCGATTCTCGTCGCGGTTCCACATCAGGAACTTCCACTCCGGCTGCTCGATGCCCGCGTAGTCGGCGAGGCGTCCGGCGCGCAGCATCTGGCCCGGGCGGTACTCCCCGTCCATGGCTTCGAGCTCGACGAGGTACGGCGCGTCGGTGAACCGCTTCGTGTAGTCGATGAAGTAGGGCACCTGGCGGTCGTGGTGGAACTCCTTGAGCAGGACGTGGTTGACCGCCATCCACCACGCACCGTCCTGGCCGGCGTTGATCGAGACCCACTCGTCCGCGTATTTCGCCACCTGGTTGAAATCCGGCGCGAAGACCCAGAGCTTCGAGCCGTTGTGACGCGCTTCGGCGGCGAAGTGGCAGTCCGGTGTCCGCGTCATGTTCAGGTTCGAGCCCATGACGGCGAGCAGCTTGGCGTTGTACCAGTCCGCCGATTCGTGGACGTCGGTCTGCTCACCCCATGCTTCGGGTGAAGCCGGCGGCAGGTCGCAGTACCAGTCGTAGAACGAGAGCGACACGCCGCCCATCAACTGCAGGAACCGGGCGCCGGAGGCGTAGCTGATCATCGACATCGCCGGAATGGGCGAGAAGCCGGCGATGCGGTCGGGGCCCCACTTCTTCGCGGTGTAGACGTTAGCTGCGGCGATGAGCTCGAGCATGGTCTCCCAGTCGGCCCGCCGGAACCCACCCTTGCCGCGTGCGCGCTGCCAGCGCTCGCGCTTGACCGGATCTTCGACGAGCGTCCGCCAGGCTTCGACCGGATCCTCGGTGGTGGCGCGCGCATCGCGCCACAGATCGAGCAATGCGCCCCGGGCGTATGGGTATTTCACGCGGAGCGGGCTGTAGAGGTACCAGGAGTACGAGATCCCGCGCTGGCAGCCACGAGGCTCGTACGGCGGTAGCCCTTCTTCGAGCGACGGGTAGTCGAGACCCTGCATCTCCCAGGTCACGATGCCGTCCTTCACGAAGATCTGCCACGTACAGCCGCCGGTGCAGTTCACGCCGTGCGTGCTGCGGACGATCTTGTCGTGCTGCCAGCGGTTCCGGTAGAACTCCTCCCAGCTGCGCAGGCGTGGGTTGGATTCGTCCTTGATCCAGGCCAGCACCTTCTTCGAGCTCATCGTGTGCCTCTCCGGGCTATGCGATCGACCAGCGTCCGCCGCACGTTACGAAAGCGCTCCTGCCAGGCGAGATCGAACACGACCAGGCTGAAGACCGTTCCGGCCAGGCCAATGAGGAAGAACGTGAGAGGCGCCACCGGGCCCTCCGTGCCGCGGCGCAGCGCCGCGTCCTCCAGCAATGCGAGCAGCGGAAGGATCTCCTCCGCCCGGAGGGGCGCGGGCGAGAACAGGGTCTGCATGGTGGGCGTGGCCGGCGCGGTCAGCCATGCGCCGACTCCCTTGCGGCCACCCAGCCGTTCGTACACGAGAGTGAGATCGGGGCCGAGTTTGCCACCGCCCATGGCGCCGACGCCGCCGATGCTGTGACACGAGAGACAGGGCGGCCCACCTGTCGCGAGGCGCTTCGTGCCGAGGAAGATCTGCGTCCCTGCCGCCACGTCCGCCGGCGTGAACGGCCGATCGCTCAACTGCAACCCGACGAACTGCGATTTCTCGAGCTTCGACTCGGCCTCGATCAGGGCGATCAGGCCGTCGGCCATGGCGGGGTTCATCCCGGGCAGCGCCGGCATCACGACGCCGCGCGCCTCCTGCAGGAGTTGTGCGGCGTACGGGTCGCCCGAGTCGATGACCACCTTCGGGTTCTGGATGAAGTGCACCAGCCACGCGCGGTCCTTGCGGGCGACGACGTTCTTGAGATCGGGACCGGTGAGCCGGCCGCCCCCGACGGTATGGCACGCCACGCAGTTCTGTCGGAAGAAGGTCGCGGGTTCCTGTGCCCTGACTCGAGGCGCTACGCCTGCCGCCAGCACCGCAACGACCAACGGCATCCGTGCGGCCTTCATCGCCAGTGGCCAGTTCACGCTGTGCCTCCCGAAGGTTCGCCGAGAGCGGACAGGCCCACGAGCGCCGACGCGGGGTCGACCGAGAGGGCCGCGCGAGAAAAGCAGCCACAGGCCCGCAAGGAACCCCTCGTCCGTGGACGAAGTGCGAGATTACTACCATGGCACCAGGCCCCTGCATATGACGGCCGTCATATGCCCCGAGGAAGACTTGCGTTATCGACACGGTGACGGCAGTCCGCCACAGAACCAGGCGGCGTCATTGGACCTCCGTCCGCCGCGGGCTGGCCGTTCGGTGCCGCCGCATGAGATGGCGGATCCAGCGCGGACGCGGGCGATGGCGAGGCCGGCGCGGTGGCGGTGCTCGGCCAGGCCGCGGCCGCGTCGCTGTTCGGCACCGACGAGGCCGTCGGGCGCCACGTGAAGGTGAACCAGCAGTGGTTCCGGGTGATCGGCGTCGCGGGCCCGCAGCTGGCCGCGCAGACCGACATGGGCGGCCTCCCGGCGCAGGATCGCAACAACGTGTTCCTGGCGTTCTTCGTCTCCGCCTCGGTCGGGATCATCTTCGGCGTTTACCCCGCCGTCCGCGCCTCGAGTCTGGACCCCGTCTACGCGCTGCACTACGAATAAAGACCTCAGGGGGGTGCTGAGGGGTGCTGAAAGGTGCTGAAAGGTGCTGAAAGGTGCTGAAGGGTGCTGAAGGGTGCTGAAAGGTGCTGAGGGGTGCTGAAGGGTGCTGAGGGGTGCTGAGGGGTGCCGCGAGCCGCGAGCTGCGAGGCCTGCCGCGCCGTAGCGCGTCAGCGCGGAGGCGGGTGCGAGCTGCAATCACCGTATCGTAAGGTCCTGCGTTTTGCGCTCGCCCTCGGCCAGCCTGAGCTTCACGGCACTGGCGGCAAGGCGTTGAAGGACTTCCGGGTCGAACCACTCGCCGTCCTCCAGATCGGCGGCAGCCACGGCCAGGTACTCGCCCGGCGGCAGATTGCGCACTGTGAACCGGCCGGAGGGGTCGGGAGCAATCGCCGCAATGCGCCGCGAGTTGGCGAACCACGATGCCCTGTCCGAGCCGAACACGACGATGAAACATCCCGGGTCGGGATGGCCGCGCGCGTCGGTAACGGTGACCGCCAGCTCGGTCGCGCGTTCGGAGAATGTCACGACGACGTCGCTCGTGGATTGCCGCAGGTCCATGGGGCCATCGAGCAGCTCCTGGCCACCCGCCGTCAGGGACTTCACCCACCAGCTGCCAACGGGCGTACGGATACCTGGCACGTTGCTCCTGGTGAACCGGTAGGGACCGGGGATCAGATCGGGAATCGTGAAGCGGCCGGTGGCATCGAGCTGCAGCGAAGGGATGGGCATCGGCATGTTGCTGTTGGCCATCTGCATCGCCGGGATCGGGACGCGCAGTTTCGAGAAATCAACCGTTGGCTGGCGCGACCCCTCGAACACGACGCGGCCGGAGATCGTGATGCCGGGCTGCAGCGCGAGCGAGATGCCCGTGACGTCCTCCCCCTGCACCGTGACGCTCGCGAAACCCCAGTACATCGTGCCGCCGGTCGCGGTCTGCGGCGGGGGTGATCCGGCCATGCCTCCGAGAGGCGACGGCCGGACGGCCACGGTGTACTGCCCCGGCGGAATGCCGTTGAACGAGAATCGGCCATCGGCATCGGGCCCTGTGAGACGAGCCCTCCCGCTGGAGACGGACGGGTCGGCTGAGTACAACCAGATTAACGTTCCGCGCGGAACGCTCGCTGGAGAAATCATGACGCCGTCGATCTTCGACGTCGGCACGTACTGCACCTGGATGTCGAGGCCGTTTCGTTCCTCGCCGTGGATCACCGTCAGTGTCGAGGCCTCGGCGGCGACGGGGGTTCCCGGATAGTAGATCGGCGCGTACGTGACGCCGCGCGGCGATTCGGCTCGCGCCGCGGCATCCGAGTTGACACCTGCGGAGGCGGCGGAGCCGTTGCGCACCTCGGCCAGCGCCTGCTGGATCTCGGCCGTCGAGAGCAATCGCATGTCGGTATCCGCGGGCACTGGCAGGAGCCGCGGCTGGGTCTGGAGCACGTACCGTCCAGCCGCGAGCCCGTAAATGCGGTACGCGCCACGGTCGTCCGTGTATGTCGACTGACTCGCCACGAGCCGCCGCTCGCCGGTGCTCGTGTCCAGGCGGTACTTCATCGCGGCGACGTACGCGCGAGGCAGAGGCTGGCCCTCGGGATCCACGATGGTCCCGGCGATGACCGCCCCTCTGGGGATCTTGACCGTGACGGTCTGGCGCTGACCGTCAGCGAGTACGATCGGCGCGCCTCTCGAACCGGGGCGGCGCGCGCCGTACGTCATTGTGATGTACGCCTCCTTCCCCGCGCCAAGCGTATAGGGGCCCGCTGCGAGTCCGTCGAAGGCAAACGTGCCGTCCTCCGCCGTGACCGCCGCCAAACCGACCGGCAACTCGGCGCCGCTCAGGGCCACCCGGGCGCGGCGGAGCGGTCTCGGTTCCGGCTCATCCGACAGCACCACGCCCGCGATGGAGGCCGTGCCGGCTTTCGCCAGCGGCCGCCCGTCGCGCGCCGGCTGTTGCGCCGGCGCCGGCGACGCGGCAAGGCAGATCGCGAACGTCACAGCGAGCGACCGCGCGCTCATCATCGGACATCCCTCGTGTGCAGATCCTGCGTTTTCTTCTCTCCGTCGCCGATGCTGACGCGCGTCGCGAGGCGCGCCAGCGACTCCATGAACTTCGTCTCCCGCCAGTCGGCCGCCTGATCGTCGTGAACGGCCACCGCGTAGTAGTCGCCTGGAAGGAGGGAAGGAAAGTTGTACTCTCCGGTTGCACTCGTCCGCACGCTGCGGATCCGTCGCGGGTTCATCCCGAAGGCGGACCACATCTGCTCATCTACGGGAAAGACGAGGACGGTGGCGTCCGGATCCGGGCCGTCAGCGGATTGGACCATTCCCCGCATGCCGCTCCATCGATCGGTGAAGGTGATGACGAGCCCGGTGGCATCGCCGCCCCGGAGATCGAAGGGCGTGTCGGCGACGTCGCGGCCGTTGTACATCGCCGATTTGAACATCCATCCCTGCGGCGAGCCGCCGATGCGGACGAAGTACTTGCCCGGTGGAACGTCGGCCGTCGTGAATTGACCACTCGCGTCCACGCGCGAGGGACCGGCGCCTCCGGAAATCGACGCCGGTCCGTCGGCGGCATCGACGACAACCGGCACTTGCGCGAGCCGCTGCGCCGCCGGCTTCTCCATCGCGCCGTCGAACTCGAACCGTCCGGTCACGCGCAATCCCCGCTGCAGCGAGACGACAACGCCGTCGATGTCGGTTCGGCCGACGCTCAGGGGTGTGGCCGCCCATAGCACCGACGGCAGCGCCGTCTGTGCGCCCGGCGTCCTGGAGCGCGCGGCAACTCGGATCGTGTAGTCTCCCGACGCGACAGCGAAGAAGGTGAAGGCGCCCGTCTGATCGGAAATCGCGGAGGGGGCGTCCTGCTCGAGCGAGACGGCCTCGTTGCCCGACGCGAGCATCTGGAGCTGCATCGAGGCGGCCGGTCCATCCGGACCGGTGACGACACCGGATACGCGCACGCCGCGGATCGGATGCAGCGCGATGTCCACCGCCGTGCGCTCCTCTCCGGATCCGAGCGGCACGATAGTCGCCTGATCCAGGGGGCCCGACGGCGAGAACGTTGGTGGGTACACGAACACCGCCTGGCCTTTCGATGGCGGCGGGACGGGAATGCCGCGCCCGATCGCATACGCAGGCTGCCCAAAGGCCGATCCAGTCATCATGACGGGCGCGGTGATCGGCTGCGCCGTTGCCGCGACGACGTAGTCGCCGGGTATCAGGTCACCGAGGCGATAGATCCCGCGATCGTCGGACATCGCGGTTGACGCGCTGACGAAGCGGCGCCGCCCCTCGACGACGGAGCGCCGAAACGCCCTGATCTGTACGCCGACGATCGCCTCGCCCGCTTCGTCCACGACCGTGCCAGAGATGGACGCGACCCGCCACATCTTCACCATCACATCGCCCACGCGCCCGCCCGGCTTGATTTCGATCGGTTGCGACGGACCGCCCGGCCGCCGGCGCCCGGTGGCGCCGTCCGCGTACCCACTCTTGTACGCGCTGATGGTGAAGCTGCCGCGCGGGAGATCGCGGAAGACGAAGTAGCCGTCGCTGCCGGTCAGGATCCGCGGGGGTGGCGTTGGGCGCGGCCCCGTAGCAGGGAACAAGAACTCGCCGCCGATCGAGACGATGGCGCCTGACAGCGGTTTACCGGTTGCCGCATCGACCACCTGGCCGACGATGAGACCCGTCCGCGGATCCGGCGCGGGCGGGCTCTGGACAGCGGTCTGTCCCAGCAACGCAAGCGCGAGCGCGCCGAATGGGATGATTTTCACCGCACCGTGACGTCCAACGTCTTGCGCTCGCCCTCGGCCAGCGAGAGCTTCGTCGCCAGGGGCGCGAGGCGCTGCAGGATCTCGGGGTCGAACCACTCTCGATCGTCGACATCGGCGGAGGCGACCGCGAGGTAGGTGCCCGGCGGGAGATTGCGGATCGTGAACCGTCCTTCCGCGTCCGGCCGGACGCCCGCGATCCGGCGCGAATCGGTGAACCAGAACTGGCTGTCGGCCGCGAACACGAGAGCAAAGGCATTGGACGCGGGGTTCCCCTGCGCATCGGTGACCGTGCCCGACAGTTCCGTGGCGCGATCCGAAAACGTGACAACCACGTCGTCGATCGACTGGCGGATGTCGACGACGCTGTCGAGGAGATCGCGGCCCCCGGCGACGACGGATTTCAGCCACCACGCGCCGATGGGCGAGCGCATGCCCTGGGCCGTGGTCGTCAGTCGATACGGGCCGGGAATCACGTCGCCGATCGTGAAGCGGCCGGTGGCGTCGAGCCGCACCATCGGGCTCGGTATCGGAAGATTGCCGACGGCAAGCCGCAGCGGCGGCACGGGCACGCGCACCTGCGAGAAATCGATGGCCGGCGGCGTCGCGCCTTCGAACACGACGCGCCCGGAGATGGTGAGCCCGGGCTGGAGCGTCAGTGTCACGCCGGCCAGATCTTCTCCCTGGACGGCGACGGTGCCCAGCGCCCAGTACATGGAGGCACTCACAGCCCCAGGCGCCGCCGGCTGCGGGCGCGGAGCGCCCGCCATGGCCCCCAGCGGCACCGGCCTCACGATGAGGTTGTACTGCCCGGGCGGTACTGCGTTGAACGTGAAACGCCCGTCCGGTCCGGCGCTGGCGACGCGCACGCTGTCGACCGCAAGGGTGGGGTCCGACGAATTCAGCATGACCGGCGTCACCTGAGGGAGGGCGGCAGCCGAGATCACCATGCCTTCGATTTTCGCGGTCGGAACGTACTGCATCTGAATGTCGATCCCGGTCCGCTCCTCGCCCGGTGCAACCGTGACCGTCGATGCCTGCGCGGAGACAGCCGTACCCGGGTAGTACACGGGAGCGTACGCGACCGTGCGCCGCGGCTCGTTGGCCTTTGTCGTCGCAGCGCTCGGGCTCTGTGCGGGCGCCTGCGGTGGTCCACCCTGCCGTTCAGACAGCGCCTGCTGGATTTCGCCAGCCGGAACGACACGGATATCGAGGGAGCTGACTGAAAACTGCTCCACCCCCGCGGAGATCACGTAGCCTCCCGCCGGAAGCCCGAAGATGCGGTACTCGCCGCGATCGTCGGTCGCCGACGAGGGCGCGCCGGCCGACACCAGGCGGCGCTCGCCTACACCCGGCACGAATCGATAGGTGAGCGCGGAGACGAGCACGCCCCGCATCGGCTGCCCTTCGGGGTCGAGGACGGTGCCAGTGATGACGCTGCCTCTCGGGATCCGTAACGTCACGCGCTGGCGTTGCCCGTCGGCCACCGCGACCGGCGTGCCCTGGGCGTTCGGCCGGCGCGCGCCGTATGACATCCTCACGTAGGCTTCCTTCGCAGCCGCGAGCGTGTATCGGCCGGCCGGCAGCCTCTCGAACGTGAAGCTGCCATCGTCAGCGGTGATGGAGGTCCGACCCATCGCGAGCTCCGGGCCGTTCAGCGTGACGCGCGCGCGGCGGAGCGGCCGGGGTTGCGCCTCGTCGGACGTCACGACTCCGGAGATGGAAGCGGTGCCGATCTTATCCGCCGGCCGCGTGTCGCGCGGCGGCTGCTGCGCCGCCAGGTGCGCCGCGGCGAAGCAGACGGCGGCGAATATGGAGAGCGCCTTGATCCGCATCAGCGCACCTCGCGGACACGAAGGTCCTGGGATTTCTTCTCGCCTTCGTCGATCGTAATCCGCGTGGCGACGCGCGCCAGCGCCTCCAGGAATTTCGGATCCTGCCAATCGGCCGCGTCGTCCTCGGGAATGGCGACGACGTAGTAGTCGCCAGGGAGGAGCGACGGGAAGTTGTATTCGCCCGCGGCGTTCGCGCGCGCCTGGCGGATGCGGCGTGGATTCAGGCCGGTGGCCGTCCACATCCCGGCGTCGACAGGAAACACGAGGACGGTCGCGTCGGTCGCCGGCGCCTGGCCTGCCTGGACCACGCCGCGCAGCCCGCTCCATCGGTCGGTGAAGGTGATGACCACGCCCGTGGCATTCGCGCCCTGGAGATCGAACGGCGCATCGGCGATGTCGCGGCCGTTGTACATCGCCGACTTGAACATCCAGCCCTGCGGCGAGCCGCCGATCCGCACGAAATATCTGCCGGGGGGATAGTCGGCTGTCGTGAACTGACCGTTCGAATCGACTGACGGCGGCGGGGTCTGGCCGAGCATGGCCAGCGGACCGTCCGCGGGTTCCACCGTGACCGGTATTTGCGCCAGGCGCTGCGCAACTGGTCGTGTCGCAACGCCATCGAACTCGAAGCGTCCGCTGATACGAAGACCGGCCTGAAGCGTCACCGTCACACCATCGATGTCCGTACGGCCAACCGCCACCGGCATCTCCGCCCACAGCACTTGTGCGATCTGCCCATCCGGGCCCCGAGTGCGCGGACGCGCCGAGACGCGGAGCGTGTACTGGCCGGACGGCACGCCCGCGAATGTGAACGCGCCGGTGTTGTCCGACACGGTCGAGGGCACGGCCAGGTCGAACCCGACATCATCGCTATCGGGCGGGATCAGTTCCAGTGGCACGCCTGGCTGCGGGCCTTCCGCGCCGCTGACGACGCCCGAAAGGCGGACCGCACGAACAGGATGCAGGGCGACGTCAACGCCCGATCGTTCCTCTCCCGAGGTGAGTGTCACGACGGTGGCTTGAGTCGCTCCGCCGGAGGGCGAATAGGTCGCCGGATACACCAGCAACTCGCCTTCCGCCGTCAATGCCGGCGTGGGAGTACCTCGCTCGAGCCCGTAGACCGCGTCGCCGACCTGGATGGCACTCCCCGTCCCGGGCGGCCTCACCTCGGCGAACATGCCCGATCGCACCGCCGCGATCGGCGCCGTGACCGATCGCGTCGCCACGGCGACCACGTAGTCGCCTGGCGTGAGAGTGCCAAAGCGGTACATCCCGCGGTCGTCGGTCAGTGCGATCCCGGAAGTGACGGTCCTTCGGCTGCCGGCCACGACATTACGACGGTACGCCCTCACCTGCACGCGAACGACCGCCTCGCCCGCTTCGTCGGTGACCGTGCCGGATATCGCGGCGTATTTCCACATGATCAACGTGAGGTTGGTGCGGCGTTCGGCTTCGCGAAGCGCGACCGGCTGTACCGGACCACGGGGACGCCGTCGTCCGACCGAACCGTCCACGTATCCTGGCTTCGAAGCGGTGATCGTGAAGCTGCCGCGCTGCAGATCGCGAAACAGGAAATAGCCATCACTGCCGGTCAGGACGCGCGAGGGAGGCGAGGGACGCTGCCCGGGGGCAGGAGGTTCCGAAGGGGCGCTGATCGACACGATGGCCCCCGCGATTGGCTTGCCGCTGGTCGCGTCAACGACCTGCCCGACGATGAGCCCGGTCCGCGGATCGGGGGCAGCCGGCCGCTGCACGGCGGCCTGCATCAGCAGCGCGATGAATATGAATGTTCCGAGTCTCATCATCTGTAGCGCAGCCCTTCAGGGCTGCCTCTCATCGCACCGTCAGGTCCTGGGTCTTGTGCTCCCCGTCACCGAGCGCCGTGGTGGCCGCCAGCATCGCGAAGCGCTGGAGGAACGCAGGATCGTACCACTCCCCCTGCTCGACGTCGCTGACGGCCGCAATCAGGTACTCCCCGGGCGGCATGTTGCGGAGGCTGTACTTGCCATCGGACGCGGGCCGGATGGCATTGATGCGGCGCGACTGCGCCGTCCACTGCATGCGATCGGTCGGCGCCACGACGACGTAGCACGCCGGCGACGGCTCGCCGGCCGCGTCGCGCACGACGCCCGCGAACTCCGTCGTGCGGTCCGTGAACGTGATGACGGCGTCCTCGACGCTCTTCTGGAGCTGGTAGGGCGCGGTGAGCGTGTCCTGTCCGTCCATCACGGACGACTTCAGCATCCACGGCGATCGATCCGGCAGCCCGGCGGAGAGCGACGCGGCGGACAACGTCGCGGTCAGCCGGTACCGGCCCGGCGTGACGCCCGAGATCGTGAACTGGCCCTGGGCATCCACACGCGCAGGGGACGTCACGAGGCTCATTTCGCCGGGTCCCTGAATCGGCGTCAACGTGATTCGAATCGCTGCAAGGTTGGACGGCGGCGCCGTCGGCCCCTCGAACGCAAGCCGTCCCTTGATCGTGAAGCCGCGCTGCAGCGTGAGGGGAAAGTCGGTAAGGTCCGTACCTTCGACGGTGAGGTCGGCCGCGGCCCAGAGGGTACCGACATCCGGCATGGCTGACGTCGACGTCGCCCCCGCCGACGCTCGCGAGCTGACGACGTATCGACCGGGCGCGATGCCGTTCACCGTGAACTTGCCTTCGGCGTCCGCGCGGGTCACGCGGATGCTGTCCATCATTGCAGCGGCGGACGCATTGGCGATGAGCGTCACCGTCGTCATCGCGGGCGGCGGCGTGCCGTCTGAGTTCGCGACAGTTCCGCTGACGCGCGCCATCGGCACGAACTGGAGCTGGAAGTCGATGCCGCCGCGTTCCTCCCCTTGGGCGACCGAAATCGTCGCGGCTTCCCCGAGCTGCGTGGTGCCGGGATAATACACCGCGGCATAG
>MELC01000038.1:0-33608 GCA_001767455.1 Acidobacteria bacterium RIFCSPLOWO2_12_FULL_66_21
AGGGCGTCCGTCCCGAGAACGAGACCGACGAGGAGATGAAGATCCTCGCGCTCAACGCGCTGCAGCACTCGGATCCCGAGCAGGCGGTCCCGATGCTGCAGAAGTTTCTCGAAGGATCGGCATCGCCGAGACTGAAGGAGCGCGCGCTGTTTGTCCTCGCTCAGAGCAATTCGGCGAAAGCCCGCGAGGTGCTCAAGACGTACGCGAAAGGCAGCAGCACGCCCGACCTGCAGGCGAGCGCCATCAAGTACCTCGGTGTGCACGGAGACAAGGACAGCCGCGCCCTTCTCGCGGAGATCTATGGCAGCACCACCGACGTGGACGCAAAGCGGCAGATCCTGCGGGCGTTCATGATCTCGGGTGAGCAGGCGCGGCTGCTGAGCGCGGCGCAGACGGAGCAGAATGCCGACCTGCGCGGCGAAGCGGTGCGCCAGCTCGGCGTCATGGGAGCGCACGACGAGCTCTGGCAGCTCTATCAGAAAGAAAGCTCGCTCGACGTGAAGAAGCAGATTCTGCGCGCGATGTTCGTCGGCGGCAACGCGGCGCGCCTCATCGAGCTCGCGAAGACCGAGCAGAATCCGGAGCTGCGGCGAACGGCGGTGCAGAATCTCGGCATCATGGGCGGCAAGGGCACCGGCGACGCGCTGGTCGGCATCTACTCGGGCGACAAGGACCCGGCCATCCGGCGTGCGGCGATCCAGGGGCTCTTCATCCAGCAGAACGCCGCCGCCCTCGTGTCGCTCGCGCGCAAGGAAGCGGACCCCGCCATGAAGAAGGAGATCGTACAGAAGCTGTCGCTGATGCACTCCAAGATCGCGATCGACTACATGCTCGAGCTGCTGAACGCGAAGTAGGGCCGATCATGACCGCACGTCTCGCATCGGCCATCGCCATCGTCACCTCTGCCGCGGCGCTCGGAAGCGTCGCGGCGGCCCAGCCGCCGCGGATTACGAACGGCGCCGTGCACATGCAGGCGGCTGGGTCGCCGTTCATCCAGTCGTTCCGGACGCTCGTATCGGCGCAGTCAGATGTCGCGTGGATTGGCTACTTCGTCCCGGCCGCCCGCGGCGGTCACCCCGGCTGCCCGTGTTGTATCGAGCCCGAGGGGGGGATGACCGTTCGCTCGTCGAGCGCCGGCAGGATTGAGCTGGAGGGGCCGTCGCGCCTCGTGCTGCTCTATCGCGTCGTCGATCGCCAGGTGGAGCGGATCCGCGCATATCCCGAGGGATGCGAGCTCGACGCCGGCGGACGGCCGGTCCGGTGGCTGGATCGGGTACGTCCGGCGGACAGTATCGCGCTGCTCGAATCGTTCGTCGGTGCCGATGGCGACCGCCGGAGCCGGACGACCTCAGGCGCGCTCGCGGCGATCGCGATGCACGCCGATCCGTCAGCGGCGGCGACCGTGGAACGGCTGGCGCGCCATCATGCGACCGCGCCGGTGCGCGCGGAGGCGATCTTCTGGCTCGGGCAGATGGCCGGCCGCAAGGCCGCCGGCGTCATCACCGAGGCCATCGAGAAGGATCCGGACACCGAGGTGAAGAAGCGGGCGGTCTTCGCGTTGAGCCAGTTGCCCACCGGCGAGGGCGTGCCGCTGCTGATCAAGGTGGCGCGCGAGAACGCGAATCCGGTCGTCCGCAGACAGGCGATGTTCTGGCTCGGACAGTCCAAGGATCCGCGGGCGATTGACTTCTTCGCGGAGATCCTGAGGTAGAAGAACCCTTAGAACCCTAGTGCACCCCGTGGCTGGTGTGGAGCGTGCCCGGATCCGCGCCAAGCCGGCGGATCGCGGTTTCCCACATCAGGGACGGGTTGAGATCGAAGATGAGGTCCAGCTCGATGTCCGACATCAGCCAGGCCGACTGCGCCAGCTCCTGGTCGAGCTGACCCGGGCCCCACCCGGCGTACCCGGCGAGCACGCGCGCGCGCGGCGCGGGCCGCGTCTCGAGTACGCGGCGGAGCAGCGCCGGCGAGGTCGACAGATAGACGCCCTCCACGATCGTCCGGTAGTCGCCGCCGTCCGGTCTGTCGGCGACGAGAACCCATCCGCGTTCGGGCTCCACCGGACCGCCGATGCACAGTGGAAGATCGTTGCCCTGCTGCAGCTCCGGCAGCAGGCGCACCATCTCGCGCGCGGCACGGTCGGTCGGACGATTCAGCACGATCCCGAAGGCGCCGTCGGGAATGAAGTCGCACAGCAGCACGACGCTGCGGGCGAAGTTCGGGTCCTGGAGCTGCGGCATCGACAGGAGGAGCGCCGGGCGGAAGGCGTCAGTCATGGTGTGATGCGCCACCGAGCTTCTCCACCGCCCATGCGACGTGCTCCTCGACGAGCGGATCGCGGGCGGTCGGCTCGGCACTGGACACGAGCGCGCTGGCGGCGTCCGGGTCGCCGCTGTTGCCGATGGCCACCGCCAGGTTGCGGCGCAATCGCTTGACGCCGGCGCGCTTCATCGCACTTCCCTTGAGCAGGGCCCGCAACCCATCGTCTGTCGCGCGCCAGAGATCCAGCAGCCGCGGTGCGGCGAGTCCGGCGCGGGCCTGCCACGACGGATCGGTGCTCACGCCGGTCGTCGGCATGCTGTTCCAGGGGCACACGTCCTGGCAGATGTCGCACCCGTACGCATGAGCGCCGACCGCTTCACGAAGCGCACTCGCGATCGATCCCTTCACCTCGATCGTCAGATAGGACAGGCAGCGGGTCGAGTCGAGCACGTGCGGCGCGCGCAGCGCGCCCGTCGGGCAGGCTTCCAGGCAGAGGGCACAGGAGCCGCACTGATCGAGGGCCGCGGCGTCGGGATCGAGCGGCCGGTTCGTGACGACTACGGAGAGGAACATCCATGAGCCGAGAACGGGATTGATGACGCAGGTGTTCTTGCCGATCCAGCCGAGCCCCGCGTGCTGCGCGTACACGCGCTCCTGCACCGGACCGGTGTCGACGTAGGCGCGCGCCTCGAACCCGTCTCCGGCGATCCCGCCCAGGCGGGTGACGAGCGAGTCCAGCCGCCGCTCGATCACGGCGTGATAGTCGTCGCCCCACGCGTAGCGTGCGATGGCCGCGTGGCCCGCATCAGGGAGCGTCGTGGAGTACGGCCGATCGGTGTTGTAGAGCGTGCCCAGGACGATCACGGATCGGGCTGCGGGCATGACGTTGCGCACGTCGGCGCGGCGGCCGGCGCTTCGCTGCATGTAGTGCATCTCACCGGCGTACCCGCGTGCAAGCCACTCGTCGAGGAACCGCAGTTCGGGAAAACCGGCAGCCGGCGCGATGCCGCAGAGATCGAACCCGAGCGCCAGCGCTTCGCGCTTCACATCGCTGGAGCTCATCGACGAGGACGCGCGCACGTCGTGCATCTCTCCTCGATTATAGGCAGGTTCGCCCGCCGGCTGGCTCGACCTTTGGCCAGGCTGTCGCAGGTCGCCTGGCCCGCCGAAGCGCACACAGCGCGAAGGCGGCGCGCTCGGAGAGGACACCGCAGGTGTCAACGAGAAGAATTTGCGTTAGGATCGACCTCCGCAGGAGGTTGTGCATGGCAGCCACGTACCGCGAGCTGAAAGAGAAGACGGTCGCCGAGTTGCGGGAGATCGCGAAGGGTGTGCAGCATCCGGCCGTCCAGGGCTATTCGCAGATGAACAAGGAGCGGCTGCTCCCGGCGCTCTGCCGCGCGATGAACATCGACATGGCGGAGCACCACGTCGCGCAGGGCATCGACAAGCCGGCCATCAAGTCAAAGATGCGCGAACTGAAAAAACAGCGCGACCAGGCGCTCGAGGAGCATGACAGCGACACCCTCAAGAGCGTCAGGCGTCAGCTCCACGCGCTGAACCGCGAGATCCGATCGCACCTGGCATGACTCAGTGACCAGCTCCCAGTTCCCAGCTTCCTGCTTCTGACTGGAGGCTGGAAACTGGAAACTGGAAACTGGAAACTGGGCTTACCACCCCGCCCCTCGCCCCTTCTGCTTCAGCGCAATCCCACCCGTCGCATCAATCGCGTTCGCGATGACGAACTGCAGGCGGCGTTGGAAGTCGGTTGGCCCCACGGCGATTCCACGCAGGTTCTCGACGCGGTAGACGTCGACGTTCCAGAACGGCACCCGACCCTCGTATCGGACGTCGTAGTGATAGGTCAACCCGTCGCCGCCGGCCCCGTGGAAGAATGCTTTCAGCTCCTTGACGCGTTTGTGCTTCCCGCGATCGGAACCGATCTCCACTGGCGTGCGCAGGCGGAACCAGGTGACCCAGTTGCCTGCCTCGATCTCGCGGACGTTCTCCCACGGAATCACCGCCTCCGGAACGATCGCCGGATCGACGCATCCGGCTTCCGCGCGGGCGGTGCTGCCGCCGAACGCGCCCTGCCGATAGACGCGAAGCGCCTGGGCGTCGAACGCGAACACGAACGTGCTGCGTGCGTCCACGTTGTACTCGGTGACGGTCCACGCGACCGCGCCTCCGTTTCCGAGCACGGTGCGCCACGCCTCGATCGCGCCGGCACCATCGGTCGCGGCAATGATGTTGAAACGTGCGGTTTCCGCATGAGGGCGAAGCGCGGCCGGATTGCACACTCGCGGCTGCGCGGCGGCGGGTAACGCGACTGCCAGGATTCCGGCAACGGCGAAGGCTCGCATGGCACCCTCCTCGCAGGGGAGCGATGTCACACAACGAGGCAACCGATGTGCCAGCGCAGATGTCCTGTATCGCCCGTTACTTGCGCGATCTGCGCCGGCCCGGCGGTGATATCCTCCTGTGACAGCCTGCAGTTTCCAGAGGACAGCCGCATGCAGATGGCGTGTCGGAGATTGCGTCGGTCCGTCGTTGCGTTCTCGTGCGCTACCTTCCTGTACGTTCCAGTCTGTGCCGCGCAGGGCGCCGCCGCTGACGACCTCCTCCGACGCTACCGGGCACTCGTGGACGCCTATGCCGAACACGACAAGAGCGCCGTCCGCGAACTGCTCCAGTGGAACGACAAGCAAATCGTCACTGTGCTCACACGCCTCGATACACCGGGCGATCCGCTTCGGCCCTGGAGCGCCCGGCGATACAAGGCGGCCATCATGCTGCACACCGACGCGGCCCTGCAGCTGTTTGACGCGAACGAAGAGACGATGCAGCACCAGCTGGACGCAGCCGTTGCGCTGGCCGCTCGAGCGCAGCAGAACGACGCCGGCGACGTGGGCGAGTTCGCGAGCCGCTGGTCGATCGCCGTGTCGCGCCTGCTGCGAGACAGACTCCGTCCTCGCACGGCCGAACGCTTCCTCGGCGAGATCCGGAAAGCATTGCCGGACGATGCGGGCGTGTTGTTCGAGAGCGGTACGCTGGCGGAGGAACTGGCGACGGCGTACGCGTTCGAGATCGATCTCGCCATGACGGACGCGATGAGACGGCGGACCGTCGAGACCATCGTGGAGCGCGTCCTCCAGCGCCGCAAGGAGCGCCTGGAGACAGCGGCACGCTGGCTGGAAGAGGCGCTGGCTGTGCAAGCCACGGAATCCGCGCGGCTGCACCTCGGGAGAGTGCGGATGCTGCTCGGGGAGGACGCCGAGGCTCTGCGCGTCTTTGGCAATCTCGAGTCGTCGGAGGACCCGGGCGTGGCGTACCTGGCGCCGCTGTTCACCGCCGCCGTACACGAGCGGCAGGGCCATCTCGACGAAGCGGCAGCGGCGTACGGGCGCGCCCACGCGCGGTATCCTCGCGGACACTCGGCCGTCATCGGCCTCAGCGCGGTCCAGCAGCGGACGGGGAAAGGGGACGCGTCGCGCGAGAGCCTTCAGTCGCTGCTCGCGCAGCCGGCCGAGCCTGACGATCCATGGTGGTGGTACCAATACGATCCGGCCGGCGCCGCCGACCAGCGTGTAGACGCGATCCGCCAGGAGGCGCGTCGATGAAAGCCGCGATCGCCCTGGCGTCGATTGCGATCGCGACGGTTGTCGTCCCCGCGCAGAAATTCTCGGTGTCGGTCGAGGGCGTGCGCGTGGACGTGCTCGTGACCGACGGGCGCCGCCCGGTGGCGGGCCTGGGCGTCGCCGACTTCGAGCTGCGCGACAGCGGGGTCCTTCAACACATCGACAGCGTCGCGCTCGAGGACGTGCCGCTCAGCGTCATGCTGGTGCTCGACACCAGCGCCAGTGTCGCGGGGCAGCCGCTCGTCGATCTCAAGCGCGCCGCGTCGGCCGTCGTACGCCTCCTCGCGAAGAGCGATCGGGCGGCCCTGATGACGTTCTGGGCAAGCGTGACCCTGGCCAGCGGCTGGACGGGCGATCGCGCGCAGCTCGAACGCGCGATCGCAAAGGTCGGGACCGGCGGATTTACAGCGCTGCACGACGCCGCATACGCAGGGCTGACCTTGCGCGACAACGGGGCGGGACGGACGCTCGTCGTCATCTTCAGTGACGGCCAGGACACGGCGAGCTGGCTGCCCGGGCAGACCGTGATCGACATCGCACGCCGGAACGACGCGGTGGTCTATGCCGTCGGCTTGCTGCCGCTGGCGGGCGCGAGGCTGCCCGGCTACCGGCTGGACTTCTGGTCCGGGATCCAGTTCCCGGTACCGAAGGCCTCGGCCGGCACGCTGATGGAGAGTTTCCTCGACGCACTCGCGGAGGACACCGGCGGCCAGTTCATCAACGCCGAGCGGAGCGACCGGCTCCGCGACACCTTCGTGCGTATCGTCAACGAGTCCCGAAGCCGCTACCTGTTGACGTACTCGCCACAGGGCGTTGACGCCGGAGGCTGGCATCCAATCGAGGTCACGGTCAAGGGACGCAAACTCAAGATCAAGGCACGGCGGGGATACTTACGGTAGGCCCAAGTAGGTTCTCTAGAGGTTCTATGGGTTCTAAAGGTTCTGTCGCGGCGGCGTTGCTTGGCCTGGCGAGTCTGGCGGCCGCGCAGGCGCAAACTCCGACGCCCGCGCCGCGATTCCGCTCGGGCGTGGACCTGGTGCATCTCGACGTCTCGGTGCTCGACCGGAATCGCCGGCCGGTGCGCGGTCTGACCCCGGCGGACTTCACCATTCTCGAGAACGGCAAGCCCCAGCAGATTGTGGCGTTCAACGCCGTGGACATCCCGGATCCCGAGCCGCCCTCTACCCCCTGGATTCGGGACGTGGCGCCGGATGTCGGCACGAACGATGGGGTAGAAGAGCGCCGGCTGTTTCTCCTGCTGCTCGATGACGCCATGATTCAGTCGGACGTGCGCGCCGTGAACAACGTCCGCGACATCGCGCGCCGGGTGATCGATCGCCTGGGCCCCTCGGATCTTGCGGCGGTCATCTTCACACGCGACAACCAGCACTCCCAGGACTACACGGCCGACCGCGCGCGGCTGCTGACCGCCTTGGACAAGTTCAGCGTCGGATTCCGGGACATGTCGCCTGTCACGCCCGACGACTTGTACTACCTCTACTCAGTCGATGTCGTCGAGGCGGCGGTAGATACGCTGAGCACCATGCCGGATCGCCGCAAGGCGATCATCTACGTCGGCCAGGGAGTGCCGGTGGATCTCGAGCTGCTGGCGCCGCAGGCTGTCGGCATTCCGGAGGGAGGCGGGGAGTCCGCGCTCATGAAGCAGGGGCTCATGCAGCAACTGAAGAACCAGATGGAAAAGGCCTTTCAACGTGCCGCGCGCGCCAATGTGAACGTCTATACCGTCGATGCCTGCGGTCTGCGCGTGACGCCGGCGCCCCCTCCGCCCGGGCAGTCTCTCCTGGAGTATCACGCGCCGACGTGCGTCCCCGGCCTCGAAGTCGACTATCTGAAAACCGTCGCCGCGAACACGGGCGCGCGCGCGGTGACCGACACGAACGACTTCGCGCCTGGCGTGACCGCGATATTCGAGGAGAACGCGTCGTACTATCTGATCGGGTATCAGTCCACTGACCAGAGGGCGGACGGAAGACTCCGGCGTATCGAGGTCCGCGTGAACAGGCCGGACGTCGAGGTGCGCACCCGCAACGGCTATCTGGCCGACGGACGAGACGCCGCGAAGCGCAAAGCGGCGCTCGCCGCCTCGCCTCTTGGCGCCGCGTTGGCCGGGGTCCTGCCGAAGAGCGATCTGCCGCTCCAGA
This sequence comes from Acidobacteria bacterium RIFCSPLOWO2_12_FULL_66_21, assembly GCA_001767455.1. Classification (GTDB taxonomy): domain Bacteria; phylum Acidobacteriota; class Vicinamibacteria; order Vicinamibacterales; family 2-12-FULL-66-21; genus 2-12-FULL-66-21. Next base: position 8,063 of record MELC01000038.1, read on the forward strand.
TGTCCGCCGTGCCGTTTGCCGTGCCGGGGCGCCGTGAGGCGGCCGTGGCAATCGTCCTCGGCGTCCGTCAGCCGATTCGGACCACGGAAGAACACGGAAACACGGTGTCAACCACGGAAGAACACGGAAACACGGTATCAACCACGGAAGAACACGGAAACACACGGATCTCAACCACCGAAGAACACGGAAACGCACGGATATCAACCACGGAAGAACACGGAAACACACGGATATCAACCAGCGAAGAACACGGAAACGCACCGACCAGAACCACGGAAGAACACGGACGTACACGGACCAGTATGCAGACGTCAGGCGGGACGGTGGAGCGCGTGGACCTGCAGGTCAGCGCGTTCAACGTCAACGGGAAGGCGTTCGGCTCGACGAGACTGCAGGCGGATGTCGCGCTTCGACCAGATGCCAGCGGACTCGCGGAGTACGAGGTGCTCGCGCGGCTCGATCTCAAGCCAGGTCGATACCAGCTTCGCGTCGGCGCGAACCTCCGCAGCTTTTCGACCAGCGGCAGCCTCTATTGCGACGTTGACGTACCGGACTTCTCGTCGGCGCCAGTCTCGCTGTCCGGCCTCGTCCTGAGCGCGTCGCCCGGACCGGTAGTGGGATCCCGGGACGCGCTTCGGCCGATCCTCCCGGTCGTGCCCACCGCGCGGCGTGCTTTCACGTCAGGCCATCAGGTCTCAGCGTTCACGCGCGTCTATCAGGGGGGCAAGGCGGCGCTGGCGTCCGTTGCGGTGCGCGTGCGGCTTCGCAACGCGGCCAACGAGCTCGTGATGGACCGGCGCGAAGAGCTCGCAGCGGCACGGTTCACCACCACACGCTCGGCCGATGTCAGGGTGGAGGTGCCGGTGGCGCACCTGGCGCCCGGAGAGTATCTGCTCACGGTTGAAGCCGCAGCACGCACGACCGTCCACCGCAATAGCCGATTTCAGATCACCCGCTAGCGGTTCGCCGGCGCTGACTCATTCTCAGCGCCGGCGAGAACCCCTAGAACCCGTGGAACCTGTAGAACTTCAGCAACCCGTGCCCGTCTGGTCTGGCCTGACGAGCTGCCGGAGCACGTACGGGAGGATCCCGCCATGGCGGAACGCGACGAGCTCCTCCGGCGTGTCGATGCGTGTCGTCACGGTGAACTCCTTGACCGTTCCGTCCGCATCGGTCGCGCGCACGGTGATGGCCCCGCGCGGCGTGCAGGACGTGCCCATGCCGATGATGTCGTAGGTCTCCCGTCCGGTGAGCTTCAACGACGCCGCGGTACACCCGTCGTTGAACTGCAGCGGCAGCACGCCCATGTTCACGAGGTTGCTGCGGTGGATCCGCTCGAAGCTCTCCGCCAGGACCGCCTTGACGCCGAGCAGCATGGTGCCCTTCGCCGCCCAGTCGCGCGACGAGCCGGAGCCGTATTCCTTGCCCGCGATGATGAGCAGTGGCACACCGGCCTCGCGGTACCGCACTGACGCGTCGAAGATCGTCGTCACCTCGCCCTGCGGCAGCAGCGTGGTCCATCCCCCTTCAGTCCCCGGAGCGATCTGGTTGCGCAGGCGGATGTTCGCGAACGTTCCGCGCATCATGACCTCGTGGTTGCCGCGCCTCGCGCCGTAGGAATTGAAGTCGCTCGGCGCCACGTGCTGCGACACCAGATAGCGTCCCGCCGGGCTGTCGGTGGGGATGGAACCGGCGGGAGAGATGTGGTCGGTCGTCACGCTGTCGCCAAGCAGCGCGAGCACCCTCGCGCCGCCGATGTCGGTGGGCACCGCCGGCTCGAGTGTCAGCCCCTCGAAGAAGGGAGGATTCCGGATGTAAGTCGACGAGCCGTCCCAGTCGAAACGCTCGCCGGTCGGGCTGGGCAGCGCGCGCCAGCGATCGTCCCCGTCGAACACCGTCGCGTACTTCTCCCGGAACATCTCCGACTTGACCGCCTTCAGCATCGTCTCCTGGATCTCGCGCTCCGCGGGCCAGATGTCCTTGAGATAGATCGACTCGCCCGACGTGCCCTTGCCGAGCGGCTCCGACGTCATGTCGATCTGCATGTGCCCCGCGAGCGCGTACGCGACGACGAGCGGCGGCGACGCCAGGTAGTTGGCCCGGACCTGCGACTGGATGCGCCCCTCGAAGTTCCGGTTGCCGCTGAGGACCGACGCGACGACCAGGTTCTGCTCCTTCACGATCGACGAGATCGGCTCGGGCAGCGGACCGCTGTTGCCGATGCACGTCGTGCAGCCGTAGCCGACGATGTTGAAGCCCAGCTCGGCCAGGTACTCGAGCAGGCCGGCGGCCTTCAAGTACTCAGTGACGACGAGCGATCCGGGCGCCAGGCTCGTCTTCACCCAGGGCTTCACCTTGAGGCCGCGGGTGACCGCGTTGCGCGCGAGCAGGCCCGCGGCAATCATCACGCTCGGGTTCGACGTGTTCGTGCAACTGGTGATGGCCGCGACGACCACGGACCCGTGACCGAGCCCTTCCATGCCGGGGACGGACATCGTGAGGTCGGCGACGCCGACGGCGCTGGCGGCCGCGACGGCGGCCGGCGCGCTCGTCTCGCCCGGCTTGACGACCGGCACGGGCTTCAACTTGCGCTCCGCCATCATGCCGTCGAGCGCCTGCTGGAACTTGTATTTCGCCTGCCGCAGCGACACGCGGTCCTGCGGGCGCTTTGGCCCCGCAAGGCTGGGTTCGACGGTGGAGAGGTCGAGCTCCAGTGTCGCCGTGTAGACCGGCTCCGGCGCGTCAGCGCGCCTGAAGAGTCCCTGCTCCTTCGCATACGCCTCTACGAGGTTCACGTGCGACTCTTCACGGCCGGTGAGCCGCAGGTAGTCGAGCGTCATCTCGTCGATCGGGCAGATCGCGATCGTGGCGCCGTACTCCGGAGACATGTTGCCGAGCGTGGCGCGGTCCGCAATCGTCAGGAACTCGAGGCCGGGGCCGTAGAACTCGACGAACTTGCCGACGACGCCGAACTTGCGGAGCCGCTCGGTGATGGTGAGCACGAGATCCGTGGCGGTCGCCCCTTCCGGCAGGCGATCGACCAGGCGGAAGCCGATCACTTCCGGAATCAGCATCGAGATCGGCTGCCCGAGCATGGCGGCCTCCGCCTCGATGCCGCCGACGCCCCATCCCACCACGCCGAGCCCATTGACCATGGTCGTGTGCGAGTCGGTGCCGACGAGCGTGTCGGGGTACGCGAGCGTGACGCCGTCCGCCTGCTCCTTGAACACCACGCGCGCGAGGTACTCGACGTTGATCTGATGGACGATGCCGGTGTCCGGCGGGACGACCCGGAAGTTGTGGAACGCTTCCTGGCCCCAGCGGAGGAATGTGTAGCGCTCCCTGTTGCGCGTGAATTCGAGCGCGGCGTTGAGATCCGACGCGTTGCGCTCGGCGTAGTAGTCCACCTGCACGGAATGATCGATGACGAGTTCCACAGGCTGCAGCGGGTTGACCTTCTTCGGGTCGCCGCCGAGCCGCACGATCCCGTCGCGCATCGCGGCGAGGTCCACCACCGCGGGGACGCCGGTGAAGTCCTGGAGCAGGACGCGCGCCGGCGTGAACGCGATCTCCTTCTGCGTCTTCCCGGTCACATCCCATCCTGCGAGCGCCTTGATGTCGTCGGGATCGACGAAGCGTCCGTCCTCCCGGCGCAGCAGGTTCTCCAGCAGGATCTTGAGCGAGTACGGCAGCCGCGCGACGCCGCCGTATCCGGCTTTCTCGAGCGCGGGAAGACTGAAGATATCGAAGCTCGCGCCGCCGGCGGTCAGCCGCGTGCGCGTATTGAACGAATTATGAGAAGCCATCCGTACATGATCCTCCAACGGGACGAATGTACCAAGGGCGGGCCCTTGCCGAAGATGCCGATCACCTGAACTGTATCGCAGCGGGCACGCGCTTGCCACTCGGGTGCAGGAGCGCGGCCACACGAAGCAGGAGGAGAGCGGGACTAAGATCTGACGGTGCTCGTCGCGCACCTTTCCGATCTCCACCTGAAAGACGACGCCGATGCGGTCTGGCTGGACCACCAGCTCGACCGCATCCTCGCCCACGGCGTCGATCATCTCGCGCTCACAGGCGACCTGCTGGATCGCTGGAAACCCGCCGCTGCTCGAGCGAATCCTCGACAGTCTTGCGCGACACGGTCTGCTGGACGCACACCGCGCGACCATCCTCCACGGCAACCACGATCTGGCGTCGAGCGGCGGCCATCCGCGCGGCGGCGCCGATCTCGTGCGGCTGGCGCTGCGGTTCTGGGATCCGCCGCCGCTCCTCGCCCGCCGCCGGTTCCGCTTCTACGACGCGATCTCCCGGCGCGCCGCCGGGCTTGCGGCGTGTGCGCCGTTCATGAAGACGCTGCCATCCGGCGCGCGCGTCGCCGTCCTCGACACCGTTCCCCTGGTGTGGACACCGCTGCGCTTCGAGGGACGCACGGTCACGATCCGCCACGCGGTGGGCTGCATCCGCGCGGCCCAGGCCCGGTGGCTTGCCGCCGTGCCCGCCGCTCCCGGCCCGCTCGTGGTGCTCATGCACCACTATCCGCTCGGGACGCCCTCGTTCCAGTGGACGCCGCCGCCGGGCTCGCGGCTGCCGGTGCGCGTGGTGCGCGTGCCGATGCACATTCCGGAGCCCGGGTGTGGGGAGTTCTGGGATGCCGCGGCGCGCGCGGGCGTGCGCCTTGTGCTGTGCGGGCACGTCCACCGCGCGCGGCTCGAATGGCACGACGGGATCGCCGTGGGCCTCAACGGCCAGAGCGGCGCGGCGTGGGCGGGGAGAACGATTGCGTACTACGACATCCGCGGCGATGGAGTGCGGATGGACGTCGAGAAGACGTAGAGGCCCCCCTGGAAAACAGGAGACGGAGAGAAGGGGAGGCTTCTCGTTCTCAGGGCAACAGGAGGAAGCGAGGAAGGGAGGTCGCACGCTGACCGCGCAGTGGCAGCCGGTCTGGCAGCGCGTCGCGCGCTCGCTACGCCGGCCTCGAGCGACCTGCAGGCCGGCGCACCGGCATCACCTCCGTGCGTCTCCGTGTCGCCGTGTCTCCGTGTGAACTCGACACGTCTCCCGTCCTCCCCTGCTAACCCGGCCAGCGGAAGAGTCTCGGACGCGCGATGTACCTCAGAACAAGTAGGCAAGACTGAGCGAACCCGTGGGAACCGCGCGCCTCGTCGTCCCGAAGTTGACGCCCCCCTTCCGCATGGAGATCTGCACGTCGGCCCGAAGCCCGAGCCGTTGGCGGCTGTCCCCGAACCAGTACTTCAATCCCGCGCCCGCGTGGTATTCGCGTCCCGTCTCGAGGAGCTCGTTGCCCTCGTGCAGCTCGCGCAAGTACCCGCCGCCGCCGAGGACGAACGGCACGCCCTTGCCTCCGGCGAATGTGAGCGGCGGGAGATGCCACACGACCGAGCCGTTGAACACGTAGCGCGCGATGCGCTCGGTGGCGGTGACGGCGTCGGCGCCTTCCGCGTCGTCGCTCACGCGCGTCCTGATTTGCGGGCGGGCGTATTCGACCCCCGCTTCAATTGCCAGATCCCGTGTGACGTAGACGGAGAGGCGTCCCACGCCGCCCGGCGCGGGCGCCAGCCGTGAGCTGGTTGAGAACAGGCCGAACGGCCCCGTCCCCGAGTTGATGTTGCGCGTCTCCTCCGCGGTGCTGTCGCCCAGATCGAAGCCGTTGCTCCACAGCGCGCCGCCGCTGACCTCGACGGAGCCGGTGTGCGGCGCGGTCCGGCCAATCCACTGCGCCTCCGCGGGATCCACGAAAGCCGCGCACAGGACGGCCGCGCAGATGGCCATCCGCGTCGCGCCAGGACCGCCGCTCACTTCGACACAACCTTGATCTCGACGTTCGACACGCCCCCGCCGCGCGGGACGACCACGAGCCTGTCGTGGAACTTCACCTTGAAGTCGAGGTCGATGTTCAGCGACCCGTCGAAGAAGCTCGTAATGTCCGCGTCGTCGAGCGGCTCGGCCCTGAGGACCTGGGGCCCGGGGTCAAGGCCCGCGATGACGAAGGCGCCGTCTTCCGACAGCGAAAAGCCCGCGACGAGCCGTCCCGTTCGGGGATTGAAGGCGGTGACGTGCGCGCCGAGGACCCCGGCGCCGTTCTTCGTTACCTTGCCGCTGATGCTGCCGGTTTCCCGCGTGAAGCTGGCGGACGGATAAATGTCGGAAATGCCCGCGATGTCGTCCGCCTTGAGCGTGCGGCTCGCGATGCTGCCGGCGGAGAAGGCGATCGGGAACATGACGGACTCGGCCGCGATCACGCGCCGGCCGCCCGCCCGAAGCTCCGTCTCGCCAAGCGCGGAGTGCGCGAGCCCGTGAAGATGGCCGATCTCGTGCAGCGCGATCGACTCCAGATCGTAGCGGTCGGTCTCGCCGCCGGCGGCCACGGACCACGAGAAGGCGGAGTTGAAGAAGATGTCGGATTCGACGACCTCCCCCGTCACGGTATCGACCATGAACGACGTGGCGCCGAGCACCTTCTCGAGATCCGGCCGGTTCTGGAACCCCAGCACGGTCGCGCCGTCGCCGGACACCGGCGGGGCAGCGGTGAAGCCCACGAACTCGGACGACAGCTGCGAGGTCGGCACGGCGTCCCATGTGCCGAACGCCCTGGTCACCGTGGATTGGAACTGCTGCGCCGAGACGTTGGCCGTGCCCGCGTTGGTCACGAAATACCGGATGGGCAAGCGGTTCCATTTCAGCGTCATGCTGCGTGTGCCGATGCGCGATCCGAGCTTGAGATACGCGCCAGCGGGCACCGTGGCGATCAGGATGACGACGAAGGTGGCCAATGCACCGCCGCGCCGCAAGGCCACCCTCATCGGATCCCTTCTGGCCCGCCACGAGCCTTGTCGAGGGGCCCGCCACGAGCTTTGTCGAAGGGCCCGCCCTGAGCCTTGTCGAAGGGCTGCATCGCCGTGCGCACCGCACCGGCGAACTCGTCGAGCGACATCGGCCGGCGGGCCGGATCGCCGCGCTTGACGACTTCCACCGCGTCGCCGCGCGCCTGGATCAGGGGCGGCAGCACGATTCGCCGCCCGGTCTGCGGGTCGACGCGGACGCGGTACAGCCCCTGGCTCAGACCGAAGACATGCGGCACGCCCGATCCCTGCGACGTGAGGAACAGAATCGCTTCGTCCCCCTCGTGGAACTCGGGCGCGCCGATCATCACGTTCTTGTAGCGGCCGATCCGGCCGCCGGGCACCGTGAACGTGAGGGTGTCGGGCGGGCTGCCCGGACCAGGGTCGAGGGGGGCGCCTTTCAAGTACGTGCCCGGCTCGACGGTCACCACCGTGTCGATGCGGCGGCGATTGTCACGCCACTCCGCCCGCACGTCGACGACGCGGCCGTGGACGATGATCTGAGAGGAGGCGACAACTTCACGGAAGTCCGCGGGGACGAGGACCGTTGCGCCGAGCGCGGTGGCGGCGCTCAGCAGAACCAGCGGGAGAACGAGTCGGCGCATATCATCGAAGTCTATCTCAAAGGCCCTTCGGCGACGCTCGGGGCGGGCGCGCGCGCTTCGCGCGCGACGCGCACGACGGCGGCTGCCGCCCGCGCGCTGGCGCCTCTGCTGCCGAGCTTGTCGCGGACCTCGCGAAGATCGGCGCGGACGCGCGAGGCGTGCTCCTCGTTCGTCAGCACGCGCAGCGCTTCACGCGCGACCGCCTCGGGCGTGAACGCACCCTGAATCAGCTCGGGAACGACCGGCCGCCCGGCAACGAGATTCGCCATCGCGTACGTGGTGACGCGCACGAACGGCTTGCCAAGCCGGTACGTCAGCGGCGAAAGACGATACACGACGACCATGGGACATTCGTGGATCGCTGCCTGCACGGTGACCGTTCCCGACGCGACCAGGGCCACGTCAGCCGCAGCGAGCACGGCGTCGGCGCGTCCCTCCACGATCGCGGCCGGCTGCGCGCCACCCGCGGCGACGAGCGAGAGCGGCTCGAAAGCGGCGTCGGACAGATTCGGCGCCCGCGCGACCAGGAACTGCGCGCCGGGGATCCGTTCGCGGATGACGAGCGCGGCCCGCGACAGGTCCGGCAGGATCGCGTGTATCTCGTTCGGACGGCTGCCGGGCAGAATCGCGACAACCGGTCGCGAAGGATCGAGCGCGGCGCTCGCGAGGAAACGCTCTCGCGGTTCCGGCGCGTCGATGGTGTCGAGCAACGGATGCCCCACCCATTCGACCGGGACGCCCGCTTCGCGGTAGATCGCCTCCTCGAAGGGGAAGATCACGAGCACGCGATCGACCATCCGCTTCATGGTCTTCATGCGCCCGCGGCGCCACGCCCAGAGCTGCGGGCTGATGTAGTAGACAATCGGCACGCCGAGCTTGTGGAGCGCGCGGCCGAGCGTGAAATTGAAATCAGGGAAATCGATGGCGACAAACACGTCCGGGCGCGAGGCGACGGCGTCCGCAACCAGCCGCCGGTAGGTCGCATAGGTCCGCGGCAGGACCCGCGCGACCTCGAGGAGGCCGGTCACCGACAGGCCGCTGAAGTCCCCCACGAGCGACGCGCCGGCCGCTTTGAGCCGATCGCCGCCCAGCCCGATGATGACGGCCGACCTCTCGATGCGCAGGATTTCCGACGCCAGCGCTCCGGCGTAAAGATCGCCGGATGGCTCGCCGCAGGAGATCATCACGCGCACGAGAGCGACTCTAGGTTCCGCTCGGGCGGATGAACAGCGCCGGGTCGAGCGGGACGTTGTACTGAAAGGTGCGGACCGTGCGCTCGACGACCGGCGTGCCGTTGCGGGACACGGTCGTGTGGAACGCGACCTTGACGCCATCGACGTCGCGATAATCCGAGAAGGCTTCCTCGGCAACCGCGCCGTCGAGGCCGGCGTAGCGCTGCCGCGCGAGCAACCCGGTCTCGCGGTCGATCGTCAGCGTCGTGGGACGCATCCCCGCGCCGGTGACTTCGAGCACCGCAAGCGTGCGACCCCCCTCGGTCGCGTCGGGGAGGCGCGTGGCCGACAGCCTGCCCGCCGCGAGCGCCAGCAGCATCGGGACCGTGTCGCGCTGCACGCTGGCGCGCATCTCCGCGACGTACTGCGGCGGCGCCGGCTGGACTCCGTGCTCCTGGTCCTGCACCCAGAACTCGCCGTTGTTGAACACCTGGACGCGAGGACCGGCATCCGTCCGGGCCTCCATGCGGAATCCGCCCGGGTACCGAATGGCATAGGACACGTCCGCTGTCCCTCCGGCAGCCAGCACCTTCACCGTCGTGGCCATCCTGATCGTGCGTATGGACCGCAGGAGATCCAGCCCGCCTTTCGCCTCGAGCGCACGCGCGACGATCGCCCGAACGTCGTCACCATCCGCCGTCCGTCCCGCCGGGCCGGCCGCCTGCGTGCGAAACGCAATCGGCTCCATCCGCGCGCCGCCGCTGCCGCCGCGCCGCCGCAGATCCGGCGAGGCGAGGTCCAGCGATCCAAGCGGGATCTGCTCGACGCGATCGAAGCCGACGCCGGCAAGACGTTTGGCGAAGACCGAGGCGTCTCCGACCAGCACGATGGACAACCGGTCGGGGTGCAGGTATTCCCGCGCCACGCGCTGGATATCGTCGAGCGTGACGGCGCCCACCCGCTCGCGGTACGTCTGCAGCTCGTTCAGGTCGAGGCCGTAGAACACGGCGTTGAGCACCTGGAGCGCGATCGCCCCCGGCGTCTCAATCGTGAGCGGGAAATTGCCCATGAGATAGGCCTGCGCGTCCTCGAGCTCGCGGGCCTGCACGCGCTGGCGCTGCAGCCTCGAAATCTCGTCGACGATCAAACGCAGCGTCTCGGCCGTCGTCGAGGATTTCGTGTCGGTGTCGGCGACGATGTCGCCGCTCTCCTTCAGCGCGTTGAGGTCCGCCGACGCCCCGTAGGTCAGGCCCCGCTCGGAGCGCAGCACGCGGTGCAGGCGATTGCCTCCCTCGCCGCCGAGGATCTTCGTCGCGATGTCGAGCGCGAAATAGTCCGGATGCCGTCGTGGCAGCGCGACGTTGCCGACGCGGATCTCCGTCTGGACGGCGCCGGGGCGGTCGATAATCACCACCCGCCCGGTCGGCGGCGGCGGATCCCCCGGCTTCGCGTCGCTGACCTCGACGCGGCCCCAGCTCCCGAAGGCGCGCTCCACCGACTTGAACGCCTCCTCCGGCTCGGTGTCGCCCACCACCGCGAGGATGGCGTTGTTGGCCCCGAACCACTTCCTGTGAAACGCCTTCAGGTCCGCCTGCGTGACGGCGCGGATCGAGTCGGGCGTGCCCGATCCGGGCCTGCCGTACGGATGGAACCCGAAGACGAGCCGATCGAACACGGCGCCGGCCAGGTAGTCGGGATCGTCGTAGCTGACCTGCAGCCCCGAGAGAATCTGCTGCCGCTGCCGCTCGATCTCCTGCGGCGCGAACGAGGGATTGCGCGCCAGGTCTGCCAGGAGGTCGAGCCCGACGTCGAGGCTGTCCTTCATGACCGCGGCGTTGATGAAGGTCAGCTCGGTCACGGCGCCCGTGCCGAGCGCGCCGCCGATCGAGTCGATCGTGGTGGCGATGTTTTCGGCCGTGCGCGTTGTCGTGCCTTGATCGAGCAGTGCCGCCGCGAGGTTCGCCACGCCGGGCTTGTCCTGCGGCTCCTGCGCCTGGCCGGCCCGGACGATGAGCCGCAGGCTGACGGCGGGCTGCTCGTGGTGCGACACCGCGATCACCTGCAACCCGTTGGGCAGCGTCCGCAGCTGGTACGGCGGGAATTTCACCTCGCGGGCCGGCAGCGGGCGCGGCGGCCGTTCCGACGGCCAGTCGGGCGCCTGCGCCCGCGACACCGTGGCGAGCGTCAGGCACAGGGTGGCGAGCGCGGCAACGCGAAGGCGTGATGTCATCACCTACCGCCCTCCCCTGCCGCCAGCCGCACCCTTGGGCATGACGGTAATCACGAGGCGGTTCTCAAGCGTGAAGTACTTGCGCGCGACGCGCTGCACGTCGGCCACCGTGATGTTCATGAAGATGTCGAATTCGTCGTCGGCGGTCGCCAGCCCGCCCCGCCCGTCGTGGATGACCGCGGCGTGCCCGAGCGTCATCGCCTTGTCCTTGTTGGACTCGCGGCTGAAGATGTAGTCGCGGGAGAACTGGTTCTTCGCCTGCTGCAGCTCCGCGGCGGAGATCGGTTCGTTCCGGAGCCGATCCAGCTCCGCGATGAGGGCGTGGGTGGTCTCGTCGGTCGACTTGCCGGGCTGGACGATGGCCACGGCAAAAAACAGATTCGGATCCTCGATGATGTTGCCCTGTCCAAACGCGGCGAGCGCGAGCTGCTTCTCGTAGACCAGGCTGCGGTAGATCCGCGAGCTCTGCCCGTCCGAGAGCACTTTCGCGGCGACGTGGAGCGGATACGAATCCGGGTTCCCGTCGAACGTGATGTGGTGTGCGACGATCACGGCGGGCAGCGGCCAGGTCTCCTCGAGCGTCACGCGCCGCTCTTTCGTCTGCGGCGGCTCCTGTGGGATGTCGCGCGGCACCGGGCGCGTGGCCTTGGGGACACGTCCGAGATACTGCGTCACCAGCCCGAGGGCTTCCTTGGCGTCGAAGTCCCCGACGAGCACGAGCGTGGCGTTCGCCGGGACGTAGTAGGTGTGAAAGAAGTCGCGCACGTCGTCGATCGACGCCGCCTCGAGATCCTTCATGCTGCCGATCGTCGGATGCTTGTACGGATGCACCGTGAACGCCTGGTCGTAGATGATCTCGTTCAGCCGGCCGTACGGCTGGTTCTCGATCCGCATCCGGCGCTCTTCCTTGACGACCTCGCGCTCGGTCTTGAAGACCGACTCGTCGATCCGGAGCGACGCCATGCGGTCCGCCTCGAGCCACAACACGAGCGGCAGGTACTGCGCGGGCGTGGTTTCCCAGAAGACCGTGGCGTCCTCGGTGGTGTAGGCGTTGCTCTGCCCGCCGATGCTCGAAATCCACGAGGGATGCCCCTCGGGCTCGACGTTCTTCGACCCCTTGAACATCATGTGCTCGAACAGGTGCGCAAAGCCGGTGCGCCCCGGCTTCTCGTTCTTCGAGCCCACGTGATACCAGATCTCGGTCTGCACGATCGGCGTCGAGTGGTCCTCGAGAAACACCACGCGCAGCCCGTTCGGGAGCGTGCTGGTCGTGTAGGCCAGCCGGTTGGGACGGGATGCGGCGGACGCGAGCGGATCGAAGGCGATGCCGAGAGCGGCGCCGGCAAGCGCGGCGGCGGCCGGGCGCAGGAAACGTCGAAGGCTGGCCTGGTTCATGGGTAGATCAGATTATGGCACGGGGGAGAAGCAGTCCTACTTCGACTCGAGCTTCGACTCGAGCGCGCGAAGCCGGTCCTCCAGCTCAGCCAGCGTCTTGCGGAGCTCCGGCAGCTTGCGGAAGACCACGGACGACTTCAGCCAGTCGCGGTTCGGGATCGCGGGGTAGCCGGAGACGAACGAACCCGGGTCGACACTGTTCGGAATGCCGGTCTGCGCGGTCGCGATCGTGCCTTTGCCGATCGTCAGGTGGCCAGCCACGCCGACCTGGCCGGCAAGGGTGACGCCGTCCTCGATCACCGTGCTGCCGGCAATGCCGACCTGGCCCGCCAGCAGGACGTTTCGCCCCAGCGTGACGCCGTGCGCCACCTGCACCAGGTTGTCGATCTTCGAGCCCGCGCCGATGCGGGTCTCGCCGACCGCGGGACGATCGATCGCGGCGTTCGCCCCGATCTCCACGTCGTCTTCGATCACGACGCCGCCGACCTGCGGGATCTTGTAGTGCGCGCCTTCGGGAGTCCGCGCGAACCCAAAGCCGTCGCTGCCGATGATCGCGCCGTCCTGGATGATCACACGGTTGCCGATCCGCACGCGTTCGCGGACCGACGCGTGCGCGTGCACGACGCAGTCCTCCCCAATCTCCGCGCCGCGCCCGATGGTCACATGTGGATGGACCAGCGTGCGCGCGCCGACCCGCGCGCCTTCCCCAACGGCGGCGAACGGCCCGATCGACGCATCGGCCGCAATCGTGGCGGTCGTGTCCACGCTGGCCAGCCGATGGACGCCCGGCGGCGGACGCCAGAGGTCGGCGAACAGTTCCATGGCCTTCGCGAATGCCAGGTAGGGGTGGGGGCTCCGCAGTACGGCGCAGGGCGCGCCCTCCGCCAGTTCGCCCGCGATCACCGCGGAGGCGCGGGTCCGCGTCAGCTCCGCGTGGTACTTGGGATTGGCGAAGAAGGTCAGGTCCCCTTCGGCGGCGTCCTCGATCGCGGCGACGCGGCGGATCTCGATCTCGCCGTCTCCCTGCAGGCGGCAGTCCAGTCGTTCGGCAATCTCGCGGAGCTTCAACAGGGGGCAGTATAGAACCTCCAACGCCCAACTCCCAACTCCCAACGCCCAACGCCCAATTCCCAATCCCCAACTCCCAATTCCCAGTTTGGAAGTTGGAAGTTGGAAGTTGGAAGTTGGGAGTTGGGAGTTGGGAGTTTGCTATCGTAAGCAGCGGAATGGACGTCTACTTGATTCCCGTCGGCGTGGAGCAGTACGAGCTCTATTGCGAAGAGCCCGACGATCATCCCGAGGAGGAACTGCCGCGCGGCTTCTTCCGGAAGATGAAGCGCCGCTTCTCGATGAAGCGCCGCTTCTCGATGATGCTCGCCGAGGCGGAACGCGAACGGCGCCACGGCCACGTCGATCGCCGGCATGAAGGGGGGATCGCGCGCGGCCGCGCGCGCATGATGCGGTGGGTGGCGGAGGCGGTCGCCGAGCAACGGCTGTTGTGGCATCTTCGCCGCCGCGACGCCGTCGCCCTGCTCCATCCGGACGACATGGAGGAGCCGCGCGCCCGCGAGCTCGTTCGCCGCCAGCTCGCGCGCGATTTCGACAAGCACCGGTTCTGGCTGATCGTCGATTCGCTCGCCTTCATCACGTCGGGCCTGCTCTTTCTCGTGCCCGGCCCGAATCTCATCGCCTACTATTTCGCGTTTCGCATGGTGGGGCACTACCTGTCCATCCGCGGCGCGCGGCACGGCCTGAACTCTGTACAGTGGAACCCGGCAGGCAGCGAAGCGCTGTCGTCGCTGCGCGGGGCGATCGATCTCGATGCGACCGGACGCGACGAGCGCGTCCGCCAGGTGGAAGCGGCGCTAGGGCTCGAGCACCTCGCGAAGTTCTTCGAGCGGACAGCGGGCGCACCCTCTGGCGGCAGGGGCTGACGCGTGTGTCGCGTTTGCGGTTACACTCGTCGTCCGCTGAGCAGGCGCAGCACGATCACGATGAGGGCGATGACCAGCAGGACGTGAACCAACCCGCCGGCCACGTGCATGGTGAATCCGAGAAGCCAGAGGATCAACAGGATGACGACGATCGTCCAAAGCATCGAATGCCTCCCGCCGCACTCGTCGCGGCCGGGTGCTCCTCGTGCAAGTGAGATGCCACGATATGACTGCCCCACTCACCGACATTGAGCTGCTTCGCCGGCTGCTGCTTGCGGCCGGGCTTGGCGCCGCGATCGGACTCGAACGGGAACTGCGCCAGAAGAGCGCGGGCCTGCGCACCAACATGCTGATCGCCGTGGGTTCGGCGCTCTTCACGCTCCTGTCGGTGCAACTGGCTGCCGGCACCGGAGCGGACGTCACGCGGATTACCGCGCAGATCGTGACCGGCATCGGCTTCCTCGGCGCGGGCGCGATCCTGCGGACGCGTGACGGGGTGCGTGGGCTCACCACCGCCGCCACGGTCTGGGTCAATGCCGCCGTGGGCATGGCGGCCGGCGGTGGCGAGTACCACCTGGCGCTCATCACCACCCTCGTCACGGTCGGCGTGCTGATCGTGCTGTCGCCGATCGAGGCGGCGCTCGATCGGCGGCTCTTCGGCCCACGCCGCGAAGGGTGACCAGCGGCTACTGTTTCCTGACCTTCCGCGGCTGCCCCTTGACCTCGAGCGGCAGGGGCGGCCGCCCCGCTTCCGCCCATGCGGCCGTGATCAACGACGCGACGTCCGCGATCGAATCCGAGATCCGCTTCTCGAGGATCGGCTTGACCTTCCCGAAAAACGCCGCGAAGTACGCGTCGTCGTAGAGCTCGCGCCCCTGGACCGCGGCCTTGTCGGCGTCGAGCACCGGCTGCACGAGCGTGAAACTCGCCAGGAGCGAGTCGAACATGAACTCCCGCGGGCTGGCGACCGGGACGACGGCCCGGGGCCGCAGTTGCAGCGTCGACTTGAACCGCCCGAACAGCTCGCTCTCGAACCGCGAGTGAATGCCCCACTGGCCGGTAAGCTGCCCGTCGTAGTTGAGCGCCGCGTGAAACGGCACGTGCGCATCCGCCGTGTAGTGCGCGATCACCGACGAGAACAGCTTGATGTTTTCGCGCGCATACGGCGCCTTCTGCGTGAATGCCTCCACGAGCTTCTTGTAGATTTCCTCCGTGCGCCACGGCAGCGTGCCGTTCCTCTCCACGAATTCGCGGCCGTACTTCTGCACCGCCTGCTCGTAGCCGTGCGGGAGCTCCTTGAACGGATACGCCCCGTAGGCGTCCATGTCCACGAAGTGCCGGGGAGTCTCCGCTTCCCAGCCCACCGTCCGCCAGGTATCCGGGTCGATGGCGTGCTCGACGATCGTCGTCTGGAACTTGTTGAAGAAGGGACGGATCTCGGCCGGCAGCAGCGGGATGGCGCGCTGCATGATGAACTTGTGGACGTCGTAGCCCCACGCCGAGGCAGGTTGGGGCACGGCTGTCGCCGCCACGGTGACGAGGACGACAACAAGAATCTTCCGCATGGGCATCACTATACCTTCACTGTCATTTGAGCAGCCGCCTGACAGGTGGGCGCCCAGGCGCGGCATGCGGAGGATCAGCCGCCGAACACTTCCGCGCTGAAGCGGAAAATACGGGCGCCGTGCTGCCAGGCGTCTCCCGGCAGTCCGGCCTTGGCGCACGTCTGCCGGAGGAACTGCTCCGCCGTCCATCCCCACTCGGTCGCCACCTGGGGAAGCAGCAGGCCCCGCCGATACCCCTGTTCCGCCACCAGCCCGTCGCGCCCCACGACCACGTTGGCGGGATCCGCGGCGATCGGCTCGAGCGGTCCGAGCACCGACACTTCGATCGAGAGGTCCGGCAGCTCGTCGCGGCCGACCGGCGGGAATCGAGGATCCTGGCTCGCCGCGTCGGCCGCACACTTCGCGACTTCCTGCGCCAGGTCGTGCCGGCACTGCAGCGTTCCAAGACACCCCCGCAACTCGCCGCGCCGCTTGATCGTCACAAACACACCCGACGCCTCGGGCAACTCGAGCGGCACGCGCACCGCTTCGGGCAGGTCGCGCCGCACCTCGGCGTCGATCGCGCGCCGCGCGACTTCCACGAGCACGCGTTTCTGCGCCTCACTGAGCATCGAATACTCCAAAGGCGGCGGCAAGATACCCGACGACGCCGTCGTAATCACCTGATACTTCGCCCGAATGCGCGTACTTGAGCACGCGCCCGTCACGCGCGCCCAGGGCCCGGGCCGCCTTCATGACCGCAATCGCCGGTCCTCCCCCGCACGCCACGTAACGGCCGCGCTCGGCTTCAGGATATTGCTCGAACAGCGCCAGCAACCCGTCGGTGTCGAACGACGCGACCGAATCCTGCACGCGCCGATCGAGCGTCGCCGCCGTCGCGGCGTCGAAATAATGCGACAGATCGCTGCTCGCGACCAGGAGCGCGCGTCGTCCCTTGAATGCCGAGGCGAGCGCGGAGGCGAGCGCCGCGATGGTCTCACGCCGCTGAAAGCCCATGAGCAGCGGCACGATGGGCACGTCGGGCATCAGACGCCGCAGAAACGGCACCTGCATCTCGAGCGAGTGCTCGCGCCGGTGGACGTCCTCCAACGGCCGGATGATGTCGAATGCCGCGAGGCTGCGCGCCCCCTCGCGGTCGACGACCGCGGCGCCGAGCGGCGAATCGAACGCCCCCTCCGGCCACAGCGCGACGCCCTCGAATCCGTGAAAGTGGGACGGCCCGACGAGCACGACGACGTCAAAGGTCCCGCGCGCCGCCGCCTTATAGGCGTACGCGCCAACCGGTCCCGAGAACATCATGCCGGCGTGGGGCACGATGACGGCCTGAACCGTCCCGGCCGGTCCTTCGGTCGCGAGCGCCAGGTGGGCGTCCACCTCGCGCGCGAGTGCGCCCGCCGTCCCCGGATACCAGGTGCCAGCCACCGCAGCAGGTCTGATGGACATGGGAGTTCCTCACCGTCAATCGTAGTACCATTCACCGCGTGCCGCGCTCATTTTCACGCGACGATGTCCGGGCGATCGCGCGGCTGGCGCGGCTCGAGCTGAGCGAGGCCGAACTCGAGCTCTTCGCGCGCCAGCTCACCGGCATCCTCGAGTACGCCGACCAGGTCCGCGACGTCGATACGGCCGGTGTCGCCGGCGTGTCCGCGGCGGGCACGGGCGCGCCCATGCGCGACGACGAGGTGCAGCCGTCGATTCCCCGCGACGACATCCTCCGCCAGGCGCCCGGGACCGCCGGCTCCGGATTCTTCAAGGTACCACGGGTGCTGTCGTGACGGAGATGCCGGCCAGCGTACGCGCAATCCGCGACGCGGTGGCGGCGCGCTCGGTCTCGGCGGTCGAGGTGTGCCGCGCCGCGCTCGATCGGATCGGCGCCGTTGACGGTGCGCTGCACGCGTTTCTCCGCGTCGACGCTGAGGCCGCGCTCGGCCGCGCGGCCGAGATCGACGCGGACGCGGATCTGCGCCGGAAACCGCTGGCTGGCGTTCCCGTGGCGCTCAAGGACAACCTCTGCACCCGCGGCCTGGCGACGACCGCCGCCTCGCGCGTGCTCGAAGGCTACGATCCGCCCTACGATGCGACGGTTGTCGGGCGGCTGCGCGAGGCTGGCGCCGTGATCGTCGGCAAGACCAACTGCGACGAGTTCGCCATGGGATCCTCCACCGAGAACTCCGCGTACGGCCTCACGCGGAATCCCTGGGCGCTCGACCGCACACCCGGCGGGTCGAGCGGCGGTTCGGCGGCTGCGGTTGCCGCGCGCGCCGTGCCGCTCGCGCTCGGGTCCGATACCGGGGGCTCCATCCGCCAGCCGGCGGCCCTCTGCGGCGTCGTCGGCTTCAATCCGTCTTAC
The DNA here is from genome assembly GCA_001767455.1 of Acidobacteria bacterium RIFCSPLOWO2_12_FULL_66_21. Lineage (GTDB taxonomy): Bacteria > Acidobacteriota > Vicinamibacteria > Vicinamibacterales > 2-12-FULL-66-21 > 2-12-FULL-66-21. The sequence continues at coordinate 26,183 of MELC01000038.1, forward strand.
GGGCGAGTGTCGCGCTACGGGCTGATCGCCTTCGCTTCCTCGCTCGACCAGATTGGACCGATCGCGGCCAGCGTCGGCGATGCCGCCACGTGCATGAACGTCATCGCGGGTCCGGACCCGCGCGACTCCACGTGCGCGCCCGCCGCGCCGGAAGATTTCAGCGCGGCGTTGACGGGCGAAGTGAAGGGCGTCCGGATCGGCGTGCCGCGCGCGCTCGTCGCGCAAGGCTCGGACCCGGAAGTGATTTCCGCATTCGACGCCGCTGTCGCCACGCTCGCGGAACTCGGCGCGCGGATCGTGGATGTCGCGCTGCCGCACAGCGCGCACGCCATCGCGGTGTACTACCTGCTGACGACGGCGGAGGCCAGCTCGAACCTGGCGAGGTACGACGGCGTGCGCTACGGCCACCGCGCCGAGACGGCGACGCTGGCAGAAATGTACGAGCGCACGCGCGGCGCGGGGTTCGGGCTCGAAGTGAAACGCCGCGTCATCCTGGGGACCTACGTCCTGAGTGCCGGGTACTACGACGCGTACTACGTCAAAGCACAGCAGGTGCGAAGCCTGATCCGCCGCGATTACGAGATGGCATTCGAACAGGTGGACGCGATTGCGCTGCCGACGAGCCCGACGCCGGCGTTTCCGCTCGGCGAACGGACCAGCGATCCAATCCGGATGTATCTCGCCGATGTCTTCACCGTCGGCGCGAACCTCGCGGGACTGCCGGCCGTCAGCGTCCCGTGCGGGTTCAGTGGCGCGCTTCCCCTCGGGCTGCAGTTGGTGGGACCCGCGATGCACGACGCCATGGTGCTCGGCATCGCCGACGCCTACGAACGAGTCACGCCATGGTCGAGCAGGGCGCCGGCGATCCCGCCGCGCTAGCCGCCGCGCTGGCCGTGGTGCCCGATGTGCCGCGGTGGGTGGACACGCGCGGCATGCTGCTGTCGGGCCGCGCGACAGTCCGGGTCGCGCCCGGCTCCACGGTCGCCGCGGGCTTTGTGGCGACGGCGCGGGATCTCGCCCTTGCCTCTGTCGTCGGACATCCCCCGGTCGAGGTGATTCGATCCGCCGTCACCGCCCTGACCGGCGACGTCAACCTCCTGTCGCCGGACAGCGCCGCGGGTCTCGTGCGCGACGCGTTTCCCCTGTGGCGGCGCCGTACGGCCATCCTCCATGTCCTGCCAGGCGTGACGGAGTGGGAAGAGGAGCAGGACCGCGACGCGCGCGTGTTCACGCGCGAGACCGCGCCCCGCTTCGACCACGTGCCGGCGCCACTCGGCGGCGAGCTGACCGCGGCGCTCGACGGTCGCACGGTCTCGCGGTTCGTGCCCGGCGAACTCCCGCGGGCGGCCGCGGTTCCCGGCACCTTCGTGCCGATGGCCGCGGTGTGGACGGACGGACGGCCGGTGGCCTTCTGCTATCCCGTGTGGCAGACCGAGCGGTGGTGGGACGTGTCGATCGACACCCTCGAGCCGTACCGAGGGCGCGGGTTCGGCGCGTGCGCCGCGCGGGCGATGATCCGGCACATGCGCGCCGGCGGACGAGCGCCGGTCTGGGGCGCCCTCGACACGAATGCCGCCTCGCGAGCGCTGGCCGCGAAGCTCGGCTTCATCGAGACGGCGGGGATCGCCGTGTTCACCGCGGCGTGAGGCGCGAGCGCAGCGCGTCGTACGCCTTCTGATCGAATTCGCCGGCGTGCAGCGGCGTCACCGCCGCATACCCGTGTTCGGTCGCCCACACGTCGGTGCCCTCGGGATCGCCGGTCGGCTCGTTCCAGACGCTCCAGAAATAGCGGCGGCCCCGCGGGGTCTTCTGTTCCTCCCACCGCTCCTCGCCGGAGAGGCCGCTCTGCCGTGTGAGCTGAATGCCCTTGATGGCCGTGGCTGGCCCCGGCGGCACGTTCACGTTGAGAAAGACGCCGGGGTCGAGTCCGTTCTTCTTCACCACTTCCACGACCTGCCTGACGATCTCCGCCGCCGCACCGTAGTTGGATTCCGTGTCGGACAGCGAGGAGGCGATCGCGGGAATGCCCATCAGCGCCGCCTCGCGCGCCGCGCCGGCCGTCCCGGAGACGTACGTCACCATGCCGAGGTTGTAGCCGCGGTTGATCCCCGACACGACGAGATCGGGCTTCGCCGTCATCAACGCCCGTATGCCGACCTTCACGCATGTCGCTGGTGTGGCGGAGATCGAATAGGCCGGGAGGTTGCCGCCGATCGTGACCCGATCGACATACACCGGATCGGCGATCGTGATCGAGTGTCCCTTGCCGCTCTGATTGTCGGACGGCGCGGCAATGATGATTTCGCCAAGCGGCTGGAGCGCTTGTGCGACGGCCAGCAGCCCCGGCGCCCGCACGCCATCGTCGTTGCTGATCAGGATGCGGTACGGGCGGGGCGCGGACACCTGTGCCGCGGGCGTCGTGGCGACGGCCATGACACAGGCAGCGGCGATCAGGCTGTGCAGAAACGGGGACGAACGGAACGGGCGCATGCTCATAGGCCCGATGTTACTACACGGAAAAACACGGAAGACCAGGGAGGACACCCACCAACACAGAGACACACGGAAGCGTTCCGTGTCCATCCGTGTTTGTCCGTGTGCTTCTGTGTTACGCCACGGCGGGGCGATCGCCGGCGCGGACGAGCAGCCAGACAACGACCGCGACGAGCGCGAAGGGCAGCAACGGCACGATGAGCGCGGCGCCGATCGCCACGGCGCCGATGACGAGCGCCACGGCCACGATCGGACCGACGATCAACAGGACGACACCGCCGATCACGGCCTTCAGCAGGAGCAGGGGAAGCAGGAGCAGGCCCAGGATCATCCGGAACGGCAGCAGGATCAGCCAGACGATCGTCTTGAGGACGGCGGTCGCGACCGCGAACACGGCAACGAGCATCAGCGCCAGGACGGCGAGCGCGGCCAGCTCAATCATGATCCGCTCCCTCAGGAGCCGGTCCGCCCGGGGCGGACGCCCGGCGGTCGCTAGACGGCTCTCAAGCGGACTTACGCGCGAGGATTTCGAGAAGTTCCGGCGTGCGGAGCTGGTCGATGGGGCCGCGGGGGGTGGTCGCCGGCAGATAGTCCTGCCGCGTGCCGCTCATCTCGTCGAGGCTGCGCACGACCATTGAATCCCGGCCGCTCGACCGCAGCTTCGGGAGATTGAAGACCACGCAGAACCCGACGAAGAGAATGAGGACTGCCGCCACCGATGCCGCGATTGCCGCGAGGGTCACGAGAGCCCCCGGACCGATAGCGGTCAGAAAATCGCTCAATCGGGCTCCCCGACGGCGCGCGGCGAGCCTTCGTGGGTCGTCGGCAGCGTGTATTGGATGAGCCCGCGGCGAACTTCCTCCATTGCGACCCGCTCGAGCTTGTGGGGGAACGTCGGGGCGCCGCCGTCGAGGCGCTGGAGCGCGCCACGCCGGAGCTGCTTGGCGCGCTGCGCGGCGACGTCGACGAACAGGAACCGGCTTGTAATGGGAGCGGCGGGCTCCTGCGGCTCTGTCGATTCCGGTGCGCCCGCCGTGTCCTCGATTTCGTGCTGTGCCATGACCTTATAGGGTAACACGGAAACACGGATTACACGGAGGCACACGGAAACACGGAAGGACACGGATTACACGGAGGCACACGGAAACACGGAAGGACACGGAGTACACGGAAGGACACGGAGTACACGGAAAGACGCGGAAAAGGGACTGCGCGGTGTTGTTCCGTGTTTTTCGGTGTTACGTCATTCCGACAGCTCCACCGGAATCTGGCGCGGTCGGGCTTCTTCGCGCATCGGCAGGGTGACGGTCAGGATGCCGTCGCGGTACTCCGCTTTCACCCGGCCGCTATCGACCGTGTGCGGCAAGGTAAAGGACCGGGAAAAGGTCCCGTGACTGCGTTCCAGCCGATGGTAGCGGTCCTCCGGGATCCCGTCTTCCCGGCGGCGCTCGCCGCGAATCGTGAGGGTGTTGTTCTCGACCGTCAGGTCGATGTGCTCGCGCTTCAGGCCGGGAAGTTCCGCCTTCAGCACGATCTCGCGTCCCTCCGACTCGTAGATGTCGACCGGCGGGAGCCATGTGCCACGGCTCGTGACATCTTCCTGCCCGCGTTCGTTCAGGTGGCCCCACATGCGGTTCATGCGGTCGTGCATGGCCGACAGCTCGCGCATGACGTCCCACGGATTACTTGCCACAAGGTCCTCCACTTTGAGCGAAAGAAAACGGGCCGGCTCCGCAGAACCGGCCCCGGGACGGCATTACTCGCCGACGGTAATCTGCTTCGGCTTCGCCTCTTCGCGCTGCGGCAACCGAATGGTCAGCACGCCGTCGCGATAGCTGGCGCTGATGCGGCCGGCGTCGACGGTATTGGGCAGCGTGAAAGAGCGGCTGAAGGCGCCGTACTGGCGCTCGATCCGGTGATAGCTGTCGCGACGCTTCTCGTCCTCGAATTTGCGCTCGCCCTTGAGCGTGAGCACGCCGTTCTCGAACGTCAGGTTGATGTCCTCGCGCTTCATGTCCGGCAGTTCGGCCTTGAGAACGACCTCGTGTTCGTCGTTCTCGAAGATGTCGACCGCCGGCATCCAGCCGCGTCCGAACGCTTCGCCGTAGAAGTCGTTGAACATGCGGTTGAGCCGGTCGACCTCCATCGAGGCAAGCTCGCGCGACGGTTCCCATCGAACAATAGCCATAACGTTTTCCTCCTCTGAGTATCTCGTTCCGGACCTCCTCTGACCTGTCCTTAGCGAGCGCGTCGTTCAGGCGAGTCGAAGGGCCGCTGCTCTTCAAGGAAATAATTTACGACGTACATTAGCGTCTGTCAAGCATGTAATATGAGTGTATTAAGCTAATATTAAAACTCTGCAGTTGTCTCGCGATCGCGCTATCCCGCTGTCCCGTGGACACGACGTTTCTGCACGAAGCGCACGAAGGCCACGAAGTGCACGAAGACTGTTTCTCTTTGTTTCTTCCCCAAGTAAAAGAAGCAGAAACCGAGGTCTCCGTCTTCGTGACCTTAGTGTTCTTCGTGGTCTTCGTGAGAAAGAGCCGTCGGCGCGTGGGGTTCGGGGTTTGGGGTTCGGGGTTTGGGGTTTGGGGTTTGGGAGTTGGGAGTTGGGAGTTGGAGTGTGCCCTTCGTGTGTAAGATAGCGATCGTGGGCCGCATCTTCCACGAACGCCGCGACATGGGCGACGACCTCCGGCGCCTGCTCGATCTCCTTGACGAGGGCCCGCGTTCCACCGGCACCGCCGGCGAATGCACCCCGCCGTTCGATCTGAGTGAAACCGACGGCGCGCTCGAGCTCGTCATGGATCTGCCGGGTGTCCCCGCCGATTCGATTCAGATTGTCTTCGCCCGAAACACGCTCGTCATCGCGGGCCAGAAGCTGCCGTCGGCGTGCGAACATCGCGACGCCGCCTTTCACCTCGCGGAGCGGGCGTTCGGGCGCTTCGCCCGCGCCGTGCGCCTCACGGGCGCGTTCGACGCGGGGCGCGCCGAGGCCAGGCTCGGCGGCGGCGAGCTGCGCGTGGTGCTGCCGCGCATCGACGACCGGCGCGGTGCCGAAATCCGCATCCCGGTCCGGACCGACTAAGTGCGCATCCTGTTCATCGGAGACATCTTCGGCAAGCCGGGCCGGGAAATCGCGCGCCGCGCGATCCCGGCGCTGGTCGAGCGCCGTGACATCGACTTCGTCATCGCGAACGTCGAGAACGCCGCCGCGGGCTTCGGGATCACCGGCGACCTCGCGGACGCCATCCTCGGCTACGGCGTCGACGTGATGACCTCGGGCAACCATGTCTGGGACAAGAAAGAAGTGCTCGAGTACATTCCCCGCGAGCGCCGGCTGCTGCGTCCCGCCAACTTCCCCGCCGGGGTGCCCGGGCGCGGCAGTTATCTCGGGCGCACCCGCACGGGCGAACTCGTCGGCGTCGTCAACGTCATGGGGCGCATTTTCATGCCGCCGCTCGACGATCCGTTTGCCGTCGTGCTGCGGGAGGTCGAGGCGCTGCGCGCGAAGACGCGCGTGATCATCGTGGACTTTCACGCGGAAGCGACGTCGGAGAAAGTCGCGATGGCGTGGCATCTCGACGGCCGCGCGACGGCGGTGATCGGCACGCACACGCACGTCCAGACGGCCGACGAGCGCGTGCTGCCCAAGGGCACCGCCTGCATCACCGACGCGGGCATGACCGGGCCGGAGGAGTCGATCATCGGCGTGTCGGTTGAGGCGGCGCTCGCACGGTTTCTCAACGGCATGCCGTCGAAGTTCGAGCCGGCCGCGGGGACCGCGCGCCTCAACGGGCTCATCGTCTCGGCCGACGCGGCCACGGGCAAGGCCACCGCGATCGAGCGCCTCAACATGACCGCGGCGGACGTCGACGCGCTTGCCCCGGCTGCCGCGCCGCGGTGAGATGATGGACGACCTCTTTTCCCTGCCATTCGAAGAAGACCGCGAGCCGGCTGCCGCCGCACCCTCACGCCGCGTGTTCACCGTGTCCGAATTGACGGCGGCGATCCGCACCCTGCTCGAGTCCGGCTTCGGCGACCTGTGGGTGGAAGGCGAAATCTCGAACTGCCGCGTGTGGAACACGGGCCACATGTACTTCACCCTGAAGGACGGCGGCGCGCAGCTCAAGGCGATCATGTTCCGCGGCGCGGTGCGGAACCTGAAGTTCAAGGCCGAAGACGGGCAGCGCGTGGTGGCCAGGGGCCGCCTCGGACTGTACGACGCGAAGGGCGAGTATCAGCTCGTCTGCGAGCACCTGCAGCCCCAGGGACTTGGCGCGCTGCAGCTGGCCTTCGAGCAGTTGAAGAAGAAGCTCCAGGCGGAAGGGTTGTTCGACGCGGCGCGCAAACGGCCGCTGCCCTCCTTGCCTCGCAAGATCGGGATCGTGACGTCGCTCGAGGGTGCGGCCATCCGCGACATCATCCAGGTGCTGACGCGCAGGCATCCGAACGCGCACCTCGTGATCCGGCCCGCGCGCGTGCAGGGCGAAGGCGCCGCGGCGGATCTCGCGCGCGCGCTGCGGGCGATTGGAAAAGTCCCCGGCGTGGACGTGGTCATTGCCGGCCGTGGCGGCGGCTCGGTCGAGGATCTGTGGGCCTTCAACGAGGAGGTCGTCGCGCGGGCCATTGCCGACTCTCCCGTGCCCGTCGTGTCGGCGGTCGGCCACGAGGTGGACTTCACGATCGCCGATTTCGTCGCCGACCTCCGCGCGCCGACCCCCTCGGCGGCGGCCGAGATGGTCGTCGCCGCGAAGGACGAGTTCTGCGCGCGCATCGAGCGGCTCGCCCGCCGGCTCGACGCGGCCGCGCGCGCCGGCCTGCAGCGGCGCCGCGCGCTCGTGCATGCGTTCGCCAGCCGCCGGGGACTCGCCGGCTGGCCGGCGCGGCTGGCGATGCGCTGGCGCCATGCCTCGGAACTTACGCACCAGTT
>MELC01000038.1:33630-112742 GCA_001767455.1 Acidobacteria bacterium RIFCSPLOWO2_12_FULL_66_21
TCTCGTCGATCCGCGCGCGGCTGGGCCAGTCGGACGGCCGGCTGCGGATGGCGGCCGACCGCGCCCGGCACCGCGCCGACACCCGCGTCAGCTCGCTGGCCGGCCGGCTCGACAATCTCAGCCCGCTCGCGGTGCTCGCGCGCGGCTATGCCGTGTGCTGGAACGAGGACCGCACCGTCATCCTCAGGCGCGTGGCGGGCGTCGCGCCCGGCGACCGCGTCCGCGTTACTCTTCACGAAGGGGAGCTACGGTGCCTGGTGCAGGAGACCTCGCCGCCCGACCCCGACCGATCCCGGTAAAGTGCTCATGGACATCAAAGACTTCGAGTCGGCCATCGCGGAGCTCGAGACGATCGTCAAGACGCTCGAAGAGGGGGACCTCGCGCTCGAGAAATCCCTGGAGCTCTTCGAGCGCGGCGTGCAGCTCTCGCGCTTCTGTCATTCGAAGCTCGAGGAGGCCGAGCGGCGCATCGAGATCCTCAACGAGCGCGGCGAGATCAAGCCCGCGCCGGCCGCCTTCGGCGCGAAGATCGACGACGAGGGAGAACGCACGCGGTGAGCGCAACGGCGGCGGGTCTCTCCGGCTGGATTGAGGTGCGGCGCCAGGCCGTGGACGACGGGCTGGCGCGATTCCTGCCGGCGGAGGGCGACGGTCCCTCGGCGATCCGCGAGGCGATGCGGTACAGCGTCTTTGCCGGCGGCAAGCGGCTGCGCCCGCTGATTGCCCTGGCCGCCGCCGAAGCCGTCGCGGCCCGGCTGCACGGGGACGCCGAAGCCGCGGGGACGCTGGCCCTTCCCGCCGCGTGCGCGCTCGAGCTGATACACACCTACTCGCTCGTGCACGACGACCTTCCCGCCATGGACAACGACACCATGCGCCGAGGCCGGCCGACCGCGCACGTGGTCTTCGGCGAAGGCATGGCCGTTCTGAGCGGCGACGGCCTGCTCACAGAGGCGTTCGCGCTCCTGGCGAAGGAACCGCGGTCCTGTGCGCCGCTCGCCTCCGACGCGCTGAACGGCCGCAAGCTGCGGACGATCGCGATCGTGGCCGCCGCCGCCGGCATGGCGGGAATGGTGGGCGGCCAAGTCATCGATCTGAAGGCCGCCGTCCGGGGCGCGCCCGCGCTCGACGCGTCCGGCCTGCACGACATGCATGCCCGCAAGACAGGCGCGCTCATCGTCGCATCCGCGCTTGCCGGCGCGGTGATGGCGGGCGCCGACGACCCCCTGCTCGACGCGATGGAACGCTACGCGCGGCAGGTCGGCCTGGCGTTTCAAATCGTGGACGACATCCTCGACGTCGAGGGAGCCTCTGCGAGCCTGGGCAAGACCGCGGGGAAGGATGCCGCCGCCGGCAAGCCGACGTATCCGTCGTTGTACGGGATCGAGCAGTCGCGCCACCGCGCGGCCGCCTGCCTCGAGGCGGCTCTCGCGGCCCTGCGCGCGGCGGGCCTCGAAGGACAGCTCCCCGCGATCGCGCGGTGGGTCGTCAACCGGAGCAATTGAAAAAACGCACACGGCTCGACGCGCTGCTCCTCGAGCGCGGCCTCGTCGCGTCGCGCGAGCGGGCGCGCGCGCTCATCCTCGCGGGAGACGTCCGCGTCAACGGCCGGCCCGTGACAAAGGCGGGCACCGCCGTGGCCGACGACGCCGACCTCACGCTGGCCGCGCCCGACCACCCCTATGTCGGACGCGGCGGCGTGAAGCTCGCGCACGCGCTCGACGTCTTTCACATGCAGGTCGCCGGACGGGTCGCGCTCGACATCGGCGCCTCCACGGGCGGCTTCACCGACGCCCTGCTTCAGCGCGGCGCCCGTCTCGTCGTCGCGCTCGACGTCGGCCACGGGCAACTCGATTGGAAGATCCGCACCGATCCGCGCGTCGTGGTGCTCGAGCACACCAACGCGCGCACGCTGACGGCGGGCCTGCTTCCCGAAGCCGCGCGCGCCTTCGACCTCGTCACCATCGACGTCTCGTTCATCTCGCTGCGGCACATCCTGCCGGCGGTCCCGCCCCTGCTCCGGCCTGGCGCCGACGTGATTGCGCTCGTCAAGCCGCAGTTCGAGGCGGGCCGCGCCGAAGTCGGGAAAGGCGGTATCGTGAAGGACGAGACGGTGCACGAGCGAGTGCTCGCCGAAGTGACCGCGGCCGCGGATGCGTTAGGATTGAAGCGCGCGGGCGGCGTGGACTCCCCGATCACCGGCATGGAAGGAAACAAGGAGTTCCTGCTGCACCTGCGTCAATCGGGAACCTAGCGACCGCATGCCGTCCATCACACGCATCGGACTCGTCGCGAAGACGCGCCTCGAAGGGGCGGCGGGCGTGCTCGCAGAGCTCGCCGGGTGGCTCGACGCGCGCGGGATCCGCGCCGTGTTCGAGACGGAGACGGCCGCTCTCGCCGGCCTGCCGCCCGGACGCCCGACGGCCAGCCGCGACGCGCTGCCGGCCGCGTGCGATTTGATCGTGGTGCTCGGCGGGGACGGCACCTTCATCGGGATGGCGGGGCGGATTGCGCAGGCGGGCGTGGACGTGCCGATTCTCGGCGTGAACTTCGGCAGCCTGGGATTCCTGACCGAGATTACGCTGCCGGAACTCTACTCCTCGCTCGAATCGGTGCTCGACGGCACCGCGCAGATCGAGCCGCGCATGATGCTGCGCTCACGGACGCTGCGCGACGGACGCGTCCACGCGGATCGCCTCGCGCTGAACGACATCGTCATCACCAAGGGCGCGCTGTCGCGGATCATCGATCTCTCGGTGTCGATCGGCGATCGGTCGGTCATGCGGGTGCGCGCCGATGGCCTGATCATCGGCAGTCCCACGGGTTCAACCGCGTACAACCTCGCGGCGGGAGGGCCGATCATCCACCCGGCGGTGGACGCGCTGCTGATCACCCCCATCGCGCCGCACATGCTCACGAACCGGCCCATCGTCATCCCGGGGTCATCGGAGGTGCGGGTCGCGCCGGCCATGGACGATCACGACGAGGTGTTCGTCACCTTCGACGGCCAGTCAGGCCATCCCCTGATGCGCCGCGACGTCGTCAGCATCCGCGCCGCCGAACGCCCGATGCACCTCGTGCGCGCCTCTACCCGCACGTACTTCGATGTGCTCAGGCAGAAGCTCAAGTGGAGTGAAAGGTGAAGGGGCACCCGTTCAGAATTTGACTCCGTATTTCACCGTCAGTCCGCGCCCTGGCCCGTCGATCCCCCAGCTCAACCCTCGATAATTCTCGTCCGTCAGGTTTTCGACGTTCGCGGTGACCTGATGTGGGCCGTGGTGGAAGCCGAAGCGGATTCCGACCGTGGCAAACGCGGGGATCACCGGGAAGAGCGACGACGACGTGTGGCCCGGGCCGAGCACGCGGTCCTGGATCTGCGCGAGCGTTTCCCCGGTCGCGCTCAACACGTCGTCGGCCGTGCCCAACACGCCATCGGCTCCGCCGCCGATCCACCCGCGGGCGCGGGCGCCGTTCAGGAAAAAGGCGCGGATGCTGGAGCGCGATCGTCCCGAGCCCGTCCGGCGGTCGCCGAGATCGAGGGACGACAAGTGCGTTTGCTTCAACGCGCCGTGCAGATAGGGTTCGACCGACCAACGCCCGTCGGGCCGCATCCACCGCACCGAGAGCCAGGCGTCCGGCGCGGGCGTGCCCCCCTCGATGTTCGGCGGCAGTCCGGTCGCGGTGTCCTTCGCGCGGATGTAGGTGAACGCCGTCTGAAGCGACCACGACTGTCCCATGCGCGCGTCGGCGCTCTGCTCGATGCCCCAGATGCGCGCGTCGTCGAAGTTGGCCCGGACGAGGACGGGCACCGTGGTCGCCGCGACCAGTACTGTGCCGTTCGCGTTCTGCGAGACGATGGGCGATCCGCCGAGAATCAGTCCGACGGCTCCTTGCGGAAGGATGAGCGCCTGCTTCTGGAGATTGTCGTAGACGGTGTTGACGAACAGCGCGACCTCGGTGCGGAACACCTTGTTGCGATAGCGCACCGAGCCTTCGTACTGGAGGCTCGTTTCCGGTCCCACCTGGTGCACCGCGTCCCCGGTCGAGACCGCCGACGCGTCAGCCGTCGTGCCGACCGTCGCACCGAGGCCCTCCACGTCGGGCGCCGCGACCTCGAAGCCCGAACCGGTCAATCCCAGGGTCCCGAGATCCGTCATGTGCGGCGCGCGGAAGCCGCGGCTCACCGACATCATCACCGTCCAGGGCTCGGACGGCGTGATCACCGCGCCCGCGCGAAACGTGACGCTCGACGTCGTCAGCGAGTCGTCGCGCCACAGCGGCTGGCCGCCGACGAGCGGGCTGTTGGCGGCGCGCGCCTCGTAGCGCGCTCCACCGTAGCGGAGCGAGCCGATCAGCCGCACGCGATCCGGCATCAGGTCCAGCGTTGTCTGCCCGTAAACACCACCGTGCCGGTATGTCGCACCATCGGGAACGCGCGGGCGCCGATCGGTGACCGCACCAGTCGCCGGATTGACGTTGAACGCCTTCGACGACAGCGCTTCGGAGTACATGTCGCCGCCGAACGACACCGAATAGCGCGGCGTGATCTGTTTGGTGACGATGGTCTGCGCCCCATGAACGGTCGTGCGCTCGGGCTCGTGCCCGATTGTCGCCAGCGGGTTGCCGTTGCCCCCCTGGTTCACGCGCTCCTCGCGCTGGCTGTTGACGGAATACACGAGCGACCCCTCGTCGAACCACCCGAGGCCGAGCCGCTCGACCCGCGCGGACACGAGATCGAGCACGAGTCCGTTGAGATCCGCGATCAGGTTGCCGTCGCCTCCGAGCAGCTGGTCGTACCGCTTCCCGCCGTCCTGTCTCGAGTGCATGTAGTTGGCGACGACGTGCGTGCGTTCGTTCGGCACCCAGTTGGACCGCAGCGACGTGCCGTACTGGTCGAAGCTGGTGTCGGGAAGGCGATCGTCCATCAGGGTTGTCGAGGGGATTCCGAAGAACCGCGTGACGGCGGCGTGGGAGTCGATGCCCTTGCCGGGACGGAACGATCCCGTCTTCCGGCCGCTGACGCTGCCGGTCACTCCGACGGTCCTGCCCAGGTAGGAGACCAGCAGGTTGCCGCCGCCGTTGCGGTGCGACGTGCCGCCGCCGGCCGTCACCATTCCGCCCCACCGCGGCCCTCCCGGGACGGCGAGAGCGGGCGGACGCGAGAGGAACTGCACGCTGCCGCCGAGCGCGTCGCTGCCATACTGCGCGCTCGACGGCCCGCGCAGCACTTCGACCCCCTGCAGCGCGTCGGGCTCGATCAGGTCGAGGAACGTGTTCACGCCGCCGCGCTGCGCGCCGTTCGAGTAGCGCACGCCGTCGACGAAGATGTTCACCTTGTTGCCGGTCAGGCCGCGCACGAAGATGCCCGCCATCGTCGGACTGGTCCGCTGCAGGTGCACGCCCGCTTCCCCCTCCACCGCCTGCGCCACGACCGTCTTGACGCGATCGCCGATCTCGAGCTCGTCGATGATGTTGATCGGCTGGGCGGCCAGCCGAATCTCGCTAATCCCTTCGCGCGTCGCCGTCACGGTCAACTCCTCGCGCAGCTCCGCCACGTTCAGGACGATCGCGAGCGGAGCGGGATCGCCGTGGCCCACGGTGACCGCCGCCTGAAAGACGCCGAAGTACTGCGCGCGCACGACCACGAGATACGTCGCGGGCCCGGTCACCTCGACCTTGAACCGGCCCCCGTCGTCGGAGCGCGCCGTGGCAACAACGATCCGGTCGGGGGTCAACACCGAGATCTCGGCGCCGGCGATCGAGGCGCCGGAGCTGTCGCGCACGGTACCCGCGAGGGTCGCCGCGGCGGCGCTGAAGGCGGTACTGCAAAGCACGGCGAGAATGAGGCCGATTACGCGCGGGCAGCGCATGCGTGAAACCTCCGAACAACGAGGGCGACGGGAAGGAACGGGTCCTACGCTATCAGCCGCCGGCCGGCTACTACCAGCCGTAGTAGCAGCGAACCAGCCCGTGGTTGTGTTGCCCGTGTGCGTCGGTGGCCGAGGACTAGCGGCGGTTCGGCTTGATCTGGTACTCGAAGACGTTTCGATTGTGCTCCTCGAGCGTGGCCGCGAACACATGCGACCCGTCGTTGCGGCTCACGAAGTATAGATATGGCACGTCCGCCGGGCGCGCCGCGGCCTCCAGAGAAGCACGGCCGGGCGCGGCGATCGGGCCGGGTGGCAGGCCCGCGTAGCGATAGGTGTTGTAGGAGGAATCGAACTTCAGGTCCTCACGCGTCAGGTTTCCCGTGTAACGTCCGGCGCGTTCGAGCGCGTAGATGACCGTCGGGTCGCACTGCAGGCCCATGCCGATCTTGAGACGGTTCGAATAGACGGCCGCCACCAGCGGCCGCTCCTCCGGCTTGCCGGTCTCCTTCTCCACGATCGACGCGAGCGTCACGAGCTCGCGGATGCTCAGTCCGCGCGCGCCGGCGTGCTGCCGCAGGTCCGGCGACAGCGCCTTCTCGAAGCTCGCCACCATTCGCGAGACGAGCTGCGCGGCCGTCGTCTGCCGAGGCAGCGTGTAGGTGTCGGGGAACAGATAGCCCTCGAGGTCGCGCGCGTCAGGATCGAGCGTCTGGATGGGCCGCGGATCGCGAGCCGCCGCGATGAACGTGCCCGCTTGACCGAAGCCGCGGCTCGCGAAGACTTCGGCCATCTGCTTGATCGTCAGGCCTTCCGGAAAGGTGATGAGCAGCAGGTACACGTCGCCGCGCGCGAGCTTGGCGACGACCTCGCGGACGCGCATCGGCCGATCGAAGCGGTACTCGCCGGCCTGGAGCCGGCGGCCGGCGCCGCTGCGGAGCAGCTCGTACCGGAAGGTCACGGCGTCGCGCACGACGCCGGCCGCGACGAGACGGCGGCCGATGGCCGCGGGACTGGCGCCCTGCGGCACCTCGACGAACTGCTCGGCCGCGTCGTACCCCTTGTAGGGAGCGTTGAGGCGCGCGAGGAACCACGCGCCCGCTGCCGCGAGGCCGAGCAGCACCCCCGCGACGATTCCGGCGGCGACTCGCTTCACAGGGATTCGTCCTCGTCAGCCGCGCGCGACGGACGGGGCTGCGAATCGAGATAGTCCTGCAGGATGACGGCCGCGGCGGCCGCATCGAGCATCGGCCTGCGCTTCCGCCAGTCTTTCTCGCGAAGCGCCAATCGCGTTTCCGCCTCACGGCTGCTCAGACGCTCGTCCTGCAGGACGACCGGCAGCCCCGTCGTCTGGCGTAGGCGCGCGGCGAGCGATTCGACCGCCGCGGTCTGCTCGTTCGGCTCGCCACTGAGGCGCCGCGGGTGGCCGACGACGATGGCGGCGAGCCCGTCACTGTCCGCGGCGAGCCCGTCCACTTCCGCCGCGAGCGCCGCGGCCGCGCCGGCGATGCCGCCAGGGCATTCGATGGCCTTCCACGGCCGCGCGAGCATCCCCGTTGCGTCCGACAGCGCCAGCCCGATCCGCCGTCGTCCGTAATCGATGCCCAGCGCCCGCACGCACGAAGAGTACACCAGTTCGTCGGACAGCCGCCCTCACGCTGTCACGGGCCACGATCTGCAGCACGAAGTGCACGAAGGACACGAAGGGCACGAAGACAGTCGAGTAGATCTATTTCTGTACCGCTGTCCAACCGTCCCGCTCTCCTGCTGCACGCGGGAGTGAGCAACGTTGACGGTGTGCCGTCGAGCGCCGGCCGCACGATCATGCGGGCCGGCGTTGCAGGGCAGTCGCGACTGGGAAAACGCAAACAGCCCCCGATCAGATGCTGCTTGCGTTTTTCCTGTCGCGGCTGCCCCTGCCGCGCTGTGCGCGGCTCGACGGCACACGGGGACATCGGATCTTCCAGGAGCCTTTGCAGTCTTCGTGCACTTCGTGGCCTTCGTGGTCTTCGTGACAAAAGCCGTCGGCTCGTCTCAACCGGGACGTGAGTGGCCGTCGAATGATCACAGTCTTGGTGGGAAAGGCCGTGGGCTCGTCTCAGCGGTGGGGTGGCTGCCGCTCGAATTAGCCTTCGTGGGCCGTATAATCGGGGGCACATGCGCAGGAAGTCTCGGGTGGCGGTCTTGCTGACGATCGTGGTGGCGGCCGTCATCATCCTCCCGCAGGTGTGGCGGCAGCGCCGAGCCGCGAGTAAGTACTCGCAGCGGCTCGTCATTCTCGGCTTCGACGGCCTCGATCCGGCGCTCGTCGAGAAATGGATGCGCGAGGGGAAGCTGCCCAACATGAAGCGGCTGGCCGATCGGGGCGGACTCTATCCGCTGCGCACCACCGAGTCCCCCGAATCGCCGACCGCGTGGGCGTCGTTCGCGACGGGCGTCAATCCCGGCAAACACAACATCTACGATTTTCTCGTCCGCGATACGTCCACGTATCTGCCGGACCTCGGCATGGTCCGCCGCGAGCCCGCGAAGTTCCTCTTCAACTACATCCCGATCGCCAAGCCGAAGATTCACTCGATCCGCGGCGGTGAATCGTTCTGGGTAACCGCGGGCAAGGCGGGCGTCCGCTCGAGCATTCTGACCGTTCCGGTCACCTTTCCACCCGAGAACGTGCCGAACGGCGAGCTGCTCTCGGGCCTGCCGCTGCCCGACATCCGCGGCACGATGGGCACCTTCTATTACTTCGCCACGGATCTGAGCCGCTACGAGGAAGGCAACACCGAGTTCGGCGGCATCCTGAAGCGGCTCGCCATGGACAAGGGCGTCGCCCGTACCGAGCTGGTCGGCCCGCCCAATCCGATCGTCCGGCAGCGCCTGCTCGCCCTTCGTGCGAAGGGGCCGTCGCCCTCCGACGCCGGCCGCCGCACGATGGCGCAGTTGCAGGCGGACGAAGACATCCGCGTGCCGATGACCGTGCGGTGGAACCGCCCCGACAAGACCGCGACGATCGAGATCGAGGGCAAGTCGATCCACCTCGAGCCCGGCAAGATGAGCCGATGGATCGACCTCGACTTCCGCGTGAATTTCCTCGTGCGGGTCCACGGCATGGCGCAGATGCTGCTGATGAACGCGGACAACGAGCTGCAGCTCTACGTCTCTCCGGTCAACTGGAAGCCCGACAACCCGCCGGTCCCGATGTCGTCGCCGGCCTCTTTTTCCGGGGACCTGTTCGAGCGGCTCGGCTACTACCGCACGCTCGGGTGGGCCGAGGCCACCTGGCCGCTCAACGAAGACCGCATGGACGAGAAGACGTTCATGGACGATCTCTACCGGGCCTTCGACGATCGCGCGCAGGTGATCCTGAGCCGGATCGACGCGCGCAACTGGGACGTGCTGGTCGGCGTCATCGAGTCCACCGATCGCGTCCAGCACATGATGTGGCGCTTCATGGATCCGAAGCACCCGATGTACGACGCCGCCCTCGCCGCGAAGTACGGCGACGCGATCGAGCGCGTCTACCGGCGCGCCGACCAGTTCGTCGGCGAGGTCGCGGAGCGTCTGGACCCGGGAACGCCCATCCTCATCGTGTCGGACCACGGATTCCATTCCTGGCGGAAGGCCGTGAACCTCAACACCTGGCTCGTGCAACAGGGCTACATGGCGCTCGGCGGGCAGCAGCCCGGCGAGAAGACGCTCGACGATCTGTTCGGCGGCGGCGAGTTCTGGGAGAACGTCGACTGGAGCCGCACCCGTGCCTACGCCATGGGCATCGGCCAGATCTACTTCAATCTCCGCGGCCGCGAAGCCCATGGCATCGTCAGTCCCGGCGCGGAGTCGAAAGCGCTCGCCGACGAGCTCGGCGCGCGCCTGCTCACGATGAGGGACCCCGACGACGGGGCCCCGATCGTCCGGGCTGTCTACAAGCGCGACGATGTGTACTCGGGAGAATTCCTGAAGAACGCGTCGGAGCTGCAGGTCGGCATGGAGGACGGCTACCGCGTGTCGTGGCAGACCACGCTCGGCGGCTCGCCGCAGGGGATCGTGTACCCCAACATGAAGAAGTGGAGCGGCGACCACGGCGGGTACGATTTCGCGACGACCTCGGGCGTGTTGATCTCGAGCCGTCCCGTGGCGCGGCCCTCGCCGTCCATCATGGACATCGCGCCGACGGTCCTGTCGTACTTCGGTGTGTCGATTCCGGCCTCTATCGATGGGAAGTCGATCTTTTAGCCTCGCGCTGTCGCTCGTCCTGGCGCTCGCGGCGCAGACGCCGCCCCCCCCGGCGCAGGAGCGCGCCCGTGTGGACGCCGCGGCGCGGCGCGCCGACGAACGGCTGCGCGCCCTCCGCCGCGAAGCGGACGCGCTCGCCTCGCAGGAGAAGTCGCTGCTCGTCGAGCTCCGCACGCTGGAGGTCGACCGGCAGATGAAGACGGAGGAGCTCGTCCGCATCGAGGCCGACCTCGGGTCGACGCGCGCGGCGCTCGACGCCGCCGTCGCCCGGGCGGCGGAACTGCGCGCGCGTGCCGACGTCCAGCGCCCGGACGTCGAGGCCCGGCTGGTCCAGTTGTACAAGATGGGACGCGCCGGCTACTGGCGGCTGCTTCTGGATGTGGAGGACGTGCGGTCGGTCGGGCGGGCGTACCGCACGGCCGCGGCGCTGACGCGGATCGATCGCGACCGCGTGCAGGAGCACCGCCGCACGCTCGAGGCGATCGCGCGGGAACGGCAGCAACTGGAGGCGCACGCGCGCGAGGCGACGGCGCTCCAGGAGAGGGCACTGGCCGCGCGGGCGGGCATCGAGCGGGTCGTGGCCGCGCGGTCCGCCCTCGTGGAATCCATCGACGCGCGGCGCGACCTCAACGCGCAACTGACCGGCGAGCTCGAGGCGGCGCAGCAGCGCCTGCAAACCGCCGTCGCGCAGCTCGGCAGCGGCCGCGGCGCGGTCAGCGTGACCCTGCCGATCCGGCCGTTCCGCGGAGCCCTCGCCTGGCCGGCCCGCGGCGTGGTCACGGCACGGTTCGGGCGCCAGAGCACGAGCCGTTACGGCACGGGCATCGCCCGCAACGGCATCGAAGTCTCGATGGCCGAGGGGCAGCCCGTGCGCGCCGTTCACGAGGGCACCGTCGCCTTCGCGGAGCCCTTCACCGGCTACGGGACTCTCGTCATTCTCGACCACGGGGACGGCGCGTACTCCCTCTACGGGTACCTGGGATCGATCACCGTCGCGCGCGGCGATCGCGTGGAGGCGCAGGCCCCGATCGCCCTCTCCGGGCGTAACCCCAGCGGCAACCCCGCGCTGTACTTTGAGTTACGCGTCGACGGAAAACCGGTAGATCCTTTACAATGGCTGAAGAAGCCATGACCCTCAGAACACGCCTGTCCGTGATGCTCGTCTCCACACCCGTGCTGGCCTTCGTGCTCGTCGGCGGCCTGATGGGCCAAGCCTCGGCCGGCAACGGCGATCAGGCCTTTCAGCACCTCCGGGTGTTCGAAGAGGTCGTCAACCTGGTGCTCAGCAACTACGTCGAGGAAGTGAAGATCGATCGGGCGATGGAAGGGGCCATGCGCGGGCTGGCGGAGGGGCTCGACCCCGACAGCGCGTATCTGAACGTGAAGCAGACGCGCGAGGTGGAAACCGGTGCGCCGCTCCCCGACGGCGAAGTGGGGATCGCGCTGACGCGGCAGTATTACCTGCGCGTCGTTGCCGCGCGCGACGGCTCTCCGGCCGCGAAGGCCGGGCTGCAGACGGGCGATTACGTACGGGTCATCGACGGCAGGCCGACGCGCGACATGTCGGTGTTCGAAGGGACGCGTCTCCTGCGGGGACAGCCGGGATCCAAGGTCACGCTGACGGTGATGCGGGGCGGCGCGGGCGATCCGCACGAGCTCGTGCTCGTCCGCGAAAAACCGGCCGGCCCCGGCGTGTCCGGCCGCATGCTCGGCCCCGAGGCGGGCTACATCCGCATTCCGGCGTTCCGCGCCGGTGTCGTCGAAGACCTCCGCAAACAACTGACCGCGCTCTCGCGATCGGGTGCCGCCGCGCTGATCATTGATGTACGCCGGACCGCCGAAGGGCCGCTCGAGAATGGCATCGCGGCCGCGCGCCTCTTCGTGAAGACAGGGACGCTCGCGCGCCAGACCGGCCGCGACGCGACGGATCCCGCCGCCGTCGAGTTCACGGCGAAACCGGGCGACGGCGAATTCCAGATGCCCGTGCAGGTGCTCGTGACCGCCGGGACGTCTGGCGCCGCCGAGGTGTTTGCCGCGGCGCTCGCCGGCAACAAGCGCGCGACGCTCGTCGGCGAACACACGATCGGACGTGCGGGACTGCAGAAGCTCGTGAAGCTCCAGGAGAATCGCGGACTCTGGCTCACCTACGCGAAGTTCGTCGGACCGGACGGCGTCGCGATCCAGGGCAAGGGACTCGAACCGACGGTCGCCGTCGAGGAGCCGGACGTGGAGTTCGGCGCGCCCGCGCCGGACAAGGACGTCGTGCTCGATGCCGCGATTGAACGCCTCAAGAAGAAGGCCGCGTAGCCGCGATACGGTGGCTTGACACTCCCCGGGACGCGGCGTATAACCGCTCCAACCCAGATCCGCGCGACGCTGTCCCCCAGCCATGCTTCGCGCCTTCCACTCTGCCGGAGGAGCAATCATGAACAAGCAGGACCTGATCGCGAAGATCGCGCAGGACACGGGGATCTCGAAGGTGAATGCGGCGGCCGCCGTGGAATCCTTCTTCGAAAGCATCACCAGGTCGCTCAAGAAGGGACAGGCGATCACCTTCGTCGGGTTCGGCACCTTCAAGACCGCGCAGCGCAAGGCGCGCACCGCGCGCAACCCGCAGACCGGCGCCCCGATCAAGGTCCCCAAGCGTCGCGTCGTCCGCTTCACCCCCGGCAAGGCGCTCAAGGGCGCCGTCAACTAGTTTCAGTGTTGGACGTTGGGAGTTGGAAGTTGGGAGTTTGGCGTTGACACGTCCTCTTCCGCTTCGTTGACTCGCCTTTCCCCCGTCTGTTAGACTGATCGTTCCGGTAAGGCCAGTGTTTTCAAGACATAGGCGCGTAGCTCAGTTGGTTAGAGCGCCTGCTTGACACGCAGGAGGTCAGCGGTTCGAGTCCGCTCGTGCCTACCAACCTTCGCTCCCGCTTGCCAACGTGGTCGGGAGCTTCGGTTGGCAAGCCATCGCGAAGGTTGCGCGCCGAAGCTCGCGACGCGTCCGCCAACGCCGCCATGCGGCGAGGGTGGAAGCGAGCGAAGGCGGGCCCACAGCTGCCTTTCCGCACGAAATCATGTCCGAGATCTCCGTCACGCTGCCCGACGGGTCGAACCGTCGCGTACCAGCCGGCACCACTGCCGGCGAGGTGGCGGCCGGTATCTCTCCGGCGCTGGCTCGCGCGGCCGTAGCCGCGATCGTCGACGAGCGGATGGTGGACCTCACCTCTCCGCTGACGGCGGATGCGCGCGTCCGCATCGTCACGAACAAGAGCCCGGAAGCGCTGCCGCTCTACCGGCACAGCACCGCGCACCTGATGGCCGCGGCGGTCACGAACCTCTTCCCCGGCGCGCAGTGCGGGATCGGGCCCGCGACCGACGAAGGGTTCTTCTACGACTTCGTCGTCGATCGGCCGTTCGTGCCCGAGGACCTCGAGGCCATTGAAAAGAAGATGCGGGACCTCGCCGCCGCGGATCTCCCGTACGAGCGCCGGATGTGGCCGCGCGAGCAGGCGAAACAGTTCTTCCTGGAGCACGGAGAGCCGCTCAAGGTGCAGTTGATCGAGGAGAAGACCGAGGGGCAGTCCGAGGTTTCCTGCTACACGATCAAGGACCCGGAGACCTTCGTCGACTTCTGCGTGGGACCGCACGTCCCATCCACCGGCCGGCTGAAGGCGTTCAAACTGCTGAGCGCCTCGAACGCGTACTGGAAGGGCGATGCGCGCAATCAGCCGATGCAGCGCATCTACGGAACCGCGTTCCTCGCCGAAGCCGACCTCAAGGCGCACCTGCAGCGGATCGAGGAAGCCAAGAAGCGCGACCACCGCAAGCTCGGCCGCGAACTGAAGCTGTTCTGGTTCCACCCGTGGGCGGCCGGCGAGCCGTTCTGGCTGCCGAAGGGCACCACGCTCGTGCACCTGCTCGGCAACTACATGCGCGGAGTGCTCTTTCCGGCGGGCTACGTCGAGGTGCGCGCGCCGCTCGTCTTCAACAAGGCGCTGTGGGAGACGTCCGGCCACTGGGCCCACTACCGCGGGAACATGTTCCTGATTGCCTCGCAGGGCGAGGAAGAGCAGTCGGGGCTGAAGCCGATGAACTGCCCCGGCCACATGCTGCTGTTCGGCAGCGAGGTGCGCAGCTATCGCGACCTGCCGATGCGCATCCACGAGCAGAGCGTGCTCCATCGCATGGAGGCGTCCGGTGTTCTC
The DNA here is from genome assembly GCA_001767455.1 of Acidobacteria bacterium RIFCSPLOWO2_12_FULL_66_21. Taxonomy (GTDB): domain Bacteria; phylum Acidobacteriota; class Vicinamibacteria; order Vicinamibacterales; family 2-12-FULL-66-21; genus 2-12-FULL-66-21. The sequence continues at coordinate 47,921 of MELC01000038.1, forward strand.
AGCGGCCTGACCCGCGTGCGCGAGTTCATCATGGACGATGCGCACATCTTCCTGCGCGAGGACCAGATCGGCGAGGAGGTCGAGCGGCTGCTCCGGCTCGTGCGGCGCGTGTACGACGACTTCGGGCTCACCCCGGAGATGAACCTGTCGACGCGGCCCGCGGAGTTCCTCGGGGAAAAGGTGACCTGGGATCATGCCGAGACTGAGCTGAAGAAGGCGCTCGAGGCGGCCGGGCAGGCGTACACAATCGCCGAAGGAGACGGCGCGTTCTACGGTCCGAAGATCGACTTCGCCGTCACCGACGCGCTCGGCCGGAAATGGCAGTGCGCGACGATTCAGCTCGATTACCAGCTGCCGCAGCAGTTCGATCTGAAATACATCGGCGCCGACAACGCCGAGCACCGTCCGGTGGTCATCCACCGGGCGATCTTCGGCAGCTTCGAGCGGTTCATCGCGCTGCTGCTCGAGCATTACGCCGGCGCGCTGCCGCTGTGGCTCGCCCCCGTGCAGGTCATCGTGCTCCCGATCGCGGACCGCCACCTCGACTACGCCGGATCGGTCCGCGACCGCCTGGCGACCGCCGGGCTGCGGGTCGAAGTCGACGAGCGGCAGGAGAAGATTGGATATAAGATCCGCGAGGCGCAGCTTCAGAAGATCCCCTATATGCTGGTAACCGGCGATCGGGAAGCGGCCGACGGGACCGTGGCGGTCCGGAGCCGCGCCGGGGGCGATCAAGGCGGCCGGTCGCTTGACGTGTTCCTGAGCGACGCGCGTGCCGAGATCGAGGACAAGCGGGCTGTGACCGTCGCCTGACTTTGACTTTGACTTTGACTTTGACCTTGACTATCGACTATCGACTATCGACTGACTCAACTGGAGGTTCCTATCGCTTTTGACCGAAGCCCGCGGCGGGACGACCGCACCCGGGTGAACGAACGGATCAGGGTGCGCGAGGTCCGCGTCATCGACGACACCGGCCAGCAGTTGGGGATCATGCCCCCGCAGCAGGCTTTGACCATTGCCCGGCAGAAGGGGCTCGACCTGGTGGAGATCGCCGCGACGGCGACGCCCCCGGTCTGCCGCATCATGGACTTCGGGCGCTACCAGTACCAGGAACAGAAGCGCGCCCGCTCGGCCAAGAAGCACCAGAAGATCATCGAGGTCAAGGAGATCAAGTTCCGCCCGAAGGTGGACGAGCACGACTACCAGTTCAAGAAGAAGCACATCGAGCGCTTCCTGGCCGACGGCGACAAGGTGAAGGCGACGATCTTCTTCCGCGGGCGCGAGATGGCGCACCCGGAGATCGGGCGCCGCATTCTCGAGCGGCTGATCGAGGACCTGACCGACGTGGCGATCCCGGAGACCTCGCCCCGGCAGGAGGGCAACCAGATGCACACGATCCTGTCGCAGAAGGCCGGCAAGAAGCCTGCGACGACGAAGAAAGAGAGCGGGGAGAGCCGTCAGGCGACAGAGGACTAATCATGCCGAAGCTGAAGACACATCGTGGGGCCGCCAAGCGGTTCAAGAAGACGGGCACGGGGAAGTTCATGCGGAGCAAGGCGTTCAAGCAGCACATCCTCACGAGCAAGACCCGCAGCCGCAAGCGCTCGCTGAAGGGGACCGTCGTCGTCGCGGCCGCCGATCAGAAGTCGCTGCGAAGGATGCTGCCGAACTAGTTCCCAGTTCCCAGTTTCCAGCTTCCAGCTGGACGCTGCTGGAAGCTGGAAACTGGAAACTACAAGGATCAGAGAGATATGCCTCGAGTAAAACGCGGGAACGTCCGGCGCGCGAAGCGGAAGAAGCTGCTCGCACGTGCCAAGGGCTTCTATCAGACCAAGAGCAAGCTGTATCGCGCCGCGAAGGAGTCGGTCGACACCGCGCTGAAGTACGCCTTCGTCGGGCGGCGGAGGAAGAAGCGGGACTTCCGCCGGCTGTGGGTGATGCGCATCAACGCGGCCGCGCGCGAGCACGGCCTCACCTACGGACAGCTCATCGCCGGGCTGAAGGCGGCGGGGAATCCCATCGATCGCAAGACGCTGGCGGATCTTGCCGTGACCCAGCCGGCGGCCTTCGCGCGTCTCGCGAAGCTGGCAGGAGATGCGCGGCCCGCGCCGGCGAAGGCGCCTGCCCGCGCCGAGGCGAAGGCGGCACGGCCGAAGGCCAGAGCATCGGCGGCCGCCGCGCGCGCCTGATGCCCGACCCCTCGAGCCAGATCGACGCGCTCCGCGCGCAATTCGACCGCGATCTCGCCGGCGCGGCCGGCGAGCCGGCCGTCCGCGCGGTGCGCGATCGGTATCTGGCTCGCAAGGGGGGCTTGCTCACCGCGCTCCTGAAGAACCTCGCGTCCGCTCCTCCCGAAGCGCGCCCGCTGCTCGGCCGGCTCGCCAACGACCTCAAGGGCTACATCACCACGCGACTCGCCGAGCGACTCGCCGAGGTCGCGGTGTCGCGCCGTCCTGCGGGTGCGGTGGACGTCACGCTGCCCGGCCGCGCGCCCTCCATCGGCCATCGGCATCCGCTGACGCTGGTGCGCGAGGCCGTCGAGACGATCTTCGCGCGCATGGGCTTCCTCGTCATCGAGGGGCCGGAGCTCGAGGACGACTACCACAACTTCGAAGCGCTGAACATGCCCGCGGATCATCCCGCGCGCGACATGCAGGACACGCTGTACCTCGCGGCGCCCGTGCGGTCCGCCGCCGGGTCGCCGGCAACGCTCCTGCGCACGCACACCTCGGGCATGCAGATTCGCTACCTGGAGACGCACCAGCCGCCCGTGCGGCTGATCGCGCCCGGCCGCGTGTACCGGCGTGACGACCTCGACCTGTCGCACACGCCGATGTTCACGCAGGTGGAAGGGCTCGTCGTCGGCGAGCGCGTGACGCTCGCGGATCTCAAGGGGACGCTGTTCGCGTTTCTCCACGAGCTGTTCGGCCAGGAGCGCGGCGTCCGTTTCCGTCCGAGCTTCTTCCCCTACACCGAGCCGAGCGCCGAAGTGGACATCACCTGCTCCGCGTGCGGCGGGCCCGGGAACCCGGCGACCGCAACGTGCGGGCTGTGCAAGCGGACGGGATGGCTGGAGATCCTCGGGAGCGGCATGGTCCACCCCGCGGTGTTCGAAGCGGTCGGCTACGACCCGGAGCGCTACACCGGCTTCGCGTTCGGCATGGGGATCGAGCGCGCCGCGATCCTGAAATGGGGCGTCGAAGACATTCGGCTGTTCTACGAGAACGACCTGCGATTCCTGGAGCAGTTCCCGCTGTGAGGCTCGTCTATCCGTGGCTGTGCGATCTCGTGCGCGTCCCCGGCGATCCCGACTCGATTGCCGCCGAGATGGGACTGCGCGGCTTCGAGGTGGCGGGCGTCGAGCACGGCCGCCTGCCGGTGATCGATTTCGAGATCACCGCGAACCGTCCGGACTGCCTGAGCCACGTCGGCCTCGCGCGCGAAGCGGCGACGATTTGGGGCCTGCCGCTGCACATGCCGGAGCTTGCGCCTGCCAGCGACGACTCCCGAGCTGCGAGCCGCGAGCCGCGAGCCGCGGTACTCGAGGTCGATCTTCAAGATGCCGATGGCTGCCCGAGGTATGCAGCACAGGCCTTTGAAGTCACGATCGGCTCGTCACCCGCGTGGCTGCGGGATCGCCTCGAGGCCGCCGGCCTCCGACCGATCAACAACATCGTCGACGTCACCAACTACGTGATGCTCGAGATCGGGCAGCCGATGCACGCGTTCGACCTGGATCGACTCGCCGGGCAGCGGCTCGTTATCCGCCGCGCGCGCGCGGGCGAGCCTCTGCGCACGCTCGACGGCGTCGAGCGGACGCTTGACGCCGAAACGGTCGTCATCGCCGACGCGGAGCGTCCGTGCGCGATCGGCGGTGTCATGGGGGGACTCGACTCCGAGATCGGCGCGTCGACGACGAGGATCGCGCTCGAGAGCGCGTATTTCAAGCCGACGGCGATCCGGCGGACGAGCCGGCGGCTGGCGCTCAAGACCGAAGCGTCCGCGCGGTTCGAGCGCGGCGGAGACATCGAGGCGCCGCCGGCCGGCATCAGGCGGGCCGCCGCCCTGTTCGCGCAGATTGCGGCAGGCCGTCCGATCGGCGACGCCATCGACGTTTACCCGGCGCCGCGCCCGCCGCTCGAGGTCAGGCTGCGCGCGTCACGGATCGAGCGGGTCCTCGGAGCGTCAATCGGGGCGGCCGACGTGCGGCGGATCCTGACGGCGCTCGGCTTCATCGTCGCCGATGCGGCGGATGCCTGGCTCGTGAAGGTGCCGAGCTACCGCGTGGACGTCATGCGCGAGGACGATCTCGTCGAAGAAGTCGGCCGGCACTATGGTTTCGGACGGCTGCCCATGACGTTTCCGGTGCTCGACGCGCCGCAGGCTCCACCCGATCCGCGGGTCGCGCGCGATCGGACCGTCCGCCAGGTGTTGACGGCGGCCGGTTTCTCCGAATCGATGACCTTCGCCTTCATCGAACGCCAGGCTGCGCTCCCCTTCTGCGACGCCGGCGTGGAGCCGGCGGCGATCGCGAACCCGCTGTCCGAGAAATTCGCGGTCCTCCGCCCGTCGCTCATGCCCGGGCTGATCGACTCGTGCGCGCACAATCGGCGCCGCGGGCGCAAGGACGTCCGCCTGTTCGAGATCGGGAGCCGCTTCACGCCGTCAGGCGAAGGGCGCGCGATTGCGTTGGCGTGGTGCGGCGCCTCGAACGAGCCGCACTGGTCCGCGGCGGCCCGTCCCGTGGATTTCTTCGACGTGAAAGGCGCCGCCGAACTGCTGTGCGGCGCCTTCGGCCTCGTCGCGACGGAATGCGTCACCGCGGAGCGGCCCTACCTGCTGCCTGGGCGCACCGCCCGGCTGCGTGCGGGAGCCGACTGGCTCGGTGAACTCGGTCAGCTTCTGCCGGCGCTCGCGGAATCGCGCGGCTTCCCCGCCGACGAACCGATCTACGTCGCGGAGATCGACGCCGACCGGTTCGTCGCGGCTGGCGCGACCGACGCCCTGCGCGCCGCGACGCTGCCGCGTTTCCCGTCAATCGTGCGCGACGTCTCGATCGTCGTCGATGAAGCCTTGCCTGCCGCCGCGGTTCGTGGCACTATCCGTTCGGCGGCTCCGCCGACGCTCGCGTCGGTCGTCGAGTTCGATCGGTATCAAGGCAAAGGGGTTCCCGACGGGCGCGTGAGCCTGTCGCTTCGACTGACGTTCCGCGCGCCGGACCGCACGCTGACCGACGACGAGGCGCAGTCGGCAACGGAGCATATCGTGGAGGCGCTCGGCCGCGAGCACGATGCGGAGCGCCGTTGAAATGCCCAACGCCCAACGCCCAAGTTGGGGTTTGGGAGTTGGGAATTGGGAGTGGCGTTGAGCAAGGAGAGACGGCGTTGGCCAAAGCAGTAGCGGCTGTTGATGTGCAGCCGATCGACCGGCTCGAGGAGAAGGTGAAGCTGCTGGTCGCGATGATCGACCGGCTTCGCGCCGACAGCGCGAAGGCGTCGGAGGAGAACGCGAGGCTGGCACGTGAGCTCGACGCGGTGCGCGCCCGTCTCGCCGAAGCGGAAGGCGCAGGCACGGAACTGACCACACTGCGCGAGGAGCGCGATCTGATCCGCTCCCGCGTCAGCGAAATGCTGCAACAAATCGAAAGTCTGAATCTGTAACTCTCGTGGCTCGTTACTCGTCGAGCCACGAGCTGCGAGCTGCGAGCCACGGTACGACATGGATCATCCCTCGTCTCGGGTCGTGACCGTCGAGATCCACGGGCAGCAGTACCCGATCCGGAGCGGTCTGGATCCGGCCTATGTCGCCGAGCTGGCCGCGTACGTTGACGAGAAGATCCGCTTCGCCTCGCGGGAGACCCCCGCGGGCGACACCCTGAAGCTCGCCGTCCTGGCCGCGCTCAACATCGCCGACGAGTGCTTCCGCGCCCGCGACGATCAGCGGCGCCATGAGCGCGCGCTCGCCGATCGCGCGAAGGAGCTGGAGCGCATGCTCGACCTGGCGCTTGGCGCGACGCAGTCCGAGGCTGTCGCCCGTTGAGTCAGTCGATCGTCGATAGTCACAGTCCCGCCCGAGCCAACGCCGCGCTCGACGCGGCGCTTCGGGTGCAGTAAGATCGTTCAGGAGTTTGAGTTCCCTGCTTTGCCCGTGATGGTTCGGAGGCTCGTTTGAGCCAACGTTTCACCCGAAGAGGATCGCGACGCCGTGCGGTGTGCATGCCTCTGTAAGAGGAAGCCTGAAGCGCGGCTTGTGCAGCGGTTCCACCTGCTTTAGCAGGTTCATCCGACCTCCCCACACGGCAAAGCGGGGCCTTTCCTTCTCTTTCTCCACTATCCCGTTAACGCTGATTCTCCGGCCTCGACGGCCGGTTCCGGGGACCCTGCCATGGCGACGCCTATCAGTCTGGCCTCGGCGGCAATCATCCTGGCAAGCGCCGCCATTGGCGGCATGCTCATCTGGGCCGCGGCCGCCCGGCGGCGTGAGGCGGCCGACACCATCGACAAGGCCCGGGCGGAAGCGGAACGCGCCCTGCGCCAGGCCGAGCGCGACGCCGAGACGTGCCGCAAGGAAGCGGCCCTCGAGGCGCGCGAACAGGCCCACCGGATTGCCGCCGACGCCGAACGGCAGGCGCGCGAGCGGCGACAGGAGATCGTCGGGCTCGAGCAGGCGCTCGCCGACAAGACCCGCGCGCTCGCCGACAGGCTTGCGGTGACCGACCGGATCGAGCAGGACCTGCGCGCGCGGGAGAAGACACTCGCCGCCCAGGAAAAGCAGACGGCCGCGCTCGTCGCGCGCACCGAGCAGCTTGCCGCTGACAGACAGCGGGAGCTGCAGCGTGTCGCGGGCCTCAGCGCCGACGAAGCGCGCGATCTGCTGTTGAAGCAGATCGAAGGAGACGCCCGACGCGACGCCGCCAATCTCGTGAAGCGCCTCGAGACCGAGGCGCGCGAAACGGCCGCCATGCGCGCGCAGCAGATCATCGTCGACGCCATCCAGCGCAGCGCCGCCGAGCACGCCATCGAGACGACCGTCTCGGTCGTCGACCTGCCGAGCGACGACCTGAAAGGGCGCATCATCGGCCGTGAGGGACGCAACATCCGCGCGCTCGAAACCGCCACGGGCGTCGAGCTCATCGTTGACGACACCCCCGGCGCCATCATCCTCTCGAGCTTCGATCCGTACCGCCGCGAAGTCGCGCGGCAGTCGATCGAGCGTCTGATCGCCGACGGCCGCATTCACCCCGCGCGAATCGAGGAGATCGTCGAGAAGGTGAAGGGTGAGATGGAAGAGACCGTCCGCAAGGAGGGAGAGGCGGCGGCCTTCGAGCTCGGACTGTACGATCTTCATCCCGAGATCCTCGGCCTGATGGGACGCCTCAAGTTCCGGACGAGCTACGGCCAGAACGTGCTCAGCCACTCGCGCGAGGTCGCCTTCCTGGCGGGCATCATGGCCAGGGAGCTCGGTCTCAGCAGTCCGGTCGCCGCGCGCGCCGCCTTCCTGCACGACATCGGCAAGGCGATCGATCGCGACCTGCAGGGCACGCACCTCGAGCTCGGTCTCGAGTTCCTCCGCAAACACGGCGAGAGCGAGCCGGTGCTGCAGGCCGTCGCCGCGCACCACATGGACATCGACTGGCCGTCGCTCGAAGCGATGATCGTCCAGGCGGCCGATGCGATCTCGGCCGCCCGCCCGGGCGCCCGGCGCGACATCCTCGAGTCGTACGTGAAGCGGCTCGAGAAGCTCGAGGGCATCGCCGATTCGTTCGAGGGCGTCTCCAAGGCGTTCGCGCTCCAGGCCGGCCGCGAAATCCGGATCGTCGTCGAAAGCGAGCGCATATCCGACGAAGAAACCGTGTGGTTGTCCAAGGACATCGCCCGACGGATCGAGAACGAGCTCGAATACCCCGGTCAGATCAAGGTCACGGTCATCAGGGAGACGCGCGCCGTTGAATTCGCGCGGTGACGGACCGGACGGGGCCAGTCTCGTCGCTGGGCTGGGCGAGCGCGCCCTCATCGAGCGGATACGGCTGCGCCTGCCGCAGCCTCCTCCGTCGCTCGTCGTGGGCGTCGGCGACGATGCGGCCGTGGCGGCGGGCGATCGGGGCGCACTGCAGGTGCTGACGACCGATGCCCTCGTCGAAGGCGTGCATTTCGACCGGCGGATCGCATCGCCGGCGGATGTCGGCTATCGCGCGCTCGCGGTCAACGTCAGCGATGTGGCCGCGATGGGCGGCACGTCGCGGTTTGCGCTGCTCTCCCTGATGCTGCCGGACGGAACCAGTGTGGCCGAGGTGGACGGTCTGCTCGATGGACTGCTCGAGCTGGCAGATGCGCTGCGTGTCACGCTTGCCGGGGGCAACATCACGCGGTCCCCGGGTCCCCTGGTCGTGGATGTCACCGTCCTCGGCAGTGTCAAACCGCGCAAGATCCTGGCGCGGAGCGGGGGACACGCGGGGGATTCGCTGTACGTCACCGGGGCGGTTGGTGCAGCCGCGGCGGGCCTCGGATGGCTGCGCCAGCACGGCGGCGGTCGAGCTCCCGAAGATCCGGCGCTCGCGGAGTGTGTCGCGCGGTACCGCCGCCCCGAACCGCGGGCCCGCATCGGCGCAATGCTGGGGCGCACGAAAGCCGCGCAGGCCTGCATGGACACGAGCGACGGGCTCGCCGATGCGATCCGGCAGATCTGCGAAGCCAGCGGCACCGGAGCCACAATCGACGCCTCGGCGCTGCCCGTCCACCCGGGAGCCAGACGCTGGTTCGAAGGCCAGGGACAGGATCCCATCGCGGAAGGGATCGGCGCAAGCGACGATTACGAGCTGCTGTTCTCCGTATCGCGGCGCAGCCGTGGGCGGCTGCGGGGGATCATGCGCGAATCCCGCGGGATCCGCATCACTCGCATCGGAGAGCTGACGTCCGATCGCACGGTCAGGCAGACCGCCGCCGGCCGGGCGGAAACACTGCCGGCCGGATTTGCCCATTTTTGATGCTTCATGCTGCTGCGATCCGCGCGCGTCCGCCGATTCCTCGACCTTCTGCTGCACACCCACGACACGCCACAGCGGACGGCGGCCGCATATGGGCTCGGGGTGTTCTTCGGCTTTTCTCCGTTTCTTGGGGCCCACACGATACTCGGCCTGCTGTTCGCGTTCACCTGCCGGTTGAACCGGGTCGCCGTGATGCTCGGTGTGTACTCGAATCTGCCGTGGATCCTCCCCGCCTACTACACGTTGACGACGATTCTCGGTGCCACGCTGCTTGGCGTGGATGTCCCGCCGGGCCTCCGCCAGAATCTGACGGACGCCTTTCGCGACGCGTCCTGGGGGGAATTCAGGAGCCTCGCCCGCGCGCTGATGCCCCTGGCCTGGGCGTACGCGTTGGGGTCGATCGTCGGCGCGGTGATCCTTGGCGCCCTCGCGTATCGAATGGCCCTGGCCATGGTCATCGCCCACCGGAAGCATCCCATCCATCTGCCACATCTTCATGATAAATAGGGAGATCCTGTCGCGCGCTGGACGGCAGCCCTAAAGGGCTGCGCTCGCGGGCGCGCTGGGGATGTTGGCCCGGCGGGCGGGTCGCGCGCGGACTTTTCGGGTCCCTGTAGCGCAGCCCTTTAGGGCCGCCCAAACCTTTTCGGGTCTCTGCAGCGCAGCCCTTTAGGGCTGCCCAAACCTTTTCGGGTCCCTGTAGCGCAGCCCTTTAGGGCTGCCCAAACCTTTTCGGGTCCCTGTAGCGCAGCCCTTTAGGGCTGCCCAAACCGCGGTCGAGCGAGCTATAGTGGAGATACACCAGCTTGGGGGACAAGCTCAGCCATGCTGCTGCTCTCGCGCTCGACCAGTCGGAAGATCGTCGCGACGGGGACCGCAGCGGTCGCCTTTGCGTTCCTCTACGAGGTGACGACTCTCGATTCCCGTTACGCGGCCCGCCAGGCGGAGCTCCGCCAGGAGACGGCCCAGCCCGCGCCCGGCACCCGCCTTCGGTTCATCGCGACCGCCTACTGCAAGGGGACGACGACGGCCTCCGGCGTCAACGTGCGGACCGGCATTGCCGCGGCGGATCCGGACCTGCTGCCCGTCGGCTCGGTCATCCAGGTGGACCGGCTCGGGGAACGCTACAACGGCATTTACACGATCATGGACACCGGCCCAAAGGTTCAGGGGCGGCACATCGACATCTATATGTGGAGCTGCAACGAGGCGTTGGCCCTCGGGCGCCAGGGCGCCACGATCACCGTCTTGCGACTCGGCTGGAATCCGCGCGCGAGTACGCCCCGGCTCGTCGACCGCCTGTTCCGCCAGCGCGAGGCGACGCGGCAGGCGCCGGCGCAGCCGGTGGCCGCCGATGGCGGCCCGACGCCGCCGGCAGTTGTCCCCGCGACCGTGCCGAAGTAGCTGGCAGCAGGCAGCTGGCGGCAGGCAGCGGATCACGCTGTCACGCTGATAGCTTGACGGCTCGACTCACTGCCTGCTGCGTGCTGCGTGCTGCCTGCCGTCTCCCTCTCTATCCCACGTCCTGGTCCCTGTACTGAAGCTGGTAGAGCTTGTAGTAGATCCCGCGCTGCGCGAGGAGGTCCTGGTGCCGTCCGGACTCGCGAAGCTGTCCTTTGTGCAGCACGAGGATCTTGTCCATGTCCTGGATCGTCGAGAGCCGGTGCGCGATGGCGATCGTCGTGCGACCGGCCATCAGCACATGCAGCGCGTCGCGAATCAACAGCTCCGTTTCGGTGTCGACGCTCGACGTCGCCTCGTCGAGCACCAGCACTCGAGGGTTGAACGCCAGCGCGCGCGCGAAGGACAGCAACTGCTTCTGACCGACTGACAGCGTGGCGCCGCGCTCGGCGACCGGACTCGCGTAGCCGAGCGGCAGCGCCTGGACGAAGCGATCCGCGTGCACGGCCTGGGCGGCGCGGCGCACCCTCTCATCATCGATCGATCGTTCCCCGAGCCGGATGTTGTCGGCAATCGTGCCCGAGAACAGGTGCACGTCCTGCAGCACGAGGCTGAAGAGGCGCCGCACCTCTGCCAGCTCCATGTCGCGCACGTCCCGGCCGTCGATCAGGATGCGCCCCTCCGTCACGTCATAGAACCGCAGCAGCAGGTTGATGAGCGTCGACTTGCCGGCGCCGGTCGCGCCGACGATGCCGAGGCGCTCGCCGGGGCGGACCTCGAAGGACACGTCGCGCAGGACGTACTCTCCGGGGTTGTACGCGAAGGACACTTGCTCAAACGCGATGTGTCCTTCGCCGGCGTCCGGCCGGGCGCTCGGGGCGTGCGTCGCACGCAGCATCGGACGCTCTTGCGATCCGAGACCCGAGCCCCGAGCGCCGAGCCCCGACGTGATCTGCACCGGCGTGTCGAGCAGCTTGAAGATGCGTTCCGAGGAGGCCATGGCCGCCTGGAGCACGTTGAACTTTTCCGACATGTCGCTGATCGGCCGGAAGAACCGCTGCGAGTACAAGAGGAAGGCCACGAGCGATCCGATCGCGATCGTGCCCTGCAGCGTCCAGCCGCCGCCGTACCAGATGATGAGCGCGGAGGCGAGCGCCCCGACCACCTCGACGAGGGGGTAGAACACGGCGTAGTAGAAGATCGAGTCGACGTTGGCGTCCCGGTGCGCGCGGTTGATCCCGTCGAAGCGCTCGTAGGCGCGCCGCTCGCGGCGGAAGAGCTGCACCGTCGGCATCCCGGTGATGTGCTCCTGCAGGAACGCGTTGATCCGCGCAATCCAGGTCCGGACGGTCCGGTAGGACTCGCGGACGTTCCGGCGGAACCACTGGGTCACGATCACGATGAGCGGCAGCACGGAGAAGGCCACCAGCGCGAGGCGCCAGTCCATCGTGATGAGGACGATCATGATGCCGAGCAGGGTGAACACGTCCCCGAAGATCGACACGACCCCCGAGGTGAACATGTCGTTCAGCACGTCGACGTCGGTCGTCACCCGCGTCATCAGCCGTCCGACGGGGTTGCGATCGTAGAACTGGAGATCGAGCCGCTGGAGGTGCCCGTACACCTGCATGCGCAGGTCGAACATGATCCGCTGCCCGGTCATCTGCAGCGTCCAGGTCTGGATGTAGTCCAATGCGAAGGCCGCGAACAGGATGGCGACAAAGGCCATGGCGATGCGATTGAGCCCGTGGAGGTCTCCGGTCGCGATGTACCGGTCGATCGCCAGCTTCATCAGGTACGGCTGTGACAGCTGCAGAACCGATGCGGAGATGATCGCGGCCAGCGCCAGCGCGACGTGGCGCGTGTACGGCCGTAGATACGTCAGCAGCCGCCGCATCAGGCGCGCGTCGTACGCCTTGCCGAGGATTTCTTCGTCGTGGATGGACATGCGGCGGCGTCAGCTCGCGGCGAGCTCTTCCTCCAGCAGTTGCTTGCGGTAGAGCGCCGCGTAGAGGCCGCCGTGCGCCACCAGGTCGTCGTGCCGGCCACGCTCGACGATCCGCCCCTTGTCGAGCACGCAGATCAGATCCGCTTCGCGCACGGTCGACACGCGGTGCGCGACGATGATCGCGGTGCGCTGGCGCATCACCGCGCGCAGCCGCGCCAGGATCTCTTCTTCCGTGTAGGTGTCGACCGCCGACAGCGCATCGTCCAGAATCAGGACGCGAGGGTCCATCATGATCGCCCGCGCGAGCGCCGTGCGCTGCTTCTGACCGCCGGACAGCGTGATGCCGCGTTCCCCCACGACCGTGTCGTAGGCGGCGGGGAACGCCTCGACGTCCTTGTCGAGCCTCGCGACGGCCGCGGCCGCCCGCATGCGATTCTCGGGCGCCTCGTCGTGCACGCCGAACCCGATGTTGGCCGCAATCGTGTCGGAGAAGAGAAACGGCTCCTGCGGGACGAAGCCGATGGCGCCGCGCAGCGCGGCGAGCGGAATCTCGCGCACGTCAATGCCGTCGAGGAGGACCGTGCCCGGCGGCGGCTCGTGCAGGCGCGGCAGCAGGCTGATGAGCGTCGATTTGCCGGATCCGGTCGCCCCGACGAGCGCCACCGTCTGTCCCGCGGAAACGGTCAACGACACGTCGGCGAGGACCGGCGCGCCCGAGCCGGGATAGGCGAAGGTCAGGTGGCGCAGCTCGATCGCGCCCAGGAGCGGCGCGGCGCGGCCGGCCTCGGTGACGTGGTCGTCCGTGATCGCAGGGACCGCGTCGATGACCTCCAGCATCCGCTTCCACGACGCCATGCCACGCTGCAGGATGTTCGTGACCCAGCCGAACGCGATCATCGGCCAGCTCAGCATCACCAGGTAGCCGTTGAACGCGACGAACTCGCCGAGCGTGATGCGGCCGCGAATCACCTCGCGGCTGCCGAGCCACAGCACCAGCACCGCGCCGAACCCCAGGAACAGCGTCAGGCTCGGATAGAACAGCCCCTGCAGGCGGATGAGGACGCGGTTGCGCCGCACGTACTCGGCGTTGGCCGCCTTGAAGCGCGCGATCTCGTGCGGTTCCTGGTTGTACGCGCGCACCACGCGGACGCCGGCGAGCGCCTCCTGCACGACCGCGCTCAGGTCCGAGAGCTGCGCCTGAATCGACTCGAAACGCTTGTGGATGGCGCTGCCGAAGTACTTGACGCTGATCGACACGAGCGGCAGCGGCAGGAGCGCGATCAGCGTCAGCCGGGTGTCGATCGACAGCATGATCCCGATGGCGACAACGAACATCAGGATCGTGTTCGTCGAGTACATGACCGCCGGGCCGATCATCATGCGCACCGCGTTCAGGTCGTTGGTCGCGCGGGACATCAGGTCCCCCGTGCGGCGCGCCTGATAGTAGCCGAGCGGCATCTGCTGCAGCCGCGCGAAGAACGCGTTGCGGACGTCGTACTCGATGTCGCGCGAGGCGCCGATCAGGATCCGGCGCATGAGGAAGCGGAACACCGCGCCGACCGACGCGACGCCGACGAGCAGCGCCGCATACAGCGCGAGCTTCTGCCGGGTCGCGCCGCGTGTGATGTCGTCGATCGCGTACTTGAGCACCCACGGCGAGACGAGCTGGATCGCCGTCGTGATCACCACGCAGGTGAGGCCGATCGCGAAGCGGCGGCGGTAGCGAAGGACGTACGGAAGCAGGCGGCGGAACGCGGGGCCCATCTCTCTGAGTATATGAGAGCGGCCGGAAAAATCCTGCCGCGTGTAGCGTCCAGTTCCCGGTTCCCGGTTCCCAGCTGCCAGCTTCCAGCGGAGGTGCTGGAAGCTGGAAGCTGGAAGCTGGAAACTGGAAGCTGCGAGCTGCGAGCTGCGAGCTGCGAATTAGAACCCGAACCGCACGCCGACCTGCGCCGTCGTCGGCGCCGCCCCGTCGCGAAGCGCTGACAGCACCAGGAAGGTTGCCGCCGACGCCTGGTTGCTGCCGGGGTTCGCGAAGTTCGCGCGATTCGTCAGGTTGAACACGTCGGCCGAGACGTCGAGGGTCCGGTGGTCCGCCAGGTTGAACCGGTATCCGAACCGGGCGTCGAGCTGGAAGAAGCCCGGCCCGCGCGCGCCGTTGCGCCGCCCGTTGTACCCCTCGACCGTGTAGTTGTCGGTCGCTCCCGCGCCCTTGTACGTCCCCGAGGAGATCGGGTCGAACAACGTCCCGTTGCGATCGACGTCGGCATCGTTGTTCAGGAGCGTGAACGGCAGGCCGCTGAGCGCCCGCGCGACCCAGCTGAAGGTCATCCCGTGCGTGCCGGGCACGAGCGCCCGGCCGCTCACGACCAGGTTGTGACGCCGGTCGAAGTCGGTCGGCCCTTCGTTGATGCCCAGGTTCAGATCCTGCCCGACCTGGAAGTTGCTCGCGGGGAAGCCGCTGCCGCTCGTGTTGCCCCGCGCGTACGACAGCGTGTAGGACACGCGCATGCTCAGGTCGTGCGAGAAGCGCTTCTCCACCTGGGCGAGCAGCGCGTCGTAGTCGGTCTTGCCGGCGTTCACGGGCGTGTTCACGGCCTGGACGAAGTTCGGATCCGGCCGGACGACCGGGGCGGTCGGCGAGGTCGTCGCGCGGCTGCCCTTGTTCAGGTCCTGCGTCATCAGCAGGTCGCGCCCGAAGACGTGCACGTAGTCAGCACTCGCCGAGATGGACGCGCCGAGCTGATGCTCGTACCCGAGCGAGATCTGATCGGAGTGCGGGACGATGCGATCCGGGTTGTCGAGCGTGACGTTGCCGACGTTCTTGATCTTCGATCCCGCTGGATACAGCTGCGCCAGCCGGTCGCGGTTGACCGTCGGGCCGTTCACGAGAAACTCGTTGGTCGGGAACGCGCCGGTGCGCGGCCCCGGATCGGCCGCCGATGTCGGGAACGTCGCCGTGAACGATTCGGAGAACACGCCGCTGTTGAAGATGCCGCCGATCAGTTCGAAGTGCGTCTTCTCGTAGAAGCGCCCGAAGCCCGCGCGCGCGACGGACCGGCCCCCCGGATCGAGCGCCCAGGTCAGGCCGACGCGCGGCTGGATGTTGTTCTTGTCGACCGGATACTTGTTCTGGTCGGGGAAGCGCGGGTTGTCGCGCTCCACGATCGGGATGATTTCGAGGTCGTAGCGCAGGCCGAGGCTGGCCGTGAGCCGGTCGTTCAGCTTCCACTTGTCCTGCACGAAGCTCGAGACGTAGTGCCCCTTCTCGACGACGTGGCCCTGGCCCGGCACCCGAATCGAGAAGCGATCCGGGTAGGTTCTCGGATCGGCGGCGTTGAAGGCGACATCGCTCCGCCCGAACGAGAACGTGCCGTTCAGGTTGTCCTGCGCCGTGTTGTCCGCATTCACGTATTGGTACTGCACGCCCGCCTTGATGTCGTGGTCCCCACGCTTCCCCGGGACGAACCAGGAGAACGTGTCCTCGAGCTGGTACGCGTTGTCGACGCGCGCCTGCGCGACCGTCGACTGCTGATCGGTGAACGTCTGGAACGCGAGCGTCGGCGCGCACGCCGCCTGGTCGCGCCCGTTGCCGTTGAAGCACGGGTTGGCGAACGAGACGTCCTCCTGGGTCCAGACCAGCCGCATCGAGTTCAGCTTCGTGTTGCCGAACACCGACTGAAGGCTCACCTGCGCCGTCTGGTCCTTGTCGTTTTCCTCGCGGATGGCCCTCGGCGTCACCTGTCCGATCGCCTGGTTCTTCTGCGGCGACAGTTCGCGCAGGTACCGGACGCCCCACGTGTGGTGCGCCGAGAGCTGCTGATCGACGCGCACCAGCGTGTTCCACACGCGGTCCTGCGTGGTGGGGCTCCAGTTCAGATCCGGCCGGCTCGGGAACACCTTGGCGGACCCGCGGTCGATCATGACCCGCTCGACGCTGCCGAAGAAATGCATCCGGTCCTTGATGATGGGCCCGCCCAGCGTGCCGCCGAACTCGCGCCGCTTCGTGTCGGGCTTCGACAGGTTCTTCTCTTTCGCGAAATAGTCCTTCGCCGTCAGGCTCGCGTCCTGCCCGAACACGAAGCCGCTGCCGCGGAACTGGTTCGTGCCCGACTTGGTGACCGCGTTGATGATCGCGCCGGTCGTGCGGCCGAATTCCGCGTCGAACTGGTTCGTGATGACCTGGAACTCCTGCACCGACTCGATCGCCGTCCGCGCCTGCGTCCCCGCGCGCTGCCCGATCACGTCGTCGTTGTTGTTGCCGCCGTCGAGCAGGTAGTTGTTGTTGCGCGGATCGGACCCGTTCACGCTGATCGAATCGGAGCCGAACGATTCGGTGCTGATGCTCGGCACGATGCCCGGCAGCAGGCCGATGAACCCGATGAAGTTGCGGTTGATCGAGGGCAAATCGACGAGCTCCTTGCCGGTGATGTTGCCGCCGACCTCCTTCGACGTGACGTCCACGAGCGTCGCGTCGGCGGACACGTTGACCGTCTCCTCGAGCGAGCCGACCTCCAGGCCGACGTCGATCGTCGACGTCTTCCCGATTTCGAGCCGGATGTCCTTGCGTGTGTACTTCTTGAAACCCTGAAGCCCCGCGGTGATCTCGTAGGTGCCGGGCACCAGGCCGCTGACGAAGTACGTGCCGTCGGCCGTGCTCACGGTCTCGCGGAACATGCCGGAGTCCTGGTTCCTGACCGTCACGGTCACCCCCGGGAGTACGCCTCCCTGAGCGTCGACCACGCGGCCGCGCACCTCCGTGACCCCTTGCTGCGCGGTGGCGGTTCCCCCCGCCAGCAGCACCACGATGACCCAGCTCAGTACACGATGTTGCATCACACTTCCTCCTTCGTGCTTCCAACACTTACAACGGCACTACCAGCGTGGTAACCGCGGGCGCGCCAGTTCAGGGCCGGAGTCAGTTTGGCGACGATGGCGGATTCAGGAAACTGGAGTCCTGTACCGCATCTTTGGATCGACCCGGCTCATGAGCTTAGGATTTGCGCCCGAGACCACGACATTGCGTCGTTCACGTCCCGTGTTGGGCGGTTTTCAGCAAGGGGAATGCCGTGCGGCCGTGTGCTATTCTCGATCATCCTTGGAACCGAAAAGATGACTATGCGAATTCCTGTCATATCCGCGTGCTGTCTGGCTGCGTGTCTCTCTGCGCTCCCCGCGAGCGCCCAATACGCCGTCAGAGGAGCGTCGAACCGGGCGACCGGCGAGACCTATCACCTCGAAGTTGCCGGAACGTTGTGGAACCCGAAGCCCGACCTCGCCATCACCAGCGAAGCGCTGGGGATCATTGGAAGCCGCATCGACCTCGTCGAGGACCTCGGCATCGAGCAGAGCCGATTCAAGCAAATCAAGGTCGTCCTGCGGCCGGCCAAGAAGCAGAAGCTGCGTTTCGAGTACACGCCGATCGGCTACGACGCCACCGCAACGCTGCGCCGCGACATCATCTTCAACGGCATCAAGTATCCCGTCTCGGTGCCGGTCCAGACCTCGCTGACGTGGAAGGCGTACCGCTTCGCGTACGAGTGGGACATGGTGTACCGCGACCGCGGCTTCTTCGGCTTGATTCTCGAGGCCAAGTACACGGATATCCAGGCGACGCTGGTGAATGCCATCGACACCCAGTTCGCCCGCGCGCGGGCGCCGATTCCCTCGATCGGCGGCATCGCTCGCGTGTACGTCGCGCCGAACATCTCGATCACCGGTGAAGTGAGCGGCATCAAGCTGCCCGAAAGCATCGACGAGAACTATCGCGCGAAGTACGTGGACTTCGATCTGTATGGGACCGTCAACTTCACCGATCACGCCGGAGCGCAGATCGGTTACCGCTCGTTCGACGTGCTCTACAAGGTTGACAAGGATGAAGGGGAACTGCAGCTCAAGGGCATCTACTTCGGCGGCGTCATCAGGTACTAAACGCCAAACTTCAAACTTTGAGTTTGAAGTTTGCGTTTGGGAGTTATCAGCGCTGGACGTGGACCCATACGCCCAGGAATCGCGCGTCGCGGCTGGCTGGATCGACGGCTGAGGGCCGGAAGCCCGATGCCGACGTGAACGTGATGAGGGTGGCCCCCCGGCTTCGGTCGAGCGGCACCTGGATCCGGCGCTCTTCCCCGGGCGCGAGACGCGCGTCCTCCCGCCAAGCCCCTGTTTCAAGCGTGAGTTGATTGTCGACCGGCGCGTTGCGCACGAACAGCGTGGCCGTGCTGCCGGCTGTGTCGGGCTGCAGCACGATCGACGACCGGCGCGCGCCGCCGATCCAGAACGCCTCCGGCTCGGGAAAACTCCTCTCGTCGAGAAAATACACCGTGGACGGCCCGTAGCGCACGGCCTTGCGCGCGTACTCCGGCGAGAGGCGCTGCCGCGGCGGCACGATCGCCATCGGTTCGACGTCGAGGCCGGACACGATCCGGCGGGCCTGCTCGTCGCCGCGCACGACGATCGCCCGTACGTCCACGGGAAAGTCGAGGACGATCGGCTGAGGCGGCACGGGAATGGGGCCGCTCCGCAGTGAGAACTGGTCCCGGCCAATCCCGACCATCAACCATCCGCCCTCGCCGACGGTGCGCGGCACGAGACGATACCTGCCGGCCGGCACCCCGGGGAGCACGTAGAGCGGGCGGTCATTCTGTCCCGCCCCTCCGGCGATCGTCGCGCGCTCCGGCATCATGCGAAGCATCGGGGGAAGCGCGGCGGCGCTGAGCCGGGCGGCCGGGTACAGCGCGACGACAATGGCGCGGGGTCGATCGCCGAGTCGCCGAAGCACCTGAAGCCGTCCCTGGGTCACGTTGGCGCCATCGACGCCGTGCAGGTGCCACACGACGCTCAACGCAAGCATCGCGGCCGCCGCATAGAGTGCGCCTGCCGCGGCCACGAGCGCGCCGCGCGTCCGCGCGTGGCGGGCCAGCCAGGCCAGCGCCAGCCATGCGCCGGTGATGGCGACCACCCAGATCACCGCGTCGCGCAAGAGCAGCAAGGCATGGATGTCGCGCCCCTCCCACCAGGAGGGCACCCCGCGCGCCAGATCCGCCGCGCCGTTCATCCACCCGAGCCATCGCGCGTCGCCCTCGCGGTCGTTGAACGCCAGCCGGCCCCCATCGACCAGCACCAGGATCGCTGAAGCGAACACCGTGAAGACGAGCGCCGCACACGCGGTGACGCGCGTGGCGCGGCGCGCGATCGCGGTCCAGGCGACGGCCGCCGGGATCGTGAGCGGCAGCAGCAGGGGAACGAAGAACCGCGCCGGGGCGCTGGTCCCTCCCCACCACATCGCGAAGTGCGTGACCGCCAGCAGGTACGGGACCGCCACGAACAACAGCTCCAGTGCGAGCCTGCGTGTCGCGGGACGCCGCAGCATCGCGCCAACTCCGGTGAACGCGAACAGCAGGACCGGCGCGTAGACGAACAGGCCGAAGCGCTGATCCGCGATGAGGCCCGCGATCCCCGCGGGAATGAACGCGATCGACCCGGCCTCGTCGGCATACGGCGCCGTCGGGTCCGGCGTCCCGTAGATCGCGACGAAGTAGCCGATCCAGGCGACGGCGGCGACGGCAGGGGCCGCCAGGAGGGCCACCGCCTTGGCCGGGGCGTGCGGCGTGCGTGCAAGCCGCAGCAGGACAAGCCCGCCCAGACTGCCCGCGAGGAACGCGAACCGTGTATGCAGCCACGGCAGCAGCGCAAGCGCCGCGCCGTGGAGCAGCCAGGGCCACGCGCGCTCCGAGGCCGTGCGGCTCTCCTCATCGGCGCGCAGCAGCGCCCATACCCCGGTGAGGGTGACGACCGCGCCGGCGCCGTCGGGATAGACCGTGAAGGTGTGGAAGATCCACGTCGCCGACAGCGTGACGGCGGCCCACCCGAACCACGCGGCATCCTGCCGGCCCGTGACCCGTTCGGCGAGATGCCACGCGAGCGCGCTGCCAATCGACGCGAGCAGAATCAGGAACACGAGCACGCCGTGATAGCCCCCCACGGCGAAGGCCGGCGCGACGAGCGTCGGCAAGCCGGGGGCATGGATCGAATAGATCTCTCCGTCCCTTCCCCGACGACGGAAATCGGGCTTCGGCAGCTCGCCGGCGAAGAACGGCTGGTAATCGCCGCGCCGGTGATTGTTCTCGATGCGAAGGTCGTGATCCTTCAGGAGGCTTTGCGTGATGACGAGGTAGTGCGGCTCGTCGCCCCCGGGCACGGACGGCGACGCCTGCCACGCCGCGAGCGCGTAGATCGCGCATCCGACGACGCCGGCGGTCATGGCGCCGCGCCGCCTGTCGCGGAGCCAGGCGCGCGGGCGCCCCCCCATCGTCGCGACGAGCCCAACCGCCACTCCCAGCCAGACGGCGAGCGTCAGCGGACCGCTCCAAATCAGGAATGCGGCGGGCAATGGGACCGGCAGCCATGGAAGCAGGAGGAGGACGGCCAGCGACACGGGCGCGAGCGAGGCCCCCCGCACGCGCGCGAGCCCTACGCCGATCGCGGCGGCAGCGGCGATCAGCCACGAGACCGCCGACACCGGCAGCACCGCGATCCGCTCGCCGCCGGCGGCCAGGCCGATGGTCCCCTGCGACAGCCACGCGGCGAGCGCGGCGAGCAACAGAGCAGCCGGGAGCGCGAGACGTGGCATCAGGATGTCTGGGAACGACGCTCGGAATGAAGATAGAATGCCGCATTCTACATGCAGGCACGTCCGGACACCATCGTCGGCCGGGCTCTCCGTGGCACCGGCGTGCTCGCCGTCGCCGTGGCGGTCGTGGTCCTGATGACGTGGCCGCTTGCGAAGGGCATGGGGCGACTCGGCCGTACCGGCAGCGGCGACGGCCTGTTCAGCATCTGGAACGTCGCCTGGGTCGCGCGCACGATCGTGGCCGATCCGGTCAATCTGTTCCGGGCGAACATCTTTTTCCCGCACGAGCACGCGCTGGCCTATTCCGAAGCCAACATCGGCGCCGGCGTGCTGGCGATTCCCGCCTGGTGGCTGACGCAGAATCCCTACACGGCGCTCAACACGGCGCTGCTGCTCGCGTTCGCAACAAACCTGATCGGCATGTGGCTGCTCGCCAGGTACCTGTGCCGCGACAAAGCCGCCGCCGCGATTGCCGCGCTGATCTTCTCTTTCTGTCCGTACTTGTTCTCGCACACCGCGCACATCCAGCTGCTGATGGCCGGCGGCATCCCGCTGTCGCTGCTGATGCTCCACCGCGTCGCCGATGCGCCGTCCTGGAAGACCGCGCTCGCCCTCGGTCTCGCGCTCGCGGTCCAGGCGCTTTCATGCGCCTACTACGGCATCTTCACGGGGCTCGTGGTCGGCTATGCCGCGCTGTTCCTTACGGTCAGCCGCGCAACGTGCCGGACCTTCGCGTTCTGGCGCGCGCTTGCGATAGCGGCCGCGGCCTCCGGCCTGTGCGTGCTGCCGTTCTTCCTGCCGTACATCGACATTCGCGAGCAGCACAACTTCCGCCGGTCCATCGAAGAGGCGATGACGTATTCGGGCAACCTCATGAGCTACCTCACGTCCTCGAGCCATGCGCACAAACCGGTGCTCGCGCTGGCTCGCCGGCTCGGGCCGTTCGAGGGGATGGTGGGCTTTCCCGGCTATCTTGCGATCGTGTTCGGCCTCTCGGGCCTCGCGATGGGCGCCGTGGCGGCACGCCGGAGCGCTGATCGGCCGTTCGAACGCGAGACCGCGCTCCTCTATGGATCCATCGGCGTGCTCGCGTTGTGGGCGTCGCTCGGCCCGCGGCTCGGGCTGTACACGGCTCTTTTTCGCGCCGTGCCGCTCTTTTCCTTCCTGCGCGCGCCGTCCCGGTTCAATCTGGTTGTGGTGTTCTCGCTTGCGGTGCTGGCATCGCTGGCGCTCTCGCGTCTCTTTCAGATGGTCGGCGGAACACGCCGGCGTCTTCTGGCGGCCGGGCTCGCAGCGGCCGCGATCGCCGAGCTGAACATCCTGCCGTTCCCGTGGGAGGCGGCGCCGAGGTTGCCGCCCAGTTATCGCGTGCTCGCGAAGCTGCCGCGCGGGCCGCTCGCGGAGTTCCCCTTCTACGGCGCGCGGTCGGTGTTTCACCTGCATACGCAGTATCAGGTGTTCTCGACGGCGCACTGGATGCCGATGCTGAACGGTTACAGCGACGTCATCCCCGTCGATTTTCGTGAGACCGCGCCCATCCTCGAGAGCTTCCCGTCGAACGAAGCCTTCGACGTGCTGCGGAAACGGCGCACCCGCTACGTCGGCGTCCACTGGGACATGTACGGACAAAGAGAAGAGGAGATCAGGACGCGGCTGATCCCGTTCCGCGCCTACCTGCAGATAGTGGCCGAGGATGAAATGATGACGCTGTACGAGGTCATCCGATTCCCGTGATCAGCCGCCCGATTTCTTTTTCGCGGTGCTGGTCTTCGGGACGCTCTTTTTCTTCGGCGAGACCTTCCCGGACGGCGTGCTTTTCTTCGTCACGGCCGGTGGCTTCTTCCGTGCAGGCGCCTTGGCCGTCGCGGGCTTCCGCGTTGCGGGCTTCGTGGCGACCGGGGCCTTCGGACCCTTCGTGACGGGCACAGGCGCGGTGCGCGTCGCGACACGCGGCCTGCCGCCCCCTTCGCCGTACAGCATCCGGTAGTCCTCGGCGGTCCCGAGGATTCGCTTCACGTAGTTCTGGGTCTCGGGAAACGGGATGTCGTCGATGAACTCGTCTTCCTCGAGGCCGGGCCGCTCCGCCTTCCAGCGCACGATCCGGCTCTCTCCGGCGTTGTAGCTCGCAAGCGCGTAGTAGGTCCCCCCGAACTGCTTGACGAGCTGCGAGAAATAGAGCGTGCCGAGCCTGATGTTGACATCCGGATTGGTCAGCATCGGCGTGCTGAATCTCCGGATGCCCACCGTGCGCGCCAGACGCCTGCCCGTCGAGGGCAGGATCTGCATCAGGCCCCACGCGTTCGCGGCCGACTTGACCCCGGCGTCGAACGTCGATTCCTGCGCGATGAGCGCCGCGACGACATACGGGTCGAGATGATGCTTCGCCGAGTTCCTCTTGATCGCGTCCCAATACGTCAGCGGGAAGATCACCTGGAGGATCCCGGGTGGCAGCGCCTGCCCGCCGCCGGTCAGGAACTGCGGATACACCCGCCGCATCAGCGTGATGGCGCGGCGCAGCTCCCCCTGCTGGTGGTAGACCCACGCGATCGTCGCATCGATGGCCGGCGACCCTCCCCACACGCGCTGCGCGTACCGCAGTTCGTTCAGCGCGTCATCGTACATGCCGTTGGCCAGCAGCAGCCGGATCGTCCGATCGGTGGGCACCCGCTCGATCTCGGGTGCGGGCCGTGTCGTGCGCGAGGCATGCGCGGCGCGATCGCCCGCGGTCGAGAGGCCCGCGCGCCGCCCGAGTTGACGCTCCGCCAGCCGGCCGTAGTACGAGTTGCCGTAGTCGGTGAAGACCAGGCGGAGACGCGCGTTCGCCTCTGTCGCTTCCCCCAGCCGCTCGTGCGCCCGCGCGGCCCAGTAGAGATAGGACGGACGATAGTCGGACCGCGGAAATGTCGCCGCGGCGGTTTCGAACACGCGAACGGTCTCCGCGTCGTCGCCGGTGCGGTACTTCCACCAGCCGTACTTCCAGGCGGCGCGCTCCGCGCGGGCGCCGGTCGGGAACTTCTCCACGATCGCGCGGAAGGTTTCCGCGGCCAGTGCGTCCTGGTCGGAAATGATGTAGTAGCTGGCCAGGTTGTTCAGCGCCTCTTCCGACCAGGAGCTGTCGGGAAACTCGGCGACGAGCGACGTCGTGCCGCCGATGTACTGGTCGATCTCGCCGAGCCCCCTGAGCGCGCTCAGATAGAAGAAGCGCGCCTCGGCTCTGCGAGAAGCGCGGTCCAGATAGGGGCGTACGCCGTCGCGCGCCGCCGCGTAGCGCTTCAGGAAGAACTCGCACTCCGCCAGGCGCAGATCCGCCAGCTCCTTGTCGTCCCCTTCCGCCTGGCGCTGGAGATCCTGGTAAACCGCGCGCGCCTCGTCGTACCGCCGCGCGCCGAACAGGATCTGCGCGCGGCCGAGATCCGCCTTGTAGCCGGTGCGCACGATGACGTCCTGCAGCGCGGAGATGTGCGGGGCCGCGGCCGTCGCCGCGTCCGTCAGCGGGAACTCGTAGTACAGCCGCACGTACGCCGCGGCGGCTTTCGCGCGATCGCCGGCGGCCAGCGCCGCGCGTCCGAGCCGAGTCAGCACCTCGTCGTTTACGGCGTCCTTGTCGGCGGCAATCGGCTCATAAAGCCGCACGGCCGCCGCGGCGTCGCCAGCCGCTTCCGCGGCCTCCCCTGCCGCGAGCGCGGCGGCGATCGCCAGATGACCCTCGGGCTTTTTCTCGCGGAGCGATTCGAACGTGCGGCGCGCATCGGCGACACGGCCCATTCGCAGCTCGGCGAGGCCCACATAGTAGGTCGCGTACCCGGCAAGCGGCGTCGCGGCAAGCGCCGGCCGGCCGAGCAGCCCGAGCGCGCCCGCGTAGTCGGTCGCGCGGTACTTCGCGACGCCGTCGGCAAGCGGCTCGTATACGCCAATCGTGCGGGCGGCGCGCTCACGTTCCGACGGCACGAGCCATAGGTCGCTCGGGTCCTCCGGCAACGCCGGGTGGACGGTCGGTGCGAGCTGGGCGGGCGGGGCGGTGGGCGGCTGCGCCGAGGGCGGCGGGGTCTGCCGCGCGGCGCCAATCAGCGGGACGAATGCGAGCGGCAGGACAATGAATCGGATGGTGATAACCACGAGCTGAAGGTCCCGAAGCTTACCCGAGGAGCGAAGCGTCACCGCCTGCCAGCGTCTGCACGAGCTCCTGCTGGAAATGGAAATCGCGCGCCCGCATCGTGGCGGGGACGCGCTCGTCGTACAGGCGGCGGGCGCGATCGATTTCCGGCGCGAGGCGCTGCAGCAGATCGCGCTTCTCGCGCCCGGTGCGAACGGCGGTCTCGTTGTACAGCTTGATCTCCGAGACCAGCAGCCGCGCGTACCGCCGCGCGCCCTGCTCGTCGTCGCCCGCCGGGGTCTGCGCGGACGCCGGGGCCGCGCCGCCCAGGAGCCGCATGGCGTCCGCGGTGCGGACCGCGGTGAGGTACGCGATCGCGGCCGCCGCGTGCCGTCCGAGAATCTGGATGGTTTCCTCCCAGCCCTTCAGGCTGGGGGGCTTCGTCTCGGCCTCGGCGCCCGACGCCGCGTCGTCGGCATGGAGAACGGCCACGGCGCGGCCGTCCAGCACGAAAGGAACGGCGATGGCGGTGGCCGCATCGCGGGCGAAGGCCGGCGCGCGAAGACCGTCGGTGCCACTTGCCGCAATCAACGGCTCCTGCCGCCGGAGCGCGTCGCCGAGCACACCCGCTTCCCGGGCATCCACCGCGATCGGACCGGCCGACAACGCCGGCGCACCCTCCGCTGTCCACTCGTCGAGCTGCTGGCCGTTCACGACGAACAGCGCCGCCCGGGGTGCTTCGGCGGCAGCGCCTCGCACGACAGCGGTCAGGATCTCGGAGAGGGAGGTGGCCTCGTCGATGTCCGCCACGGCATTGAGCAGGTGCGTGAGGTCACGCGCAGCGCCCGCGCGCCGGGCGCGCTCGATCGCCTCGTTCGTCAGGCGCCGCTCGTCGTCGAGCGCGGTGCGCGCCTCGTCGAGCGCGCGTTCGGCCTCCTGCCGCCGCGCCTCCGACAGTTCACGCTCCGCCTCGGCCCGGCTTCGCTCGGTTGCCAGCGCATGTTCCATCTCGCGCCGGAGATCGGCGGCGGATTCAGCCGCGGCCTGTTCGGCCTCGACGCGGGCCCGCATCGTTTCGGCCACTAGGCGCCGCTCCGCTTCGCCGCGGGCGCTGGCGACCTCCGACTGCAGCCGCGTGTCCCAATCGGCCCGCACCGACGCCAGCTTGGAGGCCCAGCGCTGCTCCGCCTCCGCTTCGGCGGCCTGTCGCGCACGCTCGATCATCTCGTCGTAGGTGGCCGTCAGCGCCGCAATCTGGGCATCCAGCTCGGCCTGCACCCGTGTGCGGAACCCGTCCACGACGACGCGAAGCTCGTCATCTGCCATTCTCGGCATTATCGGAACAAGCGCGCGGCAAGTCAACTGGTGAAAACGCCGCAAATCCAAGCCCGACAGCCATTTGACGGCGCGCGAAGGGGGCGGTAGAATGAAGGTTCACCCGATGGGGGCGACCTAGATTCGACGGAGATACGGTTTCGCAGGATGCGTGCCGAGGACCATCACCCTCGTAAATCAGATGGAACACACAATAACTGCAAACACGCAGCTCGCTCTCGCAGCCTAAACCCCTGTGAGCGTCCACTCCGGTCAGCCTGCGGGCCGGAACTGGATGTCATTCAAGCAGGCTGGCTGTTGACGGCCGTCCCGGACGTCAACGGCGAGATCGTTCCGGGGTTGGCGCGCGGCGGTTGTGCCGCTTCTTCACGCCGCGCGCAACACATTAGAGGCGGATACGCATCGTAGATTCCTGCGGGGATGTATTTTCGGACCCGGGTGCAAATCCCGGCGCCTCCAATTCCTACTTCGCTCGGTGGGGCCCCTTTAACATTCCCCACCTCGCTGCGCGCTCGGGGTCGCCGCTGCGCGGCGACTACCCTCCGGCCCTCGCTTGCGGCCGCAGGCGCTGCTGACTCAATACTCAGTTCCTTTTCGCCTTCATTCCAGCACGACCGGTTGCACAGTCATCGCTCGGCGTCGCCTCGCTCGGCTGCTCAGCGCAATCGACAAATCAAAGTCCATCAATGGGTCTCGCACCTTTCAGCCCCCTCAGCACCCCTCAGCACCCCTCAGCACCCCTCAGCACCCCTCAGCACCCCTCAGCACCCTTCAGCACCCCTCAGCACCCTTCAGCACCCTTCAGCACCCTTCAGCACCCTTCAGCGCCACCCATCACCGTCGCTTGTATCGGAAGCTCACGGTCGTCTCTTCGTCGAGCACCAGCGGACGAACGAAACGAAACGCGGTGCCGCTGCGCGGGACGTCCATGCGGACCGGCAGCACCCCCGCGACGCGGCGCTGCAGGTTGAGCACGTTCTGTGAGGGCGCGTTCTGCAGCTCGGTGACTTTCGCTTGATCGATCACCGGTGCCTCGGCGCGTACTTCCACCGTCTCGGACAGGGTCGCGAGCGACATCTGGAGGTCCACCAGACGCGGACGCTGATCGAACGTCAGGGAGCGCCTGACAGTGGCAAAGCCCGCCAACTCCCCCGTGACAGTCACGGGACCCGATGGCACGCTCGAGACGATGAACATCCCGCCCTCGTCGGTGGTCGCGCGACGGCGCACGCCGTCGGATGCCGTTACGGTGATGGTCACGCCGGGGAGCGTCGCTCCATTCGTATCAACGGCGTGACCGACGATCTGGCCCGGTCCGATGGGACGTTCCGGAAGATACCCGACGATGCCGGCGGTCGCTCCATGCCCGACATCCAAGGACGTGCCGGCGGCGGAGCCGGCGACGAGTTGCGCGAGGCGGGCCGGAATGACGTTGCCGCCGTTCGGCGTGGCTGAGTAGCGGTCGGGGAGGAACAGCTCCCAGTGCACCAGGCTCATCGGCACGTCGAACTTCGGCAGTGCCATCTGCGCATCGCCGCGCTTGCCGAATGCTTCACCGGCGGTGAGATACACGAGCGAGACCGGGTAGACGCCGTCCGGTCTGAAGCCGGCGCGCAGCAAAGGCACACGCGTTCCGTCGGTACCCGTGACGGGCTTCGCCGTTTCTCCCGCCACTTCGACCGACAACATCGTCGCGCCAGGGGGAAGCGTCACTTTCATGAACGGCTGCGCGCGATTGCGGATCCACAACTGCACTTCGGTCAGGGCGCGTCCCTCGGGGGTGACAAGCGTCGTCGCCACGACGGTCTGCGCCACCGCGGCAATCACCGGCGCGTCGGCGAAGCGTTTGACCTCGAGCGTCAGTCCGCGCGTCTCCTCCAGCCGCCGCTGATAGCGGAACGCGGCAAGGATCGGCTGGCGCGCCAGCGAGCGGAGCGTCGCGTTGAGTTCGCGCACGTCCATGCGATGCAGCCCTTCGTCTCCGGATGCGGTCACGTCGAGCGTCCCGATCCCTTCGATGGCCGTTTCGCCGGCCTCGCGCTGCGCACCCGTGAGGGTCGGAAACGACGTCATCGCCTTGAACGATCCCGGCGCATGGGCCTGCTCGAGGCTGATGAGGAACTGATGGCGCCGCACCGTCGCGTCGTGCACCGTCAGCACGATCGCCCCGGCGGCGGCTCTGGTCGTTTCGATCGAGCTGCCCGCGATCGACGAGACCTCGAAGCCCGACGGAAGGCGCACCTCGAACGTCTGCGGCTCGCCCTGGACGACCGTCACGTCGACAAGCGATACCATCCGCAAATCGGCTTCGCCGATCGTGATGAGCGATTTGACGTCTGCGAGTGTCCGCGCCGTGGCGGGCACGCCCGGCGCGGCGGTCTCGCGCATCGACCAAGACACCTGGCCGCGGCGGCCCGGTTCGAGCGTGACCTCAACGGTGGTTCTGCCGCCGGAGGTCTGCCGCCGGGTCACGACTCCGGGTTCCACCTTCACCTCCGCGGGATCCCCGGGCAGGTCGAGCGTCGCGCTGATGGTGCCGCCTGCAGGAACAGGCAGCGCAAACGTTGCGCGGCCCGGCGCGGAGGTGACCGGCGCCGCCCAGTCGAGTGTGACGGTGAACGGAGCGGGCCCCGTGAGGACCGCGGCATGCGCGTCCGATTCCTGCACCAGCGGCAGTGGGCGTCCGTCGGTCCTCGCATCCACGAGCGTGGCGCCGCTGACGAGCGGCCCCTTCACCTGGCCGCGCTGAAACACCTCCCCATCGAGGCGCAGCGTGCCGCGCGCCGTGTCGCCGGCGACCCGCGCGCGGAGGTCGGCGCGGCCGACGACGGCTGGGACAGGCGGCGGCTCCGGCGTGGTGTCCGGTTGCGCAGCGCGATCGACGAGCCGGTTGTATTCACCGATGGGCATTGTCACCGTGCCCTGCGGGCCCTGCGGAACGCGAGGGCGGTCCTGGGCGAGGGCAAGCCGCGGAGTGAGCACGAGCAACGCGACAGCAATCAGATGTTTGGCATGCATTGGACACCTCACCAGCGGCTCTCACGCTTATAGGAGAACTCGACGACCGGCGCCTGCGACTCGGCGGTCAGCTCCGAGGTCAGGAATATGCTTGGACCGAAATCCGGAAACTGCACCTGCACCGGCAGTGGACCGGTCACCGTGCGCCCGGCGGTGTCTCTGTGAAATTGCGTGACGAGTTGATCCGTGGGCGCCGGCATCGCCGGGGGGGCCGGAATCGCTCGGGCGACGCCGCCGGCGGCCGTCTCCTCGCCGCGCAATGCCGGCGTGAAGGGCCCTGCGTCGGTCTCGATGCGGAACAACGCCCGGGGTTCGGGCTTCACACTGAAACGCGGCGGGTAATGCAGCACCACGCCCGTTCGCGAGATCGGCAGATCGATCGAGGGAAGTGAGAGCGCCGCGCGTCCCGTGTCGCTCCACGCCGCGCCGCGTTGAACGTACGTCACCTCGACAACGAACGCCGGTGGTTCTTCTCCGGCCCGTCCTTTCTGGAGCGGCAACAACAGCGAGCCGCCAGGTGCGACGCCCGGACGAATGGGTCGCGCCGCGACCGACGCGCTCCACAGCGTGGCGTCGTTCGGGAGCCTGATGTCCAGGAAAGCGCGCTGGTTATTCCGCACCGCATATCGCGCGCGGACGAGGGTCTTCCCCTCTTCCCCGACGAGCGCGTCGTAGCGCGCCTCCTCGACGTTCGCGATGAGCACCGCCTGCGGCGTATACCGCGCGACCGTCAGCGCGAGACTGCGCTCCGCACGTCCGTCCTGCGGCCTGAAGCGGAACGCGACCATCGACGGCGACTCGCGTCCCGATACAGGATCGCCGAGGTCGGAGGGATCGGCGGGATCCAGTCCACGCGGTTGACGCTGGCCGATCTCTCCCGCGCCGAGTACTTCGACCGCCACCCCGCCCGTTTCGCGCTCCGCCGCGGGCAGACGCAGCAGCGGCACCGGCACCGATCCGTCCCGAGGCAGGCGTGCCTCGCCCGACAGTGCGAACGAGGTCTGGGTCGCCACGGGTTCAAAGAAGCTCACCCGCAGCGTGCCCGGACGGAAATCCCAGTCGGCGACATGCGCGCCCGACACCTGATTGATGACGAGGCCGTCGGTCAGTGCCACATCGATGGCCGGGGCCTGTCCCTGCACGACCTCGACGCGCACGGTCGCCGTGAGCGAGCTCGTCTCCTCGCCGAGTCCCACCAGCTCGGTGATGCTGCCGCGCCACTTGAGCGGTTGCGCGAGCCGCGTGTCCTCCGTCCGCTTCTTCCACGTCGCCGTCAGCGGCTGCCCCGCGCGTCCGTACGCGATCCAGCGCCCCTCCGGCTCCTGCGCCCGCTCCGCGAGCACGCCGCCCGTCACCGTGAGATCGATCCCGCTGCGGGGCACGACGACCGCCAGCCGCGACACCGCTCCGGGCGAGGCGGGCAGCACCAAAGTTTCCGATCCGCCGGTCACTCGGAGAGGTACAACAATATCGAGCGCCAGAACGGCTCGGCCACGCCGCGATAACAGCACGTGCGGCGCGTGGTGCGCCGGCCCGCCGTTCCGATCGGGAGAAAGGTCGATGATGGAGACCGGCCGGCCGTCGAGGCGCGACGCGCGCACGAGCAGGCCGGAGGGAACCTCTACGCGAATCCAGCCCTCCTTCAGGACGTCGACCGTCAGCCGCACTTCGCCGGCCACCAACTGGTCGCCGGCGCGGAGGTCGTACTCGACGCGGGTGATTGTCGCGTCGACTGGAGGTGGATCCGGCGGTCTGTCGGGCGGATACGCCTTGAGCCGAAGCGCGCGATACTCATCGATTGCAATAACGACCCATCCGTCGGCACGCGAGGGCTCCTGCGCCCGCACACTTGCGAACGCGCCGCACACGAGAGCCGCACATACGAGTGTTGCGCGTATCATCGCCGCCTCCTCGGGAGAATCGACACCGGCTGCGCCGGGCCGCCGCCCAGAACAGATCTGTAACAAGTGGCGTGGTTCGAGCGGACGTCGCGCGAATCCGCCACCGACGCCGTTTCTCATTTCGACTTGAACGGACTCCGGACGGCCGGGAACCTCACGTTACATCCGGAAATCCGACATGCCGCCAGCACCCGCCTTCGCGCTGCGCGCTACGGCGCGGCAGGCCTGGAATGTCAGTTACTATTTCTGTGATGTTCCGACGTGTCCTGGCCCGTCGTGCGACGCCGAAATCGGTCGAGAAGATCGACGAGACGACGCGCCGCATCCGCTGTCCGAAGTGCGGATGGGAGCCCGGCAGGGGCGATCGATGGGTGTGCGCGCCCGGTTGCGGGCATTCGTGGAACACGTTCGAGACGCGCGGCGCGTGTCCCGGGTGCGACAAGCACTGGACGTCCACCGCCTGCCTGCGCTGCCATGAGTGGTCGCCTCATATCGAGTGGTACGAGTAAACTCCAAACTCCAAACTCCAAACTCCAAAGGCACTCCCAACTCCAAACTCCAAACTTCAAAGGCACTCCCAACGCCAAACTCCAAACTTCAAACCTCACACTTCAAAGGTTCAAGATCTTCAAACTCCCATCGGCATTTGGATTTGGCGTTGACTCAGTTCGAAATTTGAAATTTGGAGTGCCTTTGGAGTTTGGACTTTGGAGTTTGGAGTTTTGAGGCGAATCCCCCGTGAGCACCCCTGATATCATTGAGTCCCGTGATTCCACGCCGGTTTTCAGCCGAACTGTTCGCGGCACTGCTGCTCGCGCTGCTCGTCGGCAGCCCGTACGCACAGGCGCCCGCGTCCCCGGCGGCGTATAGCGTGCTCTCGAAAGAAGGCCGGCGGCCGCTGCCGTCGCGAACGATCGCGGGACAGGAGATGTTCGCGCTCGAGGACCTCGCGCGCCTCTTCGACTTCACGTTCCGTGAAGACGCCACGGCGGGCGGCCTGGTCGTGACGATCCGGAACCAGACGATCGTGCTGTCGGCAGGCCAGGGGCTCGCGTCGGCCGGAGGACGGCTCATCTCGCTGTCCGCCGCGCCGGTGCATGAAGGGCGCGCCTGGTTCGTGCCGGTCGACTTCGTCTCGCGCGCGCTGGCGCCGGTGGCCGCGATGCGCGTCGATGTCCGCAAACCCTCGCGGCTCATCGTCGTCGGAGACCTCCGCGCGCCGCGCGTCGCCGGGCGCATCGAGCCGATGGGGTCGCTCACGCGCCTGACCCTCGAGGTGGCGCCGGCCACGCCGCACACCGTCGCCCAGGAAGGATCGAAGCTCGTCATCCGCTTCGACGCCGACGCGCTCGACGCCGCGCTTCCCGCATCGACGACGCCCGAGGTGATCCAGAACGTGCGTCCCGGCGAAGGGGCGGCGGTCATCGCCATCGATCTCGGCCCGCGCTTCGCGACGTTCCGCGCGAGCGACCTGCCGGCCGATCGCGGAGCGGGCCGCATCGTGATCGACGTGATGGCTCAGGCGGGCGCCGCGGCACCCACCGCGCCGGCGCAGCCGCCGGCCGCGACGCCGGAGCAGCCCCCGTTGCTCGACCTCGCGCCCGCGGGCGCGCTGCGCACGATCGTGATCGACGCGGGCCACGGCGGCACGGAGGACGGCGCCAAGGGACCGGGCGGCACGCTGGAAAAGAACGTGACGCTCGCGGTCGCGCGCCGGCTGAAGGCGGCGCTGGAGGCGCGGCTGGGCGTGCGCGTGATTCTCACGCGCGACGGAGACGACACGGTTGCGCTCGACCAGCGCGCGGCCCTCGCGAACAACAACAAGGCGGACCTGTTCGTCAGCCTGCATGCGAATGCGTCGGTGCGGCCCGGAGCGACCGGCGCCGAAGTGTTCTACCTGAGCCTCGACGAGTACGGCGAGGATGCGGCGCGCGCCGCGCATGCCGAGAGCGAGTCGCTGCCGGTCTTTGGCGGCGGCAGCCGCGACATCGAAGTGATCCTGTGGGAAATGGCGCAGGCGCGCTACATCCAGGAATCCGCGGCGCTGGCCCAGGCGATCGAAGCGTCGCTGCGCGAGCGCGTGCCGATGAGCGCGCGGGCGATCCAGCAGGCGCCCTTCCGCGTGCTGGTCGGCGCCAACATGCCCGCGGTGCTCGTGGAGATGGGCTTCCTGACCAACGCCGACCAGGAAAAGCAGTTGTCGTCGGACGAGTTTCAGAATGCCGTCGTGCAGGGGCTCGTCGAGGCGTTCAGCCGCGTCCGCGACGCGCGCGGCGCCGTCGGACGATCGGGCGGGCCGGCGCAGGGACCCGGACGGTAATGTCTCGACGCGCCGCCATCGCCGCCGCCGCTCTCACGGGCCTCGTCGCGCTCGTCTGGCTGCTCGTCTTCTTCATCCCCCGGCACTCGGCGCCGGGAGCGCCGGCCGTCACCCCGGGCCAGTCCGCGACCGCGGCACCGGAACGGAAGATCACGGCGACCCTCTACTACATCTCCGAGGACGGCATGTCGCTTGTCGGCGCGCAGCGCGAGGTGCCGTTCGGCGATCCCATCGTCGAACAGGCCCGCCGCATCGTCGAAGCC
This sequence comes from Acidobacteria bacterium RIFCSPLOWO2_12_FULL_66_21, assembly GCA_001767455.1. Taxonomy (GTDB): domain Bacteria; phylum Acidobacteriota; class Vicinamibacteria; order Vicinamibacterales; family 2-12-FULL-66-21; genus 2-12-FULL-66-21. The sequence goes on from MELC01000038.1 coordinate 81,818, forward strand.
GAGCTCGGCGGGGCGCCCCCTTCGCTCGCCTCGGCCATTCCATCCGGCACGACCCTGCGGGCGTTGTTCCTCACCGAGCGCGGCGACGCGTTCGTGGATCTCAGCAGCGACGTATCCACCAGACATACGGGCGGTGCCCTCGACGAACTGTTCACGGTGTATGCGATCGTCAACGCGCTGACCGTCAACCTCCCCGCGATCAGACGGGTGCAAATCCTCGTGGACGGGAAAGAGGTGGACACGCTCGCCGGACACGTGGATCTGCGACATCCGTTGCAGAAGAACCTCAAGTGGCTGGCCACGGCCGCCACGCCGGCACTCGATGGTCGTTAGTCGCCGGTCGGCAACCGTGGAAGGTGGAAGGTAGAACCGAGAATGTCTATTACGCGATCGGACGGCCGCGCGCCGGAACAGCTGCGGGTGACGCGGATGACGCCGTCGTACACCATGCACGCCGAGGGCTCGGTGCTCATCGAGGCGGGACAGACGCGCGTAATCTGCACCGCGAGCGTCGAAGACCGGGTGCCGCCGTTCCTGCGGAACAGCGGCAAGGGATGGGTGACCGCGGAGTACGGGATGCTGCCGCGCGCCACCACGACCCGCATGCAGCGCGAGGCGACCGCCGGGAAAGTCGGCGGGCGCACGCAGGAGATTCAGCGGCTGATCGGGCGGTCCCTGCGATCCGTCATGAGGCTGAACGAGCTCGGGGAGCGGACGGTATGGGTGGACTGCGACGTCATCCAGGCGGACGGCGGCACGCGCACCGCCTCCATCACCGGTGGCTTCGTCGCGCTTGTGCTCGCGCTTCGGAGGCTGCGCCAGGCGGGAGCCATCAAGACGATCCCGGTCGCCGACCACGTGGCGGCGGTCAGCGTCGGAGTCGTGGCGGGGACGCCGCTGCTCGACCTCGCGTACGACGAGGACTCGAAGGCGGAGGTCGACATGAACGTGGTGAAGACCGGGGACGGCCGCTTCATCGAAGTCCAGGGAACCGCCGAGGGCCCGCCGTTCGAGCGCGCGGCGCTCGACGCGCTGCTCGGGCTCGCCGACGCCGGCGTCCGCGAGCTCGTCGATCTGCAGCGATCGATCCTGGGGGATATCCGTTCGTAACGCGACGGGACTTTGACTATCGACCATCGACCATCGACGACCGTGCTCCTCGTCGCGACCACCAACCCGGGCAAGCTGAGGGAAATCGAGGGCATCCTGCACGGTTTGCCGATCGCGCTCGTCACGCTGCGCGATTTTCCGGGCGTGGCGGAACCGGAGGAAACCGGCGCGACCTTCGCCGAGAATGCCAGGTTGAAGGCGCTGTACTACGCCGCGGCGACGCGGCTGCCAAGCGTCGCCGATGACTCCGGCCTCGAGATCGATGCGCTGGACGGTGCCCCGGGCGTGCACTCCGCGCGGTGGCACGGCACGGACTACGCCTGGAAGTTCCAGAAGATTCACGAACGGCTTCGCGCGCGCGGCGTCTCGACCAGCCCGGCCAGGTTCGTCTGTCACGTCGCGCTCGCCGACGGGGGGCGCATCGTGCACGAGGCGAGCGGCGTCGTGGAAGGACGAATCAGCGACGAGCCGCGCGGCACGAACGGCTTCGGGTACGATCCGATCTTCTTCTACCCGCCGTTCGGCTGCACGCTCGCCGAGCTCGATTCAGAACGGAAATCCCAGGTGAGCCACCGGGGCAAGGCGTTCGCCGCTCTCAGACAGTATCTCGAGGCGAACGGCGGCCGGATCGCCGGCTGAAGAGGAACTCGAGCGCGGAGGGCAGCCGCCGCGCCCAGGCGTCCTCCGAGTGCGAGGCGCCCGGCTCGACGACGGTCTTCAGCCGTGCCGGACCCAGCCCGGCGCGCTGGAGGAGGCGCTGCAGCTTCCGCACGTTCGCGACGGGTTCCCTGTTCCGGTCCGCCCGGCCGGTCTCTTCCGTGCCCACTCCGAGGTACACGCGCTCGGGCCAGCGCGCGGCGGATCGCGCCTGTTTCAGGATGTATCCCCCGCCGACGTACAACGACGGGCTTTCGAGCAGGAGCTTTCCGAACACACCCGGTTTGGCGAGCACGGTGGACAGGGCGGCCACGGCGCCGTACGACGATCCCCCAAAGCCCGTGTTCAGCGCGCCTGGCGCAACAGGATAGCGGCTCGACACGAAGGGGATGACATCACGCGTGACGAACTCCGCGTACTGGCGCCCGAGGGGAACGCGCGCGTGCGGATTCCGCTCGTCTTCGACCGGCAGATACTCGCGGGCCCGCCGCGCGTCGCCGTGATCGATGCCGACCACGATCAACGGCGGAATGCGCGAGCGGCGCACGAGCCGCTCGATCGTCTCGGCGACGCGCCACGTCAGGCCGCCAAACGCTCTACCGGGCTCGAAGAGATTCTGCCCGTCATTCAGGTACAGGACGGGGAACAACGAAGCCGCTCGGCGGTCGGCGCTCGAGGCTCGGCAGACACGGCGCGCACCGGATGAACGCCACACGGTGATGCGCCGGGTCGCGCCGAGGAAGGTGCTTTCAATCTCGTGGACGTGAAACAATTCACCAATTCACCAATTCACCAACTCACCAACTCACCAACTTCTAGAATCCCGGCATCAGATTGAACTGCCACAGCCAGCCGCGCCCCGGCCGGTTGAGCGGGCGCACGAAGTTGATCTCCCCGACGGCGAAGCCGAACAGATTGATGCGCGCGGCGGCGCCCACGCTCCCGACCGGCTTGTGATCGCTGACGAACTGCGCGGTCGAGTTGCCACCCCAGGCGACGCCGCCGTCGGCGAACACCGCCAGCTCGATCGGCAGCGGCCCGTAGAAGTTCTTGCCGCCGAACGCGCCCCACAGCGGGAACCGCAGTTCCAGATTCCCAATCGCCACGCGGCTGCCGATGAGCCGATCGAACGCGGGGCACGAACCATCCGGGGCGTTCCCGCATTCGCCGGACTGGAAAGAACCCGAGTCGTACCCGCGAACGAGTCCGGGGTATCCCAGGTACAAAGTCGGCAGCCGCCCGTCTTCCGCGCTGCGCCCGTACCGTCCGTAGTACATGCCGCGGGCCGCGAGCGTGAACGGCCGGACCGGCATCAGATACGAGCGGTAGTCTGCCAGCAGCCCCGTGTAGGTCACCGAGCCGCTGGTCTGCGACACCTCGAGGCGATAGCGGTTGCCGCGAATCGGGCTGGTCGCGCCGAAGATCGACGTGTCGCCCACGAGCGCGCCTGACGCCTGGGCGAGGTTCAGCGTCGGAAACGACCCCAGCTTCGTGGTGTCCTCTGTGAGCTGGTCTCCGGTGATGGCCGAGAACAGCCGCTCCGTCACGTCCTGCTTCAGGCCGATCTGTCTCAGGCCGCCGTTGAACTCGACGCGCCGGGCCCTGCTGAAGGGATACGCGACGATGCCCGACGCCCCACGGTCGGTCTGGACGATCCGGTACTCCTGCTCCACGTAGACGTCCTGCCCGTCAACCCTCGCAATGCCCTGGGCGAACGAGCGCGCGACGTACGGCGTCTGGTCGGCCTCGATGCCCCAGTTCCAGCGGTGCGTGCGATTGAGGTACATCGCACTGCCGCCGAACTCGTCGAAACGGCTCGTCATCTGCACCGACGTGCCCACCGTATGGTTGCCAAGCATGTCGCTGAAGAGGAACGACAGGCCCCCGGCGGCGTAGGTCCCGAACGGATCCCTTCCGACGCCGATCGTCGGCTGCCCGGCGAAATCGAGCGAGAGATGCGGCGTGTATTTCTGCGTCGGCGCGGGCGAGGCCGGCGCGGGCAGGCCGATCGTGTCGTTCTGCAGCGCCGCGTAGACCTCACCCTGCCCTGTCGTGCGCGGCGGGAGCACGGCGGCGTTGATCGGCAGATCCACCAGGGCCGTTCCCGCGAGGGCCGTCTCCGAATCGAGCGCGTAGATGTTGTAGCCGTCTTCCTCATACGTGCTGAACACGATCCGCCCATCCACCGCCGACATGGCGGGGCTCAGCGCCGTGATGCCGCTGACGCCGGTCACCAGGTTCGTGAGCTGTGCCGCAGGGCCGCCGTCGAGCGGCGCGCGGTAGATGTTGCTGATCCCCTGCCGATCCGAGAGGAAGTACAACGACCGGCCGTCGCGCGACCATTGCGGGCTGAGGTTCTTCGCACCCTCGAACCCGGCGGCGGCGCGCACCTCGCCGGTCGCGACGTTCATCACCGCGATCCGCGGATGCCCGGACTCCAGCACTTGCAGGTTCGTCGAGAACCGGTCCGTGGCGAACGCGAGCTCCCGGCCGTCGGGCGACCAGGCCGGGTCGAGTTCCGCGTACGCGTCGGTCGTCAGACGCTTGAGCTGGCCCGCCCCGAGGTCGTAGACGAACAGATCGTTGAGGCCGCCGACAAGACCCGAAAGCGCGATACGGTTTCCGTCGGGCGACCACGCGGGATTGAGCACCTCATCGATGCCCGGCAGCTTGATCTCGCGCTCGACGCGTCCGCTGCCGACGTCCACGATTGTGAGCACCGGCCGTCCACTGCTGATGCCAGGGAACACGAACCGCTTGCCGGACGGATCCCACGCCCCCGCCGATTCGATGAACTCCAGGCTCTCGAAATGCGGGTCGGTGGCCGTGTCGGTGATCTTGCGGATCACCTTGCCGGTCTGCGCGTCGGCGAGATAGAGGTCGATCGAGAACAGATCGCGTTCCGAGAAGAACATGATCTTCGATCCGTCGGGACTGAGCTTCGGGCTGACGTTCATCTCGCCGGCCTGCTCCTTGGTGATCACGGGGCGCGCGACGGCTCCCGCCATCTTCGTCATTTCCGCGATGGGGCGGTAGGCCGCGAACACCGCGTCGTGCCATTGCTTGGACAGCTCCTTCGCGTCGACGCCCAGTACCTGCTTGAACGCCTCGTCGAACCCGTGGCTGCCCGCGCCCATGCGCAACAGATCGCCGACGACCTTGTCGCCGTACTTGCCCGCGATGAACGCCCAGAGGGCCTGGCCGTAGCGATACGGGAAGTACCGCGGATTCTCCAGGTCCTTGATATCCGGCAGCTTCTCGCGGCGCGCGGCTTCGCGCATCCACATCGCCGTGTGCGGATCGACCGGTCCGATCGACAGGTACTCGGCCATCCCCTCGATGAACCAGAGCGGCAATCCCAGGGCGCCGGCCTGGTTGGTGTTCACGTTCGTGTTGGTGACGTCGTACTGGAACGCGTGCACCAGCTCGTGGCCGATGACGTGGTCGGTCGATTCGAGCGGCCCGGCGAACGGCAGGATGATGCGGCGCTTGAACGGCTCGGTGACGCCTCCCGTGCCCTCGCCCAGCTCCTCGTCGATGACGTTGGTCTGGCGGAAGTGCGGACTGCTGGCATACAGGATGAGCGGCTGGCGCCCGCGAAGCTGGTGCCCCAGCACCTGCGAGAGCCGGGCGTACCAGCGTTCCGCCATCCGCGACGCCATCTGCGCCGCCTGCTCCTCCTCGGGATAGAAGTAGATGTCGAAGTGGTCGGTCTTCAGCACTTTGAAGTCGAACTTCTGGTACTGAACCTTGTTGCGGCCGAAGTAGCCTCCCTGGGCGAGGGCGGTACCCGGCACGGCCAGCGTAAGAATGGCGGACAGGGCTGCGACTCGAACTACGGAATGCATAGGCGGTTCTCTGCTGCTCAGTTCATGACGTCGCCTGGTTCGGGGCCCGGGCGAACGTGTGGTTCCAGTCAGGCGCGCCCCCGAAACTGCAACGGCTGTACCGCCTGACGGCCGCTCCTTTCTGGTACACTTTCCGCTCAGCCATGCGGGCCCTCTACGTCGTCTTTCCAATTCTTTGTATCCTGGCAATCGCCTACCGTTATTACAGCGCCTTTATCGCCGCGCGGATCATGTCGCTCGACGATCGGCGCGTGACCCCCGCGCACGAGCGCAACGACGGCCAGAACTACCACCCGACGCACCGCCTCGTCCTCTTCGGCCATCACTTCGCGGCCATCACCGGGGCCGGACCGCTCATCGGACCGGTGCTCGCCGCGCAATTCGGCTACGCGCCCGGCTTGATTTGGCTGGTCGCGGGGGTCTGCCTCGCCGGCGCTGTTCACGATTTCATCATCCTCTGGGCGTCGGTGCGACGTGGCGGCCGGTCGCTGGCGGAGATCGCGCGTGTGGAAATCGGGCCGGTCGCGGGCGCGACGGCGGCCGTGGCCATCCTCTTCATCATCGTCATCGCCCTCGCTGGACTTGGCCTCGCCGTCGTCAACGCCCTGGCGGAAAGCGCCTGGGGGACTTTTACGATTGGCACCTCCATCCCGCTCGCGCTCTTCATGGGCCTGTACATGTACCGGTTCCGGAAGGGACGTATCGCGGAGGCGACCGTCATCGGCGTGATCGGCCTGGTGCTCGCGGTCGTGTTGGGGAAGCCGCTGGCCGCCTCCTCGTTCGGCCATTTCTTCAGCCTGTCCCGCAACCAGCTCATCCTTGCGATGGCCTCGTATGGATTCATAGCGTCGGTGTTGCCGGTCTGGATGCTGCTCTGCCCCCGCGACTATCTCAGTTCCTTCATGAAGATCGGGACGATCGCCTTTCTGGTGGTCGCCGTCATGGTGGTCAACCCGGTCCTGAAGATGCCGGCTTTCACGCAGTTCACCGCCGGCGGCGGTCCGATCATTCCGGGGCCGCTGTTTCCGTTTGCGTTCATCACCATCGCGTGCGGGGCGATCTCCGGGTTCCACGCGCTCATCGCGTCGGGCACGACGCCGAAGATGATCGATCGTGAGTCCGACATCCGGCCGATCGGCTATGGCGCGATGCTGATCGAAGGCCTGGTGGGCGTGATGGCGCTCATCGCCGCGACGGCCATGTTCCCCGGCGACTACTTCGCCATCAATACCTCGCCGGCCACCTTCGCGCACCTGGGCATGCCGATCGTCAACCTGCCCACGCTCGAGGGTGCGGTCGGCGAAACCGTCAGCGGACGTCCCGGCGGAGCGGTCTCGCTGGCGGTCGGCATGGCGCAGATCTTCAGCGGGCTGCCGGGCATGCGCGGACTGATGGATTACTGGTACCACTTCGCGATCATGTTCGAGGCGCTGTTCATTCTGACCACCATCGATACCGGTACGCGCGTCGCGCGCTTCCTCGTGCAGGAGTTCTTCGGGCGCTTCTACGAGCCCATGGCGCGCCAGGAGTGGCTGCCGGGCGCTGTGGTGTCGACCTTGCTCGTTGTGGCCTCCTGGGCCTATTTCATCTGGACCGGCAGCATCAGCACTATCTGGCCGATGTTCGGTATCGCCAATCAACTGCTTGCCTCTGTCGCGCTCGCCGTCGGAACCACGATTATCATCAACATGGGGAAGGCTCGGTACGCGTGGGTGACCGCCCTGCCTCTCGCGTTCGTCTCCGTGACGACCCTGACGGCCGGCGTGATGAGCGTGCGGGATATTTTCTGGCCGATGGCGGTCTCGTCTGACCCCGCCCTGCATTTCTCCGGGTTCCTGAACACCGTCCTGACGATCGTCATGATGATCTGCGTGGTCATCATCCTGGCAAACGCCGCCTGGCGCTCGGCCCGCGTCCTCCGTGGCGACGCCGTCCAGCTCCCCGCACCCGGCACCTAGCACCCAGCACCCCTTTTGGGCGGTCGGTTTCGGTACGTGTATGTGCTATTACGGCACACGAGCTAAAGTGCTGTACGTGCGCCATATCCGTCTGTTCTGCCACGGTCGCCCCGAACTGATGTTCCGTTCTGGCACGTTACAATCTCGAAACGTCGAGAATGCTCCGGTACCGCAACTCTGCTAAGAGCCGCTCTTATAATGGTTTAGCGATACATGCGGCACCATTGTCGAGGTCGGTGTGGGAATTGCACAGCTATCGGCGTCATGAATTATCGAACGCTGTCCCTTCCGGCGGTCCTGCTCGCCCTCGCCAGTCCCGTTTTCGCTCAGAATTCCGCCAAAATCGATGAAGAGCTGACCCGATCGGTCAAAGCCGGCTGCACCACCGAGAAGGTCATCATCACCACGCGCCCCGGGTATCGCGCGGGTCTTGCCGACTCGCTGCAGAGACACGGGGACCGGGTCAAGTTCCAGCATGTGTCGATCGACGCGGTGTCCGCCGAGATCCATTGCGGTGACATCGAGACCCTGAGCGGCTTCTCGTCGGTTCGGGCGATTTCCAAGGACGCGGAAGTCCGCGCCGACGGACTCGCCGGCACGCGCGCCCCTCGCAGCACCGGAGACACCACCGGCGCCAGTGCCGCCAGCGCCAACAGACAGGACACGGTTGCGCGCACGAACGCGGGGAAGAAAGCTGAGCGCGGCCAGTGGGTCTTCTTCGAGACGCTGGGCGTGAACGCGGCCCGCCAGACGGTGACGAGCGAACTGGCGATGCTTGGCGATGTCACCTACGACACGACCGAGATCGACAGCACGCTGGTCGACTGGTCGGGCTCATCCGAGCCCACCCGGTCGGCGGGCACCTTCGGCATCGCGATCATCGATTCCGGCATCGAGCCCGCCATCGACTTCGGCAACCGGATCAGCGCGTTCTATGACTTCACGGGGGGTCACGTCCGCAAAGCGGCGCCATCTGACGCCTACGGCCACGGCACGCATGTTGCCGGCCTGATCGCCAGCCGCTTTGTGGGCGTCGCCCCCTTCGTCCGCCTCGTCGGCCTGCGCGTGCTCGACGGGAAAGGCTCGGGGCAGACGAGCGATGTCGTCGAAGCGATCGAGTTCGCGACGGCGAACAAGGACATCCTGGGGATCCGCGCGATCAACCTGTCGCTCGGGCACCCGATCTTCGAGCCGGCCGCAACCGATCCGCTGGTGCAGGCGGTCGAGCGCGCCGTCCGCGCCGGCCTCGTCGTCATCACGGCATCCGGCAACTTCGGCGTGAACCCCGCGACGGGCCTGCCCGGCTATGCGGGAGTGATCTCGCCGGGCAACGCGCCGTCGTCGATCACGGTCGCGGCGCTCAATACGTTCGAGACCGTGAGCCGCGCGGATGACCGCGTCGCGCCGTACAGCTCGCGCGGCCCGTCGTGGTACGACGCGTTCGCCAAGCCCGACGTCACCGCGCCCGGCCACAACCTGTTGTCAATCGCCGCCAAGGGCAGCTATCTCCGGAGGCTGAACGAAAAACGCGGCGGTTCCGGCGACTACATGCGCCTGAGCGGAACGAGCATGGCGGCGGCGGTCGCGACCGGCGTCGTCGCGCTCACGCTGGACGCCAACGGCACCCTGACCCCGAATGCGGTGAAGGCCGTGCTCGAGTACACGGCGATCCCCGTCAAGGACGATCAGCACGAGGTGTACGACGCGCTGACGCAGGGCACCGGCGGGGTCAACGGCGGCGGCGCGATCGCGCTCGCCGCGGCGATCGACGCGAGCCAGCCGGTCGGAAGCAAGTGGCTGATGTACGGCGTGCCGTTCCACACCACGATCGGCCGCGTGCCCTACCAGTGGGCCGGGTCGATCCTGTGGGGACCGCATCACGTCCGCGGCGACGGCGTCCTCGACGAGAACCGGATCGCGTGGCAGACCAACATCGTCTGGGCCTCGGGCGTCGATGAAGACAACATCGTGTGGGGCACGGTCGAGCCCGACGAAGACAACATCGTCTGGGGCACGTCCGACGACGACGGCGACAACATCGTGTGGGGCACCAACTTCGTCTGGGCGACCTCCGACGACGACGCGGACAACATCGTCTGGGGCACGTCGGTCGACGAAGACAACATCGTCTGGGGCACCAACATCGTGTGGGGCGCCTCGCTCATCGGCGAGGACGACGGGGACAACATCGTCTGGGGCACGGGTGACGATGACGGCGACAACATCGTCTGGGGAACGGTCAGCGCCGACAACGTCGTCTGGGGCAACCTGTTCGAGTCGAACCTCGTCTGGGGCGCCGACGAACACGACAGCGACAACATCGTGTGGGGCACCGGGATCATCTGGGGCAAGGGCGGCATCACGGGCGCCCGCCCCGCGCACGGGCAGCAGCGCCGGAACCGCCGGTAGAAGAAGCAGTTTCCAGTTTCCAGTTTCCAGCTCCCAGCGTTTCGAAGGCTGGCAACTGGAAGCTGGCAGCTGGAAGCTTCCAATTGCCCTACACCTCTCCGCGCGCGACCATCGCCTGATACGATTCCGGCATGCGGCCGGCGCGGATCGCCGCCGCGTCGGCCCGCAGCCGCTCGCGGTCCGACACGTTGATGCGGGCGAGCGCGTCGAGAAAGTCCACGACCGAATCGCGCTCGCCGTACTTCAACAGGTAGTTCACCAGCCGGGGGCGCAGCGGCGAGTCGATGTAGTACGCCAGCTCGTCGGACGCGGGCGCCTTCGCCGCCTCGCGCATGTAGCGCACCGCGCGTTCCCGGCTTCCCTCCCGCAGCGCGAGCGTCGCCAGCGTGATGTTCGCCTTGTAGATCGCCGTCCCGTACGCCGGATCGCCGCGGCGCGTGGCCGCGAGCGCCAGGAGATCCTCGGCGTACTTTTTCGACCGCTGCCACTCGCCGCGGGCGCCCTCCTGATGCCTTTCGTCATCGAACGCTTCTCCTCGCAGGTACGCGGACTCGGCGAGCCAGGGCAACCAGGCAAACCGTTCGCCTTCCGGGAACGTGGAGAGTGCCTGGTATTCCAGATCCCTGATCTTCTGCTGGGCTGACGTGTCGCCGGCGCGCGCATGGCTGGCGAGTTCCCGCCCCGTCAGCTCGAATTGTTTCTCCTGCAGCTCGGTGCGGATCTCGCGGTTGCGCTCGCGCACCTTGAGCGCCACGAGTACCTGCTGGGGCTCCGGCGATGCTGGCGCAAGCGTCGCCGCGCGTTCAACCAGGGACCTGCCGAGCGCGACGCTGCCGGCGCCCGCCTCGTTGCGGGTGAAGTTGTTGATCATGTAGCTGCCCGCGGCGGTCAGCAGGACCGGGTCGGCCGAATCGGCGAGCTTCTTCCGGGCTTCGTCCTGAAAGGCCGGCAGGTCGCCCGGACTCGCCTTCGCCTGCGGCAGAACGGAGCGCCCGGGGTTCGAACTGATGAGGACGCTCGCGTACAGCACGCCCAATCGCGCGGACCACGGCTGTGGCAGAAAACGCGCCTGCGGAGCGCGCGGGGGCCCGTCAGGGTCCGCAGCCGCGCCGCGGAGAAGCACGCGCTCGGCGAGACGCGGCTCAACCGTCTGAAAGAACGCCGCCGCGTTTGCCAGCACCGCCGATGATGGACGCTCCGCCGCGAGCTCGGCCGTCCAGAGGGCCTTCGCCCCGGCGTATCCGACTGGATCGTCGCTCAACCGGCGAACCCACGCGCCTGTCAAGGGATCCCCGGGATGGTGCGCGATCATCCAGAGGATATGCCGCCGCCTTCCGGCAGTGGCTTCGCTCCGGCCGATCTTCCGGCCGTTCTCTGTGTAGAACGCCACGAGTTTGCGTCGCGCCGCCAGGTCTTCAGGATGGCTCGCGAGCCCCGCCTCCAGCGATGCGGCGTCGCGGGGCGTCATCCTCGCGGCGGCGGCGAGCATGTCGATGTCGGCCTTCTCCTGCGCGAGGCGGTCCGCGGTCACAGGGTCCGGTTGCAGCGGCGCGGGCTCGCCCTGGTGACGACAACCTCCGGCCGCGACAAGCGCCGCCACGCAGATGAACCGGCCGATCGGTGTCACGTGTCGAAAAGCTCTCATGGGTGTCTAATATCGCATGCTCGAACTGCGCGACGTTACCAAGCGCTACGGCGCCCTGACCGCGCTCGGCCACGTGAGCTTCTCGGTGGGCCCCGGCGAGGTGCTCGGTTATCTGGGCCCGAACGACTCGGGGAAATCACTCCACCGTCAAGATGCTCGCGGGCCTGATGCCTCCCTCACGCGGTCATATTCTCCTCGACGGGGCTGATATCCAGGACGATCTGGTCGCCTACAAGGCGCAGGTCGGCTACGTGCCCGAGGAAGCGCACGTCTATACCTACCTCACGGCCCCGGAGTATCTGCGCCTGTGCGGCAGGCTACGCGGGATCGAGCCCGCCGCGCTGGAAGAGAAGATCGATCGGTTCCTCCGGCTGTTCTCGCTCGACACGGACCGCCATGCGACGCTCGTGGGTTTCTCGAAGGGGATGCGCCAGAAGGTGCTCCTGGCGGCCGCGCTGCTGCACAATCCGCGGATCGTGATCCTGGACGAGCCGGTGTCGGGCCTCGACGTCTCCACGGCGCTCGTGTTGCGGGCGGTCGTTCGCGCGCTTGCCGGGGACGGGCGGATCATCTTCTACAGCTCGCACGAGCTCGACACCGTCGAGCACATCAGCACGCGCGTGATCATCCTCCGAGCCGGCAAGGTCGTGGCCGACGATTCGGCGTCGAAGCTCCGGGAACTGATGCACTCCCCGTCCCTCGAGGATGTCTTTTCGCAGCTCGCGGTGAGCGACGACCTCGAGCGCGTCGCCGGCGATCTGATCGAGGCGGTGCGGCTCTGAGGCAGGGACGGAGGGGAACTCCTACCTTCGGGCTCGCCATCGGCTTCACGGTTCTCGTCGGCGCCTTTGCCGTCGGCGGCGTGTCCGGCGGCGCCTTCAATCCGGCCGTCGCAGTCGGCATCACGGTCCTCGGGCTGTCCGCCGTGCCGAACCTGTGGATCTTCCTGGTCGCCAACCTGCTGGGCGGCGCCGTAGCCGGCGTGCTGTTCAACGCGCTCGATCTCGGGGACGACAAGCCGCAGTAGTCGATAGTCGATAGTCGCTACCGCCCCGTGTGAGATAATCAAGCCTCCACCGGCCGGGGCGTAGCGCAGCCTGGTAGCGCATCTGCTTTGGGAGCAGAGGGTCGGGGGTTCGAATCCCTCCGCCCCGACCAACCATCTAGCAAGCAGCGCGCAGCAGGCGGCAGGCAGTGAGTCGAACTGTCACTCTGTCAGCGCGACAGCGTGATCCGCTGCCAGCTGCGTGCTGCCAGCTGCCTGCTATCGAATGAAATTCGGCCGCAGCGGGCCATCTCCTTTGTAATCGCTGGCGCACAGCCGCCACTGCGACTGCTCGAACACCGCGGTCACGAAGTCCGTGCCCGCTATGGTCCCGATGTCCCCCGCCGTGCATTCGTCGAATGTCTTCAGACAGAGTGAACGCCACCTGGTCGGCACGGCCGCGCACGCATCGCCGTCGGGCGGGCTGGCCAGCGCACCGCACGGCCTCCCGGCGAACTGGAAGGTGACCGAGGCGTCGCCGACCGACGAGTCCAGGATCTGGTAGTGCTCGCGGTTTTTCTCGACGTCCTCTTTCTCGGCGGATCGTCCACCCTCGCACCGCGCGCTCCTGCTGAAATCGCGCAGGACCGCATCGGGATCTTTGATGGTCGAGTCCGAGAAATCCAGCAGGAACCGGCGCGCCATGTCCCCGACTTCCTTGACCGAGTCGTGCAGCGACACGATCGTGCTCCCCTCGACGCGGTTGGACGGATCGCTGACCGCCACGGTGATCCTGACCTGAAGCGGGGTGGGGCCTGCCGCGGGTGCGAGCCACTTGACGACCGGACCAGTCCCGCTGAAGGTGCCCGCCTCGGCCGACCACTCGAACTTCAACTCGTCAAGCGGGGTGTCAGGGTCCTGCACCGTTGCGGTGATGTCGATGAGCTCGGCCAGGTCCGCAAACTGCGCCGGCTCGTTGGAGCGCGTACCCTTCGCCACGATCGCGGTGATCGCGGGCGCCGCGCTGACCACCACCTCATACGTGAAGCCGCCCGGGAGCGATGCGACGCGGCCGCCCACGATGACGATCACGTCCCCCGCCCCCGCGGCATGGGCGCCCGTACGAGCCGTAATCGCGGAGGAGGACTCGACGATCACGTCGGCCGCCGGAACGCCGCCGATCGTCACCGAGGCGCCGGCTGCAAAGTTGGCGCCGGTGATCCGCACAGGCGTACCGCCGCTCGCCGGTCCGCTCGCCGGCGAGACCGCAAAAACCAGGGGCGCCGCCGGTCCTGACGGACCGTTCGGCCCGCCGCCGCACGCGACGACGCCGGCGCAGAGCAAGGCAGCCGCGGCGCGAGCCGCCTTCCGCCGCACCCCTCAGTCCTTCCAGTCCGCGATGAACACGTTGGTCTCTCCCTCGGCCTGCGCGTTCCGGTTCGAGGCGAACACCAGCCGCTTTCCGTCGGGCGAGAACATCGGGAACCCGTCGAACGTGTTGCTGTAGGTGATCCGCTCGAGTCCGCTCCCGTCAGCGTTGATCAGATAGACGTCGAAATCGCGCCCCTTCGGATCCGCGACGTTCGACGCGAACACGAGCCGCCTGCCGTCAGGATGCCACGACGGCGCGAAGTTCGCGCCTCCGAGCTTGGTGAGCTGCCGCAGATCGCTGCCGTCCCGCTTCATCAGGTACAGCTCCAGCGACGTCGGCCGCCACAGCCCCTGTTGCAACAGGGCTCTGTAGTCATCCATCTCCGGCCCGGGCGCCAGCGGGCGGCCTCGAAAGGCGACCGTCTGCCCGTCCCATGAGAAGAACGGCCCGCCGTCCGGACCGGCCCGGTTGGTGAGCCGCTTGGCGTCCGATCCATCCGCCTTCATGGAGTAGATCTCCATGTCGCCGTCGCGCACGCTCGTGAAGACGATCAGCCCGTCGGGGGCGATGGTCGCCTCGGCGTCGTAGCCCGGCGTGCGCGTGAGCGGCCTCAAACCGGAGCCGTCCGCGTTTGCCCGGAAGATGTCGTAGCTGTCGTAGATCGGCCACACGTACCCGCGACTGAAATCCGGCTTCGGGGGGCACTCGGCCGACGCGCCGTGCGTGGACGCGTACAGGACCTCGCGTCCTCCCGGGTAGAAATACCCGCACGTCGTCCGCCCCGTGCCAGTGCTGATCGGATGAAGGTCGGTGCCGTCGGTCTTCATCGTGAAGATTCGATCGCACGGCCGTCCGTCCCGTGTGGATTGAAAGATCAGGTGCGTGCCGTCCGGAGAAAAATATGCCTCGGCGTTTTCGCCGCCGTGGGTCAGTTGTCGGATGTTCGCCAGGTGCCGCTCGGCCGGAGCCGTCTGAAACCGCGGCCGAGCTTCGACAAAGGCTGCCGCGCAGATCGCCGTCACGATCACGAGTTTCGGAGTCAGCTCGCGCATGTTGTATCCAGTCTTTTATTAAACGTTCCTGCTAAGATTAACCGATTTCGCCATGGCCCAGCCTGGGAGGCCCCGAAGGGTCCTTTTCGTCTGTCAATGGAACCGGTCCCGCAGCGCGACCGCCGAGCGGCTGTTCTGCCGGCGGAAGGATCTGGAGGTGCGGTCGGCGGGCACGAGCCCCGACGCCCTCGTCCGCGTCAACGAGCGGATGCTCGACTGGGCCGACGTGATTTTCACCATGGACGAGGGACAGCGGGAAGAGATGGCCGCGATGTTCCCGACCCACGCCGCGCTCGAGCGGTTGGTGTGCCTCGACATCCCAGACGACTTCACCTTCCTGCAGCCGGCGCTCGTGGATCTCCTCGAACGGAAGGTCGCGACCCACCTCGGCTAGACGAGGGCTTTCAAAGCCCAACTCCCAGCGTGCTTCCCGCTAACCGTTGACCTCCCAACTCCCAGCCCCCGACTCCCAGCCCCAGCGCCCAGCGCTCAGCGGCTGAGAAACCAAACGCTCTTTCGTGCGTAATTGCTCGAAAGTCCCGGGCAGGCATTCAAAGGAGCAAAGATGTTCGAGACGTGGAGACAGGATGTGCGCTACGCGCTGCGGCTGCTGCGCAGGAGCCCGCTCTTCGCGTTCACCGCCGCCGCGTCGCTCGCGATCGGTCTTGGCGCGGTCACGACGATCTTCTCCATTGGAAGCGCGCTCCTGCTCCGCCCGCTGCCGGGGCTGAGCGAACCCGATCGGCTGGTGGACGTCGGCCGGACGCAGAACGGGCGCGGTTTCGACACGACGTCCTATCCCAACTACCTCGATATCCAACGCCGCACGACGACGCTCTCGGGCCTGTACGCCTACGAGGTCGAGCCAATGCCCATGAGCCTGGGCGGGCGCGACGAGGCGGAGCGCATCTACGGAACGGTCGTCTCGGGAAACTACTTCTCGGTGCTTGGCGTCCGGCCGGCAGCGGGCCGGCTGTTGCTCGACGCGGACGACCGAGCGGACGCCGGCCAGCCTGTGGCCGTCATCAGCTACTCGCTGTGGCAGCGCTGTTTCAGCGGCGACCCGGCGCTTGTCGGCCGCACCATTACCGTCAACGGTCGCCCTTTCTGGGTTGCGGGTGTGGCGCCACAGGGTTTCCAGGGGACCACGGTGCTGAAGGCGGATCTGTGGGCGCCGATATCCGCGTTGACGGATGCCGCTCCGCGCAGGAACGCCGCCGCACGCAAGGAGCGGCAAGGCGTCTGGCTCGTCATGGGCGGCCGGCTCGCTCGGGGTGTCTCGATCGCCCAGGCGAACGCCGAAATCCAGGCGATCGGGGCCGCGCTGGAGCGCGAGTTCCCTGACGATAACCGCGGCAAGAACTACCGGGTGGCGCCGGCCTCGATCGTGCCCGGGCAAACGGAGATGGTCGAGGCGTTCCTCGCGCTGCTGATGGCGATTGTCGGCCTCATCCTGCTGATTGCGTGCGTGAACGTCGCGGGCATGCTGCTCGCGCGCGCCGCGGCGAGGCGCAGGGAGATCGCCGTGCGGCTGGCCATCGGGGCGGGACGCGCGCGGCTGATCCGCCAGTTGCTCACGGAGACCGCCGTCCTCTTTCTGGCAGGGGGCCTCGTCGGCCTGCTGCTGACCAGGTGGTTGACGGCCCTGCTCGTCTCGCTGCTCCCGCAGTTGCCCTTCCCGGTTGCCGTCGATCTTCACGCCGATTGGCGTGTGGCCGCATTCGCGCTCGCGC
This sequence comes from Acidobacteria bacterium RIFCSPLOWO2_12_FULL_66_21, assembly GCA_001767455.1. Taxonomy (GTDB): domain Bacteria; phylum Acidobacteriota; class Vicinamibacteria; order Vicinamibacterales; family 2-12-FULL-66-21; genus 2-12-FULL-66-21. The sequence goes on from MELC01000038.1 coordinate 98,587, forward strand.
TCTCCGCGTGTGCCGCCGTGCTCTCCGGGCTTGCCCCTGCCCTGCAGGCGTCCCGGGCCGATCTCGTACCGGCGCTGAAGACCGAGGGGCTCGACGGCCGCGGCTCCCGCCTTCGGCTGCGCAACGCCTTCGTCGTGGGACAGGTGATGATGTCGCTGCTCCTCGTGATCGTGAGCGGCCTGTTCCTGCGCGCGTTGCAGCACGCCTCGACGGTGCAGCCCGGGTTCGATCAGGACCGGGTCGACGTGGTGTCGCTCGATCTCTCGCTGGCGGGCTACACCGCACAAACCGCCGAACCGTTCGTGCAGGACCTTGTCGCGCGCGTGAGCCGGCTGCCAGGTGTCGAATCCGCCACGGCTGGCGTGGACCTGCCGCTCGACGGCGGCCGCATGGGCCTTGGCGGCGTGAACGTTCCCGGCCGTCAGCCGCCGAATGGACAAACCGCCTTCGGACCGGACTGGAACGTGGTCGAGCCGGGCTGGTTCCGCACGCTGAAGCTGCCGCTCGTGCGCGGCCGGGACTTCACGCCGGCCGACACGTCCACCGCGCCGCCCGTGGCCATTGTGAACGAGGCCATGGCCCGGGAGTTGTGGCCTGGCGAGAATCCGCTCGGCAAGCAACTGATTGTCGAAAGCCCTGTCGCCGAGAGGAGCCGTGTGTTCGTGATCGGCGTCGCGGCGGATGCGAAGCTGATGTCGGTGACCGAGGCCGCCGAGCCGTACGTGTACGTACCGATGTCGCAGCAGCACATGTCCAGGATCGCGCTGCTGGTGCGGACGACGGACGGGCGAAGCGCGATTCCGGCCGTACGGCAGATCGTGCGCACGATGAACTCGAACCTGCCGATCACCGAAGCCTTGCCGCTCGGCGAAGTGACCGCCATCGGGCAGGTGCCGCAGCGCATCGCCGCGTCGGTCGCGGGAAGCCTCGGCATGCTCGGCATGTTGCTCGCGGCGATCGGGATTTACGGCGTGACGTCGTACGCGGTGAGCCGACGCACGCGCGAGATCGGCATCCGCATCGCGCTCGGCGCCGATCGGGCGATGGTCGTCCGGCTGATGCTGCGGCAGGGCCTGTTCCTCGCGGCGGTCGGCGTCGCGCTCGGCGTCGTGGCCGCCGGTGTTGCATCGCGCCTGATCGAGAGCCTGCTGTTCGGCGTCTCGGGCCCCGATCCGGTGACCTTCGGCGCCACGTGCGCGCTGTTCGCCGTCGTGACCCTGGTCGCCACCTACATTCCCGCCCGCCGCGCGTCGCGCGTCGATCCGCTGAGCGCGCTCCGAATCGAGTAACGAGTAACGAGCCACGGGCCACGAGCCACGAGCCGCGAGCTGCGAGCTGCGAGCCACGAGCCGCGGAGATTTGACTTTCTCGGACCCCTTCCCCTAGAGTGGGCACACTTCATCCCATTCTTGAGCGGTATGACCTTCCTGCCACCCATCACTGCGTTCACGGTCTTCCTCGGGATTGCGGCCCTTGGCTTCCTGGTGCTGCTGGTCTCGCTGCTGTTTGGCGAAATTTTCGACCACCTGGGAGACGGGTTCGATGCCGGGCTCGACCATGGCGGACCCGGCTTTTTCAGCAGCCGCATCATCGCGGTCTTCGTCACGGCCTTCGGCGGCTTTGGCGCGGTCGCGACGCATTACGGGATGTCGCCGCTTCCCGCCTCGGGCGTCGGATTCGGCAGCGGGCTGGTGTTCGGCAGCGCGATCTACGCCTTTGCGCGGTTCCTCTACGCTCAGCAGGCCAGCTCGGACGTCACCTCGGGCGACCTCGTCGGCCAGACCGCGCGGGTTGTGGTGTCGATCCCGGCGGGCGGCATCGGCCAGATTCGCTGCCGCGTCGGCGAGGAGCTGGTCGACAAGATCGCGCGCACGCGCGACGGCGAGTCGGTGCCGGAAAACGTCTCGGTCCTGATCGATGAAGTGCTCGGCGAAACCGTGATCGTGAAGCGCCAGTAACCCCCGGAGTCCCCATGGTCGAAAGTCTCCAGATATCCGCGCTCATCGTCGTCATCCTGCTCGTGGTTCTCGGCTTCTTCGCGGCCGCGTGGCTGTTCAGCCGCAATTACCTGAAGGTCTCGCCCAATGCCGTGGCGGTTCTCAGCGGGCGCAAGCGCAAGCTGCCGGACGGCCGCACCGTCGGCTACCGGATGGTGCGCGGCGGCGCGGCCCTGCGCATCCCGCTGCTGGAGAAGGTTGAGTACCTCCACCTCAACGTGATGACGATCCCGCTCGAGATCAAGCGGGCGTACACGTTGAAGGGCGTGCCGGTCTCGGTCAAGGCGGTCGCGAACGTCAAGATTCGCGGCGACGACACGTCGCTCCAGGCGTCGGCCGAGCGGTTCCTCGGCATGACACACGACACGATTCAGAAAGTCATCTTCCAGACGCTCGAGGGGCACCTGCGGTCGATCCTCGGCACGCTGACGGTCGAAGAGGTCAACAGCGATCGCCAGAGCTTCGCGCAGAAGCTCACGAGCGAGGCCACGGTGGACCTCGAGAAGATGGGCATCGGGGTGGACGTTCTCACCATCCAGGAAATCAGCGACGAAGAGGATTACCTGAACGCGCTCGGCAAGCGGCGGACGGCCGAAGTGAAGCGCGACGCGACCATCGGCGAGGCCGAGGCGCACCGCGACGCGAAGATCAAGTCGGCGCTGGCGCTGCAGGAAGGCGAGCAGGCGAAGTTCAAGGCGGACGCGGAAATCTCGCAGGCCTCGCGCGACTTCTTGATCCGGCAGGCGCAGTACCAGGCGGAGATCGAGACACAGAAGGCGCGCGCCGAGCAGGCCGGCCCGCTCTCCATGGCGACGGCGCGCCAGGCGGTCGTGGCCGAGGAAGTGAAGATCGAGCGGACCCGCACCGAGCAGATGATCTCCGTGCAGGAGCAGGAAGTGCTCCGCCGGCAGAAGGAGCTGGAAGCGACCGTCATCAAACCTGCCGAAGCGGATCGCCAGGCGGCGATCGTCAGAGCGGAGGCGTCGAAGCAGTCGGCCATCCTCGAAGCCGAGGGACGGCGATCCGCGCTGATCGCGCTCGCCGAAGCGGAACAGGAGAAGCTGCGGAAGGAAGGCGTCGGCCGCGCGGCCGCCGTCGAAGCCGAAGGGCGCGCGGAAGCGGCCAAGATCGAAGCAATCGGCCTCGCGCAGGCGAAGGCGATCGAGGCGCAAGGCGTCGCCGAAGCGGCGGCGATCCTGCGAAAGGCGGAAGCGTGGAAGGAGTTCAACGAGTCCGCGCGGCTGCAGACGGTGCTCGAGAAGCTGCCCGCGATCCTGACGGCCTCCTCAGGGGTGTTCGGCGCGGTGGCGGCGCCGCTCGGCAACATCGACAAGCTGGTCGTGCTCGATCAGGGCGGCGGCGGGGCCGACGGCAGCAGCCTCAGTCGTCTCGCGCAGACGAGCCCCGCGATCGTCTTCAACCTGCTGCAGCAGCTCGAGGCGCTCGGACTGAACCTGCCGTCGGTGCTGGCACAGCTCGGCGTTTCCAAGCCGGCCGCCGCGGCTGAGGCAGCCGTCCCGACCGTCACGGCCACGCAGGCTCCGCCGAAGAGTTAACAAGCTCCGGCGTCGTGGCTCGTGGCCCGTGGCTCGTGCCTCGTGGCTCGGCAAGAAGACGAGCAACGAGTAACGAGCAACGAGCAACGAGCAACGGCTGAGATGCATTCTGCTGGGGTCTTCCCGTTTGCAACGGGAAACCCCGGTGATGGATGCCTGACTCCGATGCCGCCGCTGCTCCGCCTGCCGTCGGGTTACGCCACAACCTGGAGCGGCGCAACGGGGATCGCCGTCACCGCCGGCGCTTCGTGCCGGATCGGCGGCGCGGCGAACGCCGGCGGCAGCGGCTGCGGACGCTGCTCCTCGCCGCCGCAACGCTGGCCGCCCCGTCCCACCCGAGAACCCATGGAAAGATCAAGCTGCTGACCCCGAGCGTGTCGGTGTCGATGGCCGATTTCACGGCCATCAGTCCCGACAAGGCGTACGAAGACCTGATTCAGAAGGCCGCTGAAGCTTACGAGCTCGATCCCGATCTCATCCGGGCGGTGATGCGCACGGAGTCTGCTTTTGACCCGACGGTCGTCTCACCTGTGGGCGCCCAGGGACTCATGCAGCTCATGCCGGCGCTCGCCGAGGAGCTCGGCGTAACGGACCCGTTCGACCCCGAGCAGAACGTCATGGCCGGCTCGAAATACCTGCGGCGGCTCCTCGACGCGCACCGGGGCAGCCTGCCGCTCACGCTGGCGAGCTACAACGCGGGCCCCGGCAACGTCGCCCGCTACCGGGGCATCCCGCCGTTCAAGGAGACCCGACGCTACGTCAAGAAGATCACGGACCTCATGAGCGAGCCGGCTTCGGACTAACCAACTAACTCCAAACTCCAGATTCCAAACTCCAAAGGACTCCAAACGTCAAACTCCAAACGGCGAAATCTGGGTTTTGACGTTCGGAGTTTGGAGTGCCTTTGGAGTTTGGAGTGCCTTTGGAGTTTGGAGTGCCTTTGGAGTTTGGAGTGCCTTTGGAGTTTGGAGTTTGGAATTTGGAGTTGACCCGCGTCAGTACCTGTAGTGCTCCGACTTGTAGGGCCCGTTGACCGGCACGCCGATGTACTCCGCCTGCTCCTTCGAGAGCGTCGTCAGCTTCACGCCGAGATGCGCGAGGTGCAGACGCGCGACCTCCTCGTCGAGGTGCTTCGGCAGGATGTACACCTTCTTCGCGTACTTGTCGTTGTGCTGATGCAGCTCGAGCTGCGCGATCACCTGGTTGGTGAACGAGGCCGACATCACGAAGCTCGGATGTCCCGTCGCGCATCCGAGGTTCAGCAGCCGCCCTTCGGCGAGCACCATCACGCTGTGGCCGTCCGGGAACCGGTACTCGTCGTACTGCGGCTTGATGTTGATCCGCTCGATCCCCTTCACCTTCTTCAGGCCGGCCATGTCGATCTCGTTGTCGAAGTGGCCGATGTTGCCGACGATCGCCTTGTCCTTCATCCGCGACATGTGCGCGGCGGTGATGATGTTCAAGTTGCCCGTCGCCGTGACGAAGATGTCCGCGGTCTCGACGACCTCGTCGATCGTCTTGACCTCGTAGCCTTCCATCGCCGCCTGGAGCGCGCAGATGGGGTCGATTTCAGCAATGATGACGCGGCAGCCCTGGCCGCGGAGCGCCTGCGCGCAGCCCTTCCCCACCTCGCCGAAGCCGAAGACCGCGGCGACCTTGCCGCCGAGCATGACGTCGGTCGCGCGGTTGATGCCGTCGACGAGCGAGTGGCGGCAGCCGTAGATGTTGTCGAACTTGCTCTTGGTGACCGAGTCGTTGACGTTGATGGCGGGGAACAGCAGACTGCCGTTCTCCATCATCTGGTAGAGGCGGTGCACGCCGGTCGTCGTCTCCTCGCTGACGCCGCGGATTGCGGCCGCCACCCTGGTCCACCGTGTCGGGTTCTCTTTCATTTCCTTCCGGAGCAGATCGAGGATCACGCCCCACTCCTCCGGATCCTTCTCGGGGTCGAACGCCGGAATCTTCCCCGCCCTCTCGAATTCGGCCCCCTTGTGCACGAGCAGCGTCGCGTCACCCCCGTCGTCCACGATCTGCGTGGGGCCGGAGCCGTCGGGCCACATCAGCGCTTCGCTCGTGCACCACCAGTACTCCTCGAGCGATTCCCCTTTCCAGGCAAAGACGGGGGTGCCCCTCGGGTTGTCCGCGGTGCCGCCGTTCTCCGGCCGGCCGACCGCCACCGCGGCGGCCGCGTGATCCTGCGTCGAGAAGATGTTGCACGACACCCAGCGCACGTCGGCGCCGAGCTCGACGAGCGTCTCGATGAGGACCGCCGTCTGAATCGTCATGTGCAGGCTGCCCATGATGCGCGCGCCGGCAAGCGGCTGCTTGCCCTTGTAGCGCTCGCGGAGCGTCATCAGGCCGGGCATTTCCTGCTCGGCGAGACGGATTTCCCGGCGGCCGAAGTCCGCCAGCGAGAGATCGCGGACCTTGTAGGGCTCGCAGCCGGCGTTCACGGCCGCCTCGAAGACATGTAGTTCACGGATAGCTGTGCTCATCACTCCCCCCAATAGTTTGTGAATCCGTGAATTTGTGAGTTGGTGAATTATGGGAAGGGGCAATTTGTGGCGTTTGGCTCACAGTCACCAATTCACCAACCCACCAATTCGCCAATTCACCGACTCACCAATTCACTAATTCACCAATTCACTAATTTCCTTGTTGCCGTCCCCACGAAGAGCGCCGGCCCCCTGGCCTCGGCGTTCGCGGGCAGCGGGACGATGCGAACGCGCTCGAACCCGGCGGCGCTCAAAAGCCGCTCGACCTGCTCGGCCGAGAACCCGAGCCAGACGTGCCCCATCTCGCGGCGGTACTCCTCGCGATCGTGCGGCAGCATGTCGGCGATGAGCACGCGGCCGCCGGGACGGAGCGCGCGTGCCGCCTCGGACAACGCCGCCGCCGGCTGCGGGAGATGATGGAGCACCAGCAGCAGCGTCGCGGCGTCGAGCTCGGCATCGCCGATCGGCAGCGCCTCGAGATCGCCGCGCCGAACCTCGACGTTGGGGGCGTCCTTCAAGCGCCGCCGCGCGGCTTGCAACATCTCGCCCGAGCGATCCACCGCGATCACGCGGGCGGCGAAGGGGGCGAGCGCGGCGGCCACCTGGCCCGTGCCGCACCCGAGATCGCCCATCGTCCAGCGCTCGTCGATCAGGCCCGGCAGGCTTTGCAAGTGCGATGCGGGGCCGAAGAGCTCGGCCCGCAGCGTGTCCCACTGCCCGGCCGCGGAGTCGAAAAAGTGCTGCGAGACGGACTGGCGCCGCGCCAGCACGCCCTTGAGGCGCCGCGCGTCCTGGTCCGCCCCCGCGGACGCGCCGATGCGTTCCCGAAGGAGCGACCATAGCCGCCGCGCGGCCGAGTCCCGCTCGTCGAGCGACAGCGTGTAGTAGCGGCTCGTCCCGTCGCGCCGCGAGGCAACCCAGCCGGTGTCGGCGAGCGCCTTCAGATGGCGGCTGACGGTCGACTGGGGGAGCTGCAGGACGCGGCAGAGCTCCGACACCGTCAGCTCGTGGCGCTCGATGAGCAGCAACAGCCGCGCGCGCGTCGCATCGGCGAGCACGGTGAGATCGTCGAAGATCGCCCGCGCCAGGCTCATGACTCCATCCGTTAATCCGGATGGAAGGGTATATCGCTGGGCCCGATGGTGTCAAGCCTGATCGTGGCTCGGGGCTCGGGGCTCGACGAGCAGCGAGCAACGAGCAACGAGTAACGGCGATTATTTCCGTAACACTTGTCCCGGCGTCGCCGTCGTGAACTTCCCGTTGTCCACGACGACGACGCCGTTGACGAGCACGTAGCTCATGCCCTCGGCAAGCTGGTGCGGCTGGGTGTAGGTCGCGCGATCGCGGACGGCCGCCGGATCGAACACCGCGATGTCCGCGATGGCCCCTTCCCGGATGACGCCCCGGTCCTTGAATCCAAACACGGCGGCCGGCAGGCTCGTCATCGATCGGATGGCGGCCTCCAGCCCGATGACGTGCCGCTCGCGCACGTACACGTTCAGCTTCCGTGCGAACGCGCCGTTGTTGCGGGGGTGCGGCACGCCAGAGCCGAACGCCACCAGCCCGCCGTCGCTCGACGTCATCGTGTAGGGCTGCCGCATGATGTGCTCGATGTCCGGCTCGGACATGTTGAAGGACACGATGGAGACCGAGCCCTTCGCCAGCAGGTCGAGCGCGGCCTTGACCGGATCGGTGCCCTTCGACTCGGCGATCTGCGCCAGGGTCTTGCCCTGCAGTGCCGGCTCCGGCCGGTAGAACGCCACCTGGATGGCGGAAGCTCCCCCGCGGCGCCGCAGGTTCTCGCGCGCAATCGCCTCCACTTCGCGTGCCTTCGCGGTGTCGCCTTCCCTCGCGAGCTCGACCCCGAGCGGCAGGAGCGCCGCGCGCAGGCTCGTCGAAGACGCTTCATAGGGATACTGGTCGGCGAACACCTGGACCCCGCGGGTCCTCGCCGCCTCGATGCGCGCGGTCATCGCGAACGACAGCCCCCAGTTGTCGGGCCCGAGCGCCTTCATGTGGCTGACGATGCCGATCACGTGCGCTTCCTCCGCGATGCGGATCACTTCCTGTGTGGCGGCCACCACGCCGATGTCGTAGTTCCCTTCGTCGCGGATGTGGCTCGTGTAGAGGCCGCCGAATTCGCCCGCCACCTTCGCGAGCTCGATCACTTCTTCCGTTTTCGCGAAGCTCCCCGGCACGTAGAACAGGCCGCTCGACAGCCCGAACGCCCCGTCCTGCATGCCGCGCCGCACGAGCCCGCGCATCTTGTCCAGTTCGTCCGAGGTCGGCGCGCGGTTCGCCGTCTTGAGTACCGCCTCGCGCACGCTGCCGTGGCCGACGAGCAGCGCCACGTTCGGTCCGAGTCCCTGCTTCTCGAAGCGCGCGCGCTGCGCCGCCAGATCCACCGGACCGCCCCCGTCCGGATTCGCGACGATCGTGGTCACGCCTTGCGCGAGCAGCGGCTGGCCCTGTCGAAGCGCCGGGTTGGCGAGCCCTTCGCCCCCCGCGTGCGAATGCACGTCGATGAACCCGGGCGCCACCAGCCGATCCGCGGCGTCGATTGTCGTTCGCGCCTGCGCCGCAGGCAGGACCCCGATCGCGGCGATCCGTCCGGCGCGGATGCCGATGTCGGCCCGCATCCAGGGATTGCCCGATCCATCCATGACGCGGCCGTTTCGAATCAGAACATCGAAGGCGGCCGGCGGTTGAGCCGGCTGGAACGCCGAACCGGCCAGAACGGACGTAAAGAAGAGAAGGCCCGCAGCGATTTTCTGCATGGGGTCATTGTAGCGAGATGGGCATGCCTTGTGCACAGCCACGCCCTGACCTTTCAAAGAGAGGAATGCCATGTCCGACGGGACCATGAATCTGACCGTGGCGCGGAGCGAAAAGAGTGTCTGGGACAAACCCAGTCTGCGCGCGACCCTTTCGACGTACGACCACGAACGGTGGCTCGCCGCGGCGGCGGGCTCAGCCCTCGCGACGATCGGCGCCAGGCGGGGTGGATTCGCCGGCGGTCTTCTCGCGACCGCGGGCGCGGCGCTGGCGGTCCGCGCGGCGCTCGGCCGCCGCGACCTCGGCCTCGTCCGTCGCTGGATCGACACGACGCTGAAGGACAGGGGCTATCGCTCGACGGATGTCGTGGCCGGCGCGTCTGAGGAGTCGTTCCCCGCCAGCGACTCGCCGTCCTGGACCCCGACCGCGGGCGCCAAGACGACGGTGTAGGAGAACAGCATGAACATGGAAATGGAGTTTCCGGGTGACCGCCTCGAGGCGCGCGTACACGCGCGACGCAACATCAACGAAATCGAGCGCTGGCTCTCGATGGCGGCCGGCGCCGGTCTCGCGACCTACGGGCTGAGCCGCCGGAACGGCGCCGGGTGGATGCTGGCTGGATTTGGCGCGATGCTCGTCCGCCGCGGCGTCACCGGCCACTGCGACGTGTATCAGGCGCTCGACATCAACACCGCCGACACGCGCAGCGACACGCGCCGCGCGCTCGGCGGCAGCGCGGGCGTGAACGTCGAGGAGAGCGTCACGATCAACCGCCCGGTCGACGAGCTGTATCGCTTCTGGCGCGACCTCGAGAACCTGCCGCGCTTCATGAGGCATCTCGAATCGGTCGAGCGCGTCACCGACACGCTTTCCCGCTGGCGCGCGAAGGGGCCGGGCGGCGCGGACGTCGAGTGGAACGCCGAGATCATCAACGAGGTCCCGAACCAGGTGATCGGATGGCGATCGATCGAAGGCTCGGAGGTCGTCAGCGCGGGCTCCGTCAATTTCGACGTCGCGGGCCCCGGCCGCGGCACCCGCGTGCGGGTCAGGTTCCAGTACAGCCCGCCGGGGGGCAAAGTCGGCGCGGCAATCGCGAAGCTCCTGGGGCGCGACGTGGCCACCGAAATCCGCGAAGATCTGCGGCGGCTCAAGCAGCTCGTCGAGACGGGCGAAGTGCCGCGCACCGAAGGGCAGGCGAAGGGATAGCCGGCGGCTTCCGGCGCGATCGCAACGCCACGGGTGACCTGCCCCGGCCCCTCTCAACGGCGCGGCGCGAGAGGCGTGCTGTAGAGCGTGTATGGCGCGGTGGATTGTACGAACGTCAGGTCGAAGGCCTCGCGGGCGAAGTCCACGAGCGCGGGTGTTGCGCGATCGGCGTCGACGACGATGTAACCGATCTTCAGTTCCGGGAGGATCTCGTGCGCGCGCTGGATGAGGATGGCGCGCCGGGGCTCCGCGATTTCCCGTCCCTCGCTGAGCTCCAGCAGCGCGCGGGTGACGCGGCGCCGCTGGTAGTACTCGATATCGCGCTCGCGCAGCCGTGACACGTACCCGCCGACGAGCGGCTTGTGGTGCACGGTCTGGTAGAACTGCGCCGCGGCATTGGTGTTCCCGAACGACAGCAGGCCGTCCCGCAGGCCGAACGGCAGGTTCATCACCCGGACCGGACGCGGATCCGCCGCAATCGTGCGAAACACCCCCGGGATTTCCGCCGACTGCAGCGCGCGCGGCGCGGGCAGCATCTCGAAAATGAGTAACGCGGCGACGACCGGCGCGACCAGCGCCGGACGGCGCGCACGGGCCCGGAGAGCGCTGAGCGCGCAGGCCAGCAGCACGGCGAGGCCGAACATCACCAGTACCATCATGCGTGTCGGCATGCGTGCGCCGCCGACGATCGGCACATATCGAAGCAGCGCCCACGGCGTCGGCACGTACGTATTGAAGCCGCCGATGTGGACGAACGGCCCAAGCGTCAGGATCGCGAACAGGGCGGTGAAGGCGACCCAGTAGCGCGGCAGCGGCGCCCGGCGCCAGCCCCAGGCGACGACGAGCGTGAGGGTCAGCACCCAGGGTATCGAGCCGACGTTCTCGACGAACCCGTTCGGCATGCTCGCGACCCCGTCATGGAAGAAGCCGCCGAACCAGGGATGCATCGGATTGGGCACGAACAACCCCAGGAAGTCCAGTCCGGCGGGGCTGCTCCGCCACCAGACCCGCGGGCTGATCCAGCGTCGGCTGGAGAGGTGCGTGCCCATCGCCGAGAGCACGGGCGAGAGCAGGAACGCGCACGCCAAGCCGGCGGCGGCGACCGACCGGAGCGGCGGCAGCGTGGGCATCATCCACGAGATGCGCGGTCTTACCGCAAGCCAGAAGCGCACGATCGCCAGAACCGTGAGCACGAGCACCGGCGTGTAGAACTGGGTCATGCTGACCCGCACACCCAGAAGGGTGAAGCGCCACCCGCCCGACAGGGCGATGCACGCGATCGCGACGGCGTTCACTGCGAGCAGGCCGTCGAGCACCATGCGCCACCGGTATGGCCGGTGCGCCGCGGGCACGCCCGCGATCGTCATCGCGGAGTACGCGACGCTGAACGCGCCGATGAGCACGCAGTAAACGGCATAGTACGGGTCGCAGAAGAACGCCAGCGCAACGGAGATGCCCGCGCCCGCCGCCGACGCGATGGTCGGACGCCGCTGGAGGTTCTGAAAGAAGAGCGCGAAGGTGGCGAGGGGCGCCGTTTGAATCAGGCTGAAATGCTCCGTCGCGCGCGCGCTCATGAACGGGCTGAACCCGAAGACGAGCCCGGCCGCCCACGCGGCCGCCGAGTCCCCCGTCAGCCGGCGCGCGAACACGAACATCGCCAGGGCCGATACGACTCCGCTGGCGAGCACGAGCAGGTTGAACGTGGCGACCGTCCCGAACAACGGCAGCAGTGGATACGCGATGAGGTCGGCAAGGGCCGTGTAGTTGTGCAGCGTCAGCGGCACGGGCGGCACCAGCGACAGGATATCGAGCGTGAAGAACGGAAGCGTCCCGTGGAAGACGATCAGGTGCCGGAACAGCCACAGGTTCCACACGTAGACACCCGTGTCACCGGCGACCGTGCCGAGCAGCGCCGAGCCGAGCCGGAGCGGCAGCGGCCACGCGTACGCAGCCGCAATCAACGTATAGCCGGCCGCGGCAAGTGCCCCGCGGCCGATTCTGGCGGGCATTGGCGCCTATATGTGTACCGCAGAGGTGTCCCTTGGCGCAAGATGCCCCACTGGAGCACCGTCTTCCGGGCTTGCCCGCCGCAGCGCGGAGCGCGAAGGCGGGGCCAACGGATGTGCGCCTGGTCTCGTCTAAGGGCGCGGAGGCGGTTTCATGGCTCGTCTGGCCTTCGAGATCAAGGTCGCGATTCGCACCCTCGTGCGCTCGCGGTTCGTCTCGGTGCTTGCGCTGATTGCGTTCGCGCTCGGGATCGGCGTCACCACCGCCGTGTTCAGCATCTTCAACGCGGTCCTGGTGAGCCCGCTGCCGTATCCCGACCCCGATCGCCTGGTCGCGGTGTACGACACGCAGCCCGCGTGCAAGACCTGTCCGGCCTCCTTCCCGAAATACATGGACTGGAAAGAGCGGAACCAGGCGTTCGCGGCGATCGGCGGGTCGGCGAACGCGCAGTTCGTGCTGACTGGGAGTGGCGACCCCGAGCGGATCCGCGCGGTCACGGCCACCGCGTCGCTCGTGGATGTCTTCGGCGTGCGGCCGGCGCTCGGTCGATGGTTCACGCCGGAAGAGGATCAGCCCGGCGGCCGCAAGGTCGCGGTCCTCGACCACACGTTCTGGCAGCAGCGGTTCGGCGGGCGCGAGACCGTCATCGGATCGAAGATCGTGCTCAACGGCGATCCGTACGAGGTGATCGGCGTGATGCCCGCCACGTTCAGCCACCGGGCGGCGAAGGTGTTCGTGCCACTGCAGCGCAAGCTCGATCCGGCGACGCGGGGCTCCCATTTCATGCCGGTCGTTGCGCGGCTGAAGCCGGGCGTGCCGGTCGAGCGCGCCGCCGTCGACATGCGGCAGCTGGGCGACACGCTCGCGCGCGAGTTCGGCACGAACCACGGCGTCGACGTGCGATCGTATACCGAAGTCATTGTCGGCAACGTGCGTGCGCCGCTGCGAGTGCTCCTCGGCGCCGTGCTGCTCGTGCTGCTCATCTCGTGTGCGAACGTCGCGAACCTGCTGCTCGCGTCGGCGGTCGGCCGGCGCCGCGAGCTGGCCATCCGCCTTGCGCTCGGCGCGTCGCAGCGGGATCTGGCGCGCCAGCTCGTGCTCGAGGCCATGCTGCTCGCCCTGGCCGGCGGGCTGCTCGGTCTGCTGCTGGCCGAAGGGCTGCTGCGGTCGTTCCTCGTGCTCGCGGCGACCGAGCTCCCTCGCGCCAATACGGTGCACATTGACGCCGCGGTGCTCGCCTTCGCCGCCGCCGTGACGACCCTGGTGGGGCTGTTGTGCGGCCTGTGGCCGCTCGTCCGTCTGCGCTCGCGCCAGCTCGTGTCGGCGGTTCGCGAGGGTGACGTGCGGTCCGGCACGGGTGGGCGCCGCGTCGGCAACGGCCTGGTCGTTGTCGAGATTGCGGTCGCATTCGCGCTGCTGGTCGGCGCAAGCCTCCTCGTGAAGAACGTCATCCTCCTCCAGAAGCGCGACGCCGGCGTGCGGACCGACCACATTGTCGCGTTCGATCTCGCGCCCTCGGGTCCACGGTACCAGGCGCCCGAACGCGCCGTGCAGCTCTATCGGGACTTGTATGCCCGCCTGACGCAGATTGGCAACGTGGAAAGCGCCGGCATGACGAGCCATCTGCCGATGTTCAACTTCGGCTGGAACGGCGAGATGAACGTCGAGGGTGGAAATCCCTGGGGTCCGAACGACGCGCCGCTTGTCGAGTACCGGTGGATCTACGGCGACTATCTGCGCACCATGGGCGTGCCGCTGCTCCAGGGGCGACCGCTCGACGCGCGCGACGGCCGGGGGTCCCGCACCGTGCTCATCAATCACGTCACGGCCGAGAAGTTCTGGCCCGGCAAAGACCCGATTGGACGACATTTCGGCCAGGGCCGCGACATGACGCACTGGTACGAGGTGGTCGGCGTGATCGGCGACATCCGGTCGTTCGGGCTCGCGCAAAAGCCGCCGTACGAGTTCTACCGATCGATCGAGCAATCCCCGTTCACGGCGATGACCGTCGTCCTGCGCACGCGGGGCGGCGATCCGACCGCCGTCGTGCCAACCGCGCGGCAGATCGTGAAGTCGCTGGACGACTCGCTGCCGGTGAGCCAGGTGCAGACGATGGAGGC
>MELC01000038.1:112752-262552 GCA_001767455.1 Acidobacteria bacterium RIFCSPLOWO2_12_FULL_66_21
CAGACGATGGAGGCGGTCGCCAGCCAGTCGATCGCACAGCCGCGTCTGCTCTCGGCGCTGACGGCCCTCTTCGGCGTGCTGGCGGGCGTGCTGGCGATGGTGGGCGTCTACGGCGTCACGGCCTACAACGTGCGCCGGCAGCAGCGTGAGTTCGGGATCCGGCTCGCGCTCGGCGCGGCCCCCCGCGTCGTCCGGGCGCTGGTCGTCGGACGCGGCCTGGTGCTCAGCGGGACCGGAATCGCGGCGGGCGCGGCGGGGGCGTGGATGCTCACGAGGGTCCTCGAGTCGATGCTCAACGACGTCAAGCCGACCGATGCGCGCGTGTTCATCGGCACGGCGATCGGCGTGTTCGTCGTCGCGCTCGCCGCCTCATATCTGCCGGCGCGCGCCGCCGGCCGCGTCGATCCGATCGTCGTCCTGCGCGACTCGTGACGCGCGGTCAGCGGCGTGCCTGCGCCGAGGCGCACGAGCCCCCGGCTTTCACCGACAGCACGCTGAGCGGGTTCCGCCCGCGCGCGGAGAGTTCGTCCTCGACCCCGCGCGGAATCATGAGGAAGGTGCCTGCGCCGAGCGGCTGATCCCGGCTGCCGATCCGTGCGTTGCCCGTGCCCGCGATCACATAGAGGAATCGATCGGCGTCGCCGGTCGCCGCTTCCTTCAACGGCTCCCGGACTTGTACGAGCGCCGCGGATCCGCCGGTTGCGCACGCGAGCGCGGATGTCTTCGAGGCCGCGCGGCCGACGAAGTTCCGTTCGATGAACGTGGTGATATCGATGGTGACCGGATCGGCTTTGACCGGCGGCGCGACAACGGGCGGCGGCGGCACCGGTTTGGGGGCCTCCGTGAGGACGATTGGAACGGCAATGGGCGCGCGGCCGCGCGCCGTGACCTCGCGCTCCAGCGCGACATAGTCCGGGTGCTCGAACTTCAGGCGGTAGCTGCCCGCCGGAAGGCCCTCGAACACAATCCGGCCGCGTTCGGTGCGGGCCTGACGCGTCACCGGCCCCTGGACGGTGACGAGCACGCCGCCGATCGGCGCGCCCGAGCCGTCCGTGACCGTAACGGCGAAGGTCGCGGTGCCGCCGCCGCGCCGCTGAGCTTGGACGTGAGTGGCCATGACGCCAACCGCGATGGCGATGAGGAGGATGCGCGTGATTCGCATCCTCCATCTATGACGCTCGCCGCGACCGAGGTCAAGCTTATCTGAAGTAGCGGTACCACCCCAGAATGCACAGAATCGCGCCGACGATGGCCAGCAACGTCAGGACGCGCATGTTCAGGCGATCGGGTGTCTCGGATGCCATCTCAGTCCTTCCTTCGACAAGAACCCTTTTAGAACCCTTGGAACCTTAGAACCCTGGAACCGCAAGGACCTTCTATGTGCCCGTCCCACCCGTGAGCTTTTCCTGCCGCAACGCCGCCGCCCCCAACATGCCGCCCATGCCCATCGATTCGACGGCGCTGCTCGGGATCAGCATCAGCGCGCCTTTCTCCTTCAGCCCTTCGTACAACATGTTCATCGCGCGCAGATGGAGCGCGGTCGGGTTGTCGTGGTACGACCTGGCCGCTTCCTGGAACGACTGCGCGATCTCCGTCTCCGCCTGGCCGAGGATGATGCGCGCGCGTTTCTCGCGCGACGCCTGCGCCTCGCGCGACATGGCGTCCTGCAGCGCGACGGGAATGACGATGTCGCGCATCTCCACCGACGAGACGGTGACGCCCCACGGGTTCGACCGCTGGTCGATGAGCTGCTGGAGCTCGGCCTCGATCTGCTCGCGCCCGCGCAGCAGGTCGGCGAGCTCGGTCCGGCCGATGATGTCGCGCAGCGCGGTCTGCGCCGCCCAGCTCACCGCCGGGGCGTAGTCCTGCACCTCGAGCGCCGCCTTCTGCGCATCGTGGACCATCCAGAAGAGCACGGCGTCGACATTGACCGGCACCGTGTCGCTCGTCAGCGTCTGCTCGGCGGCGAAGCTGGTGGTGATCGTGCGCTGGTCGATCCACGACGACACGCGCTCGATGAAGGGAACGATCCAGAAGAGACCCGGACCGCGCAAGCCGACGAATCGCCCGAGTTTGAGCACGACCCCGCGTTCCCACTGCTGCGCGATCTGGGGGGCCTGCATCAGCACGAATCCGGCGACGATCAAGGCGATGAGCGGGACCGGGCTCTCCGTGGCGCGCGTCCCGAGCAGGCCGATGACGACCGAGGCCAGCAGGATGAGGATCGCGACCACGTTGACGCGCCGGGCGCTTCCGGATCCGTCGTCCGCGCGCCGAGCGAATGAAAACGACACCATCTGAGTCCTCCTCTTTCAGTGCTCGCGCGGCTGCGCCTGGCGGCGAGGGTCACCCAGCCCGGCGATCACATCGTCGACGGTCAACCCGGCGGCGTCGGCGTCCGCGAGCACCCTGGTAACGAACGCGCGGAGACGGCGGGCGTACTCCCGCGGCGGCTGCGCCTGCGCGACAAGCATGTCAAGACACAAAACGAACTGGAAGTGAGTTGTGAATTATCGCCAACCGGGCCCGAGCCGTCCGGCCGGACGGCCAGGCGCGTTGCCAGTCAACTCACCATTCACAACTCATGATTCACGATTCCTTTCTGACATCGACGCTGAGCCTGATCTCGCCGCGGCACGGAGCGGCGGCGGCGGCGTGCAGCTCGTACGTGCCGGCTTTGGGGTAGGTGTGGGTGGTTTTCAGGGGGAGCGTGCCTTCAAGAGTCTGGCGAGTGCCGTCGCCGAAATCCAGGGCGACGCTGCAGGAGCCGCGTCCCTCGACGGTGGCGATGATCTCGAGCGCGTCGGTGGCCGGGCCAGGTTCGATGGAGACGCGCCAGATGCCGCGTGCGATCGCGCGGACGTCGATGCGTGCGCGCGCGACACCCTCGCACGGGGCCTCCGGGGTGGCGACCACGAGGTACTCGTTGTCCGCCGCATACGCGTGCCGCATGCGATCCGGCAGGGTTGCCGTGCGGCGCTCGCTCTTCCCATCGCCATAGTCGATCGTGTAGGTGCAATCGCCGGAGCCGAGCAGCGTGATGTCGATACCGCCGCCCTGGTTCTCCGGGGCCGGACTGAACTCGATGCGCGTGATGCGCGGGGGCGTCTGCGCCGAGGCGATTGCGATGAAGACGGCGACGCAGAATGACGAGATGGCGGCGCGGCGCATGGCTGACCTCCTGCTGCTGAGACGGACGGCTCCTCTCCAGTGGTGCGACTCTCGTGCCATAGTTGCCAACCGCGCCCGTATTCGGTAACATTCGCACCTGAGCTTTTCATGCGAACCCGAATTACGACGCCCGCCGGGTCCCCGCTGCCGACGCTGATGCGCAGCCGCTAAGGCGAGCCGCGCGTTCACTCGTTCATCCACCCAACAACGGGAACCCCGAAATTCAAACCGGCTGCACGGCCGCTGATGGCGCCGCCGTGGGCCATTTCCGGTGTCGTCATGTCGATGTTCGCTGATGAAAACGCGCTCGCTCCCCCGCCTCCCGCCGGCGATCGACCCGTCTGGAAGACCCTTGCCGAAGCGATCCGCGGTTCGCGGATCGACTACACGACCGCGCCCGTTGGGCGCGCTGTCTTGATGCTGGCCGTGCCGATGGTCATGGAAATGGCGATGGAGTCCATCTTCGCCGTCGCGGACGTCTTCTGGGTCGCTCACCTGGGGGCGGACGCCGTGGCGACGGTCGGCCTGACCGAGTCGCTGATGACCCTGATCTACACAGCCGCGATGGGCCTCTCGATTGGCGCCACCGCGGTGGTCGCCCGCCGCTCCGGCGAGCGCGATCGCGAGGGTGCCGCCCGCGCGGCCGGCCAGTCCATTCTGCTGGGCCTCGGCGTCGCGCTGGCGATCGCCGCCGTGGCCGCGCCGCAGTCGGCGCGTCTGCTCCGCATGATGGGTGCGTCCGACCAGGTGATCGCAACCGGAAGCGGCTTCACAATGACGATGCTCGGCGGCAACGTTACGGTGCTCCTGCTGTTCATGATGAACGCGGTCTTCCGCGGATCGGGCGACGCGTCGATGGCGATGCGCGTGCTCGTGCTCGGCAACGCGCTGAACATCGTGCTCGGCCCCTGCTTCATCTTCGGTATCGGCCCGTTCCCGCGCCTCGGCGTCACGGGCGCCGCGGTGGCGACGAACCTCGGCCGCGGCACCGCCGTGCTGTTCCAGGTGTGGGTGCTCGCGCGCGGCGACCGGCGTGTGCACCTGGGGCTCCGCCACCTGCGGCTCGACGTGCCAATCATGCGTACCGCCCTGCGGCTGTCGGGATCCGGCACGGTCCAGATCCTGATCGGGACCGCCAGCTACGTCGGTCTCATCAGGATCCTCTCGACCTTCGGCAGCAACGCGCTGGCTGGCTACACGATCGGCATGCGCGTCATCATCTTCGGGCTGCTGCCGGCGTTCGGGATGAGCAACGCGGCCGCGACGATGGTCGGCCAGAACCTCGGGGCCAGGAAGCCCGAGCGCGCCGAGCAGGCGGTGTGGACCGCGGCGTTCTACAACATGGTGTTTCTCGGCGTGCTGGGTCTGCTGTTCTTCGCGGGCGCGCGGCCGATCGCCGCCGTCTTCACCAGCGACACCGCGGTCCAGCCCTTCGCGGTCGGCTGCCTGCGCACCGTCAGCCTGGGGTTCGTGTTCTATGCGTACGGGATGGTCCTGACGCAGGCGTTCAACGGGGCGGGAGATACCTGGACGCCAACGCTGATCAACCTCGGCGTGTTCTGGCTCTGGGAGATTCCGCTCGCCTGGTGGCTCTCGTCGCGGGCGGGGCTCGGTGCGCGCGGGGTGTTCATCGCGCTCACGGTGTCCTATTCGACGCTGGCGGTCGTCAGCGCCGTGCTGTTCCGCCGCGGAGCGTGGAAGAAAGCGAAGGTGTAAGGAAAATGTCCGGCCCCGGACTACCTGTCATGGAGGACGAGGCCGGGCATGATTCACGTCCAGGAGTTACGGACCAGTCATTCATCATCCGCGCGCGTGCCGGTCAACCCGCGACGCTCCTGCACGCGCTGGCGCTCGCGGTCGTGACGCTGGTGTTGACCCGCCGCCCGCCGGGGTCTGACCCCGATTGAACGCCGGGGTCGCCCGCCGGGGTCTGACCCCGATTGTCTGGCGTACGGGGACGTTTGGGGTCAGACCCTATGTAACCTGCTGCTGATTAATGGCTTACGAGGACGACTTCAGGCGGGTGCTGGAGACCCACGGCCGCTCGCTGGCGCGGCTGGCCGCCTGCTACGCCCGCGATCGCGCCGACGGCGACGACCGCTTTCAAGAGATCGCCATCGCGATCTGGCGGGCGATGCCGTCGTTCCGCCGCGAGTGTTCCGAGCGCACGTTCCCGTTCCGCATCGCCCACAATCGCGGCCTGTCCCACCTCGCGCGGCACCGTCTCGCCACGAGCGACGTCGAGGAAGAGTCCAACCTGCCCGACGCGAAGCCGGACCCCGAACAGGCACTCTCGAACGAACAACAGGGACAGCGGCTCGAAAGCGCCGTGCAGCGTCTGCCCGTCGGACGACGGCAGGTCGTCACGCTGGCGCTCGAGGGGATGAGTTACGCGAAGATTGCCGAAGTGATCGTCTGGGCTGTTACCGCCGTACTCGCGGTGGTTGCGGTGTGGCGCCGGCGAACGCTGGCGCGCGAGCTGCACAACCTCGTGCGCCTGCGCGATCACCCCGCGGACGCAGAGCCGCGTTAACACATCGGTCTGCCGGGCGTCCTCATCACCAAGGAGGCCCGAATGACCCGACACAGACTCACCTCAGCATTCGTTCTCGCCGCACTCACCATCGCCGTTCCGGCGCTCGCCGGCCCGCCACTGCTCTGCCACCCGTACGAGATCGGCGCCGCGCGCTCGCTGCCCTGGAGCAGCGGCGCGGGATGGAACCAGCCGAGCGCTGACTACAACCTGAAGAACCTCGTCGCCGACACCGAGGCGCTGCTGACGCCGCCCACGCCCGTCATCGTCCGCATGGAGACGCTGCGGCGCGCCGCGATTTATGCCAGCGCCGACGCGCAGGTTGCCAGCCACCTGATCAACCGCCTGCTGGCACGCGCGGACATGACCGGAAAGAAAGGCCAGGCCGACGCGCTGGCGCTGCTCGATGCGGCGTACCTCGCCGAGGCGTTCCACGAGATCACGATGCTGACCAAGACGCCGCCCTTCTCCGAGCGGATTGCGGGAGTGCGCGCGGCGCGCGGCTCGACTGACGGCCGCGCGCTCATCACGAAGAGTCTGGCCGCACGGCCGGACGATCCGGCCCTGCATTTCGCAGCCGCGCTCATCATGGCGGACAACAACCGCGCCGCCTACGAGGCGCACGCCGCGAAGGCCCGCGCGGGTGCGGCGAAGGACCCGCTCCTCGCGAGGAATCTCGATCACGTCTCCTGATCATTCCTGGCGGAGCGCCGCCATCGGATCCAGACTGGCTGCCCGGCGCGCGGGCAGCCAGCACGCCGCCGCCGCGACCGCGAGCAGCAAAGCCGGCACGCCGGCGAAGACAGCCAGATCGATCGACTGGACGGCTGCGACGTCGAGCGCGATCGCGAACGCGAGCGTCCAGCCCACGAGTGCGCCCGTGGCAATGACCCGCAGGTGCTCTCCGACGAATCGGGCAACGAGTTGTCCAGACGTGCCTCCCAGCGCCAGCCGCACGCCGATCTCCTTCGTCCTGAGCGACACCGAATAGGCGACGACGGCATAGATGCCGATGGCGGCGAGCACGAGCAGCAGCGGACCGAGCACGGCGAACATACGCGCCGGGATGCGGCGGAAGATCAGGTTCGTCTCGACGTGATCGGCAAGCGTCCGCACGTTGAAGACCGGCAGGTCAGGTTCGATCTCGCGCACGCCACGGCGAACCTCGTTCGCGAGCTCCCCAGCCGTGCCGCGGCGCGCGCGCACGTGGATCTCCCCCGCCGCGGAAGGCACATCCCGATACGACAGGTAGATGATCGGGGTCGGCGGCTCGCCGAATGCGTTGTAGGTCGAGTCCCTCGCGACGCCCGCGATCGAGAACTCCCGTCCGCGCACCTGCAATCGGCGTCCGATCGGCTCGAGTGCGCCGAGATACCTGCGCACGAACTCCTCGTTGACGATCGCCTGGGGCCGCGCCGATGGATCGTCGAGCGCCACGAAATCCGCCCCTGCGCGCAGCGGGATGTGCATCGTGCGAAAGTAGCCCGGCGTCACGGTGTTGGTCAGCGCGCGGTCCTCCTCGTTATCGGAGCGCCGGTGGCCGTCCACGGTGAACGGCCGCGAGGGCAATCCGTGAATGTCGAGCGGGACGGAGGTCGCGATCGCCGCGTCTTCCACGTCGGCCAGTTCGCGGAGTCGATCCAGCACCTGTCGCGGGAACGCCCGCGTGAACTCCCGTGTCGCATTCCGCCCGGTCAAGTCGTACGCCGCGAGCAGGACGCCCTCGCGCCGGAATCCCGTGTCGAGGTCGCGGGCGTCCATGACGCTGCGGAAGAACAGGCCCGCGACGATGAGGACGACGAGAGCAAGCCCCGCCTGCACACCCATCAGGATGTCGCGCATCCGGCTGCGCTGCGGACCGCCGGTGTCGGTCCGAAGGGCCGCCTGTGGGTCGAGGCGGGCAAGATGCGCGGCGGGCGCGGCGCCGAAGATCACGCCGCACAGCAGGCCGAGCGCCATGGCAAACACCAGCGCGCCGCCGTCCACGTGCGTGTCGAACCGCAGCGGCAATCCGCTCAACGGAAGCACGAGGAGCGCCTGCGTCCCCCACGCCGCGATCCCGGCCCCGAGCGCCGCGCCGGCGATTCCGAGAACGACGTTCTCGGCCAGCAGGAGGCGGGCGATGTCGCGCGGCGTGGCCCCGAGCGCGAGGCGTACGCCAATCTCTCTCCGGCGCGCGCTCGCCCGCGCGAGCATCAGGTTCGCGGTGTTTCCGCAGACGGCCAGCAGCAGGAGCAGCATGATGGCCTGCAGGAAGGTCAGCGCCGCGGTCAGCAGCCGCTGCGGCCCACGCGGAGACTTCCAGAACGGGAGCACCTCGGCGGTGAATCCTCCGTTGCTCGGCGGATAGGCCGACGCCAGGCCGCGCATGGCCGCGTCGAGCTCGCTTTGGGCCTGCGGCCGGGACGTCCCGTCCGCCAGCGCGCCAATGATCTGATAGCCGCGGAAACCCCGGTCCCGCAATTCCCCCGACCCTCCGATGACAACCGGCGCGAGTGTCGCCGGGAGGTAAATGTCAAAACTGAGCCCGGAGACGGTACCGAGGAACGCCTTCGGGGTGACGCCGACGATGGCGATCCGGGTGCCGTTGAGACGCACCGTTCTGCCGAGCGCGTCCGGTGTGCCGCCGAACCGCCTCTGCCACAGCGTGTACGAGATGACGCCAACGGGCTCGCCTCCCGGCCGCGCCGCTTCCTCGGGCGCCAGAAAGCGGCCGAGTGCCGGCTTCAGCCCGAGTGCGGAGAAGTAGTTTCCTGAAACGAGCAGCCCATAGGTGCGCTCGACCTGGCCGGCGTCGCCGACGTACAGCGGCACCATCCGGAACGCGACAAGATCGGGGATCGAGCGGAGCCGCTCGCGCAGATCCTCGTATTCGGGCCACGAGGCGCTCGTGTACATGCCCGCGTCGTTCCGAACTTCCACGCCGTAGAACCCGCCTCCGTTGGGTACTCCACCGAGCGGCTTCAGGACGCGCGCTTCGATCCACGAGAAGACGACGGTGTTGACGCCCACGCCGGCCCCAATCGAGAGCACCACGACCGTTGCGACCGTCGGCATGCGACCGATGGTCCGGATCGCCTGGCGCAGGTCGCGAAACGCACGCGCCACCATCAATGCCGTCCGCCGTGGATGGCGACCCCCAGCTCCCCGATCCACCCGCGCCCTTTCCCGTGCATGCCAATCGCGGCGATCGCCATCAGCAGGGCGACGATGACCACGATTGCGAACGTCCGTGCACTCATGTCGATCTCCCCAATCAGTGAATTGGTGAATTGGTGAATTGGTGAATTGGTGAATTGGAGAGTTGGTGAATTGCCGTCCGCTGGACGATTTGAGCCACCTGCGCAGAATTCACGCACTCACGAATTCACAAACTCACCAATTACAAACTCACCAATTCAACGAAGTTCCCAGGCAGTGGCAAAGTACTCGGTGGTGCCTGAACAGGCTCTGAACGGGGCATTCAGGTGCCGTTCAGCCTGGTTTGGTCTATCTTGGAGGAGCTATCAGCTATCAGCTATCAGCTATCAGCTGTCAGCTATCAGCTGTCAGCTATCAGCCCTCAGAAGCTGAAAGCTGAAAGCTCTTTGCGCACCTCAGATGGAGGCCCGATCTTGCGCGTGCTGGTGGTCGAGGACGAGAGGCGGCTCGCGACCGAACTCGCGGCTGCCCTGCGCGACGCGGGCTACGCGGTCGATTGCGCGGAGGATGGCGAACGCGCCGACTTTCTCGCGCAGACGGAGCGGTACGACGCGGTCGTGCTCGACCTCGGGCTTCCAAGAATCGACGGGCTCACGATCCTGCGGCGCTGGCGCGACGCAGGGCTGTCGATGCCCGTGCTCGTGCTGACCGCGCGCGGGACCTGGCACGAGAAGGTGCAGGGGATCGACGGCGGCGCGGACGACTACGTCGCGAAGCCATTCAGGATCGAGGAAGTCCTGGCGCGCGTGCGGGCGCTCATCCGTCGATCCAGCGGTCAGGCGAGCCCCGAGCTGCGATGCGGCGAGGTCACACTCGATCCTCGGTCGGCCAGAGTCACGCTCGCGGGAAGACCGGTCAAGCTGACGAGCCATGAGTATCGGCTCCTGTCGTACCTGATGCACCACCGCGATCGGGTCGTCCCGCGCGTCGAGCTGAGCGAGCACATCTACGAGCACGGATCCGATCGCGACTCGAACACGCTCGAAGTCTTCGTCGCGCGCCTGCGCCGGAAGCTGGGGAATGCATTCATCGAAACGGTCCGGGGCCTCGGGTACCGGATAGGCGACCGGCCATGAGGCGCGCGCTCTCGCTGCGCGCGCGGCTGTTATTCGGCGCCCTGCTCTGGACCGCGGGGCTGTTCATTCTCACCGCCTTCCTCCACTCCCACGTGTTGTCCGCGCATCCGGCCCTGCCGCGCCTGTTCAACCGCGTGTTCCTGTCGCACACGTCCCTTCTCGGCGTCGTGGCGCTGGTCTGCATGGCGGCGGGACTCGTGCAGGTGCGCCGCGGGCTGGTGTCGTTCAGCGATCTGCGCGCGCGCCTCACCGCCGTCCGGGACGGACGCGAGCCGCGCCTCGACGGCCGGTATCCCGGGGAGGTGCAGCCGCTCGTCGACGAGCTGAACGCGCTCCTCGCCGATCGCGACGCGCGCGTGACGCGCGCGCTGGCGAAAGCCGGAGACCTGGCCCACGGGCTGAAGACGCCGCTGGCCATCCTCGCGCAGGAAGCCGAACGCACGGGCGGGCGCGACGGCGACGTGGCCGACACCATCGGGCAGCAGGTGGAGCGCATGCGGCGCCAGATCGACTATCACCTGGCCCACGCACGGGCCGCGGCGTCGACGACCGACCCCGCCGCGCGGTGCCACGTGCGGGTGTCGGTCGACGGCCTGGTTCGCACGTTGCTCCGCCTGCATGACAGCCGCCGCCTGACGATTGACGTGGACGTTCCGGCGGATCACGAGGTCCGCGCGCGCCGCGAAGACCTCGACGAGATGCTCGGCAACCTGCTGGACAACGCGTGCAAGTGGGCGAAGGCGCGCGTCGTGGTGGCCTCGCTCGTCGATGGTGGCGGCGTCGCCATCACGATCGACGACGACGGTCCGGGGATCGAGCCGTCGATGCGGGAAGCGGTTCTCGGCCGCGGCGTGCGCGCGGATGAAGCGGCGCCCGGCTCGGGCCTGGGCCTCGCCATCGTCCGCGATCTGGCCGAGTTGTACGGCGGCTCCGTTGCGCTCGATCGCTCGCCCGCCGGGGGGGCCCGCGCGACGCTCCGCCTGCCGAAGGGAATAGTCGATAGTCGATAGTCCGTGTAGCGCAGCCCTTTAGGGCTGCCTCTCGCCTCTCGCGGTGCAGTATCATCTCCGGCATGCACACCGCCGGTCTGAGGTGGCGGGCTGCGCTCGGCGTGGTCGTGGTGGTCGTTTCGGCGACGGCCGTCACCTGCCGGAAGGCGGCGCCCCCGGCCTCGTTCGACAACACGCTGCCGCGCGGCGCCCGCTACCTCGAGCAGGCGTACGGCCCGAAGCGCTACTCGCAGTTCGCGGAAGAATGGATCATCCGTGACTTCTTCCAGGACCGCCGGAATGGCGTCTTCGTCGACATTGGCGCGAACCACTACCGCGACGACAGCACGACGTTCTACCTCGAGGAACGTCTCGGCTGGTCCGGTGTCGCGGTCGAGCCGCTGAAGCAGTTCGAGCCGGACTACGTCAAGTACCGCCCGCGCACGCGATTCCTGCCGTTCTTCGTGTCCGACGTGTCGGACAGGACCGCGCAGTTGTACGTCCTCCCGGAGCACACCGTCGTCAGTTCGACTGACAGGAAGTTCACGGAGCGCACCGGTGCGAACCCGCAGGAGGTCACCGTCCCGACGATCACGATGAACGATCTGCTGCACAAGGCGGGGATCGAGCGGTTCGATTTCCTCTCCATGGATATCGAGTTGTCGGAACCGAAAGCGCTTGCGGGCTTCGACATCGGGCGTTTTCTCCCCGAGCTCGTCTGCATCGAAGCGCATCCCGAGGTCCGGCAGCGGATCCTCGACTACTTCGCGCGCAACAACTACGTCATGGTCGGCAAATACCTGCAGGCCGACGAGAACAACCTGTATCTCATGCCACTGCGATAGCTGGAGATTGCCGCATGCGTAGGGCCTTCGGACTCGCCATCCTTCTCGCGCTTGTTTTCCTCGCGGCTCTCGTCGCGATGCCTGCGGGACTCGCCCAACGGGCGGCGCCGTCGCCCCTCGACGAGGCTCGGGACAGGCCGTTCGACGAGCTGCACTTCCGCGACATCGGGCCGGCGGCGACCAGCGGGCGCCTCCACGACATCCAGATCGATCCCTCGAACCCCGCGGTGCTGTACGTCGCGGCGGCAACCGGCGGGATCTGGAAATCCGCGAACAAGGGCGTGACATGGAAGCCGGTGTTCGAGAACCAGCCTGACAACACGTTCGGCGCGCTCGCGATTTTCGAGCGCGACCCGAAGATCGTCTGGGCCGGCACCGGCGAGCAGAACAACCGGCAGAGCTCATCCTGGGGCGGCGGCGTCTATCGTTCGACCGACGGCGGCGACACGTGGACGCATCTCGGCCTGCACGACACGCGCGCGATTGGACGCGTGGTCCTTCATCCGACCGATCCCGCCATCGCGTACGTCGCAGCCGTCGGCAATCTCTGGACGGGCAGCGACGAGCGCGGCGTGTTCAAGACGACGGATGCCGGGCGCACGTGGGCCAGGGTGCTCTTCGTCGACCGGTTCACGGGCGCGACGGACATCGTGATGGACCCGCGCGACCCCGCCGTCCTGTATGCCGCCACGTACCAGCGGCTCCGAAAGGCGTTCGGATTCAATGGCGGCGGCCCCGGAAGCGCGATCCACAAGAGCACCGATGGGGGCGCGACCTGGAAGAAGCTCGAAAACGGCGTTCCCGCCGGCGACAAGGGACGCATCGGGCTGGCCGTCGCGCGATCGAAGCCGGACGTCCTCGTCGCCACCATCGAGCACGCCACTGCCGGCGGCACGTATCGCACGGAAGACGCGGGCGCGACATGGAAGCGCATGAGCGCAACCAATCCGCGGCCGATGTACTACAGCAAGCCCACGATCGACCCCAATAACGACAGGCGCATCTGGCTGCCCGGCACCTCCATCGTCAAGAGCGAGAACGGCGGAACGACGTTCGAAGAGGAGCCGACCTCCCCGACCTACGACGTCGGCCTGAAGACCGACCACCACGTCATTCGCGTCGACCCGGCGAACTCCGCCCACATCTACGTTGCGGGCGACGGGGGGCTGCACGAGAGCTTCGACATGGGCAAGACGTACATCCGGGTGAACAACATCCCGGTCGCGCAGGTGTACCGCATCGCCGCCGACAATCGCGATCCGTACTGGGTGTATGCCGGGCTGCAGGACAATCACTCGTGGATGGGGCCGAGCGCGACGCGCCACTGGCTCGGCATCCTGAACCAGGACTGGCTGGAGATCGGCTTCAGCGACGGCACCGGCAAGGCGGTCGACAAGGCCGACTGGCGCAAGGTGTACTCGTCGTCGAGCGGCGGCAATCTGTCGCTCGTCGACCCGGTGACCGGCGACGCCATGGGCATCACTCCGCGGCCGCGCGCCGGCGAGCCGCCGTACCGGTTCGACTGGGATGCGCCGGTCATGGCCTCGCGGCACACGCCGGGCACCGTGTACCTTGGCGGCAATCGCCTCTTCATCTCGCGGGACTACGGGTCCACGTGGTCGCGCACGAAGGACCTCACGCGCGCCATCAACCGCGACACGCTCGAGATGATGGGCGTGCTCAACCGCGACATCAGGCTGTCGCGCAACGACGGCGACGCCATCAGCGAGATTTCAAACTTCGCCGAGTCACCGGTCGATCCCCACGTACTGTGGGTCGGAACCGACGATGGCAACGTGCAGCTCACGCGGGACGGCGGCAAGACATGGACGGAGCTGAGCGGCGCGATCCAGGGCGTCAGGAACGGCACGTTCGTGGGCGACATCGTCGCATCGGCGGCATCCCCCGCAACCGCATACGTGTCCTTCGACGCCCACCGCGACGGCGACTTCGCGCCGTACATCGTCCGCACGACGGATTTCGGCAAGACGTGGACGCTCGCGATCGCCGGGTTGCCATCCGAAGATGCGTCGGTGCGAAGCCTGGCGGAATATCCGGGCCACCCGAACGTGCTCTTCGCCGGAACGGAGCGGGCGCTGTTCGTCACCGACGACAGCGGCGCGCACTGGATCAGGCTGGCCGCGAACCTGCCGACCACGCGCTACGACGACATTCTCGTTCATCCGCGCACGAAGGACCTGGTCCTGGGGACGCACGGCCGCGGCATCTGGATCCTGGACGACGGGTCACCCATCGCCGAGTGGACGGCGGCGATTCGGTCGAAGCCCGCGCACCTCTTCAGGGTTCCACGCGCGAGGCTCATGCTGTACTGGGAAGACGTCTCGAACATGGGCCACTACTTCTTCACCGCGGAAAATCCGGCGGAAGGCGCGGCGTTCACATACCATCTGTCGAAGCCCGCGGCCCACGTGCGGCTGATTGTCACGAGTCCGACCGGAAAGGTCATACGAACCGTGATCGGACCCGGTGCCGCGAACGTGATTCACCGGGTCAACTGGGACCTGCGGTATCCCGTTCCCCCGGGCGGCGCCGGCAGGGGCGCCGGTGGTGGAGGCCCTTCGACAGGCTCAAGGGTGGCGAGTGAAGAAGGCGGCGGAGGTCCGGGAGCACAGAAACCCGCCGTGATCCAACTGCCGATCCCCTCGCACGACATCGGGCCGCGCGGACCGCACGTCGCGCCCGGCACGTTCAAGGTCACGCTCGAGGTCGACGGCGTCAAGACCGAATCGCGCACGTTCGAAGTGCGCGGGGATCCCGCGTCCGCGGTTACACTGGCACAACACAAGGCGCGCGAAGCATTCGCGGTCGAGGTGATGGACCTGCTCGCAAGAGTCGACACGCTCGCGGCCGACCTGCGCACGCGCCGCGCGGCGGCGACCGGCGACGGGGCCGCCCGGCTGCAGGCCCTCGAACAGCGGCTGGTCGGTGGCGGCGGAGGACGGGGGCGCGGGGCCGGCGCCGGGGCCGGACCGCAGCCGCAGCCCGTGCGTCAGCGCCTGAGCGGGTTGATCAGCGCGTTTGTCGGCTCCGGTGCCCGAACAGGGACGCTGTCCGCTCCGACGGGCAGCATGCGCGCGACACTGGCGGACGCGAAGGCGGACCTGGCGGCGATCACAAAGGACAGCAAATGAAGAAGCTCTCTTTCATCCTCATACTTTTCGCGGCGCTCGTTTCCCCGGCGCCGCAGGCGCAGACGCAGGTTGGTGCGTGGGAACAACAGGCGCAGAACGTCACCATCATCCGCGACGACTGGGGCATCCCCCACGTTTACGGGAAGACGGATGCCGATGCCGTGTTCGGCGTCATGTATGCCCAGGCCGAGGACGATTTCAACCGCGTCGAGACGAACTACCTCAATTCCATCGGCCGGCTGGCGGAGGCCGAGGGGGAAAAGGAGATCTACCGCGACCTGCGGATGAAGCTGTTCATCGATCCCGCGGACATGAAAGCGCAGTACGAGAAGGCGCCGGCGTGGCTGAAGGCGCTGATGAACGCCTATGCGGACGGCCTGAACTACTACCTCCACACGCATCCCACGGTGACGCCGCGCGTGATCAAACGCTTCGAGCCGTGGATGGCGCTCACCTTCAGCGAAGGCAGCATCGGGGGCGACATCGAGCGCGTCAATCTGAATCAGCTCCAGGCTTTCTACGGACCCGCCTCCGCGTCTTCCGCCTTCGCGCCTTCGACGCTTCGGCGGGGCAAGCCGGCCGATGTCGTGACTGAATTCGTGGAGCCCGGCGGGTCGAATGGCGTGGCGATCGCGCCGTCGAACACAGCCGGCCGCCACGCGCTCCTGCTGATCAACCCGCACACCTCGTTCTTCTTCCGCGCCGAAGCGCAGATGGTCAGCGACGAGGGCCTGAACGCGTACGGCGCGATCACGTGGGGCCAGTTCTTCATCTACCAGGGGTTCAACGATCGGGCCGGCTGGATGCACACGTCGAGCGGCGCCGACAACATCGACGAGTACCTGGAAACCGTCGTCAAAAAGGGGGAGGCGGTCCTTTACAAGTACGGCGCCGAGGAGCGGCCGATGACGGTCAAGCACATCGTCGTCCCCTACAAGACCGCGACCGGCATGGCGCAGAAGACGTTCACCGTCTACCGTACGCATCACGGGCCGGTCGTCAGGGAAGCCAATGGCAAATGGGTCAGCGTCAGGCTGATGGAAGAGCCGCTGAAGGCGCTCACGCAGTCCTACTCGCGGACCAAGGCGCGCAGTTATAAGGCGTTCCGCGACACGATGGAGCTGCACACCAACTCGTCGAACAACACCATCTACGCCGACGCGGACGGCTCGATCGCGTATTTCCACTCGAATTTCATTCCGAGGCGCGACACGCGGTTCGACTGGAGCAGGCCCGTGGAGGGCAGCGATCCCGCCACGGACTGGCAGGGGCTGCACTCGATCGATGAAACGCCGGGGCTGCTCAACCCCGCCAGCGGATGGCTGTACAACACGAATAACTGGCCGTGGTCGGCGGCGGGGCCGAGCAGTCCGAAGAGAGAGAACTACCCGTCGTACGTCGATCGCGGCAACGATGAAAGCCCGCGCGGCGTGCATGCGATCCGCGTGCTCAAGGACAAGAAGGACTTCACGGTCGACTCGCTGATCGCCGCGGCGTACGACAGCTACCTGCCGGCCTTCGACACGCTGCTGCCGCCACTGTTCAAGGCTTACGACGAGATGGCGCCGTCCAACCCGCTGAAGGCGAAGGTTGCCGAGCAGCTCGAGATGCTCCGGGCGTGGGACCGCCGCTGGTCGGCGACCTCGGTCCCGACGTCGCTCGCCGTCTACTGGGGCGAGCGAGCCGGCATGCGGGCTGCCCAGGCAACGCCGGAGCAACTACTCCAGGGGCTGGCGTCCGCCTCCGACACGCTCACGAAGGACTTCGGCACGTGGAAAACGCCGTGGGGAGAGATCAACCGCTTCCAGCGGCTCACGGGCGACATCGTGCAGCCGTTCAACGACGCGGGCCCGAGCATTCCAGTGGGCTTCACCTCCGCGCGGTGGGGTTCGCTCGCGTCCTTCGGCGCGCGCACCTACCCGGGCACGAAGAAGATGTACGGCACGAGCGGCAACAGCTTCGTCGCGTGCGTCGAGTTCGGCGAGCGGATCAAGGCGAGAGCCGTCAGCGCCGGCGGCGAGAGCGGCGACCCGTCGTCGAAACACTTCAACGACCAGGCACCACGGTATGCCAAGGGCGATTTGCGCCCCGTGTATTTCTACAAGACGGATCTGCAGGGACACACCGAGCGCGAATACCATCCAGGCAGGTGAGCCAGAACGCCACCGAAGAACACCGAGATCACAACCACGGAAGAACACGGAAGATCACCGTTTTGAACGCCGAGACGATCCGCCGAGTGCCCTCAGAAGGCACTACGGCAAAGGAGCGGCAATGCGAGTGAGAATCGCTGCGTCGCTAGTGATTGGTGCTCTCCTGATAGTCGTCGGTCTAGATCGAGGTACCTCCCCATCGGCTGCCCCGGGACAAAAGCCGACGAAACAGCGGACGATCCATATTGACGGTGGCCGCGGCGCGCCGCCTACTCTGGAGCAATGGTGGGCTATAAGTCCACTGGTGGTTGATGCGACTGTTCAGAGGGACAGACCGCTGGACCGGACACTCAGCAACGTGCCTGACACCGTAATCCAGACAGCATATGAGCTGCACGTTAATGAGGTATTTCGGGACGTCGCACGTGCGGCTGACAAACGCGTGGAGTTTGTGCAACGCGGCGGTGACCGTGACAATGGCGATTACATTGATTCGGTCGAAGAGGAAGGGTTTCCTCGGCTTCGTGTTGGGGAGAGGTACGTCTTCTTTCTCAAACCATCACGGTACAACCCTGGCACCTACGTGACGGCGACGGACACTCCAGACAGCCTCGTGCTCTTGGCGCCAGACGGAAGGGTCATCGCCCGAGGGCACAGCAATATGGCCGCTAAAGTGGAGAGATTTAATCGGGAAGAGCTACTGAATTTCCTGCGAAGTCTCAAGGAGGTAGTCCCAGTTCTTCCGGGTTGATGTTTCCGTGTTTCTCCGTGGGGGCGGGACAACCACCGGGCGTGTTTCACCGTCCAAGGAACCATGCTCGACGCCCTCACCGATCTTCGGCTCGCGCTCCGCGGCCTCGGCCGCAGTCCCCTCTTCGCGACGGTCGCCATCCTGTCGCTGGCGCTCGGCATCGGCGCGAATACGGCGATCTACACGCTCATCGATCAGATTCTCCTGCGGAAGCTGCCGGTCAAGGCGCCCGATGAGCTGGTGATGCTCTACCAGCGTGGCCCGCACATGGGCAGCAACATGGGCGCGCGGATGCACTCCTATCCGCTCTACCAGGATCTGCAGAAACGAGCGGAGCCGCTGGCGGAAGTCCTCTGCCGCCGGCTCGTCCCGGCGTCGGTGGCCATCGACAACCGGACCGAGCGCGTGCAGGCGGAGATGGTGTCGGGCAATTACTTCACCATGCTCGGCGTGCAGCCGGCCGCCGGCCGCGTGTTCAACTCGCAGCAGGACGACCAGACCTACCGCGGCCACCCCGCGGTCGTGCTGAGCTACGACTATTGGACGATGCGCTTCGCCCGCGACCCCGCCGTCGTCGGGCGGAAGATCCTCGTCAATGACTACCCGATGGAGATTGTCGGCGTCTCGGCCCAGGGGTTCGCCGGCCTGGATCCGGCGGAGTCGCCGCAGATTCGCCTGCCGATCCTGATGAAGCCGGTGATGGCGCCCACGTGGGAGTGGCTGCAGATGGACGACCGCCGCTCGCGATGGGTGCAGGTGTTCGGACGCCTGAAGCCCGGCTACACCGTCGCGTCCGCGCAGGCGCCGCTGCAGGGACTCTTCACGCAGGTTCGCGCGTACGAGGTGACGCTGCCCGCCGCGAAGAACTGGTCTGCCTTCTCGCGCGATCGGTTCATGAAGGGCGAATTGCTGGTCGAAGAAGCCGCGATGGGCTATTCGGAGCTCCGCAACAACTTCTCGACGCCGTTGCTGGTCCTGATGGCGATGGTCGGGCTCGTCCTGCTGATTGCCTGCGCGAACGTCGCGAACCTGCTCATCGCGCGGGGATTCATGCGGCAGAAGGAGCTCGCCGTCCGACTCTCGCTCGGTGCGTCGCGCGGCCGGCTGGTGCGCCAGCTCCTCGTCGAGAGCCTGCTGCTGTCGTTCATCGGCGGCGTGGCGGGCCTGGCGCTGGCGATGGTCCTGACGCGCGCGCTCCTTGCGCTGGTCTCCGGAGGTGAGCCGCTGCTGATCCGAGCCACGCCGGATCTCAGGATCCTCGCGTTCACGTTCGGCCTGACGTTCGTCACCGGCCTGATTTTCGGCCTGCTGCCCGCCCTGCGTGCGAGCCGTCCCGATCCGTGGACGACGCTGAAGGACACCGTCGGCTCCATCGCCGGGACGGGCGGATCGCTGTTCCTGCGCAAGGGTCTCGTCACGGCGCAGGTGGCGCTCAGTTTCCTGCTGCTGTTCGGCGCGGGACTCTTCGTGCGCAGCCTCCAGAACCTGAAGACGACGGAGACCGGCGTGGCGCTCGACAACCTGGTCACGTTCCAGTTGTCGCCGTCGCTGAGCGGCTATGACGCGCCGCGCACGGTGCAGTTCTACGACGAGGTGCTCGAACGGCTGCGCGCCGCGCCGGGAATCACGTCGGCCGCCCTCGCGATGGTCCCGATTCTCGCCGGGGACGAATGGGACAGCTCGACGAGCGTCGAGGGGCACCGCGCAGCCGACGGCGAGGACATGCAGGCGTTCATGAACGCCTTGTCGCCGGGATACTTCGCCACGATGAAGATCCCGATCCTGGAAGGGCGCGACTTCACACGCATGGACGTGAAGGAGGCGCCGACCGTCGCCATCGTCAACCGCCGCTTCGCCGAGCACTTCTTCCCTGGGAAGAGCGCGATTGGCAAGCATCTCGGCCGGGGCGGCCCCCGCGCGACGCTGAACGTCGAAATCATCGGTGTCGTGGCCGACTCGCTCTACGAAGGTCCGCGCGAGGGCGTGCGGCGCCAGGTGTTCGTACCCAACTGGGGGAGCAACGGCGTCGCCTTCTACGTCCGGACCGGCACGAAGTCGTCGAGCGCCTTCAACCTGATTCGCGGAGTGATGCAGCAGCTCGACGCATCGATGCCGCTCTACGAGTTGAAGACGCTCGAGGGCCAGCTCGATCAGACGCTCCTCACCGACCGGCTGATCGCGCTCCTGTCAGCCGGGTTCGGCTTCCTGGCGACGGTGCTCTCGTCGATCGGACTCTACGGCGTGATGGCGTTCGTCGTCGCACGCCGCCGAAAAGAGCTCGGCATCCGGCTGGCGCTCGGCGCGCAGCCCTCTCTGGTGATCTGGCTGGTCATGCGGGAGGTGCTGATCCTGCTGGCGATCGGCCTCGCCGTGGGCGTGCCGTCCGCACTCGGACTCGGCCGGTTCGTGGCGGCGCAACTCTACGGGATCCAGCCGAACGATCCGTCGCTGGCAGGGTACACGTTGTTGCTCTTGACGACCGTCTCCGTCGCCGCGGGCCTGATCCCGGCGCACAGGGCCAGCCGGATCGATCCGATCCTGGCCCTCAGATGTGAGTAAGTGCCACGGAAGGGCACAAAACCACGGATGGACACAAAAGACACTGAAACTCTCAGGGTAACGCCTTCCGTGTTCCTCTGTGTTCTTCCGTGGCAGCCCATCCAGTGTTCTTCCCGTGTTCCGTGGTCTTCCGTGTTTTTCCGTGTTGCCTCAGCGGTAGGCGGCGGCTTGGATGCCGTACAGCTCGGCGTAATGGCCGCGCCGCTGCATCAATTCCTCGTGAGTGCCGACTTCGATGAGTCGCGCGCCGTCGAGCACCACGATCAGATCGGCCATGCGCACGGTCGAGAATCGGTGGGACACCAGGATCGTGATGCGCCCTTCGGCGCTGCCGTTGCGCGCGGCGGCTGCGTAACGCTCGAACAAGGCGTGTTCGGTCTCCGCGTCGAGCGCGGCGGTCGGTTCATCCAACACCAGCAGCAGCGGCCGCTCGCGCATGAACCCGCGCGCCAGCGCCAGCTTCTGCCATTGCCCGAACGACACGTCCACGCCGCCCGGCCACGTCGGGCCGAGCTGCGTCTCCAGCCCTGACGACAGCCGGGCCACGACATCGGCAGCTCCCGCGCGATCGACGGCGGCGGCGACCGCGGGTCGATCGTCGGCGCGCGGGACGTCCCCGAGGCCCACCGTGTGCCGCGCGACGAACTCGAAGCGGAAGAAGTCCTGGAAGGCTCCCGCGAGCCGCGATCGCCAGTCGTCCGCCGCGATGCGCGCCAACGGCGTGTCGTCCACCGCGATCGAGCCCGAAGACGGTTCGTAGAGTTTGGACAGCAGCTTGACGAGCGTCGTCTTGCCCGCGCCGTTTTCGCCGACGATGGCCACGACCGACCCGGCCGGCAGCAGCAGGGACACGTCGTCGAGCACCACGCGCGAGGTGCCGGGATAGGCGAACGACACGCGGTCGAGTCGGATGCCGCACCGGAGGACCTCGAGCGCGGGCAGGTCCGCCGACGCCGTCATCGACGCGGCGTAGTCCTCGAGCCAGGCGAGCCGGCGCGAGCCGTCCATCCAGAAGCCGCGGAGGAACCCGACCTCTCCGACCGTCGCCGCGATGTACGCGGAGAGCCGGGCGCCGGCGGCGAGGACGAGCAGCACGTGGCTCGCCGGCGCGCGAAGCCCCGACGACACGAAGATGACGGCGCCGACGTACGCGCCGCCGAACACGGCCCACGCGAGCGTGTGCCATGCAGCCGTTCCCCACCGCGCGTGCGAGACGGGGCCGTACCATCGCTCCCATGCGGCGCGGCGTTCTCGCGCGAGGCGGGGCCCCAGGCCGATGACCCGCACTTCCTTGCCTGGGGCGGCGGTCGTCGCGGTCGCGAACAGGTGCCGCGCGAGACGGGCGGGCTGCGCACCGCCTTCCTGCGCCTTCCGCTCCACCGCGGGACGCCAGGTGGAGGTGACGACCGTGGGCACCGCGAACACCGCGAGCAGCGCGAGCGCGGCATGAATCGACACGAGCAGGCCAATCGTGACGGCGAGCCGCAGGATCCACCCGAGCGTCGAGAAGAGCGACATGTACATGTGATCGAGCACGAACACCTGGTTTCGCAGCATGGACAGGCGATCGAGGAACTCGGGACGCTCCTGGTGCGCGATGGTCGCGACGGAGGCCTGGAGGCGCGCGACGTGCGACTCCAGCGCGATCGTCACCCTGTCGCGGAAGCGGCGCTGCACGCGCGTGCTGACCGTGCCGAGGAACCACGTGGCCGTGGCGGAGACGCCGAGGCCGATCGCCGACGCGACGATCAGCGTGGCGTTCCCATCGAGCACCCCCTTGCCGAGCAGCATCAGCCACAGGGCGAGCAACGCGTCGGGCAGCACGGCAAGCTGTGACAACACGAACGCGGCGAGCATCAGCCGCGGCTCGTGCCGATACCCGAGCTTGCAGAGGCGCCACATCGACGACAGCGCAGGCGGGAGCGGCTCGATCGGCGCCAGTCGGACCGCCTCAGCCGAGGACGTCATAGGTCATGCCCTCCTCGCCCTCGACGGTGAAGCGCTGCGCCTGGAGGTCGAACATCGTGCGGTAGCGGCCTGCCTTCGCCATCAGCTCGGCGTGCGACCCGAGCTCGACGACGCGGCCGTGTTCGATCACGCAGATCTGGTCGGCGTGACGCACGGTGGAGAACCGGTGGGATATCAGGATGGTGGTGCACTGCCGCGTCGCCGACAGCACGCGGTCGAAGATCTCCGCTTCCCCCCGGACGTCGAGCTGCGCGGTCGGCTCGTCCAGCAGGACGAGACCCGCGCCGAGGCGGACCGCGCACAACGCGCGCGCGAGCGCGACGCGCTGCCACTGCCCGCCCGACAGGTCGGTGCCTCCCTCGTACCCGCGGGCGAGCGGCGTGTCGAGACCCGCGAGATCGGCGGCGCCTGCGGACTCGAGCGCGCCGCGGACGGTGGCGTCCGGCGCGCCCGCGGGCGCGACGTTCTCGCGGAGCGGCAGCTCGAGGCGGACGAAATCCTGGAACACCGCGGCCAGTCGCGAGCGCCACGCCTCCAGGTCCAGCTCGCGCAGATCCACGCCGTCCACTTCAATCGCGCCCGACTGCGGGTCGTACAGCCGGCACAGCAGCTTGGCGATTGTCGTCTTCCCCGCCCCGTTCTGGCCGACGATCGCGAGGGAGGAACCAGCCGGGATGGTGAGATCGAAGTGCTCGAGCACGTTGGCGCCACCGGGATACGCGAAGGTGACGTCACGAAACCGGATCTCCCTGGCCGGCGCGCCGGCGGTGGTGCGGCTGCCTGATGTGAGCGATCCGGCCCTGGCCATCGCGGGCTCGAGCCGCAGGACGGCGGCGACCGGCGCCGCGGAGCCGTCGAGCGCCCAGTTCAACCCTCCGAAGGCGATCATCGACGTGCCGACGGCGCTCTGGACGAAGACCACCGCCTGGCCGAGCGTGATCGCACCCGAGGCGGACGCGGATGCGAGCGACCAGAAGACAACCACGTTCGCGCCGGTGACGATCAGCAGGCTCCACAGCACGGGACGCTCGCGAAGGCGCGTCGCTTGGTACTGCAGCTCGTGCAGCCGCCTGCGCCGTGCGACGAACCGATCGATCGTCCAGGTGGCCAGGCCGAACAACCGCAGCTCCTTGCTGGCGGGTGGATCCACGGCGAGCCGATACGCGTACTCGGCGTCGCGCTGCGCGGCGCGGACTTCGCTGGTGTTGCGATCGCGCCAGACGCCGCTCTCGCGCAGCAGCCAGTGGGTCGAGAGCCAGGCGCTGGCGAGCACCAGTGGCGCCCACCAGGCGTACGCCGCGAGCACCGCCGCTGACGCGCTGCCTCCGATCGTCTGCACCAGTCCGCCTGCGATGAAGTCCATCGAGAACGACAGCGGCGGCCCCGTCATGCCGAGGTCGAAATCACGCGCGACCGTGAGATCGCTCGTGAGCGCCGGATCTTCCAGGTGCCCCATGCCCTGCGGGCGCACGCACGCATCGGTCAACCGGTCGTAGAGCCAGGCGGCGGTCCGGTCGCCGAGGTTCGCGCTGACGGCCTGGTGGATGGGTGTGAGGACCTGAAGCAGGACGAACACGATGCCGGCGAACACGAGCGCGCGGCCGAGCGATCCGCCGGATTGCACCGCGGCAACCAGCACGCCCATGGCAATCGCGAAGACCGCCGGCAGCACGCCTCGCAGGACGAGGAGCCCCCACCAAGTCCACGCGAGCAGCGGGTCCGCTTTCGGGAGAACCGCGAAGAACTTCCACTCGTTCCGCTCGCGCAGCCGATCGAGCATCAGACCGTGGAATCTACATCAACACTGGTACGAACCTACCTCAGCCTTGGCGCCGCTCACGCCAGCCTGACGCCCGCCAGCGTCATACGCGCCGAGGCAGGGCTAAAGCCCTGCGCAACAGGAATACGAGGCAGGGCTAAAGCCCTGCGCAACAGGAATACGAGGCAGGGCTAAAGCCCTGCGCAACAGGAACACGAAAGGCAGGGCTACAAGGCACGGCGCGGGATCACCAACAGGCAAACCTATCTCGGCCGTGACCGCTTGCGAGCGCCGTCGTCCCGGTTCCGAACAGCGCGGTCCGGTAGCGCCCACGGCACGATTCGCCTAAATCGCTGGGTCGCAGCGTGATAGAACATGTCGCGCGGCGGGCACGCGCTGTGCTGCTCCGCCCGTCACCATGCTTCAGGATCTTCGATACGGCGCGCGCGTCTTGTGGCAACGGCCCGCCTGGACCGTCCTGGTACTGCTCTCCGTGGCGCTCGGCATCGGCGCGAACACCGCGGTGTTCAGTGCGACCAACGCGGTGCTGATCCGCAAGCTCCCCGTCGCGGACCCGGACAGCCTCGTGCGCTTTCGGGCCGTCGGCCGCAACGACATGGCGACCGACCGCAACGACTACGGGAACAACGCGCCGGAAAACAGCGCCGAGGTCAGCGCAACGTTTCCGTATCCGATGTTCGAGGCGTTGCGCAAGGCGAACGAGACGCTGAGCGATCTGATTGCCGGCGCGCCGTCGAGCACGGTGAACGTGGTCATCGACGGCCGGGCGGAGATTGCAACGGGGTACGTCGCGTCAGGCAACTATCACCAGTTTCTCGGCATCGCGGCCATTCGCGGCCGCGCCATCCGTCCCGACGACGACCGGGCGGACGCCACGGCCGTGGCCGTCATCAGCCATGCGTTCTGGACTCGCCGGTTCGGACGCGATGAGGCGGCCGTCGGCAGGGTGGTGCAGGCCAACAACACGCCGGTGACAATCGTCGGCGTGCTGCCGCAGGAGTTTACCGGTATCCAAAGGACCGTCGCGAATTCCCCGGATTTGTCGTTTCCGCTCTCGCTGGTGTCGCGCCTCAACCCGCAGCCTCCGGGCCCTCCAGGTTCGCTCCCGCTGCTGCGCCAGCCGACGGCGTGGTGGCTGCAGATCATGGGCCGCGTCAAGCCCGGCGTGACACCGCAACAAGTCGAGGCGAACCTCGGCGGCGTCTTCCAGCAGGCCGCGCGGGACGGCATGAATTCGTTCCTCAGCGCGCTGCCGGCGTCGGAGCGCGACACGACCGAGAACCGGGATCGAACGGGGATCCCGCAACTGCGCGTGACCTCCGGCGCTCACGGGATTTACGACAATTCCGCGAGCGAGGTGCGGTCGATCGCCATCCTGAGCGCGGTCGTGGCGCTGATCCTGCTGATCGTTTGTGCGAATGTCGCGAACCTCCTGCTCGCACGCGCGACAACACGCCGGCACGAGATTTCGGTGCGGCTCTCGCTGGGGGGCACCCGGTGGCGATTGATGCGGCAGTTGCTGACCGAAAGCCTTCTTCTCTCGCTCTTCGGCGGAGGGCTTGGGATCATCGTCGCTTACTGGGGAAAAGAGCTGCTCCCGGGCGGCGCCGCGACAGCGCCGGTCGACTGGCGCGTCCTGACGTTCGCCTGGGCACTCTCGGTCGTCACCGGCCTGGTGTTCGGTATCGCGCCCGCGGTTCGCGCCACGGGCGATACCGCCTCGGCCGCGCTGAAAGAAGGCGGCCGCACGATCGTGGGGTCGCGCGCGCTGCTCGGCAAATCGCTTGTCGTCGTGCAGGTCGCCGTGTCGCTGGTCGTGCTGGTGGGCGCCGGGCTGTTCCTGCGGACGGTCGACAACCTGCGCCGGGTGGACGTCGGGTTCGATCCGCAGCACCTGGTGCTGTTTCGTGTCAACCCGCAGCTGAATCGGTACGATTCGACGCGCAGCGCGGCGCTGTACGAACAGATCAGGCAGCGACTGCAGTCCGTTCCCGGCGTTCGGGCCGTGACGCTGTCGAACCCCCCACTGCTCTCGGGCAGCGTCAGCGGGACGACATTCATCGTGCAGGGCCGGCCCTACCAGCCGGGACCGCACAACGATATTCACCGCGTCCGCATCGCTCCCAACTTCTTCGAGGCGATGGGCATCCCGCTGGTCGCCGGGCGCGCCTTCAGCGATCGCGACAATACGACCGCGGCCCCGAAGGTCGCGATCATCAACGAAGCGGCCGCGCGCAACTTCTTCCCCGGAGAGGACCCGCTCGGCCGCCGGTTCGGCGGCAACCCGGAAACGAGCAGCCAGATCGAAGTCGTCGGCATCGTGCGGAACGTCAAGTACAACGATCTCCGGGCGGACGCGCCACCGACGATGT
This sequence comes from Acidobacteria bacterium RIFCSPLOWO2_12_FULL_66_21, assembly GCA_001767455.1. Classification (GTDB taxonomy): domain Bacteria; phylum Acidobacteriota; class Vicinamibacteria; order Vicinamibacterales; family 2-12-FULL-66-21; genus 2-12-FULL-66-21. The sequence goes on from MELC01000038.1 coordinate 139,303, forward strand.
ACGTACCATACGGCCAAGGCAACGTGGGCCCGATGGCGTTCGAGGTGCGGACGGCGATCGACCCTGCCGGCACGATTCCGGCGATTCGCGAGGCAGTCCGCCAGGCGGATCCAAACGTGCCGTTGATGGCCGTCTCGACGCAGATCGATCAGATCGAGCGGAGGTTTGCGCAGGAGCGCATCTTCGCGCGCGCGTATCTGTTGTTTGGCGCGCTCGCGCTGCTGGTCGCGGCGATTGGCCTGTTCGGCTTGATGTCCTACAGCGTCACGCGGAGAACGAACGAAATCGGCATCCGGATGGCGCTCGGCGCCGAGCGGGCCGCCGTGACGCGGATGATCGTGGGCGAGTCGCTCGTGATGGTCGCGTTCGGGCTCGCGATCGGGCTCGGGTCGGCCCTCGCAGCCGGGCGCCTGGTCGCCACGCTGCTCTTCGGCCTGGCGCCTTACGATCCCGCGACGATCGCGCTCGTGATGGCCGTCATGGTTGGCACGTCTTGGATTGCGTGCTACCTGCCCGCCCGCCGCGCCGCCCGCATCGATCCGATGCTGGCGCTCCGCTACGAATAGCGCAACTCCAAGTTCAAACTTCAAACTCCAAACTTCAAACTTCACACTTCAAACGTCAAACGGCCAACTCCCAATCCCAAACGGCCGGGAATTGGGGCTGGGAGGTTGGAGTTTGGCGTTTGGCGTTGACGCCGGCGCGCAGCGCTACCTTAACACCTGCTCCTCCGCGTCCGCCGCCGTCGTTTCCATCTGCCGGCGGACCATGCCGTGGTAGAGCCCCTGCGCGAGCATGAGCTCCTCGTGCGTCCCGCGTTCGACGACGCGCCCGTCGTCCATCAGGAGAATGAGGTCCGCGCGCCGCACCGTCGAGAGGCGGTGCGCGATGACGAAGGTCGTCCGGCCCGCCAGCAGCGTCGCCATCGAAGCCTGAATGAGCTGCTCGCTCTCGGTGTCGAGATTGCTGGTGGCCTCGTCCAGGATCAGGATCTGCGGCGAGGCGAGAATCGCGCGCGCGATCGCCAGGCGCTGCTGCTGCCCGCCTGACAGCTTCACGCCGCGTTCGCCGACGAACGTGCCGTAGCCGTCGGGCAGTTTCGCGATGAACTCGTGCGCGTTGGCGCGGCGCGCGGCGTCCTCGATCTCGGCGTCGGTGACGTCGTGGCGGGCGTAGGCGATGTTGTCGCGCACCGATCCGTCGAAGAGGAACACGTCCTGCTGCACGATGGCGAGGAGATCGCGATACGTGCGCAGGCGGAACTCGCGGATGTCCGTACCGTTCAGAAGGATCCGTCCACGGGTCGGATCGTGGAACCGCGCGACGAGGTCGGTGACCGTCGTCTTGCCGGCGCCGCTGCGGCCGACGAGCGCGACGACGGTGCCGCCCGGCACGGTCACGTTGAAATCGCGCACGACCGGCAGCCCCTCGCGGTACTCGAACTCGACCTCCTCGAACCGGATCTCGCGCACCTCGCGCGGCGCGTCCACCGCATCCGGCCGATCCGGCTTGTCGTCCTCCATCCCCAGCACCTCGAACACGCGCTCCATGGCCGCGAGCGAGCGCTGCAGCTCGGAGAACGAGTTCACGAGCTGCCACACCGGGTTCAGCAGCAGGAACGTGTACCACTGGAACGCCATGATGTCGCCGATCGACGCGCGGCCGGCGAGGTTCAGATAGCCGCCGTACCACACGATGACGACGTTGACGATGCCGAGCAGGAGACTCCAGGCGCTCCAGAGCACCATTTCGCGGCGCTGGGCGAAGAGCTCCTTCCGCAGCACCGTGTGCCGACCGACCATGTAGGAGCCCAGCTCGCGCACCTCGCGGCCGAACGCGCGCACGACGCGGATGCCGGAGAACGTCTCGCCCACGCGACCGTCGATCACTTCCGCATCCTTGCGGACCGATCGGTAGATCGGCCGGATGCGCCGCGCGAAGGTCAGGCTCATGACCATCACGCCGGGAATGATCGCCAGCGCCGTCAGCGCGAGCCGCCAGTTCAGCGACAGGAGGATCCCGACCGCGATGATCAGGCGGATGACCGAGATGGACGGCGACACGACCGCCATCTGCATCAGCCCGGTCGTCGTGTCCACGTCGCCCGTGAGGCGCGAGAGGATGCCGCCGGTCTTCATGTCCCAGAGCTTCGGGAGCGGCAGGTGCAGCAGGCGATCGTAGAGCGATCGCCGGAGCGACAGCATGACGCGCACGTTGAGGAGGCGCTGGCGGTAGTCCTTGAGGACGCCGACGAGGGCGGAGACCAGGATGACGCCGAGGAACACCACGCCGGCCAGATTGAGTCGTGTGAGCCGCGTGGCGGCGTCGAGCGCGGTATTCAGCAGGACGCGGTCGATCATGAACCGCATGAAGAGCGGTTCGGCCATCTGGAGGCCCGCGGTGACGAGCGCGAGCAGGAAGACGGCGCCGACCTGATAGCGGTGCGGCTTCAGCCAGCGCAGGTAGTCGTGCAGGTACTCGCGCCGCTTGCCCTTCGGGAGGACGCCCCGGGGCTCCTCGGAATTCTCGTCGTCTTTCTTCTGGTCCTTGGTCTCGCCGGCCTCGTCGAGGCGGCGCAGGCGGTAGTCCTGGACGAACGTCCGGTATCGGCGGCGCGAGGAGACGGCTTCAGGCACGCACCTCCGATTCTACGGGCGAACCGGCGTTCTCGATCCCGCCCTCTTAGCTCAGGTGGACGATGAAGCAAGCCGGTAGCTGGTAGCGTCGCACCGTTAGAAGCGAAACCGGACTCCGCCATTCACATTCCGGCCTTCCAGCGGTGCCCAGGCGTCAACGGTCCAGCGTCCGTCCGGTGCGCGCGACGGGCGGATGAGCGGATCCCACCGTGTCTGCCTGACGCCGGTCAGGTTCTCGCCGTTGACGAAGAGCCGCACCCGCCCGAGCTGCCGTTCCACGAGCAGACCGACAACCGCATACGGGCGGCTCGTCTCGCGGAAGGGATTCTCTTCGAGCCGCTGGACGCCCGTGTAGTAGAACTCCACGCCCACGCGCCCCACGTCTTCGCGCTCCCACATGCCGACGAGGCCCGCTGAGTGGCGCGGCGTCAGCGGCGCCTGCCGGCGAGCGTCTCCCTCCTGCTCCAGCGCCTGGACGTACGTGTACGTCGCGGTGACGGCGTACGGTTCGCGGCGCAGCGCGCCGAACAGTTCGACGCCGAGATTGGTGGTGGGCTCGGACAGGTTCGTCAGCACCAGCCCGCGCGAGCGGTCGGCGTCAATGGGGTGGCGGATTCGCGAGCCGAACAGGGTCACGGTGTACGACAGCGGACCGTCGGTCCGGCTGACGTCCAGCGACGTGCTGCGGCCTTCTTCGGCCCGCAGTCGCCCTGGAACGACCAGTCGCGAGAGTCCCGCGGCCTCGGTCTCCTCGGTCAGCGGCGACGGACCGAAGAAGCCGGTCCCGACAGACACCCGGCTCGTCCACGCGCCGGATCGCAGGAGCGCCGAGAGTCGCGGACTGAAAAACGTACCGTACTCACTGTGGCGATCGACGCGGCCGCTTGCGCTGAGCGACAACCACTTCGCGACGTCGATGTCGTCCTGCACGAACGCGCCGGGGACGGTGAACGTGTACGCAAACTGTGGAAGATCTGTCGGGCGGTACGCGTCCCGTTCGATCGCGGCGCCGGCGACGAGCGTGTGGCGCCCGGCCGGTGCGCGAACGGTCATCTCACCGAACACCGTCTCGTGCCGGTCCCGCTCGCGGACGTCGCCGAACTGGTGATCGTGCCGCTGGCCCATGACGGCCCCACGTGCGCTGACCAGGTATCGCTGCCGCAAAAGAACCTGGGCGACAACGCCCGCATCCACGCGCCGCGTGTTCAGCGTTTCGCGAAATGCTGCACCCCCGGGCGCGCCTCCGCCTTCGCGATCCTCCGCCGTCAGTCCGGCCGTCGCGAAGAAGGTCCGGCCCTTGCCGTCGTCCCAGAACAGGCGCGGGCGTACGACGCCGCGCGAGTACCCGGGTAAGTCCGACCAGGTATCGTCGTTGACGTCGGTCTCCTCCTGCCAGTGGCCACTCCCGATCGCCGTGAAGGCCCAGCCCCGCTTCGCGGGCGTCGCATACCACCCGACAGCGTCCGTGGCGCCGCGCGTCGAGCGGTTCACCAGGAGTTCACGTTGTGTTTCCGGCGCTGGACGTCTGGAGATCAGGTTCACGACGCCGCCCATCGCGCCGGCGCCATACAACGAGGACGCGACGCCCTTGATCACTTCGACCTGTCCGAGGTCCATGGGTGGAATCTGGAGCAGACCGAGACCGCCGACTTCGCCGAAGAGCGGCAGGCCGTCCGAGAAGAACCGCGTATAGCGCCCGCGCATCCCCTGGATGCGGACGCTGGCGGCGCCGAGCGACGGCGAGGTCGTCTGCACGCGCATGCCGCCCATCTCGTTCAACATCATCACGATGTCCCCGGGCGTCATCAGCATCTTCTCCTCGATCTCCTCCCGTGCAAGTACCTCGACGCGCATGGGCTGATCCTCGAGACGCTTGTCCGTCCGCGTGGCCGAGACGGTCACCTCCTCCTCGTGCGTGGGCGGCCGCTCCAGTGCGATGACGACGTACTGGGTCTGTCCAGGCTGAACCACAACGCTCGTCGTCGCGGGCAGGAACCCTTCCTTGACCGCGGTGATCGCAATCGTGCCCGGTCGCACGGTCACGGACACCGAGCCGGTGGCGCTCGTCGCATGGGTCGTTCCGTTGACGACGACGGCAGCGCCGGCGACGGGCGCCGAATCGAACCGTACGTCGACCTGGATCACGGCGGACGGCTGCGCGAAGGCCGTCGAGGCGCAGATGCAGCACAGAAGGAAGACGAGTCGCGGCCACGTGAACATCCCGCCGACCGTACACGCGACACCGCAGGCCAGTCAAGGGACCGCGCCAGCGAACGAAACCATTCGCCTCCTGCTGCGTTTTGGCTCTCAGGGCGCGTCGCAAATCAACCGCGGCCTCTGGTAGCGCAGGCCTTCAGGCCTGCCAAACGGCCGCGGGCAGCCCTAAGGGGCTGCGCTACAGGTAATCCCGCAACGCGCGAGCGCCCCGCGATTCCGAGGGGGAGGACCCGATGGGGCTGCCCGTGCTCAGCTTGGTGGTGACGGCGATTCTCTGGTGCGGACCGGCGGCTCCGGAGGGCAGGCAGCAGCTCACCTCCGGTCCGAAAGACGTCACGCTCGACAACGGGACGGTTGTGCGGGTCGAAGCAGGCGAACTCGAGGTCCCGGAGAGCAGGCGAAGGCCTATGGCCGAGATCAGGTCCAAGACACCCGTTCAGTAGGTGGAGCACCGACGTCCGACCACTCACGGAATACGGCCCGCTCGGAACCAAACGTCACCGTGGTTCCGTCAATTAGAGGATGCGGCGCCGCGATCCGCGTCCCGTTCACGTACGTCCCGTTGGTGCTCCCGCAATCCCCGACCGTGGCGCGTCCGTCCGCGATCACGATGCGCGCGTGCACCCGCGAGACGCTGCTGGCATCGACCCAGACATCGCTTTCGGGGTGCCGCCCGACGACGTTTTCTCCCTCCGCGAGCGGCAGGATCAGGTCCCGCCATGTCAGCCACCAGCGGCACGACCGATGGGCCGGCGCGCCGGCGGGCGCCGCAAGCTGCTCTGCGTTCCCGCAGAACCGGTAGCCCCGCCGCGACACCGTGGCGATGTACTTCGGCGATTTCGGGTTGTCGCCGAGCGCCTTTCGGATCTCCGCGGCGGCGTTTCCAAGGTTTGCCTCGAGGACGACCGCGTCGGGCCAGAGGAGATCCTGCAGCTCCGTCTTCGTAACGAGCGCCGGCCGCCGTTCGAGCAGGATCTGCAGCAGGTCGAACGACTTGGGCGAAACGTGGACCGGCCGGCCGGCCTGCAGCAGCTCACGGGTCGCCGAGTCGAAGACGAACGCGTCAAAGCGGACTCTCATCGCGAATCTGTGCAACGGTTATGGTTTCCCTGAGACATGGCCCGACCGCCCACCCATAATAGCAACACGGAAACACGGAAACACGGAAGGACACGGACCGAAGGCACGGAAGGGCACGCAATGGGTCAGACAGTGAAAGCGCCCGACGGGTTGAGCATCTGGAATGCGATGCGCGAAGAGCTGATGCTGAACCTCTATCCGCTGCCGTACACGACGCTGCCGCCCACGATCTTCTACGTGTACCTGCACCCCGCCGACTTCGATCGGATCGAGGGGATCGTGCACGAACTGGTCGCCCAACTGCAACGAAAGCTCAACGACGAGGTGCGGAAGATCAATCAGGGGCGCGAGAAATCAGGCGGGATGCTGTCGCGCCTGATCGCGCAGGAGGAGGCGCCGCCCATCGCAGTGCCCCCCGGCGGCTGGGAAGTGCACGTCAACGCGGACAGAAACGGCACGCTCCAGCCGGGCCACCTCGGGATCGATTCGACGCTGCCGCTCCCGGCGCCGCTCGAATTCGGCGGGCCGGCCACCACGCGCATCGTCAAATCCGTGCTCACGGAAACGGGCCGCAGCAGCACGACGATCGAGGTCGTTCCCGCCTCCGCCGCCAACGCGGACCTGCGCGAGCGGGCAACGCTGATCTATGACGACGATCAGGGACACCACACCTTCAGCATGCGCAAGGAGACCCTTTCGGTCGGCCGCGGCGGAAGCTCGGTCTGGATCGACGTCCAGGTGATCACCTCGCCGCAGGTATCGCGCGAGCACTTCCGGCTCCGCCGCGACCGGTCCGGCCGGTTCTTCATCCAGGACGTCAGCAGCTGGGGGACGTCGGTCAACGACGTGCGGATCCCCGCCGCGGTGAAAGGGCCCGATGGGGTGCTCAGACCCGGCGCGGAACACGAGCTCGTCTCGCCGGCCCGCATCGATCTCGCCGGCGCGCTGGTGATGCTGTTCGAGGCCAAGCCGCTCACATGACGACGTTGTACTGGCTGCACTTCGTCTTTCTCGCGGCGCTCGTCGCCGCCCTCGCGTGCCTGCTCTGGCTTGCGCGGGTATACGACCGTGGCTGAGCCGCGCACGTTCGCGGGCCCGATGCTGCGCGCCGCGGCGCGCACGCACCCGGGGCGCGTCCGGGCGAACAACGAGGACGTGCCGCTCGTCGATGCGGCGCGCGGGGTGTTCGGCGTCATCGACGGCATCGGCGGGCATGCCGGCGGCGAGATCGCGGCGGCGATGGCGAAAGACGTCATCGTGCAGCGGCTCGCGCGGCCCTTGGGCGCTCCGGCGGACCGCGTGCGCGAAGCCATTGCGATTGCGAACAACGAGATCTTCAAGCGCGCCGCCGACTCCAGCGATCTCGCGGGAATGGCCTGCGTCATCACGCTCGCGCTCGTGTCCGACGGCCGGCTGACGATCGGCCACGTCGGCGATGCGCGGCTCTACAAGCTGCGCGCCGGGGGCATCCGGAAGCTCACGCGCGATCACTCCCCCGTCGGCGAGCGCGAAGACGCCGGAGAGCTCAGCGAGGCCGACGCGATGCGTCATCCGCACCGCAACGAGGTGTTCCGCGACGTCGGGACGGTCTTCCGCGACAAGGACGAGCAGGAATTCGTCGACATCATCGACGAACCGCTCGAGCCGGACGCCGCGATCCTCCTGTGCACTGACGGCCTCAGCGACATGCTGCCCGGGTCGACCATCGCCCATATCGTGCGGCAGCACGCGGGGAGCCCCGAACAGGTCGTCGAGGCGCTGGTTGCCGCCGCGAACGATGCCGGCGGCCGCGACAACATCACCGCCGTGTACGCCGAGATGCCGCTGTTTGCCGATGCGCTCGCTGGGGGCGCCGGCCAGCGGCTGACGCCGACGGAGCCGGCCGGGGGCAACGCTGCCCAGCCCGACCGGAACGCGATGGCCATGCCCGCCGCGCCGGCGCATGTCGGGCGCGCGCGGCGGGCGGCGCGAGCAGTCGTATCGAGCCGCATGACCTGGTTCGCCGCCGGCGCCGTCGTTGGCGTCATCGGCGCGCTCGCGCTCACGATGTACGTTGCCACCACCCAGGTGCGTGCCCCGCGGACGCTGATCGTTGCGCCGGGCCGCACGTCGTCGTTCACCAGCATCACCGCCGCGATCGCCTCGGCGAGCCCCGGAGATGTGGTGCGCGTCGAGCCAGGCGTGTACCGCGAAGTGGTCGAAGTCCGCGACGGAATCGATCTGGTCGCGAGCAGGCCGGGGACCGTGACGATCGTTGCCTCCGCGGATGCCGCCCGGCCGCCCCTGTCGATCGTCGGCGCCCTGAACGTCCGGATCGCCGGAATCAGGATTGAGGCGGAGAAGTCGGCCGAGATCGGCGTCCGGATCACGGCGCCCGAGGCCACACTGGAGCTTGTCGAAATCGTGGGGCCGTTTCGCCACGCGTTTGCCCTCTCGCCCGGATCGTCCATCAGCGTGCGTGGCAGCCGAATCGCGGTCACGGGCACGCTGCTCGCGGTGCCCGACGATGGTCACGCGACATTCGTCAACTCCATCCTGATGCGCACCGCCACCACAGCATTGAGCGAACCGGCGATCTCCGCGAGCCCGTCAGCCCACCTCGTCCTGCGCGGAAACGTGTTCAACGGTTTTGGCTCCGACATCGTCGAGGGCGTCACGGAGGCGCAGCGCGCGCAGCTCGTCGGAGGCAACACCGTCGTCGCCGCCGGCCGTGGCGGGCCCGGTGTGTCAGAGCCGGCGGCGGGACGCGGGTCGAGCGTGCCCCGGTCACGCACCCCAAGGGGCGGCCGCTGATGGCGCGTGGCGACTTCGAGATCGTCGACGAGAAGCCGATCGGCTGCGGCCAGTTCGGAACGGTGTTCCGTGCCCGGCGCCGCGGCGACGGCAGGATCGCGGCGCTCAAACTGATCCTGCACCAGGGGGAGAACGGGGCGGACGCGATCGCGGCGGAGCGGCGCGGCGCAATCCTCCAGCAGGGGTTCGCGTCGCTGCACGGCATGGTGCCAGACGTGTTCGAGTTCGGCGACGACGGAAACGACTTCTTCATCGCGATGGAGCTCGTCGAGGGCCCTTCGCTCGAGGAACGGCTGCGCGGCGGTGCCCTTCCCTGCGACGAGGCGGTCGGCCATGCGTTGTGGTTGTGCGAGTTCCTCGACAAGGCACACGCGTTCTCGCCGGTGGTGGAAGGACGTCCCTACCGGCTGCTTCACAACGACCTCAAACCGGCGCACCTGAAGATCCCCGATACCGGCGAGCGGAAGGTGCTCGACTTCGGCATCGCGAAAGCGCTCGAGGAGACACGGGAGCTCGCGACCGACGTGGGCCGCACGATCGCGTATGCCGCCCCGGAACGCCTGCTGTCCGAGCACGTCAACGTGCACGCGGATTTCTGGTCGCTGGGCGTGGTGCTCTATGAAATGGCGTCGGGCCATCGGCCGTACCCGGCCCTCGAGGGCCCGCGTTATCGCCGTCAGCTGTACAGCGCGATCACGACAAATGCGCCCCGGGCGCCGCTGCCACGTGACTGCCCGCAGCACCTGCAGGGCATCATCAACCGGCTGCTCGCGTTTCAGCCGGAGCACCGCTACCAGAGCGCGGCCGAGATCCACGCGGACCTCGAGCGGTTTGCCAGGGGGGAGACTCCGGCGGCCGCGGCCTACTTCGACACGCCGCTGACGGTGCCGGTGGCGAGGACGCCGGGTGCCACGGTCGCGGAGCTGTCACCGGTGTCGCTCGTCCCGCCGCCGGTGATCCCGTCGATACCACCGACCGATCCGGTGCCCCCCTCTGGCTCGCCGCGAGCGGCTATCCCGCCGACGGAACCCACCCGTCCAGTCGAAATTCGTCCGGCGTCACGCCGGTCGTTTGCGAGCCGCCTGGCAACCGCGACGCTGACGATGGCGTTCCTGTTGATCGTGGTCACCGAAGGCGTGGCCTGGCTGTTCGCGGAGCGTTTCCGCGACACCCTTCCGTCGATCGACGAGCGCACGGTGACGGCGAGCCGGGGGGCGTACGACGCCGTCGAGCGCTGGTCGCTGTTCGATCTCGGCCTCAGGCTGCGCGTGAACAGGCCGCTCGTGTCCAGGCTGCGCACGGTCGGCGATCAGGTGATTGCCGACTACCGCCGCGAGCTGCCGACGATGGGGCCCGAAGAATGGAGCCAGGCCCAGGCCGCGTTCAACTGGACGCGAGCGCTCTCGCCGCACGACACCAGTCTGCGAGCGAAGGAGCTCACGGCGGAGGGCCACGTTCGGCGCCTCGCGGCGCAGAAGGCGCGGCCGGCGGCGAGCGCGACCGCGATGGCGCAGACTGCGGTCGCGCGCTTTCGGGATGCCGCTCTGTCCGATCCGCGCTCGTTCGATCCGTACGTCGCGATGGCCGTGACACAGGTCTACGCGCTGGGCGATGTCGACGGCGCGCTGTCGTCGCTCGAGGAGGCAACGAAGAGGGGCTACCCGGCGACAAGACGCGAGACGGCGCTGCGGGGAGACGCATACATGCGCCGTGGGCTGACGGGCGGCAAACGCGCGGCCGTGCTCACGGGCGACGAGCGCAACGGCGCGCTCGTCCAGGCCAGAGTCGATTTCGAACAATGTGTCTCCTGGTTCTCACAGATCGTGGACTTCGGGAATGCGGCGCACAACCTCGAATCGTGCAAGGCGGAGATTCGCCGGATCGATCGGCAAATCGACGTCGAAGGTTGGTGACCATGCGTGTCATCGCGCCAGCCCCGGCCTTCAGCCGCACGTCCGGACGGCAGCAGCGCTCGCTCAACGTCGAGTTGCTCGGCCTGGCCGCCGCGTCGATCGTCGTGCTCTTCGGAATCGTGCTCGCGTACGCGGCGAAAGTGGCCAGGGTGGACGAGGTCGCGCCCGCCGGCGGCGTCATCCCGCTCTACGCGCTCGCTTCCCCCGCGGATCTCGAGCCGGTGCTGACGCAGTTCCCCTCGCCGATCGAGCGGCAGACGGCGGCCCTCGCCCTCTACCGGCGCGCGACGTCGCCGCGGGCGCCCCTCGATCACGTGGGCGCCCTGGCCGACGTGAGCGTTCCAGCCGCCACCGTCCGCGCCGATCGACGCCTGGTGCGGCTCGGCGCCGAGCTGGCTCGCCGCCCCGGTCTCAGCGAGGTCCGTGTCTTGTCCCGTTCCGACATCGTCTCGATGAAACCGCGGCTCGCCGTGCGAAGCCTGGCCCAGTTCAATCGTCGCGTCGCGCGCGCGATGGCCGTGTTCATCGCCGCGTTCTGGGTCGCGCACCTGCTCCGGCGCTGGCGCCGGCGGCACGACGACCCCCTCGTATTGCCGGCACTCATGCTGCTCTGCGGCGTCGGTCTCATGACGATGATCGCGTTGCGCGATCCGCTGCGCGACACGATCGCCGCGAGCGCCTTCGCGAGTGGCACCGCGCTCGGCATGGTGCTCCTCGTGCTGGCATCGGAGGTGGACTTCGAAGCGTCGCCGCTCCGGCGCGCCGTGGCCCTCCCGCTCGCGCTCGCCCTCGCGCTCGCCACGATGCTGCTCGCCTTCGGGAGCGGACCGGGCTCGAGCGGAGTGAAAGTCAACCTGTTCGGCGCGCAGCCTGTGGAAGTCATCCGGCTGCTCGTCGTGTTTGCGCTTGCGGCGTACTTCGGCCGCCGTCTCGAGCTGGTGCGCGAGCTGTCGGAGCCCCCGACCGCGTCACGCCCGTGGCTGCGCTACCTCAGCGTGCCGCGGTGGAGAGACGTGCGGCCGGTCGTGGTGAGCATGGCCCTGGTCCTGGCCTTCTTCTTCCTCCAGAAGGACCTCGGGCCCGCGCTCGTCCTCTCCTGCGTGTTCCTCGGTCTGTTCGGCATCGCGCGCGGCAAGGTGGGCCTGGTCGTCGCCGGATTTGCGCTGCTCCTGGCGGGATTCACCGTCGCGTACTGGACCGGGGTGCCGTCGCTCGTGCGCGACCGCGTCATGATCTGGGGCGACCCGTGGAACAACGGCGTGCCTGGCGGAAACCACGTGGCGCACGGTCTATGGGCGCTGGCGACGGGCGGGCCGTGGGGCAGCGGTGCCGGACTGGGCAGCCCGAACGCGATCCCTGAAGGCCACACCGATTTCGTGCTCGCTGCCGTCGGCGAGGAGCTCGGCTACGTGGGCCTGGCGGTCGTCGTCGCGCTGTACGGGTTCCTGTGCTGGCGCTGCCTGCGGATCGCGCTGCGCGCGCCGGGCGACTTCTCGACGTTCCTGGCGGCGGGCGTGGTGCTCGTGCTCAGCGTGCAGGCGTTCGTCATCGCCGCCGGCCTGCTCGCGCTCGTGCCGCTCTCCGGCGTCGTGACGCCGTTTCTGAGCTACGGCCGCTCGTCGATGCTGGCCAATTGCCTCGCCCTCGGCCTCGTGCTGTCGGTGGGACGCCGGCAGGCGGACGCGCGGGAACACATGCGGCGGCCCGTTCGCATGCTTGGCGCCGTGCTGGCCGTCGCCGGCGCGGTCATCCTCTCGCGCGTCACCTGGGTGCAGGTCGTCCATGCCGACGAGATGGCGGCGGCCTCGAGCCTGACGCAGCAGGCGGATGGCGGATACCGCTTCGAGTACAACCCGCGGCTCCTCTCGGCGGCGCGCACGCTGGCGCGCGGCACCATCTACGACCGCAACCGGCTGCCGCTCGCAACCAGCCGGCCGGATGAAATCGCCACGCTGGCGGCCACCTACGATGCGGCGGGCGGGGTGGCGCCCGAGGCGTGCAGCGACCTCTCCACCCGTTGCTACCCGCTCGGCGGGTTTGCGTTTCACGCGGTGGGGGACTGGACGCACCAGGCGAACTGGGCCGCGCGGAACTCCTCGTACGTCGAGCGCGACAGCGACGCGCGGCTGAAAGGCTACGACGATCGCGCGCAGGTCGTTGACGTGGTCAATCCACGCACCGGCCGGCGTGACCGCGCGATCCGCCGTGATTTCAGCGTGCTGCTGCCGCTCGTTCGCCAGAGATATCGGTCCGGCGGCGATGCCGTGCGGGCGCTGCGATCGCGCGACCGCGACGTGCACAGCTCGCTGGACGCGAGGCTCCAGGTGCGCGTGGCCGCGGCGCTGCGAGACGGCATTCTGTCAGGCGGGTTCGCGCGGGGCGCCGCTGTCGTCCTCGATGCCGGCACCGGCGAGGTCCTTGCGGCGGCAAGCTATCCATGGCCCGATGCGAGCGACCTGGAACGAGCGAGCCTGGGGCCGATGGATCGCGACGGCGCGGCACGGTGGCTCGACCGGGCTCGCTACGGCCTCTACGCCCCGGGCTCCACGTTCAAGCTCGTCGTCGCGGGGGCCGCGCTGCGCGGCCATCACGACGGCGCGCGGTTCACGTGCGTGCGGCTGCCGGACGGCCGCGTGGGCAACTACGTGCGCGGATCGTCCCGGCCCGTTCGCGACGACCCGATGGACACGGCGCCTCACGGCGACGTGGATCTCGACCGCGGGCTGATCGTCTCGTGCAACGCGTACTTCGCGCAGCTTGCCGTTGCGCTCGGACCGCGCGCCGTGCTCGACGCGGCGGCGCCGTTCCAGATCGACGTGGCGCGCACGGCCACGCCCGAAGCCCTGCGGCCGTGGCTGGCGCAGGTCGGCTACGGGCAGGGCGAGGCCCTCGTGTCGCCGCTCAAGCTGGCGCGCGTATCCGCGTCCATCGGATCGGGCGGGACGATCGCACCGGTGCGGTGGGGGCCGGTGGAGGCAACGCGGCAGGATGACGCCTCGCCGCGGTTCCTCTCGGGAGAAGACGCGGACCGCCTCGCGCGCGCCATGCGGGCCGTGGTGACGTCCGGCACGGGGCGGGCGCTGCGATCGCATGCGGTCGCGATCGCCGGCAAGACCGGCACGGCTGAAGTCACCGGCGCGCCCGCGCACTCGTGGTTCACCGGCTTCGCGCCGTATGGACCCGGCGGTTCTGCGAGCGCCCAGCGCCCGGTGCCCGGCGCGGCCGGTTTGTCCAGCGCCCGGCGCCCAGCGCCCAGCGCCCGGGATCGCCGTATCGCCTTCGCGGTGATCGTGGAGAACGCGGGCTATGGGAGCCGCGCCGCGGCACCGATCGCGGGACACATCGTGTCGGCCGCGAAGGAACTCGGACTGATTCGGTAGCGCAGCCCTTCAGGGCTGCCTTGAAACGGGGACGTCATGACACCGCTCTTGAACGCCGGCCGCAAGCTGCACGCGCGCGTGCGCAGTTTCTTCGACACGCCCCTTGACGCCACGGCGCTGCCTCTCGAACTCCTTCAGGCCGCGCTCGACCAGCTCGAACGACAAGCGCAGCCGTCCGGCCGCGGGGCGCGCGTCTTCCCGTACAACCGCGTCGTCGTGCACGTGGCGCAGCCCGACGGAGATCGCGCGGCGATCGAGGCGGTCTTCGTCGAGTTCCCCGCGCGCCTCCGCGAACGGCTCGCGGAGGTCCGCTGCGACCTGCCCGCGGACTTTCAGGCCCGCGCCGCGTACTACGACGAGGCGCCCGCCGGCCGCGGCGTGCTGTGGGTCGAGTGCGGCAACGAAGGCGAAGCTCACACGGTCGCGGATCGCGAGGTGCCCCGGCTCCGCGTGACCGTCGTGAAGGGGCAATGCGAACAGCCTGAGTACGCATTCCAGGAAGGGGGCATCGCGATCGGCCGCGGGACCGAGCCCACCGACACCCTCGGTCGCGTGCGGCGCAACCACGTCGCCTTTCTCGAGGTGCGCGACGGGGTGAGCGAGACCGTCGCCCGCGCGCACGCGCGGCTGCAGTTCGATCCCGCCACACGGTCGTACCAGTTGTTCAACGAGTCCGGCAGCAACCCGACGTTCCTGCTGCGCGAGGGGCGGAGCATCCGTCTCGCGCCACGGGACCCCCGCGGCGTGCGCGTGCAATCGGGCGACGAGGTGCAGCTGGGGCGTGCGGTCCTGAAACTTGGCATCGAGGACCGCTGAAGCACACGGAAGCACACTGAATTGTCGCTGAGTTCCTGTAGCGCAGCCCTTCAGGGCTGCTTCGGATGATGGTCGAAACCCACACGCACGAGATCTCGACGAAGGGCCAGGGCGATGCCCACGACATCACGGCCGTCGCCGCACGCGCCGTCGCCAAATCCGGCATGCGCGCCGGCATCGCGACGGTGTTCGTCGTCGGGTCAACCGCCGGCGTCACGACCATCGAGTTCGAGCCTGGCGCGGTGCACGATCTCAACGGCGTGTTCGAGGCGCTCGCGCCGCGTGAGGCCGATTACCGCCATCACCTGCGCTGGGGCGACGACAACGGCTCGAGCCACGTCCGGGCGGCGCTGCTTGGACCGTCGGTGACGATCCCGTTCAGGGACGGCAAGCTGCTGCTGGGCACCTGGCAGCAGATCGTGCTGCTCGAGTTCGATACGCGGCCGCGCCGCCGCGAAATCGTCGTTCAGGTCCTCGGCGACTGAATCCACGGACGCGTAACAGAGAAGTAGGCAGCAGGCAGTGGGTCACACTGCCAGCCGCATGCCGTGCTGCCTGCTTACATCCGCTTCAATAAGCCGGCCTGGTTCCGCCTGACAACCAGAAGATCAACGCTGCGCCGACGAGGAACAGCACGTACGACCACCAGGGAACCTTGCTGCGCATGTTGCCCTCACGCCGACTGTGCGCTGTCGGCTTCCGCGGCTTTCCTCACAAGTCCTGCGCCCCAGCGATCCGCGAGCGCGGGGCACGCGGCAAGTTCCAGGCGTTCGCCGCCGAGGCGGGACGCCGCGGGACGGCGGGTGTACGTCAGGTCGTTCACGCGAGCCACCGTCCATTGTGAATACGGACGCTCCGTGAGGACCAGCGACTCCCCTGCCGTGACATCGCCCTCCTCGATCACGCGCAAGTACCACCCGGTGCGGCGCGAGTCGGTCACGAGCTGCACGAATTCGGGACGGCCCCATCGCCGTGCGAGCTTCCAGCAGGGCCCCCGCGGCTGCGAGATCTGCACGAGCGCCGACCCGGCGCGGTAGACGTCCCCGATGCAGGCCGTGGTCTCCGTCTGTCCTTCCACGGAGAAGTTCTCGCCGAACCAGCCTGGTCCGCAGTCCTCGATGCCGAGCTCGCGCCGCCACGCCGGGTAGTGGTCCGCGGAGTACACGCACACGGCCTTGTCCGGCCCGCCGTGTACTCTGAGGTCGGCCTGTCGATCGCCGGCCAGATTCTCGCGCGACAGCCGGACGGGTCCGGAGACGCGGTCCTTGAAGAACCCGGTGACCCACGGCGTGGCCCCCGCAACAGTGCGCGGCTGCCCGACACGAACCGAAGATAAGACGACGGACATGTTTCTCCTAGGACGCGGTTCCCGAGCGCCGAGCCGCGAGCTGCGAGCTGCGAGCTGCGAGCTGCGAGCTGCGAAGATAGGATACGTCAGCGGCGGTCTACAATAGAGCCACGCGCCCGTAGCTCAGGTGGATAGAGCATCGGCCTTCTAAGCCGAGGGTCGCAGGTTCGAGTCCTGCCGGGCGCGCTTTCTTTACCCGAGGGGCTTCGCCCCTCGGACTCCTCGCCACGCGCTCTCGCGCGCCGCTTCGCCGGCGCGCTCCGTGCGCGTGGCTCGTTCGCTGCGCTCACTCGCAGCGTGCAGGTGGAAGGCGGGCCGGGCGCGCCAGCCTTCGCGCGCGATACGATCATGACGCGAGCTACGGCTGGCAGACCATCCGAGCGCGCCGAAGCTCCGAAGGAGCGAAGGCGGGCCGGGCGCGCCATCCGCCTCCGCCCGCCCCCGATCGCTGCGGGCTACGGCGGGATGGCGCTCGAGGGCTTTTGGCGGGTCTCCGCGCGTTCCGGCGACCGCCACCGCCGCCGAGCGCCTGCAGGGCTCTTCGATGACCGCTGACTTCAGGCGAGATTCAGTTCGAGGAGTGCTGTCGACGGAAGTCCAGATTTGCGCGGTTTCAGATGACCGCTGACATGGCCACCACCTGGATGACACTGGCGCTGCCTGCTGTGCCAATTGCCGCATGGTTGATACTCCTCTACGCGGCTCGTGGCACACCCGTGTCGTAGCGGTCCACTTTGACGTCTCCGTTCACACTTCTCGCAATGCTCCCCTCTTGGCACACTCATATCGTTTCGCGCGTGCTGAAATCAGAAGCGCGACAGGACGCGCAGTACGTTCAGCGCGTCAGCCGGCTCTAACACACCGATGACAATCAGGAGCGCGAGAGTTAGCAGCAATCCCACGCCGACGAGGACCCGCGCCATCGATCGACCAGCCACAACTCGAGTGACCACTCTTCCACTACCGAGCGAATCGACGAGACCAACCTCTTCGGGCCCTTCATGTGCAAGTCACTTGTTTACGCGCATGAGCGTGAGCTCCGAGTTGCGACCTGGCCAATGCCCCAGTTCGACTCTGACACGCGGCGGCTCAAAGCGCCTCCGGGGTTCTTCGTGCATCTTGAGCTTGAGTCGCTCGTCACCAGCCTGGTCGTGTCGCCGCTTGCGCCGTCCTGGTTCGAGGACGTCGTTCGAAGCGCTATCGCACGGTATGGCCTTGATTTTGCGATTCGGAGGTCGCTGGCTTCAGCGGAGCCGATTTACTGATAGAAGGTGATTGGGATTAAGAAGACACGGCGCGACGAGCATGACGCGCCCTCGCTCCGGTAATTGCCGTTCAACGGGACCGCGCCGGGCGGGTCACGGGCGCGACAGCCGCGAAGCGAACCCTTGACGCGCCCAAGCGGTTCCGCAGAGTGAGTCGCCGGAGCGACGCCATTCACGCTCCCGGTCTACGTTCTCTGTCGCCGTGCGAGGTAGTCGCGAGGCCGAAGAATGTGCACACCGCTTACGCTCTGGCCGAAATACGGGCCGAAGTGCTCCAGGTCGCCGGTGACCAAGTAATCAGCACTCGCTTCGATTGCCGCAAGCAGAATCGGGACGTCCTTGACGGGCAGCCGCACCGTCGCTGGCAGCGTTTCGGCGCGAGGTTCATCGACGATGCGAACGCGCTGGACTAGCCTGTGCAGCCGCGTGCGCTGGTCAGATGTGCGAACGTTCCGATCGGCTTCAGCGATCGCATACGCAGACGTGAGGAGCACGGACTCGACAAGCTCCCAAAGCGCGAGCAGGCCATTCTCAGGTAGCCACGCCGCAGAGACCAGGACGTTTGCGTCGAGGAAGACCCGATCGCTCACGACCGCGGCGGCGGCGTATGACGAATGTCGTCAGGGTTGAGGCCCAGTTTCCGAACCTCACGACGGGCGGCGGCATAGTCGGCGGCATCGACGGCGTTCTCGAGCAGGAGCTGCGCAAGCCGCCGAGGGGTATACGTCTCGCCGCGCTGTGACGCCCGTCGAGTCGGCCGTTGCCGCGAACGCTTCTTGCCGGGTTTTCGCGTAACTGTTCTCATGGCCTCAATGGTTACCAGCTTGGCGGCTCGTGGCGCAAAAGTCAATTATCGAGTCGCTCTCTGGATTTGCTCCAGCGTCGGCGGTGATGAAACGCTCTCGGCTTCCTGCACGCTGTTGTCGCTGCGGACGCGCGCTCGCCGTAGCCCGCATGCGATCGGGGGATGGCGCCAAGTGCTTTTGGCGCGCCGTAGCAATCTCAATCTATTTGCGAAGGCGGGCCGGGCGCGCCGCTTCTTGACGGTCCGACTGACAAATGACTGACAATCGGTAGCGGCTCAAGGGCGAAAGTCCCTCGCGAATTTGCCGCTGATCGTGGCTGCGGGGCCGAATGGACTTACTGGCCCACGGCGCGCAGTTGACGGCGCCTTTCCCATACTCCCGTCATCGCTTTCCGGAGTTCTTCGTCCGTGATGTTCAGGTACCGCTGTGTCTGTTTGATGTCGGCGTGGCCGAGCATTAACTGAATCGTGCAGATGTCCACTCCATCGCTCAGGAGCCGGCAGGCGCCCTCGTGACGGAGGTCGTGCCAGTGCAGGTCGATCTGTCGGAGCTTCTCGCGATCGACGCGAGCACCGGGTTTCGCGCGTTTCGTGTCGTGGCCGTTCGCGACGAGCAGCAGGGACTCCCAAGCCGTCTTGAAGCTCGAGCGAACTGACTCATTGACGCGGCTGAGTTGGCGGATGGACATACGGACGGATAGGTAAACACCGCGCGACTTGAGCGCTAACGACTTTCCGCGAGTAATTCGGCGCGGGGCCGGTTCGATTCCGGTGTGGCTCGCCAGCTCCAACTCGTTGATTCCACACGACCGGAATTTCGATTCCATGGACGGGACCGATGCAGGGCACCGTCGGAGCGAAGGCCGCAGCGTTGTTGCTTGCGCGAGTCGTGACTGTGGCGAAGGGCGCGACCTGTTCTAGAGAAGCAGAATGGCGAGTAGCGCCTACGGCAGCCATCGAAACGGTTGCGCCGCAGCACGCAGAGCAGGCGCCGCCAGACATTATTCGCATCGCAAGGCCACTGCGGGATCGACCCGCATCGCGCGGCGCGCCGGAACGGCCGCCGCGAGAACAGAAACGAGCGCGAGCGTCACAGCAACGGCCGCGAACACGCCGGCGTCGAGCACGTCCACTTCATAGAGCAGTGTCCGGAGGAGCCGCGTGAGCGCCACCGACGCGAGAAGCCCCAGGAGGAGCCCCGAGGCGGCCGGCGCGAGACCTTGCCGCAGCACGAGACGCAGCACCGTAGCCCGGTCGGCGCCGAGTGCGATGCGCAAGCCGAACTCCCGCGTCCGCTGCGCAACGAGATACGCCGTCACGCCGTACAGCCCGAAGATCGCCAGCGCAAAAGCGAGCGCCCCGAAGCTGCCGAAGAGCAGCGTGTCGAACCGCCGCGACGAGACCGAGTCGTCGAGCATCTGCCGCACGGTGGTGACGTTGGCGATTGGCTGCGACGGATCGACGGCCACGACCGCCTCGCGCAACGCGGGCGCGAGAGCCGCAGGGTCGGTGTCGCCACGGACGCGCACCGCGATGAGGGCGTGGGTCGGTGCGTCCCTGCGGTCCGCGCAAATGAACACCATCGGGAGCGGCACGTCGTTGCTGAGCAGCTGACGCACGTCGGCCGCCACGCCCACCACCGTGAACGTTCCTTCCGCCGCGAGATTGAGTTGTTGGCCCAGCGCGGAACGTCCAGGAAACGCGCGTCGAGCCATGCGGTCGTTGATGACGGCACTCCCGGCGCCTGTCGCTCCCTCGTCCCCACACTCCCGCCCGCTGTGGATCGGAATGCCAAACGTCCGAAAATTCGCCGACCCCACTTCGGCAATCCCAATCGGAGACGACTCGCTCGAGGGGAGTCCCGTCTTCGCTCCCGGAGGCCATGGCATCGTCATCACCAAGTGGCTCAAACTGCTCGGCACGGCGGCCGATTCGACGGCAGGCAGTGCGCGGATGCGTTCGATCACGGCGTCGAAGAAGGCCCGGCGCGCCGCGGCCTCGGCATAGCGTGGACGCGGAAGCGTCAGCGAGGCGGTGATGACGCTGTCGGCATGAAAGCCGCGATCAACCGCGTGAAACCGGACGAGGCTCTTCGCGAGCAGCGCGGCGCCAATCATCACGACGACCGCTGCGGCGACTTCGAGTGTCACGAGGATCCGTCGCGGCCGGCTGCGGCCGCCGTCGCTCGATCGCCCGGCGCCCTTCAGCGGTTCCTGCGGATCGGCGCGACCGGCGGACACGGCGGGCGCAACGCCGAAGAACAGGCCGACCCCCAGCGTGACGCCGACCATGAAGAGCAGCACGTGGGTGTCCAGCGCGATGCCCGGGATCCTCGCCAGTTCCACGGGGCCGAACCTGACGAACGCGCGGAGCGAGTACCGCACGAGGGCGAGGCCGGGGACGGCGCCCAGAAATGCGAGCAGGACGCTTTCGACCAGCAACTGGCGAACCAGCCGGACGTGACTCGCGCCGAGCGCCATGCGCAGCGCCAGCTCCTGCCGGCGCACCGCCGCGCGCGCCAGCAGCAGATTGGCCACATTGGCGCACCCGATCAGCAGGACACACATGACGGCACCGAAGAGGAGCGCGAGAGGCGCGCGAAAATCTCCGTACAAACGCTGGTGGAGCGTCATGACGCGGAGATTGCTCTCGCGCGCCCTTGCCGGCAAGGCGGACACCCGCGATCGACGGAGCGAGACCAGGTCGTCACGGCCCGTGGCGGACGAGGCGCCGTCCCGCAGGCGTCCGACGAAGCTGACGTAGAAGAAGCCGCCCGAAGCCATCGAGCGCGGGACGAGCGGCAGCCAGAAGTCTCTCCGTGCTGGGAATCCGAATCCCGGCGGCATGACCCCGACGACCCTGTAACTGCGGTCGTCCAGCGTGACTTCCCGATTGAGAACGTCCGGACTCCGCCCAAACGCCCGTGCCCAGAGTGAGTCGCTCAGAAGAACGGCTGGCGGGCCGCCGGCCTGCATCTCGTCTGGCGCGAACACCCGGCCGAGCGCGGGCTGCACGCGCATGACCTCAAAGAAGCGCAGCGAGACCCTCACGCCCGCCACAACTTCCGGCTGACCGGCGCCGGAGAAGTTCGCGCCTGTCGTGTTGTACAGGGCGAGCGATTCGAACGAAGGCAGAGCACTCTCCAGTGCGAGCCGCGCCGTGGGCTCGTCCATCAGCCGCGTATCCGTGCCCTGCTGCACGATCGAGATCGACACGATCCGGTCGGACCGCGGGTACGGCAGCGGACGCAGAAGCACGGCGTTCGCGATGGCAAAGAGCGCGCTGGTTGCCCCGATGGTGAGGGTCAGCGTCGTCACGGTTGCCAGCGTGAACACCGGGGTCCGCCGCAACTGGCGCCATCCGTAGCGCGCGTCCTGGATGAGGCTGTCGACGGAGGGGAACCCCCAGATCGCGCGGGACTCCTCGCGCACCCGCGTGAGGTTGCCGACCTCCACCGCCGCGCGGCGACGCGCTTCGATCTCCGGAACGCCCTCGGCCATGAGGCCTTCGGCCTTCCACACGACGTGCTGTGCCATCTCGTCGCGGAGTTCGTCGTCGAGGCGGCCGCGGCGCAGCCACGCCGTGAGGTGACGGAGGATGCGTGTCATGCGTGCTCCCTAGCCAATCGACGGAACATACCGGCCTCTACGCCGGGCGCATCACGCGGCCGATGGCAGCAATCAGATGGTCGAAGCTCGACTCGGCGTCGCCGAGCGCGCGGCGTCCGGCGCGCGTCAGACGGTAGTAACGGGCGCGGCGGTTGTTGGCCGAGTGGCCCCACTCGGAGTCGATGAGTCCCTGGATCTGCAGCCGCTGGAGCGCCGGGTAGAGCGACCCTTCCTCTACCTGGAGAACCCCACCGGACACGCTCCGGATGTGCTGCGCGATGCCATAGCCGTGCATGACGCCGATCGAGAGCGTCTTCAGCACGAGCATGTCGAGCGTGCCGGGGAGCAGGTTTTGTTTATCGGAGCCTTTTCGTCCCATAGGCAGTCTATGAGACGATACGATACGCGCGTGCGATACCGCAAGTCAATCCCTCATCCCGAATCCCTCATCCCGAATCACATCCGGATACCGCATCGCGGGGTCGTCGGCCTCCCAGTGAGCTCGACTCCGAGCCGCTGTGGGAGCATCACGAGTCCGTCTATGGGCACTCCTCATCCGCGTTGGTCTTTCCCATCACTATCGTTGGCCTGACGATCAGACTGGCTGCTGCTGCCGCGTTCACCCGATTCATGCAGAGCGCGTTGTTCGGTTTCACGCCCCTCGCTGCAGCGCGCGGTCATTGGCCGCAACTCCGACCAGCTTGACGATGGCGGCGGTCCCTGGACACGGCCCGCGCAGCCTCTGCCGGCCCTGTGCCAGCGTTTCGGTGTGAATAGGTACGTCAGGCAGGCGGCGATTCGCGAACATCCTGTGTAAGGACGAGATGTGGCCGGTCAACTCGTTCATCGCGGACAAAGAACATGGCTCTGTCCCTGCGAGGCGGCGTGAAGGCGCTCCACGAGATGGACCAGACGCCGGCCAGACGCCGGCCTGATTTGACATCGCCGTCCGTGAGGCGCAGACTCTCCCCGGAATAACTCCGGGGAGGACGCATGGCGCCCAAGGAAGGCAGCCTCATTCAGGGGAATCTCGACGTGTTGATCCTTCGCGCGCTCAGCGAGGGACCCTCGCACGGCTATGGCATCGCCCGGTGGGTGCATGCCGCGACCGACGGCGCGCTGGCCATCGAGGACCGCGCGCTCTACATCGCATTACACCGGCTCGAAGAGCGCGGCTGGCTCGTGGCCTCTTGGGGTGCCTCAGAGAACAACCGGCGCGCCCGCTACTACCGGCTGTCTCCATCAGGACGCCGCGCGCTGGCGCGCAAACAGCGCGAATGGTCGGCGCACGCGGCGGCGATGTGCAAGGCGCTGGCGGTCAAGCCATGAACGACCTGCGCCGAATCTCCCACGACATCGAGTCCGAAATCTCCGATCATCTCGAGCGCCGCGTTCGCGATCTCCGCGAGACTGGACTGACCGAGGCCGCCGCGCGCGAGCACGCGGAGACCGAGTTCGGCGACGTGTCCGCGACCGAGCGAGAGCTCCTGACCATCGACGCGAGGCTCGACAGGCAACGCCGGCGCGCCCGCGTCTGGTCGGGCATCGGTAGCGACGTGCGGACGGTAACGCGGCGCCTGGCCGGCCAGCCCGGAGCAACCGCGCTCACCATCCTCACGCTCGCGCTGGCGATCGGCGTTGCCGCCGCCGTCTTCAGCATCGTCGATCAGCTCATCCTGCGGCCGCCGCCGTTCCTCCACGCCGATCGGCTCGTGAACGTCCTGCATCAGACCGGCCCGAACCGCCCCGGCGGCGGCCTCACTCCTGAGAAGATTCTCGGCTGGCAGCAGCAGTTTGCGGTGTTCGAGCGCCTGGAATCCTATGCGGGTGCCTCCTTCGACCTGACCGAAGCCGTCGAGCCGCAACAGATCGATGCGCGTGTCGTCTCGCTGGGATTGTTCGACATGCTCGGCATCAGAACGCACATCGGACGGCCGTTTGCCGAGGGGGACGGCGCGCCGGGCAGCGAGAAGGTGGCCATCCTCTCGCACGAGTTCTGGACGTCACGGTTTGGCGGATCACCAAGCGTGCTCGGATCGCACATCGTGCTCAACGACGAGCGCTATACCGTCATCGGCGTGCTGCGTCCGGGCACGACGCTGCTCACCGGCGATGAGCCAGTCTGGCTTCCGTTCGACCTGGATGCCTGGGGCGCGGGGACGCCTGCGTACAGGTTCTTCGGCATCGGCCGGCTGAACGCCGCACTCGACGCCAGCCAGGCCAGGACGACTGCGGACGCCATTGCCGCGGAGCTGGGCCAGTCGACGCCCCTCACAGGCACCTGGTATCTCGGCATCGACGAAAAGCGCTCCGCGCAACTGACGCCCACGACCCGGCAGACGCTGTTCGTGCTGCTCGGCGCCGTCACCTTGTTGCTGCTCATCGCCTGCGTGAACGTCACGAGCTTTGCGCTCGGACAGACGCTCCGCCGGGAGCGTGAGCTGCGGCTGCGCGCAGCCATCGGGGCTGGCCGGTGGAGACTCCTTCGGGAATGCCTCGTCGAAACGCTGCTGCTGGCGGCCGCCGCGGGTCTGGCGGCAGCGGTGATCGCACGGATCGCGCTTGCCGTGCTGCTCGCGGCTGCTCCCGCCGGTCTGGCCTTCATGACCACGAGAGCCGTGGAGATCGACGTCAGAGTGTTCGCGATCATGACCGCCGCCGCGCTGACGGCGGGCCTGCTGGCTGGCCTCCTTCCCGGGTTCCGCTCGTCGCGCGTGGATCTGTCGAGCGCGCTTCGAGACGGCACTCGCGGATCCGAACGGGGTCTTTCCTTCGGCGGCGGTATCGGCGCACTTGTCGTGATCGAGGTTGCGATGGCGATGGTCCTGCTGGTTGGATCGACCCTCATGTCGCGGTCCCTGATCGCGTTTCACGCGCGCGAGCCGGGATTCGACGTCGGCAAACTGATGACCGTGGAGATGGCGCTGCCGTCGCATCGTTACCCAAACGAACAGGCACGGCGCGAGTTCTTCGGCGCGCTCGACGCGGCGCTCAGAAGGCAACCCGGCATCGAGGCATCGGCGTATGCCTGGGGTATCCCGCCCGCCGCCGGGTCCTGGTTAGCCCGGCTTCTTCAGGCAGAAGGGCGTGAGCCGGCCTCCGGCAGCCTCGAATTTTTCGCCAACGCCGTGTCGCCCGCCTACTTCGAGACGACCGGCACGCGGCTGCTGGCGGGCAGAGCGTTCACGCCGGAGGATGCAGACGACCAGGTGATTGTGAGCGAGGCAGTCGCGCGACTGCTGTGGGGCGACGAGCCGGCTGTCGGCAGACGGCTGAGGGACTCACCCAAAGACCAATGGCTGACCGTTGTTGGCGTGGCCGGCAATGTCGAGTCCCGCCGGGCCGGCCAGCGTTCGGACCTGCAGATGTACGTCCCTCTTGCGTTGCCTCGCGGGTCCTCTGTGCCAGCCGCCACCGGACGCGGACGCTCGTACATCAGGCAGCTCCTGATCGTCAGAGCCTCGGATCCGGCGCTGGCGCAGGCCGCGGTCAGGCAACAGGTCCGCGTTTTGGACCCGTATCAGCCTGTCGGCACGTTCGTGTCCGGCACCGAAATATACGCCAAGCCGTTCGCGCAACAGCAGTTCCTGCTCACGGTGATGAGCGTATTCGCGGGAGTGGCGCTTCTGCTGGCCGCGATGGGGATTTTCGGCATCCTCTCGCAGGCCGTGACCGAGCGCCGCCGCGAGATCGGGATTCGCATGGCCCTCGGCGCTGGCAGCGCCCGTCTCGTTCGCCTGCTCGTCGGCCGAGGGGTCGGGCTCGCGGCCCTCGGCGCCGCCGTCGGCACCATCGCGTCACTCTTCGGCGTTCGTGTGCTCGAAGGACTGTTGTTCGGCGTGACGCCGTTCGACGCGCCGAGCTTCCTGTTCGTCGTCGCTGTAATCCTCATCGTCGCGCTCACTGCCTGCTGGTGGCCGGCGACCCGTGCACTCGCCGTGGACCCGGCGGAAGTGCTGAGGAGCGGATAATCTTCACCTGCTCCAAGACGCAGCTCATACAGGCGCTGAACGGATCCGCCGTCGCGGTGGAACGCCTGATTCGCCGCGCATGCAGCCATGGCGGCCAGGTCGGAGGGTTCAAGCGCGATATCGTCGTGCTGCTCGGCTACTTGATCGCCCACGAGTCGCACCATCGAGGCAGCATTCTGCTCACCGCGAAACAGGCCGGCCATCCACTCGATGAGTAAGCGCGCTGGGGGATCTGGGCCTGGGACCGGATTTGAAGTGTCCGGCACCCTGGCACGGCCTCAACGGAGCTTCCGCGCGCGCTGCTCCACACCGCCCTGCCGCAGAATCAACGCGGTGCTCTCGCCGTTCTCGATGATGAACGCGATCCGCGCCTCGAAGGCCCGCACGAAGAATTCGGTCTCCGACCGGGCGAGGATCTCGAACCGCAGCTGCTTCGTCGCCTGGATGTAAATGCGGCGGTCTGCCACCGTGACCTCGATGCGGAACTCCGGCGTGATCTCGTACACGCCCACGTAGCGACGCAGCATCTCGGGTGGCAGGTGGACCGGCGTTGGCAGCAGCGGCACGGCGGCGTTGATCAGATGGAAGCCGATGTCATCAACGCCCTGCGCCGAGTTCGACAGCACGACGGCCCCGACCTGACGCTCGGGATCGAACCCGATGAACGTGCGGAAGCCGGCCGTCCCGCCGTTGTGCCAGATGATGCGGTCCTGCCCGACCGTGCGCGTCAACCAGTTCAAGCCGACGCGCATGCTTTCGCCCGCGTCCCGGCGCGGTTGGTGCGCCGTGCGCATGGCGCGCTCGAGCGCCGACCTGGGCGGGCCGACGTTGGCGTCGAGGAACGCGAGCATGTCGTCCATGTTCGACTGCAGTCCGCCGGCACCCACCAACACACCCGAGTCCCAGTCCCGCACCGGCGACCCGGTGGCGCTATGGCCGACCGCGCGCTCGGCCGCCATAGCCTGTGAGTACTGGACGCCCGTCATGTTCATGCCGAGCGGCGCCAGAATGCGTTCTCGCACGAGCGACTCGTAGTCGGCGCCCGCACGGTTCGCGAGGAGGACACCGAGCAGGCCGGTGCCGAGATTCGAGTACTCGAATTTACCCCCGACATCCCGGGCGAGGGTGTGCCGCTGCAGGAAGGCGCGCAGCCGTTCCAGGGTGTAATCGGCGTACGGGTTCGCGGGATCTGAGGGCGCCAGATTGTCCGGCAGGCGAGGCAATCCCGAGTGATGCGTCGACAGGTCGAGCAGGGTGATCTGCCTCTCACCGCGTGTTGGCAGGCGCATCTTGTCCGGGGCGTGGGCCTGCGCCAGGTCCTCGACGCCCAACGCGCCGCGAGCGGCCATCTCGGCGAGCAGCGTCCCGGTGAACACCTTCGTGATCGATCCAATCTCGAAGACGCTCTTTTCCGTGAGCGGCTTCGCCCCCGGCCCGGCGGTCCCGTAGGCGGCCGTCCGCCGCGTCCCGTCGGCTTCCAGAACGCCGACGACGATGCCCGTCGCCATGCCGGAGTCGACGCGGTCGCGGATCAGCCGCTCGAGCTGCTCCCTGCCCGGGACGTGCTGGGCGTCGGCTGCCAGAACCAGGGCCGACGCGACACAGGCACCCGTCAGATGGCTCTTCATCCTCATCCTCAGTCTCCCTGCCGCTCTTTCCATTGTTCGTGCGAAGCCATGAATCGCTCGATCGGCGAATGGCGCTCGATATCGTCCAGCTCGCGCAACAAGCGTTCGTAGGCGCGTGCGGCTCCACGCTGCACGATGGACACGGCGAAGACGATCAGCGCCACCCATGGGACCATCACGCCCCAGAGAAACCGTGGGATCGCGTCCGGCTCGTTGCGAAGCGTTCCGTAGCCCAGGATCGGCACGACCGGAAAGATCACGATGATGCGCCACCAGAGCCATCGCCCCCTGTGGAACGCGCGTCGGGTGACGAGATACGCGCGAGCGGCGGCCAGCGAGGGTGACGTCGTGCGCAGGATGTCGAATCGGACCGCCCGAACACGTCGGCGAAGGACCAGAATCTGGCCGATAAAGAAGACGACGGACAGAATCGCCAGCACGTGGCCGACTCGTCGGAGGGGATCGGCTTCCGCAAGCAAATTGGCGCCGGCCCAGATGGCCATCACGGCGAACAACGCAAGAAAGATCCAGAACCCCCAGCGGGACGCGCGCACGTCTCGGCGAATCTTTTTCGCGAAATCTGCCGGCACCGGGCGGAATCCGCTCGTCGGCTGTTCCTGCCAGGCAGACACCAGACTGTCCGGCGCGCGATCAGACGGCATTTCTTCCTCCCTCATTCGCGTACTGACTCAGGAGTTTCTTCACCCGGCCCATCCTGGTCGCCACGTTGCCGGCGGAGATGCCCACCACCTCCGCGATCTCCGCCGCGCTCAGACCCTCGAGGTACAGAACGACGAGCTCCCGGTCGAGCGGTCGCAGCCGCTCAATCAGCTCCATGAGGCGCGAGAGCAGCACGCCCCGGTCGGCGTCCGGTTCGATTCCGGCGTCCCGGACCTCGAAGTCATCGAGTCCGACCAGCGGCCGCGAGCGCCGGCGCCGCTCGTCCATCACATGTGTCGCCGCCACGTTGTGCGCGACGCGATAGACCCATGTGCGCAGCGAGCACTGACCATCGAAACGATCGAGGCTCCGCCAGAGATTCAGGTGGATGTTCTGGAGCAAGTCCTGACGCTTGTGCTCGTCGAGCTCGTACGAGCGCGCGAGCCGCTCGATTGCGGCGCCAAATGCTTCGACGGCCTCGTCATAGAGACGTGACTGGCTCGTCGGAGGCGCGACCGGCTGTCCCGCCGGACGATCGCGATGAGGCACGATTAGATAGTCGTCGCTCGAGGGGTTTTCTCACACTGCCATTTCGCGTACGATCGGTCAAGGCGCCCGTAGCTCAGTTGGATAGAGCCCCGGCCGGTGACCTTCAAGCCCACGAACCCACTGGGCGTGCCCGTGTGGTCGCACCACGGGATTGTCTGCACCGGGGAGGCGTACACGAAGGTCGTGAAGCTCACGTTCGCCCGGGGAGCCAGGATCCCAGACCCATCGCGCCTCTTCAATTCCAGCCTGGAAGGCAACACGCGAAGGGCGATCGACATCCACGAAGGGGAGAAGGTCGACGCGCGCGCGTTCAAGGCGCTCGTGAAGGCCGCGGTGGCCCGGAATGGCCCGCCGGCGAAGAAACGGGTGCGCTAGAAATCACTCAGCGAGCACTCGCGCTGCCACTGCGCCAACCTAGTTTATTTATCGACTGCCAATAATCTACTTGATGACATTCGATAAATAGCTTATTGATATTCGATATCAAGGTGGTGAGTCATGTCAAGGCCAGCCTCGTCATCCGCCGCGCTGCCGATCGCGTACGTCGTGCTGCGGATCCTGATCATCGTCAACTGGCTGATGGTCGCCGTGATCCTCGCTCTGCTGTTTGTGATCCCGAACGAGCAATGGATCATGAGCGCTCTCGACCTCTCTCCGTCGCTTGATGCGAAGCGGGTGGTCATGGGCCTGCGCGCGATCGCCGCGCTCGGTCTCGCCGCGATTCCGCTCAATTATGCCGTCCTGAAGCGGCTGCTCGCGATGGTTGAGACGGTGCGCGCGGGCGACCCGTTCGTCGCCGCGAACGCATACCGTTTGCAGACGATCGCCTGGGCGCTGCTCACGCTGCAGCTTCTCAGCGTGGTCATCGGCGCGATCGCCAGGACCATTTCGACTCCGGCGCATCCCGTCCATTTTGATGCGGGCTTTTCGATCAACGGCGGGCTCGCCGTACTCCTCACGTTCCTGCTGGCCCGCGTGTTCGCGGAAGGCGCGCGCATGCGCGACGACCTCGAAGGGACGGTGTGACATGGCGATCGCCGTGAAGCTCGATAACCTGCTCCACGATCGGCGGATGACGCTGACCGAGCTCGCGGATCGGGTCGGCATGACGCTGGCCAACCTCTCGATCCTCAAGACCGGCAAGGCGCGCGCGATCCGCTTCTCGACGCTCGACGCGATCTGCGAGGCGCTCTCGTGCCAGCCTGGCGACCTTCTCCGGTTCGAGCCGGAGCACGCAGAACGCGAACAACCGGCAACAGCAAGCAAACGGAGCGCAAGCCGATGAATCACAAGATCACATTAACCATCACGTCTCTGCTCTCGATCCTCCTCGCGTCAGTTCACCTGGCGCACGACGTCGTCCTCGGGATAGAGCCGGGAGGTGTCTCGAACTACACCGGGGTGCTGATCGTCGCCGTCTACTTGTACGCAGCGCTGATGCTCGGCGAACGGCGATGGGCGCACCTGATCGTCCTCATCGGATCGATCGGCGGCGCGGGCGTTCCATATCTCCACATGATGGGGCGGGGACTTGTCGGCGGCCGGGCCGCCAACTACAGCGGCGTTTTCTTCTGGGTCTGGACGCTCCTCGCGCTCGGCGTGACCGCGAGCGTTTCCGCGGTCCTCTCGGCGCGCGGACTGTGGAGGCTGCAATGGGAAAAATCCCGGTCGTCCCGCTCATGACGCAGCGGGCAGAGTCGCGCACATGCTATTAGAAACACACATCGTCGCCGGTGCTCTGGCACTGATTCTCGGCGCCGTTGCGCTCCTTGCTCGGAAGGGCGCCAGGCTGCATCGCCGAAGCGGGCAACTGTTCGTCTATGCCATGCTCGTCATGGGGACCACCGCGTCCGTTCTGGTTTGAGATAATGCGCCGCTTACACCGAGGGAGTTGCGGTGCGAAACGGTACGCCTCGTACGCTCGAATCAGGTCCGATCAGTTCTGGCGGAGGGCGACGATCGGATCGACGCTCGCCGCGCGCCTGGCCGGCAGGTAACAGGCGACCACCGCCGCACCAATGAAGAGGACCGGCACGACCAGCAGCACGACCACATCCATGGCCGGGACCAGTCGCAGGAACCGCGGTTGTAACGCCATCCGCGCCAGTCCACCCAACGTCAGCCCCGCGACGATGCCCAGGAGCACCGGACTCAAGCCCTGCCGCACGATCATCCGCGTGATGTCCGCCCGGGTGGCACCGAGCGCGACGCGCACGCCAATCTCACGAGTGCGTCGCAGCACCAAGTGCGACAGAACGCCATACAGACCCGCGAGCGCGAGTGCCCACGCGAAGGCGCCGAGCAGAGTGGCGATCGTTGACGAGATCTGAAAGAACTGTGCTGTCGACCCCACAAAGTCCGGTCCGGCACCAGCGCTGCGGAGCACGAGGTCCGGGTCGAGACTGCGGAGCGTCTGCCGCATCACCCCGGCCAGAGCGGTGGGATCCCCGTTCGTCCGCGCCGCAAAAACGAGACGAGTACCGTAGTCGTGGCGAAACGGCACGTAGACCAGCGCGCTCCTGCGGGCGAGCGAACCGGATCGGTGGACATCGGTCACAACGCCGACGACGGTTGCCTGCCGGACGGATTGCTCGCCATCCCGGAGGGCAACCTCGCGACCGATCACGTTGGTTGCTCCGAACAGCGCCCGCGCAGTCCACTCGTCGATCACCGCGACGCTGCCCGTCATCGGGTCGCTCGCATCCCACGCGCGGCCGTGTGCAATGGGAATGCCGAGGGTCCGGATCAGATCTGACCCACCGGCAATGATCTCAGCGAAGACCGGCTTCGCGGTGTCGGCGCCCATGATCTGGCCACGCCGGTGTGTTGTCGGACCCGCCGGGAGGCCGCTCGCGACCGTTACCGCGACGGCGCCGGGGCGGGACGACATCTGTGCTGCGAAGCCCTCCACGATCCGTTCGATGCGGCCGTCGTCGTAGCCCTGCGACTCGAAATCCACGTCGGCCACGGCGAGCTCGCTCAGCGCAAACCCGTAATCCTGCTGCTGAATGCTCCGGAGCTGTGTGATTCCGAGCGCAGCTACGGCCAGCAGCACGACAGAGACGGTGACCTGCCCGGTAATCAGGTAGCGCCGTCCGCGCCAACGCGGGGCCGCGCCGGTCGAACCGTCGCCGACCAGGGCCATCCGCACGTCGCCACGCGTCGACTGAAGTGCGGGGCCGAGTCCCGCGACGACGAGAGCGAGCGCGGTCGCCAGGGCGGCGACGATCAGCGCATGCACGTCAAGGCGCGGTGAGATTTGCATCGCCGCCACGGTTCCCGCGACCGCCAGTTCTCCTGACAAGAGGACGGTGATGACTCGCGCCACACCAACGCCCAGCAGGCCGCCAGCCACGGTGAGGATCAGACTTTCCGTCAACGATTCCCGCACGAGCCGCCAGCGCGACGCGCCGAGCGCCAGCCGCACGGCGGTTTCCTGCTGCCGTCCCGATCCTCTCGCCAGCGCGAGGTTCGCCAGGTTGCTGCAGGCGACCAGCAGCACGGCGCCGACGGCCAGCATGAGCACCGCCACCATGGCATCTACGAGTGTCGCGGTTCCTGTGGACTCGCTGACCCTTACCTCGGCCATCGGCCGCGCGTGCCAGCGGCGGCTGCGCTCGTACGGCGAGCTCAGTTTGGGATCAATCCCCAGACCCAGCGGAAACGCCGAGTCGAGCTGCGCCGCCAGCACGCTGAGTTCAGCCCGTGCGTCTTCGATCGATTTGCCGGACCTGAGGACGCCCTTCGCCAGCAGATACCGCGACTCGCGGTCATTCGGATCGAAGGCGAGGCCTGGACTCCGGTGGTAGACCTTCGCCGTGGAGGCGATGGGCACCCAGAGCGCGCTCGGGGTCAGGCCGTTGTTGAAGAGGCCGTGAAACTCCGACGACGCGACGCCGACCACTTCGAACGTGTGTCCGTTCACTTTCATCGTGCGGCCGACGACATCCTCGGCGCCGGCGAACACGCGCTGCCAGACCCCGTGGCTGATGACGACGACAGGGGGCGCTTCTGGACGGTCGTCCGCTGGCTGCAGCAGTCGTCCGCGCGACGGAGTCACGCCGAGTACCGAGAAATACTCGCCGCCGACGATCTCGCCGAATGACGTGCCGGTCAGGCCGTGTGCCGAATAGGCCACCGTCGTGAAGCACCAAGCCGTCATCCGGTCGAATACGGTCTGGCGCGCACGCAGATCCTGGTAGTCCGGCCACGAGAATCCGGAGAAAGCAGGCGACCCTCCCGGCGCGTGGTAGAGGTTGACGATGCGGTCGATGTTCCGGACGGCGGGCGGTGGCCCGACAACCGCCCGAACGGCCGAGTAGATACCGGTCGTCATGCCGACCCCGCTGCCCAGAGTCAGAACGGCGAACAGGCTGAACAGGGGCGAGCGGCCGAGCCGCCGCAGAGCAAAGCGCCAGTCGGACATCATGCCGAACCTCCAGGCGAACTCCTCATCGAGGTCGCCGGTGACGGGATCCGCGTGGTCGGACGGGAGACTGTGACGCAGGATCCACCTGGCGAGGCGGGGCGGCCTCATGACCGGTTCTTCAGTCCCTTCAGGGACAGACCGGCCCACATCCTGGCCTGCATCTCCCGCGCGGTTTCGAGGGCCGTCACACCCGACGGGGTGAGCGTGAAGAACCACCGCGCCGCGGGCTCCCGCGCGGCGGACCACAATAGGGGAATAAGACAATGCATCGGAAAGACGCGCTGAAGCCAATCGAAGCTTTTCTTCGCCGAATCCAGCACACGTCCGTACCCGTGCGAGGCGCAACATCTGTAACTGCGATCGCTCGGGTCCAACGCTGCGCGTTGAAAGCCCTCGCGGTTTCGCTGCGCGGCGGGCTTGCGGCCGCGGGCGCTTCTTCGCTGTCGATGCCCGGGGACGCTGCCCGCCGGAGCCGGCGCCTGCAGCCTCGGCGTCGGTCAGTCCCTTGCCAGTACCTCAATTTGCCGGAGGAAGGCCTCGACGCTCATCCGCTCACCGGCCACCTTGCGACCGAGCAGAGACTTCACATTACCCGCGGGATAGACGAAAGCGCCTCTTGGGTTGAGCGAGTAGATTCCCAGCCCGCCAAATGCTGGGACATAACCGTGACGTTTGCTGACGGGCAGTTCAGCGCCGTAGATCGGCAGTGCGTCCCGCAAGAACAGAAGATATCGCCCACCATCTTCTGGCCTTGCGAGGTCGGGTACGTTGAGCTGGGCCCAGGTCCCCTCTTCGAAGGTAACGCGGCCCCCCGGAAGCGTGAGAAAGAACCTGTCGCCGGCCGCGATCGATCCCTTGAATACACGCTCTACTACCGTTTCGTACTGCGTGATGATCGAGAATCCGTCCTTTGTCAACTGGCACAGGTTGGAGTCGATGCGGGCGAGTACAACCACGTCGGCCGACGCCGTCAAGCTTCGCAGTGACGAAGGGCTGCCGAGTTCATCATTCTGGATGCGGCCGACATACGAGCCCGTGACCGAAGCCGCTCCGCGCAGCCCATGTTCGCGATGAGCAAGCTCCTGACGCATCTTTGTCAACCCGCCATCCTTCTGCCCGTTTGCGCGAATCGCAATCGCAAGGCTCCCCGCTGTTGCGGCAATAACCGCGGCCGATGCTGCGAGACGTTTCAAATCCATTGACCCTCCTTTCGTCGACGCAGGCGCGCGCTCATAACAGATCGGGGCCACATTCCGTGTACAGATACACCGTCCAGCTCGGTCCCTGAGTCACGTGTCCATCGCTCCAGATGTACCGGAGAGCGGCAAGGAATTCTGCCTTCGCAACCGTGCGTCTGTCGCCAAATACGGGTCGAATGAATGAGGGAAGCCTCAGCACGTCTTCATCGAGGATATAGACACCGGCCGGGCCTGCTGCAATCGAAAAGCCACCGCCTTTAGTCCATTCGTTCAGAAAAACGAGAACCTCTTGGCCGCGAGCCAAAACAGCCATGCTACCGGGATCGACCGTAAACTCTTTCCCCTCAATAGAGAGGGAACCAGCCGACTGTAATACGTGGATGACTTCGCGATTCTCTTTGCGTCCGAGTGAGTCTTTGAGAATCTCAAGCACGCGCACTCTGTGATCCGTAACGACGGAGGGGGGGCCCGAAGGGGCCGCACGGCGGACCTGACTTCCTTCCACGATGCCGCGCACCACAAGCTGCGCGGCGCTCCATAGTTCATCGAGATTGGCGGGAGGAGGGCCGTAGTTGTCGTATTGGACAACCCGGTTGGGCACGGGATCTTGTGCGCTCGCAAGGGCAGCATGGCTCGCACACAGCGCGAAAACCATGAACGGAAGCATAAGGAGCCTGACGCGCATGAAGCCTCCTTCTTGGAACGCCTCAAATCCGGCAGTCACATTGTAGACGATTCGGTTAACGGCATCGCGCCATTCTGATGGTGCTGGTCCTTCAGTACTGCTGGCGGCGCACCTGGGCCGCGCGCGCGCTGTTTGCCGCGACATTGGTGCTCGGACTGTATCGGACTGTGTACCTCATTCATGCCGTGGCGGGTCACGTTTCGGCTGGACCGATTGCTCAACACGAGCTCGCGGGACGATCAGCGCATCGCCGTCGCGTTTGCGCCGGGCGCGGGAAGATTTCGCCCCGCGCCTGGCCAGGGTCTTGACGACGTGCCGGAGAAGCCCGGCATGGGCCCGGCGGACGTCGCCGAGGAGAACCGGCGGCGCCGTGCTGAGGGTGCGCGGACCGTGTTTCTGCCCGTGCGTCTCTCCGGGCTGATTCCGGATTCGAGGCTGCTGGCCGATCGATCGGAGGTGACGGTGATCGATCGTGGCGGCCGGACGCTATATCAAGGGACTGGCAACGACCTCGAGCTTCGCGCAACCGGCGCGGACGCCATCGTCCATCAAGGCGTGCGAGTGCCCGGTGCGCTATTCAGTCGCGCCAAGGGCGACCTCGTCGACGTTCGGCTGGATTATTCGTTCACGCTGTTCCGGGCCGGCGCGACCTACGCCCTGCCTGCCCGGGGCGGCGATCAACGGATGCCAGGGATTGGATGGTGCGTCACGAAAGTGGACGATGCGGGGACCCGTGTGCGGTTTCAGTGTCTTCAGCCTGGCGAGCGGCCATCATGCCTCGCCGTGTGCTGGAGCACGCCCCAACAGGACAACGTAATCCGGAAGTCTCGCTCTGCGCTCCCGACTATACGCCGTATCCAGGGCACACGTTGCCGGACGCGCTCAGTCGATTTGGCGGCCGACTGCCTTTCTACGATCCCTCGGGGCTGGTCCGCTACCCGGTCGGCGGGCCCCAGTTGTCCGAGGCGCACGTGCTCGTAACCGCCTTTCAACCGACGGAACATTTCGTCAGGCGCGTGGTGATCCCGGGCGTTCGCCTCGAGGACTGGGAACCGCAACCGCCGGCAGGCACAGTTGCGTCCCGTTAAGCCGCGCGCTGGAGCGATGCGCCGCCGAGCGCGGGTACGGCGTTCACCGTGACATGGCCGCCGCGCGCCATCTTCGCGAAGTCGAGCCGATCGATGGCGTCTGCCTCTACCGCGCGTCGACCACGATCGTCCGCCCCGCCGGCATCGCCAGAGTGAACTCCTTCAGCTTCCGGCCCGGTTCGGCGTCGAACACATACTGCAGCCGATAGGGTGTTCCCGGCGCCAGCTCAGGGCCTGCGGATTTGCCCGTGGCACTGTCGATCACGTCGCTCTTCCAGCCGATCTGTCTGCCGTCCACATAGGTTGTTGACGATCGCCAGTTGCAACAGGAGCGCAGTGTTGTCGCGTTCGTGAAGCTATAACGATCCACTTCTGCGAGGTCGCCGGCGGCCCGAACAAGATCGCCCGGCGCCGAGAGCTCGTCGCCGCGCGGCGGTACTTCAAGCGGGAGCTCTCGCAGCCGAAGCCCCGGATGAGGGACTCCTGGTTCCCGTGGATCGTGGCGTTCGGCCTCGGACGCGCGGTCGATCGCTGGTTCCACTCCTTCGGCGGCCTAGCGACATCGCCGGCGGTGAGCGGCGGTTTCTCCAGTTCATCCGGCTCGTCCCCTTCGACAGGCAGCTCCTTTTCCGGTGACGCCTTCACCGGCGGACGCTCCGGGGGCGGCGGCGCCTCGGGCTCGTGGACCGTCGCGGCCGGCGCACTGGCGTCGGGTGTGTCGGCGCCGAGCTCCTCGGGTGGCAGCGGCGGCGGTGGAGGCGGTGGCGGCAGCTCGGGCGGCGGCGGAGGAGGCGGCTGGTGAAGAAACCGCTATTTCTTTCCGGACACGGCGGCGGCAATCGCCGTCGCGGCGCGTTCCACGAGCGGCGTCAATAGATCCTCACGATCGGCGTGCGCCTGTGCCTTGTCGGCCTTCGAGAGGAGCGCGGCACCGCCGCTGGGACCAGTGACGCTGTACTGCATCTGGATTTCGTCCTTGGCGTGCGTCGAGTCGGCGATGACCGAGACGGCCTGCGCCGCGCCGGCGGCCGTGCCGCGCACGACAGCGCCCGCAGCGCCGCCGCCCGGGATGTACCAGGCGGCCGTTCCGGCCGCCTGGCCCACCGCCTTGCCCAACACGCTGCGCCCGCGATGCTTCTCCGTCAGCTTGACGACGAGCAGGTGGCTGCACTGTTTCTGGCGCGCTTCCTCGGCCGCCTGCGACGGCAGCCGGGCGTCGAGTGCCACGGCGCGCATCGACGGGCCGCTCAGATAGCTCGCGAACAAATCGCGGACGGCCGTGGCCACCTGCATCGCATTACCCTCGGCGCCTGTAACGCTTGGCATCACGATCGCGATGCATGTTGCCGGCGCCGGCTGCGGGTCCTGCGCCGCCGCCATGCCCGGCACGGAGAACCGCATCACCATCGCTGCGGCAGCGAACACTTTTCGCCACGTCATCATGAGTCCTTTCGCGCGGATTGCCAGTTTGCCCTCCGCGGACACAAAGATCCCACACTCCTCCAGCAGCTCGTGAGGGCCGATCAGGTGCTCAGCGCGCCGTGAGGGTTGCGCCGCCGGGCGCGTGCCCCTATCGACATGCCGGATGTTGGCAGCCGCAACGAAGCTCGGTCTGCCGGCTCGATTCCTTACAGTGCTCGCTGCAGTACTTTCCGTGAGGGGCGCCCTTTTGAACCATGCACTGGCAGCTGGGGTGCGCGCATTTCTTTGCGTCGGCCATGTGCGAGTTACCTCGAGGTCACTCTACGCGCCTCGAACAGGAATCACAAGTTCGGGCGGACCCGACAGCGGGCCCCCTCACCACGCGATGCCGTAGTCTTCGCCGTGATTGCTTGCGGCCCCCCACAGCGTCCCGTGCTTGCGATCGAACCAGATTGCCGTGATGGGACCGGACGTCCGCGCGGAAAACTGCAGCCGGTACCCCATCTTCTGCAGTTCCGCGCGTATCGCCTCAGAGGTCGACGACGCGACGAGCATGCGGCCGGGCTGCGACGTGTGGTCCTGGAACGAGTTCATCATCTGGAACGAGTTCATGTTCGGCGCTTCGACGGCCTGCTGCGGCGTCATGCCGAACTCGAGCACGTCGAGGAAGTACTGCAGCAGGTTCTGATCCTGCGAATCGCCGCCCTGCACGGAGAACGCCATCCACGGGAGCGCGTCCTGCATCGCGAGGGTCGGCGTGAGCGTCACGCGCGGCCGTTTGCCGGGCTCGATGACGTTGAAGGGATTCTCCGCCGGGTCGGTCACGAACGACTGCGCGCGCTGGCTCAAGCCGATGCCCGTTCGTCCGGCGATCACCGCGGGAATCCATCCGCCGCTCGGCGTTACCGAGATCACCCAGCCCGACGCGTCGGCCGCCTGGATCGACGTCGTCCCGGCATAGAAACCGTCCTTCCAGGCGCGCGCCTGGTCGCCGCCGGCAATGCGCACCGGCTTCGGCGGCGGCGGCCACGCCTCGAGGTACTTCGCGAATGGATTCGTGCCGCTCTGGTACGGGTACGGATCGCCGGGCTTCACCGCCGGGTCGTTGCGATCGGGATTGATCAGCCGCGCGCGCGCCTTGGCGTACTCCTTCGACAGCAGGCCGCGCATGGGCTCGTCCGGCGGAAACGCCGGGTCGCCGTAATAGAAGTCGCGGTCGGCAAACGCCAGGTTCATCGTCTGGTACAGCGTGTGGAGGTACTTCGGGCTGTTGTAGCCCATGGACTTGACGTCGACGTTCTCGAGGATGTTGAGCCCCTCGAGCAGCGCGGGCCCCTGCTGCCACTGCGCGAGCTTGTAGACCTCGACGCCCTTGTAGGTGGTCGAGAACGGCTCCTCGATCTTCACCTTCCAGCTCGCCAGATCCTCGACCGTGAAGAGGCCGCCCTGCTCGCGCGTGCCGCGCACGATTTCCTGCGCAATGTCGCCTCTGTAGAAGCGATCGTACGCGGCGCGAATGGCATCGGCACGCGAGCGGCCGGCCTTGAGCGCCTGCTGTTCGGCCTCGACGAGCTTGCGCAGCGTGGCGGCCAGGTCCGCCTGCCGGAAGATCTCGCCGGGCTCGGGCGCCTCACGCGCCTGGCCGAGATGCGGGAGCATCACCGGCGCCGAGTACTTCCACTTCTTGATCTCGGCCTTGTCGCGCTCGATCGTGTTCGCCGCCTGGGCCTCGATGGCATAGCCGTCGGCCATCGAGATGGCCGGCGCGAGCACCTGCGCCAGCGACATCGTCCCGTACTCCGCCAGCATCGTCATCAGCCCGCCGGGCGTGCCCGGCGTGACGGCGGCGAGCGGCCCGAACTCCGGCGGATAGTTGTAGCCCTGCGCCTTGTAATACGCGGCCGTTGCGCCGGTCGGCGCGACGCCGAGCGCGTTGATGCCGACGACTTTTTTCGTGTGCGGGTTGTAGATGAGCGCCTGCGTCTCGCCGCCCCAACTGAGCGTGTCCCACATCGTGCTCACGGCGGCCAGCATGGCGCACGCGGCGTCGATGGCGTTGCCGCCCTGCTGGAAGATCATCGCGCCGGCGGCGGCGCCGAGCGGCTTGCCCGTGACCGCCATCCAGTGCGTCCCGTGGAGCGGCGGCTTTTGAGTCGTGCGCGGCGGCAGTGTGTCTTGATTGCGTGGTTGTTGCGCCGGCAGGCCTGCATTGGAGCCGACCAGCAACACAGCGGTCGCGAGCAGAGCGAGCAGTCTCATGAGTGGTCCTCGCGCGGATAGATAGTCGATAGTCGATAGTCGCGAACAATCATATCCCCGCACGAGCCTGGCCGCCGGCGGCGTCCATCAGTCAACGTTCCTGAGCGCTTCGATGGGTTCGATTCGCAGCGCGCGACGGACGGGCCCGCCGCAGGCGGCCAGGCCCACCAGCATCAGGACGATCGCAGTCACTACGAGCAGGCCGACTCGGTCTCGGCCCCCCAGCACGTGAACAATCACGTAGAACCAGGTCACGGCGCCGAGAACGATCCCGACGGCGATCTGGACCATCGCCCGGGAGAAGACGCCCGCGATGATGCGGCGCCGGTCGGCGCCCAGGGCGATGCGAATGCCGATTTCGCGGGTCTGGCGCGAAACGGTGAAGGACATCACGGAGTAGGTGCCCGCCACCGATATGAGGAGCGCGATCAACGCGACCAGCCCGGTGATCGAGGAGAAGAACCGGCCCATGCGCCTCTGATTCCGGCTGACGCGGTCCACCGGCCCATCCATCCGAAGCACATCGTAGAGGCGCAGGCCTGGATCCACGTCGCGAGCGATCTCGCGAAGCTGCGGGGCAAACGCCGCGGCGTCGCCTCGCACGTGAAACGCGATCCGGACGGAGTACGACCCGCCGGACGCGGCGGCCTCCGGCGTCAGCGGATGATACACGCCCGGCCCCTGGCCGGAGGTGAACGCATCCCGGGTCGTGTCCATCCCGATGTTCTTCACCACGCCGACGATCTGGTACCACTGTCCCCGCTCGCGCATGACGGACCGCGGCAGGCCTTGTGGTTGACCGGTCGCCGCCTGTTGGGCGTAGCGGGTCGTGTACCGAATCCGACGCCCGATGGCGTTTCGCCCCTGCAGGATCTCGTTCACGAAATACTCGTTGGCGACCACCACCCCCGCGTCCGTCCGCAGATCTCCGGAGTTGAACGCCCGACCCGCGACGATCTCCGCGCCAAACGCGTCGAAGT
Source organism: Acidobacteria bacterium RIFCSPLOWO2_12_FULL_66_21 (assembly GCA_001767455.1). Classification (GTDB taxonomy): domain Bacteria; phylum Acidobacteriota; class Vicinamibacteria; order Vicinamibacterales; family 2-12-FULL-66-21; genus 2-12-FULL-66-21. The sequence goes on from MELC01000038.1 coordinate 180,034, forward strand.
AATTCACGCCGACCGCGGTGGCCATCACCAGTTCGCCGGCAGCGCCGGGCGCGCTCCCGTCGCCGTCCACGTCGACCCAGGCCTCCGGATGTCCCATCCCGGGCAACCTGCTTGCGAACGTCACCCGGGAGGCCCCCGGCTTCATCAGCAGCCGGCGCCGCAACTCGTCACACGTCGCTTGGAACTCCGGCCCCATGTCCATGTCGACGCGCGCGGAAAGATATTGCTCCGCCGCGAATCCCGGGTCCGTGTGATCGGCCTCGCCCAGTGCCGAGATCGACACGATCGCGGGCGGCAGGATCAGGACCGTGAAGACGACCTGCACGACGATGACCGCGCTCCACAGGCCGCCGAACCGGAGAGCGGAATCGCCGGCCCCTGCGGAATGCCGAAGGCGCGCCCGCGCGCGGGAGCTGGTCGCCTTGAGCGCAGGCATGACGCCGGCGACCAGCGAGACCAGAACGGCGAGCACGAGGGCGTAGAGAACCGTCGTGACGTTCAAGCTGTCGTCCAGCCAGAACGGGATCTGCCCCTGCGTGACGTCCCAGAGAAGGCGCGTGAACCACTGCGCTCCCAAAGCCACTGCCGCGAGCCCGAGGACCGTGGCTGCCAGGGCCAGCACGAGCGCCTCGGCGAAGAACTGCGCGAGGATCTGGCCGCGGCTCGCCCCGAGCGCGAAGCGCATCGCAATCTCGTGCTCGCGGGTCGCCGTGCGGGCGAACACCATCGTGGCGACGTTCGAACCCAGAACGAGCAGCAGCAGCACGAAGAACAACTGCACCAGGTACGCCTGCCAGTTGTCCTCATCGCCGACGAACAAGTCGGTGTATTTCATGACGCGCGGACGAAGGTGCTCGTGGGTCGCGGGAAGTTCCCTGGACGCGCGCAAGCCGAGAGCGCTCAGCTCCGCCTGGGCCTCCTCGAGCGAAACGCCCGGAGCCAGGCGACCGAAGATCCGGATCGGCGGTCCCTGACGAGGTTCGTAGGCCTGGGCATTCGAACCGGGCGGCACCCAGAAGTGGTGACTGACCGGAAAGGCGAACCCCTCGGGCATCACGCCGACGACCGTGCTCGTGGAATTCCCGACCTGGACGGCGCGTCCAACGACGCCGGGATCCCCGGCGAAGCGGTTCCGCCACAGTTGGTGGCCGAGGACGATGACCGGCGGCGCGCCTCTCTGCTCATCCGCGTCGATCAGGGTTCTGCCCAGCAGCGCGGGGACTCGCACCATCCGGAACGCCGAAGGGCTAATCTCCGCGCCCTGGGCAGGCTCGGCGGATCCGTCGGCGACTCCGAGGTTTCGCTCGATCGACCGGAAGGTCCCGAGGTTCTGGACCGATCCAAGCTCCTGACGCCAGCCGACGAAGTCGTGCATCGACCGGAGCTCGGGGTCGTTCTCCTCCAGGTCCCAGTTCTGGAGTCCCACGATCCGCTCACCCTCGTCGAGTGGAAGCGCCGGGTGGAGAAAGTCGTTGATCCCCTCGAGGTAGGCGGCGCCCAGGCCGATGCCGATCGCCATGGCCAGTACGCCGGCCATGGTGACGCCCGGGTACCTGGCACACATCCGGACGCCGAGCTTCACGTTCAGCGACCAGCCGCGCAGCCACGCGAGGCCGCGGCCGTCGCGCAACGCTTCCTTGTGCTTCTCCACGCCCCCGAACGCGGCGAGCGCCTGACGCCGCGCTTCGTCGGGTGCGAGGCCCTTCGCGCGCATCAGCCGTTCGGTTTCCATCTCGATGTGAAACCGGAACTCGTCGTTCATCCGCGCCTCGGCGGCGCGGCCGGCGAACAACAGAGGCAGGCGGATGCGGGCGGCGTCAAACCATTTCATCGGAGTCCTCCCGGGTCCCGCGGCGGGGACCCTCTCTCCGGACGTCTCAGGTGGTGCGCAGGACGGCGTCGAGCGCCGCGGCGAAGCGCTTCCAGCTCTCCAGTTCGTTGCCCAGCGCGCGCCGCCCGGCGGCCGTGAGGCGGTAGAAGCGCGCCTGCCGGTTGTTGTCGCTCACGCCCCAGTCGCTTGCGATCAGGCCGGCCTTCTCGAGGCGCTGCAGGGCCGGATAGAGCGAACCCTGGTTCATCTCGAGCTCGCCGTCCGAGATCTGCTGGACCCGCTGGCTGATCCCCCACCCGTGCATGGGCGAGAGCGAGAGCGTCTTGAGCACGAGCAGATCGAGCGAGCCCCGGAGGGCGTCGACGGGCGGACGTGAGGGCACGGGGGACTCCAGTCGTGGGCCGCGGTTGTTCTGTCGCTGTCGAGGGGAGAATAGCGCCTTCTCTTGTAGCTGTCAAGAGGAGTGTACGGAGCGTGGCAATCGGATCGATGCGGGCGGCACGCAGTGCGGGAAGCGACGCGGCTACGCCAGCTTCATCACGCGGCCGATGGCCGTGGCCATGCGCTCCCACTCACCGGCTTCGACGGCGAGCTGCCGGCGACCGACGGCGTGAGCTGGTAGTACTTCGCGCGCCGCCCCAGCTCCGACACGCCCCACTCGGCTTCGATCCAGCCGCGGTGCTCGAGCCGGTGAAGCGCCGGATAGAGCGAGCCCTGGTTGACCTGCAGGACGTCCTGCGAGATCTGCTGGATCCGCTCCGAGATGGCCCAGCCGTGCATCCGCTCCGCCTGCAGCGTCCGCAGGATCAGGAGGTCGAGCGTGCCCGCGAGGATGTCTGGTATCGGTCGTCTCGTCATTGGTGTCGACTGCCGACACTAACGCGTCTTGGCGTCGGCTGTCAACACCAACCGGCCCGAGCCGTCCTGTCGCGCGGCCACGACGTCCTGCGACTTGCGCTCGCCTTCGGCCAGCGTCACCTTTACGCTTGAACTGGCGAGCGGATCGAGGAACTCCCGATCGAACCACTCACCGTCCTCCGCGTCCGCCACCACTCCGAGCAGGTATTCACCGGCGGGCAGGTTGCGGAACCGGAACGTGCCGTCATTCGCCGACAGAATCGAGCGGATACGCCGGGCTCCGGGAAGCCACAGCGCCTGCTCGGACGGAAAGAGCACCACGGCGTAGCCGGACATCGCGCGGCCGGAACCGTCGCGGACGGTTCCGGAGATATCGCTGACCCGATTGGTGAACGTCAGGACCGCGCCATCGATGCTGGACCTGAGATCGACTGGCACGTCGAGCGCGTCGCGCCCGTCCACGCTGGACGACTTCAGCATCCAGTCCGGGTGGCCCGACACGCTGGCCCGGAGCCGATAGCGCGCGGCGGTGATCCCGGCGATCGCAAACCGGCCGGCGGCGCTGACGTGCACCGGTGTCGTGGCCAGGCTCACCTGGGCACCGGCAAGCACCGGTTCGAGCGTCACCCGCACGCGGGTCGGTTCCGGCAACGTCCCGGTACCCTCGAACGCGACGCGGCCCGACAGCGTAAGAGCCGGCTGGAGCGCCAGCGTCAACTCCTGCTCGCTCTGCCCGTCGGCTATGACCTCCGTCGATGCCCACCACGCCGCTTCGCCCAACCCGGGCGCCCGCGTAGCCCTGGCGATGAGTGTGTATGGTCCGGGCGCGACGTTCGAGAAGGCGAAGGTGCCGTCCCTGGCCACCGCCGCGGTGCGTCCATCGTGGCCGGTGCCCGCCAGAACCGCGGGGCCGTTCGCGATGAGATGGACCGTCGTGGACCCGGAGTACACGCGGTCGCCCCCGAGCACCGTGCCGCGGATGGCCGACACCGGCACGTACTGCATCTGGAAATCGACCTCCCTGCGCTCCTCGCCCTGTGCGACTTTGATCATCGCAGCCTGTGACGGCGCCGTCGTGCCCGGATAGAAGACCGGCGCATACCCGACTCGTGGCGCGTCGGTGTCGGCCACGGATGCGGCCGAGGTTTCGTCGGACGTCGACATCGACGGGCGGCCGGTCTGCTTCAGTTCGTCCAGACCGCGACGGATTGCGGCGTCGGTCATCATCAGTACGTCGCGGTTCCCTGAGCCCGACAACCGGGCCGGCGCCGCGATCGCGTAGTCACCCGCGGCCAGGCCATAGATCCGGTAGACGCCGCGATCGTCGGTGACGTGGCTGGGCATGCCGGTGTAGACGGGCGTCAGGCGGCGCTCGCCGCTCGCGTAGGTGAACCGAAGGGCGCGCATGCTGACGCCGGGGAGCGGCTGCCCGCCGGGATCGAACAGGGTGCCCGTGATCACCGCGCCGCGAGGGAGTTTCAGCGTGAGGTCGGCGATTGTCTGCTTGTCGCGGAGGATGATTGGCGCGCCAGGGCTCCCCGGGCGCCTGGCTCCGTAGCTGACGGTGACGTAGCCCTCCTTCGTTCCGCCGACCGTGTAGCGGCCAGCCGGCAGCTCGGCGAAGACGAAGGCTCCGGAGTCATCGGCGATCGTCGTCCGTGCCACGTCGCTGTCAGGGCTGTCGAGAAACACACGTACGCGTCTCAACGGCCGGGACTCGTTGTCGTCGGTCAGCACCGTTCCGGACAACGATGCCGTACCGCCGGCTGCAGTTCGCGGAAGATCGCGCGGCTGCTGCTGCGAATCCTCAACTCCTGACGGCTGTGATCCGCTTGGGCGTCGGGCGTTCGGAGTTGCGAGTTGGGCGTTGGCAGTTGGGAGTTGAGCGGTTGCCGCGGCGATCGCAAGCGACGCCAGCGAGAGCGATACGAAGAGTGCGGCACCGACCGGCGTCGTGGCGATCGAGCACCGCCGCCGCAGCTCGCCGGTCGTCACCGTATCTCCCGCGTGCGAAGGTCCAGCGTCTTCTTGTCCCCCTCAGACAGCGTGAGCGGAGCGGCCACCCGGCTGATCGCGTCCAGCATCGACGCGTCCTGCCAGTCGGCCGACTGCTCCTCGGGCACAGCCACGACGTAGTAATCGCCTGGCGGAATCGGACCGATCTGAAAGCCGCCGGCTGGCGTGACCCGTGCGCTGCGGAAGCGTTTGGAATTCATGTTCCATGTCGTCCACGCCTGGGTGTCGGACGGGAACACGAGCACCGTCGCGTCGCCGTCGCCGCTGCCGGTGGCCTTGCGGACCGTGCCGCTGATTTCGGTGAGGCGGTCCGTGAACGTCACGATGACGCCCAGCGCATCCGCCTCCAGCTCCAATGGAGCGTCGGACACGTCGCGACCGTTGTACACGGCGGATTTCACATACCATCCCTGCGGCGGAGCTCCGATGCGGAGCACGTACTTCCCGGCCGGCAATCCGTACGCGGTGAGCTGGCCGGCCGAGTCGAATCGTCCGGGCGTGGCGGGCACGCGCGACGTCTCGCTTGCGGGCTCGACGACCACCGGCACCTGCATCAGCCGGACGCCCGCGGGCTTCTGCCTGGTGCCTTCGAACTCCGCGCGCCCGGTCACCCGCAGCCCGGGCAGCAACCTGAGAGACAGATTGTCGATATCGTCGCGGCCCACCGCGAGCGGCACGCTCGCCCACCATATGCTCGTGAGGCCGTATCCGAACGGCGTGCGCGTGCCGGGCGTCCCGATCGCCGAGAAGCTGCCGCCCGATCCGGTGTGGACCGTGGTGGTGGAGGCGACCGGCAGTCCCCGTATCGCCTGGAACAGGTAATGTCCGACCGGAAGCGCCGGAAACGTGAACGTGCCCGTCCGGCTCGTGACGGTGGAGGCCACCTCGAGATCGATCGGGCTGTCTTCGACGTCCTCAGGCACGACGCGGATCGCGATCCCGCCGACCTGGCTGTCGGCGCCACCGAGGACACCCGACACGCGCCTCGTGGCGACCGGCCTGATGTGCAGGTCGATGCCCTCCCGCTCGTCTCCGGAGCCGACCGTCAGCACGGCTGCACGCACGGGGTTGGACGTATTCGGGTGGAAGGTCGTGGGGTACACGTACACGTGCGCATCGCTCGACGGTGCCGGACCGATGGCGGAACGCCCGAGTGTCAGGATCGAATCGGCGACGCGAATCGACGAGGCGCCGCCGGCGGCCGACGCGCCGATTTCTCCGATCGCCATCGACGATCCGCCGCCCTGCCGCATCTCCAGTGCTGTAGAAGCGGGCACCGAGACCTGGGTGGAGACCGCGGCCACCAAGTAGTCTCCGGGAGTCAATCCCGCGATCCGATACATGCCGCGATCGTCGGTCCATCCCGGCGCCCCCGTGTAGGCGAACCGCCGCTGTCCGGCGACGATCCCGCGGCGCATTGCCCGGATCTGAATGCCGACGACCGGCTCACCGGCTTCGTCGATGACCACGCCCGATATCGAGGCGGGGCGCCACATGAAGATCCGTACGGCTCCCGATTTCTGACCGTCACCGAGCAGCAGCACCTGTGACGCGCCGCCCGGCCGCCGCCGGCCGTACGCCCCGGCGAGGTAGCCGGGCTTGGCGGCGGTGATGGTGTAGCGCGCCGCCGGCAACCGGCGAATCACGAACCGTCCGTCGGACCCGGTCAGCATCGCGGGAAACCACTCCGCGTCGAACGGGCCGCGCGGGAGCACGGACGGGAGGAACGCCGCCGGCAGGCTCGGCGTGGTCGCTGAACCGCCGGCACCGGAGGCAAACGGGGCGGCGACGATTTCGATGAGCGCGCCGCCAACCGGTCTGCCGCTGCCCCCGTCCAGCACCTGACCGACGATCAGACCCGTTCGCGAGTCGGAGCCGGCCGGTCCAGGCTGCTGGCCGGCGGCAGCGCTGAGGCCGATCACGATCATCCAGACAGGTTTCAACATGGCGGCTTCCGCGCGGATCGAGGCGAGACAGAGGATGGCGCCCGCACCAGAGTCTAGGGCATTCGTGCGGCGACGATGAGAGAATCGGCGGTCGCCTCGGGACACTGGGACTCGATTCCCGCGACGCACACAGCACGCAGGCCGAGTCGTCAACGATGGAATTCACAGAAGGAGGAGAGGAGGGGTTGGAACAAGAAAGAAGCCTCCCCTGCTCCGCTTCTCCTGACGCTTGTGAGGGCACGCAGACGATAAGCCCTCACCGCTTCGAGTGCGCCATGAACGCCGCGAAGTGCGCCTTCTGCGCGGCGGTCGCGTCCGGCCGCATTGCAAGCGCCCACGCCTTCGCCGGATCGTCGCCACCCGCGAACCGAAGCCCGAACCAGTCGAGCATCTCTGTGTAATCCACCTCCTCGGTCGTGCCGATGAGTTTGTGGAGCAGCGCGCCGACATCGACACCGGCGGCATCCGACACGGTCTGATTGAACTCGGCGCCGGTGTAGCCGCGCGCGCCGGACCAACGCCGGTACGCCAGCCGCATCACGTCGTCCATGCTCTTCCTGCCGTTGGTGAGCCGACGAATGTGCGCGTCGAGCACGAGTCCGACGACGGGCCCTTTGACGTAGTAGTCCACTCGCCTGGCCGAGGGAAGCCGCTCGAACATCTGCGATGACGCCTGCTCGAGCGTCTGCACCAGCCGGCCGGGCTGCTTCGTCTGGAGATCCGTAATGTGCTTCGATTCGAGATTGAGGTAATCGCCGGGCGTGCCGAGTCCCGATCGCTCCGACAGCAAGTCCCCGAAGTAGGACGTGAGGCCCTCGCCAACCCACAACCCGGTCGTCACGGGCGCGCGCTCGTAGTCGAAGGGGCCGAGCTCGATCGGCCGCAGCCGCTTGACGTTCATCGCATGGAAGTACTCGTGACTGAGAAACGCCGTCTGCCTGAATCGCGCCTCTGGTGTCGCCGGTACCCTGCCGCTCGTTGTGATCGCGACCGAGTTGAGGTGCTCGACCCCCGACCCTCCGCCCCCGCCGGTGACGATGTTGAGAAACGCGTACTTTTTGTACGGCAGCCCGCCCCAGAACCGGATGTGCTCCTCGATGAGCGGCGTCAGCATGGCCGCGACGCTGGCGCCGTCCCACTCGGCATGGCCCAGATACGTCCAGGAATGCGTGACGCCTCCGACCCGGAATTCGGTCGTCGCGAGATCCGCGCCCGCCAGGATCGGTGAGTCGGCGAGGATGTCGTAATCGGCCGCGACGTAGTGATTCGGCTTGCCGTCGGGCGCCGCATCGAGCGACGTCATGGACCCTTTCCAGCTTGCGGGCAACTCGAGCTGCACCTCGGCGCGACGATGGGTCCCGGGGGCCGGCTCGACCAGCGTGACGTAGGTCGCCGGTCCGATGATGACCGCCGAAGCCTCGGTAACGCCGTTGCCGAGGTTGCTGCCACGAGGCGCGGCAACGGTGTACGTCACGGTGAAGGCCGGCCGGCCACCTGTCGCCACCGTCCAGCGGCTCGGCGACGGCCTCGTCACCTCGAGCGCCGTGCCGTCGCCTGTCTTCGCAGCGAAATCGCTGACGCGGCCGGCGTAGTTCTGCAGCCCGTAGAATCCTGGCGACCAGATGGGCATCATCAGGTCCACCGATGCTCGGTTCCCGGTCGGCACCGCGACATCAACGGTGAAGGTCTTCGTTGCGGGCTCGGGGAAACGGATCGTGTAGACCAGCGGCTCGAGCGCCCTCGCCGGCGCGACCGCGGACGGCGCGGGGGACGCGGCGCACAAGAGCGCCGCGGCAAGAGCGGCACAGGCGAAGCGGCGGGTGATGAGCATGACGCACTATACACAGTCCGCGGCGTGCGCCAGAAGCGGGGCCCGGCTTGATCGTATTCTACGGTTGTAGTATTGTTATTCTACCGCTGTAGAACATGTCAGCGCCCACAGCGGTTGAAAGGGGTCTCCAATGACGGCGCGCCGGACGTCTCTTGCGTGGGTGGTGTGTGGACTTTTCGCCTCTTCCGCTCCGGGGCAGACCGCGGAGGACGTCATCTCCAGATCTGTGACGGCGATGGGGGGCGCCGATAAGTGGGCGGCCGTGCGGGCGCTCGCCGTCAGCAGCCGATCGCCGTACTTCTCGTCCGACGCCGTCTGGAAGAAGCCCAACCTGGTCCGGATCGACTCCTGGTCCGACGCCGTGGACCAGACCGACACGCGGTCGTATGACGGGACCTCCGGCTGGCGCCTCTTCTCGGCGGAAGGTTCATTGAAGCCGAGGTCGATGTCCGCCCAGGAAGTGTCCGAGCTGCGTGACGAATTCGACTCGATGTTGCCACTGATCGACTACAAGACCAAAGGCTACAAGGTCGTGCTTCTCGGTACGGCGCCTGTCGGCGGACAGTCTGCGTACAAGCTCGAGCTCACGCGCCCGGGCGGCGAGGTCATGCACATCTTCGTCGACGTCAAGACCGGACTCGAGGTTCAGCGCGTGAGATGGGCGCGCTCGCCCGCAGGCGACGACCTCGAACTCGTGCTGCCCGTCGGCGACTATCGTGAGGTCGGCGGCCTCATGCTGCCCCACCGCGTCGGACCGGCCGCGCGCACGTACGACGTCAATGGCGCGGTGCCCGACTCGCGCTTTCAGCGGCCCGGCGGTCTGCCGGAGCGCGAGTTCGCCGCGGCGAAAGTGACAGGTGCGAGGGATCGGCTCCTGCCGGTCGGCTCGATGGCGCCTGAGTGGACGTTGAAAGATCCTCGAGGGCGCGCGCATCGCTCGTCGGACTTTCGGGACAAAGTCGTGGTCATGGATTTCTGGGCGACGTGGTGTGCACCGTGCCACCGGCTCATGCCGGCGCTCCAGCGCCTGCACGACGACTACGCCTCTCGCGGAGTGGTCGTGCTCGGCATCAGCACGTCCGAGCGCGGCGGCGATCCCGCGCAGTTGATGAAAGACCGCGGCTACACGTACACCCTGCTCGTCAACGGCGAATCCATCATGGATGCGTACCACGTCGCCGGGATGCCGGTTGTCTACGTCGTCGGAGGGAACGGACGGATTCTGCACGCCGACGCCGGTGCCGACGAAGAGGCGAGCGCGGCGCGCCGCAAGGTCATCGACGACCTCCTGCACGGACGGGGACGATGAGGGGTGCGACACGTCCTTGACGTCGTTTCTACGAACGTAGTATTGAAGAGGCGCGACATGTCGAAAAAGACCTCCCCGCATCTCGGCGATCTCCAGATTGCCGTGATGCAGATCCTCTGGGAGCGGCAGCGCGCAACGCTCGGGGAGATTCGCTCCGCCCTCCGGCGAGCGCGGCCGATCGCCACGACAACCGTCGCGACCGTCCTCTCGCGGCTCGAGCAGAGCGGCTTTGTCGAGCATCGCGAGGGAGAGCGATCGCGCATCTACGTGCCCAGGATTCGGCACGAGGACTTTCAGCGCAGTCAGGCGCAAGGCCTCGTCGATCGGCTCTTTGGCGGCCGGGCGTCGGAGCTGGTGGCGCATCTGGTCCGGGAGTCGGAAATCGACGACGAGGAGCTGGCGCATCTGAGGAGGTTGATACGGAAGCGCGAGTCGTCCTGATCGCTGCGCTCTGGCTCGGGACCTACCTGCTCCACAGCACCGTGTTGTGCGGGACCGCCGTCCTGTGCCGCCGGGCGCTCGGCCGGATCGAAGGCGCCGAGTTGATTTGGCGAGCGGTGGTGCTCCTGCCGGTGATGTCGGCGACGGCGACGCAATTCGCCGGCGGACTCTGGACGATCGGCATCAGTGAAGCGGCCGGCCTGGCGATGCCGTCCGCCGCCGCCCAATCGACATTGCGCCTCTCGAGCGGCATCGACATCCCGCCGGTACTGATTGCGGCATGGCTCCTCGTCGGCGCGACCCTGGTCATTCGAGACTGGCTGGCGCACCGGCTGTTCGTGCGGCGGCTCGGGACACGTCGGCCCGCCGATGCCAGGCTCGTCGCGGCCGTGTCCGACCTCCTGCAGCACGCGAGGGTCCGGCGGGCCATCCGGGTGACCTGTTCGGAAAGCGTGGTGAGTCCGATCGCACTCGGCCGCTCCGAGATTTGTCTGCCGGTGCGAGCGATCCGCGTGCTCAGCCGCCGGCAGTTGCGCGCGCTCATCGCGCATGAAGTGGCGCACATCGTCCGCTGCGACGGCCGGTGGTTCGCCGCGCTGGCCTGCGTCGAGAGCGCGCTGTTCGTCCAGCCGCTCAACCGCATGGCGCGCCGCGAACTTCACCACCTGGCCGAGACGATGTGCGACCAGTGGGCCGCGCGCGAGCTGTCCGACCCCACGGCGATGGCGCACTGCCTCGTGGAAATCGCGGCCTGGTCGCGCACCGCGCGGCCGGCAACCGTGCTCGGCGTCGCCGGGATGTCTGGCCTCAGCGACCGCGTCAGGCGGCTGCTGGACGCTCCGCATCCGCCGCCGCGGGTGTCGCGCCCGCTCTCGCTGGCGGCCGTCGTGGCGTTGTCGCTGTCGCTTCCCTGCCTTGGGGTTTCACCGGCCAGGCCCGCCAGGGGCGCCAGCGTGAATGGAGTTCCGCAGTCGCCCGCGGCGGCGCCGGCGCTCGCGCAACCATCCGCCGAGTTCATCAGAGGCTTCGAGGCCGGCCGGCGGTTCGCCGAAGGGCAACCGGACGCCCGTGTGCAGGCGTCGCTGGATCGAGGACGCGCCGCATCGCCGGCGCGTCAGGAGTGGCGCGCAGAAGTCGAGCGGCACCTGCAGGCGCGCGAGCGCGGCAGACACCGGCCCGCTACCAGCTTCGCTCGATGACGTTGCGCGGCCGGCGCCGGCGGCCGCGCGAACGGACGAATCGGGCGCGTGGCGGCGCTGCAGATCGGATCGTGCACGATTCAGAGCCCCATCCGCTGACGCCAAGGCGGCTCGTGTAAATCGCCTCATGGAGAAGTAGGCGTATCGGTCGCGAGCAACGCATCGCGCAACAATCCGTCTGCCCGGCATTGACATTTTCGATGAACATGTTTACCGTAATTAAGGCATGTTCGCGCCCACCCCGCAAGCGCCGTCCGACAGGGGAAACCAGCACCTGGTCCTGTACGACGGCGTGTGCGGCCTCTGTAATCGACTGAACGGCTTCCTGCTGCCGAGGGACCGGGACGGCGTCTTCGCTTTTGCCTCGCTTCAGAGCGCGACCGGCCGATCGCTGTTGAGCCAGTTTGGCAAGGACGCCGCCGGCCTCAGCACCTTCTACGTGGTCACCAACTACCGCTCCGACTCCACCGCGCTGTTGTCGAAGTCCCGGGCGGCGCTGTTCGTGCTCACGACGATTGGGGGCGTGTGGCGGGCGTTCGCCGTGCTCCGCGTCCTGCCGGCACGGCTGTTGGATTACGGCTACGACCTGATCGCGCGCAACCGCTATCGGTTGTTTGGCCGATACGAGACGTGTCTGCTGCCGGCGCCTGAGTACGAGCGCCGTTTCATCGACGTATGAAGCCCGCGTGGAGCGGCTGTTCCGTCCCGCGCCTCAGCTTGCATGACGTCCCGACCGCGGCGCAGAATCTCCCTTAACGCTCTGCGTCCGTGCCTCCGTGTGATGCTCTCTCCGTGTCCTCCGTCTCTTCCGTATCACAGCGCGCGGCGCTGGAACGAACGCACCGCCCACGCGAGCGTCAGGGCCATGAACCCGATGGCCCACCAGAGCATCAGCGCGTTCGGCACGGACGCGGAAACAAGGAACGGAGGGCCCTCGACGAAGCCGCGCATGATCGAGGGCTGCATGTGGTACGCCGCCATGCGCCAGAGGGCGTCCGGCGGGCTCACGAGGCTGACGGCAATCCCGATCGTCCGCGCCGACGGCACCCCGGCGAGTCCGCCAATCTGTTCGACGATCCCTCCGATGAAGGCCATCCCGTAGAAGCCCAGGCCGAGGATACCGTTGGCCACGGTGCTGAGCCGCGTCCCGCCCGCGATCGACACCGTCAGCAGCAGCGCGATCTCGAGCAGCATCAACGCCAGCCCCCGCGCCACGTACAACTGGACGTATCCCGCGGCCAGGCGTCCCGCCACCAGCACGCCGGCCGACAGCAGGCCGACATACGCCGCCATGATGATGAGGTAGCCAATCCACTTTCCCAGCACGATGTCCGCGCGTCGAATCGGCTTCGAGGCCACCGTCTGCATCACACCCGAGTCGATCTCGCCCGACAGCGCGTCGACCGGAAGCAGCACCGCCAGCAGGACCGAGAGGAAGTTGATCGCGTAGAACCCGGCTATGGTGAACAGCGTGAGAAAGGCCTGCCGCTCCACGAATGACGTGCCGCTCCGGACCATGTCGGCGTGCGCGAATCCGATCGCGACGCCGAACACCGCCAGGAACGCGCACCCGCCGAGGAGCCCCGCCGCCAGGACCCTGCGGCGGCGCGCCTCCTGAATCGTGAGGTGCACGATGGTGGGTATGGGAGACATCGCCATCATCCCGGCCGCTGATCCGTACCCATCACCTCGACGAACCACTCCTCCAGCGACTTGCGCCGGCCTTGCAGCGCGAACACGCTGACGCCGCGCTCGACCAGCCAGCGGGCGATGTCGGGAATGACGTGTTCGCCGCTCACCCGCATCCGCACGCAATTGTCGCCGACGACGGTGACCGACGTGCCGAACCGCCCGAGTCCCTCCACGACCTCCACGTCGACCGGGCGGACGCGCATTTCGAGCTCCAGACCGGCGGGGGCGCCGGCCAGCGCAAGCTCGTGGATCACGCGACCCTGCTTGACGAAGGCGACGCGGTCGCAGGTGGCTTCCACTTCGCCGAGCAGGTGCGAGTTCACGAAGACCGTGGTGCCCCGCGCGCGCAGCTCCGAGACGATGTCGCGGACCAGCAGCCGGCCGAGCGGATCGAGACCCGACGTCGGCTCGTCCAGGAAGACGAGCGCCGGATCGTTGATGAGCGCCTGGGCAAGCCCGGTGCGCTGCAGCATGCCCTTGCTGTAGCCGCGCAGCGGCCGGTCCGCGGCGTCGAGCATGTCGACGCGTACAAGCAGGTCCTCGATGCGCGCGTCGAGCGGCAGGCCGCGCAGCCCGTACAGGCGGCCATGGAACCGCAGGAGCTCGCGCGCGGTGAGATACTCGTGAAAACGGAAGTGTTCCGGCAGGAAGCCGATCCGCGCGCGGACGGCGCGATCGCCGAGCGGCGCGCCAAGCACCGTGCCGGTGCCGCCGCTCGGTTCCACGAGCGCGAGCAGCATCTTGATCGACGTCGTCTTGCCCGCGCCGTTCGGCCCGAGGAAGCCGAACGCTTCACCCGCGCGGACCGAGAGCGACAGGTCGGCGACGGCCAGGGTCGGGCCGAACCGCTTCTGCAGCCCGCGCGTGGCGATTGCCGTTTCGCTCACTGGACGGAGTTGGCCATCTGCACGACGTCGGACATCCCCTGGACGCTCATGAGCGCGAACACCCGGCCGCCGCGCGACCAGAGCACGATGTTGGTCAGCGACGCGTTGGGCGGCTGGGCCTGGATGGCAATGCCACGGCTGCCCGCGATGTCCACTTCCTTGAACGAGCGCGCGGTCGGCGGAAGCGGCACGAGCAGCGTCGTCTGCCAGTCGATGACCCGCGAGAACGTGCGCGCGTCCTCGCGGGAGAGGCCGAAGATCCGCAGCCCGATTTCGCCGAGCGCAGCCAGGTCCACGCCGTCGGGCACGGCGACTTCCGGCGATCGCGCCTGGAAGAGCCGCGTGTGGCGGCTGCCGTGCTCGTACCGGACCATGGCGACCGGTGGCACGTGGATGGTGACGGCCTGGCCGTCCAGGCCGTCCGGCACGCGCAGATCGCGGATGCCAAGGGCGTCCATCACCTGTTGCAGCCGCGTCGCATCCGCGGTCACGCGGACCACGTGCTCCCCGGCGACCGCCATCTCGACGATCCGCGCCCCCTTCGGCAGCCAGGCCGGCACCTGCAGCGTGAATCCCGCGGCCGTCGCAGCCTGATCGAGCGACACCATCGGCGCCGGCGGCCCCGCGTCCTGCACGATCTGCACGTGTTCGCCGACCAGGCGTGGCAGGTCGAGCTGCTTCAACGTGTCCATCCGTCGCGAATCCACCGGGACCCCGACGAAATGGACGACGCGGAACAGCGCCAGGAACGACTGCGCGGATGCGCGCACGGCGGGCACGTAGAAGACGCCGGCAACGCCCGCCGCAACGGCCGCCGACACCGCCAGCTTGGCAAGGGGCCACCGCCTGCGCTCCGGCGCCGCGATTTCCCGCCTCCGCAGGGACGCGCGCAGCCGCGCCGCGAACTCCGGGGACGGATCCTGCCACAACCCGCGCAAGAGTACGTCGTCCATGCTCGTGCCTCTCTTCATATGTGTGTCCGTCCCTTTCTCACCACTGCGCGCGCAGAGCGTGCACCGCGCGATGCAGGATCGTGCCGACGTTCGACTCGCTGAGGCCCGTCACCTTCGCGATGGCCCGGTTGTTCATGCCGGCGCCGAACTTCAAGGCGATCAACTCGCGATCGCGATCCGGCAGCCGCGCGAGGAGCACGGCCAGGTGCTTGCCGTCGGATCGCCGGAGGGCCTGGTCTTCGGGTGTCGGGCCGGCCGCCATCACGGCCGCGTGCTCGATGGGGACGTGCGGCCGCGATCTCCGGTGATGATCCGCGGCGACATTGCGCGCGATGCTGAGGAGCCAGGTCGAGAAACCGGCCAGGTCCCGGCGGTACCGGCTGCGCGCGTGCCAGGCCTTCTCGAAGGTGCGCCCCGTCAGGTCTTCGATGTCGGCGGTTTCCCCGAACCGGTAGCGGAAGAAGTTGTAGACGCGCGGAAGCTGTTCGCCGAAGACCGCGTCCCAGTCGGGCTCCGCCGCCGAGATCCATGCCGACAACCGGCCGGGCAGCACGTCGTCCAGACCCATCTCCTATATATACGGCGGACGGGGCGGAGTATCACAGCCCGGCGCTGCCGCGCCAGGAACAGTTGACATGGCGTTGGTGTTGTCGGTAACCCAGCATCGAGGACATGGTGAACTGGCGCGACGGCGACGCGTCGCTCACGATCACGCCGCTCCTGGTCACGGCCAACTTCTTCGACGTGATGCGCATCCCCGCGTCGCGCGGCCGCGGCTTCACGGCCACCGAAGCGCAGGCCGAAGGCAATCGGCTGGTCGTGATCAGCGACGGGTTCTGGCGGCGGCATCTTGGCGGCGACCCCGCCGGCGTCGGCCGTCCGCTGACGATCAACGGCCAGCCGTACGCCGTCGCCGGCGTCCTCGCCCCCGGGATTCGTTCGCTGCCGGGCTACGGCGTCGTGCCCGACGTCTATCTGCCGATCTCTCCAGCCCTTCTCCCCGCGCTGGAGGCCCCCCGGCATTCGGCCGTGCAGCTCATCGGACGGCTGGCGCCCGGGCAGTCCGTTGCCGAGGGACGCGCGGCCGTGGCGGCAGTCGTCCAGAGCCTGGGCGACGAGTACGGCGACAGCGGATTCCGCGTCCTCACGGACTTTTCGGTGGTCGGTGGCCTCAGTCAAAGCGAAGACTTCCGGATCGTCGGAGCGTTCTTTCTCGTGCTGCTCGTGGTGGCCGGTCTCGTCCTGGCGATCGCGTGCGCCAACGTCGCCGGGCTGCTGCTCGCGCGCAGTACGACGCGGCGGCGCGAAATCGCGCTGCGCGTCGCGTTCGGCGCCAGCCGCGCGCGTCTCGTGCAGCAGCTCCTGACCGAGGGGCTGACGATCGCGCTCGTCGGCACGGTCGCCGGCTTTGCCCTCACGCTTGTCGCCGCGCAGTTGTTCGCGCATGTCTCGTTGCCCCTGCCCATCCCCCTCGAGCTGCATCTGGCCTTCGACGGACGCCTGGCCGCACTCGCAGCGGGCCTGGTGGCGGCAAGCGCGCTGCTGTGCGGCCTCACCCCGGCGCTGCAGGCGACACGTCCGACACTCGTGCCTGCGCTGAAGCAGGAGGAGCCGCGCTACATGCACCGCCGTTTCACGCTGCGCGGCGTGCTGGTCGTCGGACAGGTGGCCGTGTCGCTCGTGCTGCTCGTGACCGCGGGCCTGTTCCTGCGGAACCTGTCCAAGACACAATCGCTGTCGCCCGGCTTCGACGTGGACCGCCTGCTCGTCGCGCAAGTCACGTTCGTCGAAGGACGGCAGGGGACGACCTCGGCGCCGGCGATCGCGGCGATCGTCGATCGCGTGCGCGAGCTCCCGCCGGTGCAGGCGGCCGCCGTCGCCGACGGCGTCCCGTTGACGATCCGACCGGGATCGAAGGTCGGGACCGATATCCGAATCGAGGGGCGCGACGGACCGGTGCGCGTGGAGTACGACGACAACGCGGTCGGCCCGGGCTATTTCGCGACGATGGGCATCCGGGTCCTCCGTGGACGCGACTTCACGCAGGCCGATCGGCCCGGCGCGCCGCCCGTCCTCGTCGTGAATCAGGAATTCGCGCGCCGCTACTTTGACGGCGGCGATCCGATCGGCCGTCACGTCGGATTGAGCGACCCGCCTGGACCACTGGCGGAGGTCGTCGGGGTCGTCGCCAACGGCAAGTATCGGACGCTCGGAGAGAACCAGGACGCGGCGATCTACCAGCCGTACCTGCAGCGAGCGGCCATCGGCCGGCTGGGGCACGTACTCGTGCGCACCTCCACGGCCCCCGAGACGATCGTGCGCGATGTGGGGAAGGCGATCGGCCAGGTCGATCCGTCCGCCGCGGTCCGCGTGGAGCCCATGGCGACGGCGCTCAGGTTCGCCGTGCTGCCGAGCCAGATCGGCGCGCTGCTGCTCGGCGTCCTCGGATCGATGGGCCTGCTGCTGGCGATGGTGGGCCTCTACGGGGTGATCTCGTTTTCGGTCGGCCGGCGCACCGCGGAGATCGGAATTCGCATGGCGCTTGGCGCTTCGCGGCGCGCGGTGTGGCGCCTCGTCTTCATCGACGCCGCGGTGCTCGTCGGCACGGGAGTGACGATCGGCCTGATCGCGGCGTGGCTCGTGACCCGTCCGCTCGCGGCGTTTCTCGTCCCCGAACTGAGCGCGAGCGACCCGGTCAGCTTCGCGGGCACCGCGGCCGTCCTCGTCGCGGTCGGCATCGTCGCGACGTGGTTGCCCGCGCGGCGAGCCGTCTCAATCGACCCGTCGATTGCGCTCCGGACCGATTGAGCCATCGATGCGGTCGAATTCCCTCTTAGCTCTATCCGGAGCCTCGAGGCGCCGAGGCGCGTAGGCTCGGCACAGGGGAAGCGGATGTTTCATCGGAACACATTCGCGCGCGGCGTGTCGATCACGCCCGAACTGCTTCAACCAAGGACGATACTGCGCTTGACCAGTATACGCAACTTGCGTAGTATTGACAAGTGGAGTTTGTCGAAGCGCCGCTTTTCGCCGAGCTCCTCGCGGACTACCTGGATGACGACGGGTACCGTGAGCTCCAGTTGCATTTGACGCGTGATCCCGAGGCAGGAGATGTCATCCCGGGGACGGGCGGCTTTCGGAAGATTCGCTGGGCGGATCGGCGGAGGCACAAGGGAAAACGCGGCGGACTCAGGGTCATCTACTACTACCTGATGTCCGACATGCAGATTTGGCTGATGACGCTGTATGACAAGGACACGGCGACGGACCTGAGCCCTGCCGACAGACGAGTTCTCAAAGCTGCGATTGAGAGGGAGACGCGTGAACGAGCAAGCCGCAGGGCACGAGGGAGGAAGTAGCGATGGCCAAGAGTAAGCGACCGAAGGCGACGAAGAAACGTAGCTTGTTTCACGAGCTCATGTCCGGTGTGCAGGCGATGCGCGAGCATCGCGAGGGACGGCTCACGCTGAGGACCCATCAGGTGGAACCCATCACGGTTCCTTCCGTCGATCCAGAGTTCGTTCGAGAGACGCGCGAAGCACTCCACATGTCGCGGCAAGTGTTCGCGTTCAAGATTGGCGTCAATCCCAGGACACTGGAGCGGTGGGAGCAGGGTCGCAGCAAGCCCAATGAGCAAGCCTCGGCTTTGATCAGACTGGTTCGAAAGTTTCCGGATACCCTCGATCGCCTCGAATCGTTGAGCGTTCCCGCTTGAGAGCCATGGACAACCTCCCTACGCAATATCAACCCACTTCGCCAGCTGAGGCGCGGTCGTCGTTATCGAGAGCGCACACCTCATTGCGGACACCGGCGAGTTGCTCCAAACGGCCTCGCACCTCTTGTTCCGCCATGGTTTGTTTCGCGTTCGCGATTGACAGACCTCGCTCCGCCGATCGGAGCGCGTCTCTCAACCGTTCCCGGATGCGCCGCTCCAACTGCTGCCGGCTCAATCGCGCGCGCTCGCGGAAGTCGTTCTCGACACGGTGGCTGTTGGTGTCCACGATGTGTGTGAGGTACGGCGCGACCTGACGGCTGACGCTTCGCTCGCGCGCGGTTCGGAACCCGAAGCGATCCATCAACCAGGTCGCTGGTGTTCCAGCCGTCAGATGCATAAGGCTCGCAAAATAGAAATGTGGCCGGTCGTATTCGCGAACATCGACCGCGTCGAGTGGCTCGACCGGGATCGGCTCGGCGTCTGACATGACTCGGGCGACGAACTCGTTCGCGAGCTGCACGAATCGCCGGGTCGCGGTCTCGTGGAGCGCGATCACGTGCGGCTCGACGCCTGCAAGCCAGCGGGATATTGCCTGCTCAGCGAGTCGGCGCGCTTCGTCAAAGGCTCCGGCCCGGAGGCGACCCGCGGCACGCAGACGGCTATTGGCTGTAATCCAGGCCTCCAACGACTGTCGCAGCTCCGGCATGGCCCTCTGGGCAAAGTCGGCGCGCTGCCGATCGAGGCCACGGACAACCTCCGCTTCTGCGGCATCGAAGAGAAACCGCAGATCCTGAAGCGAGCGCTCAGCGCCTTCGACAGCGGCTCGAAGCCGAGCGGCACGCGCCGCGGTCTCTTCGATCGGCCGTCGCAGCGCTGCCTCCTGTTCATCGATTTCAGCCCGCAGGCGCCGGGCGATCCGCTGGCGTGCCCGCAATGCGGCGGACACCACGAGTGCTGAGCGCTGCTGCCGGGCAAGATCTGTGAGCGTGTGTTCGAGCGCTGGCCAATCCCGCGTCACCCGATTCTCTTCGAGTCGATCCCGCGCGCTCACCTCGAAGATGGTCTCGATGCGGCGACCGAGGCGACGCTCGACGATGTCCGTGGTGAAGGCGGACACTTCCCGCCGCTGCTCCGGCGAGGCCTGATCCGACTTGTTCAGCACCAGCAGGAGATGCCCGACATCTTGGCTCACCGTCTCGATCACCTCGAGCTCGGCGCCGGAAATCGGCGGATCGGGCCCAACGACGATGAGCGCCACGTCGATGTGCGGCAGGAACGCGCGCGTCGTTTCCGTGTTGAGCGCGAACACCGACCCGATCCCCGGCGTGTCCACCAGGCACAAACCGTTCGCCAGGATCGCGCTGGGAAGAAACACTTCGACGACCGTGACGCCCTTCCGGTTCTCCGGGTTGCGGCGCTCGTCGACGACGTCCGCGAGATCGTCGAGCGCGATCGGCTGTACGACGCCCGACGTGAACCGGGCCACGGCTTCGGACCGCGTCCCCGCACGGAGCACCGTGATGACCGATGTCACCGGAACCACGCCGACCGGCAGGACCGGTTGGCCGACCAGGGCGTTCAGCAGCGTCGATTTCCCGCGCTTGAACTGCCCGATGCAGGCGACAAAGAACCGCGCGTCCGCCAGCCGGCGCCGCTGCTCCGCGGCGTCGAGCTCGAGCGACTCGACGCCAAGCTCGGCGGCGATACCGGCCATCCGCGCCAGGTCGGCGTCCAGCCGCGCCGGGCCGGCTATCAGCGCCGGTGCGTTGAGGTCTCGCTCGGTCACGTTGTGCTGACGGCTGCCGCGGCGGCGCCAAAGTGTGCGGCCGACCCGAGCTCCTCTGCGATGCGAAGGAGTTGGTTGTACTTCGCAACGCGCTCCGAGCGCGCCATCGATCCCGTCTTGATGAACGCCGCGCCTGCGGCGACGGCGAGATCGGCAATGAACGTGTCCTCGGTTTCGCCGGATCGGTGCGACACGACCGTGCGGTAGCCGGCCGCGTGCGCCATCCGGATGGCCTCGAGGGTTTCGGTCACGGTGCCAATCTGGTTCAGCTTGATCAGCACCGCGTTTGCGATGTGTTGCGCGATGCCCTCGCGAATGATCGCTGGGTTGGTCACGAAGATGTCGTCGCCGACGAGCAGTGTTCGCGATCCGAGCCGCCGGGTCAGCTCCTGCCACCCGCTCCAGTCGCCCTCGGCCAGCCCATCCTCGATGAACACCGGCGCGTAGCGATCGACCAGTCGCTCCATGAGATCGATCATGTCGGCCGTCGTCAGCACCGGCTGTCCGGACTTCCTGAATTCGTACCGACCGTTGTGGTACAGCTCGCTCGTGGCGGGGTCCATCGACACGCCAATGTCGGTGCCGGCGCGATAGCCCGCGGCGGTGATGGCGTGCGTCAACAGGTCCAGGGCCTCGTCGGCCGTCGTGAGATTCGGCGCATATCCGCCCTCGTCGCCGACGGAGGTCACGTGCCCCGCGTCCTTCAGGATCTTCTTCAATACATGGAACGTCTCGGCCACCCACCGCACGGCCTCCGCCATCGTCGGGGCTCCGACCGGGACCAGCATGAACTCCTGGAAGTCGAGGGCATTGGGCGCATGGGCGCCGCCGTTCAACACGTTCACGGTTGGAGTCGGCAGCGAGAAGGCCGATGTGCCGTCGTGCAGATATCGATAGAGGGGCACTCGGGCACTCTGGGCCGATGCGCGCGCAGCGGCCATCGAGACGCCCAGGATGGCGTTCGCGCCAAGCCTGTCCTTGTTGGGCGTGCCGTCGAGGTCGATGAGCTGATGATCGACGCGTTTCTGGTCGCTCGCGTCGGCGCCTGCGAGGGCTGCGGCGATCTCGCCGTTCACATGGGCGACGGCTTTGCTCACGCCCTTGCCGCCGTACCGTGACGGATCGCCGTCTCTCAATTCCAGCGCTTCGCGCGAGCCGGTGGACGCGCCAGATGGCACGGCCGCTCGACCGAACGAGCCGTCGGACAGGACGACGTCCGCTTCGATTGTGGGATTGCCGCGCGAATCCAGGATCTCGCGCGCGTTGATCACATTGATACGAGCCATTCGTTCACTCCGTTAAGAATCACCAGAACGAGAATCCGACCCATCTACAGTCGCCCCTTGCCATGGCGTTCGTCCACGTGCGCAGCGCTCGTGTTCTGCAGAATGCGTAGAGCGGCGTCCTCGCCGATAGCGGCAAAGGCAAACGCTGGTGCCGGCAGGTAGCCGTGCCGGCTCCTCCACTCGACGGCAAACCGCGTGATCGCTGTCGCGAATCCCGGCCGGCCTTTCGCCAGCGTGACGGTTGCACTCACCCATCCGCGATCGCGCCCGAGATCGCTTGCTTCGCTGACGCCAAGTTCATGCGCGACGAGATGGCGCAGGACTCCGTCGGACAGCTCGCGCACGCGGACCAGCGAGAAGCGCCACAAGATCCGGCCGACCGCTCCCAGGTCATGTCTCGTCGCGGCACGCGCGGCACCCAGATACACGGTTCCCCGATCGAGCGCACGGCGGATTCCGGATGCCTGCTGCCGTGTAATGCGCTCGAACGGATCGATGACGACGACGCCGTTCAGGCTCACGACCGAGACGATCGCACTCTTGCCAATACCCTGGGGGCCGTACAACAGCACGCTCCGACCGGCAGTGAGATCCTCCACCACCTGTCTGATCAACGCATCCCGGCCGAGCACATCAGTCGGACGTGTCCGGGTCGATGATCGCCGCGGTGAATCGTCGATGTCGCGCGCCAGACACCCCTCCGCCCTCGGATGACGTCTACGCTGCTGTCCTGGCGAGCGCCTCCAGATCCGCCTGGACCTCGGAGACGGCGGCGTCGGCGGCTCCTTCGATTTCACGCTCGATGAGCGCCCGGTACCCGTCCGCGTCGGCTTCGAACGCGGTCCGCAGCTCGCTCGAGGCTTTCCGGGCCCAGTGCGCCAGCACACGTGCGTAGTTGCTGAGCGCATCAGACACGGCGTCGCCCGCCGCCGACGTCAATTCATGCGCGATCTGGTGCATCGCGACACGCTTGCCAAGCAGGCGCCAGTACTTTGACAGCCGTATCTCGGCGAGCGCGGCAAGCTCCGGCCGCGGCAGCTCTCGAAACACGGCCGCGTCGGAGGGATCGTGGGACGGGGGCGGCAGATGCAGGCCGCCCGCCACGTCGCGTGTTACCTGCGTCAGGCGTTCGGCCAGTGACAGCAGCGTCTGGCGGATTTCCGTGGCGTGCTCGCCGGCGATCGCTTCGAGGGCCTCGCGCACGATGCCGACGGTGTCGGCGTCGGCCTGCTCCGCCAGTCGTGCCGCCGCTGTCCTGACGACGGTGTCGGCCGTCTTCTGCAAAAGCTCGGTCACCGCCTCGCAGCGCTGGCGAGCGTCCTCGAACGCGCCCGCAGCGGATCGCAACTCGCGCTCGAGCCGTTCCAGCGACTCGCGGCCCAGCATCGCCCCGTGCCGGGGCAATTTCGCGCGAAGCGCATATTCGAGCGATTCCCGCAGCGTGCCGATCTTGCGTTTGATCGACTTGCGGACCTCGGCCTGGTGATCGGCGAGTCGTGGCCACAACTCCCGATCGAGCCACCGATCGAGCAGGTGCCGGTGTGGCGCGGCGCTGCTGACGGCCGCAACGGACGGCCGCCATCCGAGCTGGTGCTCCGCCTGGACGGTCACGTATTCGACCACACGATCCGCATCGGACTGGCTGAGCAGGTCGGCCTTGCTGACGACGACGAGCGCCGGTATGGCCGCCTGGGTCAGCAGGCCGACGGTGGCGATATCCTCGGCGGAAAGACTCGACGTTCCATCCACCAGCACGACGCCGAGATCGCATCTGGGCAAATACGCCAAAGTCTCCGCCGCCCCGCCGGTCGCCAGAGAGCCCAGTCCCGGCGTATCGACAAACGCGACCCCCGCCCGCAGCACCTGGGAAGAAAGCTCGACGACCAATCGCGTCACATGTTGGGCATTCGCCGGATTGTGTTCTTCCGTCGCGAACTCGGCCAGCCGCTCAACCGGTACTGTCTTTGTGGCCGCGTCCGCGAAGGACACCACCACCCGCGGCGCCGGACCGTAGACGATGCGCGTCGGCACGGCGGTGATCGGATTGACACCGATGGGCAGCACGGTGGTGTTCAGAATCTGATCCAGCAGCGAGGACTTGCCGGTGCTGACGCGTCCGAAGACCGCGATTTCGAAGCGGGGATCCTCGAGGCGCTCCAGGATCATGCCAAGCGGCCGCCTGAATTCGACGAGCGAGTACCGGTCGATGATGTCGTGTAAGACCTTCAGCGCCTCGCCCTCGGCGCCCACGTTGGCCAGCCGCTCCAAACGCGCGCCGAAGTCGCGGGCCGCGCCTTTGACAAGCGACGCGCTGAGCTGCCGGACGATCGTCTGCAGCTCCTCGACGACGCCCGTGAGCACCTTGGCGGCGCCTGGAGCCACCGGCCCGTACCCCGTCATGTAGCGCGGCCTGAGCTCTTCGATCGACACGTCCACGAACTCGAGCGCGGTCCGGATGGCCCACAGCGCGTCGGCGCTGGGTGGTGGCACGGCGGCACGTTCCGACGCAAGCGCGCGGACCATCTGCTTGCGAATCCGGTCGATGTAGTCGGTAATCAGCTTCTTCTGGGCAGGCGTCATGTCGTCCACGTACTTGCCGAACGGCGAGCGCGACGCGGCCGCCGTCAGGATCGCCTCGACATTACCGAGCAACCCGTCGATGTGCCGACACGTGACAATCAGACGCCGTTGCTGGAACTCATTCAGCACGTCGTCGTCGCGCAGCGGACCGTCGTCAGACATGTGTTCAGTCGCCTGAGACTAGAAGAGCATTCGCGGGGCCACGAGGCCGGCCCGCACGGCGACGTACCCTGCCACGAAGCTGCCGGCGACACTCGCGGCGGCGACGGGCCACGCGCCTTCCGACAGCGCCCTGAACGTCTCCAACCCCATCATGACGGATCGAGTCAATCCGCCTCCTGTCAATCCCCCTCCTTGTCACCGGCCCCCACTCGCCACAGCTTCCTGCGGTGACGTTTCCGCCGGAAGCAGGTGCGTCGGCATGAAGAACGCGTTCGCAATCATCGTTGGAATGACGGCGCTGCCGATGACGGTCGCGACGAGATACGAATACTGCGCCTGACTGATCACGTGGTGATTCAAACCGAACAACGCGGAGATGGTGCCGAAGGTCAGCCCCGTGGACATCATCAGCGTGTAGTACATGCGCTCGCGGCCCACGTACCTGTACCAGTGAACGGTCGGCCAGATTCCCAGCGACTTGCTCGCCGATTTGCCGAGGAACAACAACACGAACGTGAGCGGCGCCGCGACGAGCGCCGGAACCGAGACGAACGAGCCCGCGCGAATGAAGTAGAACGGCGTGAGCAGCCCGAACGTGACCGTGCGCAGTCGCCGGACGAGGACGTGATCGTTCCCGACAGTCCCCGCGAGGACCATCCCGATCAGGTACGCCGGCAAGACGGCTTCGCTCCCGGCCCAGACCGCAAGTCCGCCCATCGCGAAGACCGCGAACAGAATGAACTTCGCTTCGAGTTCAGATACGCGTCCTCCGTACCGTCTGAAGAAACGCGGCGTGACGATCGGAAGAACGGCAAACACGATCACGCTGGCAATGACGAACAGCACGGTGCGAGACGTGAATGGAGAGAAGATCAAGCCGAGCGCAATGACCGTGCCGAGATCGTTGACGAAGCATGCGGCCAGGACCGCCTTGCCGAACTCCGTGCGGTTGAATCCCAGTTCGAGCATGACCGAGTAGACGACCGCCACCGATGTGGTGGACAGGGCGACTCCGGCCAGCCAGCTTGCCGGCCATCCCCAATGGAGGAGAAAGCGCGCCACCATCGCGCATCCGATGAACGGCGCGAAAAACCCGGCGAGCCCGACAACCGTGGCTTCCTGCCACTTGCGCCGGAACACGGTCGGATCGATCTCGGCGCCTGCGAGAAACGTGAGGAGGATCGCCCCCGCGCCCGCGAGGAACGTGACCCACTCCGAGCGGCCGGCCAGCACTTCTGCTCCGACGAATGTGCCGAGGACCAGCTGCGCGACGGTGCCGACGACGATTTCGCTAAGCGCTGTCGAGAGCTTCAGCCAGATCGCGACCAGCGTCGCGACAAGCGCCAGGCCGACCCAGATCGCCGCACTGAACCACACGTTTTCCATACGGGTCCCCTGGTTGTCGGGCTTGCTATCGGCACGGAGGCACGCGGCGAGCGGACTCCTGCGAGCACAAGCCCGTAGGAGTCATCTGCCCCGTCAAGAGGTAGGGCGGTTGAGGGTGAACTCCAACACCCGTCGCACACAGCTTACCATCCACCCAGAGAACGCTCAAGCGGCGGCTCGACGATGCCCGGGTACACGTATAATGGGCCAACGGCGGTGGAGTTCGCCGAAACCGTCCCCGCTCATTGGGGGGACTGATGACTCCTACTCGAGGATCCTGCGTACCTCGGTAGGAGTTTTTCTCTTTTTGGGAGACCACCCTATGGCCGCAGTCCCCACGCTGCCGAGCCGAGCCAAGATGCTGCGGATCTACATCGGCCAGGACGACCGATGGGAAGGCAAGCCGCTCTATGAGCAGATCGTCCTGAAGATGCGCGAACACCATGCGGCGGGCGCCACCGTCCATAAAGGCGCCATGGGCTATGGCGCCACCCAGCGGATGCATCCGAGTGGCCGCCTCGGTCTGTCGCGGGACCTCCCGGTCATGATCACCATCGTCGACGCTGACGAAAAGATCCAGGCGCTGTTGCCGTTGCTGGATTCGATGGTGACCGAGGGGCTCGTCGTGCTCTCCGACGTCGACGTCGTCAAGTACCAGCATGGCGCGCCGGAGCCATGAGCATGTTCGAACGCCTTCTGATTCTGATCAACGGCTCGGCGGGCGATCGGTATGCGCTCGAGTACGGCGTCGGGCTGGCCCGCTCTGCCGCCGCGGAAGCGCACGTCGCGGGTGTGATCGAAATCCCGACGGCGTCCGCCAGCATCGATGAGGTCAAGGACATCGAAGACGAAGGACGATATCGATTGGAGACCGCCCTTCGACACGCGAGAACAGTCGCCGAAGCTGCGGGTCAGCCCGTCACGACCGAAGTGCTGATTGGACCGCTGGTCGATTCCGTGGTACGCGTGATCCGGAGCCGCGGCATCGATCTTCTCGTGACTGGGGAAGCGACTGATGCCTTCGATCGCGACCACCGCAGCCTCGCACGGAAGGCGCCGTGTCCGGTGTTTGTCGCGCGCGAAAGCGTCATCCAGGAATTCGTGGGCGCCCCTGAGCATCGTACGGAGCACTGGGAAATCCGTCGCGACAAGCGTGTACGCATTGAGGGTGCCGGCGGGATGCTGCAGATCTTTGTCGGTGAGCACGACAAGAGTCACGGACGGCCTGTCTACGAACTCATCGTCGAGCGGCTTCGACAGCTGGACCTCGCTGGCGCCACGGTGTTTGCAGGGGAGCTTGGATTTGGCGCGACCGGGCACCTGCACGCGGCCTCACATCGGCCGTGGTCGCACGATCGTCCGATGGTCGTAACCGTGGTCGATACCGGCGAAGCGATCCGGCGGGCGATCGACGCCGTCACCGACCTGGTCACCAACGGGCTCATCGTGACGTCCGAGGTCGACATCATCAAGTACGCACACGGGCCGGCTGCGGGAATCCAGGCAGTCAGCCCGTCCGAGCCCTGACAAGTCGATCGTGCCTCACTCCGCGCCTCAACAGATCGAATCGCACGGGGGACACGCGTGTCGGCACGCTTCTTCAGTGGACGCGAATCGTGGGTGTTCCGTGCCGGCAACGTTGACCAGCTCTGCGGGTTCCACGCCGATCTCGTCGCACATGCGCTCCGTCCGAACGAACACCTCCAGTATCTGTTGTACTCGCCGATCCGCGAGGCCGACGGCGGTCCGTTCGGCATCGCAGGCGGCTCGGGCTCGCACGCGCTCGCGGTCACCGACGATCGCCTGATCGTCTCATGCGACCCGCATCGCCCCGGCTCCAGCCCCACGGTGCGCAGCATCCCCTTCAGTCACCTGTTCGAGATCGAGCTCGGTGAGGCGCTCACGCTCGGGTGGCTTGTCCTTCGTTTTGCCTCCGAGGATCGAGTCGCGTCCGAGACGATCTTCTTCCAATCCTCAGGCATGGAGCTGTTTCGGACGGCGGTGCGGCTCGTGCGCCGAACTGCGGCGCCCGGGGGCCGCGTCGACTCGCAGGCAGCAGAATGGGAACGCCTGCTGGCGCCGAGTCCGCCGTACCTTCGGAACCAGTTGGCCCCCGTGCTTCTCGAGGACGAACGGGCACAAGGCGTCGTTCACTCTCCTGAACGATGGTCGGTCAGCGGTCGCTCCACCAGATGTGTCTCACCGCACGGCGTCTACGCGGTCACGGATTGTGGGATTCTCCTGACCGAGAGCGAACCGCCGCCCCGACCAGGCACCCTCGTCTTCGCGGTCAGGGTCGTGAGCATCCCTCGGCAGATGATTCGAGCGGCACGCATCATCACGCGTGAATCACCGGGGCCGCGGGTCGCCACGGTCCTGGTGCAGTCCGAGGCGCACGGCATCCGCCACCAGACTCAGGTGACGATGGACGAACGAGGCGCGGACGAGTTCGTGCGGACGATCGCCTCATAGGAGGACGACAGGCAAACGGAGGACGCGGAGACGATCACACGGAGGCACGGGGCACACGGAGACGCACGGAGGCGCCAGCTGGTCGCGCGCCGGCCCCGGCATCTGCGGCCGGCGTCCGGCGGTGGTTGAGCGCCACGATTGCAAGCGGCATTTGAGTGAGTGCCGTTTGCAATCGCGGCGCTCAATCACCGCCATCGCGCGAAGCGCGAGCGCGACCAGCCGCCCTGCCACGTGCCACAGCTCGGTACATCACCGTTCGATCTTCAGGACCCGTTGTTGGGTTCTCCGCGCGCCTCCGCGTCCCCGTGTCTCCGTGTGAGCGCTGCGCCGCGAGCTCCGTCCCCTTCGTGTGCTCCACGCTTCTACATCCCCGAGATCACCTGGACCGACACGAGTCGCGTGTTGTTGGATTCGAGCGTCTCGGTCACCACGGCGTCGCCGTCCGCTACCGCTATCAGAAAGTAATAGCCGGGAGCGGTCCCCGCCGGGACCGTCACGGTCGTCGATCCGGACGCGCTCTGCCCGCTGTCCAGCGGCCCGACACCCGCGGTTCCCACGAGGAGGTCCGAAGCATCGAGTGTCGCATTCGTCGACAGATAGAGCCTGGTGGTGGACGCTGGTGACGCACCGCCACCCTGGTTGAGCACGGTGCTGTTCACTGACGTCGTGGAGCCCGCCGCCGTCGAAAACGGCGCGCTGAGCGCAGATACCGTGAGATCCGGTCCAATGCGCACGAGCGCGCCGAAGCCGGCGTTGTTCGTCTCCGAGGCTTCGGCGACCACGGCGTTCGCGTCCGCGGTTGCGATCACGTAGTAGGACCCGGTCGCGACAGTGGTGGGCACCCTCACCGATGCCGTGCCGGTGTCGGCCGCGCCTGCCCCCAGCGGTGGCACGGAACGGCTTCCCAGGAACACCGACGATGAACCGAGCGTGTAGCTCGGGGACAGATAGAAGCCGGTGCTCGATGCGCCGGCGGGTGCCGCCCCCTGGTTCTTCGTCGTGTCGCCGACGGCGATCGTGCTCCCCGCGCCGGCGACTCCCTGCGCGGTCGTCGCAGTGATGGTCAGATCGGGGCCCACACGGACTTGCGAGCTGACGCGCAGGTTGTTGAACTCGTTCGCCTCCGCGACGAGAGTGCCGGCGTCCGCCTTCGCGATGACATAGTACGTCCCCGTCGCCGTCGTCAACGGCAGCGTCACCGATGTTGACGCCGGGCTGCTCGTGTTCCCTGCCAGGGCCGGCACCGTCCGATTGCCGAGAAGGACATCCGCCGCGTCGAGCGTGTAGTTTGCCGACAGAGAGAACGTCGTGGTCGATGAGGGCGCGGCGCCGGCGCCCTGATTGGCGGTGACCTCACCCAGTGTCATCGAGCCGCCCGCGGCCGAGGAAGCGGGCACGCCGAGGCTCGAGACGATCAGATCCGGGCCGACGTTGACGGGGTTGCTCCACTTGGTGTTGTTCGTTTCCTGCGACTCCGGAATGGCATTGGCGCCGTCCGCTTTCGCGACGATGTAGTAGGTGCCGGTGACGGTGTCCGCCGGAATCACGACGGACGTTGTCCCGTCCACCGAGGCTCCAGGCGCAAGCGGCGGAACCGATCGCGAGCCGAGAAGAACATCGGTGGTGTCCAGAAAGATGTTCTTCGAGAAGTACACGGCAGTGGTCGACGCGGCCGACGGACCGCCGCCCGGATTGGCGGTGGTGTCGGTGATGGAGATCGTGGAGCCCGCGGCGGCCGCTGCGGGGGCGCTCACCGCGCTGACGACGAGATCCGGCGGGAGGTCGTCGCTGACGACCGTGATCAGCGCGGTGCCCGGCGAGCCGCTGTAGCTCTGATCGGGACCGATCGAGAGGACGACAGTCTCGTTCGATTCCACCTGCGAATCATCGAGCGGCACGACCGGGATTGCGGCCGTGGCGGAGCCGGCGTCGATCGTCAGAACGCCCGGCAGGGACAGGTAGTCGCTGCCGGCCGCGGCGGTCCCTCCCGTCGAATAATTGATCGTCAGCGGCGCCGACGTGTTGCCGGTGCGCGTAATCGTGAACGCGCCGCTCGCCGGTCCGGCCTCTGTGGCCGTCGGCGCCGTCGCCGCCACCGTCACCACGGGCAGGTCCGACGACGGAGGAACGCACGAAGGGAACTTGAAGGCGGCGATTCGCGTACGCCATGCGGCGCTGCTTGTCCCCGCGTAATACTGCTGCGTGTACCAGAACGTGCAGTCGTCCGACGGATCCACCACCAGCATGCTGTAATCGCCCCAGCGTCCACTCGAGTGCGTCTGCGATCCGCCGCCATCGACCAGGACCGCCTCTCCCTGGGCGAGCACGCCGGGCGGGTCGCTCGCGACGCGGGCGGCATAGCGGACGGACGGGTACGTGGCGCCGCTGGAGACGCTGAACCCGACCGCAAGGTTGCCGGCGCTGTCCATCGCGGCGCTCCCCATCCACCGGTGGTCCGCGTCCGGCGCGTACGTGCCCTGCTGATGGATGAACGGCGTGTCCCGCGGATCGCGAAGCTCGTACCACCGGACCCCTGCGTGACCGCCGCCGTCGGCGTCGACGGTGTGGTTGACGACGAGCGACTCGTGGCCGCCGAAGTTCCTGTATTGCAGCCGGTACATCAACCGATCGGAGAGCGGATCCAGCGTCGCGCCCGTGCCGGGCTGGGGAATGCACGATCGAGAGCCGCCGCAAAGTTGTGAGTCGAACGGCGCCGTCGCGATGAATGCCGCGTGTGTGAACGTCGACGCGGACGGGACGGCCCAGTCCGCGTGGAATTGCCACACCTGCAACTGATCCGGGGAATAGCCCCAGAGATCGTCGTCGGCCTGCACGAAATAGTTCGGCGATCCGGCCGGCGGCGGCGGACCGTCGACGTCGGACGGCAGCATGCCGCCGAGGTTCATGTCGACCGGCGCGAGATCGAAGTAGATCATGCCGGCGGGCTCCCCATTCAGCATCCGGGTGCGGTCGAACGCGGCCACTCCCTGGCCCGCCCACTGCAGCGAGCCCGACGTGAACTGGTTGATGCCCATGTAATACCCATCGGGCCACACGCCGAACTTCGGATAGTCGTTCAGCTTTGCGAAGCTGTATTGATAGCGATAGTAGGGCCCGGTCGGATCGGGGGTCGCCGACACGGCGATGCACTGGTAGAAGGGACCGAAGATCAGTCCGAAGATCGCGTTGGGCAGCGAAAGCTGGCTCATGACCCAGCGATCGGAAAGGTGGTCGTAGCGGACGACGGGGTCGCCGTTGTTCGTCGTCTCGCACGGGCCGCCGAACCCG
The DNA here is from genome assembly GCA_001767455.1 of Acidobacteria bacterium RIFCSPLOWO2_12_FULL_66_21. GTDB lineage: Bacteria > Acidobacteriota > Vicinamibacteria > Vicinamibacterales > 2-12-FULL-66-21 > 2-12-FULL-66-21. Next base: position 211,672 of record MELC01000038.1, read on the forward strand.
GCCCACAGCGTGTTGCCGGCGGCAGGGCCGTAGAGCAGCACCGGCGGCTCCGTTACGGAGCCTTTACTGTAGACGGCAAACGACAGGTTGACCCACTGAACGAAGTGGTTCGGCCCCACGTCGCCGTTCGTGTCGGGCGGAAGCACGTTGTTGGCGTTGCCGAGCCCGTCGACGCTCGTGGACGGCGAGGGTGCCAGCGGCGCGACGGGCGAGGCCTGCACGATCGGATCGCGCGAGCGCTGGCCGCGCGCGCGCCTGAACGAGGGGGCCTCGAGCACGGCGCCCGCCTGCGGCGGCAGCGGCCGGATGTTGCGGAGCGCCGGAGAGACGTCGTGGCGATCGGCGTTGACAAACACCGGCGCATTTGGCTGCTGTCGACCGCGAGCGGGTGTCTGTCCGCGGACGCCGATCGTGGCAGCCGCAAGGGCCAGAAGCACAACGCCGGCGTGCACACGTATGCCCATGCGCCAGGCGGTGGCAAACCGCGCACCAGCACGCGAATGCAGCCGGTAGGCGGCTTACGGCCGCTGTTACATTTCTGAGCCGACAGAATCGTTCCGCGCGTGTCGAAATCCGCAAATCGGAACGGTGGAGCTGTCTCGGCCCGGCTGATCGGGTACCATGAGGAAGAGCATGCCGGGACCCGGGACGTCGCTTCCTCCTAACATCATCACAGACAAGAAGACCGTGGCGGCGATGGTCCGCATCTACTGCCACGATCATCACGGCACATTCCGCCGCACGTTGTGCGAGGCCTGCGCGGGACTGCTCGAGTATGCGGACGACCGGCTCGACAAGTGTCCCTTCGAGGAGGAGAAGACGACGTGCCGCGACTGCCCGATCCATTGCTACCGCGCGGCGGAACGCGCGACGATGAAGGACGTGATGCGCTACGCGGGGCCGCGCATGCTGCTGAAGCACCCGCTGCTGGCGATCCGCCACTTGTGGATGGAGCGCAAGGGGGCGCCTCCGTGGCCGCCGGTCAGACGCAGACGTAGTCGATAGTCGGCGACGTGTAGCGCAGCCCTTTAGGGCTGCCGAAAGGATTGATCCAGCGTGACTCCAGCGATTGACACCGCCTCGGATTCCACCCTGCGTCCGATCGCCGAAATTGCCGCTGCGGCGGGACTCCTCCCGGAGGAGGTCGATCAGTTCGGCACCTACCGGGCGAAGGTCCGGCTGTCCGCGCTGGCGCGCCTCGCCGAGCGGCCCAACGGCAAGCTGGTCATCGTGACCGCCATCACGCCCACGAAGGCGGGCGAAGGCAAGACGACGACCAGCATCTCGCTCGCGCAAGGGCTCGGCCGGCTGGGGCAGCGCGTGGCGCTCTGCCTGCGCGAGCCGTCGATGGGGCCGGTGTTCGGCATCAAGGGGGGCGGCACGGGCGGCGGCCAGGCGATGATCGAGCCGATGGAGGACATCAACCTCCACTTCAACGGCGACTTCCACGCGGTCAGCGCCGCGCACAACCTGCTCGCCGCCGCGCTCGACGCGTCGATCTTCAACGGCAACCCGCTCGACATCGACCCGCAGACGATCACCTGGCCGCGCGCGCTGGACGTGAACGACCGCGCGCTGCGCTACGTCGTGATTGGCCTGGGGGGAATGCCGCACGGCGTGCCGCGCGAGACGCAGTTCGTCATCACCGCCGCATCGGAAGTGATGGCCGTGTTCGCGCTCGGGAGCGATCTCCAGGATCTCCGCGCGCGGCTCGGCCGTATCGTCGTCGCCTCGACGCGCGACGGCAAGCCGGTGACCGCGGAGCACCTCAAGGCCGCCGGCGCCATGACGGTGATCATGAAGGACGCGATCAAGCCGAACCTCGTGCAGACGCGGGAGGGACAGCCGGTCCTGGTCCACGCCGGGCCCTTCGGCAACATCGCCCACGCGAACAACTCGATTATCTCGGATCGCATCGCGCTGAAGCTCGCCGACTACGTGATCACCGAAGCGGGCTTCGGCAGCGATCTCGGCCTGCAGAAGTTCTGCGACATCGTCTGCCGCGCCGGCGGGTTCGTGCCGAGCGCGGCGGTGCTCGTCACGACGGTTCGCGCGACGAAATCGCACGGCGGCGTACGGTTCACACAGCTCGGCGCGGAGCACCTCGACGCCGTGCGGACCGGCATCGACAATCTGATCGCGCACATCGCCATCGTGAAGCGCTACGGCCTGCCCTGCGTCGTCTCGATCAACCGCTTCCCCACCGACACGGCCGCGGAGCTGGCGCTCGTCGAGGAGCTCGCATCAGCCGGCGGCGCGGAGAAGGTGGTCGTCAACGAGGGCTATGCGCGCGGCGGACTTGGCGCAGTGGACCTGGCCGACGCCGTCGTCGCGGCGTGCGATCGGCCCAGCCAGTTCGCCTTCCTGACGCCGACCGGCGCGACGCTGACCGAGCAGATTGAGGCAATCGCGGTGAAGCTGTACGGCGCCGACGGCGTCGATTACCTGTCGCAGGCGTTGAAGGATCTCGAGCGAGTCCAGCAGCTCGGCATGGGCAGCGCGCCGGTGTGCATGGCCAAGACGCAGCTGTCGCTCTCGCACGATGCCCTGCTCCGCAACCGGCCGACAGGCTTCCGCGTGCCGATCCGCTCGCTCGTGCCAAACGCCGGGGCCGGCTTCGTCGTCGCCCTCTGCGGCGACATGCAGCGCATGCCCGGCTTCGGCCGCACGCCCGCGTTCATGAATATCGATATCGATCGGGAGGGGAATACGGTGGGGTTGTTCTGATGATTCTCAACAGGAGACCGAGAGAAAAGGGAAACAGGAGAAGGAGAGGTAGGGAGCTGATAGCTGGTAGCTCAAAACTGGAAGCTGGAGGCTGGAACCCGGAAGCTGGAAACCGGAAGCTGGAAACTGACAGCTGATAGCGGTAATAATATACTTAATTGACCCCGCGCGAGGGGGTTAGGCTCAGTATGTCATTACCCGGAACCAAAGGAGGTTCCGGGTGTTACCGCAGGTTGCCGGCCTCACTAGGCCGACTGTTAGCAGTCAGGACGCAGACATGGCACAGTGGGTCCAGCGACTCCATGCGAAAGGAGCGATTGATCGTGCCGGGGAAGTCCTCACGCGTTGGTGGACAGGCGACGCAACACTGGAACAGGACGTTCTTCTTAACTCGATTGACGTTGTTCAGAATTGGCGTACGTCCCATGCCTTTCCGCTGAACACTTTCCAAGTGAACCTGCGAAACCGTGCTCGCCGCGTTGAAAGTGACGCTCTTGTTGCTCAGCGTCTTAAGCGATTCTCCTCCATGATGAATAAACTGGCCCGCGAGCCCCAAATGAAACTGTCCCAAATGCAAGACTTGGGCGGGTGTCGCGCGATCATGTCTGGTATAGAGGCCGTGGATAGGCTTTTTGCGCTGTATCGCGGGCACTCAGCGGAGACGCTGTTCGAGTCCGAAGGATTCCTGAAATGTTATGACTATATCCGTGAACCGAAAAGGGACGGGTATCGAGGCGTTCACGTCGTCGGGCGCTACTTCGCACGGCGCGAAGTAAGCCAGCCGTGGGACGGCTATCGAATCGAAGTACAGCTCCGCTCGCGCCTTCAACACGCGTTCGCAACGACCGTTGAGACAGTTACAACATTCACGAGGGAGCCCCTGAAGTTCGGAGGTGGCCCAGATGAATGGAAACGCTTCTTCTCTTTGATGGGGTCGGCTCTGGCGATCCGGGAAGGGACAGCCATCGTTCCTGGCACGCCAAAGGACCAGGGCGAGCTCACGCGCGAGCTCAGAGAAATCACCAAACAACTCAAGGTTCGGCCCCGTCTAGCTGGCTGGGCGCGCGCACTCAAGCGGTTGCCTAGGAGGAACGTTAAGAGATTCAAGTACCTCCTGCTCGTGCTCAACGTCACCGACAACACGATCAAAGTCACTGGCTTCATTGATCGGCGTCGAGCGGGGCAAGCACTGAACGAACTCGAAAAGACGAAACGTGAGGATTTGGATGCCGTTCTAGTGTGGGTGGATTCGGTTCGAGAACTAAAGGCGGCGTACCCGAACTATTACGCAGACACCGGGCAATTTATAAACGCCTTGAATCTCGCGCTTCGGGCTTAATCAGATCGCTTCCCTCGTACTGACTTAGTCGATGGTGAAATTCGTTTAGGTGTAGCGCAAATGACCCGCTTCAGTCCGGCAGTGAAGCGATCCATGGTGCCCTGCGGGTTATCGGCGGGCACGTCAGCCACGGCGGGTTTGCCGGGTTTTCTGATTTTCACGGCTCTGACTCCTTGAGTTCGAGGAATGTAATCGTATCGTCGAGTCGTTCGCTGGTGAACACTACCAGTCCGCGGACAATCACTTCGGCTTCGTCTGGGAAGGTGCGCGGGTCGGCGTACTCAAACACCTGTGCTGACGTCATTCGGAAAGACAACTCGGATCGCGTATCGTCAGAGACAAGGTGCAGCGTGTCATCCATAAATGACCGCACGCGGCCACGGAGGCTCGAAGCGAATATGGCGAACCCCAAATCACAACGGAGCAACACCGAATCAAGTGCCCAGACGCGGAAGAGGTCAGCGGCTTCAGCGCGGCCGATTCTCATTCTCAATCTCCAGCCAAAATGCGTGCTCGCCGCGATCCGGCGCGCCCGTCGGCGTGCGAGGCGACCCGCCGTCCACGCGGGCGTTGGGGGTGCGACTTCTCAGCACGTTTGCGGCAACTCGGAGCCGATGAGGGCCTTGTAGGTGAGGCGTTTGCGCAGGATACCGAACAGCGCGAGGATGAACCGGGATTGGTCGGTTCCGCCGCGCTCGTTGAACCGGAACGCCTGTTCATCGAGGTACCGGAACAGATGGAACGGTTCGACCGACACGTAGGTGCCCTTGATGGCGCGCTTCAGCAGCGACCAGAAGTTCTCGCAGCCGTTGGTGTGAACCTGATCATCTACGTACTTCTCCGCATGGTCAATGACGTGGTGAGTGTAATCGTCGCTCAGGCCCGAATACGAGCAGAACGAATCAGTGTGAATGGTCGCGCCGCGCTCGACGTGCTGTTCGATGTTCGGCCGCAGATGGCTCCGCTTACGGCCCGCGAGAATCGCCAGCCGCATGGTGCTGTGGCCCTTCTTGCTGTGTCGTTCCAGCAGCCCCATCACGGCGACTTTTCCAGCCATCGAAGTGCCCTGCGAAATGCCGCGCCGGTCGCGCACGTGCTTGTGCATGTTGCGGGATTTGCCGCCGATGTAGGTTTCATCAACCTCAACGTCGCCGCCGATCTTCCCGCCGTGTTCGGACTGGAGCGCCAGCCGCAGCCGCGACAGCATGAACCACGCGGTCTTTTGGGTCACGGCGAGCGCGCGGGCCAGTTCGTAGCTGCTGATGCCGTTCTTGCAGTTGGTGAGCAGCCAGAGGGCCGGGAGCCACTTCTGAAGCGGCAAGGGCGAGTCCTCGAACACGGTGCCCACCTTCAGCGAGAACTTGGCGCGGGCGTGCCCTTCGTAGCACTTCCAGACGCGGGCGTTCGCCAAGTAGGTGACGCGCTCCGAGTCGCAGCGCGGACAGCGGACCACGCCATCGGGCCAGCGCACGGCGACGACCGCCGCATGGCAGTTGGTGTAATCCGAGAAGTAGAGAATCGCTTGCTGGAGAGTGCGTGGGGCGTCCATGCGTGAATCGTCTCACAAACGCCGGGGTCAGTCAAGTATATTATTGCCGCTGATAGCTGATAGCTGAAAAGCGGGGTCAGGCCCGAAGGAGGAGGGGGCCTGACCCCGACGCCTCAATCGCCGCGCGGGAGCACGACGTTGAGTGGAATAGTCTCGCCGCGCCGCACACGCAGTTCCGTCGTGTACGGCTTGTACCCTTCCTTCCGGATCTCGATGCGGTGCGTACCCTCCGCCAGGTCGAGCACGAACCGGGCCTCACCTGGCGTCGTGTCCCAGCGCTCGCCGTCGATCAGGATCTCCACGTCGGCCGGCTGCACGCGCAGCGACAGCGTCCCGAACATCCCGCGCTCGACGCGCTCGGGTTCGACCGGAGGTCTGACCGGCTCGGCGCCGCGATCGCGCGGACGATCGGGCGGCGGCGCCTGACGGCCGTAGCCTTCCGGACCCTGGCGCGGATATCCTTCGGGCCCTCCCGCGCGCGGCGCCGGCCGCGGCTCCGGCGGCTGCCCGTTCAACGGCTGCATCGTCTGGCGGATGTGGTACGACTCGCCCGGACGAAACAGCATCCGCTCGCGGATCGTGCGGAAGCCCTCGAGATAGATCTCGATCTCGTGCTCGCCGTACGGCACGCGCAGCCGCTGCAGCACCCCGTCGAAATCATCCACGGTCCCAACCAGGTATCCGTCGACGTAGACCTCGGCCTGGCGCGGCGTCACCTGAATCCGAAGATCGCTCGCTGCCTCGTAATAGCCGCGATACGGATAGCGCGGATACGGATACGGATACTGGTCGTAGTAGTAGTAGTACGGGGAACCCCAGTAATCGTAGTACCCACGACCGAGCCAGAACGACAGGTAGAACGACGAGGGGTAGTAGGGGCGGTAAGAGTAGTAGGGCCGCGTGTAGATGACCGGCCGATACACGGGTCGAACTGCCGTACGCCCGATGGTCACGGTCCGCGTCCCCGGTCGAGGGATCACGCGCCCGCGCTGGGCAGCCGCCTCGGCGGGCCAGAGCGTCACCATCGCGGCGGTCGCGCAGGCGATGGCGAAAACAAACAATCGCGGTTTCCGATTCACGGCAAACCTCCGGTAGCAGGCATCTTCCTGCTGAGCAAGCAGAATGCCAGCCAGTGTACACCTCGAGCACGCCGTAACTGGCTGCCGGCCATCATGTTGCCGCCGCCCGCCCGTTGCCGGTCATCCGTCGCCGTCATCGCGCGAGCACACTGTGACTGCACATCAGGACAGCGCCCCGCAGCTCGCAGCTAGCGGCTCGCGGGCCCCGACCGCCGAGTCGATCACCGTCCCGGCCGTCGCGGAGGCGTCGGCACCAATGGACTCGAGGTGGGCGCAGTCGGCTTGGTGGCGGCACTGTCCGACAGTTGGACGCGCGTGACCACGCGCGTCCCTTCGGCGAACGGCGGGTCGAGCACCTCGACGAAGCTGCCGTCGCTGACGCCGGTGCGCGCGCGCACGGGCTGAATCGACTCGCCGTTCTGCAGCCAGATCGTGACCGTGTCCGCCGGGGCATTGCCCTGCGGCTGCGGCGCGTCGAGACGCTCGAGCAGGTCCATGCCGGGATGGAACCTTGTTGCCGCGCTCGGCACGCGGACGACGTTCTCGCGCCGCGCGACCTCGATGTGAACGGTCGCGGTCATGCCGGGCTTCAGCTTCAGCGCCAGGTTCGGCGCGCTGACGATCGCGGCGTAGGTCACCACGTTCGATTCGACGGTCGGGTTGAGGCGCACCTGCTCGACGCGGCCGGCGAAGGTCTCCTCCGGGTACGCCTCGACCGTGAAGCCCACCGGCTGGCCGGACTGGATCTGTCCGACGTCGGATTCGTCAATGCTCGTCTTTACTTGCATCTCGGTCAGATCGGCCGCGATGCTGAAGAGCGTCGGCGCCTGAAGACTCGCAGCCACGGTCTGGCCGACGTCCACCGCGCGCGACACGACGATGCCGTCGATGGGCGAAGTGATGACGGTCTTGCTCAGGTTCACCTGCGCCTGGGTCAGCGAGGCCCGCGCCTGCGTCACCTGCGCCTGCGCAGACTTCACCTGCGCCTCGGCGGAGTTGCGCGCGGTGACGGCCGCGTCCAGATCCGCCGCGGGAATGAGCTGCCGGCCGGCGAGCTCGCGCGCGCGCTGGAGCTGTCGGTCCGACTCCGAGAGCGCCACGCCCAGCCGTTCGACCTCAGCCTCGGCGCGGACGAGATTGGCGCGCGCCTGATCGACGGCGCTGCTGAACAACGACGGCTCCAGGCGCGCGAGCACCTGCCCCTTCTTGACGAGGCTGTTGAAGTCCGCGGTCAGCGACTGCACGGTGCCGGAGACCTGGCTCCCGACCGCGACCGTCGTGACCGCCTCCAGCGTTCCGGTGGCGGAGACCACGCTCACGATCGGACCGCGCGTCGCCGCTTCGGTCACGATTTCCGGTGCGTCCTCGCTGCCCTTCCCATAGAAAGCGCGCACGGTCAGCGTCGTCAGTATGGCCAGCACCACGACAATTGCCCATATTCGCTTCATGTACTAGAGGACGCTCGGGCGGTGGCGTTTCGTAGCCCACGGTGTGAAAAATCGATGTCAGGACGGGACGTCGTGAACAGCCTCGGCCGTAGGCGGTAGACTGAATGCATGACCCCGCTTGACGAGCCGGCCCTCGAGCGTCCGATCCAGGGCCGCGTGCTCGTCGTGGAAGACGATCCGAACATCCGCGACCTCGTGGTCCTGCACCTCGGGCTCGAAGGGTTGACCACGGTGGCGGTGGGCGACGGCAGCGAGGCGCTGCGTCTCGCGAAAGCGGAGCCGTTCGACCTGATCGTGCTCGACGTCATGCTGCCGGGCCTCGACGGCGTCACCGTCTGCCGCGCGATCCGCCGCGATTCGATGAACGGCGACGTCCCGATCCTGATGCTGACGGCGCGGCGCGACGAGTCCGACAAGGTGCTCGGCCTCGAGAGCGGCGCGGACGACTACGTCACGAAGCCGTTCGGCGTGCGCGAGTTCATTGCGCGCGTGCGCGCGCTGCTGCGGCGGCGCGCCTCGCGGCCCTCCGGCGCGCCGGGCCACGGCCACCCGGTCGTTGTCGGCACCCTGACGGTGGACCCGGCGCGGCGCATGGCGCGGATCGACACGCGCGACGTGGAGCTCACGGCGAACGAGTTCGAACTGCTCTACCTGCTGGCGAGCAACAAGGGCATCGTCTTCAGCCGCGAAGCGCTGATGGCGCGCGTCTGGGGCAACGAGACGCACATCACCGAGCGCAGCGTCGACACGCTCGTCAAGCGGGTGCGCAAGAAGATCGAGGTGGACGCCGCGGAGCCGCGGTTCATTCTCACGGTCTGGGGGACCGGGTACAAGTTCGCCGATGGCTAACCTCTGGTATCGGAGCCTGTACTGGCGCATCGCGTTCGGCTTCATCGCGCTGCTCGCCACGCTGCTGCTCGCCCAGGGACTGCTTTTTTTCTGGCTCACCGATCGGTTTGTCAGCTCGTCACCCGCGCGGACGCCCGCGCAGCTCGCCGAGATCATCGCCGACGACATCGCCGCCGAGCTGACGCAGCATCCGCAGGGCTCGATCGAGACGTACGTCTCGACGAACTTCCGCCGCTACCAGCCGTTCGTCGTGGCGCTGACCGACGGCCGCCGCGCGTCGAACCGGCCGTCGATGCTCCCACCCGGGTTGGAGCGCGGCGTCCAGGAGCGGCTGCGCCGCAGCCTGATGGGCTATGGCACGGGCACCGAGTCGTTCGGCGGGCGGCGCGGCGGGCCGCGCGCCCCGGCGGAGTACGCCGCGGTCGTCGTCGGCGCCCAACAGCGGGGCCTCGTCGCCGTTCCTACCAACCCTCCGCCGGTGTTCGTGCTGCTGCGCGAGCTGGGTCCGACGCTTGCGTGGTTCGGGCTCGGGCTGCTCGGCGTCGGCGCCACGATCATGGCGCTCGTGATCTTCCGCCCCGCGCACAACCGGCTGCGCAGCCTCGAGCAGGCCGCGCGCGCGCTCGGCGAGGGGCGCACGGAGGTCAGGGCCAGCGAACGAGGGGGCGACGAGGTCAGCTCGCTCGCGCGGACGTTCAACCGGATGGCCGTGGATCTGGACAGCCGCGCGAAGGCGCTCTCGGCCTCGGATCGCGCGCGGCGGCAACTGCTGGCCGACGTGTCGCACGAGCTGATGACGCCGCTCTCGGCCATTCGCGGCTACGTCGAGACGCTGTCGATGCCGGAGCTGACGCTCGATCGGCCCACCCGGCGGCGCTACCTCGACATCGTCGAACAGGAAACGCACAAGCTCGAAGCGATCATCGGCGACCTCCTCGATCTCGCGCGGCTCGAGGGGGGCGGCGAGACACTCAACAGGGAGAGCGTGCCGGTCGCCGACCTGTTCACGCGCGTGGCGGACCGGCACGAACCGACGATCCGCGAGAACGGCATCACGCTCGAGACGGAGATCGCGCCCGGCACCCCGCCGGTGTGGGGCGATGCGGCGCGGCTGGAGCAAGCCGTGCAGAATGTCGCGGCCAATGCGATCCGCCACACGCCGCGCGGCGGCCGCGTCACGCTGCGCGCCGAAGGGGCTGAGGACCGCGTCCACATCACCGTGCACGACACGGGCCCCGGCATCCCGACCGAGCACCTGCCGCGGGTGTTCGATCGGTTCTACAAGGTGGACGCCTCGCGCGCGGGCACCGCGGTCCCGTCCGGCAGCGGACTCGGTCTCTCGATTGTCCGAGCGATCGTGGAGAAACACGGCGGGACCGTGACCGCCGCCAACTCAGCCGACGGAGGAGCCGTCTTCGAGCTGCTGCTTCCCACGGATGGCCGCGGCACGTCCACAACTCCGGAATAGCACGGAAGAACACCGATTCAAGGACGACCTGTTGCGCAGCCCTTCAGGGCTGCCTCTGTTTCAAGGACGACCTGTTGCGCAGCCCTTCAGGGGCTGCCTCTGTGGCATTTCCGTGAAAGTTGAGCCGGCTCAGGCGTTTGCATAAACAGGCCAGAGCCCGGCATCGTATCCGGTGATAGTCAACCCGGTGCAGGGTCGAGATGTCTCATGATGAATGTGAGAAGGCGGATGACAGGACGCGCGCGACTGGCCCGTGCGGCGGCAGTGCTCGGCGGAGGCGTCGCGTTTGCGTTCGCCGTGATGCTCCCGGTGGACGCGCAGCAGGCCGCCTCGGCCGGTGGTTGCCGCATCGGCGGCAAGGCCGCGAGCGGGACGACGCCGATTCCCGGTGTGTCGGTCGTCATCCAGTCTGGCGCCACCGTGACGGCGGTCACCTCGACTGACCCGGACGGCACGTACCACGTGTCCGTCCCGCCCGGCTCGTACAGTTTCATCGCGTCGCTGACCGGGTTCGATCCCATTCAGCGCGATCTCAGCCTCGGTCCCGCGCCGTGCGATCTAACGGTGGACCTGTCGCTGACGCTCGCGCCGCGTGTCGCGCGGTCGGCGGCGCCGGCCACGCCGGCCTCGGCGGGCGCGGCGCCGGCCGGGGCGGCCGCGCGGCCTGCGGAGCAGGGACGCGGCTCGCAGCCGCAGCGCGCGGCGCAGCCCCCCGGGCAGCGATTCGAAACGCTCACCGCGGAAACCCAGGCGACGGCGGCGGGACTCGACGTGAACCCGCCCGACAATTCCGACGCGGCGGCGCGGCTGCTCCTGCCGCCGGGGTTCTCGATCGAGGGACCGACGCAGGCGGTCGCGATCAACGGCAACATGGCCAGCCTCGATCGCGGCATGATGAACGAGCGGATGGACGCGATCGGCCGCGGCGAATTCGATCCGATGACCGGCGAGTTCGCCCAGGGGTTCGGTGGACAGGGCGGGTTCGGCGGGCGCGGCGGGCCCGGCGGCGGGCGCGAGGGGATGGGCGGACGCGGCGGGCCGGGCGGACGCGAGGGTGGTCCCGGCGGCTTCATGCTCGGCGGACGGGGGCGCGGACAGAACGCGTACCAGCTCCAGAGCAATTACACCTTCGGCGGATCCGCGCTCGACAGCGCGCCGTACCAACTCCGGCCGGGTTCTTCCGCGCAGCAGCGCCCGTACACGCGTCAGAATTTCGGCGTCACCGTCGGCGGCCCCGTGAAGATCCCCGGCATCTACGACGGGACGCGCACGACGCAGTTCAACGCCAGTTACACCGGAAGCCGCGGCGGGGACCTGTTCGATCAATACGCAACGGTGCCGACCTCCGCCATGCGCGGCGGAGATTTCAGCGGTGCCGGCGTGCAGCTCGTCGACCCGGCCACCCGCCTTCCGTTCGGTGACAATCAGATCCCGCTCTCGCGGATGAGCCCGAGCGCGCTCGCGCTGCTTCGCTTCATTCCGCTCCCGAATCTCGACGGCACGAGCCGCAATTTCCACTACGTCACGACGAACCAGTCGGTGTCCAACAGCCTCAGCGTCCGCGTCACGCACAGCTTCACGCCGAACGCGGCCGGCGGACGCGGCGGACCGGGCGGGCGGGGGGGCGCCGCCGGCCGGGGCGGCGGCGCGGCGGTCCGGGGCGGACGCGGCGGTCGCGGCGCGCTGGGCACGAGCGTCATGATGACCGCGCAGCTGCAGTACCGGCGCAACAACACCGATCAGAACAACGTCTTCCCGACGCTCGGCGGCGAGACCACCGGGTCGAGCCTCGCCCTGCCGGTGTCGTTCAACATCCAGCACAAGCGGACGCTCCACAACGTCAACGTCAACTTCTCGCGGACCCAGTCCCGATCGCACAATCAGTACGCGTTTTCAGACGACGTGGCGGGGGCGGCGGGGATCGGCGGCGTGTCCACGGATCCGTTCGACTGGGGCGTGCCGCAGCTCTCGTTCTCGAGCCTCACGAGCGTCCGCGACATGACGCCGACCCGGCGCACCGATACGCGCGTCAGCCTCGCGTACGGGTGGACGCGGCCGTTCACGAAGCACACGCTGCGTCTTGGCGGCGACGTCCGCCTCGACGAGTCCAACAACCGCACCGACTCGAACGCCCGCGGCGCGTTCGTCTTCACCGGCCTGTATGCGTCGGGCGGCTCGCCGGTCGTGCGGGGCGGAGGACTCGACTTCGCGGATTTCCTGCTCGGCATGCCGCAGCAGGCGACGGTGCAGTACGGCCCCGGCGACGTGCGCATGTCGGGCAGGTCGATGAGCGCGTACTTGCAGGACGACTGGCGGAAGACCTCGACGCTGACGTTCAATCTGGGGCTTCGGTACGAGTTGATGTGGCCGTTCGTGGAGCGCGGCGGCCAGATGGTCAACCTCGACGTCGCGCCGGACTTCACGGCGGCCGTGCCCGTCATCTCCGGCGGCACCGGCCCCTTCTCGGGCACGTTCCCGAAAGCGCTGCTGCGGCCCGACACGAACAACCTCGCGCCGCGCGTGGGATTCGCCTGGCGCGTCAAGCCGGGCACGATCCTGCGCGGCGGGTACGGCATCAGCTACAACGCGGGTTCGTATTCCACGATCGCACGGCAGATGGTCGGACAGCCGCCCTTCGCCGTCACCAACTACGCCGTCGGCACGGCCGGATACCCGCTGGTCCTCGTCGATCCGTTCGCCACCGCGTCGCCAACCGCGACGACCAACACGTACGGCGTGCAAAGGGATTACGCGCTCGGCATGGTGCAGACGTGGAACGCCGATCTCTCGCGCGACATCCGCCGGGCGTGGAACCTCGGCGCCGGGTACACCGAGACCCGGGGATCGAGTCTCGACACCATTCGCGCGCCGAATCGCGGGCCCACCGGCCTGCGAATCCCCGGCGTCCAGCCGTTCCTGTGGCAGACCTCGGACGGATCCTCGGTGCTGCACGCGGCGACCTTCCGCGTGGCACGCCGTCCTGTGAAGGGCGTCGGCGGCGGCATGACGTATACGCTCGCCAGGTCCCGTGACAACGCGTCGTCGATGGGCGGCGGCGGCAGCACCGTCGCGCAGGACGACCGCAACCTCGCGGCGGAATGGGCGCGCTCGAGCTTCGACCGCCGTCACCAGCTCACCGCGAACCTGAATGTCGAGCTGCCGTTCGGGCCCAATCGCCCGTGGCTGAACCAGGGGGGAGCCCTGGCGGCCGCGCTTCGCGACTGGCGGTTCACGACGACCTTCACGTGGCAATCGGGGACGCCGCTGACGGCACGGGTACAGGGGGCGGCGACGGAAGTCGCGCAGGGCACCAACGGCACGCTGCGCGCCGATTACAACGGCGGGCCAATCCAGCTCGCCAATCCGACGATCGACCGATTCTTCAACACGAGCGCGTTCTCGGCGCCGGCGCCGGGGCTGTTCGGGACGTCGTCGCGGAACATGATCGTCGGCCCGGGCAGCAGGCAGCTCAACGCGCAGGTCTCGCGCGATGTGCGCATGGGACGGACCCACGCCATCACCATTCAGCTCAATGCCACGAACCTGCTGAACCTGGTGAACTACGCGGGCATCGACACGGTCGTCAACTCGCCGACCTTCGGACAGGTGCTGTCGGTGCGAGCGATGCGGTCCATGCAGATGAACCTGCGGTTCAGATTCTAGGGTGCTGAAGGGTGCTGAGGGGTGCTGAAGGGTGCTGAGGGGTGCTGAGGGGTGCTGAGGGGTGCTGAAGGGTGCTGAGGGGTGCTGAAGGGTGCTGAGGGGTGCTGAAGGGTGCTGAGGGGTGCTGAGGGGTGCTGAGGGGTGCTGAAGGGTGCTGAGGGGTGCTGAAGGGTGCTGAGGGGTGCTGAGAGGTGCTGAAGGGTGCTGGTGGTGACGTGCTGAGACGGCTCGCGCTGGTCCTCGTGATTGCGGGGGCCATGCTGGGCGGTTCTCCGGCGGCCCAGCAGGCGCAGCCGCGGCCGGTGTTCCGCTCGGCGCGTGACGTCGTCTCCGTTGACGTGATCGTGCGCGACAAGTCGGGCGCGGTGGTGCGCGGCCTGACCGCCGCGGATTTCGAGATCCGCGAGGACGGCCGGCCGCAGGAAATCTCCAGCTTCAGCTTCGAGGAGATCGCGAACAAGGCGGCGGCGCCGATCGAGACCGCGGAACTGCTCGGCGGCGTCGAGGCGAAGATGAAGGAAGAGGCGCGGGGCGCCGCTCCGGCGGCCGCGCCGAAAGCGGAGCCGGCGCCGGCGCCCATGACCTCGGACCAGCTCGCGGGCCGGCGTCTCATCACGCTCGTGTTCGATACGAGCTCGATGCAGCCGGAGGACGTGCAGCGCGCCGTCGATTCGGCGCAGAAGTACGTCAACGAGAAGATGACGTCCGCCGATCTCGTCGCCGTCGCGACGGTCGGCGCGACGCTGTCGGTCCTGACGGACTTCACGGCCGATCGCGCCAGGGTCGGCCTGGCGCTGGCGACACTCGCCTACACGGACGGCACGTCGACCGAAGCGCCGGCGGCCGCCACGGTGGCCACCGACGAGCAGACGACGGCAGCCGACGAGACCGCCGTCGCCGAGGCGGCCGAGCTCGACATGTTCAACAACGACGTCCGGCTGCGTGCCCTCAGGACGCTCGCCGAGGCGCTCGCGCCAATCGAGCAGAAGAAGGCCATCATCTACTTCAGCGCCGGCATGGAGCGCAGCGGACAGGACAACCAGGTCGAGTTGCGATCCGCGATCAACGCGGCGGTGCGCGCCAACGTGTCGTTCTATCCCATCGACACGCGCGGACTGCAGGCGGTCGTCCCGGGCGGCGATGCGCGCCAGGCGAGCGGGCGCGGCACGTCGCTCTTCTCGGGGCGGGGCATGCAGCAGCAATTCGCGCGGCTCGCCTCGTCGCAGGACACGCTGACGTCGCTGGCCGCAGACACCGGCGGCCGCGCCTTCACGGACTCCAATGACTTCGGCGAGGCGTTCGCGCGCGTGCAGCGCGACATGTCCGCGTACTACCTCCTCGGCTACAGCACGCAGAACCCGGCCAACGACGGGCGGTTCCGCCGCATACAAGTGCGGCTGAAGAAGGACAGCGGCTACCGTGTCGAGGCGCGGGCCGGCTATTACGCCGACCGCGACTTCACGCACACGGCGCGCACCGACCGCGAGATGCAGCTCCAGGAACAGATGTTCTCGGCCGTCTCGGCGACCGACCTGCCTGTCCTGGTGACCGCCGGGTGGTTCCGCCTGGCGCCGGACAAGTACTACGTGCCCGTCGCGGTGACCGTGCCGGGCTCCGCGATTCCGGTCGCCAACGACAAGACGCCCGTCTCGCTCGACGTGCTCGGCATGCTGCGCGACGAGCAGGGACGGCCGGTCGGCCGCTTCAGGGAAACGCTCAAACTGCCGGCCGGCGCCGGCGGCACGCTCGCGGGCAAACAGGTCCTCTATCAGTCAGGCGTGACGCTGCCGCCGGGACGCTTCTCCGTGAAGGTGGTCGCCCGCGAGAACACGACGGGCCGGATGGGCACGTTCGAAGCGCCCATCACCGTTCCGCAACTCAAACAGGCGTCGATGAAGGTCAGCTCGGTGGTGCTCAGCACCCAGTTGCAGGCGGCGCCGAAAGGGAAGACCGACAACCCGCTCGTGCGCGACGGCGTTCAGCTCCTGCCCAATCTCACGCATGTCGTGGGCAAGGATCAGAAGCTGTTCTTCTACTACGAGGTGTACGAGCCGGGCACGGCCGACGGCGGCGCGCCGCAGCTGCGCACCAGCCTCGCCTTCTATCGCGGCAGGGTCAAAGTCCTCGAGACGCCCATCGTCGAGCGCACGCAAATCGACGTGCCGGAGAGGAAGGCGGCGCTGTTCCAGTTCGAGCTGCCGGCTGGTTCGTTCCAGCCGGGGCTTTACACCTGCCAGATCAACATCATCGACACGGTCGCCTCGAAGTTCGACTTCCCGCGGCTGGTCTTCTTCGTCCGGTGACACGGACGGACGCGGAACCACACGGAAGGATACGGAAACCACTTAGTTGTTTCTGTGGCCTTCCGTGTTCTTCAGTCCCCCCTCCTGTTGGTTAGAGGACAAGCCTCCCCTTCTCCTGTTCAATCAACCGGCTTTGAGCACCTTGAGCGGATCGAGTCTGGCGGCGCGGCGCGCGGGGATGAAGCAGGCGACGGCGGCGACGACGAGCAGGATCAGCGGCACGACAACGAACGTGCGCGTGTCGTGCACCTGGACCCCGAACAGGAAGCTGCGGATCGCTCCTGTAAGGACGACGGACGCCGCCAGCCCCGCGATGAGCCCCGCAACGGTGACCGTGAGTCCCTGACCTACCACGAGGCGGACGATGTCGGACGGCCGCGCGCCGAGCGCACCGCGGACGGCGATCTCGCGCGAGCGCTGCGAGACGCTGTACGACAGCACCCCAAAGAGGCCGACGGCCGCGATGATCAGCGCGAAGGCCGCGAACGCGCCGATGAGTACCGCGTAGAGTCGCGGACGCGCCAGGTTCCCCGTCAGCCGCTGCTCCATCGTCGAGACGTTGTCGAGCGCGATACCGGGGTCCTCGGCACGGGCGGCGGCGCGCAGCGCGGGAATGAACGAGACGGGGTCGCCGGCAGTGCGGATGACGACGATCGGCTCGCTGGAGCGCAGGCCGCGGAGCTGGGTGAGCGGGATGAAGATCTCGGGCTGCACCGGATCGGTCATGCTGCCCATCCGGATGTCGTCGGCGACGCCAACCACTTCCCAATCGTGCTTGCCCTCCTCGAATGCCACGGGCAGCCGCCGGCCGACCGGAGAGGCCCCGATGTACCGCTGGGCGAACGTGCGGTTGACGATGAGGACGGGAAGCGACGTCTGCGTGTCGGTGTCGGCGAATGCGCGCCCGTCGACCAGCCGGATGCCCATCGCCGCGAAGTACGCCGTACTGACGGTGCGGACGCTCGCGTGGACCTCTGTCGGCTCCCCTCCGCCGGGCGACGGCATCGTAAAAGCCATCAGGGCGTCGGAGGCCCCGAGCGGGAGAATGTCCGTCGACGCCACGTGGGTGACACGTGGCACCTGTGCCATCCGACCGAGGACGGCCTTGACGATCTCGCTGCGCCGCGCCGGGGTGTACGCGCCGTTCGGAAGCGGCACGTGCGCCGTCAGCACGTTGGCCACGTCGTAGCCGCGGTCCGCGTCGATCAGCTTCTCGAAGCTCTGGACGAGCAGCGATGCCCCCACGAGCAGCACGCAGGCCACGGCGACCTGTCCGGCCATGATGAGCATCCGCAGCCGCGCGGTCGCCGAGCGGCTCGATCCGCCGACGGGCGCCTGGCCGTCTTCCATCAGCGACTGCACGAGGTTGACGCGGCGCGCGTACAGCGCCGGCAGCGCCCCGAAGGCGAGCGACACGATCATCGACACCGCGATCGCGAACGCGAGGACGGGCAGATCGATGGTGATGCCGGCCGCCCGCGGAAAGTCCGGCGGCAGCAGCGAGGGGAGCGCGCGTTGAAACGCCAGCGCGGAGAGCACGCCCGCCACACCGGCGATGGACCCGAGCAGGAGATTCTCGACCAGAAGCTGGCGGGCGAGACGCCCGCTGCCGGCGCCGATGGCGGCGCGGATGGCCATCTCGCGGCGCCTGGCCGCCGAGCGCGCGAGCTGCACGCTGGCCACGTTGGCCGTCGCGGTGGCGAGCAGCAGCCCGACCGCGACGAGGAACACGAGCAGCGGCGTGTGTACTTCGGCGGTCATCGCCTGGAGCATCGGCGTGGCCGTCACCTGGAGCGGGCCGCGCGTGCCGAATATGGCCATGGTGACGAGACCCGGATCGGGCGCCGCGCGCCCGCGCGCCGTGGCTTCGCTGGCCGCCTGCGCGGCGGTAACGCCTGGCTTGAGGCGCGCCATGGCGTAGAAAATCGAGATCCTCCGCCCCTGCGAGTTGGGAACGACGACCGGCGGCACGTTCATCGGGACCCACGCCTGGGTCCCGGTGTCCGGAAATGCGAACGCGCGGGGCATCACCCCGAGGATCGTGCGAGCCTCGCCGTCGATCCGGACGACGCGCCCGAGCACGTCATGGCTGCCGCCATACTGCTGCTGCCAGAGCGCGTACGACAGCACAATCGAATCGGCGTTGGCGACCTCGTCGGTGAACACTGAACCGATTGCGGCGCGCGCGCCGAGCAGCGGAAAGAGACTGGCGGTCACCTCCGCGACGCGGACGCGCTGGGGATCGCCGCTGCCCGTGAGTGTGGCCGGCTGCGCGGTGTAGCCCGCGATGCCCTCGATCGTCGACGGCGCGTCCTTCCACGCGAGATAGGTGCCGTTGGTGAGCCGCTGGAACCGCCGCGTGCTGCCTTCTCGGGTTTCGGTGAGGCGCACGAGGCGATCGGCATCGGGCCACGGCAGCGGCTTGAAGAGCACGCCCCACGCCACGCTGAAGAGGATCGTGGACGCGCCGATGCCGAGCGACATCGTGACGATCGAGACCAGCGTCGGCCCTGGCGCGCGCCGCAGCAGGCGCAGCGCGAACCGGAAGTCCTGCGACACACCTGTGAGTCGTGCGTGAAAAGGCATAGCTCAGATTCCAGATTCCAGCTCTCAGCTCTCAGCCTTCAGCTCTCAGCTTTCAGCTCTCAGCTTCCAGCTCTCAGATTCCAGCCCCCAGAGTCCAGCGTCCAGGTTCCAGGTTCCAGTTCCACCGCTCTGGCTGGAAGCAGGAAGCTGGGAACTGGAAGCGGTTCTTCACCTTCTCCACCGGTCGAGCGACGCGGCGATGAGTAGGACGGCCCCTTTCACGATTAGTTGATCGTACGAGCTGACGCGGAACAGGTTGAGGCCATTGTTGAGGACGCCGATGAAGAACGCGCCGGCGAGCGTGCCCCAGAGCGAACCGCGGCCCCCGAAGAGGCTGGTCCCTCCGACGACAACGGCCGCGATGGCGTCGAGCTCGTAGAACTCCCCGGCGCGGGGATAGCCGGCGTTCAGCCGGGAGGCGACCAGCACGCCGGCAAGGCCGGCCGCAATCCCCGAGATCGCATAGACGCTGAACTCGACGCGATCGACGCGCACGCCGGAGAGCCACGCGGCATCGCGGTTGCCGCCCGTCGCATAGACGTGACGGCCGAACGGCGTCCGCATCAGCAGGATCCACGCCACCACGAACACGCCCGCCATGATGACGGCGGTGGACAGGCTGCTGCTCAGCACGCCGAACGACGGCGGCAGGCCGGAAATCGTCCGCGCGTCGGTGTACTTGTAAGCGGCGCCGCGCGCGACGAGCATCATCGCCAGCGTGACGATGAACGCCGGGATCCGCAGCCGCGTCACGGTGATCCCGTTGATCGTGCCGACGAGCAGCCCGACGAGCAGCCCCGCGGCGAGCGCCGCCGGCGTCCCGTAGCCGTGCACCAGCACGTCGGAGGCGACGACGCCGGTCAGTCCGACCACCGACCCGACCGACAGATCGATGCCGGCCGTCAGGATCACGAACGTCATGCCGGCGGCGAGAATCGCGGTGAACGCGTTCTGGCGCAGGACGTTCGACAGGTTGTCGACCGTGAAGAAGGCGTCGGTCGCGACGGCGAGCACCACGCACTCGGCCACGAGCGCGACGAAGATGGCGTAGTTCGAGAGCGCGTGCCGGAGTCTCACGTGCGTGTCGCCAGTCCCATGACGCGCTCCGGCGTCGCCGCGGCGCGCGCGAGCTCCCCCATGGTGCGCCCTTCGCGGAGCACGACGATGCGGTCGGCCATGCCGAGGACCTCGGGCAGCTCCGAGGAGATCATGAGGATCGCGAGTCCCTCGGCCGTCAGCCTGTTCATGAGGCCGTAGATCTCGGCGCGGGCGCCCACGTCCACGCCGCGCGTCGGCTCGTCGAGAATCACGAGGTCGCGCCGCTTCAGGAGATACCGCGCGAGCAGCATCTTCTGCTGGTTGCCTCCCGAGAGCGTCGAGGCGGGCTGCGAGAGCCGCGCCGCGCGCACGTCGAACTCGCGCGCCTTGGCCGCGGCCGCCGCCCGCTCCGCCGGCGGGCGCAGGAGCCCGGCGCGCGCGTACGCACGCAGGTAGGCGATGGTGATGTTCTCGCCGGTGCCCATCACGGGGAAGATGCCCCGCCCCTTGCGGTCTTCCGTGACGTACGCAATGCCGTGCTCGATCGCCTCGGCGGGTGACCGGAAGCGGACCGGACGGCCGTTGAGCCGTACCGCGCCACTCGCGTGGAGCGCGCCGGCGATGGCGAGCGCGGTCGACGTCCGCCCCGCGCCGACGAGGCCGGCAAGCCCGACGATCTCCCCTTGCCGGACGCTGAACGACACGTCTGAGAACCGCGGCGGCGCCGACAGGTGATCGACCTCGAGCACGACGGCGCCCGGCTGCGGATGCCGCGCCGGGAACTCCTCGGAGACGTCGCGTCCGACCATCGACCGGATCAGTTGCGCGCGCGTGAGGCCGGCCGCCGCGCCCGTCGATACCGTACGCCCGTCGCGGAGCACCGTGACCCGGTCCGCGAGATCGAAGATCTCCTCGAGGCGATGCGAAATATAGATGATGCCGAGGCCCCGAAGCCGCAGCTGCCGGAGCACGGTGAAGAGCCGCTCGACCTCCAACCCTGACAGGGTCGCCGACGGCTCGTCGAGGATGAGCACCTTCGCGTCGATGGCGAGCGCCCGCGCGATTTCCACCATCTGCTGGCCCGCCACACTGAGATCGCCGACGCGCGCCGACGGCGGCACCTCCACACCGAGCGTGTCGAGGATCCGCTGCACGCCGGCGTTCATCTCGCCCCGGCGCAGGAACGGGCGGGCGAGCTCGCGGCCGAGGAAGATGTTGTCGGCGACCGAGAGGTCCTTCACCAGCGTGAACTCCTGGTGAACGGTGGCGATGCCGCGCTCGCGCACCGTGCGCGGATCGCCGGACGGAAGGGGGCGCTCCAGGAACGTGACCTCGCCGCCGTCGGGCACGACCGCGCCGCCCAGGATCTTGATGAGCGTGGACTTGCCGGCGCCGTTCTCGCCCACCAGTGCGTGAATCTCCCCCGCATCGAGCGTGAAGTCCACGCCGGCGAGCGCGTGCGCGCCGCCGTACGACTTCGCCAGGCCCGACGCGGACAGGAGCTTGCCGCGCCGAAGCTCGTTCGATCCATCGAGCGAAGGCAGGAGCTCGCCGCGCCGAAGCTCGTTCGAGTCAGCGAGCGAAGGCAGGGGCTCGCCGCGCCGAAGCTCGTTCGAGTCAGCGAGCGAAGGCGGGCTCATTTTCCCGCGAGCGCCTTCGCGTCCACCGTGCCGACCTCGACCGAGACGATCGGCGGCACCTGTTCGCCCGCGAGGTGGCGCGCGATCATCTCGATGGCGGTGCGGCCGATCTTCTTTGGATACTGGACGACGTCCGCCTTCAGCGGGCCGCCCGTGCGGATCGCCGCCTGCGCTTCGGGCGTCGCGTCGTAGCCGACGACCGCGATGTCCGTGCGCCCGGCGGCGTCGAGCACCGCGGTCGCGCCGAGCGCCGAGTCGTCGTTGATGCCGAACACGCCCTTCAGGTCGCGGTTGGCCTGGAGCATGTCTTCCATGACCGCCATGGCGCGCGCGCGCTGGCCATCGGCCGAGGGTCTGCCGATGATCGTGATCCCGGGATACTTCTGCTGCATCTCTTCCTGGAAGCCCCTGACGCGGTCCTGCACGGAAGCGACGGTCGGGTGATCGATGATGAGCACTTTTCCCTGTCCGCCGATGAACCGCGCCAGCGCGTCGGCCGCGAGCCGTCCGCCCTGCACGTTGTCGCTGGCGACGTGCGACACGACCTTGCCGCCGCGCGCCGCGATGTCCACGGTGAAGACGGGAATGCCGGCGCGCTCCGGGCCCGCCAGCTGCGGGACGATCGCGTTCGAATCGCAGGGGGCCGCCAGAATCGCGGACACGCGCTGGGCCACGAAATCCTCGATCTGCGCGGCCTGCTTTGCCGGATCCATCTCGCACGCGACGACGACCAGCTCCAGGTTGCGCGCCTTCGCTTCCTCGCGCAGGCCGTCCTCGAGCTCCTTGAAGAACGCGTGCGTCTGGGTGAGCAGGGTCACGCCGACGACCTTGCGGCCGGCGCCCCCCGGGTCCGTCGCGCCGCGATGACAGCCGGTCGCGGCGACCGCCGCGAGGGCCACGAAGACGAGCAGCCGTTTCAATCGGTGCCTCCTGTCAGAGTTCACGGAGATGGCGGAGAACACGCAGACGATCACACGGAGGCACGGAGACGTACGGAGCTGAGGCCGGTCACGCGCCGGCCGTTGGCCGGCGTACAAGACGCTCTGAGATCCACAGATACAAGCACGCCAAACCGACCCGCGTGTTTGTATCTGTGGATCTCAGAACGCCTTCTGCGCGGAGCGCGGCGTGACCGGCCTCAGCTCCGTGCGTCTCCGTGTGCTCCGTGCCTCCGTGCCAGGCGTCCCCGCGCCCCTCCGTCACCTCCGGACCTCCAGGAGTATAAAGCAGTACAATACGCCCACTTTTTCCCGGAGCGCATCACATGACCAGACGCGTCACGCTCTCGATGGCCTCCCTTGCTCTCACCCTGGGGCTCGCCCACGTCGCCACCCAGGAACAGATCACGAAAACCACCCTGTACCTCGTCGCGACGGCCCACCTCGACTCGCAGTGGAACTTGACCGTGCAGGACAGCATCCGGCAGTTCGTGCCGGACACCTTCCGGACCAACATCGCCTTCTTCAAGAAATACCCGCACTACCGGTTCACGTGGGAAGGCGCCATCCACTACATGTGGTTCAAGGAGTACTACCCGGACGAGTGGGCCGAAGTGCAGAAGTACGTCGCCGAGGATCGGTGGCGCCTGGCCGGCTCGTGGATCAACGCCGTCGACGTGAACATGCCGTCCCCCGAGTCGCTGTTCCGCCAGACGCTCTACGCGCAGCGCTTCTTCCAGCAGGAGTTCCAGAAGAAGCCGCGCGACATCTACCTGCCGGACTGCTTCGGCTTCCCGTTTTCGCTGCCGTCGATCGCCGCGCACTCCGGCCTCCTCTCCTTCTCGACGCAGAAACTCACCTGGGGACGCCCCATTCCGTTTCCGATCGGCCGGTGGAAGGGGGTGGACGGGAGCGAGATCGTCGCGGAGCTGAACCCGGGCAGCTACGGCACGCGCATCACCCAGGACATCACGCCGCAGTCCACCAACGGCAGCACGAGCGCCGGGGCCCGCCCGTACTGGACGAGCGATCCCACGCCGGTCGGGAACGGCCGCGCCCTCGAGTTCAAGTACTTTGGCACGGGGGACGTCGGCGGCGGTCCGACCGAGCAGTCCGTGCAGATGGTCGAAAAGGCGCTCGCGAACCCGAATCCCTCGCTGGAGATTCGGGACACCTCGCCCGACCAGCTCGTGAAGGATCTGACGCCGCAGGAGCGCGCCGCGCTGCCCGTCTACAACGACGAGCTGATCCTGAAAACGCACGGCACCGGGTGCTACACGTCGCAGGCCGCGATGAAGACGTTCAACCGGCAGAACGAGCGGCTGGCCGACAACGCCGAACGCGCGTCGGTGGCGGCGCAGTATTTCGCGGGCCTGCCGTATCCGTCCGACCGCCTCCGCGAGGCGTGGGTACGGTTCCTGTGGCACCAGTTCCACGACGACCTGACGGGCACGTGCATTCCGCAGGCGTATCTGTTCTCCTGGAACGACGAGCTCGCGTCGCTGAACCAGTTCGCGGGCGTGCTCACGAGCGCGACGGGCGCCGTCTCGAGCCTGCTCGATACGACCGGCCGGGGCGTGCCGCTCGTGGTCTACAACCCGCTGTCGGTGCCGCGCCGCGAGCCGGTCGACGCGACCGTCCGCCTGCCCGCGGCCGGCGTCGTGCGCGTGACCGACGCGGTCACCGGTCGCGCGGTCCCCGCGCAGGTCGTGGGCAAGGGTCCCGACGGCACGCACATCGTCTTTCTCGCGGACGTTCCGTCGGTCGGCTTCCGCGTGTTCCACGTGGGCCAGGGCGTCAGCCCGGCCCCACCTGTGACGGTCGAGGCCGAGAGGCCAGCCCCTCAGGTCAGGGCTGAAGCCCCGACCCACCTCAAGGTGACACCGAATTCCCTCGAGAACAACCGGATCTCCGTGAAGATCGACGCCAACGGCGACATCGCGTCGATGTACGACAAGGACGCCAAGCGCGAGCTGCTGAAGGCGCCGATCATGTTGGAACTGCGCGACAACCCCTCGCCGCCGTGGCCCGCGTGGGAAGTGCTGTACGACACCGTGCAGGCGCCGGCCCGCGAGTACGTCGCCAACCCGACGGTGAAGGTGATCGAGCGCGGCCCGGTGCGCGTGGGCCTGGAGATCACGCGGCACGCGGCCGGTTCCACCTTCGTCCAGCGCGTCCGGCTGGCGGAAGGGGGCGATCGCGTGGACGTCGAGAACGTGGTGGACTGGCGGTCGCCGAACTCGCTGCTGAAGGTCTCGTTCCCGTTGACCGCGTCCAACCCGAAGGCCACCTACGACCTCGGCGTCGGGACGATCGACCGGACCAACAACGATCCCGACAAGTACGAAGTGCCGGCGCAGAAGTGGGCGGACCTCACGGATGCGGCCGGGTCGTTCGGCGTCGGGATCATCAACGACAGCAAATATGGGTGGGACAAGCCCGCAGACGACACGCTGCGCCTGACGCTGATCCACACGCCCCGCCCGCGCACGAGCTACACCTATCAGAGCAGCAACGACCTCGGCAGGCATTACTTCGTGTACGCGATCGCGGGGCACGCCGGCGACTGGCGCCGGGGACGCCTGCCGTCGCGCGCCGCGGCGCTCGACCAGCCGCTCGTCGCGTTCCAGGCCGACGCGCATCCGGGCGCGCTCGGCCGCGGCGTATCGCTGCTGACGCTCGACGACATGAGCGGCCAGGTCGCGGCGGTGGCGCTGAAGAAGGCGGAAGACTCCGACGAGATCGTCGTGCGGCTGCAGGAACGCTACGGCAGGCCGGCGCGCACCACGCTGCGCTTCGCGGGGGCCATCACCGCGGCGCGCGAGGTCAACGCGGCTGAGGAGCCGATCGCGGACATCCGCCTCCCCTCCGGACGCGGCGGGGCGGCGGCGACCTCGGCGCAGACGCTCGCGATCGAGTTGAAGCCGTATCAGCCGCGCGCGATCGCCGTCCGCCTCGTCCCGGCGGTGGCAGGCGCGTCGGCGGATGTCGTCACCGGCGGCGGCGGACGCGGCGCGGCGCCCGTACCGCCCGCGGCGCCGTTGAAAGGACCCGAGCGCGCGTCAGCGGCGATCCCGCTCCCCTTCAATCTCGACGGCATGTCCACCGACGCCAATCGCGGGGACGGGGACTTCGACGGCGCGAAGCACACGCTCGCCGGCGAGCTCCTGCCGCAGCAGCTCACGCTCGACGGCGTCACGTTCACGCTTGGCAGTCACGAGCCGGGCGCGAAGAACGTCCTCGTCCCCAAAGGAGAGACGATCACGCTCCCCGAGGGGCACTTCAATCGCGTGTACGTGCTGGCAGCCGCGGTGGGCGGCGACGTGCCCGCGTCGTTCGGCGTGGGCGCCTCGGTCAGAAACGTCCTCGTTCGCGAGTGGCAGGGTCCGGTCGGGCAGTGGTGGAGCCGGTTGAAGGAGCCGTCCGCGCTGCGCGAGCCGTTCGTGCCGGCGCCCCGCGGCGCGTCCGCCGTCAGCACGACCCCCTCGCAGCAGGAAATCCAGGCCGGGCTCGTCGTCTCGTGGAACCCGTCAACCGGCGAGGTCACCGGGATCGAGAACATCCGGCCGGGGTTCGTGAAGCGCGACGAGATCGCGTGGATTGGGACGCATCGCCACGGCGCGACGAGCAACCAGATCTACGTCGCCAGCTACGTGTTCCTCTACCCGATTGACGTGCCGGCGGGCGCGCGGACCCTTCGGCTGCCGTCGAGCGACAAGCTGCGGATCCTGGCGGTGAGCGCGGTGCGCGAGCCGCCGCGCGTCACCCCGGCGTCGCTGCTCTACGCTCCCGACCTGCCGGACCCCGCGGTCCGCAAGAAATAAGGGGGCTGCCACACCTCCGCTGCAAAAGGGGGGCTGCCACACTTCTCCCGTCAGAAGTGTGGCTGTCCCCTTATTTCGCGAGAAGTGTGGCTGTCCCCCTTTTGATATCCTCACCGTGTGACCGAGTCCGACCTGGATCGCCTGTTCCAGCTGCCGCCCGAGGAGTTCACGGCGGCCCGGAACGATCTGGTCAGGCGCGGCGGCGGCGACGCGGCCGCCCTCCGGCGGTTGCGCAAGCCGCCGGTGGCCGCCTGGGCGGTCAACCAGCTCTATTGGAAGCGCCGCGCGACGTACACGGCGCTCATCGACGCCGCTGCGGACCTGCGGCGGACACACAAGGCGGTGCTTGGCGGCCGCCAGGGCGATCTGCGCGCGGCGACGAAAGCGCACGACGCGGCGCTCGACACGGCGATCAAGACCACGATGAAACTGCTGCGCGAGGGAGGACATCCCGCCAGCGATGCCACGCGCCAGGCGATCGTCTCGACCCTGCGTGCGCTGCCGGCGGATGCGCCGCCTGGACGCCTGGAGCACGTGCTGCAGCCGGGCGGGTTCGAAATGCTGTCGGGGATGACGGTCCGAGGCCGGGCCTCCCCCGCCGCGCCGAAGCCGCCGGCACCGAAGGCGTCCGCGGCCTCGAAGCGCTCGCACGAAGAACCGGACGGGAGAGCCGAGAAGCAGAGAATCGCCCGCCAACGGGAGGCAGCGGCCGCCGCCGCGCATGCGCGGCGCGAGGCGGAGCAGGCCGCCCGCCGCGCCGAGTTCGAGCGCGCCCGCGCGGCACGCGAGGTCGAAAAGGCCGACGCGCGCGTCGAAGAGGCGCGCGCGGATCTCGATCGCGCCCGCGAGGCGCTGGCGAAGGCCCAGGCGGCCGCCGCCGCGGCCAGGCGGGGCCTGAAGAATCTGTGAATCCTCCTACGCCCAGTTCGCGCGATCGAGGAACGTGCGCGGCTCCAGGGGCTTGCCGGCCGGGTGCCGCCGCGCTTCGCGCCGCGAGGTCCACAGCAGCAGCGGGCCGAGCGTGCGGTTGATCGTCGTGGACCAGCCCCCCAGCTCCCGCTCCATCTCGAGCCGCACCTCGCGGATCTGGAGGCTCACGCGCTGGTTGGTCCGCCGCAGGTATTTCTCCATCGCCCACAGCGCGGCGCCGTAAGTGGTCCGCAGCTTCGCCGCGTCGGTGGCCATCCGCTGGCGGACGCGCGCGTCAGGATACGCCGAGTACATCTTCCACCGCTGCAGCAGCGTGCGCGTCAGCCGGTACAGGCTCGGGCCGTTGCGCTCGTAATCGAGCCGGAACGCGTGATCGAGAAACGCCTTCGACTCGTCGCGCGAGATGGCCGCGTGCCTGAAGTTGAACTTGTACTGTCCGTGGATATCGGCCAGGTCCACGTCGGGCAGCATCCGCCCTTCCTGCGCGACCGTCTCGTGCAGCGGCGTCCCGGGCATCGGCGTGTACAGCATGAACTGGTGGAAGACGGCGTCGTGCGCGACGGCGCGGTCGATGTCGTGCCCGATGTTCTGCGGCGTCTGGTGCTCCAGCCCGATGATGCTCGATCCGAGCACGCAGATCCCGTGCGCCTGCAGGTCGCGGACGAGATCGATCGTGTCCGCTCCCTTCAGCTTCTCGTACGCGCTCGCACTGGACTCCAGCCCGAGCCAGATCCAGTCGATGCCCAGCTCGACGAGCTGGTTCATGTCGTACTTGCGGATCGCGTTCGCCGACGAGAACACGTACATCGACCACGACTTCTTGTGCGTCTTCATGCACTCCAGCAGCTGGAGCGCGCGCTTCTTGTACAGCAGGAAGTTCTCGTCCATCATGAAGAACGAGTTCACGTTGAGCGCCTTCTCGGCCTCGCACATGATCTCGAACAGCTCTTCGCCCGTCTCGTAGAAGTTGACGAATCTCCCCTTGCCGCCGAAGAACGCGGAGGTCGTACAGAAGTTGCAGCCCATCGGACACCCGACCGACGGAATGATCGTCGCGGAGCGTCCGCCCTCGGTGCCCATCCCCATGATCCGGAAGCCGAACGACGAGGGAATCACCGGATGCTTCACCGGGCGGTCGGGATCCTCGCCGAGGAACGCGCGCAGCCAGCGGACGCCTTCCCCCTTGACGATGTGATCGGCGTCGATGAGGGTCTCGAGGTCCTCGATCGCGGCCACGTGCCCGCCGACCACGATCGTGGAGGCCGGCGAATGTTCGCGAACCAGCCGGCACATCTCCTTCACCTTCCACACATTGACGACGATCCCGGAGATGCCGACGATGTCGTACTGGTTGTCGGTGAGTTCCTTCACGAAGCGCTCGCGCGTCGGAAAGTCCAGGACGGTGCACGGCGCCGTCACGTTGTGCTGCAGGAACATCAGCCCCCAGGTCCGGTGGAACATGCGCAGCGAGAACGGCCCCTGCTCGCGCGTCACCTGGTTGTGATACAGCTCCACCGGGTTGATCGTCCGCGACCCGAACTCGTCATCGACCGCGAAGGGCTTGAAGACGGACGTCAGGAGAATGCGGGCCTGGGTGCCTTTAGGATGTCTGACCATGTACGCATGATAGGCGTCCGGGATGGCTGGAAACCGTTGTGACGAAACGATTACAACTGCCGGGAATCCGGCGCCGTTCGTTCGTTCAGCGGTTCCGGGTGCTTCGGCGTTCCGCCGCCTTCTGCGTGCACCCTTCCTTCTACGTTCCACCTTCTACGTTCTACCTTCTACGTGTTCGCACGGTCACCCCAGCATTATCGCGGCCGTTGGAGCTGGAATCTGGAATTTGGAGTTTGGAATCAGTTTGGAATTTGGAGTTTGGAGTTTGGAGTTTGGAGTTGGGACTTGGGCGTGGTCGCCAGACACGTCAGTAAAGGCTGAGTTTTTTCCGCAAAAGTGTAGGAAAGTTCCGCCTTGGCTCGAATCCCGACGCGCCGCGAGATCGCGCGGGGATGTTGCGCGGATCGGGCAGCCGGCGCGATTCTGGGCGTTTTCTCACGTGTTTTCGCCGATCCGTTCGCCCTCGCTTCAGGTCCCACTCCGCGCGACCCCAATGGTCGCGTTCGGCACATCCCTTGATGTATCGGACAGCGCGACATGGCCATGGCCCAGGTGTTCCCCGCCGGCGATCTCGACCCGCGTGGTGTCGACACCCGCCCGCCGCGGAGCGTCGCCGACCTGCGCTCGTGGGTGCGCGATCGGCTTGGGCTCGACGAAGGCAGCGAGTCGGAGCTCTTTCACGCGATCGAGACGGTCGTCGCGAGCCAGCGGCAGCTCGTCGAGGAGTCGAAGCACGAGGCCATCCGCGCGCTGTCCGAAGGGTTTGCCGACAAGATGGCGCGGCTGCAGGGGCAGCTGACCGAGAAGGACGTGACGGTCAGCAACATCGCCCGGTACTTCGAGGAGGTGGTGGCCGAGCTGACCGAGAAGTCGCACCGCGACCCGAAGACCAAGCTGCTCAACTTCGACTGGTTCATGGAGCGGGTCGAATCC
Source organism: Acidobacteria bacterium RIFCSPLOWO2_12_FULL_66_21 (assembly GCA_001767455.1). Taxonomy (GTDB): domain Bacteria; phylum Acidobacteriota; class Vicinamibacteria; order Vicinamibacterales; family 2-12-FULL-66-21; genus 2-12-FULL-66-21. The sequence continues at coordinate 241,603 of MELC01000038.1, forward strand.
TTCCTCGCCGTCGAGCAGCGCGTGCGCTGGTGCGGCGTGGGGGTGGTCGACATCACGAGCTTCAAGTCGTACAACGACACGCTCGGGCACAACGTCGGCGACAAGATCATCGAGCGCGTCGCGCACATCCTGTCCGACCAGATCCGCTCCGAGGACTTCCTGGCGCTCGAGCGCGGCGGCGAGGCGCGCGACCTCCACGCGCGGTTCGGCGGCGACGAGTTCTGCTTCCTTATTCCCGACCTGCCCGGGTGCCTCGAGGCGGTGGAGATCGCCGAGCGGTTCAAGGAAGCGGTCGAAGCGCACGACTGGAGCCGCGACGATCGACGGCTGGCCGCGCGGCCGGTCCGCGTCGACGTCGGCGTGGTCTGCCTGCGCCTGGGCGCCGTCGCGGAGCGGCGCGGCGTGGCGCGCAAGCTCGCGACCGAGCTCATTCACCGTGCGGACCAGTTGATGTACGACGCCAAGGGACGCAAGGCGGATCACGTGCACCCGACCGCCGTGCGCGTCCAGCATGGCGGCCTCGTGGACATTCCCGCCGCGTTCGACACGCGCGCCAGGGCGGTCGCCACCCGCTCCTGACGGTTGCCGGGCCCGGTGGGCCGGTGCTAAACTTAAGAGCTTCCCTCTATGGTGGGTGTAGCTCAGTGGTAGAGCGCCGGACTGTGGCTCCGGAAGTCGCGGGTTCGAACCCCGTCATCCACCCCACTTTCCTTCTTCAGTTCCTTCAACAGTTTGGCGTCGTTCGCGGAGGGCTTTTGAGCGGTGTTCCCATGCTCGTCCAAGCGCGATCTTGAAAGATCCGCCAGTCTGCGAGTGACGCGAGTTACTCCCGCCGGAGTGCGTCGGCCGGTTCGATGCTCAGCGCCCGGCGCAGCGGAATGGAGCAGGAGGCCAGGCTCATGGCGACAATCGTCATCACGGCCGTCACCGAAACCGCACCGTCGGCGGGGTCGATGCCGAACAGGAATGCCCGGAGCCACTGGTTCGCCGTCCAGCCCAAGGCAAGGCCGGCAAGGATTCCCAGCGCCGTAACGGTCGCCAGGCCTCTGAGTACCTGCCACGCCACCGCGCCGCGATTCGCGCCCAGGGCCATCCGAAGGCCGAGCTCCTGCCTGCGACGACGGACGGAGTAGGACGTGAGTCCATAGATGCCCCCTGCCGCGATGAGCAGGGCCACCCCGCCGATGCCGCTGAGAACGGCACTCAGAAAGCGTGTCCTGGACGTCTGATGGGCGACACGATCCGCCAGCCGCTCGGTCGCGGCCACAGGCAGGGCGGGATCCACCGAGGCCACTACCGCTCGCAGCGCATCGGGGTTGGCTCGCTTCGCGTCCTGCATTCTGACAATCAGCCACGGGAACCCGGCCATCCAGTTCTCACCCGAAAACTGCCAGTAGATTGTCGGGGTATCAGGATCCTCCAGACGTCCTTCGCGCACGTCGCCGATCACGCCGATGATCTGGTGCCAGTCTCGTATGAACACCTCGTCACCCACAGGGTTTCGGCCCTGGAAGTACTTCTGGGCGAACGAGCGGTTGACGACCGCGAGCTTCGCGTCCCGGTCCCGGTGTTCGAACAGGCGTCCTCGAATCACGGATGCGCCAATCGTCTCGAGGTAGCCAGCGGAGACAATCCGGTATCTGGGGTTGATGTGATCGAGGTGTCGAAGGCGCAAATAGACGCTGTTGGGTGCGCCGAGCGGCACCTCGGACGTCCACCCCGCGCTGGCCACGCCCGGTCGGGTGAGTACCTCGCGCGTGATCCGGTCCTGAAGACTCACGCCTCGAGGTCCGTAGTTCTCCACCAGGAAGCGAGCCCGTAGGCCGACGACGCCCTCCGGCCTGAATCCAAGCTCCACCCTCAGTAGGTCTCGCAAGCTGCCGACGATAACCCCCGCTCCGAGCAACAGCACAGTAACCAGGGCGATCTGACCGGCGAGGAGCATGTGTTGCGCGCGGCGGGTGCCCACGTCGAAGGTCCGTCCTCCACTGCGCAACTCGTCAGCGGGATTGAGCCGGCCGAAGCGCCACGCCGGAAACAACGCGCTCGCCAGCGTTGCCAGCGCCGAGACCGCGAGCGACAGCACAATCACGGTCCAGTTGATCGCAATCGTCTCGATGCGCGGAAGGTCTGGTGGCGCGATGTGCCGCAGCACTCCAAGCGAGGCGGATGCAAGGGCGAGGCCGGTCACGGCTCCGACTAATCCCAGGAACGCGTGCTCGGCCAGCAGCATACTCGTCAGTTGCCACCGTCCGGCGCCGAGTGCCGTCCGGGTCGCGAGTTCTCCGGTTCGGTCGAGCGTCGCCGACAACAGGATCGCTGAGACGTTCGCGCAGGCCAGGATGAGAATGATGCCTGCCGCCGCGGCGAGCGCGACGAGCAGCGGACGCGTCCTGCCAAACCAGAACTCATCCAGTGCCATGATTTCGACTTTGGTGTTCAGCCTGCTGGTGGGGTACTCCCGATTCAAGACCTCGCCCAGCTGCTGCATCGCGTTCCGAACCGATCCCAGCGACAGCCCCGGCCTCATGCGCCCGAACACGGTATAGGCCGCAGCGAGACGGGCCATGCCCGCTCGATCGACAGGAACTTGGGCCAGCGGGATATACGCATCGTGGGGCTTCGGATACTGGATCTGGACGTCTTTGGGCAAGACGCCAATCACTTCGTAATTTCTTGTGACATCGAAGCGCGATAATCGGAGGCTCTTTCCGATCACATCGGCGTCGCCGTGAAAGACGTTGTTCCAGAAGGCGTGCCCGAGCACGACCACGTCGGACGGCACGTGAGACACATCGTTGGGCCCGAACACCCGTCCGATTGCCGCGTTCGCACCAAGCACGGCGAACAGGTTGGGCGTGACCGCCGCGACGTCGATGGTGCGCGCGCCGGCGGCGTCATCAACCGTGACGGTTTCGTAGGCCACGGCGGCGAGGCCGTCGAGCTCCAGGCTCCGATCGGTCCAGTCGAGAAACTCCGGTATGGAGACCGGGCCTGGCCGTGTGGACGAACCGGCAATCGGGACGCGGCCGATCGCGACGAGACGGTCAGGTTCGGCGAAGGGCAGCGGGTTGAGCCAGACCGCGTCGATCACCGCGAACACAGCCGTGTTGAGTGCGATGACGACCGCAAAGGTGCCCGCGACGGAAACGGCAACGGGCGGCGTGCGAAACGCGCGCTTGGCAGCGGACACGAGTGCCGGCAGAGCCATGTCGTCCCTCGCAGATCGCTCGCGCGATGAGAGTACCGACCAGGGATATTACTGCTGCGGACGGCGACATCTTAAGCCCCGCGCTCAGGCTTTGTCCATCGCCGCGTGCCGATAGCCGTTACTTCACGCCAGGCGCGCCCACGCCATCGAAAGGTGTCACCACTGTCGCCGAACGGATGATGGGAGTTAGAGCGCCGTGTCGCGCGGTTATTGTACCCGAGGGCCGGATGCGTTCGCTGCCAGCCGCTCGAATACAGTCTGCCGCCTCCTCAACGGGGGGAACTCCAGCTATGGCGCACACATACTCGTCGTCCGTGCGAAACACTAGTCTCCTTTCATGAGGACGGCCGGATCCACTGACGCGGCGTGACGTGCTGGTAACCAACATGCGATCGCTGAAAGCAGTAATGCCCCAACGGCGACAGCAATAGCCGTCGGTGCGACATTCGGCGCCGTCCGCATGACCACGTTGATTATCAAGGACACGTGTTGAAGAGACCAGGCTAACCTGGCTAACCACAAGGCACTCAGTAGTCCCGCTGCGATACCAACGGTCACCGGCGTGAGCGCATTCCAAAGAACGTCTGCTTGCAACCTATTTGGTGCAGCACCCAACGACATGCGGATCGCGAATTCTTTTGTTCTGAGCGCGACCATACGCTGAACCGCCGTGTATGTTCCAACCCCAGCAATCACGACCGCGGCCAAGGCGAACGTCGCCGCGCTCGCCAAGTAGAATCGACGCTCTGCTTCGCTTCTCCAGACGATCGCTGCCAGGCCTTCGGCAGCCACCTCCGGTGCATCAGGAACTGTTTGCGCGATCGCGCGCTGTAGTAGCCGCGTCGTCGCTGCCACGTTGTGTGTGCGAACCAGCACCGACAGCGCGGTTGTCCCTGTTCGGTCAAGGTCGACATAGAGCGTCGGTCCCTCGGGTTGCCATATCCATGTCGTGCTCACGTCTGCAGCAATCCCAACGATGCGGTAGGCGTGACTACCAAATCGCGCCATGAACGCCGCACGATGGTCGCCGGTTCCAGTCACGGAGACCACGCGTCCGAGCAGGCTGTCATCCGTTCCAAACACTCTGGCAAAGCTGGCGCTCGCCACGGCCTCATCAACATCGCTTTCGGAATGCGCCGCGAGCGGCCGACCCCGGCGAAGTGGGATGCGCAACACATCGAAGTAGTTCGGCGTGACTTTCCTGATGGTCGCAGAGAGCGACCGTGGAACATCTCGGTTGGCATCGTCGAGTGCCACGCGCCAGTTCGATCCTCCTGCGAACGGTGGCGTGTCGCTGAAAGCAATGCTGAACGCGCTGTCGAGTCGGCGCAGCTCGTCGGTGACCGTTTGCTGGGCCGCCCTCGCGCGACCGGACGACGACGCATCGGAAGGCAGGTACAGTAGCGAGGTCACCACGCCCTTCGCATCAAGACCGAGGTCGGTGGTGGCCACCTTGACGTACGAGAGACCGACCACGCCGGTGGCGACCGCCAACACCACTGACAGCGCCACCTGAATGGCGACGAGTGCGTCTTGGAAACGTCTGACAGATCGGCCGGCGGTCCCGTAAGCCTCGGTCCGCCCGCCCGCCTGGCGCGCGCGACGCGCAGCGACGACCGCCGAAAATGTCGCGAAAATCAATGAGGTGGCGACGCCGGCGACCACACCAACGATGGCGTCGCCAAATCCCACCTGGTAGGTCACGCCACGAGGGACGACCGGCGCGACAAAGCTGCGCAGCGCGGATCCGACGACGAATGACACCCCCACGCCTAGTGTGCCGCCAACTGTCGCAATAACTGTCGACTCGAGCAGTAACTGGCGCACGATTCGCCAAGGCGACGCACCCAGAAATGCTCGGGTTAAGAACTCCGTGTCACGCCGGCTTGCGTCCAACAGAAACAAGCTACCCAAATTGGCGCACGCAATCAGCAACAGGCACGCGGCAAGCGACTGGAGCAAAAGGAGGCCGGGCCGTGCTTCCCGCTCTCTTTCCAGCCCAAGTCTCTGGAGAAACATTCCCGCGTAGGACGCGTGGCCCGTCTCTGCCGCCCGACGCATGCCGTATCCGTCCAACTGGGCTTGGACAACAGCAAGGGGCAGGTTCGGATTGATACGCGCGACCACGGCGAGCCCGGCACGTAAGGCGCTAGAGCTGCCCGTCGGGTCGAGTGGGATCCACGCCTGTCGACGCACGTCCCCATCGAAGCAAGACGGTGCGAATGTCGGCGGCATCACTCCAACAACCGTGAATGTTTGGCGGTTGAGCTGAATGCGTTGCCCGACAACCCCCGGCGCTCTTCCGAGAAGCACTTCCCACAGGTCAAACGAAATGACGGCGCTGCGGACGCCGGGCTCAAAATCTGACGGTTGAAGAATGCGGCCCAGATGGGGCCTGACATCGAGCAGCGAAAAGAAGTCTTGGCTAACCTCCGTAACGGACACAAGAAGGCTAGGATGCGTTCGAAGGGTCGGGAGGCTCGGGCCGTAGCAGCCGGCGACTTGAGCGATACCAGAAATCTGCTTGAGCTCCTCGAGGTCGAACGGCTCGAAGGGCGACCGGGCCATGTGATCTGAGGGCAGGAGTTGGAAAAGCTCTTGAGGAGCGCGATACGGTTCAGCCGTGAGCAGGATCGACCGAACCAACGCGAAGGCGGTCACATTGGCGGCGATGCCCATCGCAAGTGTGAGCGCGGCAATTGCGCTGAAACCACGTCGCCGACGCACAAAATGGGCTGCGGCCCTGAGATCGTTTAGCACGACGTGCTCCTTGCCAAGCGTCACGCCGGCCTCGGTGTCAGCCTCGTGACGGCTCGATTTAACTCACCGCGCGCAAGCGCAGCACTCCATCGTTTCCTACCAGGACACCGCGCCTCTTCATCCTCGCCACGATCCTACTGAGGTGCTCGCGCTTCATCCCCAGTACTTGCGCCATCTCGTAGCGACTTGACCAGAGAAGCTACCATCGTCAGGAAGGGATTCTGACAAGATCCTCGAAAGTCCGCACAATCGGGCGTACGGGCTTACGATTCGCACCATTGAGATCGACGCTCGTCTCGTGCGGTGCCGCGTTGGGCACGCGTGGAATCGGCGGGCGTCTCCTGGTGCTGAAGGAATGAAGAAACATGACGCACCGCCGGACGAGCGGCTCGTCGCCTGTAGACCACTCTTGAAGAGTCCGCCGGCGTAGACCTCTCGGTCAGGTGGCGCGTCGGACCTGATCGATGCGCCGCAGCCAAGCGACAATTTGGTTCCAACTCGCGAAAGTTGCGGCGGCTGCGCACCGAGGAGGCGGCGTGGGAGCACGCAACCGGGATCGTCGCGCGTTTCTTCAAGATCTCTGAGAGCACCTGATGAGCACGCCGCGTTTCTTCCTGTCGCGTGTCTGGGGGGTGATTCGAGCCCGGCAGCTCGACCGAGACCTGCAGCAGCAGATCGCAGGTCATCTCGACGAGGCCGCCGACGAGTACGTTCGGCAGGGACTTTCGCCAGAGGATGCTCGCCGCGCGGCGCTCCGTAGCTTTGGCGATGTCGGACGGACGCAGGAGTCGTGGCGCGAGGCTCGTTCATTCCTGTCGCTGGACCATCTGCAACGGGACGTGCGGCACGCCATCCGGGGTCTCCGCCGCAGTGCGGGGTTTTCCTGTGTCGTATTAATCGTCCTCGCGATCGGGACGGGAGCCCTGACATCGGTCTTCGCGCTGCTGAACAGCGTCGTGCTCCAGCCCCTGTCATTTGCCGAATCGGATCGGCTGGTTGTCATCAGGCACTCGGCGCCCGGTCTGGGCCTCGAGGATACGGGGCTGTCGAGCGGTCTGTACTTGCACTATTCGGAACACGTGCAATCCCTTGAGTCTCTCGCCGTCTACAAAGAACGCGTCGTGCTGAACCTTCGCCTGCCAGACGAGGGGACGCAGCGAGTCCTCGTGACGTACGCCAGCGCGGCGCTATTCAAGGTTCTGCAGACCCAGCCCGCGCTCGGCAGACTGTTTACCGAAGAGGATGGCCGCCCCGGATTCATGAAGATGAAGTGGAGGATTCCGGTCCTGCTCTCGCACGCACTCTGGATCAGTCGTTTTGGCGGGGACTCCAACGTCATTGGCCGCATCCTCATCGTCAACGACAGCCCGCGCGAGGTGGTTGGCGTGCTGCCGGAGGGATTCGCATTTCCTCGCGCCGACGCGCGCTCCATCCTCACGTGAAATTCTGTCGGCCTGAAGATAGAGAAAACGGCAGCCGTCGCACCGATCCCGAGGGCGAGTGTGACGACGGCGGCGGCGGTGAAGCCGGTGCTGCGGCGCCGCCCGCGCGCGGCGAACCTGAGATCTCGGTGGGAGAACGTGTCAGAATAGATGGAACTTTGCGTGATGTGCTCTTCCCACGTTTCAACGGCGTCTATCGGACGATCAATGGGGTCGCCTTGGACATGCCCGTAGGACCTGTCTGTTCCCTTGATCCAACCATTGGGCGTCAAGTGGTAAGTTCGATCTTCGCCCCGGCGACCATCTCGCGGTCATTGTCCAATGAGTCGATTGGGATCGACGAAGGAGGCCTACCAGTTGAGACAGGTCTTCGTGGCTCAGCACCCCGCAGAAGCGCACCTGGTCAAAGGCCTGCTTGAAGCCAACGGGATTGCGACTGAGGTACGCGGCGAGAGTCTGTTCGGCGCGCGAGGCTCCGTTCCCGCCACGCCCGAGACGCTTCCATCAGTCTGGGTGAAAGACGACAACGATGTGGCCAGGGCACTGGTCATTCTGGCGGACCTGGGGCGACCGGACAACAGGGACACGTCCGACGGAGACGCCTGGTGATGTGCTCATGGCGGTGAGCGCGTTGAATCGCGATTCACGGAGTGCTGGCGGTGTGGAGCGAGCCGCGAAAACGGTTGATCTTCGGTGCTGCTGCGGAAGCCCCCTCGAGGCTTGCGCTGAGACGGCTCTTGACGCAGAATGCGTACCCCAGCCATTGATCTCGTGAAATCGTAGGGGAGGGTGCGTGGAGCAGCAGGACGTCGAGCGGATCGCGCGCGCGGCGCTGAAAGACCTCGGCGTGTCCGCCTCGGAGATGACCATCGCCGCGGTTGACGGGCAGCCGGGGCACTTCCGCATCGACATCACCGGCGGCCGCGGCTCGAGCCGCCTGAAGATCCGCTGCGGCGCGGGATCCTCGCCTCAGTGGGTGCGCAACCAGATCCTCGAGCAGTATCAGGCGCAGCACTAACCCAACCGGGGGGCTTCGCTCCCGCCGGGCCCCCCCACCTCCACCCCAGCGCGCACAACACGCGCGCCGGGGGCCCCGGTCGCCGTCGCTCGCGAGGGCCCCTTCGCCCCGCTCCGCGCCGGCGGGGCGCGCGTGTGGCGCGCCTACGCGCGCGCGCGCTTCTTCGCCGGCGCTTTCACCGCCTTCGCCGGCTTCTCGAACTCCGCTTTGGCCGCCTTCTTCTTGCCGGTGCTCACGCGATCGAGGCTCTGGCGCAGCGCGTCCATCAGGTTGACGACCTTCGGCGGCGCCTCCTCGGCGGTCGCCACAACCTCCTCCCCCGCGATCTTCGCGTCGATGATGCGCTGCAGCTCCTCCTGATAGGCGTCGCGATACTCGGTGAGATCCAGCGGCGCCTCGAAGTTTCCGATCACCTGCTTCGCGAGCTTGATTTCGTCCGGCTTCACCTTCGACGGCACGCCCCCGAGCTCGTCGATGTCGTCCATGCTGCGCACCTCGCGCGAGTGACGCATCGTGTACATCACCAGCCCTTTTTCCCGCGGCTGCACCGCGACCAGGTACTCGCGGCCGTAGAGCGCGAGCTTGCCGATGCCCGCCTTGCCTTTCATGCCTTCGCGCATGACGGCAAACGCCTCGGTCGCCATCGCGCCGTCGGGCGCCAGATAGTACGGCCGCTCGACGTAGATCGGGTCTATCGCCGCCGCGTCGGTGAACTGCACGAGGTCGATGACGCGGGTCGACTCGGGCCGGACCTTTGCCATGTCCTCGTCGCTCATCACGACGTAGCGCCCTTTCTCGAACTCGTAGCCCTTCGCGATTTCCGACATCGGCACTTCGCGCTCGCAGCTCGGGCACCATCGCTTCTGCTGGATGCGCGTCTGGCATTCGGCGTGGAGCTGATTGAAGCCAATCGTCGCGGCCGCGTCGGTCGCGGGAAACACGCGCACCGGGATGTTCACGAGACTGATCTTGAGGAAGCCTTTCCAGGTCGGACGAGCGGCCATACCTTCTCCTTACCGCGAGCACGATCCCGCAGATCTTCATTATCGGCGGTTTCCCGGCAATCGGCATCCCCTGCACAGGAGTGCACGGATCGGCGCACTCTGACGAGCGTATACGGAACCTTGCAGAACCTTGTAGAACCTTGTAGAACCTGTAGAACCTTGTAGAACCTGTGGAACCTCTCGATTCCCCCGGTGCTCCTGTGTGATTCTCAAGGAATGAAATGGCGCGATGACCCCGCCTCGGTCCGTCCGATGCTCGCGACGCTCGCCGAGCCGCCGCTCGCGGGGCCTGGTCTCGTGTACGAGCCGAAGTACGACGGCATCCGGGCGCTCGTGGACGTGCCCGCCGGGACGAAAGGCGCGGTCCGGATCTGGTCGCGCCTCGGCAACGCGAAGACCTCGCAGTTCCCCTCGATCGTGCGCGCGCTCGACGCCTGGCGCGCCACGCTGCGGGCGCCCGTACTGCTCGACGCGGAGATCGTCGCGCTCGACGAACGCGGTCGCCCCGCCGGCTTCCAGCGCCTGCAGGGGCGCATTCACGTCATCGGCGCGCGAGACGTCGAGCGGCTCGACAAGTCGCAGCCGGTGGCGCTCATCGCGTTCGACCTGCTGCGCGACGGCGACGAGGATCTGCGTGGCCTGCCGTTGACGGAGCGGCGCGCGCGTCTCGAGGCGCGGCTCGCCGCCGCCGGACCGGCGAGGCCTTCCCGTGTCCTTCCGTGGCATTCCGTGGTGCGGATCAGCGAGCAGGCGAGCGGCGACGGCCGCGCGCTGCACGCTCGCGCGACCGAAGAAGGATGGGAAGGGCTGATCGTGAAGGAGGCGCGCGCGCCGTACCAATCGGGCCGCCGCAGCCCCGCATGGCGGAAGCTCAAGCTCGTCCGGGAACAGGAGTTCATCGTCGGCGGCTGGACCGAGCCGCGGCAGTCGCGGCAGTACTTCGGCGCGCTGCTGCTGGGCGTCATGGACGGGAAGGCGCTGCGATACGTCGGCCACACGGGAACGGGCTTCGATCAGAAGGAGCTCGAGCGCGTCTGGAAGAAGCTGCGCGCCATCGAGATCGACCGCTCCCCGTTCTCGACGTCGATCAAGACGAACGAACCGGCCCACTGGGTCCGGCCGGAGGTCGTCGCCCAGGTGCGATTCACGGAATGGACGGCCGATGAGAAGCTGCGCCATCCCGTCTACCTCGGCCTCCGCGACGACAAGCCGCCAAGCGACGTGATCAAAGAAGCGCCTGCGGCCGGCCCGACCCGCCGGGGTCCCCAACGCGGCGCCCGCATCGGGGTGGCCGACCGCCGGGCCCGGCCCGAACCGCGGGACGAGCGCGGCGCCATCCTCGATCAGCTTCGCGCGCTGGAGGACGCGCGGCGCGACGGCACGATCGAGCTGCCGGACGGCGCGCGGCTGGGCGTCACCAACCTGGCGAAGATCTTCTGGCCCGGACCGAAGCTGACCAAAGGCGACCTGCTGCGCTACTACGTGGAGGTCGCGCCGCTCATCCTGCCGGCCGTCGCGGATCGGCCGCTCGTGATGAAGCGGTTTCCCAACGGCATCGCGGGCAGCGCCTTCTACCAGCAGCGGTCGCGCCAGGAGAAGCCGCCCGCCGGCGTCCGGATCGAGACGCTGCCTGACGAGATCGATCCGATTTCGGAAGCGGACGCGCGGCGGTTCGTCGGCGGATCGCTCGTCACGCTGCTCTACATGACGCAGATTGCCGCCATCTCGCAGGATCCGTGGTTCTCGCGCATCCAGTCGCCGCTCGACGCGGACTACGTCGCGCTCGACCTCGATCCGGGCGACGGGACGCCATTCTCCCGCGTGCTCGACGTCGCGTGCTGGATCCGCGACGAGCTGGCGTCGCTCGGCGTGCCGGCCGTGCCGAAGACGTCCGGGTCGAGCGGGCTGCACATCTACATCCCCCTGCCGCCGGGGACCTCGTACGAATCCGGCCTGCTCTTCTGCCAGATTGTGGCGACGGTCATCGCGTCGCGCCACCCGAGGATCGCCACGATCGAGCGCTCCGTCAGAGCCCGCGGCAAGGGGACCGTGTACGTCGATTACCTGCAGAACATCCTGGGGAAGACGCTGGCGACCGCTTACAGCGCGCGCGCGAGCGAATTCGCCGGCGTCTCGACGCCGCTCAAATGGGAGGAGATCGACGGGCAACTCGATCCCCGGGACTTCACCATCGTCACCGCGCCCGCGCGCTTCAGAAAGGTCGGAGACCTCTGGGCGCGCCTGCGCACATCAAAGCCCGCCAATCTCGAAGCAGTGTTTCGCAAATACGGACGGTGACACAGTCGTGGCTCGTTGCTCGTTGCTCGTGGTTCAGGGCTCGGCTTGCCGCGCCGAAGCGCCGGAGCGCGAAGGCGGGGGCTCGATCGAGCAACGAGCAACGAACTGCGGACGGCGAACTGCGAGCTGCGACGTTACGCTCTTCGCTCAATAACAGCTTTGAGCTCTTCTCGCTCGCGCGGCCCGGGACCGCCTTGCGGCCGCTCCGTCGGATCGTCGTTTCGGTCGCCGGTGGAAGAGACGATGGAGAAGGCGATGAAGGCGGCGGCGGCGAGGAGCGCCCCGGCCGACAGGCTGCCGCGGTGTGTCGAGGCCCAGAGCTGCGGGCTGTGTTCGATCGCGTGCTCGCCGAAGGGTCCGTGCGCGCCGTGGTCGCCGGGCACGGGTTCCCACAAGTTGTCCGGCCGCGCCGGATCCTCGGGCTCGCCGGTCTGCTGCGCGTCGTAGCCCATCGAGGCGAGATAGCGATCGAACAGCGCCGGCGCCGCGCGGTCGCCGGCAATCGCCGCGACCGTCGTCGCGCCGACCCACAACTCGCGGCGATCGTGATGGGCGGCCCAGAAGATGGCCGCGGCGGCGATCTCCGGCTGGTAGATCGGCGGCACCGGCTGCGCCTTGTGCGGCAGGCGGCTCTTCACCCACCCGAACTGCGGCGTGTTCATCGCGGGCAGGTGCACGTGGGTGAGCGTGATGAGGCTGCCCTCGTGCAGCAGCTCGCAGCGCAGCGAATCCATGAACCCCTGGATGGCGTGCTTCGCGGCGCAGTACGCGGACTGGAGCGGGATGCCGCGATAGGCGAGCGCCGAGCCGACCTGCACGATCGACCCGCGGTTGCGCGGCCGCATGCGCGCCAGCGCGGCGAGCGTGCCGTGCACCGACCCGAGGTAGGTGACCTCGGTGACGCGCCGGTATTCCTCCGCCTGCATCTCGGCGACGGGCGAGAACACCGAAACCATCGCGTTGTTGACCCACACGTCGATCGGCCCAAGCGTGTCTTCGACGCGGGCGGCCGCCTCGTCCACCTGCTTCCAGCTCGCGACATCGGCCGGCAGCACCAGCGCGCGTCCACCCGCGGCCTCGACTTCGCGGGCCGCGGCCTCGAGCCCCTCGCGCCCACGCGCCAGCAGCGCGATGCGCGCGCCGTCGCGCGCGAACCGCCGCACCACCGCCCGCCCGACGCCGGCAGATGCGCCGGTGACCACGACCACTTCGGGGCTCGCCATTGCCGCCTCTTTCCTTCTCTCATTTCCCAGTGAACCTGAACGTCTTCCCCTTCTTCCCTCCTTCTGTTGGTTCGATCTTCTCCCCGGCTCGTGTTCGGACAGCCGGCATGAGCCCGCGCCCATGTCGGCACCGGCGATCAGAAGCTCGCGTCCTCCTCCTCTTCCTCTTCCTCGTTGTCGACGGTATCGTCCACGTCCTCGCACTCGTCGTCGGCCGCGCCGCGTTCGTCCTCGCCGCTGCGGATCCGATCGTCGCGACTCAAGTCGCTGCTGCTCTCGGTGCCGCTGCGATCGCCCTGCTGAGCCGGTGAACGAGCGCCCTCTTTGTTGGCCATGGAGTCTCCTTTCGCGATTGCGGGTCGAGCGAGCAAAGCAGGTGCCACGGCGTGCGGTATCCTGTGAGGATGAGCAAGCGCCTGGTGGTGCCTCCCGCGGAAGCCGCTCGATCGTTCGGCGTCGGCAAACTGACGCGGCACCTGTTCATCTGCGTCGGGCCTGATTGCACGGATCCCGCCGAGGGGGACCGCACGTGGACGTACCTCAAGCGGCGGATGAAAGAGCTGAACATCGCGGGGCCTGACGGCCCGTGCTATCGCACGAAGTGCCAGTGCCTTCGCATCTGCACGGAAGGTCCGATCTGCGTCGTGTACCCCGAGGGGACGTGGTACCGCCACGTCACGCCCGAGAACGCCGAGCGAATCATCCAGGAACACCTCATCGGCGGCCAGGTCGTCGAGGATCTGTGCTTCGCACGCAACCCGCTCTGAGGAGCCTTGCCCCGCCGAAGCGCCGGAGGCGCGAAGGCGGCTTGCGCCGTCCGAGTGCCGACCGCTATGATGGAGGGCCGGCTGATCCATCGTGGTGCCGGCAGGTGGCGCCCGTAGCTCAGTTGGATAGAGCGCCGGGCTTCGAACCCGTAGGTCGGGGGTTCAAATCCCTCCGGGCGCGCCAGCCTTCGCTCTCGATGGCTGGCGAAGGCTGCCGCGCCGAAGCGCTGCGAGGCGCGAAGGCGGGGCCTCCTGACTCGAGCTTCGGCTCGGCAGGCCCTGTCTGGTCGACCGTCGTCAATCACGAGAGCATGACGTTTCGTGTGCGCCCGTAGCTCAGCTGGATAGAGCGTTGGCCTCCGGAGCCAAAGGCCGCAGGTTCGAATCCTGCCGGGCGCGCCATCCGCCTCCGCCCGCCCCCGATCGCATGCGGGCTACGGCGAGATGGCGCCAAGTGCTTTTGGCGCGCGTGGGGCCCCAACGCCCACTCCGCTCCGCTCGCACCGCCTCCCGCATGCTCCTCGATGTGCGGCTCCCCGGCCTTCCGCTGAGGCATCGTCCTCGGCTCGGCTGACCGACGGCATCAAACCTGCGTATCTCCCGCCAGAGGAGTGGTTCGTCCTGCAGTTGCATGAAACGGCTGCAAAGCACCATGAAGAAGTTGGAATCCGAGGCGGCGATCAATGCGCGCCTTCGGTCGATCGCCGACGAGCTGCGGCGGCTGCGTCAGGAGTCACGAACCCGAACCGGACGTCGCCCACCTGAGCGGGGTCACGCCTCCGACGCCGGCGCCCCCACGCCAAAGGGACGCAAGAAGACCTGAGCGCCCCCCGGCCGCCACTTCCGGGACCCATCCCACTTGACATCCCAGTGAACCGTGTGCCATCTTCACTGGTATGCCAAGTAAAGAAGACCAGGTCGAGCTGCTGCAGGGCACGCTCGACCTCATCGTGCTGCGCGCGCTGCTGACGATGGGGCCGCTGCACGCCTATTCCCTCGCCGAGCGGCTGGCGCAGGTCACGGACCATCCGCTCTCTCTCAACCAGGGCACGCTCTATCCCGCGCTCGTGCGCCTCGAGCAGAAGGGGTGGATCAAAGGCGCGTGGCAGAAGACCGAGCACAACCGCGACGCGAAGTTCTACTCCATCACCAAGGCCGGCGAGCGTGCGCTGGCCGCGCAGACCGAGCGGTGGCGCCGGCTCGCCGGGCTCGTCGACAAGCTCCTCCTGGAGTCCTGATCGTGTCCGCCGTCCGGCGCAGTCGCCTGCCGTCGTCGCCCTGTTCATGCCGATCGTGGGCCTGCTGGCGGCCCTCGGCCCGGCGCGGCGGGGTCTGCGGATCCAGCCCACGGGGCGCTGCGGCAGGACTGGCTACTCTGCCCTGAGCGCCTCGGCCGGGAACACGCGCGCGGCGCGCCGGGCGGGCCCGACGCCGGCGACGATGCCGACGAGCGCGAGCAGAACGACGGCGGTGAGGCCGGTGACGAGCGAGATGTGCGGGCGCGCGCCCGGGGGGACCTGCGGGATGAAGATCGCGATCTTCGTCAGCGCGAACGCGACCAGGATCCCGACCACGCCGCCGGCGAGCGTGATCGCGAGCGCCTCGATCAGGAAGCCGAGGAACACGGCGCGGCGCGGGGCGTCACTGCGGGCGGCACATGACCACCTGCCCTTTCTCGAGGCCCGAGCGGATCTGGATCCGATCCTTCTGGATGGCGCCGACCTCGACGTAGTGGCGCCGGTTGTTCCCGCCGGGGCGCAGCGTGACGTAGGATCGGCCCGCCGGATCGGCGCGCACGCAGCGCTCCGGAATGGCGACCGCCTGGATGCTGGAGCTGAGGACGATGTCGGCCTGCGCGGGAACGTTGACCCACCCGCCGGGCGGCTGCGATTTGAGCGCAATCACGATGGGAAAGGTCGTCAGCTTCGAGGTCGGATCAACGTCACCGGCCGTCGACACCGAGTCGACGGCCGCGGGCAGGATGTCGGTCGGATCCGAATCGAGGCGCACGCGCGCGGGCAGCCCTCTCTTGATGCGGCGCGCGTCGGCTGCCGTGGCCTTCGCATACAGCGCGGACTGCCGCGCGTCGCCGAGCGTCATCAGGATGCTGCCGCCGGTCGCCGACCGGCTGACGCCGGCCACGCCGCTGCCGACCTCGACCTGGCGCCGCAGGATGTAGGCCTCGAACGGCGCGCGGATGACGGTGTGCTGGAACTGCGTGCGCGCCTGGTCGACGGCGGCGCGCGCCTGCGCGATGCGCGCCTCGCTGCTGTCGATGTTCCGCCGCGCGCGCTCGAGCCCGCGCTCGGCCACGCGCAGCTCGGTCAGCCGCTGGTCGAGATCCGCGCTCGGCACGAGGTAGAACCACCCGCCGGCGCCGATGAGCACGTTCATAATCAGCACGACGAGAATCGTCAGGCCCGTTCGCAGCATGAATCCCCCAGGAATGCGCGCAGTCTAGCGCGTCTCTGACGGCACTCGGGGAGTCATCAGCCCGCGCTCACGTACTTCTTCGTCTCGCGGCCTGCCGTAGAATCAGCGCATCATGATGCACTCCGGCAACCGTCGCGCCATTCTCCGTTTCGTCGCGCTCGTGGTCGTGATCGGTGCGGCCCTCGTGCCTGCTGCTTCCGCCTGCGGTCCGAAGGCGCCGCCATCCTCTGTCCCGGCGCCTCCGATCGTCGCGCCACCCGCGCCTCGAGCGCCAACACCCACACCGGCCCAGCGCCCGCCGGCGCCCGCGATCCCGGCTGCGCCACCCGCGACCGCCGCAAGGCCCGCGCCGGCCGTCCCGCCGCTCACGGGCATGACGACGCGTGCCGCGGTCGAATCGTTCAACGACCAGTGGAAGGCGTTGCGCGCCGAAGACTACACGCCAGACGAGGCGGCCGTGGCGACCATCGGGGCCACCTCCAAGGAAGTCACGGTCTTCATCGTCATCGCCACGTGGTGCCCTGACACGCGCCGCGATCTGCCCCGGTTCTTCAAGATTGCCGATCAGGCCGGCTGGCCGGCGTCGAGGATGACGCTGCTCGCCGTCGATCGGACGAAGACGGACCCGGGAGGCGAGACGGCCAAATGGAACGTCACGCGCGTGCCGACCTTCATCTTCCTGCGTGGCGGCAAGGAGATTGGCCGAATCACCGAGCGGCCGACGACCACGCTCGAGCAGGACATGGCACGAATCGTCGGCGAGACCTAGCGCACGCCTCGTACCCTTCGCCCGGGGGCCGGATCAGCCGCGCAGCTCCGCAATCGCCGACCGCGCCCACCCGGCGTCGTTGAGCATGCCGCGGCCGACGCCGATGAGATCGGCGCGGCCTTCGCGGACCACCCGGTCCGCGTGCCGCGGGTCGGTGAAGCCGCCCGTCACGAGCACGGGCACGTTGACCGCTGCCTTGATGGCCTGCGCGTAGGGGACGAACCAGCCCGGCCCGCGTGCGACGACCACCGGCGGGCGCGACCCCTGGAGCCCGCCCGAGATGTCGACAAGGTCGATGCCTCCCGCCGCCAGCGCGATCGCTGCGTGCACCGCGTCTTCGAGCTCGAGGCCGCCCGGCGTCTCGTCGTGCGCGCCGAGGCGAATGAACACCGGGAAGTCCGGCCCGAGACGCGCGCGTATCTCGGCGAGCACGTCCAAGTGGAGCCGCCGCCGGTTCTGCTCGTTTCCTCCGTATTCGTCGGCGCGCGTGTTGGTCAGCGGCGAGAGGAACTGCGACAGCAGGTAGCCGTGCGCCGCGTGGATTTCCACCGCGTCGAACCCCGCCTCTCGCGCGCGCGCCGCCGCGTCGCCGAACGCCCGGATCGTCAGTGTGATCTCGCCGGCGGTCGCCTCGTCCGCCGCATCGGCCTCTTTCTCGAACGGATGACGCATCCGCGTCGGCCCCATCGGCGCCCGGCCAATCGCCGCGACGGTGGTGCTGGCGCCCGCGTGCGCCAGTTGCAGGCATGCCACGGCGCCTTCGCCCTTGATTGCCGCCGCCAGGCGCGCCAGCCCCGGGATCAACCCGTCGTCGTGCACGCCCATCTGCGTGTCGCTGAGGCGGCCCCACGGGTGCACGTACGTGTGCTCGACGATGACGAGCGCGGTGCCCGCCGCGGCGCGCAGGCGGTGGTATTCGACGATGCGATCGGTCACCTCGCCGCGGGGCGTCGCGAACCCGGAGAACATCGGCGGCATCACGATGCGGTTGCGCAGGGTGAGGCCGGCGAAGGACAGCGGGGTGAGCAGGGTGTTCACGAGGCCCCTACTTGAGCCACGTCTCGGCAAACGCGAGGAATGCGCTGCTGCTCTGGCGGTTTCCGCGCATTCGGGGCGTGACCGTGCCTGCCGCGCGCGTGCCGTTGACGATCACGTCGGCTGATTTCGCCGGGATGAACGTTGAGAGGATCGTGTACGGGTTGTGGGGCACGCCGACCCGGCTTTCGATAGCGAAGGGTTCGTAGAAATCCCGCCACACCAGGTCGATCGAGTACCCGTCGGCTTTGATGGTTTCTTTCCACGCGGTGGCTGTGTCTCCGCTCCGCTCGAAGCGCGCGCGACGGACGGGGAACGGCTTGTCACCATACGCCTTGTCGAAGGCGGTCATCAGCTGCGTGGCCACGTACTGGGCCAGCTGCTCGTTGTCCGCGAACGCCAGGCGGATGTCGTCGGCCGTCGGCCCATCGCCCTTGACGTCGCTCGTCACGAAGCAGACGTGCCCTTCGCCGGCCGGGCTCTGGAACACGCGCCAGAAGCTGACGCTCGTCGAAGGCGCGGCACCCTCTTTCATCGCCAGCCGGATGCCGGGGTTCTCGCCGACGACCGCCACCCGGCCGTCCTTCACATCCGAGGGGCTCTGACCAGAAGCGCCGGATACACCGAGCGCAAGCAGGGTGACGACGACAGCGATGTGTCGGATCATGCAGTGCCTCCAGGCGCCAGCCACGTTGGTGACCATAGCTCCGCCGCATGAATCATGCACACCGGCGCAGGGCGGGTCAAACGGGTTGATGATGCCTGACAGACGTTCTCGCCCTTGAACTTTGCGAAGCCCCGCGTTGTCCCGGGCATGCCACAGGATCGTGTGCGGTCCCATCAGCGAAGATTCGAGGCGATGGGAATCGAGTGAGCTCGCACCGCGGGACCGCTGTCCGATCGACGGATCAAACTTTTGACTCACTCAATAGTTTGGTCTATTGTGCCGGTGTGGCTACTGACCCGGCTGACCTCCTTCGGCAACGCGGTATTCAGATCACGGCCCAGCGATTGGCTGTCCTGCGGGCGGTCGCGGGTCAGCCCCACATCACGGCCGACAAAGTGGCCGAGGTCGTCAGGGCCCAGATCGGGGCCATCTCGCTCCAGTCGGTTTACGACGCCCTCGGCGTCCTGGTCGCCGAAGGCCTCATCCGGCGCATTCAGCCCTCCGGATCGGCGGCTCGCTTCGAGGATCGGGTTGGCGACAACCACCACCATCTGATCTGTCGGATCTGCGGCCGTCTGGTCGACATCGACTGCGCGGTCGGCTCCACCCCGTGTCTCACGGCAGCCGACGACATGGGCTACGAGATCGACGAGGCCGAGGTCGCCTACTGGGGGCGCTGTCCGGATTGCGTGGCTCAGTCCCGAGCGTCGACCCGCGCCGACCCACCGACACGCCGCCGCCGACGCCAGCGACGGATCGCACGCACAGAGGGCCCGAACGATCCCGTCAAGGGACGGTAAGAGAGTCTCCCGGGTGACAACCGGGGTTGCATCCCCATCACAGTAGAGGTCAACGTCAGCATGGACAACGACAGGAAGTGCCCGTTCCCGGGCCAGGCACACAGCGGCAGGTCGAACCGGGACTGGTGGCCGAATCAGGTGAACCTGAAGGTCCTCCACCAGAATCCGCCCGCGCGCAATCCCATGGGCGCGGAATTCAACTACGCCGAAGCGTTCAAGTCCCTCGATCTCGATGCCCTGAAGAAGGACATCGAGCAGGTGATGACGGCGTCGCAGGACTGGTGGCCGGCCGACTTCGGCCACTACGGGCCGCTCTTCATCCGGATGGCGTGGCACAGTGCGGGCACGTACCGCATCAAGGACGGCCGCGGAGGTGCGGGAGACGGGGAGCAGCGTTTCGCGCCTCTCAACAGCTGGCCCGACAACGTGAACCTCGACAAGGCTCGCCGGTTGCTCTGGCCGGTCAAGCAGAAGCACGGCAGGAAGATCTCGTGGGCCGACCTGATGGTCTTCGCCGGCAACTGCGCCCTGGAGTCGATGGGGTTCAAGACGTTCGGGTTCGGCGGCGGGCGCGAGGATGTCTGGGAGCCCAAGGAGATCAACTGGGGGACCGAGGACACGTGGCTCGCTGACGCGCGCTACAAAGGCGAGCGGCAGCTCGACAATCCTCTCGCCGCCGTGCAGATGGGCCTCATCTACGTGAATCCGGAAGGTCCGAATGGCAACCCGGATCCCCTCGCCGCCGCGCGAGACATCCGAGAGACGTTCCGTCGCATGGCGATGAACGACGAGGAGACGGTGGCGCTCATCGCCGGCGGGCACACGTTCGGCAAGACCCATGGTGCGGGCCCTGCGACCCACGTCGGACCCGAACCCGAGGCGGCTCCCATCGAGGCGCAGGGCCTCGGCTGGAAGAGCAGCTACGGCACCGGCAAGGGGGGCGACACCATCAGCAGTGGCCTCGAGGTCACCTGGACCACGACGCCCACGAAGTGGAGCAACAACTTCTTCTGGAACCTGTTCGGCTACGAGTGGGAGCTGACCAAGAGCCCGGCTGGTGCCCACCAGTGGAAGCCGAAGCACGGAATGGGTGAGGGCAATGTACCGGACGCCCACGATCCGTCGAAGCGCCACGCGCCGACCATGTTGACCACCGACCTCGCGCTGCGGATGGACCCGGCCTACGAGAAGATCTCGCGCCGCTTCTTCGAGAACCCGGACGCGTTCGCCGAGGCGTTCGCCAGGGCGTGGTTCAAGCTGACGCACCGCGACATGGGGCCCATCGCGCGGTACCTGGGCCCGCTGGTTCCCGCGGAGCCGCAGGTGTGGCAGGACCCCGTCCCCCCGGTCACGCACGAACCGATCGCAGCGGCGGACATCGCGGCCCTCAAGGGCGAGCTCCTCGCATCGGGACTGTCCATCTCCCAACTGGTCTCGACTGCCTGGGCGTCAGCGTCGACGTTCCGCGGCACCGACAAGCGCGGTGGCGCCAACGGGGCTCGCATTCGCCTCGCGCCGCAGAA